>NZ_LSRF01000001.1:0-1012984 GCF_001575195.1 Tsukamurella pseudospumae
ATGCCGCAGTGCACGCCGGATACCGCACCTACGTCACCACCGCCGCCGACCTGGCCGCCCGCTGCCACAAAGCGGCGATCGAAGGCCGCTGGTCGACGACCATGCGGTTCTTCGCTGGCCCGACGCTGCTCGTCATCGACGAACTCGGCTACCTCCCCTTGCCCGCCGAAGCCGCATCAGCGTTGTTTCAGGTTGTCGCGCAACGGTATCTGAAAACATCGATCGTCATCACCACCAACCGATCGGTCTCCGAATGGGGCGAAGTCCTCGGCGACACCACCGTCGCCGCGGCCATGCTCGACAGGCTCCTACACCGCTCCGTCGTCCTCAAACTCGACGGCGACAGCTACCGACTACGAGACCACCACGCCCGCAACGAAACCCACCGCACAGCAATCGCACCCAGCCGCCGACCGCTATAATCCGACCGCACCCAGGTGAGGAATTTCAATGAGCATCACTGGGGACTTTCGATGAGCCTGATCATCATCGACCGCGTCAGGAGTTTGCTTTGCCCCGAGCGCGGCCATCAGGGAATCACGCGCCCGTAACGCCCTCGACAGGCGCCCGATGATCGCGTGACATTCGGACAGGAACGATGCGGAATCAGGGTGCGATCGAGCTGTGATCTCGCATTTCCCCAGCCAATGCCACAAGCCTGGACTGCACGCGTAGACCGTTTCGATGTAGAAGCCCTGTCGATTCATGGTCAACCGCCTGGTCGGCGAGACCGGGTGCATGGGATACACCTGCTGACACCGAAGGTAGTGCGCAACTATCGGGATCGCTTGAGCGCGTGAGACAACGTTCGCCCGTGTCGCGATGGCCAGCTCTCCGCCACATTCCTCCGCCTCAGACACAATGAGGTCGTAGTCGATCGCACGGCCGGTCTCGGCCAGAAGGACCGCACGATCAACACGCGGCTTGAGCTCGTCGGGCGCGGCATGTCGGCAACGCGCCGCCGCGAGCTGGTACGTCTCGTTGAGTTGAGGCATCGGGCTCACCCAACCGTGCGCCGAAGTAGTCACAGATCGATCGAAATGCGGACGGTCGCCAGTGACCTCCCAAAGGTATCTAGGCCCCGGGAGGGAAAATGGGCCGTTGTGTGCAGTTACGTCAGTCAAAACGACTGTTCCGTCCTGAGGCCCCGGGTCGACGTCGGAGGCGCCTTCCTTGTCGCTCGTGCGGACTTTCGACATCTCGATCACGAGAGTTTCGACGTTGTCGTAGCCGCACAGCCCCTGAAGTAGGCGGTCAGCTTCGGCGTCGGGGCGATCGATCACCGACTCGAGGTCGATGAGCAAGCGGATCTTGCGTGGGCTCGGCCGCATGGAATACAGATCACCTGCATCCTTGGTCGCACTCGGGTCGTCGCTCCTCGAGACCAATTCTCGGAACATTCGCATGGGGCTAGCTTGAACCCTGGCGAGCAAACCTTCGGCCCAACCACCAAATCCAGGTGCGCTCCTGGAACGAGAAGCGGACCGGTTGCGCTCCCACTTGACTCCAACCAGCGGTGACCCTAGGCACACGAGTACTGGGCGCCCGGTCGCACACAGGGGCACCTACGCACACACCCGAGCACTCGTCGATTCAGTGAACCAACCCCGAGGCCGGAGTCCCCATGCTCTATGGGCGCCGGTTCTCTCCGCGATTGCGCGACAATCCATCCCCGCGCGCCAAAGCGAGTCTCTCAGGCCCCCTGACCGGCAGCTCGTGCCCCACCGAGCGCTCGAAGCCGGTCCGGCCGGAAACCACTCCAGTGCTCACCCCGATCAGTCACCACCACGGGCGCCTGCAAGTATCCGAGAGCGAGAACGTAATCCCGCGCATCGTCGTCAGCCGCAAGATCGACGACTCGATGGTCAACATTCGCCCGCTCAAGCGAGCGAATCGTAGCGGTGCACTGAACACACGCCGGCTTGCTGTAAACGACAACCTCAGACATAGCCTTCTCCTACTCCGTATCCGGACGAGCCAGCAGCGGCACCTGGTTCACGCCACAAAACAGTTCAACCCCGGCCCACCCGCTCAGCGGGTGGGCCGAACCGAACAGAACAAACAGCGTCCGTACAGGCGATCCCAGACACAACATCTCCTAACCACTGCGCCTTACACAACGATCAGACTCAGAACGACCTGATTACCAGGTCGAGCGCGCGGTAGGTCGCCGTGCACTGCACGCACGCGGGCTTGGTGTAGACGATCACGTTGCTCATGCCATCAACACTACATCTAGTGTCACACGCGTGCAATTTACACAAGATGCTGTGGATCGCGCTCCACAGGCATCCCCAACTCCTCCACCGCGCGTCCACAACCCCATCCCCAGGGCGACACGCCCTACGACGTGGCCAGCACCTCCGCGAGGAACTTCCCTGTGTACGAATCGGGCGCGGCCGCCACGTCCTCGGGCGTCCCCTGCGCGACGACGGTGCCGCCTCCACTGCCGCCTTCCGGCCCCATGTCGATGATCCAATCGGCGGTCTTGATGACGTCCAGGTTGTGCTCGATGACGATGATCGAGTTCCCCTTGTCGACCAGCCCGTCGATCACCTGCAGCAGCTTCGCGATGTCCTCGAAGTGCAGACCCGTCGTGGGCTCGTCGAGGATGTAGACGGTGCGGCCGTTGGACCGCTTCTGCAGCTCCGCGGCCAGCTTGACGCGCTGCGCCTCGCCGCCGGACAGCGTGGTGGCGGGCTGCCCCAGCCGGACGTAGCCGAGGCCGACCTCGACCAGCGTCTTGAGGTAGCGGTGGATCGAGGTGACCGCCTCGAAGAACTCGGCGGCCTCCTCGATCGGCATGTCCAGCACCTCGGCGATGCTCTTGCCCTTGTAGTGCACCTCGAGCGTCTCGCGGTTGTACCGCGCGCCGTGGCACACCTCGCACGGCACGTACACGTCCGGCAGGAAGTTCATCTCGATCTTGATGGTGCCGTCGCCCGAACACGACTCGCACCGGCCGCCCTTGACGTTGAACGAGAAGCGACCGGGCTGGTAGCCGCGGACCTTCGCCTCGGTGGTGGCCGCGAACAGCGTGCGGATCTTGTCGAAGACGCCCGTGTAGGTGGCCGGGTTGGACCGCGGAGTGCGGCCGATCGGCGACTGGTCGACCTGCACCAGCTTGTCGAGATCGTCGAGCCCCGTGACGCGGCTGTGCCGCCCCGGAACCTGCCGTGCCCCGTTGAGCTTGTTGGCCAGCACCGTCGAGAGGATGTCGTTGACCAGCGTGGACTTTCCGGACCCGGACACGCCCGTGACCGCCGTGAGCACGCCCAGCGGGAACGACACGTCGATGTTCTGCAGGTTGTGCTCGCGTGCGCCGACGACCTTGAGCTGGCGCTTCTTGTCGATCGGGCGCCGGACCGCGGGCACGGGCAAGGCGCGCCGCCCGGACAGGTAGGCGCCGGTCAGCGACTCCTTGTTCTTGAGCAGCGCCTTGTAGGTGCCGCTGTGCACCACGTTGCCGCCGTGCTCACCCGCGTACGGGCCGATGTCGACCACCCAGTCCGCCATGCGGATCGTGTCCTCGTCGTGCTCGACGACGATGAGCGTGTTGCCCAGGTCCCGCAGGCGCACGAGCGTGTCGATGAGCCGGCGGTTGTCGCGCTGGTGCAGGCCGATGGACGGCTCGTCGAGCACGTAGAGCACGCCCGCCAGGCCGGAGCCGATCTGCGTGGCCAGGCGGATGCGCTGCGCCTCACCGCCGGACAGCGAGCCGGCCGCACGGGAGAGCGAGAGATACTCCAGGCCCACGTCCAGCAGGAACGCGATGCGCGCCTGCACCTCCTTGAGCACGCGGCCGGCGATCGCGGCTTCGCGCGCGCCGAGCTTGAGGTCGGACAGGTAGTCCGAGCACTCCCCCACGGACATCGCGGAGACGTCGGCGATCGACTTCTCCCCGAACCGCGGGTGATCGAGCGTGACCGCGAGGATCTCGGGCCGTAGCCGCGCGCCGGAGCAGGCCGGACACGGCACGTCGCGCATGTAGCCCTCGTACCGCTCCTTCATCTGCTCCGACTCCGTGGACTCGAGCCGGCGGTGCAGGAAGGGCATGACGCCCTCGAACTCGGCGTAGTACGAGCGGGTGCGGCCGTACCGGTTGCGGTACTTCACGTGGACCTGGTGCTCGGAGCCCTCGATGACGGCCTTGCGCGCCTTCGCCGGCAGGTCCTTCCACGGGGTGTCCAGGTCGAAGCCCATCGCGTCGGCCAGGCCGGAGAGCAGACGCAGGAAGTACTCGGCGCTCTGCCCCGACGACCAGGGCGCGATGGCACCGTCGGCCAGCGACAACAACGGGTCGGGGACGACGAGCTCCGGGTCGACCTCCTTGCGGACGCCGAGGCCGTCGCACTCCGGGCACGCGCCGTACGGCGAGTTGAACGAGAACGAGCGGGGCTCGAGATCGTCGACGGCGATCGGGTGGCCGTTGGGGCAGGCCATCTTCTCGGAGAAGCGCCGCTCCCGCTCGGGATCGTTCTCCTCGCGGTCCACGAAATCGAGGACGACGATGCCGTCGGCCAGCCGCAGGGCCGTCTCGATCGAGTCGGTGAGGCGCTGCTTCGCGGTGTTCTTCACCGCGAGCCGATCCACCACGACCTCGATGTCGTGCTTCTCCTGCTTCTTCAACTTGGGCGGCTCGGCGAGCTGGTACACCACTCCGTCGATCCGGGCGCGCGAGTAGCCCTGCGTCTGCAGCTGGTTGAACAGGTCCACGAACTCGCCCTTGCGGGTGCGCACGACCGGGGCCAGCACCTGGAACCGGGTGCCCTGTTCCATCTCCAGCACCTGGTCGACGATCTGCTGCGGCGTCTGCCGCGCGATGACCGAGCCGCACTCCGGGCAGTGGGGTGTTCCCGCCCGCGCGTAGAGCAGGCGCAGGTAGTCGTACACCTCGGTGATGGTGCCGACGGTGGACCGCGGGTTGCGGTTCGTCGACTTCTGGTCGATCGACACCGCGGGCGAGAGCCCCTCGATGAAGTCGACATCGGGCTTGTCCATCTGGCCGAGGAACTGCCGCGCATACGCCGACAGCGACTCCACGTAGCGGCGCTGCCCCTCGGCGAAGATCGTGTCGAACGCGAGGCTGGACTTGCCTGAGCCGGACAGCCCGGTGAACACGATCAGGCTGTCGCGCGGGAGGTCCACATCGACACCCCGCAGGTTGTGTTCGCGCGCTCCGCGCACGATCAGGCGATCAGCCACCGTTTTCCTTCCGTCCGAGCTTGCAGGCCCACAGACGGGACCCGGATCAATGCTAGAGAAGCCCACCGACAAGTTTTCCGCCGCGCGGTACCGTGAGGCCCGTGACCACCACGATCAATCAGATCTCCGTCGGCGGTATGGACAACAACGTGTACCTGGTGAGTGATTCCGCCGGCCGCACGCTGCTCATCGACGCGGCCAACGACGCAGAGCGGATCCTCGAGTTCGCGCGGGCGACGGGCGGCGTCGAGCTCATCGTCACCACGCACCGTCACCTCGACCACTGGTACGCGCTCAAGGAGGTCCGGGAGGGTCTCGGCGTGCCGGCCGCCGCCGGCGTCAACGACGCGGAGGGCATCGACGCCCCCACCGACCGCACCCTCTCCGACGGCGAGGTGCTCGCGATCGGCGACCTCGTCTTCGACGTCATCGAGCTGGTCGGGCACACGCCCGGGTCGATCGCGCTCGCCCTGCGCCCCGAGGTCGACGGTGCCCCCGTCCACCTGTTCACCGGCGACTGCCTGTTCCCGGGTGGCGTGGGCAAGACCTGGCAGCCCGGTGACTTCGACCGCCTCTACGCCGACGTGACCACCAAGCTCTTCGACCGGTTCGACGACCACACCGTCGTCCACCCCGGCCACGGCAAAGGCACCACCCTCGGCGCCGAGCGCCCGCACCTCGCGGAGTGGCGCGAGCGAGGGTGGTAGTCGATCAGGGGTAGCCGCCCTCCGGCGGCACCATCTCGCCGCGCACGCCCAGCAGCCGTACGGGGCGTTCGTCGTCGAGGGCTCGGTACAGGGCCTCGGCGGTGTCGGCGATGCTCGCCGGGTCGAAGGTCGGCTCGGGCAGCTTGCGTACGCGGTTGACGGTGAAGAAGGGCGCGAACCTCACCTTCAGGTGCACCCGCATGCATGGGCGGGCCTCCGCCCGTAGGTCCGCCGCGACTGCGCCCGCCAGCTCGTCCAACGCGGCACGGATCTGCTCAGGCGTCGCGAGATCCTCCTGGAAAGTCCGCTCGTGCCCGTGGGCGCGAGCGACCCACGGCGTCTCGTCCACCCGATCGGGCCCCGCGCCGCGCCCCAACCCCAGCAGGTACGGGCCGGTGCGCGGCCCGAACTCCGCGGCCAGGGAGGTCGCGTCGGCGGCGGCCAGGTCTGCGACCGTGCTGACGCCGAGGCCCGCCAGCCGCTGGGACAACCGCGATCCGATCCCCCACAGGTCCCGCGTCGGCCGCTCGCCCATCACCGCGAGCCAGTTTCCACTGGTGAGCTGGAAGACGCCGCGCGGCTTGCCGAGGTCCGTGGCGTTCTTCGCGCGCACGGTGGTGTCACCGATCCCGATCGAGCAATGCAGACCGGTCGCGTCGACCACCGCCCGTTGAATGGCGGCGGCCGCCGCGGCCGGGTCCTCGGTGTCCAGCCCGACGAAGGCCTCGTCCCAGCCCAGCACCTGCACGGCCGCGTCCGGAAGGGCGCGTAGGGCGCACATCACGTTGGCGGACACCTGTTCGTAGACAGGGAAGTCCACGGGGAGGAAGACGGCGTCGGGACATCGCTTGGCCGCGGTGCGCAGCGGCATGCCGGACCGGATGCCGAACGCACGGGCCTCGTACGACGCCGTCGACACCACGGCCCGTTCGGCCGGGTCGCCGCGTCCGCCGACGACCACGGGGAGCCCCACCAACTCCGGGCGACGCTGCATCTCGATCGCGGCCAGGAACTGGTCCATGTCGACGTGCAGCACCCACCGTGTCATGCGTCCAGTGTGACGCTCCGCTGATCCTGCGCCACAATGATCGGGACCGTTATTCCCGCGAACGATCGAGGAGACCATGACCGGTCCGAGGATCCTGATCGCCGGCGCGAGCATCGCCGGGCCCGCCCTCGCCCACTGGCTCGCGCGCTACGGCGCCACCGTCACCGTCGTGGAACGCGCTCCTGGCCTCCGCCCCGGCGGCCAGGCCGTCGACGCGCGCGGGGTGGCCCGCGAGGTGATCCGCCGAATGGGGCTCGACGAGGCCGTCCGCGCGGCGCGCACGGAGACCGCGGGCGCGCGCATCGTGGACGAGGACGGCACCGTCGTCCAGTCCTTCAGCGCCGAGGACGACGGTGGTGACGGCTTCATCGCCGACATCGAGATCCTCCGCGGCGACCTGAGCCAGGTCCTCTACGACGCCACCCACGCCCGGGTCGAATACCTCTTCGGCGACCGGATCACCACCTTCACCCAGGATGCCGACGGCGTCGACGTCACCTTCGAGCACCGGGCCGCCGATCGGTTCGACCTGGTGATCGGCGCGGACGGCCTGCACTCGTCCCTCCGCGCGCTGGCCTTCGGGCCGCACGAGGACCACATCCGTCACCTCGGGCACACCATGGCCTTCTACACCGTGCCCAACGAATTCGGCCTCGACAGCTGGCTCATCGACTGCATCACGCCCGGCCGGACCGCGGGTCTGCGCCCGATCCGCGACGCGACTCTCGGCATGGCACTGTTCTCCTTCGCCTCACCCGAGTCCGAGCCCGACGCGGACCGCCGCGACGTCACCGCACAGAAGCTCCTGCTCCGCGCGCGGATGCAGGGCATGGGCTGGCTCACGCCTCGCATCCTTGAGCACCTCGACGCCGCCGAGGACTTCTACCTCGACGAGGTCGCGCAGGTCGTGATGGACCGCTGGTCGACGGGGCGCGTGGCGCTGCTCGGCGACGCCGCGTTCTGCTCGTCGCCGATGTCGGGGCAGGGCACCAGCCTCGCGCTGGTCGGCGCGTACGTCCTGGCCGGCGAACTCGCCGCCGCGGACTGGCGACCGGAGTCCGCGTTCGCCGCCTACGAACGACTCCTCCAGCCGATGGTCGACGCGAACCAGCAGGTCGCTCGGTGGAACGCCGACAGCCGCATCATCCCCGCAACCGGCGAGGAACCCGCGACCTCTCCGGCGGACTGGGACACGGCCGTCATCGAGCGCGCGATCAACGGCATCGACCTGCCCGACTACCCGAAGGGGAGCGTCTGATGGATGACGACCCCGTACCTGAGGTCAGTGCCCGCGAGCGCCTCCGGAGTGGCCACGCCGAGACTCCCCCACCGGACAACCGCCGAACCCGGCGTGCGGCGACGATGATGTTCATCCCACTCTTCGTCGGGGTGCCCCTGCTCGGCTACCTCCTGATCGACGGTGACAGCACGACCGCCCGGATCGTGGGCGTCCTACTGATCGTCTACCTCGCAGTCATGGGCTACCTGATGGTGAAGTCGATCGTCCGTCGCTGACGGCAGGCACACGATCCGGCCGGTGACTACCGGACCCGCTTGTCCTTCTTTCCGCCCTTGCCCGTGACCCAGGACAACAACTCTCCGACGGCACCGTCGAGCGGAGAGGTGCCGCGCTTCGTCGAATCCTTGCCGCTGATCCACGCGACGAGTCCGCCGAGTGCGGTGTTCGTCGCCGAGGGGCGTTCGTCGCGTTCGGTCATGATCATCCTCCTGTTGAGTGTTTGATAATCAAACACTACGCTGGAGCCATGCCTCCTGTCGAGAACAACCGCGCGGACCGCGAACGATCGATCGGGCGCACGATGGCGGACCTGCAGGCGTCGATCGACGCCGACGACCAGGCCCTCGCCGATCACCTGGGCATCGGCCGCACGGACCTGCGCTGCCTCGACATCGTCTTCCGGCACGGCCCCCAGCCGGTGCGACAGCTCGCGCGGGCGATGAACCTGACACCCGGATCCGTGACGACGATGACGGACCGCCTCGTCGCGGCCGGCTACGTGCACCGCGTGCCGGACCCCACCCACGGCCGGCGGGTCCTGGTCACGCCGACGCCGCAGTGCGTCGAGATCGTCACCGAGCTCTTCGGCGATCGCGTGACCGAGGCGCACGCCGCCCTCGCCCGGTTCGACGACGCGCAACTCGCGGCGATCGCGGAGTTCCTGGGCCTGAGCGTCGCCCGGCACACGGCGTCCGCCGCGCACCTGCAGGCCCTGGGCAGGCGGCCCCGACCCGGTCGGTGAGGGCGCTCACCCCACGACGGCCGCGGATCGTGGACAATGGACGGTCTGATTCATCGCAGCCGCCCACGAGGAGTGCCGTGACCACCGACGCCGTCGACCCCCTGCTCACCGAGGAGCAGGACCACCTCGATCGCGTGTACGCCCGAATCGACGCCATGCGGGACACCGCGAACCGTCGGCGGACCGACAATCTGCAGGAGGTGGGCGAGAACCCGCAGGAGATCTCCGAGCGGGACTCGTACCACCAGCTCTACACCGACGACATCGCCAAGTACGACGCCGCCGAGCAGAACCTGTACTTCGGCCGCCTCGACATGGCCGACCAGGACGGATCCGCGGACGCCGTCCGACGCATCGGGCGCATCGGCGTCCTCGACGACGACGAGGACCTGAGCACCCTCCTCCTCGACTGGCGTGCGCCGCTCGCCCGCCCGTTCTACCTCGCGACCCCCGCGCAGCCCGAGGGCGTCGCCGTCCGCAGGCACGTGCGCACCCGGGGCCGGGACCTCACGGGCGTGGTCGCGGAGCGGCTCACCCTCACCGGCGAGCCTCTCGACATCGGGCCCGACGGTGCCGAGAACGGCCTGGGCTCGAACGTCGCCGGCGAGTCCGCGCTCGTCGAGGCACTGAACCGGGCCCGCACGGGACACATGGCCGACATCGTCGAGACCATCCAGCGTGAACAGGACGCGATCATCCGCTCCGAGCACCGCGGCGTCCTCGTCGTCCAGGGCGGGCCGGGCACCGGCAAGACGGCGGTCGCGCTGCACCGCGCCGCCTACCTGCTGTACACCTACCGCCAGAACCTCTCGCGCACCGGCGTTCTCATCGTCGGCCCCAACGAGACCTTCCTCACCTACATCAGCCAGGTGCTGCCGAGCCTGGGCGAGACGGGCGTGCTGCTCAGCACCGTCGGAGATCTGTACCCGGGCGTGATCGCCGTCCTGGACGACACCGCGGCCGCGGCCCGACTCAAGGGTTCGACGGGCATGGTCGAGGTCTGCAAGCAGGCCGTGCGGGGCTGGCAGACGGTGCCCGACGAGCCGATCGTCCTGAAGTTCGACGGCTACCCGCTCACGCTCGACAAGAAGCTCGCGACCCGGGCCCGCGGCCGGGCACGCAGCTCCCGGCGCCCGCACAACACCGCCCGCGCGATCTTCCGGCAGTCCGCGCTCGACGCGCTGGCCGCCCAGCATGCGGCAACCATCGGCTCGTCGGTCGTGGACAACACGATGCTGCTCTCCCGCACCGACATCAGCGACATCCGCGACGAGTTGGCGCAGGACCGCGAGGTGCTGGGCGCGCTCGATCAGCTGTGGCCGGCGCTGACGCCGCAGCGCGTGCTGACGGAGCTCCTCCGCGATGAGGACCGCCTGGCCGAGGCCGCGCCGGACCTGACGGACGCCGAGCGCGCCGAGCTCCGTCGGGACCTGACGACGGGGCCCGACGGCAAGCCCGCGTTCTCGCCCGGCGATGCGCCGCTGCTCGACGAGATCGCCGAGTTCCTCGGCGACGACGACGCCGACGCGGACGAGGCCGAGCGGCAGTGGAGGCAGCGCCTCGAGGAGGCGCAGGAGGCGCTCGACATCCTCACCGGCTCCGCGCCGCAGGACCTCGACGACGAGTTCGACGCCGAGATCCTCATGGCCTACGACCTCATCGACGCCGAGCAGCTCGCACAGCGACAAACGGTGCGCGAGTTCAACACCACCGCCGATCGGGCGCGCGATGACCGCACGTGGACCTTCGGGCACATCATCGTCGATGAGGCGCAGGAACTCTCGGCGATGGCCTGGCGAATGCTGATGCGGCGCAGCCCGAACCGGTGGATGACGCTCGTGGGCGACACCGCGCAGACCGGCGACGCCGCCGGAACGACCAGCTGGAATCAGGCGCTGGACCCGTACGTTCCCGGCCGGTTCAAGGTCGCCGAGCTCACGGTGAACTACCGGACGCCGAAGGAGATCATGGATCTCGCTGCGGACGTGCTGACCGAGATCGACCCGACGCTCGCCCCGCCGACCTCCGTGCGGTCCGGCGCGCAGCCGCCGCGGCTCGTCCACGTCGACGGTGCCGCCGGCCGTCAGGCGCTCGTCGAGGCCGTTCGGACGGAACTGCCGGACGATCCCGACCGGCTGACGGCGGTCCTGGCACCGTCGAACCTGGTAGCGCCGCTGCGCCGTCTGACGGGACCGAACGTCCGCGTGATGGGCGTCCGAGACGCGAAGGGCCTCGAATTCGACCACGTGATCGTGGTGGAGCCGGGCCTGATCGTGGGCGAGCCCGCCGATGTCGAATTCGACCGCGGGCTGCGGGATCTGTACGTGGCACTGACGCGAGCGACCCAGACGCTGACCGTGGTCGCGTCCGGGTCGCTGCCGCGCGCGCTGCGCGCTCTGGAGGCCTGAGCCCCCGGCTGTTAGATGGTGCTGCCTACGTGGTGTGGACGATCAGGATGTCCACGGAGGTCTTGCGGGCGGCGTCGGACGGCACCGAGCCCAGCAGACGACCGGTGAGGGAGTTCATGCCCTTGTTGCCCACGACCAGCAGGGCCGGCTCGGGCAGCGACTTCACCAGGTCCAGCAGAGCGTCGACCGGCTGGCCCTTGATGGCCCGCTTCTCGACGTTCTGCGCGCCGGCCTTGAGCGCGCGCCCCTCGGCGGTACGCAGCATGTCGTTGACGGGGTTCGCTCCCTGCAGCTGGTACGCGTCCGCGCCCAGGACGTCGGCGGCGGCCGGATCGGCCCCCTCGCTGGGCAGGAATGCGCAGGCGATCACCAGCTGCGCGCCGGCGGACAGCGCAGCGGCGCGCTCCACTGCGCGCAGCGACGACTCCGAACCATCGGTGCCGACGACGATCGTGCTGTAGCCACTCATCGAGTCTCCTCTTTCTCTAGATTGCTCTAGCGGACGTCCACCAGGTTGGAATGCCCTGGCATACTTCTCCGACACAATAGCCCCATCCGGCCCGGGAACAGGCAGTTTGCGGCGCGGAACACACCGAAACGGCCGATGTAACCGGATTCGCAGGTCATTGCAAACCTGCCGCGTCCATTCCGCGCAGTTCCTTCTTCAGATCCGCGATCTCGTCCCGAATGCGTCCCGCCAGCTCGAATTGCAGTTCCCGCGCGGCATTCATCATCTGATCGGTGAGTTCGGAGATCAGATCGGCGAGCTCGGCGCGCGGCATGGACTTCACGTCCTCGCCCTCGTACATCCCGGCGCTCACTGCCGACACCGACCGCAGCTCACCCTGGGCGCGCCGCCCGCGGGTTGCGTTGCGGCCGGACCCGCCGATGGCCTGCTCGGTGTCCTCCGCCTCGGTGTACACCTGGTCGAGGATGTCGGCGATCTTCTTCCGCAGCGGCTTCGGATCGACGCCCATCTTCGTGTTGTACGCGATCTGCTTCTCGCGGCGGCGATCCGTCTCCTCGATCGCCACCCGCATCGAGTCGGTCACCTTGTCGGCGTACATGTGCACCTCGCCCGACACGTTGCGGGCCGCGCGACCGATCGTCTGGATCAGCGACGTGGTGGAGCGCAGGAAGCCCTCCTTGTCGGCATCGAGAATCGCCACCAGCGACACCTCGGGCAGATCGAGGCCCTCGCGGAGCAGGTTGATGCCCACGAGTACGTCGTACTCGCCGAGCCGCAGCTGCCGCAGCAGCTCCACGCGCCGTAGCGTATCGATATCGCTGTGCAGGTAGCGCACCCGGATGCCCGCGTCCAGCAGGTAATCGGTGAGGTCCTCGGCCATCTTCTTGGTCAGCGTGGTCACCAGGACCCGCTCGTCCTTCTCGGTGCGCTCGCGGATCTCGTGGATGAGATCGTCGATCTGACCCTTGGTCGGCTTGATCACGACCTCCGGATCGACCAGCCCGGTGGGGCGGATCACCTGCTCGACGAACTCTCCGCCCGTCTGCCCGAGCTCGTACTGGCCCGGCGTGGCCGAGAGGTAGACCGTCTGCCCGATGCGACCCTCGAACTCGTCCCAGGTGAGCGGACGGTTGTCGACGGCGGACGGCAACCGGAAGCCGAAGTCCACGAGATTGCGCTTGCGCGAGGCGTCGCCCTCGAACATCGCGCCGATCTGCGGGACCGTGACATGCGATTCGTCGATCACCAGGAGGAAGTCCTCCGGGAAGTAATCGATCAACGTGGCCGGCGCCGAGCCGGCCTCGCGCCCGTCGATGTGGCGGCTGTAGTTCTCGATCCCGGAGCAGAACCCGACCTGCCGCATCATCTCCACGTCGTACTGGGTGCGCATGCGCAGCCGCTGCGCCTCGAGCAGCTTGCCCTGCCGCTCGAACTCCGCGAGCCGCTCCTCGAGCTCGGCCTCGATGCCGTCGATCGCGCGGGCCATCCGCTCGGGGCCCGCGACGTAGTGCGTCGCGGGGAAGATCCGCAGGTTCTCCACCTCGCGCACGATGTCGCCCGTGAGGGGGTGCAGGTAGTAGAGCGCCTCGATCTCGTCCCCGAAGAACTCGATCCGGATCGCGAGCTCCTCGTACGAGGGGATGATCTCGACGGTGTCGCCCCGGACGCGGAACGACCCGCGGGTGAACGCCGTGTCGTTGCGGCTGTACTGCACGTCCACCAGCAGCCGCAGCAGCGCGTCCCGATCCACCTCCATGCCGACCTCGAGCTGCACCGAGCGATCCAGGTAGCTCTGCGGGGTGCCGAGGCCGTAGATGCACGAGACGGACGCGACCACCACCACGTCGCGCCGGGACAGCAGTGAGGACGTCGCCGAGTGCCGCAGCCGCTCCACGTCGTCGTTGATCGACGAGTCCTTCTCGATGTAGGTATCGGACTGCGCGATGTACGCCTCGGGTTGGTAGTAGTCGTAGTACGAGACGAAGTACTCGACCGCGTTGTTCGGCAGCATCGCCCGCAGCTCGTTCGCGAGCTGCGCGGCCAGGGTCTTGTTCGGCGCCATGATCAGCGTGGGCCGCTGCACCTTCTCGATCAGCCACGCGGTGGTGGCCGACTTGCCGGTGCCCGTGGCGCCCAGCAGCACCACGTCCCGCTCCCCCGCGTTCAGCCGCCGTTCGAGGTCCGCGATGGCCGCGGGCTGATCCCCCGCCGGCTCGTACTCGCTGACCACCGTGAACTCCGCCGACGCCCGCTCGATCTCCCCGATCGGCCGATGCTCGGAGTGCGCCACCACCGGTTGTTCCGCCGCGAATGCCATGAGTCCAGCGTAGGCCGAGCCACCGACAAGTTTTCCGCGAGCGGCCCGGCCGTCCGTCGTGGCAGCTCAGTCGCGCCGGGCGACGATCACGTCCCTGGTGATCACCCGGTCCACCCGGTGCCGCAGGTCGTCGTACCCGGGCCCGTCCAGCACCGTCAGGCCCGCGGACTCCAGCAGCTCGCCCACCCGATCCCGCGGCGCGACCCGGGTGTTCCAGGCCAGCCCCATCGCGCCACCCGCCCGCAGCCGGGTCGCCCACCCGGGCAGCGCGGCGTCCAGCAGCTCGAGCGGGTTGCGCACGAGACCACGCGGCCCGCGACTGCCGTGCTGCACGCCGTAGGGCAGGTCGCCGATCACCACGTCGACGGTGCCCGGCTTCACCAGCTGGGAGGTCAGGAGCGTATCGGCGGCGTAGAAGGTCAGGTGCTGCTTCTGCCCCGCCACGTAGTCGGCCTTGTCGGCCGCGAAGTCCACCTCGTACTTCTTGGCGATCACCGACTTCTCGCGGCGCACCGGGGTGGTCGAGGCGGCGTGCTTGAACCGGTGGTCCTTGAGCCAGGTGGTGAAGAACGAGCTGTAGAGCTCGAAGTCCTTGGTGTCGATGTCCACGCCGGTCACCGGCAGCCCGTACATCACGGCCTGGCTCAGGGTGGTGCCTCGGCCGCATACGGGGTCGAGGACGTGCAGCGACCCGTCGAGCACGCCCTCGGGCCGGGCAGTCGACGCCGCGGTCACGTTGAGCACGAGTCGCGTGAACTGCTCGTTCGTCTTGCCCTGGTACTTGAGGATGGTCAGCAGGTCCGACGGGTACCGGTCGGGCGAGGGCACGGCGACGGGCCGCAGCCGGTCACCGTCGACCTCGAACAGGGCGTAGAACGCCGAGGTCAGCCCGAGGAAGCCGAGGTCCTGATCGGTCAGCTCGTCCGCCTCGAAGGCGAGGTACTCGACGCCCGCCAAGGTCTCGGTCTCGACGGTGCCGATCCGCCCGGCGAGCGCGGCGCGGCTGAGCACGGTCAGCTCGGCGCGCACCATGGCGGCTGCCGCCTCGGCGTAGACGCGGTTGGCGGCGGGGGCGGGGAGAAGGGCGTAGCGAGGCACGGCGGGCATCGTATCGTGGGGACATGCAGGCGGAAGAAACGTTCGAGATCAGCGTCGACGGTGCCGCCGCGATCGGCGCCGTCGGGTGCGGTTGGCTGGATCTGACGGTGCTCGACGCGGCGGAGGACGCGATCCCGGCGCTGCTCGTCGCCGCGCGGGAGCGCGCGACAGGACAGGACGGGATCCTGGTCCGCACGCACGACGACGCGTTGTCGGCGCTGCTGCGGCGCCACGGCTTCCGTCCCTCCGGCGCCGTGGTCGGCCGGCCGCGGGGCGGGACCGAGGTCACCCTGGTGCTCCGACTCACCGCCGACCCCGCGGTGGACGACGGCGCGATCCATCCGCCCAAGCGGGAGGTGCTCGACCCGCCGGCGATGACGAACACCGACCCGAAGGGGTTCGTGCGCGAGGTCGAGGAGTTCCGGGAGACGAGCTACGGCCTGTACATGTACCGCCGGTCGGACCACCCGAAGTTCGACGCGCTGGAGTCCTGGCTGCTCCCGGCGTTCGACCTGCGCGCCAACATCTTCCACTTCACCCCCGGCAACGAGCGGGACCAGCGGGTCTACCTCGACGTCGCGCGGGTGCACCGCGAGGGGAACCTGTGGCACACCGAGGACTGGTACCTCGACCTCGTCGAGCACCCGGGCCGCCCGATCGAGCTGATCGACGTCGACGAGCTGGTGGCCGCGACCTCCGCCGATCTGCTGAGCGCCGAGGATGCCGAACGCGCGATCCTCGCCGCGACCCGCGCCGTCGCCGGGGTGACCGCGCACGGGCACGACGTGGATGCGTGGCTCGCCGCGGAGGGCGCGCCGATCACCTGGCGCTGAGCGCTAGTCGTCCCGCAGGCCGGGGATCGTCGATTCCAGACCGTCGAGCAGGACCTGCAGGCCCCGTTCGAAGCCGGCGTCGGGATCGCCGGGCGCGCTGTAGTACTCGCCCACGGCGGTGCCCACGCGCCCCGCGAGGGGGTACCTACCGGCGGGCATGACGGTCGCCAGCTCCGGCCCGACGACCTCCCACCACTGCGCGTCGGTCAGGGGCCGCGCGGCCGCGCCGCGCGCCCCGGAGCTCCGCGCCGCACCGGCGGCGAAGCTCTCCAGCAGCACGAGCAGCCAGTCGCGCTCGATGTCGTCGATCGGCAGGTCGTCGAGGAGCGCGAGTTGCGCCTCGTACTGCGCGATCCGCCCCGGCCCGAGCACGTCGCGCCACGACGGGGCGTCGAGCAGCCAGACGTGCGCGAGGTACTCGTCGCGGCGCGCGCGGACGACGGCCACGAGCGACTCGCGCAGCGTTACCAGGCGCTCGACCGGCGGCTGCGCAGCCGCGACCATATCGACCATGAGCGCCACCAGCACGTCCCGGGTCGGGACGTAGGTGTACACGCTCATCGGTCCGACGCCGAGCCGCGCGGCGAGGGCGCGCATGGTGACGGCGGCCAGCCCCTCCGCGTCGGCGAGCCCGATCGCCGAGGCCACCACCTCGTCGACGGTGAGCCGCTGTTTGGGCCCCTTGCGGGCCCGAGCCGGCTCGCCGGTCTCCGACCGCCACAGCAGCCGGACCAGCGCCCGGCCCTCGTCCTCGGGATTCATTGACACCTTTTCTCCGTACGATGTACACTGTTTCGCGTACTCCGTACAACGTATCCTATTGGACTCCCGCGAAGGACGCACCCTGAGCCTCGAAGTCACCTACCTCCCCGACCTGCACCAGTTCGCCCTCTGGTCCTCCCACGACCTCGACGATGCCGCGCGCGCGACGCCCCTCCCCCTCGTCGTCCCCGTCGACGGTGCCCTCGCCGTCCGGGACGTCCGCTGCGACCTCGTGGACGTGACGGCCCTGCCGGGCGGAGCACGGCCGTCGGCCTCGCAGGCCGCCTGGGCCGCGCGGTGCCGGGGCGAGGAGGTACCGCTGCCGATCGCGGCCCACGCTGAGCCGGATCCGACGGGCACGGCCGTCACGTCCGCGACCTACGCGACGGCCGCCTTCGCGGACACCGTCGCGACGGCGGAGGCGCTCAACGGCGTCCTCGACGCGAAACCGCGCCCCTACCAGGCCGCGGGCGTGGCCTGGCTGCTGCGCACCCTGCACGATCAGGGCGGCGCGCTGCTGGCCGACGAGATGGGCCTCGGCAAGACGCTGCAGGCGATCGCCGCACTCACCCGCCTGGGACCGGGCCCGCACCTCGTCGTCTGCCCCACGAGC
Source organism: Tsukamurella pseudospumae (assembly GCF_001575195.1). NCBI lineage: Bacteria > Bacillati > Actinomycetota > Actinomycetes > Mycobacteriales > Tsukamurellaceae > Tsukamurella > Tsukamurella pseudospumae. The sequence goes on from NZ_LSRF01000001.1 coordinate 17,722, forward strand.
CTGGCCACCAACTGGCGACGCGAGATCGCGCGGTTCGCACCCGGACTGCTGGACGAGGTCACGATCGTCTCCTACGCCCGGCTCCGTCTGTCGGCGACCGACCTCGCGGCGACGCGGTGGACGACGGTCGTGTTCGACGAGGCCCACACCCTGAAGAATCCGCGGACGCAGGTCTCCCGCGCGGCCCGCGAGCTGACCGCCGAGTTCCGGATCGCGCTGACCGGCACCCCGATCGAGAACTCCCTCGACGATCTCTGGGCGATCCTGCGCGTGGTCGCGCCGCGGATGTTCCCGGTGAAGGCGGTGTTCCGGCGCCGGTTCACGCGCGCCGTCGAGTCCGGGGACGACGGTGCCCTGCGCCGCCTCCGCGCAGCCGTCGCGCCGGTGATGTTGGCCCGCACCAAGGATCGGGCCGCCGGGGCGCTCCCGCCGAAGATCGACAACCCGATCCTCTGCGACCTCAGCGACGAACAGGCCCGCCGCTACGACGCGTGTCTCGCCCGCGCCGCGGACGACGGTTTCGGCAGCGGGCTCGAGCGGCACGGACGCCTGCTCGCGGTGCTGACCGTGCTCAAGCAGATCTGCAACCACCCCGACCTGGTCGACGGTGCCGCACGGTCCCTCGAGTCCGGCCGCTCCGGCAAACTCGATGTCGCGATGGACCTCCTCGAGGCGAACGTCGCCGCGCACCGTCCGACCCTGGTGTTCACGCAGTACCGCGAGACGGGCGACCTGCTGGCCCGGGCCGCGTCGTCGCTGCTCGGCGAGCCCGTGCCGTTCTTCCACGGCGGCCTCTCCCTCGCCGAGCGCACCGCGGTCGCCGACGGCTTCCAGTCCGGAACGGGCCCGGCGATCCTCGTCATGAGCCTCAAGGCGGGCGGGACCGGCCTGACCCTCACCCGCGCCAGTGAGGTGCTCCACTACGACCGGTGGTGGAACCCCGCCGTCGAGGCGCAGGCGACGGACCGCGCGCACCGCATCGGCCAGGACCGCCCCGTCACGGTCACCACGCTGACCACCGCCACCACGCTCGAGGAGCACATCGACGAGATGCACCGCCGCAAGGCGCTGCTCGGCGTGCACGCCGACGACGGCTCGATCGTCTCCGAACTCGCCGCGCTCGACGACGAGCGCCTACTGGACGTCCTGCGTCGGAACCGGGAGAACTGACATGGCCGTGAACCCGTTCGGATTCACCACCTGGGGTGCGGATCTCATACGCATCGCTGAACCGATCTCGGCGCGGACCCCCAATACGCACGCGCCGCGGGCCCGGACGATCGCCCGCAACGGCGGCGTGACGCTCGAGCTCGACGGTGGCCGCGTCACCGCGCTCGTGCACAGCGGCGCGAGCGCGTCGGTCGCCCACCTCGAGTTCGCGCCGATGGCGCCCGCCGCCGCCCAGGTCCTGCGCGAGGAGCTCGGCTCCCGCTCGGAGCCCGACGATGCCGCCCACGCCGCCCTGGTGGCGCAGGGCCACCGTCCGGCCCCCGTCCTCGACGCCGCCGACTGCTCGTGCACGGCCCGGTCGACGATGTGCCTGCACGTCCTCGCGGCGGTGTACGCCCTCGCGACACTCGTCGATCACGAGCCCGTGGCCGCGCTGACGCTCCAGAGCTCCGGTGCCGCCGCACCCGCGGAGGAATCCACCGACGACCGGCCCGTTCCGCGCTGGACGCCGTTGACCGCCTTGCACGTCCGGGACTACTACGCGGTGGCCGCACGGTAGCCGGCGCGGGTTTCCGGACTAGGAGAGGTCGCGGAAGGCCAGAGCGAATCCGACGATCGCCATCACGGCGGCCACGGCGTAGCCGATGATCGACCACCATCCGAGGTGGTAGTACGCGGTGACCGCGACCACGGCCATGCCGGCGAAGACGAGCACCATGCCGTACAGCGGCGGTCGGGAGGCGTCGCGGTACCGGTCGTAGAAGCGCCGCAGCCACGAGGGCTTCCCGCTGCCCGCATCGAGCGGCACGTTGGCGACGACCGGGAACTCACCGGTGTAGCCCTCACGGGCGCGAGCCTCCTCGTTCACCCTGCCCCGAACGAGGTACCAGCCGCCGATGAGCATCGGGACGATGACGACCAGGCTGGCGACCGTCCACGTGCCGATCGGCCGGTCGAAGCCCATGAGTACGAGGACCGCGAACAGGAAGGCGAGCGTGATGTACGCCGACCACGGCGCCAGGGGCATCCGGAACGCCGGCCTGGTCATCCGCCCGGCATCGGCCTCGCTCTTGAGCTTCATCTGGCAGAGCACGATGGTCGCCCAGGAGGAGAGGATGCCCAGTGCCGAGACGTTGAGGACGATCTCGAAGGCCTGTCCGGGGTTGAAGGCGTTGAGCACCACACCGAACAGGCAGATCACCGCGGTCAGCAGGATGCCACCGTAGGGCACGCCGTGCTTGGACATCACGCCCGTGAACTTCGGTCCGCTGCCGTTCATCGCCATCGACCGCAGGATCCGGCCGGTCGAGTACAGGCCCGCGTTGAGGCTCGAGAAGGCCGCCGTCAGGACCACGACGTTCATGAGGTCGCCCGCCCCGTCGAAACCGAGCTTCGAGAAGAACGTGACGAACGGGCTCTCCTTGCTGGAGTACTCCGTGTAGGGCAGCAACAGCGCCAGGAGCACGATCGACCCGACGTAGAAGATCGCGATGCGGGCGATCACCGAGTTGATCGCGCGCGGCATGACCTTCTCGGGGTTCTCGGTCTCCCCCGCCGCGGTACCCACGAGTTCCACTGCGGCGTAGGCGAAGACCACGCCCGAGGTCACGACCACCAGGGGCAGCACGCCGGTCGGGAACCAGCCGCCGTGATGCGAGACCATGCCGAGTCCGGTGCTCGCGCCCTGGATCTCGTAGCGGCCGGCGAGGAAGACGGTGCCCACCACGAGGAAGGCGACCAGCGCGACGACTTTGATCAGCGCCGCCCAGAACTCCATCTCGCCGAACAGCTTGACGGACACCAGGTTCACCGACAGGACGATGACCAGAGCGATCAGCGCCAGCAGCCACTGCGGGATCGGGTCGAAGGCCTTCCAGAAGTGGAAGTAGGTGGCGATCGCGGTCGTGTCGACGATCGCGGTCATGGCCCAGTTCAGGAAGTACATCCATCCGGCGACGAATGCCGCCTTCTCCCCGTAGAACTCGCGGGCGTAGGAGACGAAGGAGCCCGACGAGGGGCGGTGCAACACCAGCTCCCCCATGGCGCGGAGGATGAGGAAGACGAAGACGCCGCACACCGCGTACACGAGGAACAGGCCGGGCCCGGCGTCGTGCAGGCGGCCGCCGGCGCCGAGGAACAGGCCGGTGCCGATGGCGCCACCGATCGCGATCATCTGCAGCTGGCGGGGTTTGATGCCCTTGTTGTAGCCCTCGTCCTCGCGGGCGAGCCCCGCCTGCGGCGGAGGTACCGCATCGGATCGCGTCTCGGACATGCCCACCTCGTCTCGTCGGAAAACGTGCGCTCCGCACGGAAATGCGAAGCATTCCTCAGTGTGTACCCGATCGAGGGAAGCCGCGCGGCGTTCGCACAGGACACGCGGAGACAGGATCCGAAGACCCGGCGGAGTCGGACATTTCGCGCGTCGTGGCCGCGCTCGACGACCTACGCCCCGACGCGCACCGTCACCGCGCGGCCCGGGTCCGAGCCACGGAACAGCCCCTCCCCGACGGGGGCGAACCCCGCGTCCGCGAGACGCTCGGTGACCGCCTCCACCCCGACCACGTCGGAGAGCTCCACCGTGGCGGCGGCACCGTCGGCGGTGACGGAGGCCGCGTCCGCGCCGAGGGTGACCCACAGCCGCCCGACGAGCCGCTCGTCGTAGGCCGGGTCGTCGAGCCGGGGGGCTCCGTCGGCCGGACGGTGCGCGGCGACGTTCTCGGCGAAGGGCGCGATCCGATCCCTCCAGAGGGTGCGGACCGCCTCACGGGTCGCGTCCTCGGTGCCGGTGTTCTCGAGCCAGACGTCGGCGACGGCGCGGCGCTGCTCGTCGGTGGCCTGCGCGGCGATGCGGGCGCGGGCGTCCTCCTCGGCCATGCCGCGGGACCCGACGAGCCGGCGCACGCGCTCCTCCTCGTCGACCCACACGATGATCACGAGGTGGAACATCGGCGCCACCTTGTTCTCCACGAGGAGCGGAATGTCCTGCACGATCACGGCGTCCGGGCCGGCGGCCTCGATCAACTCCACGGACCGCGCGCCCACGAGCGGGTGCGTGATCGCGTTGAGCTTCGCGCGGGACTCGTCGTCGGAGAAGGCGATCGCCGCGAGGGCCGGACGGTTGAGGCTGCCGTCCGCCGCGAGGATCCCGTCCCCGAACGCCTCCGCCAGCGCAGCGAGCCCCGGCGTGCCCGGCTCGACGATCTCGCGGGCGATCTTGTCGCCGTCCACGATCACGGCGCCGAGGGCGGCGAGTTCCTTCGCCACCGTCGACTTGCCCGCGCCGATGCCACCCGTGAGTCCGATCCGCAACATGCCTCTTAGACTAGTGAGTGGTGCCGACCCCGGTGACTCCCGACACCTCGTCGGGGGTGTGCTCGAGCGTGCCGCGCCGCAGCTCCTTGCCCGAGGGGATGTCGATCGCGACGATCGCCTTGGTGGTGGGTTCCGTGACGAACGCGGTGGACCCCAGCGTGAACACGGCGGGCCGCGGCTCCTGCCAGTTCGCGTCCTCGGTCCACGGCGCGGTGGTCTTCACCTCCCGCACGACCGCCCCGGTCTCCGGGTCGAGGATGCGGAGCACCCCGTCGGTGCCGAGCACGAGCGCCTCACCGAACTGGCCGCGGGCGAGCGAGCGGAAGCTGTAGGAGGCCGGCAGGTCGACGAGCTTCACCGCGCCGGTCCGGGTGTCGATCAGACTGACCCGCGTCGGACGCTCCGGCTTGGCTGCCTTGTCCACCTTGTAGTCGCCCAGGACCACGGCGTGCGCCTCGGTGGCGGCGACGTTCCCCGTCCGCGCGTAGCCCGGGGTCGGCGCCGCAGTCTTGATGATCTCGTTGCCGCGCACGACGAGTACGCCGTCCTCGCAGCCGAAGATCACGGCGCCGCCCTCGGCCGCGCCCTCACCGTGCACGCCCGCGCACTGCTCGTTGCGCGCGATCTCCTTGCGGCCGGCGTCCAGGATCGCGACGCCGGTGCGGGCCTTCTCGTCGCCCAAGGTGATGAGCATCGAGCCGTCGGCGCGTTCGACCGCGACGCCGTGGTGCGGGGTCGGGGCGGTGTAGGTCGCGCGGGGTGCGTTCGGGTCGCCGACCCTGTCCGACGGAATCGAGGTGACGGTGCCGGTCCCGTCGGAGAAGAGCACGGTCCGGCCGTCGTGCCGGACCACGTGGCCCGGCTCGGGAGCCTCGATCCGGATGTCCGTCCGACGGGGCGCGGCGGTGTAGAAGTGCTGATGGTCGCCGTGCGGGACGGACCATGCACCGAGGTCGAGGAGCCGGAATCCCGTGCCCTCGGAGAGGAACGCGTGCCGGCCGTCGCCGGCGGGGTTGACCCGCAGGTAGCCCTCGCCGGGGATGTCGGCGACCTTCTGCAACGTCGTGGCGTCGACGATCTGGACGCCGCCCTCGTAGGTGATCGCGAGCCGCGGGGCGGCTCGGCGTTGTTCGGTCGCGCCGCCGGGCGCGTCGGCGTCCGGTCCTGCGGCGGTGCTGGAAGACGGTGCCGGATCCGACTGGGAGGAAACACATCCGGCGGCCAGCAGCGCGGCGGTGAGGAGCGGAACGGCGAGCTTCAGATGCTTGGACATGACGACATGTGTAACGGGTACTGAAAATCATTGTCAAAGATCGTCATGGCGATACGTGCATGCACCGCGGGCCCGTCTGCGATGATCGCGACCATGTCGCTCGTCGCCGGTATCGATTCGTCCACCCAGTCCTGCAAGGTCGTGGTGTGCGACGCGGACTCGGGTGAGGTCGTGCGGTCCGGCTCCGCCCCGCACCCGCCGGGCACCGAGGTCGCGCCCGCGGCGTGGTCGGATGCACTGGCGGCAGCGACGTTGGCGGCGGGCGGCCTGGCGGACGTGGCGGCGGCCTCCGTCGGCGCGCAACAGCACGGCATGGTCTGCCTCGACCGCAGCGGTGCCGTCGTACGGGACGCCCTACTGTGGAACGACACCCGGTCCGCGGCGGCCGCCGATCAGCTGGTCGCCGAGTTCGGCGGCCCGCAGCAGTGGGCGAACGCCGTGGGAGTGGTCCCGGTGGCGGCGTTCACGGCCGCGAAGTTGCGCTGGCTGGCCGACGCCGAGCCCGCGCACGCGGATGCGACCGCGGCGGTCTGCCTGCCCCACGACTGGCTCACCCTGCAGCTGACCGGCGGCGGTCCCGACACCCTCGTCACCGATCGCTCCGACGCGTCCGGCACCGGCTACTTCAGCGCCGCCACCGGCGAGTACCGCACGGACATCCTCGAACTCGCGTTGCGCGGGCGTCGCCCCGCTCTCCCCCGCGTCCTCGGACCGGCGGAGTCGGTGCCGGTCACCACCGTCGAAGGTCCGCTGCGCCCCGGGACGGTCCTCGGCGCGGGCGCGGGCGACAACGCCGGCGCCGCACTGGGTCTCGACGCACAGCCCGGCGACTGCATCGTCTCGCTGGGAACGTCGGGCGTGGTGAGCGCCGTGACCGCCACGGCGCCCCGCGACCCGTCGGGCGTCGTCGCCGGATTCGCCGACGCCACAGGACATCAGCTGCCGCTGGTCTGCACCCTCAACGGCGCGCCGGTGCTCGCGGCGACGGCTCGCATGCTGGGCTCCGACCTCGACGAATTCGCGCGGCTCGCGCTCGCCGCGCCGCCGGGCGCCGAGGGACTGGTCCTCGTGCCCTTCTTCGCCGGCGAGCGCTCACCGAACCTGCCGAACGCCACGGGATCCCTGCAGGGCGTCACCGGGTCGAATCTCACCCGGGAGAACATCGCCCGCGCCGCGGTCGAGGGCCTGCTGTGCTCGCTGCGGTTCTGCCTGGATGCGATCACCGATCAGGGCACCGCCGTCGAGCGGATCCTCGTCGTCGGCGGCGGCGGGCGCTCCGCCGCGGTCCGCGAGATCGCGCCGGCCGTGTTCGGGCGCACCGTCGACTTCCCCGCGGACGGTGAGTACGTGGCCCGGGGCGCCGCGCGGCAGGCGGCGTGGGCGCTGCGACCCGACGGTGCCGCCCCCGCCTGGCCGCATCCGACCGCCGAGACCTTCACGGCCACGGCGACACCCGAGGTGTACGCCCGGTACCGCGAGGCCGCCGGCCTGGTCCTCGACCGGCCCTGAGCTACTGGGCCAGCAGCTCCCGCAGCGTCGCACGCGCCCCACTCTCCCGCAACGAGGACAGCGCGGCGAGATAGGGCTCGGTGAACCCCGACCGGTCGGCGAGATCACCGAACAGGTCCGGCTCCGCTACGAACGCGAGCGGCTCGGTCCGCGAGAGCGCGGCGCGCTCGGCGAGGGCGTCCGCGTCCCGGTCGGCCGGCACGATCGGGGCGCCGGCGTCGTCGACTCCCTCGCACCCACGGGTCCAAGCGGCGACGACCGCTGCCGCCAGCGGCGCGACTGCCCCGTCGTTCAGACGCGACACGATCACGGGCACCAGCCATTTCGGGATGCGGTCCGAGGCGTCCTGGCACAGCCGCGCGACGGTGTCGGCGATCGCGGGATTGGAGAACCTGTCCAGCAGGGTCTCGATGTAGTCGTCGAGGTCGATGCCGGGGACGGGTTGCAGTGTGGGCCTACCCTCGTCCTGCATGTACCGGCGCAGCAGGTCGCGGATGTCGGGGTCGGCGGCCGCGTCGTGGACGTACTCGTAGCCCAGCAGCCGCGCGAAGTGGCCCAGCGCCTGGTGGCCCGCATTGAGCAGGCGCAGCTTCATCAGCTCGTACGGCGCGACATCGTCGACCACTTGGACGCCGGCGTCCTCGAAGCGCGGGCGGCCATGACCGAAGGCGTCTTCGAGAACCCACTGCGTGTAGGGCTCAGCGACGACCGGCCACCGGTCGTCGACGCCCGCCCGGGCGGCGACCTCGCCGCGCAGCGATACCGGGGTGGCCGGGGTGATCCTGTCCACCATCGAGTTCGGGAACCGGACGTGCGCCTCGATCCAGTCCGCGAGCGCGGTGTCGGCGAGCCGCGCGAACGCGCCGAACGTGCGGTGCGCGACATGACCGTTGCCCTCGATGTTGTCGCAGGACATGACCGTGAACGCGGGGACGCCCCGGTCCTGGCGACGGCGCAGGGCCTCGGTCACGTAGCCGAAGACGGTGCGCGGTACCGCACCCGGCTCGAGATCGTGCATCACGTCGGGGTTCTCGGCGTCGAAATCCCCGGTGGTGGCAGAGAAGTTGTAACCGCCCTCGGTGATGGTGAGCGATACGATGCGCGTCTCGGGCGAGGCCAGGCGTTCGATCACCGCCTCGGGATCGTCGGGGGCGTAGAGGTAGTCGACGATCGACCCGACGACGGAGGTCTCCACGGCACCGTCGGGATGCTTGAGGGTGAGCGTGTAGAGCCCGCCCTGGGGGACGAGGGCATCGCGCATCGCGGCGTCTGCGGGCCGGAGGCCTACGCCGCAGATGCCCCATCCCGCCGCACCGGCGCCGATCCCGAGGATCCGGTCCATGTAGACGGCCTGATGAGCCCGATGGAAGCCGCCGACGCCGAAGTGGACGATCCCGCTGCGCACGGCCGACCGGTCGTAGGCGGGTACGGCGGCGCCGGTGATCGACGGCAGCGCTTCCGGGTTCAGCTCGATCGGTGCGGTCATGCCTGCTCCTCGGTGGTTTCGATGTCGGTACAGCCCGGGTACACGACGGCCTTGATGCCGCCCGGATCGCGGTCGGCGTTCAACGCCGCCTCCGCCTGCTCGAGCGGGAACCGGCCGGTGACCATCCCGTCGAGGTCGACGCGGTCCTCGGCGGCGAGCGCGATGGCCGTGGGCCAGGTGTTGGCGTACCGGAAGACGCCGGTGAGCACCAGCTCGCGGGCCTGGATCAGCGAGACGGGTAGTTCCAGGTCGTCGGCGCCCATCCCCACGAGCACGACCCGTCCGCCGGGCCGGACGGCGCGGATGCCCGACCTGATCGCGGGCGGGGCGCCCGACGCGTCGACGAAAGCGTCGAAGCCTTCCCCGACGGCTTCGACGTCGAGGCCGGGATCGACGGCACGGGTGGCACCGAAGCGCTCCGCGGCGCGGCGGCGCGTGGGATCGGGGTCGGTCACGACGATCCCGGTGACCCCGGAAGCCCGCGCGACCTGCGCGCACAGTAGGCCGATCGGCCCTGCGCCGGCGATGAGGACACTGCCGCCGAGGCCGACCGCCGCCTTGCGCAGCGCGGCGATCCCCACGGACAACGGCTCGAACAGGACCGCCGCCTCGTCGGACACCGCATCCGGAATCGCATGCGCGAAGGCGGATCCGATGGTCACGTACTCGGCCAGGGCACCGTCGACCGGCGGCGTGGCGTAGAACCGCATGGCCGGGCAGAGGTTGTACTCGCCGCGGAGGGTCTCCGGGCTGTACGGATCCGGCCGCTGTGGCTCGATGGACACCCGCTCGCCGATCCGCTCCACGGGAACGCCGTCACCCACCGCCACGATCCGGCCCGACGCCTCGTGCCCGAGGACGAGCGGAGCGGTCACCTCGAACGCGCCGATCCGGCCGTGGCGCAGGTAGTGGGTGTCGGAGCCGCAGACGCCGACCGCCGCCACCTCGATCAGCACGTCGCCGGGATCGGGTTCGGGAACGGTCCTGGTCTCGAGGGCCATCCGGCCCCCGGGGTGCAGCACGCTCACCCGCATTTCACTCGAAACTGTTGCCTGGGTCACACCGCCGATGTTAACGTAGTGAGCAAGATCACCGCTAGTGAGCATTTGCTCACCACATCGACGGAGCATCGCGTGACATCACCGCAGCGCACCCCCGGGGAGTCCGGCCACGACCCGCGCCTCTTGGTCCGAGCGGCCACCATGTACCACCTCGAGGGCCTCACCCAGGCGCAGATCGCCGAACGCCTCGGGGTCTCCCGCCCGACCGCCGGGCGTCTCGTGGCCCGGGCTCGCGCGCAGGGGCTCGTCACCGTCACCGTCGCCGCGCCCCCGCACCTGGCCGGCTCGATCCATCCGGACCTCGAGCGCGATCTGGAGGCCGCGTTCCGCCTCTCCGAGGCGCTCGTCATCGCCGAGGACGCCGACGGAACCCCTTCGGGTGATGCCGCTCTCGGGCGGGCGGGCGCTTCCGTCCTCGCTCGGCGGCTCCAGGCCGGCGACACCTTCGGCTTCACCTGGGGCCCGGAGCAGGTGGCGGTGGCCGACGCGCTGGGCGGCGGGGCGGCGTGCGCCCGCGTCGTGCAGATGGACGGGTCGATGACCTCCGTCGAGTATCACACCGGCGTCGATCACGCGCTGGCCCGCTTCTCGGAACGGCTGGGCGCGCGTCCCGTCCGGCTGGTGGCGCCGCTGTTCGCGGACCCCGCCACCGTGCGGGCCCTGGAACGCGATTCGATCGTCTCCCAGGCCCTGGCGGCCGCGCGCACCGCCGAGGTGATGCTCTTCGGCGTCGGCTCCGTCTCCACCTCGACCACGCTCTTCGAGGGCGCCTACATCGACACCGAGGTGCTGGGCGAGCTCCGCGACCTCGGTGCCGTCGGCGAGATCGGTGGCCGGTTCTACGGGATCGACGGTGCCCCCGTCCGCTCCACCCTCGTCGACCGCACCGTCTCCGTCCCCCTGGAGGACATCCGGCGGTGCCCCACGGGGATTCTCACCTCCGGCGGTCAGCACCGCCGGGAATCGATCCTGGGCGCCCTGCGCGGCGGTTTCGCGACCTCCCTGGTCACGGACCGACCGACCGCGCAGTGGCTACTCACCGAACAGAAGGGATGACCGTGATCAGCAGATCCGTACGGCGCCGCGCCGCGGCCGCTGGCGGTCTCGCCGCCGTGACGGCGCTCCTCGCCGGCTGCTCCGGCGCGGGGGTGTTCACCGACGGCGGCTCCTCCGCAGTGACCGTCGCCATGGTGTCGAACTCGCAGATGACGGACGCGGTGGGCCTGGCCCCCGAGTTCGAGAAGGCGAACCCGGGGGTGCGTCTCAAGTTCGTCACGCTCTCGGAGAACGAGGCGCGGGCCAAGATCACCGCATCGGTCTCCACGGGCGGCGGCGAGTTCGACGTGGTGATGATCAGCAACTACGAGACCCGAATGTGGGCCCAGAACGGATGGCTCACCGACCTGTCCGCGTTCATGGACCGCGATCCGTCGTACGACCCCGGTGACTTCATCCCCACTCTGCGCGAGGCCCTTTCGTACCAGGGCCGGATGTACTCCGTCCCGTTCTACGGCGAGTCCTCGTTCCTCATGTACAACAAGCAGATGTTCGCCAGCGCGGGCATCACGCTGCCCGCGGAGCCCACCTGGCCCGAGGTCGCGGACGCGGCGCGCAAGCTGCACTCGCGCGACGTGGCGGGGATCTGCCTGCGCGGCAAGCCCGGCTGGGGCGAAGTGCTCGCACCCCTGAACACGGTGATCAACGCGTTCGGCGGCCGCTGGTTCGACGAGCAGTGGAACCCGCAGTTCAACACGCCCGAGGTGCGCGACGCCGTGAAGTTCTACGTCGATACGGTGCGCGACTACGGTGAGGCCGGCGCGGCGTCCACGGGCTTCCAGGAGTGCGGAAACCTGTTGGCGCAGGGCCAGGCCGCGATGTGGTACGACTCCACCGCCGCCGTCTCCTCGCTCGAGAGCCCCGACACCTCGAAGATCGCGGGCCAGGTCGGCTACCTCCCCGCGCCGAAGATGGCGAAGTCCGGCAACGGGTGGCTCTACACCTGGTCGCTCGGCATCCCCGCCAAGAGCAAGCGCGCCTCGGACGCCTGGAAGTTCGTGTCCTGGATGACGAGCAAACAGTACATCTCCGGCGTCGCCGACAAGCTGGGGCCGAGTCGGGTTCCGCCCGGCAGCCGGCTCTCGTCCTACGAGTTGCCCGCCTACAAGGAACTGTCCGCGACCTTCGCGAAGCAGACGCTCGACTCGATGCTCGCGGCGGACCAGTCGCGGCCCACCCTGAAGCCGGTGCCCTACACCGGCATCCAGTTCCTGGCGATCCCCGAATTCCAGGACCTCGGCACCCGGGTCAGCCAGCAGATCAGCGCCGCGATCGCGGGGCAGATCTCCGTCGACGACGCGCTGGCCCAGTCCCAGAAGTACGCCGAGGTGGTCGGGAAGAGCTACCGCGACGGCAAGGACACGACGGGAGAGGCGCGATGACCACGACCACCGCTCCGACGAAGGCGCCGCCCACGCTCAGCTCCAAGCGCGACCGGATCAGCCGCGCCGAGGCGTGGCGCCGCCGCGGGCCGCTGCTGCCCGCGCTGATCTTCATGGTGATCGTCACCCAGATCCCGTTCCTGGTGACGCTCTACTACTCGACCCAGTCCTGGAACCTCGTTCGACCAGGCTCCCGGAAGTTCAATTGGCTGGGCAACTACGTCGAGGTCTTCCGCGACACCCAGTTCTGGACCGTCACCCTCAACACGGTGCTGCTCATCGTGGGCACCGTCGTGCTCTCGGTGATCCTCGGCCTCGTCCTGGCCCTGCTGCTGGACCGGAAGTTCCTGGGACGCGGCGTGGTCCGCACGCTTCTCATCACGCCCTTCCTGGTGACCCCGGTCGCTGCGGCGTTGCTCTGGAAGACGAGCCTGCTCTCCCCCACCAACGGCCTGCTCGCCTGGGCGCTCGGTCCGCTCGGCATCCACGTCGACTTCCTGTCCGAGTACCCGCTCGCGTCGGTCGTCGCCGAACTCGTCTGGCAGTGGACGCCGTTCATGATGTTGCTGATCCTCGCGGGCCTGCAGTCCATGCCGCGCGACGTGCAGGAGGCCGCCCGCGTCGACGGGGCCACCAGCTTCCGACTGTTCCGCGAGCTGACCCTGCCGCACCTGCGGCGGTTCATCGAACTCGGCGCTGTGCTCGGCGCGATCTACCTGGTCAACACCTTCGACGCGGTGTACATGATGACCTCGGGCGGACCGGGCGTCGCCAGCTCCAACCTGCCCTTCTACATCTACCAGCGAGCGTTCCTCGGCTTCGACATCGGTCAGGCCGCGGCCATGGGCGTCGTCACCGTGGTCGGCACGATCGTCGTCTCGACCCTCGCGATCCGCCTGATCTTCAAGAGCTTCGGCGCCGGAGAGGAAGCAGCCTGATGTCCACCACCATCGTTACCCGCAAGCGGCGGGACCCCAAGGGCGGTGCCCTGACAGCGCTCACCTGGATCATCGCCATCGGCTTCTTCTTCCCCGTGCTGTGGATGGTGCTGACGGCGTTCAAGCAGGAGGGCGACGCCGCCACTCGCCCGCCGACCGTGTTCTTCGTACCGACCCTGGACCAGTTCAAGGCGGTGTTCGACTCGGGTATCGGTGTCCCGCTGTTGAACTCGGTGTTCGCGACGGTGATCTCGACCACGTTGGTCCTGGTCCTCGGCGTGCCTGCGGCGTTCGCCCTGTCGCTGCGACCGGTCCGCAAGACGCAGGACGCGCTGTTCTTCTTCATTAGCACCAAGATGCTGCCCATCGTCGCCGCGATCATCCCGCTGTACGTCATCGTCGGGCGGATCGGGATGCTCGACAACATCTGGACGCTGGTGATCCTCTACACCGCGATGAACCTGCCGATCGCCGTGTGGATGATGCGCTCCTTCTTCCTCGAGGTGCCGACCGAGCTGCTCGAGGCCGCGGGCATGGACGGCGCCGGACTGTGGACCTCCGTCCGCGAGGTGATTCTCCCGATCATCTCTCCGGGCATCGCGGCCACCGCGCTGATCTGTGTGATCTTCTCGTGGAACGAATTCTTCTTCGCGGTGAACCTCACCGCGGTCAACGCCCAGACCATGCCGGTGGCGCTCACCGGCTTCATGTCCGGCCAGGGCCTGTTCTGGGCCAAGCTCTCCGCCGCGTCCGTGCTCGCCGCCCTCCCCGTGGTGATCTGCGGCTGGATCGCGCAGAACAAGCTCGTCCGCGGTCTGTCCTTCGGCGCCATCAAGTAGCGCCCCACGCCCTCGTCATCCCCAGGAGGAACACCATGGCTTCCATCACCTACGACCAGGCCTGCTGCGTCTACCCCGGCGCCGACAGCCTCGCCGTCGACTCCCTCGACCTCGACATCGCGGACGGCGAGTTCGTGGTCCTCGTCGGGCCGTCCGGCTCCGGCAAGTCCACCGCGCTGCGAATGCTGGCCGGCCTCGAGGAGATCGACTCCGGCGCGATCTCCATCGGCGGCCGCAGCATGGTGGGCGTGGCCCCCAAGGACCGCGACATCGCGATGGTCTTCCAGAACTACGCTCTCTACCCGAACAAGACCGTCGGCGAGAACATGGGCTTCGCGCTGAAGATGCGCGGCGTGCCGCTCGACGAGCGCAAGCGCAAGGTCGCGGACGCGGCGAAGCTGCTCGACCTCACGGACTACCTCGACCGCAAGCCGGCCCGCCTCTCCGGCGGCCAGCGACAGCGCGTCGCCATGGGTCGCGCCATCGTGCGCGAGCCGCAGGTGTTCTGCATGGACGAGCCGCTGTCGAACCTCGACGCCAAGCTCCGCGTCCAGACCCGCACCCAGATCGCCGCCTTGCAACGCCGGCTGGGCACCACCACGGTGTACGTCACGCACGACCAGGTCGAGGCCATGACGATGGGCGACCGGGTCGCGGTGCTCAAGTTCGGTGTGCTGCAGCAGTTCGCAACACCCGCCGAGCTCTACGACCGACCCAAGAACGCCTTCGTGGCGGGTTTCATCGGGTCCCCGGCGATGAACCTGTTCGTCGCGCCGGTGCGCGACGGTGCGGTCTCCGTCGCGGGCGGCACCGTCGACCTCGACGCCGAGGCGCGGGCCGCACTCCGCGCCTCCGGGCTGGACCGCGTCACCGTCGGGATCCGTCCCGAGAGCCTGGGTCTCGCCGGCGCGGACGGGGGCGTGGCGGGTTCCGTCGCGATCCTCGAGGACCTCGGCAGCGACACCTTCGTCTACGCGCGTGTGGAGGACCCCGACGTCACCGGCGTCGACGGTGCCCCCGTCACCCTGGTGGCCCGGTGCCCGCGCCGGACGGCCGCCCGCATCGGCGACGGTGTGCGACTGGCTCAAGTCGAATCGGCCGTGCACCTGTTCCACCCGGAGACCGGCGTGCGCCTCAACTGAACACGAGTTCTCAGGCACGCAGCTGTACGGCGCTGGGAAGAACGGGCTCGAGAGGGCGTCCGCACTCCGAATACATCGCGGTGCCGGGCATTTCGGGTGCGGGAACCCATCCGCACCCGAAGTGCGCCTGCGCACCCGGCATGCCGGGTGCGACCGCGCGAAACGGGTGCGGGAGGGCATCCGCACCCGTTTTGCCCGCTGATACACCCAGCCGCCCCACTGCTCCCGTCACCCCGAAAACGGGGAACGCCCCACATCCTGTGAAGGATGCGGGGCGTTCCCATCGTTGCGGTGAAGCGGATCAGGCGTTGCCCGACAGCTTCTCGCGGAGAGCAGCGAGCTGCGCATCGCTGGCCAGCGAACCGCCGGTGCTCTGCGGGGCCTCGTTGCCACCACGGTCGTTCGAGGACGACTCGCTCGAGTAGTTCGCGCCACCCGCGGCCGGACCACCGGCAGCGGCCTCGGCGGCCTCGTCGGCCGCGAACTTCTCCATCTGCGCGGTGTGCATCTTGTGGCGACGCTCCGCCTCGGCGTAGCGACCCTCCCACTCCTCGCGCTGCTTCTCGAAGCCCTCGAGCCACTCGTTGGTCTCGGGATCGAAGCCCTCGGGGAAGATGTACTCGCCGTTCTCGTCGTAGCTGTCGGCCATGCCGTACTTCGACGGGTCGAACTCCTCGGTGTAGTCCTCGTTGGCCTGCTTGAGGCTCAGCGAG
Organism: Tsukamurella pseudospumae; assembly: GCF_001575195.1. Lineage (NCBI taxonomy): Bacteria > Bacillati > Actinomycetota > Actinomycetes > Mycobacteriales > Tsukamurellaceae > Tsukamurella > Tsukamurella pseudospumae. The sequence continues at coordinate 33,603 of NZ_LSRF01000001.1, forward strand.
ATACGACGACGCTCGAGGTCGATGTCGATGACGCGCACCATGGCGTCGTCGCCGACCGAGACGACCTGGTCCGGGACCTCGACGTGGCGCTCGGCCAGCTCCGAGATGTGGACGAGGCCCTCGATGCCCTCCTCGACGCGGACGAACGCGCCGAACGGGACGAGCTTGGTGACCTTGCCGGGCACGATCTGGCCGATGGCGTGGGTCCGGGCGAACTGACGCCACGGATCCTCCTGGGTCGCCTTGAGCGACAGCGAGACGCGCTCGCGGTCCAGGTCGACGTCGAGGACCTCGACGGTGACCTCGTCGCCCACGGTGACCACCTCGGACGGGTGATCGATGTGCTTCCAGGACAGCTCCGAGACGTGCACGAGGCCGTCGACGCCGCCCAGGTCCACGAAGGCACCGAAGTTGACGATCGAGGACACGACGCCCTTGCGGACCTGGCCCTTCTGCAGCTGGTGCAGGAACTCGCTGCGGACCTCGGACTGGGTCTGCTCGAGCCACGCACGGCGCGACAGGACCACGTTGTTGCGGTTCTTGTCGAGCTCGATGATCTTCGCCTCGATCTCCTTGCCGATGTACGGCTGGAGGTCGCGCACACGACGCATCTCGACCAGCGAGGCCGGGAGGAAGCCGCGGAGGCCGATGTCCAGGATGAGACCACCCTTGACCACCTCGATGACGGTGCCCTTGACGGCCTCGTCCTTCTCCTTGAGCTCCTCGATCGTGCCCCAGGCGCGCTCGTACTGCGCACGCTTCTTGGACAGGATCAGGCGGCCCTCCTTGTCCTCCTTGGTGAGGACGAGAGCCTCGACGGCATCGCCGACGTTGACGACCTCGGACGGGTCGACGTCGTGCTTGATGCTCAGCTCGCGGGAGGGGATGACACCCTCGGTCTTGTAACCGATGTCGAGCAGGACCTCGTCACGGTCGACCTTGACGATGGTGCCCTCGACGATGTCGCCATCGTTGAAGTACTTGATCGTGGCGTCGATCGCTGCGAGGAAATCCTCCGCGGTGCCGATGTCGTTGACGGCGACCTGCGGGGACGTAACGGTGGTGGTGGGCATTGGGTAAGTTGCTCCGGACAGGGTGCTAGTAGTGTGGTCGAGATCGCGCACGCATGGGCACACGCGAGGTCAAGGCTACTCCACCGCGTGCAACCTGGGCAAACCGCCCTCCCCGCGCCCTCTCACCGCCCGCCATCGAGAGGCTTCCCCGTGACCCACCGCCCCAAACCCGACATGCGTCGGGACAGCGCCGGCTCGGAGGCCGCCAACCGGTCCTGGTGGGACGCCGACGCGGATGCCTATCACGCCGAGCACGCCGCCTTCCTGGGCGTCGACAGCGCCGACGGCGACTTCGTCTGGTGCCCCGAGGGGCTGCGCGAGGCCGAGGCCGGGCTGCTCGGCACCGTCGGACCCGGGACCGTGGCGGTGGAGATCGGCTGCGGCAGCGCCCCCTGCTCCCGGTGGCTCGCCGCGCAGGGCGCCGCGGTGGTAGGCATCGACATCTCGGCCGGCATGCTGCGCCGCGGACTCCCCCACGTGCGGGGCGGCAATCCGCTCCTGGTCCAGGCCGGAGCCGAGAGGCTGCCCGTCGCCGACGGTGCCGCCGACGTCGTCTGCTCGGCCTTCGGCGGCATCCCCTTCGTCGCCGACTCGGCGCAGGTCATGGCCGAGGCCTACCGCGTGCTGCGCCCGGGCGGGCGCTTCGTGTTCTCCGTGAACCACCCGATGCGCTGGACGTTCCTCGACGATCCCGGCCCCGAGGGCCTCGTCGCGACCCTGTCCTACTTCGATCGGTCCCCGTACGTCGAGACGGACGACGACGGGGCCCCCACGTACGTCGAGCACCACCGGACCATGGGCGACCGTATCCGCGAGATCGTGGGCGCGGGCCTGCGCGTGGTCGACGTCCTCGAGCCCGAGTGGCCCGAGGGATTCACCCAGGAGTGGGGCCAGTGGAGTCCGTTGCGCGGCGCGATCTTCCCCGGCACGGCGATCTTCTGCTGCGAAAAGCCCGGATAGCCGGGTCCCTGTCGCGATGTCCGGTCTCCAGCTGATTCACAGCTGATCGTGGCCCCGCGTTCATGGAAATCGGGTCCACTCGGGTGCGGGCGGTCCGAATCGCGATCGCACAGCTGCACGAGGAGAACCATTTCTATGAACCGATTCACCCGCACCCGGCTGGCGGCCGCGACCGCGGCCGTCGCTGCCCTGTCCGGCGCGGCGCTGCTCGCCCCCGCCGCCGCGAACGCCGCGCCCGTCTCCCCGACGGCGCCCGTTCCCGGCACCCAGTGCAACGTCGGCCAGGTCGAGCGCGCCACCGCGAAGGTGGCGCCGGAGTTCTGGCAGCACATCAGCACCAACGCGAAGGCGAAGGACCGGTTCGAGCAGATGCTCGTCAAGACCCAGGCGCAACGCACGGCGGATCGCGCAGCCGCCAAGAAGGCCCGCGAGGCGCGCAAGGCCGAATGGCAGAAGGCACATCCCGGACAGACCCCGCCCGCGCACCCGCACGGCAAGGACCACGACAAGGGCAAGCCGAAGCTGACGAAGGCCCAGGTCGAGCAGAAGATCGCGACGATCAAGGCGACCTGCACCACGAGCTAGTACACGGGTATCGATCGGACGGCACCGGGTTGTTCTTGCCCGGCGCCGTCCTTTCGCCGTTCATGCCGAACCGGTAGTCTCGCTGAGCAGTCGTCACCGCCCCGAACAGGAGAAGTCATGAATCGGATCCGCTTCGCCGCCGCGGTCGCCGCCCTCGCGGGCGCTCTCGCCCTCGTCCCCGCCGTCGCCTCGGCCGCGCCGAACGACAAGGTCCCCGGCACCAAGTGCACCGTCGCGCAGGTCGAGCGCGCGACCCAGGTGATCGCGCCCGAGGCCATCGCCGTCATGGACGCCACGCCCGGCGGCCGCGACCAGGCCACGGAGCTGCTCACCGCCAAGCCCGAGGACCGTCAGGCGATCATCGACCGACTGACGAAGAACAACCCGGCGGCCGCTTCGTACTACAAGGCGAACCGCGCCGACATCGACGCGAAGATCGCCAAGGTCATCGCCACCTGCGATCAGTACTGACCCACACACCATTCGCCACGAAAGGCCCTGCATGACCTACCGTCGTACCGCTGCCACCGCCGCCCTTCTCGGCGCGATCGCCCTGGCCGGCGCACCTCTCGCGACCGCCGCGCCCACCCCGGCGCCGAAGCCCGGAGACCCGAACCTGTCGCGCTCCATCCCGGGCACCTCGTGCACCGTCGGACAGCTGAAGGTGGCCCTCGACAAGCAGTCGCCCGGCCTCAGCGCGAAGCTCGAGCAGGCGGCCGGTGGCCCGAAGCAGTTCGCCGACATCGCCACGTCCGACCCGGCGACCCGCCAGTTCAAGCTGGCCAGCGCCGCATTCGTCGGTTCGGCGGCCGGTTTCGGCATCTTCTCGGAGCAGCAGAACATCCAGAACGCGCTCTCGAGCGCCTACAAGTCCTGCTCGGCTCCGGCCAAGAAGTAGCGACGAACGCAGACGGCGCCGGTCCCCGAGGGGAACGGCGCCGTCTGCGTGTTCATCGGCCCCCGGCCACGTGAAGGATGGGGTTCAGGAGGCGTTCTCGATCGCCGCGAGCAGCGCAGTCTCGACCGCTGACACCGCGTCGGCGTTCGCCTGCTCCGCGGAACGGGGCAGCACGCGGACGCCGAGGTCGGGCAGCAGCCAGCCCGGCGGCACGTCCAGGGCCGCCGCGAGCCGGTAGACAGTGGACATGTGCGGATCCGAGAACCGCTCGTTGGAGCTGACGTTCCGCTCGATGTTGGAGATCTGGTTGCGATGCAGCCCCGCGAGCTCTCCGAGCTTCTCCTGAGACAGTCCGCGCGCCCTGCGAAGCGTGCTCAGCCGACGGCCGAGCGAGTCACCATAGGTGTCCCACTCGATGTCCGGCCCGCTCACCCGATCCACCGTGGTGGACGCACAAGGCGTTGTCTGCCCTACCTGTTGTGCATCAGGTCAGTTCGTGCATACACGCAGGTCAAGAGGCGCCACGAAGTTCGGGCAGCAGCGCGATCACCTCACCCAGGTGCTCGACGGTGCGCCACGCTCCCGCTTGGGTGAGGGCTGCACCGTCGAACTCCCCGGTGGTGACGCCGATGAACACGCACCCCGCGCCGCGGGCCGCCGCGGCGTCCTCGACGTGATCGCCGAGGTACCCGCGGACATTCGGGTACCGGCGCAGCGCGTCGCCTTTGGCTGCACCGAAGTGCCCGCCCACCACCTCGTCGACCTCCAGCCCGGAGTCGGCGACGGCGCGCTCGGCGGCGGCGTGCTGCTTGGCGGACACCACGATCGAGCGCCCGTCGGCTGCCCGGATCGCGGCCAGCAGCTCGCGCGCACCGGACAGGACCGGCACCGGCGTCGTGGCGTCGGTGTCGTAGTGGTGCCGGTAGCGACGCAGGAACAACTCCGCGTCGACCCCGGGGACCACCTCGCGCGCGACGTCGTCGATCGGCACGCCCATGTGGGGCAGCAGCGCTGCGTCATCCACGGTGTGCCCGAGATCCGTGAACGCGCGCTGCGCGGCCGTCAGAATCCGCTGCCGGGAGTCGATCAGCGTGAGGTCCAGGTCGAAACCGATGGTGAACACGCCCTCTGACGCTACCTGCGCCACGTGTTCAGGGTGACGGCGCTGTTGATCACCAGCATCACGCCCAACACACCCCACAGGATCCGGGTATCCAGTGAGGGACCACCGTCGCGCAAGGCCATCGAACTGAGCACCCAACCGTTCAGCACCGCCTGAACGAACGTACCGACAGCAGCGCGCACAGCGAATCCGGAGATCTGCCTGAGGCGCCACGCGACGATCACGGCGCCCGCCCCCAGAACGCAGGCGGCCACACCGACGCCGAGAACAAGCGACGGCAAGCGCATCGGCGAGAGCGCTCCCGCCAGCAGCACCGCGGCCACCGGAACCTGCGCGTACCAGGCGACGCGCATCGGGTCCGGCCTCGGGAGCCGCGGTACCCGTACGCCGAGGAAGGTGATCGCTCCGCTGTTCATGTCGGACAATCTCGCACAGGGCACTGACGATTTCCGCGCCGCTCACCACCGCACGGCCGCAGCCATGGCGAGAAGACGTTCGCGGCGCCGCTCGCTCCCCTGCCCGACCCACGCGATGCGGCCGTACACGTAGGCCCGGAAGTCCGCGCGCCCCTCACGATTCTGACTCTCGGCGCCGAACCGCGCGGCATTGTGCAGTAGTGCGCGAAGGTCGTCGTACTCGTCGCGCGACACCTGCGCGCGGGTGTTGACCACCACCCCCGCGAGCTCCTGCCGCGTCCCGGCCCGCATCACCCGCGTCTTCGCCGGATTCACCGAGAACCCCTCGGCCACCACGATCTTCGGCACGATCCCGGCGATCAGCATCGGATCCGGGGCGCCCGAGAAGGCGAGATCGTCGCCGTACCGCGTGTACATGGCGCCGTGCGCGCGGGCCAGTCCGGTCAGGCGCGCGTCCAACCGATGCAGAACCAGATTCATCAATGCGGGCGAGGTCGGTGCCCCCTGCGGCAGGTGCCGCGCACGCAGGACCGCCGCCTGCCACGGGTCCAGATCACGGAGCTCGTCCCCCGGTGTCGCCGTCGTACAGACGTCAGCGAGTACGCGAGCGACCGGGGCCGGGTACCCGAGCCGGCGGAAGACGGCCCGTACGCGGGGCGCCGTCACCGTAGAGAAGCAGTCCCGCAGGTCCAGGCGGACCACCGACCGAGCGCCGACGTGCGGCGTCGCGTACGCCAGGACGGACCCGCCGGGCCGGAAGCCCCGCGCCGCCGGATGCGCGCCCGCCGGGTCCAGGACGTGGCGCAGGATCCGGCGCTGCGCCTCGGCCAGCCGGGGCTTCGGCGCCTCGATCACGCGGACTCCCCCGGCGGGCTTGTCCATCCGACGGACTCGGTAGTGACGCAACGGCGCGGCCGAGTGGCGCAGCCACTGTCCGTGGTCGGCGAACCATTCCAGTTCCGGCGCAGTGAGATCCAGCATCCTGGCGACGGCGGCGGAATCGGGCAGGGCGCGCCCGGGAACGTCCAGCACGCCCGGCGCGTCGAGCAGGTCGACGGTGCGGAAGCCGTCGAGCGCTGCGCGGAGCGCGCCCAGGTCCGCACGGACGGGACGGTCGTCGACGATCCGGAGCGGGGCGTCGGGGTGTGCGGCGATCAGGAACCGAGCGACGGGGCCGGCGAGATCGGTGGACACGAGGTCGCCGATCGCAGCGGCGACGAACTCCCCGGTCCACTGCGACGCCGTGAACCACTCCAGACGCGCCGCGATCGCGTACAGCGTTCCGCGCGGCAGGCGCCGGGAGACCTCGACGGCCGTCATGACGGGGATGCGAACGCCGCTCGGGTGACCTGAAACACTCGCCCGGAGCGCCGCCCGGTGCGCGGAGCGCACGGACCGGCGTGGGACGCGGGGTGTAACTGTGCAGAGCCCCCAGCGGTTGCCGCTGGGACGGATCGCAAGGATCCCACCTCACCCGAGCGACGTCGCATGAATCCAGACTGCCACATCCGGTCGTCGCGATGCGTAGCTCCGGACGTTCGTAGGCTTCAGGTCGCCTCGGTGAACCGGTGACGGTAGGACGTCGGCGTGGTCGAGTAGCGCCGAACGAAGTTCTGCCGAAAGGTCACCGTGCTGGCGAAGCCGCTGGACCGGGCGATCCGGTCGATACTCCAGGCAGTGTTCTCGAGCAGGCGCCGGGACTCGTCCAGGCGGCGGCTGAGGACCCACTTGGCGGGGCTCACGCCCACGGTCTCCTGGAACCTGCGCGCGAAGTTCCGCGGGCTCATGTTCACCCGCGCCGCGAGGTCGTCGACCGTGAGCTGGGCATCGAGGTTCGCCAGCGCCCAGGTCGTCGCGATCCCGATGGGCCCCTCGCCCGTAGCGGGTACCGGGCGGTCGATGTACTGCGCCTGGTCGCCGTCGCGGTGAGGCGCGATCACCAGATATCGGGCCAGTGCAGTCGCCGCCGTCGATCCGAGCCTCGTCCGCACCACGTGCAGGCAGGCGTCCAGCGCCGAGGCGGTGCCGGCCGAGGTGAGGACGTCGCCGTGATCCACGTAGAGGCCCTCTGCCCGCACGGTGACCGCCGGGTACCGCTGCGCGAGCTGGGTCTCCGAGGCCCAGTGGGTGGTCGCGGTGCGGCCGTCGAGGACGCCCGAGGCGACGACCGGGAATGCGCCGAGGCAGAGTCCTGCGATCATCGCTCCGCGGGCGTGCGCGGCGCGGATCTCCTCGACGAGGTCCGCGCCGGGCTCGGGGAGATCGTTTGGCCAGGAGGGGAAGACGAGGAGGTCGGCTGCGCGTGCCGCCGCCCGGTCCGCGGTGGCGATGGTGACGCCGTCGAGCCCGCGGACGGGGCCTCCTCCGGTGCTCCAGATGCCGGTGTTCCAATCGGAGGCGAGCCCGAGGCGGCCGACTTCTCCGAAGGAGATCAAGGGCGTGGAGAGGTGGAACATCGAAATGCCGTCGAAGGCGTGAATTGCGATCTGCACAGCGGTTGTCCTGAATCCATCGAAGATGAGTAATTCTGCCACTCACGCTACCCCGAGGCGCGGCGCGAATATGAATCTCGAGCAGAGCAGCACCACCCGCTCACGCATCCGATCCCTATGCACAGGAGCAGATCCCATGACCACACCCCGCCGCGCCCTCATCGTCGTCGACGTCCAGAACGAGTACTTCGACGCGGACCGCCCGCTGGCCGTGGCCTACCCACCCCGCGACGAATCGCTCAAGCGGGTCCTCGCCGCGATGGACGCCGCGCAGGAGTCCGGTGTTCCGATCGTGACCGTCGCGCACGTCTGGCCCGAGGAAGCGCCCGTTTTCGCCGAGGGCTCCGAGGGTGCACGCCTGCACCCGGACGTCGCCGCGCGCAGCGAGGCGGTCGCGACGCACGTCGTGAAGCAGCGCTCGAGTGTGCTCACCTCGGAGGGCCTGCCTGAGTGGCTGCGCGAGAACGCCATCGACACGCTGACACTCGTCGGCTACATGACCAACAACTGCGTGCTCGCCAGCGCGGCCGCGGCCGAACCCGAGGGCCTCGCCGTCGAGGTGCTTTCGGACGCCACCGGTGCGATCCACCTGTCGAACGCCGCCGGCAGCGTCTCCGCACAGCAGGTCCACGAGACCCTCATGGTGCTGCTCCACTCGAACTGGGCGGCGGTCGCGGGCACCGACACGTGGATCGACGCTGTCGCCGACGGTCGTCCGCTGGAGAAGAGCGACCTCGGTTCCTCCGCCGTACAGGGCCGCGCGGAGCACTGATCGCCGGGCGCCGTCACGGGCGGCGCCGGCCTCCCGCGAGGCGCCGCGCCTAGTGCGCCGCCTCGTCCCAGGTACGGCCGTAGCCCACGGACACCTCCAGCGGCACGGACATCTCCGCGGCGCTGCCCATCGTGTCGCGGACCAGCGCCTCGAGCTGCTCACTCTCGCCCGCAGCCACTTCGAGCACGAGCTCGTCGTGGACCTGCAGCAGCATCCTGGACTTGAGGCCCGCATCGGCGATCGAGGCCTGCAGCCGGATCATGGCGACCTTGATGATGTCGGCAGCGCTGCCCTGGATCGGCGCGTTGAGCGCCATCCGCTCGGCCGCCTCGCGCCGCATGCGGTTGGTCGAGGTCAGGTCCGGCAGATACCGGCGACGGCCGTAGATGGTCTCGGTGAACTCGTTGCGCCCCGCCTCGACGACCACGTCCTGCAGGTAGTCGCGCACGCCCCCGAAGCGGGAGAAGTACGCCTCCATCTGATCCTTGGCCTCGTCGCGCGAGATCTTCAGCTGCGCGGCGAGCCCGAACGCGGAGAGACCGTAGGCGAGACCGTAGGACATCGCCTTGACCCGGCGCCGCATATCGGGCGTGACCTCGTCGATCGGGACGCCGAACGCCCGCGAACCGACGAAGTTGTGCAGGTCCTCACCGGTGTTGAACGCCTCGATGAGCCCCTCGTCGCGCGAGAGGTGCGCCATGATGCGCATCTCGATCTGGCTGTAGTCGGCCGTCATGAGGCGCTCGTAGCCCTCGCCGGCGACGAAGGCGTGCCGGATCTGCCGGCCCGCCTCGGTACGCACGGGGATGTTCTGCAGGTTCGGGTCCGTCGACGACAGCCGGCCGGTGGCCGCCACCGTCTGGTTGAACGTGGAGTGGATCCGTCCGTCGGAGGCGACCGTCTTGAGCAACCCCTCGACGGTGACCTTGAGCCGGGTGGCGTCGCGGTGCTCGAGCAGGTACTGCAGGAACGGGTGCGGCTCCTTCTCGTACAGCGCCTCGAGCGCCGCCGCGTCGGTGGTGTACCCGGTCTTCGTCTTCTTCGTCTTCGGCAGGCCCAGCTTCTCGAACAGGATCACCTGCAGCTGCTTCGGGGAGCCGAGGTTGATCTGCTCCCCGATCTCCTCGAACGCAGCCGCCTCGGCGGCGCGGATCCGCTCGCTGAACTCGCCGTGCAGCGATTCGAGGTGGTCGGTGTCGACCGCGATGCCCGTGGACTCCATGACGTCGAGCACCCGGAGCAGCGGCAGCTCCATCTCCGCGAGCAGCGGCCGCGACTCGATATTCTCGAGCTCGGCGTCCAACGCCTCCGCGAGGTCCACGACGGCACGGGCCCGCAGGATCGCCTGCTGCGCCTTCTCCCCCGCGGAATCGTCGGGATCGTCCAGCAGGGACAGCTGCGCATCGTCGCCGGCGGCCTCGACCCGCAGCTCCCGGTGCAGGTAGCGCACTGAGAGGTCGTCGAGGTTGAAGCTGCGCTGACCGGGCCGGACCAGGTACGCGGCGATCGCGGTGTCCGAGGTGAGGCCGCCCAGCGACCACCCGCGGCTGGAGAGCGCATGCATCGCCCACTTCGCCTCGTGCACGGCCTTGGGCTGCCCGTCGTCGGCGAGCCACGCCCCGAGCGCGGCCTCGTCGTGCGGGGTCAGCGAGGCGAGCTCGATGTACCCGCCCTCGTCGTCGGGAGCCGCGATCACGACGGCCTCCGCGTCACCGTCGACCACGACCTCCGGGCCGATCACGCCGAGGCCGGACCGCGCGCCCGAGGCGCCGTGCTCGGCCAGCCACTCGGCGACGGTGCCGGGCGCGACGATGCCGCCCGAGATCTCGAAGCCCTCCTCCGCCTCGGGTTCCGACGACGACAACTCGGTGAAGATCCGTTCACGCAGCACCCGGAACTCGAGATCGTCGAACAGCTGGTGGATCGCCTCGCGGTTCCACGGCTGCAGCGCCAGGTCCTGCGGCTCGTAGGGCAGCGTCATGTCTCGGACCATCTCGGTGATCTGTCTATTGAGCTGCACGGTCGCGAGGTTCTCGCGCAGCGAGTCGCCCACCTTGCCCTTGACCTTGTCGACGTTGGTGACCAGGCCCTCGAGACTCTCGTACTCGCGGATCCACTTGGCGGCCGTCTTCTCGCCGACGCCGGGGATGCCGGGCAGGTTGTCCGACGGGTCGCCGCGCAGGGCCGCGTAGTCCGGGTACTGCGCCGGTGTCAGGCCGTACTTGGCCTCCACCTCCTCCGGCGTGAAGCGGGTGAGGTCGGAGACGCCCTTACGCGGGTAGAGCACCGTCACGTCGTCGTTGACCAACTGCAGCGCGTCCCGGTCACCCGTGACGATGAGCACCTTGAAGCCCTGTTCCTGGGCCCGGGTGGTCATCGTGGCGATGATGTCGTCCGCCTCGTACCCCTCCTGCGCCATGGTGGGGATGCCCATCGCGGCGAGCACGTCCTTGACCACGTCGACCTGGCCGCGGAAATCGTCCGGCGCGGAGCTGCGCTGCGCCTTGTACTCGGGATACATCTCCGCGCGGAAGGTCTGCCGCGAGACGTCGAACGCCGTGGCCACGTACCCCGGCGCCTCCTCCTTGAGCAGCTTGATCAGCATGGAGGTGAAGCCGTACACCGCGTTGGTGGGCTGGCCGGACTTGGTGCGGAAGCGGCCACCGTCGAGCGGGAGCGCGAAGAAGGCGCGGAAGGCCATCGAATGCCCGTCGATCAACAGCATCGTGGGCTTCTCGCCGCCCCCGCCCGCACCACCTCCCGACGAGCCGTCGGCCGATCCGGAGGTGGGCGCGACGGTGGTCGAGGAGTTCGCAGAAGTCACACCGGCAGTCTAGTGATGCGTGCTGACAGGTTTCGTCAGGTCGTACACCGTCGCGCTCCCGACCTTCTTCGCCGCGTAGTTCTGCTGCACCCACGACGCGATGCTCCCGGTCGTCCCGCCCTTGCCGCCGAGATCCAGGTCGCGGCACTGCTCCGGCAGGTCCGCGAGGATCGCGCCCGGCCCGCCGCGCCCCTGCGACGAGGCGATGTAGTAGCGGATCCGGCCCTGCTGCACGTCCGACTGGAACTGGGCGAGCGTCGGCGACGGATCGGAGCCGGTGAAGCCGCCGACGGCCATGACCGGCCGGCGCGATGCCAGCTCCATCGACGCCGCCGACGAGGACCCGTTGGTCGCGGCCGCCCAGGTCGTGTCGGTGTCCCGCAGCAGGGTCGTGAGCTGCGACGACGACCCGCCGCCACGACCCCCGCCCCAGCGCTCACCCGAGGTCGAGACCATCGGGCTACCGCCGGTCTGCGGGTGCGCGATGCCGGACCACACGTAAACGGACGGGCCGAGCAGCATCGACACCGCGATCAGGCACCAGGTGATCACCTCTCGCCACCGCGGCCCGTCGGCCCGCCCGTCAGCCCGTCCGTCAGCCCGTCCGTCAGCTCGCCCGTGGGCCCGTCGCGTGGCGAGAACCGCACCGAGCGCCGGCACCGTCGCGCCGAGCACGACCCACCGGGCCCAGAGCGCGGCACCGTCGTTCTGACACAGCAAGGCGAAGGCCCACCCGCCCCCGGCGATGATCTGCAGCAGGAGCGCGACCAGTCCGGACCGGTCGCCGCGGCGCCGCCAGGCCGTCCACAGCCCGATCCCGACGAGGCCGGCGATGCCGGGAGCGACGGACAGGCTGTAGTAGGGGTGCGTGGCCTGCTTCATCTCGGCCAGCAGGAGCCCGTCGACCACGGTCCACGCACCGAACAGGATCGCGCCGGCCCGGACCAGGTCGGTGCGGGGCTCACGCCGGCGCAACCACAGGACCGCGACCAGCGCGACGAGGGCCGCGGGCAGGAGGAAGCTGATCTCCAGGCCCCATTCGCCGCTGAACAGCCGCGTCAGGCCCGGCTGCTGCCCGAACGCGCCATGCCCGCCGCCGTGACCACCCGGGCCGCCGTGCGCACCACCGAAACGATCCTGCAGCGCGGTGAGGCAGTCCTGCGGGATTCCCGCGAAACCGCCTCCGCCGCCGCCCTTGTGGTTCTGGCCCAGCACGCGACCGAAGCCGTTGTAGCCGAGTACGAGGTCCATGAACGAGTTGTCGGTCGAGCCCGCGAGGTAGGGCCGCGCGTCCGCCGGCCACAGGATCGTCAGGACCACGAACCACCCGGCGCTCACCACGAGCGCGGCCGCGGCGCCGAGCAGGTGCAGCGCGCGCTTGCGCCAGTCCACCGGCGCGGCGATCAGGTACACCAACCCGAGCGCGGGCAGCACCAACAGCCCCTCGAGCATCTTCGCGAGGAAGGCGAACCCCAGTGCGACGCCGGCGAGCGCCAGCCAGCGCCCGCCCCTCCCCTGCAGCGCCCGCACCGTGCAGTAGGCACCGGCGACCATGAGCAGGACCATCGCCGCGTCGGGGTTGTTGAAGCGGAACATCAGCGCGGCCGCCGGGGTCAGGGCGAGGACGGTGCCCGCGATGAGCCCGGCGGGTTCGCCGGCGAGTCGCCGGACCGCGCCGTACAGCAGGCCGACGGAAGCGACGGCCATGAGCGCCTGCGGGATCAGCATCGACGCGCTCGAGAACCCGAAGACGCGGGCCGAGAGCCCCATCACCCAGATCGACAGCGGCGGCTTGTCCACCGTGATCGAGTTCGACGGGTCGAGCGACCCGAACAGGAGCGCCTTCCAGTCCTCACTTCCGGCCCACACGGACGCGGCGTAGAAGTCGTTGGCCATCCCGTTGCGGGTGATCCCGACCAGGTAGATCACGGCGGTGGCCAGCAGCAGGACGAGCAGGGGCAGGCGACGGCGCAGGGCCGCGTTCACAGTCACCCGCTCAGCGTGGGGCGCCGGTCTGGGCGATCGCTGCGTCCTACCCGGGAGGTAGCTGTGGGCGCACGACGACGGTGTCCGCTATGCGTCGTTCCAGGTCGGAGACGTCCGCAGTGACCGTTTCCAGCGCCGAGGCCTTCTCCGCCTCGGGCAGCGCCGCGATCGTCACGAGCCGGTCGTCGATCTCCTGCGCGCTGACGGTCAGCGTCACCTGCGCGTCCAGCTGCGCCGCCGACAGCACACCCGCCGGCTGTTCGAAGGCGCGCAGCGCCCTGCGGATGCGCCGGTGCAGCCGCGCCTCGGGCACGTGGGAACCGGACCAGGACAGCGGGGCACGCGACGGGAAGGGCATCGCCGCCTCCGCCTGCTGCTGATGCCGACTGTTGCGGACCAGCGCGATCGCGAATCCGGTCGCCACGAGCACGGCCAGCACGACGAGCGCCAGCAGCACAACGATGATCCACGACATGTGAGTTCCTCCTCGCCGCCGCGGCGGCTACCCGCCGCGGACCTGCATGTACAGGTACACCGCGATCCCGATCAACAGCAAGCCCGCGATGATCGCGGAGGCGATCTTGATCGCGCTCCACGGGCGCTGACCTTGCACTTCGCCGGTGACACCGTTGACGAACACCTGGAAGGGCTTTCCGGCGAAGGTGACGGTCAGCAGCCACACCGGCATCAGCAGGTAGAGGAAGTCGATCGACTGGTACACCGGGTTCATCCGACTGACCCGCTGCTCGTCGCCGCCGATGTCGCGGCGCACGGTGTTCTCGATGATGCCCTCGATCCGGGGCCGCGCCTGGGCCTCGAAGACCTGGGCCGCGTCACCGTCGTAGGTCCGGGCGAGGTGCCCGGCGACGAACTCGGGGGTGTACGTCACGGCCTGCTCGGCGGGCCAGGGCTCGAGCTCGCGGACCCGCTCGGAGTCGAGTCCCGTGTTGGCTGACTCGGCGAGTTGGCGGATGCTGTCGTGCACCCGGCCGCTGACGGGCCACCAGTCGGTGTAGGTCTCGATGTTGCCGTCGCTGTCACGCCGCGTGCGGTGCGTGCCGCGCGCGCCGGAATAGTCGGTGGTGACCTCGGCGTCGTAGCTGTAGTACGAGAGGTAGACGCTGCTGAACGACCCGAGGACGCGGTACTTCTTGAACTCGCGCGGCGCGAACCAGCGGCTGTTCACCCACGCCTCGATGTTGTGCCGCGCCTGCTCGTCGCCGACGCGGAGCGGCAGGATGCCGTCGATCGGCAGCCGGGCGGGCGCGACCTGCACGTCCGTCCGCTGGATCGGGGTGTTGCAGTACGGGCACCGGGTGGCCGTGAGGGTGCCGCTGAACAGCGTGTGACCGCCGCAGTTCTGGCACACCACCTCATGGTCGACAACCTGCACCTGCGCCGCGGACCGGGCCTGTGCGTACAGGGCGTTCATCGTCGGACCCAGCGGGTGCAGCTGCAGCGCCTTGCTGGTGTCGAGCAGCACGGGGTAGGTGCTGCCGCAGCTGGGCGAGCGCAGCTTGCCGATCGCCGGGTCGTAGACCAGGGCGTCGCCGCAGTTCGCGCACGGGTAGGTGCGGGTCTGCTCGGTGACCTGCAGCATCTCCCGGTCGTTGGCCGACGGCACGCCTGGCACCAGTTGCCGGGGTCGCGCCTGATCCGGCCCGACGGTGCGCGGCGGCTCGGGCGGGCGCGGGGGCTGCCGGCCGGGCAGCGGGGGCGGCACCGTCATCGCTACGCCCGGGGAGGCAGCGGCGGCGGGGTCTGCCCGAACAGCGACGCGAGCGCCGGGACCTGTCCCGCCGGCGTCCACTCGGACAGCGACGGCGCCCAGACGAGCGTGTCCGGCGTGAGATTCATCCCACGGAGCTGCTCCACCCGGAACGGACCGGCGGACTGGCCGTCCTTCTCGATGTGGAACGCCGGCACGTTCGGCAGCGGCGGCGGGCCGGGCTGCCCCGCACCCTGCTGTCCGGCACCCTGCTGCTGGGCGCCCTGCCCCTGCTGGTTCTGGAAGTTCTGCGCGAACTGCTGGCCCATCGCCATGCCCATGCCAGCGCCCATGAACTGGCCGGCTCCCCCGCCGCCCTCGTTGGTGGCGGCGCCGAGCATCGAGTCCGCGGCCCTGCCCTGTTGGAATCGGTTCATGTCGCCGACGTTGCCGTAGTAGCCCTTCTCCTCGACGCCGCGCGCGACGCCGCGGGTCATGGCCTGGGTGATCTCGTCCGGCAGCGAGATGTTCATCTCGATCGCCTCGCAGGCGAGGCCGTACTGCTGGGCGATCTTCGACTGCACGTACTCCTGCAGCTTCGCGGCGAGCTCGCGCTGGCGGGCCTGCAGGTCGATCGCGCCGACGCCGGTCTCGATGAGCATCTCCGAGAAGGCGGTGGAGATGGTGCGGCGCAGTAGCTCGGCGATCTCGTCGGAGTCGACGTTGGAGTCGGTGCCGATCACTTGGCGCAGGAAGGTGGGCGCGTCGACGACGCGCACCACGCACAGCCCGTTCGCCCGCACCTGGACCATGCCGAAGTCGTTGTCCCGGATCGTGATCGGATTGGGCGTTCCCCACCGCAGGTCGGTGATGGGGCGGCTGTTGATGAAGTAGACCTCGCTGCGGAACGGGCTCTTGAAGCCGTGCGGCCAGCCCTGCAGCGTGGACATGATCGGCATGTTCTCGGAGACCAGCTGGTAGTTGCCGGGTCCGTACCGGTCGGCGAGCTGACCGCGGTAGACGAACAGCGCCTCCTGGCCCTCGCGCACGATGAGCTGCGCGCCGTTCTTGATCTCGTTGTTGTAGCGCGGGAAGCGCCACGCCATCGTCGACCTGCTGTCGTCGAGCCATTCGATGATGTCGACGAGCTCGCCGCGGACCCTGTCCATGATCCCCATGTGCGCTTCTCACCCTCCGTCGCGGTTGTCGGAATCCACGATAGCCATGCGCCTTGGCGGCGGCTGGGCGCTCACTGATCCCGGGCGTTGCGATCTCGCAGATTGGTGGTTCGGCGTGTCGAACATTTCACCGCGCACGGACGTCGCTCGCGTCTTAGGCTGCATCCGGCCCCACCACGGGGATCTCCGCAGAGAAAGGTGCATTCCATGGCAGGCAAGTTCGAGGTGTACGAGGACAACGCGGGCAAGTTCCGGTTCCGGCTCAAGGCCGGCAACGGCGAGGTCGTGGCGTCGGGCCAGGCCTACGCCTCGCGCAAGGGCGCCCACGACGGTGCCGCCGCCGTGCAGCGCGCCGCCGAGGGCGCGAAGGTGGTCGACGCCGACAAGGAGTGATCGCGTCGGGGAGGGCGTCGGCGCCCTCCCCGCCCCGTCTGACCTGCAGGGCTTGACCTTGACACTGTGACAAGGTCTGCAATCGAGCCACCGACGCACGAAGGAGGTGGCCCCGATGGCCCAGAACCTGCTCGACCACACGAACCCCTCGATCCGCCTGCGCGCGGCGCTCGACGCGGGCTCGGCTGCGGATCCCGCGATCGCCCCGGCGCTGGTGGCGCGGTGCGCCGTCGAGCCGGACTTCTTCGTCCGCGACATGCTCACCTGGGCGCTGACCCGGATGCCCGCCGCGACGACCGCACCGCTGCTCCGCGCGGAGCTGACCTCGCCGATCGCGCAGGCCCGCAGCCAGGCCCTGCACTCGCTGTCGAAGATCGGCGGCGCCGAGGCCGCGACCGCACGGCCCGCGGTGCTCGGGCTGATCGCCGACGCCGACGACGAGGTCGCGAGGGCCGCGTGGCGCACCGTCGTCGCCCTGGCCGGCGGGACGGAGGACCGACGGTCCGCCGCTCTCGCCCTGGCCCGGCAGCTCGGGCGCGGCGACGCGGAGACCCGGCGCAGCCTGAGCCGCGCGATCCTCGGGCTCGGCGACGAGGGCGTGGCGGCGCTGGAGTCCCCGCCCGCGGCGACGGACGCCGTCCGCGAGCACATCGCGGATACGATCCGATTGCTCGAGGACCCGGACTCCGGGTTCGCGGGATCGGTGCACGAGGCGCAGCGCGTGGCGGCGCTCGGCCGGACGGAGTGAGCGGCGGGCGGAGGCGGGCGATGCAGATCGGCGACGTGGCACGACGATCCGGCGTGAGCGCACGGATGCTGCGGCACTACGACGCGTTGGGCCTGGTCCGCCCGTCTGCGCGGTCCTCCTCGGGGTACCGGATGTACGCCGAGGAGGACATCCGCCGGATCTTCCACGTGGAGAGCCTGCGCTCGCTGGGCCTCTCGCTCGCGGAGATCGGCCGGGCCCTGGACGATCCGTCGTTCGCGCCGGACCGCCTCGTCGCCGACATGATCGCCCGGAGCCGGGAGCGGATCCGGCTCGAGACGGAGTTGCTGGAGCGGCTGCAGCACGTCGCGGCGGCGGGCGCGGCCGACTGGGACCGGGTCCTGTCCGTCGTCGCCCTGCTCACCGAGCTCGACACCGGTTCCCCCGGCGCGCGACAGCGCGCGGCGCTCACGGCCGACGGTCGGGCCCCCGTCGACGCGCTCGCCGAGGCCCTGCTGCGGGAGGAGAGCACGAATGTGGCGGGTGCCCTGCGCTGGGCCCTCGCGCAGGCGGACGATCCCGACGCGGCACCGCTGGTCGACGCCCTCGCCTCCCCTGATCCGACGGTGCGCCGCCGCGCCGCCGAGGCCCTGGCCGAGGTGCCCGGCCAGGAGGACGCCCTCCGCGCGGCGCTCGACCATGAGGACGCCGCGGTCCGGGTGATCGCCGCGGTCGCGCTGGGCACGCGCGGCGATCGCGCGGCGGCGCCCCAGCTGCTGAGCATGGTGCGCGACGGCGAGAAGGACGTCGACGCCGCGGAGGCGCTCGGCGCGATCGCGGCGGCCGGTTCGGACGACGAGCCGATCAGCGCGGAGCTCGCCGCGATCGCCGACGGGACCGAGGACTACGCGGTGCGCCAGCGCGCGGTGCAGGCGCTCGCGGAGATCCCCTCTGCGGGCGCGGAGGCGGCGCTGCGCCGGCTCACGGGCGACGACGATCCGCGGATCGCCGGCACCGCGTCGTTCATCCTGCAGCGGCGTTCGGACCCGCGCCGGCGTCGCTGACGAAGGTCCAGTGCTCCCCCGCCGGACCGAGGACCAGCAGGTCGTAGCGCCCGGCGGGCCCGGGAACGGTCAGCTCGACGGACCCCAGCACATCCGCGTGCAGCGGCTCGGAATCCGGTGCGTGGTAAGGGAACACCGTGAAGTGCGCGCTGCGCGACCCCGTGTTGGTCAGGCGCAGGCGGACACCGTCGGGCCCGGGAACGACGGTGGCCCCGGGGACGTAGGGCACGAGCCGTGCGGGCCGGACCCCGGGCTCCTGCGCGGGCCGGACACCGACGGCGGGTGCGTGCGGCTTCCACCGCGGGGCCGGCGCACGCTGCGGCTGCGGCCGCCCCGCGGCCGGAAGTGGTTGTGGGGCACGGAAGTCGAAAGCGCTGGTGAGGTCACCGCAGACGGTGCGTCGCCACGGCGAGATCGAAGGGACCTCGATGCCCAGCCAGCGTTCCAGGAAGCGCAGCGTGGAGGTGTGGTCGAAGGTCTCCGACGCGACGTACCCGCCGACGGTCCACGGCGAAACCACGGTCATCGGGACCCGGTTCCCGAGTCCGAGCGGCAGGTCGCCGACCCACTCGTCCGCGCTGTCGCGCGGCGGGCGGGGCGGCGGGACGTGGTCGAAGTAGCCGTCGTTCTCGTCGTAGAGCAGGAACAGCGCCGTCTTCCGCCAGGTCTCGGGGTGGCGGCCGAGGGCGTCGAGGATGCGGTGGACGAGGTTCGCGGAGGCGCGCGGCGAGGAGCCGCTGGGGTGCTCCGACTCGCGTTCGGAGGCGACGACGTAGCTGACCGTGGGAAGGGTCCCGGCAGCGATGTCGGCGGCGATCCGGTCGGTGAGGGTGCCTGTGGCGGTGCGGCGCAGCCCGCGGAAGAACAGGTCCCGGTCCGGTTGCGGTAGCGTCCGGGCGCGCGCGTCCACCTCGCCGGAACGACGGTGCGCCTCGTCCGCCGGCAGGCGCCGCAGGCCCTGGTAGAAGTCGTCGATCTCGGTCCCGAAGTCGCGGAACACCTCCTGCGAGACCGTCTTGAAGCGACGGAAGAACTCGATGTTGTTGTCGGTGAAGTTGTCCCACTCCTGGTAGACCTGCCAGTCCACGCCCGCGCGCTGCAGGATCTCGCCGATGCACGGCCAGTCGTAGCCGGGGTGGCCGCGGTCGTAGGCGGTGTTCTCGACGGCGCGCTCACCGGTACGCGGCTCGAATCCGGTGGTGCCGGAGAAGAAGAAGTTCCGGTTCGGCGAGGTCGACGTGGGCGAGCTGCAGTAGTAGTGGTCGCAGATCGTGAACGCATCGGCCAGCGCGTAGTGGAACGGGATGTCCGCGCGGTCGTAGTAGGCCATCGTCGAGTCGGTCTTCGCCGCGATCCAGCCGTCGTGCCAACCGCCGGCGAGCGCGGCCTGGCCGCCCTTCCAGGTGTGGTCCAGGGCGTCGATGTTCTCCGCGTCCATGCCCTGACGGTGCGCCGCGCTGCGGACCGGGAAGGGCGGCACCGTCAGGCCCGAGCGGGTGGGTTGCTCGAAGACGGAGTGGCCCGAGCGCAGGCGGATCGCGGCCGGGTCGCCGAAGCCGCGCACGCCGCTCAGGGTGCCGTAGTAGTGGTCGAACGAGCGGTTCTCCTGCATCAGGAGGATCACGTGCTCGAGCCCGTCGAGGCCGCCGGACGGCGCGGGCCGGGCCAGCGCCTCGGTCAAGGACGACGGGAGCAGGCCCATGCCCGCGACGATACCGCCGGCCCCGGCCCCGCGGAGGAAGGCGCGACGAGTAGCTGTGCTCACGATCCACACGCTCGGCCACCGGGTTGAATCCGCGGTGGCGTCGTCCTGAACGGCGGCAGAAGGTTGGGCGGCAGAGGGTTGCGCGCCGGGTCAGCGGGCGTAGCGAGCGGCGAAGCCCTCGCACAGGGCGTCGATGCCGGAATGCAGCATCGGCATGGCCGCGCACAGCTCAGGCCGATCGGCGGCGACAAGCTCGCGCAGCCGCGGCAGGTCGTCGGCCAGCGGGTTGTCGGCGAGGCCGGCGACGAAACCGCCACCGTCGAGCGAGGATCCGGGCGCGACGAGCACCCGGCCGACGGCACCGAGCCCCGCCCCCTGGACGTGGTTCCAGACGAGCAGCGCGAGGCCCGCCGACTCGTCCACCGCGCCCGCGAGGTGCGTGAAGGCCTCGACCAGCCAGTCGAAGCAGGCCACCGAGGAGCGGGAGAGGGCAGCGCGGGGCACCGCGTGCGCGAGCAGCACCCACGGGTGACGGAGGTAGAGCTGCATGTCCGTCTCCGCGGCTATGTGCACGCGGCGGCGCCAATCCGGGTCACCGAGGAGCTCCTCGGGGTACAGGTACGCGGAACCCACTTCGGCGGCCATCTCCCGGACCAGTGATTCCTTGTCGGGCACGTGGCGGTACAGCGACATCGCGCCCGTGCCGAGGGCGTCGGCGATCCGGCGCATGGAGACCTTCTCGAGGCCGCCCTCGTCCGCGAGGCGGATCGCCTCGGCGACGATGGATTCCCGGGTGAGGGTGGTCTCGGACACGTGCACGCCTTTCTCCGTTGACCGGCCAGGACGGGGATGCGTACAGTGTACCCAGTCATGGTGCGTACACCGTACGCGCTTGCTGCTGCTTCAAGGAGTCACCCGTGTCCACCACCCCGCGCCGCGCCTGGGCCGGCCTCGCCGCCCTCCTCCTGCCGGTGTTCCTGGTGTCGATGGACGCTTCGGTGCTCTATCTGGCGATGCCCCACCTGACATCGGCGTTGCACCCGAGCTCGGAGCAGCAGCTCTGGATCCTCGACATCTACCCGTTCATGCTGGCCGGCCTGCTCATCACCATGGGCAACCTCGGCGACCGTTGGGGGCGGCGGCGCCTGATGACCTGGGGCGCCGGACTGTTCGGCGTCGCCTCGGTCATCGCCGCGTTCGCACCCACGCCCGGCCTGCTCATCGCGGCGCGCGCCCTCATGGGCGTCGGCGGCGCGACGCTGCTGCCCGCCAGTCTGGCGCTCATCGCGAACATCTTCCGCGATCCCAAGGCCCGCGGTATCGCCATCGGCGTCTGGACCGCGGCGTTCTCGTTCGGCATGGCCGTGGGCCCGGTGATCGGCGGGGTTCTGCTGCATCACTTCTGGTGGGGATCGGTGTTCCTCATCAACGCGCCGGTGTTCCTCGCCTTCCTCGTGGCGGGGCCGCTGCTGATCCCCGAATTCCGCAGCGGCACCTCGACGCCCTTCGACCTGGCCGGCGTCGCGCTGTCGATGGCCGCGATCTTCCCGCTGGTGTACGCGGTGAAGGCCGCCGCGGGCCATGGCGTGCACGCCTCCACCCTGGTCGCCGGCGCGGTGGGCGCGGCGATGCTCGTCGCGTTCATCACGCAGCAGCGGCGCACCGCGCACCCGCTCATCCCGTTCGACCTGTTCCGCAACCGGACCTTCGCCATGGCCATCGCCGGCACGATCCTGGCGATGTCCACCCTGGGCTCGATGAGCTACCTCACCGGCATCTACCTGCAGTCCGTCGTCGGGTTCGACGTACTCGCAGCCGCCCTGCTGGGCCTGCCCGCGGCCGCGGTCGTGGCGTACTTCTCGATGCGCGCGCCGTGGATCGAGCAGTACCTGGGCCGCCGCGCCACGTTCGTCGCGTCGCTGCTGTTCGCCGCCGCGGGCCAGCTCCTGCTGGTCGGACTGGGGACGGGCGGACCGTCGTGGCTGTACGTGCTGGGCACCGTCGTGGCGGGAGTGGGCTACGGCACGCTGTTCACGTTCGTCTCGGCCGTGGCGCTCGACGCAGCGCCGCCGGAGCGGGCGGGCCAGGCATCGTCGATGTCCGAGATGAGTTTCGAGCTCGGCACCGCCCTGGGGCTCGCGGTGCTCGGCTCGGTCGCGACGGCCGTGTTCACCCGGCACGACGGGATGTCCCGCACGCTCGGCGACACGCTCGCCCGCGCGGAGACCCTCTCGGTGTCCGACGGTACCGCGCTGGCCGACACCGCGCGGTCCGCTTGGGTCGAGGCGGTCAGCACGACCGTGGGCGTCTCGAGCGTGCTGCTCGTCGCCACCGCTGTCGCGGCGTTCGTCGTGATGCGTGATCGGACGACCGCACCGGAGCCCGTGAGCTGTTGATCGGCGCGGGCGCCCGAAGGGTCAGCGCGGGGTCAGGCGGAACACGGGGATCACGCGGCCCTGCGCGGTCTTCTCGTACTCGGCGAAGCCGCTCGAGCGGGCCTTGAACCGGTCCCACGCCTCGTCGCGCACCGCGCCGGTCAGCTCGTGCGCCGTGACCTTCGCGGTGGAGATGCCACCCTGCTCGTCCGGGTACTCGAGCTCGATCTCCGGGTGCGCCTTGAGGTTGTGGTACCAGGCCGGGTTCTTCGGCGAACCGCCCGCGGAGGCCGGCAGCAGCCATCCCTCGTCGTCCCGGATGGCGGCGAGCGGGTTCACCCGCGGCTCGCCGGATTTGGCGCCGACGCTGTGCACGAGCGCCAGCGCCCGGCCGAAGCCCATGGCGGTCACGGTGCCGTTGTTGGCACGGAATTCGTCGATGATGCCCTGATTGAAGTCGCTCACGGCTTCATCATGCGCCCGTACCCGCGCCATCGCCACCGATGGCCGGTTCCCGTCGTCGCTCATCCCTCCATCGTGCACCCGGATAAGCTCGGATACCGTGGATCCCCTCGATTCCTGGCGTGATGTGGTCGCCCGCTGGGACCTCTCCCCCGACGGTGCGCCCTTCGCCACGCCCGGCAGCGATCTGCTGCCCGTGCGGTGGCGGGGCCGCGCCGCCATGCTCAAGCGCGCGAACACGCCCGAGGAGCGGGCCGGGGCGGCCGTGCTGCGGTGGTGGGGCGGCGACGGTGCCGCGGAGGTCTTCGCACACGACGGCGACGTCCTGCTCATGGAGCGTGCCACCGGTGCGGGCGACCTCATGGCGATGGCGCTCTCCGGACGCGACGACCGGGCCACCCGAATCCTGTGCGGCACCGTCGAACACCTGCACCGGCACCGTCCCGGCTCCCCCGACACCGAGCTCGTCCCCCTGCGGGACTGGTTCCGCTCCCTGGAGGCGGTGCGCGGCGGGGATCCGAGGTACGGGCGTTCCTGGGCGGCAGCGGAATCGCTGCTCGCGGACCCGCGGGATCAGGTCGTGCTGCACGGCGATGTGCACCACGACAACGTCCTCGACTTCGGCGAGCGGGGGTGGCTGGCCATCGATCCCAAGTGCGTCGTGGGCGAGCGCGGCTACGACTACGCGAACCTGCTCACCAATCCCGACCTGCCCACCGCCGCCGATCCCGTGCGCTTCGTCCGCCAGCTGGAGGTGATCGTCGCGGAGTCCGGCCTGCCGCGCGAGCGGCTGTTGCGGTGGGTGCTCGCGTTCGCCGGGCTGTCCGCGGCGTGGTTCGACGAGGACGGTGACATCGACGAGCGGGAACGGGATTTCGCCGTCGCGGACCTCGCTGCGCGGCATCTGGAAGGGGCCGTTGCGTGACCGCTGTGGTCCTGTTGCACGGGTGGCCGGTGACGGACCTGCACTGGCGCTTCCTCGTTCCCCGTCTCCGCGACGCGGGTTTCGATCCGGTCCCGGTCACGCTGCCCGGCCTCGGCGCCGGTCCCGACGGTGCCACCTCCTTCCGCAAGCGCGACCTCGCGGAGCGGCTGCGTGAACACCTTGCGGCGCAGGGACTCACACGGTTCGCGGTGATCGGGCACGACTGGGGCGGCACGGTCGCGACGTTCCTGGCCGCGGCAGCGCCCGAGGCGGTCGGCGCGCTGGTGCTCGAGGAGGAGATCCTGCCCGGGATCGACGTGGACATCCCGGAGGACGGAGCCGCCCACTACCCGGACTGGCACGGGCCGTTCAACCGCGCCCCGGGTCTCGCGGAGGCCGTGATCCCGGGCCGGGAGGATGCCTATTACGGTGCGTTCCTGCGGCAGAGCGCGGGGCCCACGGGTCTCGATCCCGTGGTGCTGCGCTCCTACATCGACGCCTATCGTTCCCCCGGCGTTCTCGAGGCCGGACTGGCGCACTACCGGACCCGAGCCGACGACCTCGCCGATGTCGCGCAGCTCCGAGCCGCGCCGATCGGCGCACCCGTACTGGCCATCGGCGGACGGTACGCCATGGGCGCCGCCGTCGCGGAGGGCCTGCGCCCCCTGGCGGCCGACGTGAGCGGCATCGTCCTGGACGAGTCCGGGCACTACCCGGCCGAGCAGGAACCGGAGCCGACCGCCCGAGCGATCATCGATTTCCTGCAGGGATTCCACTGACGAGGTTCAGGACTCCGCGGTGATCGGTTCGCCGGGGCGCGCCGTCTCGATCACTCCGTCGAGCACCTCCCGTGCGCGGACGAGGTCGCGGATGCCCTCGTCGATACGGGCGCGCTCCGCGCACAGCGTGTCGGTGAGCCAGGGCGTGGCGCTCGCGTTCGGCGAGCCGTCCTCGTCGTGGATGCAGGGCAGCAGCTGTTCGATGACGCCGCTCGCCAGACCTGCGGCGAACAGTTCCTGGATCCGCACCACCCGGTCGACAGCCTGCTCGGTGTAGACCCGCTGGCCCGCCGCGGTCCGCGCGGACGCCAGGAGACCCTTCTCCTCGTAGTACCGGAGCGATCGCACGCTCACCCCGGTCCGCTCCGCGAGTTCGCCGATCCGCATCGCTTGCCCCTCACATCAATGTCAGGTTCTAGCGTACGGACATGTCACTCCTCACGCCGTACCGCAGTCGCACCCTCGACCTTCCGAACCGCATCGCCATGGCGCCGATGACCCGTCTGCGGTCCGAGCCCGACGGCTCTCCGACCGCCGACGTGGTCGAGTACTACCGGCAGCGCTCGGGCGCGGGACTCATCGTCACCGAAGGGATGTGGCCGCACTCGTCGGGACAGAGCGAGGCCCGCGTGCCGGGCTTGGCGACGGATCGCCACGAGCGCGCATGGGCCCGGGTCGTCGACGCCGTACACGCCGAGGGCGGGCGGATCATCGCCCAGCTCATGCACGGCGGTCGCAAGGGCCATCCCGCGGCGCGGATCGACGGGTCGGTGCCCGCGGGACCGTCGGCGATACCCGACGGCGACGTGCTGCACCTTCTCGACGGCTCGAAGGCCGCGTGGCCGCGTCCGGCGGCGATGTCGATCGGTGACATCACGGCGGCGGTCGACCAGTACGCGGCGGCGGCCCGGCGGGCGAGGGCGGCCGGCTTCGACGGAGTGGAACTGCACGGCGCCAACAGCTATCTGATTCACCAATTCCTCGCGGACAACACCAATCTGCGCGACGACCGGTACGGCGGGTCCTCGGCGAACCGCATGCGGTTCGCCCTCGAGGTCGTCGACGCGGTCACCGACGCCATCGGCGCCGAGCGCACGGCGATCCGGCTCTCGCCGGGCAATCCGCAGTTCTCCATGGTCGAGCGCGACCCCGCTGCGCTCTACCGCGGCCTCGTCGACGAGCTGAGTCGACGTGGCCTGATGTACCTGCACCTCACCGACAACGACGACTACGCGGCTCTCACCGACCTCCGCCCCAGGTACGCGGGTTCGGTCATCGCCAATGTGGGCGAGAACCGCGCTCCCACGTCGGTGACCGCGGCGGAGCGGGCGCTGAGGGACGGCGCCGACCTCGTCTCCTTCGGGCGCGCCTTCATCGCGAACCCGGATCTGGTGGAACGGATCCGGCGGTCGCTGCCGTTGTCTGCGATCCGCGAGGACGTCCTGTACGGCCCCACCGCCGAGGGGTACACCGACTACCCGTGCGCTGCAAGCGTCGTCCGCAGCAGCCGGTGATGTTGAGAACGTACATGTGAGTCACGGTTGTGTTCTCGAAAATGTGTCAGGGGGTCCGGGTAACGTCCTGGTATGGACAAAAACATTGCAGTAGAGGAAGACCCACCTCCCGACGGTGCCGTGGGTGCGGATGTGGTGGACCGGTTGCGTTCGAGTGAAATCGCGCGGTGCCGGTTGGCGGTCGAACAGTACGCGCTCGCCGCGGACCTGCTCCGGCAACGGGTCTGTGAGCGGGTCGCGGCCGGGGTGCCGCAGGATCGGTGGCAGCAGGGCGTCGCCGGTGAGGTCGCGTTGGCCTTGCACATCTCACCGAACACCGCGGGTCGGGTGTTGGCGCGGGCGGTGGAGTTGGAGAAGTACATGCCGCACACCCGCGCCCGCCTCTACAACGGGGACCTCTCCCCGGAAGCGATACCCGCACTCCTGGCCGGCCTCTCGCATTTGGACATCGCCGAGCGCCAGCAGGCTGACGAAGAGCTCTGCGCCGACCCGGTGACCCTGACGGGGTTGGGGCTCAAACAGCTGGCGGCGAAGGTCGAACAGGTCGCCTACCGGCTCGATGCGCAGGCCACCGTCGACCGCAATGCAGCGGCGGAGAAGGACCGCACCGTCACCCTCCGCCCACAACCCGAAGGCATGGCCCGCCTGTCCCTGCTGCTGCCGATGGCGCAGGCCGTCGGCGCCTACGCCGCACTCCGCAACCACGCCGACACCCACGTCGGCCACGATCAGGAACTACGGACCCGGCCGCAGCTCATGGCCGACACCGCGTTCGCCCGGTTGACCGGTCGGGATGCTGCGGAGGGGCAGCCGGTCACCGTGAACCTCACTGTCTCGGCGGAGGTGCTGCTGGGCGATGAGCCGGGCACCGCGCACCTCGACGGCGGAGGGAACATGCCGGCAGAGATCGCCCGCAACCTCATCGGGAAGGCCACCGCCAACGGCGTCGCCTGGGTGCGCCGCTTGTTCATAGCGCCGGAGACCGGGGCGGTGGTGGCGATGGATTCGCGGCAACGGTTGTTCCCCGACGGCCTCGCGGACTTGATCCGGGCGCGCGATCGGTACTGCCGCACCCCGTACTGCGACGCACCGATCGCACACACCGACCACATCACCCCGCACGCGAAAGGCGGAGCAACCAGCTTCGACAACGGGCAGGGCCTGTGCGCGGCATGCAACTACACCAAGGAAGCCCCCGGCTGGCGCAGCGCAACCGTTGACGATCCGTCGGGGCGGCACACCGTCGAAACCCGAACCCCCACCGGACACATCCACCGATCCACCGCCCCGAACCAGGCTGCCTGAGCGGGCACGAAGTCACCGGGTCTCGATGAAGGAGTCCGTCGCGGTCTGTCCCGGATGGAGATGCTGCTGAACCTGGTCGAGGACCTCCGGGGCGATGGCGAAGCCGTAGAACCACAGCGCCCAGTCGAAACCGGCCGCCGTCCAGTGGTGGACCGGCGAGTCGGTGCTGCCGATGTGCCATCGCTCCGACCGGTGCGGGCGCCGACGCAGGAATCCGTGCGCGTGCGGGGGCGAGCCGGATCTGATCCTCACCGAGAAACTGCCGTCCTCCTCGTCGAGCTCGTCGACATCGGTGATCGTGAGCTCGATCGGGACCCGGACGGTGAAAGAGCGTGCGCCCAAGTCTGACTCGAGCCACGACAGTCGGTCGGCCTGCGATTGTTCGTACTCCGCCCGCGCTGCCCGGGATTCGGCCGCGCGGCGCTCATCCATGGATACCGCGTCCCCGCTCCAGGTGAACAGGGCATCGTCGACGTCCCCGCCGACCTCGATCGAGATGAACTCGACCGACACGTCGAACTCCTCGTTCCCCTGATGCAGGACCGCGCCGGACTCGCGATCCACCACGATCTGGATCGGCGCCGGCTTGTGCGACGGCGGAGCCAGCTCCACCGCCCAGCACGCGCGCCCGAGGAATTCGCCATCGGTGACGGGTCCCGTCGGCTGCGTGAAGTCGTCGCCGTGCAACCAGTCCTGGGCGCTGCGCGAGATCAGCAGCTCCGAGCCCGGGCCGCTGTAGTAGACGCGGCCCGCGGGGGCGTACTCCGGCGGCGCCCCGGCACCGTCGAAGTGCCAGGCCGTGGTTCCGTCGCAGAGGTGCAGCGGGGAACCATCGGGCTTCTCCACTCGCACCCGCCGGCCGTCGCGCCACACGCGGACATCGTCGCCACCGGTCCCGACCCACATCGGAGGCGCGCCGATGAACCCGACCGTCTCGGTCCTGCCGAGCGCCTCGGCGTTCCGGGTACGCACGATCCCGTGCACCGGGAGTCTCGGACCGTCGACCAGGACCTTGAGGACCTCGATCCATTCCGTCATGGGCTCACCCGGCGGGGACGGGGAGCGTCGTGGGCGCGGTGCCCGAGCCGAAGGGGCTGCCGCCCAGCTTCTCCCGGCCGTGCGGGGTGAACCAGTTCTTCAGGTCCGGGCCCTTCGGGACGATGCCGGACGGGTTGATGTCGCGGTGGACCTCGTAGTAGTGCCGCTTGATGTGGTCGAAATGCGTGGAATCGCCGAAGCCGGGCGTCTGGAACAGGTCCCGCGCGTACGCCCAGAGGACGGGCATCTCGTCGAGCTTCTCCCGATTGCACTTGAAGTGGCCGTGGTAGACCGGGTCGAACCGCGCGAGGGTGGTGAAGAGCCGGACGTCGGCCTCGGTGATGGTGTCGCCCACCAGGTACCGCTGCGTGGCGAGGCGCTCGGTGAGCCAGTCGAGCCGCCCGAAGAGCTGGTCGTAGGCGGCGGCGTACGACTCCTGCGAGCCGGCGAAACCGCAGCGGTAGACGCCGTTGTTCACGTCCCGGTAGACGAGCTTGTTGACCTCATCGATGTCGGCGCGCAGGTCCTCTGGGTAGAGCTGCGGCGCGCCCGGTCGATGGAAGTCCGTCCACTCGAGCGAAAAGTCGAGGGTGATCTGCGGGAAGTCGTTGGTCACGACGGCGCCGGTGGGCACGTCGACGACCGCGGGCACGGTGATGCCCTTCGGATAGTCGGGAACGCGCTTGAAGTAGGCGTCCTGCAGACGCGGGATCTTCAGGACCGGGTCGAGCCCGCCCTCGTCGAGGTCGAAGGTCCACGACCGCTTGTCGTGCGTGGGGCCGCAGATCCCCAGCGAGATCGCGTCCTCGAGGCCGAGCAGCCGGCGCACGATGATGGTGCGGGTGGCCCACGGGCAGGCGTACGACACCACGAGCCGGTAGCGGCCGGCCTCGACGGGATAGCCGTCGCGGCCGTCACGCGTGATACGGGTTTCGATGTACCGGGTGTCGCGCTCGTACGGCCGGTCCGCGGTGACGTAACTGCCCTGATCCTCGCTCATGCCGACCAGCCTATGCGCGACGCCCCGTCAGCGCCGGAGGTCGTAACGTGCCGAGGTTATTACTCGATACAACGATTACCGAGTCGATGGAGCCAGAGTCGACCTCCCGTGAAGGAAGGAACGCATCCATGCGCAAGCCCGCGATCGCACTCGCCCTCTCCGCCGCGGCCGTCGCCGCCGGCATCGGGTCCGCAGCTGTCGGGACCGGAGCGGCCGGGGCCGCCCCCGTCTCCTGTCCCGAGCTCCCCCAGGACCGCATCGACAGCGCGATCCGCACGATCGCGCCGCCGATGCCCGGAGTCCCGTGGCGCGTCACCGCGATGGGCGGCTCCGTCGACTGCACCCTCAACTGGGTGCGCCTCGACACCGACCGCGGGACCGGCAGCTCCCCCGTCCAGATCCTGCTGTTCGACCACCAGAAGTTCGCCGGCACGGCCACCGAGAAGCCGAACGCCTTCACGTCGGTGGTCGGCAGCTCCGCGCCCGGCCAGATCACCGTACGGTTCAGGTGGTTGAACTCGGGTGACGCGAACGCCGACCCGACGGGGCACGCCGACGTCCGGTACCAGGTGCTGCCGCAGGACACTCCGCAGCCCTTGGACCCGATCCCTCCGCAGGTCGCCCGCTGACGACTACTGTCCGCGGGATTCCTCGTCCATCGCGGCGCGGAACCTTGCGGTGCGCTCGTCGAACGAGAGCCGCGAGCACCACGAGCAGAACTTCCCGTCGGGCGCCGCGTACCAGTGGCAACAGCTGACGCGGTCGTACTGCAGGCGGTCGCCCGCGGGACCGGAAAGGGTCCGGTAGGTCCCGCCCCGTCGGAGCCGGGGGTCAGCCGCAGCCACCTGTTCCGCCGCCGCGGCGACCTCGGCCGCGGGATGCGACCGCCCGAGGTGCCGAAAGGCACCGGCGAAACCGGCTGCGATGTTCCCCAGCAGATTCGGCATCCGCGGCCCGTACGCAGCGGCCAGGGCCTGCGCCACCGGGACCAGGTGCTCGTCGAGCACGATCCGCACGAGGTCGTTCGCGCTGCCCGGGAACTGCGCCGCCGGGCGAGCGAGTTCGACGAGGTCCGGGCTGCCGTCGACGAACCGCACGTGCACGTTCGTCGCGCTCAGATCCAGGACCGCGCCGTGGCGCAACCACGCGGCGACCCCGACCCCGCAGACGCGATGGCTGTACCGCTGGAACACCAGGGATCCGGCGTGGCGTGCCCGGGGCATCCCACGGAACCGGGCGTGCAGATCGACCATCCGCTGCGCCTCGCCCGTGCCGGGGACGGCGAGCGACGCGGAGGCGAACCCGTCCACCGAACCCGTCACCGGTGGCCCCTCGATACCGCGCACGGTGACCCGGAACGGCTGGCCCAACGAGTCCACGTCGGCGAGCACCTCCGCGAGGTCCTTCATGTCCGGACTCCTCTGCGGGCGCTCGGCAGCACGTACCGGACACCGTCGACCTCACGCACGACGGACGCGTCGCCGTAGAGGCCCGACACCAGCTCCTCGGTCACCACGTCGCGGGCCGGTCCCGAGGGACCGATCCGTCCGTCCGATACGACCACCAACCGATCGCAGTACGCCGCCGCCAGATTGA
The DNA here is from genome assembly GCF_001575195.1 of Tsukamurella pseudospumae. Taxonomy (NCBI): domain Bacteria; kingdom Bacillati; phylum Actinomycetota; class Actinomycetes; order Mycobacteriales; family Tsukamurellaceae; genus Tsukamurella; species Tsukamurella pseudospumae. The sequence continues at coordinate 64,480 of NZ_LSRF01000001.1, forward strand.
GATCGTGCAGTACCACCAGCACGCCGGTGCCGTCGTCGGCCAGTTCGCGGAGCAGGCCCATGATCTCGCCCTGATAACGCAGATCGAGGCTGCTGACCGGTTCGTCGAGCAGCAGGTACGGCGCGGACCGCACGAGGGCGCGACCGATCGTCACCCGCTGCCGCTGACCACCGCTCAACTCGTCCGTCCGCCGCAGCACCCTGCCCCCGAGCCCCAACCGGTGCGCGACGCCGACCGCACGCTCCTGGCCGTCCGCGCGTCCGACGCCCGCGGGGACGCCGAGCGCGATCGACTCGACGACGGTGAGCGCGGGCCCGTGCACGAGGTCCTGCTGCGGAACGTAGCCGAGCAGCGCTGCCCGCTGCGCGCCGCGCATCGTCGCGGCATCGACACCGTCGACGAGGATCCTCCCGGAGCGGAGGCGCGCGATCCCGACGAGCGCCTTCAGCAGCGTCGACTTCCCACTCCCGTTCGGTCCGATCACGCCGACGAGTTCGCCGCGCCGCACAGTCAGACTCGCGCCACTGACCGCGGCCGCACTGCGACGCCGATAGGCGACGTCCACCCCCTCGACGTCGATGGCCCCGGTCACGTCCGCGACCTCTTTCCCTCGCGGATGATCAGCCACAGGAACATGGGCACGCCGACGAGCGATACGACGATGCCCACCGGGACGATCACCGGACTGAAGACGAGCCTGCCCACGAGATCGGCAGCGAGGACCACCGCAGCGCCGATGATCCCGGCGGCCGGGATGCGGAACCGCTCGTCAGCACCGACCGACATCGATGCGATGTGAGGCGCCACGAGTCCGACGAACCCGATGACCCCCGTGACACTGACGATCGTCGCCGACACGAGCGTGATCATCAGTCCGGTCTCGAGTCTGAGCCGTCCCACGGCGACGCCGAGTGACCGCGCCACATCGTCGCCCGCCGCAAGCCGCTGGTAGCGCCCGGCGTTCCCCGTGACGTACACGCCGGCGCCTGCGACGACGGCCGCGATGACCGCGATCTGTGGCCAGGTGGCGCGGCCGAGGTCGCCGAAGGTCCACCGCACGATCGCGGACAACTGCTGCTCGTCGGCGGCGTACTGCAGCCCCGCCGCGAGCGCGGCGAACAGGTAGCTGATGGCTATGCCGGTGAGGACCAGAGCGGTCGGCCCCACCCGGGACACGCCGGCGATCGCGACGACGAGCACGGAGCACAGGCATGCCATGACGAAGGCGCAGACGATCGTGCCGGCGGTCGCCGAGCCGGCGATCGCGACGGACCCGAGCATGGACAGTGCCGCCCCGAAGGCCGCGGCGTGGGAGATCCCGGTGGTGAACGGACTCGCCATCGGGTTCCCGGTGATGATCTGCATCGCACAGCCGCACCACGCGAGCCCCGCGCCGGCGACCACCGCCACCGCGATGCGCGGTAGTCGAAGGTCGATGAACGCGGTCCACTCCATCCAGTCGAAAGGCTCCGCGATCCGGTCTCCCCGGGGCAGGAGGGTCGCGAGCAGCCGTGTCGAGCTGACGTCGGTGACCCCGTGCACGACTCCGACCCAGGCCAGCACGGTGGTCGTCGCGAGCGCCGCGACGACGACCCAGATCCGCCGACGGCGTACCCGCCGAAGCGCTGCCAGATCGGCAGCGACCGCGGAAGTCACCGCACAGCGGGCACGTCGTACGTGTGGCCCGCCACCGGCTTCACGCCCTGCAGGTCGAGCCACTGGTCGAAGACGGCATTCGGATCGACGTCCTTCATCTGCTCCGGGTAGAGCCACTTCGCGACGTAGACAGTCCCGACGGCCTTGCCGAGGCCACCACCGAGGAAGCCGGTCATGAGGTGAGTGTTCCCGGCGCGCACGGCATTCAACTGAGCCCAGCCGGGCCGTGCGACCATCTCCGCACCGATGCGAGCGAACTCACCGTCCGCCGGCGGGGTGTACCGACCGGTGTTCTTGAGCGCCCCGCCGGAGGTCGTCTTGACGATGAGATCCGGGTTCGCGCGCAGAACAGCCTCGGGGTCGATGGTGTCGCCCTTGATGTTCGGATCTCCGAAGATGTTGACGCCGCCCGCGGACACGATCATGTTGTGCCACCCGTCGTTCGAGGTCCCGGGGATCGCCGTGGTGTTCGGGTCGCCGTACTCCCAGTACACAGTCTTCTTCGGACTCTGCGACGAGACGCGGTCGGACACCTTCTTGATCGTGCCGGTGAACAGGTCGGTGACCTTCTGCGCGCCGTCGGGACGACCGAAGGCCTTCCCGAGCACCGTCATCTGCTTGGGCAGCGACGCGTTGTCCCAGCCGGTGACGACGATCGTCTTGATCCCGGCACCGTCGAGCTTGCGCGCGTACTCGTCGACCGGCGAGTTCTTCGGGATGATCAGCGCTTCTGGCTTGAGCTCGATGACCTTCTCCAGGTTGATCTCGCTCTGACTCTTGCCGATCACGTTCGCCGGATCGAACTGCGGCCAGTAGGCACGGTCCTGCGCCGTGTTGAGATCGACCGACTTCACCGCGCCGATCGAGCCCATCGCGCGGATGAGCTCGACGTTGTAGCGGTTGGCGACCACCGCCGAGCGGAACGGGTGCGCCAGTTCGACGGTGCGCCCAGCATCGTCGACGACGGTGACGGGGGCGTCGGACGACGACGGTGCCGCCGCGTCGCGGGAGGGGGCGGAGCACGCCGACGCCGCGATGACGGCGACGAGCGTGAGCAGTACGACGAGCGGACGCAGGGTCCTACTTGCCGGATTCGTTTCGGTATTCACGTGTTTCGGGCTCCTCGGCCGGTGTGACGAGCGCCGGGAGGTATCGGACTCGCGGAGCGCGGGCTCCACTCACCGTTGCGGGACAGTCCCGGAATCGCACCAGGTTCCCTCAGTAACGACGTCCAGGCTGGACGCCGTACCGGCGGCCGTAGCTTAGCCGATGTCCGGGATGCCCTGATCGAATCGGCGGATCAGCCCTGCGCGGCCGCCCACTCCTCGACGCGGGCCGCGCTCTCCTCGTCGCTGAGGTCCTCGACCCGCGTCATGATCGACCAACGCACGCCGAACGGATCGCGGATGCTCGCGAACCGGTCACCGGAGACGAAGTTCATGACCGGTTCGCGGACGGTCGCGCCCGCGGCCTCCGCCCGCGCGACGACGTCGTCGACGTCGGCGCAGTACAGGCCCAGCGAGTAGCAGTCGGCCTCCCCCTCCGGCATGGGGATGAGGCCGAACTGCGGATTGGGCTCGCCCACCTGGAGCCGGCCGTTCCCGAAGTCGAGTTCGGCGTGGGCGACCACGCCGCCCATCTCGGTGACGCCGAGGGAGCGCGCACCGAACACGGAGATGTAGAAGTCGATGGCTCCCTTGGCGTTCGGGATCGAGAGGAAGGGCGTCAGCGAGGAGAAGGAGTGCGGGACGCCGTTCGTGGTGTGTACGCCGTTCGCGGCGGCGGTGTTCTCTGTCATGACCACAACGCTACGAGCCGCGGCCCGGCCGGGAATTGAAGATTCGCGACAGATCCCGTGGCGCCTACGATCGATCCGTGAACCCCCGCGGCATCCTCTACCCGGCGCAGCTGCCGACCTTCGAACGACGTGCGCCCTCCCCCGCCGCGGACCCGCTGGTGCGGTGGTTCTGGATCTCGCAGTGGAACGTCGCGCCCGGCCGCACGTCGCGGCAGAACGTGCTGCCGTTCCCGGCGCTGAATCTGGCCGTGGAGTCGGAGCTGGTGGGGCTCGCCGGAGCGAGCACGGGCCGGAGTCATCGCGACCTCACGGGTACCGGGTGGGTCGTCGGTGCACTCCTGCGCCCCGCCGCGACGGCAGCAGTCACCGACGACGCCCCGTCGATCCTGGACCTGTACGTCGAGCTCGACGAGCCCGAACTGCACGCCGAAACGTCCGCCGCAATGCGGCTCGGAGACCTCGGAGCCGCTTGCCTGGCCATCGAATCCTGGCTCGTCGCGAGGGTTCCGACGGTGTCCGACGACGCCGACCTGGCCAACCGCCTGGTGGCCCGGATCGAGGACGACGGAACGATCCTCACGGTGGAGGACGCGGCCGCGGCGGTCGGCGTCTCGGTGCGGACCGCGCAGCGGCTCACCCGGAAGTTCGTGGGCCTGACTCCTCTGGCGCTGATCCATCGCCGCCGCCTCCAACACGCAGCCCAGTTGCTGAGCACCGAGCCGGACACCTCGGTCTCCCGGATCGCCGCCGACCTCGGCTACGCCGACCAGCCGCACCTGGTCCGGGACTTCCGGAAGGTGCTCGGCTTCACGCCCGGCGGGTACCGACGGGGCGAGGTCTAATCGCGGGGCTTGTTGACTTCATCGGCGACGGAGTCCGCCGCCTCGCGGACGCCGTCGAGGTTCTGGCTCGCGATCTTCACGCCCTCCGACGCGGCCGTCGTCGCGATGTTCGCGGCGCTCGCGGCGATCTTCCCCGCGCCGGCCCGCACGTCGCCCTTGAGCACCTGCGCCGCGCCCTCGACGATGTCGCCCGCCTTGTGCACGGAGTTCGTGGCGATCTTCGCCGCGGCGTCGATGTTGTCCTGGATCCGCTTCGCGACCATGGTGCCTCCTCGGGCTTCAGTGCCGTCAGCGTAGCCAGCCGATCCGTCCGGCGTCGAGAGTCCGGAAGACCGGCCGGGCGATTCGCTAGCTGGACGGACGGATCGACGGCCTGGTGCCGTCGTGACGCGGGACGACCGCACCCGATCCCGCGAGGGAAACGAGTAGTTCACTCGCCGTCGACGCCGGCCTGCCGCTGTCCATGTCGGTGCTGATCATCCGCGCGCAGTCGCTGCCCCGCACGTTCCAGACCGCGCGGCGCCCCAGTCTCGTCGCCTCGCCCACGGTGCCCTTGTCGACGTCGCCGATGTCCCAGGACGACGCGGCGTCGCTCGAGCACGATCCCGCGTTGATGACGACCGCGTGGATCGGCTTGCCGGAGCGACCGTTCCGGAGGCTCTTGAAGTCCGTATTGATCTCGTCGTAGCCACGATCGTCGCCGGCGGGCAGGATCAACACCGCGCTCGCCCCTTCGGCGCTCATCTCCTTCGCCGTCCACCCGCTCGGCGTCCGGACTTCGACGGTGATCGCCCGATCGAGCTCGAAGGTCTGCACGCCACCGCCCGACTTCTTCCACGGCTGCACCGCAAGAACGATGATCAGCGCGACGACGAGTACCACACCGACGGCGCCGAGTGACCAGTACAGCGCCTGCCTGTTCCGCCTCGGCGGCTGCTGCGGCGCCCCGAGCCGGGGACCTCCGTACTGAGGGCCTCCGTACTGCGGGGACTGCCAACCGGGTTGCTGCGGCTGGTTCGGCCATCCGGGTTGCTGCGGCCGGCCTGGCTGCTGCGGCTGGCCGGGGAACGGGGGCTGCTGGGGCGGCTGCACCAGCGCATTCTCACCCCGCGCCGGACGTGAGCGCAATCGTCCGAACGGACGACACGCCAGCTCAGCCCAGGGCCGGCCGCTCCGTGCCCTCACCCAGTTCAGCGCGGGAGGTGTCCTTGAGGTCCACGCCGGAACGGCCGAGCCGCCGGGCGCCGACGACGAGGCCGGCCGCGATCCGCGCAGCATCGGCGTAGCCGAGCCCCTCGGGCGGATGGATGTTGGAGATGCAGTTGCGGTGCGCATCGGTGACGCCCACCGCGAAGTCCTCGGGATCGGCCCGATGGGTCAGGTAGATACCCAGGCTGTCGGCCACCGACAGCCCCGGCCGCTCCCCGATCAGCACGAGCAGGGTGCGCACGCCCAGCGCTCGCGCCACGTGGTCCCCCAGCGCCACCCTCGCCTGCGTCGCGATGACCGGCCGCGCGACCGTCACGTCGGGTGGCAGGGCGTCGAGGATCGCGCGGGCCAGCGCCGCACCGTGATCGGTGAGCGCCTTCGGCGAGAGCCCGTCGGCGAGGACGATGGCGACGTCCGCGTCGGGCACCGTCGGGACGTCGGACAGGTCGGCGGGCACCCGGCCGAGGTCCGGTCGTCGCAGATATTCGCCGCGGTCGGCGGCGCGGCTGGTCACTGCGATCGGGTCGCCGATCCCGAGCTCGCGGACGCGGGTCGCGACATCGTCCACGTCGAGCGGCTGGTGGACGGCATCGCGGGCCGCGGCGTGCGCAGCCGAGAACTCGAGGACGCGGCGCGTCGGCAGCGCATCGCCGGTGCGGCCCAGGCCGATCCGCGACTGCGTGGTGGCGCGCAGGACGTCCCAGAAGGCACCGTCGGACCGCTCCGGCGCGCTCACCGCCCGACTCCCGCCGCGAGTTCGCGGAGGGGAGACGCCTCGACGGCCACGTCACGGAGGCCGCCCGACTCGTCGGTCATGCCCTGGCGGGCGAGCCACGCGTCGAACTCGGGCGCGGGCCGCAGGCCGAGCGCCCGGCGCGCGTAGAGCGCGTCGTGGAAGGCGAGCGACTGGTAGCCGAGCATGACGTCGTCGGCGCCCGGCACGGTGATGACGAAGGACACGCCCGCGACCGCGAGAAGGGTGAGCAGGTCGTCCATGTCGTCCTGATCGGCCTCGGCGTGGTTGGTGTAGCAGACGTCGACGCCCATCGGCAGGCCGAGGAGCTTGCCGCAGAAGTGATCCTCGAGCCCGGCGCGGGTGATCTGCTTGCCGTCGTAGAGGTACTCGGGCCCGATGAACCCGACCACGGTGTTCACGAGCAGCGGGTCGAGGTGCCGGGCGACGGCGTAGGCACGCGTCTCGAGGGTCTGCTGGTCGACGGGGGCGCCGTCGGTGCCGAGGTGCGTGCCGGACGAGAGCGCCGAGCCCTGCCCGGTCTCCAGGTACATGACATTGTTCCCGACGGTGCCGCGGCCCAGCTCGCGCGCTGCGGCGTTGGCCTCCTCCAGGAGCGGAATCGTCACGCCGAAGGCCGAATTGGCCCCCTCCGTGCCGGCGATGGACTGGAAGACGAGGTCGACGGGCGCGCCCTGCTCGATGAGGCCGAGCGTCGTGGTGACGTGGCTCAGCACGCACGACTGCGTGGGGATGTCGAACCGGGTGCGCACCTCGTCGAGCAGGTGCAGCAGGTCGGACGTGGCGTGCGGCGAGTCGGTCGCGGGGTTGATCCCGATCACTGCGTCACCGCAACCCAGCAGCAGGCCGTCGAGGGTGGCGGCGGCGATGCCCCGCGGATCGTCCGTCGGGTGGTTGGGCTGCAGGCGGGTGGCGAGCGTGCCGGGAAGACCGACGGTCGTGCGGAAACCGGCCGTGACCCGGACTGCTCGCGCGACCGCGATGAGGTCCTGGTTGCGCATCAGCTTGCTCACCGCCGCAACCATTTCCGGCGTGAGTGCCGGTCCGAGGGCGGCGAGCCGGGCACCGGCATCGTCGGCGACGGCGAACCGCAGGAGGAGGTCCCGGAGGTCTCCGACGGTGAGGTGCGCGATCGACGCGAACGCGGCGCGGTCATGGGTGTCGATGATGAGGCGGGTGACCTCGTCGGACTCGTAGGGCACGACGAGTTCCTCGAGCAGTGCCGTCAGCGGGACGTCCGCGAGGGCCCACCGCGCGGCCGCACGCTCGGCGTCCGAGGCGGCGGCGCAGCCTGCGAGCTGATCGCCGGAGCGCAGCGGCGTGGCCTTGGCCAGCAGGTCGGCCATCGAGGTGAAGGTGAAGGTCTTCCCGCGAACGGATTGGCTGCGGATCATGATTGCTCCGATTTCAGACGTGACTTCTAGTAGACGGTATCCGCGACGGAGCCCAGCGGGGCGCCATCGGCACCTCGGACCGGTACCTTCGCCCCCGCGGCATCGGTGCCCGCGGTGGCGCAGGCGTAGGGCTTCGCCTGCGGCTTCGGCTCGATGAACATGGGGTTGACGAGCCACTTGTCGTCGGCGTCCGCGTACGCGGTGCACATCAGCTCGGGGACGTTGCGGTTGATCACGAGCCGCAGGCCGGTGGCGTCGGCGAGGAAGGTGAGGTCGGTGACGGAGTCGCCCGCGGAGAGCACCTGCCGCCGATCTTCGGGGGCCTGCTGCCAGGCCTGCGCCCCGGTGATGCCGAGGACCTCCTGGTTGACCAGACACCGCTTGCCGTCGATGTAGTTGATCATCGAGTCGTCACCATCGGGTACATCGCCGCATCCCCGCAGGTGCGGAACGATCTTCCCGTCGGTGACGACGGGACGGATGCCGATCAGCTTGTCGGGTGCGAGCCCCACCTCGGGCGCCCACGCCCGCACGACGGGCTGCGCCGACGCGGAGATGATCCGCACGTCGAAGCCGTTGTCCACCAGCGTCCCGATCAGGTCCTTGATCTGGCTGTAGTACCGCACCCAGGCGGCCACCTCGGTGGTCCCGACACGTTGCTTCGCGCCCTCGGGGGCGGCGAGCGCCTCTGTGCGGGCGGTCTTCGCGAAGTCCTCGATCTCGGCCTCGGTGTAGCCCGCCATGAGCTGGACGACCCAGGCGTACGCGGGCTCCATCCGCCGGTGGTCGTAGCCGGCGAAGGCGGGCTTGCCGCCGATCTCGCCGTCCTCGACGACCGCGACGAGCGCGTCGGCGCAGCGGGTGTCCCGGTCGGTGGGCAGCGGCGTGCCGGGCGCTGCGAGCGCAGTGGGGCACGCCTCCGCGAGGGCCTGCGCCGCCTCGGGGACGAGATATCGGCTCGTCGTCCGCCAATCGCCGTTCGCGGGCTGCCGGATCTTGCCGGTGCGGATCATCCAGTACGCGGTCGCCGAGCCGATGTCGTTGCGCACGACCGTGTTGTCCCAGTCGAACAGGGCGACGGGGGCCGCACCGTCGTGCGCGGTGCCGCAGTGGCCGCGCTCGGCGATGAGCTTCTGGAGGCGATCGCGATTGTCGCCGTACCACCCCTTGTCGGACGCGAGGGTGCGGCACTCCGTCGACGTCGACCCCGAGTGGCTCGAGGAGCAGGCGACGGTCGCGGGGGCGAGGGTGAGCAGGGCGGCGGCGAGCAGCGCCGCGCGACGGCGCATCACTGCAGGTCCCGTTCGGCATCGGCGAGGGCGGCGAACTCCTCGTCGGGCGAATTGGCCACCAGGTGGTGCCGGCTGTACACGCCGAAGTAGACGAGGAAGGCCGCGAACGCTGCCAGGGTCAATCCTGCTGCCGTGGGGTCGACGAGGAAGGTCGCGACGACGGCGATGCAGGCGACGACCAGGGCGAACGAGGTGGTGACGATACCGCCGGGCGTGCGGTACGGGCGCGGCATGTCGGGCTCGCGGCGGCGCAGCACGATGTGGCTGATCATCATGAGCACATAGCTGACCGCGGCGCCGAAGACGGCCATGTTGAGGAGCATCGCGCCCTCGCCGGTGAGGGACAGAGCGAAGCCGATCACGCCGGGCACGATCAGCGCGAGGACCGGCGCCTTGCGGGAGTTGGTGACGGACAGGCTCTTCGGGAGGTAGCCGGCGCGCGAGAGCGCGAAGGTCTGCCGCGAGTAGGCGTACATGATCGAGAAGAAGCTCGCGACCAGGCCGGCGAGGCCGATGTAGTTGACCACCTTCGACGCGGTGCCGTCGCCGAGTGCCTCGACGAGGGGGTTGCCGGACGTCGACATCGCATCGGCGCCCACCGCGCCCGGGGCGAGGAAGAACACCGTCGCGCCGGTGACGACGAGCATCAGCATCGCCACGATGATGCCGCGGGGCACGTTCTTCTCGGGCTCGCGCGCCTCCTCGGCGGCCAGCGGCACGCCCTCGATCGCGAGGAAGAACCAGATCGCGAAGGGCACGGCCGCCCAGATCCCGAGGTAGCCGTGCGGGAGCCAGCTCGAGGCGCCCGCCGCGTCGGTGGCGGCGATGTCGGTGAGGTTGTGGACGTCGAACTTCCCGATGGCGAAGATCGCGAAGATCACGAGGCCGACGAGCGCGATCGCGGTGATCACGAACATCGCCTTGAGCGCCTCGCCGGCACCCGTCAGGTGGATGCCGATGAAGAGCGCGTACACGAGCAGGTAGACCCACCAGCCGTCGGTGATCCCGAACAGGTTGAGCGACTGGACGTACGCGCCGATGAAGGTGGCGATCGCGGCGGGCGCGATGGAGTACTCGATGAGGATCGCGATGCCGGTGGCGTAGCCGCCCCACGGCCCGAGCGCGCGCCGGGCGAAGGTGTAGCCGCCGCCGGCCGCGGGGAGCGCCGAGGACATCTCGGCCATGCCGAGCACCATCGCGAGGTACATGCCGGCGATGACCACCGCGGCGATCGCAAGACCGCCCCACCCGCCCTGCGCGAGACCGTTGTTCCATCCGGCGTAGTCGCCGGAGATCACGTAACTCACGCCCAGGCCCGCCAGCAGCACCCAGCCGGCGGAACCCGACCGGAGGGTGCGTTTGGCGAGGTAGTCGTCGGACTCGATGGTCGCGTCCACCCCGTCGTGGTGGAGCTGGTGCGGCGCCTGGCGCTCAGTACTCATGTGGGCCTTCCTGATCACGGTCGATCCTGTTCCCGGCGTGTTGCCGGGTGGTGTCGGCGTGTTTCACCGACGGTTCTTGTCGGTGTGATCTGGAACACGACGAGTCAAGCGTTGCAGCGGGGTTGCAGCGCAGGTCGGCCACTGCGGGCGCCACCCATCGACGAAGGTAGGCGCGCAGGTCCTCCTGGGAGCGGGGCGGGTCGCCCGGGGAGATGAAGAAGGACTGCATGATCCGCAGTTGGAACTCGACGAGCTCGCGCAGCCGCGCCTCGTCGTAACCGTGGGCGGGCCAGTCCACGTCGAAGCGCTGGATCATCGTCATGCCGAAGGCCATCGCCTGGCCGGAGGCGATGGCCTCGGTGTGCGAGTGCTCCCCCGCGAGCATCAGGCGCAGGTGCGGGGCGCGGGGCACCTGATCGAGAGTGAAGACGATGCCCTCGACCACGGCCTCGGAGGGATCATCGATCCCACGCACGTGCGCGGCGAGCCGATCGAGGAACGTGCCCACCGACCGCACCGCGGCGGCCTGCAGCAGCGCGTCGACCGTCGGGAAGTACCGGTAGACGGTCTGCCGGATCACGCCGAGTGCGTCCGCCACCTCCGCGATCGACGTCGTGCCGCGCACGCCGATCAGGTCCACGGCGGCGGCCACGATGCGCGACGACGCCTCGTCGTCATTCGTCGGCGGCGTGCCACCCCATCCCCTGCGTGCCATCGCCCCAGGCTACAGCTTCGCGCGATCTCAACATACAGAACGTGTTCTATGCGTATGGTTACCTCATGACGGACCTGCACCCCCGCAAGATGGACTTCCACTTCGACGAGGCGCCCGTGCCCTTCCTGTGGAACCCCGACAATCCCGCCTTCTCGTCGATGATGAACGCGGTCAGCTTCCTCGCCGTCGGCTTCGAGAAGATGATCGTCAAGCTGATCCTGCAGTTGCGCAAGGAGTTCGCGGACCCTGAGGTCGCGGCCGAGGCGAACGCCTTCATGCAGCAGGAGGGGCACCACTCCACCGCGCACCGTCGACACGTCCAGGCGCTGATCGCGCAGTACCCGGGCCTGGAGAACACCCTCGACGCGGTGATCGGCGAGTTCGACCTCCTCACCGAGGCCACCTCCACCGACTACCGGCTGGCCTACACCGCCGACCTCGAGGCCACGTTCACGCCCGTCTTCAAGCTCATGCTCGACAACGAGGAGGCGCTGTTCCGCCCCGGTGACGACCGGGTGGCGTCGATGTTCCTGTGGCACTTCGTCGAGGAGGTCGAACACCGCAGCTCGGCGCTCATCATCTACAACGCGATCGTGGGCAGCGAGGTCTACCGGATGCGGATGGCACCGTCGATCTTCGCGCACGTGCTCAAGGTGATCCGGATCGCCTGCGCCGGCTTCAACCAGCACGTGCCGCTCAAAGACCGGAAGGTCGACGCGCTGTCGATGTTCGGCCGGTACCGGCTCAAGCAGAAGGTGCTCGTGGCCGTCGCGCCGCACCTGACGAAGGGCGCCATGCCGCGGGCCTTCGACGTGCTCCCCAAGGCCGAGCAGGCCGTCGCGATGAAGGGCATCATCCGCAGCCAGATGCCGCTGCACGATCCGGCGCACGAGAACCTGCCCGTCCTGGCCGGTGAGTGGCTGCGCCGCTACGACAGCGGCGTCGACTGCACCCGCTGGTACACCTCGGACGCGGCGATCGGGGCCTGACCCATGGACCTGTGCACCCCCACCTTCGACGCGCTCGCGCGCCGAATGGGCTTCACCTGCGACGACACCGGTGGACTGTTCTCCGTGCGCAGTCCGTTCCACCTCGAGAACTGGACGCTGCCCGTGCTGGAGCTGACGATCATCGTCGGCTCGGTCCTGATGCTGGTGCACGCCGTCCGACGGTGGCGGCGCGGCGATGCGACGAACCTCGCGGTCTGGTTCGGCGCCACCGCCTACCTGTTCGTCATCGAACCTCCGCTGTACTTCCCCGGCGCGTTCGGCCTCGAGGGGCACGTGGACACGATGTTCGCGCACAACCTGTTCACCGTCGAGTTCCTCTGGGGCCGCTTGCCGCTCTACATCGTGGCGATCTATCCGTTGATGGCCACGATGTCCTTCGAGATCGTCCGCATGCTGGGCGTCTTCCGACGGTGCGGCACGTTCCTGGGTGCGTGCACCGTCGGGCTGGTGCACGGCGCGTTCTACGAGATCTTCGACCACCTCGGGCCGCAGCTGCGCTGGTGGGAATGGGCGCCGGACAATCCGATCAACCTGCCCTTCTTCGCCTCCGTTCCGATGGGGTCCGTCGTGGTGTTCGCGGCGCTCTGGCCCATGTCGCTGGCGCTGTGCGTGCAGTTCCTGGTCGGACGGCACGTCGACGCGGGCGTCCGGTTCAGCGGGCCGCAGCTGGTGGGGCGCACCGTCGTCATCGGACTCGCGGCATCGGTGGGCACGTTCGTCCTGCCCCTGCCCGCCACGATCATCGGCCTGGCCGGCGACACGGTGCGGGGCACCGTCTACGCCCTGGAACTGGCCCTGATGGCCGGGGCCGCCGTCTACGCGGTCCGACGGTGCCTGTCCCCCGGGCCCGGCGCACCGTCGTTCCCGGTCCACCGCAACCGCCTGGTCCAGGTGTACGCCACGCTCTATCTCGTGGTGTTCGCGGGACTGTGGCTCGCGGCGCTGCCCGACTTCCTCGACGCGCGGCACGGAGTGACGGCGACCGGCGACCCCGTCGGGAACCTGCCCTTCACGGTGCTCTGTTTCGCGATCGGAGTCGCGGCGCTCGCCTTGACCTTCGTCGTCGGCGATCAGGAACCGGTTGCGCCCGAGCCGATCGGGAGCACCATGGAGGTGTGAGCACGCTCGCCGCAACGTGGATCGGCGCCGGTCAGGGCTGGCGCCAGATCGAGCAGCTCGTGCTCGCGTTCGGGCTCTCCACCGTCGTCGGACTCGAGCGCGAGTTCCGCGGCAAAAGCGCGGGGCTGCGGACACAGGCGATCGTCGGCACCACGTCCGCCCTGATCCTGCTCGTCAGCAAATACGGTTTCAGCAACGTCCTGGCGCCCGGCGCAGTGGTGCTCGACCCGTCGCGCGTCGCAGCGCAGATCGTGTCGGGCATCGGCTTCCTCGGCGCGGGACTGATCATCACGCGTCGCGGCGCGATCCAGGGCCTGACCACCGCCGCGGCCGTCTGGGAGACCGCCGCGATCGGGATGGCGGCCGGGGCGGGGCTGGAGGTCCTCGCCGTCTCGGTCACGGTGCTGCACTTCGTGGCGGTCCTCGGATTCACTCCGCTCGGGCGGATGGTCGCGGCGCGGGGAACCGCCGAGCGCGGCTTCACACTCACCTACCGCGACGGCGCCGGGGTACTGCGGGACGTACTCGCCGCATGCACCCGGCGGGGGTGGACTGTGGCGTCACTCACAGTCGTGGACGGCCCCTCGGGCGAGGCGATCACCCGACCGGAGGTCACCGTTGCATTATCGCTGGTCGGACGCGGTGTCACGGAGGCCGGGGCCGCCCTCGGCGCCGTCGACGGCGTGCTGCGGATCGACCGCGGCGCGGACGAGGACTGAAGGTGAACCGAACGGTTCGTGACGATCCCACAAGAGTCGGCTGTGAACTTCTCACCTGACAACAGGCGAATGGCCGATCCGATCCTGTTTCATGGAAGACATGGCAGACATCCGTAGTTTCAGCACGCTCGGCGGACAGTTCCCCAACGTCGTCGTCACCGCGATCGAGATGACCACCTCGATCGGCACCGACACCGAGTCCACGTGGGAGGGCCTCCTCGCCGGCAAGAGCGGCATCCGCGAGCTCAAGGGCGACTTCATCGGCGTCGACATCGCCGATCTTCCGGTTCGCTTCGGCGGCCAGCTCCTCGAGGATCCCACCTCGGAGGTCCCCGAGCGTCCCGACCGCAAGTACGCGGGCGACATCAGCAAGCAGCACGTCTCCAAGCGCCGCATGTCCTACGTGGAGCAGGCCGCGCATGTCATCACCAAGCGCCTGTGGGACAAGGCCGGCCGTCCCGATGTCGACCACAACCGCCTCGCCGCGGTCGTCGGCACGGGTCTCGGCGGCGGCGAGTCGATGGTCGAGGCCGTCGACGCGCTGCGCGATCACGGCGTCCGCAAGGTCTCGCCGTTCACCGTGCAGATGGCCATGCCGAACGGTGCCTGCGCCGTCTCGGCCCTGGAGATCGGCGCCCGCGCCGGTGCCATCGCCCCCGTCTCCGCGTGTTCGACCGGCAACGAGGCCATCGCCCACGCCTGGCGCCAGATCGTCCTGGGCGACGCCGACATCGCCGTCTGCGGCGGTATCGAGGGACGCATCGACAGCCCCGTCATCGCCCCGTTCGCGATGATGCGCGCCCTGTCCACCCGCAACGACGATCCGCTCTCGGCATCGCGTCCGTTCGACAAGGACCGTGACGGCTTCGTCTTCGGCGAGGCTCAGGCCCTGATGATCATCGAGACCGAGGAGCACGCCCTCGCCCGCGGCGCGAAGCCCATCGCGCGCCTGCTCGGCGCCGGCATCACCTCCGACGGCTACCACATGGTCTCCCCCGACGTCGAGGGCGGCGGCGCCGCTCGCGCCATGAAGCGCGCGATGGAGACCGCCGGCCTGACCCGCGCGGACATCGACTACATCAACGCGCACGCCACTGCGACCCCGATCGGCGACCTCGCCGAGGCCAAGGCCATCAACGCGGTCGTCGGCACCGACGCCGCGATCTACGCCCCGAAGGGCGCGCTGGGCCACTCGATCGGCGCCGTCGGCGCCCTCGAGGCCGCCCTGACGGTGCTGTCGCTGCGCGACGGCGTCATCCCGCCGACCCTCAACCTGGAGAACCAGGACCCCGAGATCGAGCTCGACGTGGTGCACGGCGAGGCACGCAAGGGCGACTACAAGTACGCGCTGAACAACTCTTTCGGCTTCGGCGGCCACGACGTGGCGCTGGCCTTCGGCAAGTACTGATCCGCTCCATCAGGACCGGCGGTCGGGATTCGTCCCGGCCGCCGGTTCTCGTTTTCGACGGTGCGCCGCCGAGCCGCCTCGGGACCTACGCGGGATCGTCCGTGTCCCACGCTGAAGTGATCAGGTCCTGCCACGTCGTCGCGATGTAGGGCACGACCGGATAGCCGAGAGGCATGGCGTCCCGGACCTCGCGCCTCGATACGGCGCTGGCCATCGTTCCCGGGTCGAACACAACCGCACCGCATGAATCGAGCAGCTCCCAAATCAAACGGAAATCGTCGGCACGCCCCGGTCGATCGAAGGTGATTGCATTGCCACTGACGATGGAAATATCCGTGTACGTACACGATTCGGGGTCCCCGTGAACGAGACCTCTGGGGCCAGGGACGACTCCGAACCTGTTCATGATCTCGTCGATCTGGCCCGCATCGAACTCCGGCATGTCGCCGTCCCTCACCGGCATGACGATCAAACTCCACCCCATGGCTTGAGGCTACTCAGCTAGACCCAGGAACATCGGAATGCGCTGGCCGATCGTGATGAGGTGCTCGCGTTCAAGCACCCCCACGCGCTCACGCAGATTCGCGCGCTTGAGCGTGGTGACCGCGTCGATCATCGCCCAGGAGTCCTGGGAGAGTCCGTTCTCCGGGCTGGCCGGAACCGGCACCCGCAACAGGGGCATCGCTCGCTCACTGCTGGTCAAGAAGCACACCGTCACGGCCTCGGTCGCATCGAAGTAGTCACTCTGCAGGATGACCACCGGCCGCGGTTTCGACGCCCGGCCGGATCCTGCTCCCGTCCAGATCTCGCCACGCTTCAATCGGCGTCCCAGTCCGTCACGTCTTCGATGAAGTCGTGCACGGCGCGCGTCTGAAGATCCGCAGCAGCGATCACCGATTCGCGGTGCGCCTGCTCGGCGAACCCCTCGGCACGCGTGTCCGGCACCCATATCTGGATCGGGCGCAGCCCCTTCTCGCGCAGTGCCGCGCGGTGCCGTGCCACCCGGTCCTTGGTGCTCATGACCCGATGTTACATGTAACACGACGTCCACACGTGGGACGGAGCGATCAGACGGCGAAGGCTCCGCGGTTCCCCTTGACGTCACCCTCCTTGAGCACCAGGAGGATGTTCTCGTTGTCGCCGACCAGGTCGGCGTCCTGACTCGGATCGCCCTTGACGACGACCACGTCGGCGAGTTTGCCCGCCTCGAGAGTGCCCAGCGTGTCCAACAGGCCGCAGAGCTCGGCGGAGTTCTTGGTGGCCGCGGAGATCGCCTGCAGCGGAGTCATGCCGCCGAACTTGACGAGCAGGCCCACCTCCTGGAGGTTAGTGCCGTGGTCGGGCACCAGGCCGGCATCGGTACCGGTGGCGATCTTGATCCCGGCCGCGACCGAGCGGCGAATGGAGTCCTGCGCCATCGCGTGCCACTTCTCGCTCTTGGCCACGGCCTGCGGAGTGGCAGTGTCCGGATGCAGCGTCTCCAGCAGCGTCGGCACGAGGAACTGACCGTTCTTCACCATCTCCGCACGGAGCTCATCGTCGATCTCGTAGCCGTGCTCGATGCTCCGCACACCGCCGCGCACCGCAGCCGCGATGCCCTTGAGCCCGATCGCGTGCGCGGCGACGGGACGTCCGCCGTACCCCTCGCCCTCCTCGACGAGCGCTTCGACGAGCTCCTGCCGCGCGCCCAGGTAGTCGGGCTCGTCATTGATGGACGTGACCCCGCCGCTCGAGGCGACCTTGATGACGTCAACGCCCTCGCGACAGAGCTTCCGGGCCTCGAGCCGGGCCTCGTCGACGCTGTCGATCAGGACGCCACCGACGACGGAGCTGCCGTCGACTCCGGACTTCAGATGGAAGTCCGCGTGGCCACCGGTCTGGCTCAGGAGCCGGTCCGCCACGAGGAGACGAGGCCCCTCGATGAGCCCGTGCGCGACCGCATCGCGAACGCCGACGTCGACTCCCATGAGGTCGCGGACCGTCGTCACCCCGGCCTCGAGAGTCACCGCGAGCCGCTCGATCAACTCGAAGTAGCGGTACGACGGCGGGACCATCGCGGCCATGATCGGCGACCCCTTGGTGCCGGGCAGGGAAAGATGGACGTGCACGTCGAAGAATCCCGGACAGATGGTGTTTCCGTCGAGGTCGACCTTCGTCGCCCCATCGTCCGCCGGCGGGGCACCGTCCGCCGGTCCGGCGTAGGTGATGGTGGCACCGTCGACCACGACGACGGCATTGTCAACGGGCACACCGCCGTTACCGTCGATGAGACGTGCATTGTGCAGAACGATCATCGTCATGTCCTCTCATCCACACCGTCGATTCGTCCGGTGCTTGCCAGCGAAAACGGGGCGCACTCACCGGTTCTTGTACACCACACCGTCCTTCATGATCACGTCGAAGTTCTTCGTGGGATCGGCGATGAGACCGACATCGGCCAGCGGGTCGCCGTTGACCAGGATCACGTCGGCCAGGGCATTCGGTTCCACGACGCCGAGCACTCCGGAGTAGGGGCTCCGCGGGCCGCTCAACGCGAGGAGCTGGGCGTTGTCATAGGTGGCCAGCCGCAGCAGTTCGGCCGGACTGAACCACTCGCTGAGCGAGAGCAGCATCTGGTTCTGCTTCGGGTTCATCTCGGGCTCGAAGAGGAAGTCGGTGCCCCACGCGAGCTTCACCCCGGCCTTCTTCGCCATCGGCCACACCCGGGAGTTGCCTTCAAGGATCCCCTGCCGCTTGGCCTTCCGTTCCGCGGGCATCGAGTCCGAGTTCGGGACCAGGTACTGTCCGGACAACCAGATCCCCCGCTCCGCCAGCAGGTCGATCGTCGGCTGGTCGAGCAACTGCCCGTGCTCGATGCACTGCACACCCGCTTCGACGGCCCGTCGCACCGACTTCGGGGTGTACGCGTGCACGGTGACATAGGTGTTCCAGTCACTCGCGGCATCGACCCCGGCCCGCTGCTCGTCGAGGGTGAACTGCGTGACATCGATCGGGTCGTACGCCGAGGAGGTGCCGCCGCCGGCCGTCATCTTGATCTGGCTGGCCCCGAATCGCAGGTTCTCCCGCACCGCGGTCAGGACCTCGGCGCGCCCGTCGACGATGAAGGTCGCGCCCAGCTTCTCCGCCCGGGACTGCTGGGAGGTGAAGCGCCGGGCCAACTCGTCGGCGGTGCGGAAATCGCCGTGCCCGGCGGTGGGCGAGACCATGGCACCGGACGGCCACTCGCGCGGCCCCGTCGCCTTCCCCTTGTCGATGGCCGCCTTCAACGGGAAGATCGGGCCTCCGAGGTCCCGGACCGACGTGAACCCGCGCATCAACATCGCACCGGCCGATGCGAGCGCCCCCTTCGCGTAGTCGTCCGGGGTGAGGGCGGCGTCGGACAGCTGGGCCATCGTGGTGCTGCCGAACATCAGGTGGACGTGGTTGTCGATCAGACCGGGCATCAACGTGCGGCCGCGACCGTCGACGACGGTGGTGTCGGCCCGGGCCTGCAGGCCCGGGCCGATCGTCTCGATGACATGCCCACGAACGAAGACATCGGTGGGCTCACCGAGGCGACCCGCACGGACATCGAGCACCCGCACGTTGCGGAACAGCGTGTTGGGCTTCGCAGGCACAGGGGGCGCCGAAGGCGTCGACGATGCCGCTCCCAAGGTGGTCCCATCGCTGGAGCACGCCGCGGTGCCGAGGAGCACCGCGCCGATGGACGCAGCTCCCAGCGCGGCGAGGAAATCACGGCGCCCCCACCCGGAGCCCGAACCGCAACACGACTGGTGACGATTGTTTCCCCGCACGGTCTGCCCCTTCTTGACAAACCCGACAAACGACCACCGGATGTTAACACCGGCCCGACACCTCCGCACCGAACCGGGAGTCCCTCGGCCACGCCGGATCCACCTGCGCCGAAACGGTATTCGGAATTCCTCGTGTCCCGATCAGCGCAGCGGACAGATTCCGTAGCTACCTAACGATCGCCGTCGCGCAGCGGCGACGCGCCAGGACGATTCGCTAGGTCAAGGACTGATAGGTCCGGGTCTCGAAATCCAGGAACGCATTGAACGAGGCGGGATCCGCGAACGGCAGGATCTGCGTCGCCCACAGCCCGGCGACGTCGGCGCTCCGGTCGATCCAGTAGTACAGGTTCGCGAGTCCCGCCCAGCCCACGGAGCCGGCCGTACGGCCCGTGGGTGCCTGCTCGTCGTTCACCATGAACGTGTACGCCCAACTCTTCGACTGCCCGGGGAAGAACTCGGCGTCGTTGGAGAGGGCCGGCTCGACCCCGGGCAGCATCGTCGACTGCAATCCGTCGAGCCCGTTGCGTACCGCCGCCGCGACCGTCTCGGGCCTCAGGACCCTCCCGTGCTCGCCCGCACCGTCGTCGAGCCACATCCGCAGGAACCGGGTGTAGTCGGGCACAGTCGAATACAGGCCGTGGCCACCCATGTGCACCTCGGGCTCCTGCGGCAGTACCAGGCCGGTCGGCACGAGCGCCCCGTCGGCGGTGCGCTGATGGATCTCGGTGAGCCGCTCGGACATCGAGGTGGTGAGCGTGAAAGCGGTGTCGCGCATACCGAGGGGCTCGAACACGCGCTCGGCCATGACCTCGCCGAGGCGCTTGCCGCGGATCGATTCGACTACCAGGCCCGCCCAGTCCATGTTGCTGCCGTAGTTCCATCGCGTTCCCGGCTCGAAGATCAAAGGCGTTGCCAGCGATCGCTTCTCGGCCGTGATCACACTGGGCTGGCGACCGTCCTCGGAGAGGCGGTGATAGGACTCGTCGAAGAACGAGTACGCGAAGCCTGCGGTGTGGAGCATGAGCATGCGCGTGGTGATCGGCGTCTTCGCCGCGCGCAGGATCGGCTCACCCTGCTCGGTGAATCCATCGAGGACGGGGATGTCGGCGATCTCCGGCACGTACTGCGCCGCCGGGGCATCGAGGTCCAGCAGTCCGTCCTCGATGCACTGCAGAACGGTGGTGCCGGTGACAGCCTTGGTCGTGGAGAACATCGCGAAGACGGAGTCGGAGGTCATCGCCGCATCGGACGCGTTCGAGCGCACGCCCGAAGCACCCTCGTAGATCGTGCCGGTCGATCGTGTCACCGAGGCGACCACGCCGGGCACCCCGCCGTTGCCCTGTCTCGTCGTCGCCTCGGTCAGAACCTCATCGAGCACCTGGTTCAATCCGGATACATCCGCGGCGGTCATGAATCACACTCCTTCTGCGCTGTGAACTACAACACAGGAGGCTATGGAGCTTCCTCCGGTCCACATGCCTGCGATCGGCACCGGATGATCGCCATCGGCATCGATTTCGGACCGCTCGGATCGAGCGCTCCGCTCAGCGGGGACCTCCCGCGGAGCCGCGGGCCAGGGTCGCCGAGGGATTCTCCCCGAAGCGACGCGTGTACGCCGCCGCGAAGACGCTCATGTTCACGTAGCCCCAGCTCCGGGCCACCGCAGAGACCGATGGCGCGCCGGCGGACAGCTCCCGGTAGGCCCCGCACAGTCGTTGCTCCACCAGGTACGCGCGGGGCGACATACCCACGTACCGGTTGAAACCACTGCTGAGGCTCCGTGCGCTGACCCCGGCGGCGGCCGCGATATCAGTGACCGTCGGCAGGTCCCGGGCATGCGCATCGATATAGCTGACGGCCACTCGAACCTGCCGGGGTGCAGCCACCCTGGGCGCCTCGCGGAGATCAACCCCGGCGCGGTGCGCCCATTCCTCGAGGAGTTGGGAAGCGATCATCTCCTGCAGATTCGTGCCGATCGGTCCCGCCGTCGCCTTCTCCGGGGCGGCGGCCACCGTTCGCGTCGCGTACTCGAGGAGGGAGAGCCAGGCGCTGTCGGCCCCGCCGATCGCGCAGCGGTGCGTCCACAACCGGTCGTCCGGAACGTGCCCCCACCATCGCAGGGCGAGATCTGCGAGAAGCCCATGGGGCACGGTCAGATTCAGCTGGAGATGGTCGGGATCGGCCTCCAAGCCGTAGCTGCTGCGGCTGCAGTCGGCGACGTAGGTCTGCCCGGTGGTCAGCTCTGCACTGTGGGGTGTGCCGGGCGCATGCCGGGTCCACCCGCGCAGAGTGGTCAGCACCAGCACGTTCCCCGCATCGGAATCGAAGTTGTCGAGGTCCACTCCGACGCCGTAGCGGAAGCGGGTCATCGTGATGTCGCCGATCTGTACGGAGAACATCGACGACCGGGGTACCGCATTGCGTCCCAGCGGCCGCACGTCGAAGGCCATGTACTTGTCGTCGGTCCATGAGCGAATGGCATCCCAGTCGGTTTCAGCGGCCACGAGCTGCCTACTGCCCACCGGGCGCGGATCCAGTTCCGGCGACACGTCTCCACCCTATGCGAGTGGTGCCCCCGGTGAGACTCGAACTCACACTGGACGGGTTTTGAATCCGTTGCCTCTGCCAATTGGGCTACGGGGGCGTCCGGCGGACCGTCGGAAACGGTCGGCCGAGCCAGCTTACCGGGCGGGGTGGACGGCCCCGGACTCGGCATCCACGGAGGCGAGGAAGGCGTCGATCACGGGCCAGGTCTCGCGGACAGCGTCGGGGCCGGCGACGAGGCCGAGGTGGCTCGACTCGACGGTAGCGAACTCCACCCGCGGCGAGCCGGTGAACAGGTCCACGCCGTGCCGAGCGGTCTCCCACGCGCACAGCGCATCCCGGTGCGAGCCGAACAGCTGGATCGGGACGTCGATGGTCGACAGATCCAGCACCGTCTCCCCCAGCGTCACACGCCCCGCGGCCAACTCACCGCGGAAGATCAGCCGCTCCCACAGCTGCGTCGCCAGCTTGCCGGGATACCCCGGAAAGGTGCGCTGGAAGCGGTCGATGACCTCCATGCGCGCCAGCTTCTCGGGCTCGCCGAGGTTCTCGAGGACGAACTTGGGCTTCTTGAGCTCCCGATCCCACGACGTGGCGCGGTAGGCCACCTGGACGATCGGCGCCGGGATGCCTCCGAGCAACGCGATCAGCGCACCGGGACCGAAGCCGTCGAGCGGCTTCATCACCGAGGTCACCAGCGGATAGGGCTGCTGTGCGGCGTAGTTCAGCGGCGTGGCGATCGAGACGATCGACCGGATCGAGGCGGTCGACGCGCCTGCGGCGAGGAAGGACAGCGTGCCGCCCAGGCTCCAGCCGTACAGGTCGACGCCGGCACCGTCGGGCACCTCGCCGCCCCAGAAGTCGTCCAGAGCCCGGGCGATGGCCTGCGGAATGATGTCGAGGGCGAAGTTCTCGAACCCCAGTTTCCGGTCGGCGTAGGCCATCTCACCGAAGTCGACGACGTACGGGACGCGCCCCGTCGCGGCGAGGTGCGCGACGACGGAGATCTCGGGCGCGAGGTCGTAGCAGGTGGCGGGCGCGGCGATCGGCGGCACCAACAACACCGGCGCCGCCCCGGGGACCGCGGCCGCGTGGCGGGCCCCGTCGGAGGCGAACCGTCGGAGGGTGCGATGACCACCGTCGGCGACGACGACGTGCGGCGTGCGCGCAACGGGACGGATCCCGTCACCCACCGTGAGGGCCCAGAGGTTGCCGGCGCGCTCCCGCAATTGAGTCAGGCTCAATACGTTCATGGCGCAACGGTACCGCGCACGTCGCGACGGAAGTCCGTCGACCGGTAACGTACCCACCGATGAAGGACACCGCACCCGTACCGCACCGCGTGCTCGTCGCCGAGGACGAGGCGATCATCCGCATGGACCTCTCCGAGATGCTCCGGGAGGAGGGCTACGACGTGGTCGGTGAGGCCGAGAACGGTCAGGTCGCCCTCGACAAGGCCCGTGAACTGCGGCCCGACCTGGTGATCATGGACGTGAAGATGCCCGTGCTCAACGGACTCGAGGCCGCGCAGGACATCGCGCGGGAGCGGATCGCCCCCGTCGTCATGCTGACCGCCTTCGGCCAGCGCGAGTTCGTCGAGAAGGCGCGCGAGGCCGGCGCGATGGCCTACCTCGTCAAGCCCTTCACCAAGGCCGATCTCGTGCCCGCGATCGAGATCGCCATCAGCCGCTTCGCCGAGCTCGCCGCCCTCGAGAAGGAGGTCACGAGCCTCTCCGAGCAGCTCGAGACCCGCAAGGTCGTGGACCGCGCGAAGAGCATCCTGATGCAGTCGCACCGCGTGACCGAGCCGGAGGCCTTCCGCTGGATCCAGCGCACGGCCATGGATCGGCGCACCGACATGAGGACCGTCGCGCACCTGGTGATCGACACACTGGGCGGGAAGCCCGAGTCCTAGTCCTCAGTGCGCCGCCGGTGCCGGTGCCGGTGCCGACGGTGACGGCGTGCCGGTCAGGTGTCCCGCCACCGTCGCCAACACCGGGGTCAGCGCCTGGGTAGCGGACTCCCACGTGTGACCATGGCTCGACGCCTGCACCGTGCAGGCGATGTCGACCTTCGTCATCGCGGTGCACAAGGTCTGCGACGCGCCGGCGGAGTACGGGTCCGGCTCGTAGCCGCGGCCGCCCGCGCCGCCGCCCTGCCCGCCCCACTGCCCGGCCGGATGCTGCCCGCCGCCCCGACGGGGCTTGCCGCCCGGGCGCTGCGGATGCCCGGCGGCATCGACGAAGATCCCGGCCACCCCCCGATAGGCGCCGTGCTGCGCCATGACCGTCTGCGGGTCGTAGGCGTCCCACTTCGACGCGTCACCGCCGAACAGTCGGGACACGGTCTGCGCCTGGTTCCCCGCGTTGGGCCGGAGGTCGCCGCCGATGTCGCCGAACGCGCTGAAGAGCTCCGGGTGCACCACCGTCAGGTCCACGGCGCAGGTCCCGCCCATCGACCAGCCGATGACGCCCCAGTGGGCCGCGTCGGACGCGGCCCCGAAGGTCGAGATCACGTACGGCCGCACGTCCTTCGTCAGGTGCGAGGCCGAGTCGCCGCGGGGACCGTCGACGCATTCGGTGTCGTTGTTGAAGCTGCCGCCGGAATCGACGAACACCAGGATCGGCGCCCGTCCGCCGTGCTGGGCCGCGTACTGATCGGCGACCTGCGTGGCCGAACCGAGCCGGATCCAGTCGGCGGGAGTGTTGAACTCGCCGCCGATCATCTCCACGGCGGGCAGCGCCGGCGGGGTCTTCCCCGCGAACCACGCCGGCGGGAGGTAGACGTACTCGGTGCGGTGCGCGAAGCCGCTCGCGTCATCCGGGATGTCGACGGGGACCACCCGTCCCTGCTTCTGGACGGTGTCGCGCAACCCGGGCAGATCGCCCTGGGAGGTCTGGTTCGGCAGCGGGCCGGCGGTCAGGGCCGACCATGCGACCTGCACGGTCCGGTAGTAGCCCACCCATTGGTTCACGACCAGCAGGGCCGCGATCAGGAGCAGCGGCACGGCGAGCATCGACACGATCCGGCCCCGCGGACGTCCGGACCGGAACCGGACGATCGCCGCGATCAGGGTCGCGACCGTCAGGCCCAGCCACACCCACAGCATGACCGGCGCGGGCTCCCCCGCGAGGCCCTGCGCTCCCATCTCCGCGTCGGCACCCCACGCGGCGAGCGCGCCGAGCGCGAGGCAGACGGGCAGCCCGATCCGCAGCCACCGCCCGTGCCCCAGCAGTACGACCGCCGCGGCCACCGCCGCGAGCGCGAACACGGACAGGGGCAACCAGCCGGTGAGCAGCGATACCCCGCCGCGATGGTCCATCACCCGACCGAGGATCCCCGGCGTTCCCGACAGAACGCTGGGAGCCGCCCGCCAGGCGGCTGTCAGGCCCTGGGCACGGTCACCGTCGGGCGGTCACCGTCGGGCGGTCAGACCGCGCGGACGGGGCGCGACGGGGGCAGCTGCTGGCCCCGGTAGTAGCCGGTGCGCGGCGTGTTCGGGAACGCTGGCGCATCGCCGGCGGCCTTGTCGTTCTGCCGGTCGATGACCTTCTTGACGGCCTGCGGCGAGGTGCCGGTGTACCGCGCGATGTGAACGATCGGGATACGGGCGGCGTACGCGGCGAGGATGGTCTTGCGGTACTGCTCCTCCGCGTTCGCCTTCAGGTGCGACCAGTGCGAGATCGGGCTGAGGAAGTCGCGGACCTCTTGAGGCGTGGGCTCGGGGACCTTCGGCATCTCTACTCCGTGAGTTCTAGCCCGGGGCGGGTGCCCAGGCAGGCTGTTAAGGGGCGTTCGTGGCGTACATCGGCCGTCCACCGTGGTTTGTTACACGCCGGTTGGATTAGTCTGCCAGGGGTGGTACAACGGGCATCGATGCATCCCTCACCTGTACTGACCCAGCAGCCCGACGCGCTCCACACCTGGGTGTTCACGCCCGTCGTGACCACCCTGATGGTCGTCGCGACCATTCTCTACGTCTACGGCGTCGTCCGGGCGCGGCGCGCCGGCACGGCGTGGCCGATCACCCGCGTCCTGGCGTGGTTCATCGCCATGGCGCTGCTCGTGTTCGCGGTCAACAGCGTCATGGCCGAGCTGGCCAAGCACCTGTTCTGGGCGCACATGCTCGTGCACCTGGTCCTGATCACCGTGATCCCGATGTTCCTCGTGCTCGCCGAGCCGATCCGACTCCTCGCCACCGCCACCGGGGAGACCGGAAACCGCCGCGTGCGCGCCGTGCTCGGCAACCGGGTGGTCCGGCTAATCACCAGCCCCGTCGTCGGTCTCCCGCTGTACGCGTTCGCGCTGATCAGCACGCACCTCACCGGGTTCCAGGACCTCGCGCTGGAGCACCCGTGGCTCAAGCAGCTCGAGTACACCGGCTACTTCGTCATCGGCTGGATCTTCATGCTGCCGCTGATCGGCAACGAGCTGTGCGGGCCCACCAAGCTCTCGCACCCGCTGCGGTTCGCGTCGTTCCTGCTGGCCATGGGCCCGGACACGCTCGTCGGTGTGACGCTCATGATGACCACCAGCGAGCTGGCGCCCGGCTACTCCGCGTCACGCGCGGGCTGGGGTCCGACGGGCCTCGAGGACCAGGCGGCCGCCGGCGCGATCATGTGGTTCGGCGGCGACGGACTGATGATGATCCTGCTCCTGGTCGTCGCCTTCCAGTGGATCACCGCCGAGGCCACCGGCAAGCGCGGCGGCGGCATGGGCACCTGGCTCGACTCCGCGCGCCGCGGCACGCTCATGGGTGACGATTCGGATGTGGACGTCGACGACGACGAGGCCGCGCTGGCCGCCTACAACGCCCGCCTGCGGGAGATGAACCGCGGGCACTGATCACTGCAGCGTGTAGACCTGCGCGTCCGGGTACGTGCCGAACCGGATCGCGATGGCCGCGACCAGGACCGCGGCGATCACGCCGACGCACGACCAGCCGACGGCTTCCACCTGCTTGCGGGTACGCCGGTCGCGCGGCAGCAGCTCCGGGCCGTAGACGATGCCGGCCGTGACCGCCGCGCCGGCCACGAAGCCACCGGCGTGGCCCAGCCACGAGATACCGGACAGGGTGAAGGACGCGACCACGTTCACGCCTATCAGCACGAGCAGCGAGGTGGGGTCCATCTTCATCCGCAGGAACAGGATCAGCTCGGCGGCGATCAGCCCGAAGATCGCGCCGGACGCGCCGACGGTGATCGTGTTCTCGAGCCCGAACCACAGCACGGCCGCGCTGCCGCCGAGCAGCGACAGGGCGTAGATCGCGCCGAACCGTGCCCGGCCCAGCGCCTGCTCGATGTTCCGCCCGAAGACGTAGAGCGTGAACATGTTCACCAGCAGATGGATCGGCCCGAAGTGCAGGAACCCCGAGGTCACCGCGGTCCACCAGCGATCGGTCGCGGTGGCGTACTCCGACAGCGCCAGCTCGGCCACCTCGCGGGAGTACATGTTGTGCTCGATGCTGCCCGATGCCTTCGCGCTGAACGCGAAGGCGATCACGTTCACCGCGATCAGCGAGTAGGTCAGGACGGGTTGCCAGTCACGACGGGTCGTCGATCCGAGTGCGGTCATGCCGCTAGTCCACCATGCCGGGGAACACGCCCCCGAGCACGACCCCGGCGACGAGGACCACGACGGTGCCGAGCACGACGGCACCGTCGAGCCGCGTGGGCCCGCGGTCGGGCTGCGCGACCGCGCCGAGCCCGCCGCGGGAGCTGATGGCGTCGGCGAGTTCCCCCGCCCGGCGGCACGATTGGACCGTGGCCAGCAGGAGCAGCTCGAGCATCGTCTCGATGGTCACGCCACGCGGCCGACCGCTGGGCCGGAGCGGGCGCCGCTGCCGCGCGAGTCCCCACATCGTGCGGACCTCCGCCAGCGCCAGCGGTCCCAGCCGGATCGCCAGCGCGAGCGCCGACGCCGCGGCCACGCCGCGGCGGCCGAGCCCACCGAGCCGGTCGAGGCAGGTCTGCAGGAAGCCCGGGACGTCGCCGAGCGGGGTGGTCCAGCAGAACACCAGCGCCGCGAACAGCGAGACGAGCAGCGCCGCGAGAGCGCGGAAGAAGACATCGACGCCCGACAGGCTGATCTCGACCCCGAACAGGTGCCCGGTGGTCGCGCCGGAGCCCATGGCGGTGAGGAACAGGCTCACGAACCCGAACGCGAAGAACAGCCGGGGCAGGCGCGGCCAGGCCCGCCACGGCGCGCCGGCGAGGAGGAACCATCCGAGCAGCACGAGAGCCGAGGCGCCGATGTTCCACCAGTCGGTGCGCACCCCCATGACGACGCCCATCGCCGCGAGGACGGCCAGCTTGGTGCCCACCCACACCCGGTGCGCGGGCGTCTCCTCGGGCAGGGGCCGGCCCACCACGTCGCCGAACTGCGGCCGCCCGTGGCGCCTGCGGTGCGGCGCCGGCGCCGCCGTGGACGCCGCGACGTCGTGGACGCGATCCGTGACGCGGCGCAGGGGCGCCAGGTCGTGCGTGACGATCACCAGGGTGGTGCCCGCAGCCTTCGCCGCGCCCAGCGCTTCGATCATGTGCGTCGTCGCCTCGTCGTCGAGGCCGGCGAGCGGCTCATCGAGGACCAGGACCTGCGGGTTCGATGCGAGTAGCCCCGCGAGCACGACTCGCCGCTGCTCCCCGCCGGACAGTTCGTCGGCGCGGCGATCGGCGAAGTCGGCCGGGTCCAGCCCGACCAGCCGGAGGGCGTCCCGCACGCCGGCCCGGTCGGCGCCCGACGCGTCGGCCACGTCCTCGCCGACGGTGTCGCGCAGTACCTGCAGGCGCGCGTGCTGCACCCCGATGACGACACGCCCGCGCCCGTTGACGACGGGCGCACCGTCGACGGTGATCGATCCGGACGTGGGCTGCAACAGACCGGCGATCATCCACGCGAGGGTCGACTTGCCCGCCCCGTTGTCGCCGGTGATCGCGAGCGCGGTGCCGCCGGGAACGACGAGGTCCAGGTCGCTGATCACGGGGCGGTCCCAGGGCGTCCCGGCGTCGCGGATCAGCGTCACGCCCTGCAGCTCGACGGTGCCGCGGGCGGAGTCCCGGGCGCGCACCGTCGGGCTCGCGGGCCCGGGTTCCGCGCCCGACGGTGCCCGGGGCGGCCCGAGCCGCACCTCGCGCTCCGCGCCCGCCGCCTCGGCGTCGTGGTGCGTGACGTGCACGACGGCGGTCCCCGCGCCGGCGATGTCCCGCATCACCCCGACCACCGACGCGCGCCCCTCGGCGTCGAGCATCGCGGTCGATTCGTCGCTGATGAGCAGCGCCGGCTCGCGGGCCAGCGCCGCCGCCACGGCGAGCCGCTGCAGCTGCCCGCCCGAGAGGGTCGCGGTCTCGCGGTCGGCCATCCCCGACAGTCCCACGCGGCGCAGCACCCCGTCGACATCGGCGTCGGGCGCCAGCGCGCGGCCGAACCGCACGTCGTCGCCGACGCGCACGCCCAGGACCTGCGACTCGGGCCGCTGGAAGACCACCGCGGTGCCGCCCGGCTCACCCAGGCCGGGCCCGCCGGGCCGCTCCACGACGCCCGTCGTCGGCGGCGCGCCCGCGAGCACGCGGGTCAGCGTGGACTTGCCGGTGCCGTTGCGTCCGGTCACGGCCAGGTACTCCCCCGGCTCGACGGTGAGCTCGGGCACCTCGAGCGCCAGCCGATCGCGGTAGCGGACCGTCACGTCCTCGAGCCGGACGGGCACCGGGCCGGCCGGACCCGCCCCCACCGGGACGCCCGACAGGTGCCCCGTGGAACGGGGCAGCACCCGGTCGGCGCGGGAGAGCAGGGCGCCGAACGCGGCCCGGGCGAGAGCGACAACGGCGAGTACCGCGACGACGAGCAGCAGCGGCACCGTCAGCGGCCACCAGCGCAGCGCCCAGTCCCAGATCGCGACCAGCGCCCGGCCGATCACCCCGAGATGGACATTGCCGAGGATCCGGGCCAGGCCGGTCACCGTCGAACCGGTGATCCGGAAGAGGAGCTCCCGGACGCCGGGGAAGATCACCAGCAGGCCGACCGCGAGCGCGGACGACGGGATCGCCAGCAGCGGCAGCGCGTACAGCACGAGGCGGCCCGTCGACCAGCCCCGGCGGATGGACGCGCCGAGCAGCATGCCCACCAGGCCCGTCTCGATGGTCAGCACCACCGGCGCGGTACCGCCGAGCAGGAAGCCCATCGTGACGCCGACCAGCAGGGCCAGCGCGCACGTGCGGAAGGTGTGCCGCAGCCCGATCACACCGAAGGGCAGGCAGGCGGCGAAGGACACGCCGATCGCCAACGGGAAGACCTGCGAGATGAGGACCAACGCGGCGGCCACGTCGGCCAGCGCCGCGGCCTCGGTGATCTGGCGGGCGCCCAGATGCCGCGAGGGCGCCCGCTCCGTCGTCTCGGTCAGAACTAGCTCACGTAGACGACGACGGGGTCGGACGAGTTCGCCAGCTCCGCGCCGCTCACGGGCGTGCCCTCGACGCCGCCGACGGTGACCCGGTAGTTCAGGTCGGTGTCGACGTCGAGCGCGGACAGTTCGAAGCGGAAGACGCAGCGGCCGCCGCGCAGCTCGCCGCCGCCGAGGGTGGACTCGAAGCTGGTCTTGCTGTTCCGGAAGACGACCTTGGCGCCCTTCTTGACCTCCGCGGCGTCACCGGCCCCCGAGCACGCCTTCTCGGTGGGG
Source organism: Tsukamurella pseudospumae (assembly GCF_001575195.1). Classification (NCBI taxonomy): domain Bacteria; kingdom Bacillati; phylum Actinomycetota; class Actinomycetes; order Mycobacteriales; family Tsukamurellaceae; genus Tsukamurella; species Tsukamurella pseudospumae. The sequence continues at coordinate 94,847 of NZ_LSRF01000001.1, forward strand.
CGGTACTCGGTGGGGAAGAGCACTACGGCGCCGGTCCGGTCGAAGGCGTTGTTGGCGAAGCCGAAACCCACGGCGAAGACACCGACCACGGCCATGACGACGCCCGCCAGCGCGGTGATCACCACGACCCAGGTGCGGTTGCCCGGGCCGTGCCGGCGCCACGGCTGCTGCGCGCCCGGGGGCAGCGGGGTCGGGAGCTCCGCGCGCGGGTCACGGCCCGGCGTGCCCTCCGGCACGGACGGTATCGCCGAGGTGTTGTCCCGCTCCTGCGTGTCCTGGCTGGTCACTTCGCCCCCTTCGACGGGAAGTACTTGAGCACACCCTCCTGGGTGGTGCTTGCTACCAGGATGCCTTCTGCATCGAAGAATTGCCCGTTCGACATCCCGCGCCCGCCGTCGGCCACCGTCGAATGCGAGGAGTACAGGTTGTACTGGTCGAACCGGACGCGGCGGTGGTACCACAGCGACTGGTTGAGCGTGACCGCCATGATCCGGTCGTACCCCCAGGACAGGCCGTGTCGCGTGATGATCGAGTCGAGGATCGTCGTGTCCGAGGCGTAGGCCAGGGCGGCGTCGTGGATCACCTGGTCGTCGGGCAGCGGACCCGCGGTGCGGATCCAGACGTTGTTGTCCTCCTGGATCAGGCCCTTGCCCTTGGCGATCCACGCGGTGTCGTTGGTGAAGCGCATGTCCATCGGCTGCGGCGCGTCGACGAACATGGTGACGACGTCCTCGTAACCGTCGAGGGTGTCCTGGATGTTCGGCAGGCCCTCGGGTCCCGGCACCTGCGGTGCCGGATCTCCGTGGACGAGCGGATTGCGCCCGTCCGTCTGGTAGGCCAACTGCATCAGCGCGAGGACGGTGCCGCCCTGCTCGACCGAGACGAGCCGGTTCGCCACGTTCCGCGTGTCGCGCAGCCGCCGGACCACGAACTCCAGGTCCGCGGTGACCTCGCCGCCGTTGATGAAGTGCGTGTGCGCGGCGTGCAGGAACAGCGAATCCCGGGACCCGGGAACGGTGTTGCCCGACGCGACGATCGCCTGCGAGAGGATCTGACCGCCGAAGGTACGGGACGCGACCTTGGCGGGGTGAGAGCCGAGGAACCGGTCCTCCCCCGCCTCCGCGAGGTCGAGCGTGCCGAGGAACTCGTCGAAATCGGTGAGTGTCTCCGTCATGACGAGAAGCCTACTGGGGCGGGTCCTAGTGGTCGTCCTCGCCGATCCGGTGCACCTGGATCAGGTTGGTCGAGCCGATGGTCCCGGGGGGCGCACCGGCGACGATGACGACCTGATCGCCCTTCGAGTACCGGCCGATGCCCTCGAGCGACTGGTCGACCTGCCGGATCATCGCGTCGGTGCTGTCCGCACCGTCGACGAGGAAGGTCTCCGTGCCCCACGACAGCGCGAGCTGGCTGCGGACCTCGGGCAGCGGCGTGAATGCCAACAGCGGCAGCCGGGTGTGCAGGCGGGCCAGGCGGCGCACGGTGTCGCCGGACTGGGTGAAGGCCACGAGGGCCTTCGCGTTGAGCCGCTCGCCGATGTCGCGGGCGGCGTAGGAGATGATGCCGCGCTTGGTGCGGGGCACGTGGTTGAGCGGCGGGACCGACGGTCCGCCGTCCTCGACGGCCTGCACGATCTTGGCCATGGTCCGGACGGTCTCGATCGGGTACTTGCCCACCGACACCTCACCCGAGAGCATCACCGCGTCCGCACCGTCGAGCACCGCGTTCGCGACATCCGAAGCCTCCGCCCGCGTCGGACGGCTGTTCTCGATCATCGACTCGAGCATCTGCGTCGCCACGATCACCGGCTTGGCGTTCTCCCGGGCGATCTGAATCGCGCGCTTCTGCACGAGCGGCACCTCCTCGAGCGGCAACTCCACACCCAGGTCACCGCGGGCGACCATCACGGCGTCGAACGCCAGGATCACCGCCTCGAGGTTCTCGATGGCCTCCGGCTTCTCCAACTTCGCGATCACCGGGATCCGACCGCCCACGCGGTCCATCACCGCATGCACCCGCTCGATGTCCGCCGGCGAGCGGACGAAGGAGAGGGCGATGAAATCCACACCCAACTGCAGCGCGAACTCGAGATCCTCGATGTCCTTCTCACTGAGCGCCGGCACCGACACGTTCATCCCCGGCAGCGAGACGCCCTTGTTGTTCGACACCGGGCCACCCTCGGTGACCTCACAGACCACGTCGTTGCCGTCCACCGAGGTCACCGTCAGGCCGACCTTGCCGTCATCAACAAGGAGGCGGTCGCCCGGGCGGGCGTCCTGCGCCAACTCCTTGTACGTCGTCGACACCCGATCATGCGTGCCGACCACATCGTCGACGGTGATCCGGACCGTCTCACCCGTCTCCCAGACGGTGCGGCCATCGCCTGCGAACCGCCCCAGACGGATCTTCGGGCCCTGCAGATCCGCCAGGATCCCCACCGCACGCCCGGTCGAGTTCGACGCCGCACGGACGCGGTCGTAGTTCACCGCATGATCGGCGTGCTCACCATGACTGAAATTGAGGCGGGCGACATCCATGCCCTCCTCGACGAGAGCGAGCACCTTCTCCTCGGTTCCGACAGCAGGGCCCAGAGTGCAGACGATCTTGGTTCGACGAGTCACGGCGACCACGTTAGTCCTCCTTATTCCGCAATGTGGAGTCTCCCGGCAACCCGCCGGTATCCATCTGACGAACATTGTCCTCCGCGACGGCGTCGCCGTCCTTGTCCAGCGACAGCGTCTCCGACGGTTCTTCCTGGTCGGGGGCACTTTCCGCCGGATCCGGCTCCGGTCCGGCCACGAGCACCGCCGCCTCCCGCCCCTTCGGGGCGAGGAAGAAGTAGGCGAGCGCGCCGGCGAACACGAGCGCGGCGGTGAACACGTTGATCCGGACGCCGAGGATGTGGGTGGCGTGATCGTCGCGCATGAGCTCGATGAAGAAACGGCCCAGGCAGTACCCGGCGACGTACAGCGCGAACAGGCGTCCGTGCCCGATGCGGAAGCGGCGGTCGGCGATCACGAGCAGGCCCGCGACCAGCAGGTTCCACACCAGTTCGTAGAGGAACGTGGGCTGCACCGTGGCGAGGACGACACCGGTGCTGTGCCCGTCGAGCACGTCGGGGCCGCGCTGGCCCACGTCGTTGGCCCGTTCGAAGATCTTCAGTCCCCATGGGAGCGTGGTCGGTGCGCCGTAGAGCTCCTGGTTGAACCAGTTGCCGAGACGGCCGATGGCCTGCGCCACGATGATCGCGGGCGCGATCGCATCGGCGAAGGGCCCGAGCTTGATGCCCATCTGCCGGCATCCGATCCACGCGCCGACGCCGCCGAGCGCGACGGCGCCCCAGATCCCGAGGCCGCCGTCCCAGATCCGGAACACCGCGCCGAAGCCGCGCCCGTTGGCACCGAAGTACGTCGTGAAGTCGGTCATCACGTGGTAGAGCCGGCCGCCGATGAGGCCGAAGGGCACGGCCCACACGGCCACGTCGATCACCTGGCCGGGCTTGCCCCCGCGGGCGACCCACCGGCGATCACCCCACCAGCAGGCGACGATGATGCCGACGATGATGCACAGGGCGTAGGCGCGGATCGGGATGGGCCCGAGGTGCCACACGCCCTGGGCGGGGCTCGGAATGCTCGCGAGGATCACGCCCGTCACCCTACTGACCCGCCGCGGAGGCCGTCACTGCGAGCGCAGTCGCTCCCACAACGCGGGCCACGCCACCGTTCGGTCGGTGTACAGCCGGACCACCGGGTCGCCGTCCTCGCCCGGTACGGGAACGGCCCGACGGTGCCGGAACGCCCCGTCGAGCACGGGCGACGGGTCGCCGACCCAGAGGACGGCCCGGGCGTCGTCCGGCGGGCGGCCGAAGTAGTAGTACGCGCGGTGGCCGCTGTAGGCGCGCGGCAGCCCCTGGTCGCGGCCGTAGAAGTCGACCGCAGCGGCGAAGGGGTAGCTCTCGGCGACGATGACCAGCCCGTCGCGGTCGGCGGGCGGCAGGCTCCGATAGGCCGCGACGACGGTGTCCGACAGTCCCTCGAGCATGGTGTCGCCGTCGATGAGCATCGTCGCGGGAGCGCGGAAGGGCGGCGTGCCGATGCGTTCGGCGATCGCCGGCGACCACACCGGCGCGGCCGCGATCCAGCTCGCGGTCGAGCCGAGGAGCGCCAGGACCGCGACGATCCGCAATGCCGTACGCACGCCGCGACGGCGCCGGCCGGCCCACGACTCCACTGCGACCGCGCCCGCCGCCATCGGCAGCGCGTAGACGGAGGCCAGGTAGTACGCGCGGCCGTGGGTGATCACGATCGCGGCGACGACGAGCACGAGTGCGACGCCGAGGAACCGGTACGGGTGCAGCGCCGGGGACCGCAGCAGCGCGACGACGCCGACCAGCAGGAGGGGCAGCCCGATGAGCAGGCCCGCCCCGAACAGCCCGACCAGCGCGAAGCCGGCGCCGCCCGGCCATTCGGCCCGGACGACGGCGCCCATCCGGGTGTACGCCCAGTCGTGGCCGGCCTGCCACCACAGGGTCGGCACGATCGCGGCGACGGCCAGTGCCGCGCCGCCCCGGAGCGCGGGTCGGGTGAGCATCCGCCGGGGCCCGCAGGCGAGCGCGCCGACCGCGACCGCGATCCACAGCGCGGGGACCAGGAACTTGGTGAGCAGCGACAGCGCGGTGACGGCGCCGGCCGCGAGCAACAGCCGGTCGTCGCGGGTGCGCACCCAGCGGACCAGCAGGTAGACGATGACCGTCCACCACAGCGGGTCGAGCGAGTAGGTCGCGAGCCAGTGCCCGACGGAGCTGACCAGCGACATCGCGGCCGCCGCCGCGGCGAGGACCTGTGCCCATCGACGGCCGCCCAGCTCGCGGGCGATCAGTCCCGCGAGCAGCGTGATCCCGACGACCGCGAGGGTCGCCGGGAGACGCAGCACGACGAGGTTCCCGTGCGCGAGGCGGTCGAGTCCGGCGGCCAGGAGCGGCACCAGCGGCGGTTGGTCGAAGTAGCCGGCGGCCGGGTGGTCGCGCCCGGCGACCACGAAGTAGGCCTCGTCGAAGAAGTACCCGTAGTTGCGGCTGCCGAGCAGCATGACCGCCAGCACGACGGTGCCGACGGCGGCGAGCGGAAGCCGCGCGAGCGGTGGAAGTACGCGGCCCGCCGCAGCGCGCGGCCCGGTGGCGAGTGCGGTGACCTGGGATGTCATGCCCTCGACGGTGCCGGGCGCGCGGCGTCGCCGGTAGCGCCGTTCGGCGGCGCGTCGACCGACGAAAGGAGGTGTCGGCACCGTCGGGCCGCTCCCTACGATGGCTGCATGACCTTCGAACCCGCCCGCCGCGTGCGCGCCGTCCAGGCGGCGTTGCTCGCGCTGTCCGCGGCCGGCACGGTCGCGTTCGTGGCGGTCCTGTTCCCCGGGATGCGGGGCGCGGACCTGGCGTCGGGCGCCGTAGCGATGCTCGCGGCCACCGTCGCGGTGGCACTGCTGCGTCCCGTCCTCACGGCGCCGGTCGTCGCGGCGGCCGGGTGCTTCCTGGTACTGGGGCCGTGGGCCGAGGCGGCGGAGTCGGGCGCGGCGGTGTGGATCGCGGTGGCCGCCTCGCTCGTCTCCTCCGCGGCCGCGCAGACCGCCCGGGACCGGCGCGACGCGGTGCTCGCGTTCGCCCCGTTCGTCGTGTTCGCGGTGGCCGTCGCCGCGTCCTCGCAATCGGTGTGGGGCGCGTTGGGCTCGCTCGCGCCGGTGCTCGGCGGCTCGACGGTGGGCCTCGGGATCCGGCTGCGGACCGCGGCGCGGGAGCGCCGGGCGCTCGCGGATCGGCATGCCCGGGCCGACGAACGCCTCGCGCTCGCCGCGCAGCTGCACGACCTCGCCACCGCGCGCCTGACCCGGATCGTGCTCGCCGCCCGGTCCGCGGGGCAACCCGGGATCGAGGCCGATGCGCAGGCCGCACTCGCCGACCTGCGGCGCGTCGTGATCGGGTTGCAGAGCGACGACGCGCCCTCGGCGCCGCTCTCCACGGGCGGGCTCGTCGCGGCCGCTGACATCGACGGTGCGGTCGCCGACGCCGTGCACCGGGCCCGCGGCGCGGGCCAGCGCGTCGACCTGACCGGCTCTCTCGCCGCGCCGCTCCCCCGCGCCGCCGCCGACTGCCTGGCCCGGGTGCTCGAGGAGGGCCTCGCGAACGCCCGCAAGCACGCCGCCGGAGCGCCGGTCGACGTCGAGGTCACCGCGCACGGCCTCCGGGTGCACAACCCCGCCGCAGACGCCGACGCCGAGCTCGCGGCGACCGGCAGCGGGACGGGCCTGCGCGGACTCGACGCCCGCACAGCGCTGGTCGGGGGAACGCTCCGACACGGCCGCTCGTCCGACGGTGGCTGGACCCTGCAGGCCGAGTTCCCGGCGGCCACCGAGTTCCCGGCGGCCGCCCGATGACGGTGCGCGTGCTGGTGGCCGACGACGACCCGATCGTCCGGGAGTATCTGCGGTCGGTGCTGTCCACGGAGCCGGACCTCGACGTGGTGGCGACGGCGGCCGACGGCGCCGCGGCCGTCGAGGCGGGGATCGCGTACGCGCCGCAGGTCGCGCTCCTCGACGTCAGGATGCCCGGCGTCGACGGCATCGTCGCGACCCGTGCGCTCCGCGACCTCGATCCCCCGGTCGCCGTCGTACTCATCACCACGCTCGACACCGATGCCGTGCTGGTCGACGGGCTCGCCGCGGGCGCAGCGGGATTCGTCGTCAAGACCGCCGAGCCGGCGCTGCTCGCCTCCGCGGTGCGGACCGCCGCGAGCGGCGGGTCGCTGCTCTCCCCCGACGCGCTCGCCCGGCTGGTGCGCCTCGCCGGCGATCGGCCACGCCGCGATCCTCGGGTCGACGCACTCGGCCCGCGCGACCGGGACGTGCTGCGCGAACTCGCGACCGGCGCGTCCAACGCGGAGATCGCGGCACGCCTGTTCCTGGCGGAATCGACGGTGAAGGGCTACGTCTCCGCCCTGATGACGCGCCTGGATTGCGCCAACCGGACCCAGCTCGCCCTCATCGGGGCGGGCCTGTGAGAGCGACCCCGGACCTCGTGGTGCTGGGCCTCGGCCCGGCCGGGCGGGCCGTCGCGCACCGGGCCGCGGCGGCGGGCCTGACGGTGCGCGCCTTCGACCCCGCGCCGGACGCGCGGTGGCGGCGCACCTTCGGCCTGTGGGCGGACGAGCTCCCGCCGTGGCTCCCCGCCGGGGTCGTCGCCGCGGTCTCGTCGCCGCAGGTGATCGCGCGGACCCGGTTCGACCTGCGCCGCGAGTACGCCGTCCTCGACGTCGACCGCCTGCAGGACGCGCTGTCGCTCGACGGCGTCGACGTGCGCGCGGACCGCGCCGGCCGGGACGGGCACGGCGGCGCCTTCGTCGTCGACGCGCGGGGGCCGGCACCGTCGGGAACCCCGGACGTACCCCGGCAGACGGCCGCCGGGGTCCTGGTCCCCGTCGGGGCGCACGACGAGCTCTGGATGGACTGGCGGGTCGCGCCCGGCGTGCCCGACGGTGCGCCGGCCTCGTTCCTGTACGCGGTCCGGGTGTCCGAGGACGCCCTCCTGCTGGAGGAGACGTGCCTTGCGGGGGCACCGGCGCTGACCGTCGCCGCGCTGGAGGCGCGGCTGCGAGCCCGGCTGGCGGCGCGCGGCGTCGCGGCCGGTGAACTGCATGAGCGCGTGGACTTCCCGCTCCTCTCGCCCGGTCCGCGACGCGGAGACGGGTGGTGCGGGGTCGGCGTGCGGGGGACGACGCTGCACCCGGCGACGGGCTACTCGGTGGCGGCGTCGCTGGCCTTCGCCGACGATGCGGTCGCCGCGCTGCGGGCCGGTCGCAACCCGGTGAGCCGGGGCGATGTAGCGGCCCACCGGCTGCGGGAGGCCGGATTGCGGGCGTTGTTGAGCATGTCGCCGGACGAGCAGCGCGACTTCTTCGACGTGTTCTTCGGCCTCCCGGACCGGCACGTGCGCGCCTTCCTGTCAGCCCGGACCCCGACGACGACGAACGCCGCAGCGATGGCTGCGGCGTTCGTGGCGGCACCGTGGGGGCTGCGCCGGCGCCTGGCGCGGGCGGTTACTCCGCCGGCTTCTCCGCGGTCTCACCGGCGCCGTTGAAGTTCGCCTGCTCGATGTCGAGGGCGCGGGCCTGCGAGATCAGGTCCTCGAGCGCCGCGGGCGGCAGGGCGCCGGCCTCGTTGTAGACCAGGTTCCCCTTCTTGAACACCATGAGGGTGGGGATGGAGCGGATGTTCGCGGCGGCTGCGAGGCTCTGCTCGGCCTCGGTGTCGACCTTCGCGAAAACCACATCGGCATGGGCCTCCGATGCCTTCTCAAAGGTGGGTGCGAAGGCGCGGCAGGGGCCGCACCAGGAGGCCCAGAAGTCGACCAGCACGATATCGTTGCCGGTCACGGTCTGATCGAACTTGTCAGAGGTCAATTCAATGGTCGCCATACCCCCACCAACGAATTTTCCGACTCCATGATTCCCATTCGCCGAAATGTCGGATGGGCTCGCTATCCTCTACTCGGGCGCGCACCCGCGCGCCGCATGTACACCGGTACATCTTTAAGGGGATACACATGACCGACGTGCTTCGCGCAGGTAACCAGCTCGGCCTCGGGGAGACTCTCGACTCCCTCAACGGCGGCTACACGCTGACCCTGCAGGGCGATGGCAACCTCGTGCTCACCGAGGGCGCCGGCACCGTGGTGTGGGCCAGCGGCACCGAGGGCAAGGGTGTCGAGCGGGCCAACTTCCAGACCGACGGCAACTTCGTGCTCTACAACGGCGCCGGCGAGGGCGTCTGGTCGACCAACACCGAGGGCTCGGGCGCTGACCGCCTCGTCCTGCAGGACGACCGCAACCTCGTCGTCTACGCCGGCGATGCCGACAAGTGGGCCTCGAACACGGCGACCGATCAGCCCGCCCCGGCCCGTCAGGCCGCTCCGGAGCCCGAGCCCGTCGCCGCCGAGGCGCCGGCCGCTCCCGCGCCGCGCACCCACACCGTCGCCTCGGGCGACACCCTGTGGGCCATCGCCGAGCAGTACCTGGGCGACGGCAACCGCTACACCGAGATCGCGCAGCTCAACGGCATCGCGAACCCGGACCTGATCAACGTCGGCCAGGTCATCACCATCCCCTGATCTGCCTCCGACGGGCATCACAGCACCGGCCGGCCCTCATCGCGAGGGCCGGCCGGCGGCGTTGTAGGGCGGCCTACTCCCCGCGCAGCAGCCCCTTCGCCACGTGCGTCACCTGGATCTCGTTGCTGCCCGCGTAGATCATCAGCGACTTCGCGTCGCGGGCGAGCTGCTCGACCCGGTACTCGGCCATGTAGCCGTTGCCGCCGAAGAGCTGCACGGCCTCCATCGCCACCTCGGTCGCGGCCCGCGAGCTGTAGAGCTTCATGGCGGACGCCTGCGCCAGCGTCGGCGGTTTCCCGGCCCGGGAGGCCTCGATGGCCGTGAACAGCATGTTCTGGACGTTGATCCGGGCCACCTCCATCTCGGCGAGCTTGAGCTGGATGAGCTGGAACTTCCCGATCTCCTGACCCCACAGGGTGCGGGAGCGGGCGTAGTCGATCGACAGCCGCTGCGCCTCGTTGATGATGCCCAGACTCAGCGCCGCGATGCCGATGCGCTCGGCGGTGAAGCCGGCCTTCGCCGACGCCCCGCCGCCGCCCGGCGTCTCCTCGGTCTCGCCGAGCAGCCGGTCCGCGCCGAGGTGGACGTCGTCGAAGAACAGCTCTCCGGTGGGCGAGCTCATCATGCCCATCTTCTTGAAGGCCTTGCCCTGGGTGAGCCCCTCCATGCCCGTGTCCAGCACGAAGGTGAGCACCTTGCGGTCGCGGATCGGCGTACCGTCGCCCTCGTCGAGCTTGGCGAAGACGACGATCGTGTCGGCGTGCGGGCCGTTGGTGATGAAGGTCTTCTGTCCCTTGAGGATGTAGCCGCCGGAGCCGTCGCGGCGCACCGTCGTCTTCATGCCCCCGAGCGCGTCCGAGCCGCTGTCGGGCTCCGTGATCGCCCAGGCGCCCACCTTCTCCATGGTGACCAGCTCGGGCAGCCAGCGCTTCTTCTGCGCGAGGGTGCCGCGGGACTTGATGGTGGACACCGTCAGCCCCATCGAGACGCCCATCGAGCCGATGAGGCCGAGGCTGACCCCGGCCATCTCGACGTTGAGGATGAGGAACATCGACGAAGACAAGGTGCTGGAGGCTCCACCACCACCGGGGGCCCCGGGCGTCTCCCCCGCCTCCTCGGCGGCGAGCTCCGCCGCGAGGTTCTCCCGGTTGACCTGGTCGATGCCGAAGGTCCGCAGCATCTTCCGGGTGATGTCGTAGGGCGGCAGGACGCCCGTCTCCAGCTCGTCGACGTGCGGGCGGATCTCCTTGTCGATGAACGCGCGCAGCGCGTCGCGCACCATCAGGTCTTCGTCGGACCACTCGAACACGGCATCCTCCTGCGTAGAACGTGTTCTATCGTTGGGTCTCATCATCCCACCCCGACACCCAGACGGTGCGCCGAACCTCCGAAAGCACCCTTGACCTGAAGCATCATTGAGGAATTAGCGTCGTCGGCATGGAGACCTCCAGCGGTGGACGCTCAACTACGTCGCCGACCGGCCCGCGGCGGTCACGATCGACGAGGTGGTCGAGTTCCACCGCGGCTTCGTCGACACCGACGACGCCCTCCGCCCGGACGCGCTCGCCCTGGTCGCGACCGGCCTACTCCTCGAGGTCGACGGTGCCCTCACTGTCAGCCCGACGGGGCAGCAGCGCCGGGAGGAGACCTGGTCCGACGTCCACGCCGCCCTCGCGGCCATCCGCGAGGGCGTCACGGACGACGAGTACATCACCACGGTCCGCTCGCTGCAGCGGATGATCGACAACGTCGGCGCGACCGCCTGGCACGCGTGAGAGGCGTCAGTTGACCTTGCGCTCCAAGGAGTCCCAGAAGGGCGAGCGCAGCAGGAACTTCTGGATCTTGCCGGTCGCGGTGCGGGGCAGCTCGCTGACGAAGTCGATCCGCTTGGGGCACTTGTAGCCGGCGAGGTGCTCGCGGGTGTGGGTGATGAGCTCCTCCGAGGTGACGCCGTCAGCCACGACGATCGCCGTCACCAGTTCGCCCCACTTCTCGTCGGGGATACCGATCACGGCCACCTCGCGCACGGCGGGATGCAGCGCCAGCGCGTCCTCGACCTCGATGGAGGTGACGTTCTCACCGCCGGAGATGATGACATCCTTCTTGCGGTCGGCGATCGTGAGGTAGCCACCCTCGAAGGTCCCCCGGTCACCGGTGTGGAACCAGTCGCCCTCGAGCGCCTCGGCGGTCTCGACCGGCTTGTTCCAGTAGGCCGTGAGTGCATGGTTGGTGCGGGCGAGGATCTCGCCGTCCTCGTCGATCTTGAGTCGCACGCCGAGCGCCGGGGCCCCGGCGCGACCCAGCCTGCGGGCCACCTCCATCGGGTCGTCGGCGGCCCACTCCGCACGCTCGCGGTTCACCGTGAGGAGCGGCGAGGTCTCGGTGAGGCCGTAGATCTGGATGAACTCCCAGCCCAGTTCGAATCGGACGCGGTGGATGATGCGCGTGGGCGGCGGGGCGCCCGCGCAGATGACACGGACCGTGCCACTACCCGGAATCGGGCCGACCCACTCGGCGGCCGCGTCGAGCGCCGCCGTGACCACGGCGGGGGCCGCGCACATGACGGTGACGCCGTGATCACGTACCCGGCGGAGGATCTCGGCACCGTCGACCTTGCGGAGGACGACGTGCTTGATCCCGACTCCCGTGGCGGCGAAGGGCATTCCCCAGCCGTTGGCGTGGAACATGGGCAGCGTGTGCAGCAGCACGTCGTTGTCGGTGAGCGACATGTGCAGGCCGAAGGTGGTGGCGTTGAGCCACAGGTTCCGATGCGTGAGCTGCACGCCCTTCGGCCGCGCGGTGGTGCCGGAGGTGTAATTGATGGTGGCCGTGGCGGTCTCATCGCCCGCCCAGGGACGCGGTTCGGCGGTGGCTCCGAAGATCGCGTCGTCATCGCGGCCGAACACGAAGACGTGCTTGGCGGTAACGGTATCGAGGAGGTGCTCGACCTCGGGGTCGACGATCAACACCTCCGCACCGGAATCCTCGACGATGTACTCGACCTCCGCCGGCGCGAGGCGGAAGTTGATCGGGACCAGGATCCGGCCCCAGCCGGAGACGCCGAAGAACGAGGTCAGCAGGCGCGCTGCGTTCTGCGAAACGATCGCGACCCGGCCGCCCACGGGCACGCCGAGCTCGTCGAGCCGCGCGGCCTGCCCGCGGGCCAGCGCCGCCATCTCGGCGTAAGTCTTCTCCCCCCACGACGGTGCCGACTGGTCGGGCTCGTCGACCATCCCCACCCGGTCGGGATACACGAGCTCGGCTCTATCCAGGAAATCACGTACACCCAGGTCAACGAACATGGCGACATGATATTGCGGCACTGGACTTTTCACCGTGAAATAGGACAATACCCGTCCATATGGGTAGGTGCTCCCCGGTGCGCGCACGGACACCGATGCCGTGCCGCCCGGCCCGCGCCCCTAGACCGTGAAGCCGAGGGCGCGGAGCTGCTCGCGACCGTCGTCGGTGATCTTGTCCGGGCCCCACGGCGGCAGCCAGACCCAGTTGATCTTCGCGTCGGTGGCCAGCCCGGAGGTGACCAGCGCGGCGCGGGTCTGGTCCTCGATGACGTCCTGCAGCGGGCACGCCGCCGAGGTGAGCGTCATGTCGATGAGGACGGCGGCATCGTCGTCCACCTTGAGGTCGTAGACGAGGCCCAGATCGACCACGTTGATACCCAGCTCGGGATCGACCACGTCGCGCATGGCCTCCTCGACGTCGAACAGGGTGGGCAGGTTCAGCGGATTGTCGCCGGCCTGCGCCGGTTCGGCCGCGGTCGCCTCAGCCGCAGTGGCCTCGGCAGCATTTTCGCTCATGCCGTCTTCTCCTCCGAGTCGATGATCTGGGACAGGGCGTCCTTGAACGCCATCCAGCCGAGCAGCGCGCACTTCACGCGCGCCGGGTACTTCGAGACGCCGACGAAGGCGATGCCGTCGCCGATGAGGTCCTCGTCGCCCTCGAGCTGACCACGGGACTGCAGCATCTCGGTGTACGACTGCAACATCTTCAGGGCCTCGCCGACGGGCGCGCCGATCACCTGGTCGGTGAGGACGGACGTCGACGCCTGCGAGATGGAGCAGCCCTGCCCGTCGTACGAGACGTCGGTGACGGTCTCGTGGTCGTCGGAGAGCTGCACCCGGAGGGTCACCTCGTCCCCGCACGTGGGATTGACGTGGTGGACCTCGGCCCCGAAGGGCTCGCGCAGCCCGCGGTGGTGCGGGTGCTTGTAGTGGTCCAGGATCACGTCCTGGTACATCTGCTCCATGCGCATCAGATCACCCCGAAGAACTTCTGGGCCTTGACGATCGCGTCGCCGAGCACGTCCACCTCAGCGGCGGTGTTGTAGACGCCGAAGGACGCGCGCGCGGTCGCGGCCACGCCGAACCGGCGGTGCAGGGGCCACGCGCAGTGGTGGCCCACGCGGATCGCGACGCCCTCGTCGTCGAGCACCTGCCCGAGGTCGTGGGCGTGGATCCCGTCGACCACGAACGAGACCGCGCTGCCGCGGTCCCGGTTCTCGGTGGGCCCGATGATCCGAAGCCCCTCGATGGCGCCGAGCCGATCGAGCGCGGCGCTCACGAGCGCGTGCTCGTGTGCCGCGACCGTGTCCATGCCCAGTGCGGTCAGGTACTTCACCGCAGCACCGAGGCCCACGACCTGCGAGGTCATCGGGACGCCCGCCTCGAACCGCTGCGGCGGCGCGGCGTAGGTCGAAACCTCCATCGTGACGGTCTCGATCATCGAGCCGCCCGTGATGAACGGCGGGAGCTGGGTGAGGATCTCACGCTTGCCGTACAGGACGCCGACACCCGACGGGCCGTACATCTTGTGGCCCGAGAACGCGGCGAAGTCCACGTCCAGCGCCGCGAGGTCGACGGGGCTGTGCGGTACCGACTGGCAGGCGTCGAGGACGACCACGGCACCGACCGCACGGGCCCGCGCCACCAGCTCCGGCACCGGCGCGATCGCGCCGGTCACGTTGGAGGCGTGCGTGAACGCGACGATCTTCACCGACTCGTCGAGCTCCAGCGAGTCGAGGTCGATGCGGCCGTCGTCGGTGACGCCGTACCACTTGAGGGTGGCTCCGGTGCGCCGGCACAGCTCCTGCCAGGGCACCAGGTTCGCGTGATGCTCGAGCTCGGTGACCACGACCGTGTCGCCCTCACGCAGGCGGTGCCCGCCCAGCACGGCGGCCGAGCGATCGTCACCGAGGGTGTACGCCACCAGGTTCAGCGACTCCGTGGCGTTCTTGGTGAACACCAGCTCGTCCGGCGAGACCCGCACGAATTCCGCGATCGCGGCGCGCGCGTCCTCGTACGCGTCGGTGGCCTCCTCGGCCAGCTGGTGCGCGCCGCGGTGCACCGCCGCGTTGTGCGTGGTGAGGAACTCCCACTCGGCGTCGAGCACCGGGCGCGGGCGCTGCGAGGTGGCCCCGGAGTCCAGGTAGACCAGCGGTTTGTCGTCACGGACCGTGCGGGCGAGGATCGGGAAATCCTGCCGCACGGCCGTCACGTCGAAGGTCGTTGTGGTCATGCCCCTGCGCCAGCTACCGAGCCCTGGGTGAACCGCACGTAGCCGTTCTCCTCCAACTCGTCGGCCAGCTCGGGGCCGCCCGACTCCACGATCCGGCCGTTCACGAAGACGTGCACGAACTCGGGGTGGATGTAGCGCAGGATGCGGGTGTAGTGCGTGATGAGCAGGATGCCGCCGTGCTCGCGCTCCGCGTAGCGGTTCACGCCCTCGGAGACGACGCGCAGGGCGTCGACGTCGAGGCCCGAGTCGGTCTCGTCGAGGATGGCGAACTTCGGCTTGAGCAGACCCAGCTGCAGGATCTCGTGACGCTTCTTCTCGCCGCCGGAGAAGCCCTCGTTGACCGAACGCTCGCCGAACTGCGCATCGATGGACAGCTCGCCCATCGCGTCCTTGACCTCCTTGACCCAGTGCCGCAGCTTCGGGGCCTCGCCACGGACCGCGGTGGCGGCCGAGCGCAGGAAGTTGGACATGGAGACGCCGGGCACCTCGACGGGGTACTGCATGGCCAGGAACAGGCCGGCACGGGCGCGCTCGTCGACCGTCATCGACAGCACGTCCTCACCGTCGAGCGTGATCGTGCCCTGCGTGACCTCGTACTTGGGGTGGCCCGCGATGGCGTAGCTCAGCGTGGACTTGCCGGAGCCGTTGGGGCCCATGATCGCGTGGGTCTCGCCGGACTTGATGGTCAGGTCGACGCCCTTGAGGATCTCGATCGGCTCGGCGTTCTCGTCCGCCTGCACGACGTTGACGTGCAGATCACGGATTTCCAGAGTAGACAACGTAATTCCTTCTTCGAGTATCAGACGCCGGCGGTGGCGAGTTCGTGTTCGATGGCGGCGGCGAGTCGCTCGCGCAGCTCGGGGACGGAGATCCGGTCGATCAGCTCCTGGAAGAAGCCGCGGACCACGAGGCGGCGCGCCTCGTCCTCCGGGATGCCGCGCGAACGCAGGTAGAAGAGCTGCTCGTCGTCGAACCGGCCGGTGGCGCTGGCGTGGCCCGCGCCCTCGATCTCGCCGGTCTCGATCTCCAGGTTCGGCACCGAATCGGCGCGCGCACCGTCGGTGAGCACCAGGTTACGGTTGAGCTCGAAGGTGTCGGTGCCCTCGGCCTCGGCGCGGATCAGCACGTCACCCACCCAGACGGTGTGCGCGTCGGGCAGCTTGGACGACGGATCGCCCTGCAACGCGCCCTTGTAGATCACGTTCGACTTGCAGTGCGGCACCGCATGATCGACCAGCAGGCGCTGCTCGAGGTGCTGGCCGTCGTCGGCGAAGTACAGGCCGAACAGCTCGGCGTTGCCGCCGGGCGCGTCGAACTGCACGCGGGGGGTCATGCGGACCAGCTCGCCGCCGAGCTGCACGGCGAAGTGCCGGACATGGGCGTCGCGGCCCACGCGGACGTGGTGCTGCGTGACCCACACCGCGTCGTCGGCGAAGTCCTGCGCGTCGATGATCTGGAGCGACGCACCGTCGCCCAGGATGACCTCGACGTTCTCGGCCACCGTGCCGGAGCCGGTGTGGTCGAGCACGACCACGGCGCGGGCGTGGCGCTCGAGCCGCACCTGGATGTGCGTGAAGGAGGTCTTGCCCTCGCCGGGGCCGGCGATGCGGACGAAGACCGGCTCCGCGACCTCCGCCTCCTTGGCGACGGTGAGCACGAATGCCTCCGTCATGGACGTGAAGGCCTGCGCCGCAACGCGATCGAAGGGCGTACCACCCTGGCCGAGCCGCTCGTCGCCCTTGGCGACGGTCTCGAAGGACACGCCCTCGGGCGTCGCGTCGACGGTGGCGGTCACGGCACCGTCGGCCTGCGCGGAACCGTCGTGCAGGCCCCGCAAGCGGCGCAGCGGGGTGAACCGCCACGCCTCGTCGCGGTGGCTGGGGATCTCGAAGGCCGCCGCGTCGAAGGACGTGAATAGCTCGCCCTTGTTGGCGACGGGATGTGCCTCGACAGCCTCGTTGAGAGTGTTGCTCACTTAGCCCACGGACCCTTCCATCTGAAGCTCGATCAGGCGGTTCAGCTCGAGCGCGTACTCCATCGGCAGCTCCTTGGCGATCGGCTCGACGAAACCGCGCACCACCATGGCCATGGCCTCGTCCTCGGTGAGGCCGCGGCTCATCAGGTAGAACAGCTGATCGTCGGAGACCTTCGAGACGGTGGCCTCGTGGCCCATCGTCACGTCGTCCTCGCGGATGTCCACGTACGGGTACGTGTCGGATCGGGAGATCGTGTCGACCAGCAGCGCATCGCACTTGACCGTGGACTTGCTGCCGTGCGCGCCCTTGTTGATCTGGATCAGGCCGCGGTAGCTGGCCCGGCCGCCGCCGCGGGCGACCGACTTGCTGACGATGTTGCTCGAGGTGTTCGGCGCGAAGTGCACCATCTTCGAGCCGGTGTCCTGGTGCTGGCCCTCGCCGGCGAAGGCCACGGAGAGCACCTCGCCCTTGGCGTGCTCGCCCATCATCCACACCGCCGGGTACTTCATGGTGACCTTGGAGCCGATGTTGCCGTCGATCCACTCCATGGTGGCGCCGGCCTCGGCCTTGGCGCGCTTGGTGACCAGGTTGTAGACATTGTTCGACCAGTTCTGGATGGTCGTGTAGCGGCAGCGGCCGCCCTTCTTGACGACGATCTCGACCACGGCGGAGTGCAGCGAATCCGACTTGTAGATCGGCGCGGTGCAGCCCTCGACGTAGTGCACATAGGCGTCCTCGTCGACGATGATCAGCGTGCGCTCGAACTGGCCCATGTTCTCGGTGTTGATCCGGAAGTAGGCCTGCAGCGGGATGTCCACGTGGACGCCCTTGGGCACGTAGATGAACGAGCCGCCCGACCACACGGCGGTGTTCAGCGCGGAGAACTTGTTGTCGCCCGCGGGGATGACCGAGCCGAAGTACTCCTCGAACAGCTCCGGGTGCTCCTTGAGGCCGGTGTCGGTGTCGAGGAAGATGACACCCTTCTCCTCCAGATCCTCGCGGATCGAGTGGTAGACCACCTCGGACTCGTACTGCGCAGCGACACCGGCGACGAGGCGCTGCTTCTCCGCCTCGGGGATGCCGAGCTTGTCGTAGGTGTTCTTGATGTCCTCGGGCAGGTCCTCCCAGGACTCGGCCTGCTTCTCCGAGGAGCGCACGAAGTACTTGATGTTGTCGAAGTCGATGCCGTCGAGGTCGCTGCCCCAGGTGGGCATCGGCTTCTTCTCGAAGATGCTCAGCGCCTTGAGTCGCTGGTTCAGCATCCACTCGGACTCGTTCTTCTTGCCCGAGATGTCGGCGACGACGGCATCAGACAGGCCGCGCTGCGCCGAGGCGCCGGCGGCATCGGAATCGTGCCACCCGTAGCCGTAGGTGCCCAGGGACGCGATCGTCTCCTCCTGGGACAGCGGGCCGTTCTCGACCGTTGTCATCGAAGCTCCTTAGCGGTTGCTCGCGGTACCACGCGCTCGAGGGGCACGTGGGTGGTGCATGCGCGGTCACCATTGGCGATGGTGGCCAGACGCTGTACATGTGTTCCCAACGCCTGCTCGAACGCCGAAATTTCGGCCTCGCACAATTCGGGGAACTCGGCTGCGACCTCCGACACCGGGCAGTGGTGCTGGCAGATCTGGACGCCGTTGCCCACTTCCCGGGCATCGGCGTTGAATCCGGCGGCCGACAGGGCCGCCGCGATCCTACGGGCGCCGTCCACCGGGTCCTGCGGCCCGGGGGCTGCGCCGACGGAGCTCATGGCCTGCTCGGCGCGGCGCCGCGCGAACGCACGCACGGCCTCCTCGCCGCCGACCTCGCGGAGCGCGCGCAGCGCGTCGACCGCGAGGACGTCGTACCCCTGCCCGAGTTGCCGGCGCCCCGCGGGCGTCAGCAGGAACTCCTTGGCGGGGCGCCCCCGGCCGCGGTTGGCCAGGCCCGACGGTGCCGCCACCGTCACGTCGCCCGCCTCGAGCAGATTGTCGAGATGGCGGCGGACGGCGGTGGTCGTGATCCCCAGGGCCTCGCCGATATCGGCCGCGGTGGCCTGGCCCCGGTTCATGAGCAGCGCGACCACGGCGTCACGGGTGTCCCCGTCACGCTGTGCCGTCGAGGCGTGAACCTCGTGCTGCTCGCTTTTCACAACACGATTGTTTCCTAATTCGTCCAGCACTTCCAGCAAGGTCAGGCTAAGCTCAGCCCCGGTGAGCGACCGGACTGAGCGGGCGGACGGCCCCGGGACGTGCGGCCCACCGTCTACTCTTGCGGACGTGCGCGCTACCCCTTGCCTCCCCGCCCCCGTGCGCACCTTCGCGGACTACCTCGGCCTGACCAAGCCCGACGGGGCACCGTCGGACCAGGGATCGCAGGGCGCGGGCGGCGCGGTGAACCGGCTGCACACCGACGAGCAGCAGTACCCGGACCTCAACGCGCAGGAGAAGCGGACGGTCCGCAGGATCGCCACCTTCGGCGGCGTCGGGGCGGTGCTCATCGCGTTCGGCGCGCTGGGCGTGGGCTCGTTCCCGGTGGTGCAGAACCCGATCGCCGGGCGCAGGCTCATCGGCCTGATGTTCCGCATGCAGTCCACGGCGCTGACGGTGACGATGGTCGGCACGGCGATGCTGATGATCGCGTGGGTGCTGCTGCGCCGGTACACGATCGGGTACCTGAACCCGAACGCGCACACCGTGCCCGCGCAGCCGCGCCGGCTCACCCGCCGCGGCTTCGACCGGATCCTCGCGCTGTGGGTGCTGCCCTTCCTCTTCGCCCCGCCGATGTTCAGCAAGGACGTCTACTCCTACCTCGCGCAATCGGAGATCACGGCGCGCGGCCTCGACCCCTATGCCATCGGCCCCGCCAAGGCGCTCGGGATCGACCACGTCTTCACCCGCTCGGTGCCCAACATCTGGCGCGACACGCCCGCCCCGTACGGCCCCCTGTTCCTCTACCTGGGGCGCGGCATCACGGCCCTGACCGGGGAGAACGTGGTCGCCGGCGTGATCGCGCACCGACTGCTGGCGCTCGCCGGCGTCGCGATGATCGTGTGGGCGCTCCCCCGGCTCGCCCGCCGCTGCGGCGTCAACGAGGTGGCCGCCCTGTGGCTCGGGGCCGCGAATCCGCTGGTCATCTTCCATCTCATCGCGGGCATCCACAACGAGAGCCTCATGCTCGGGATGATGCTCGTGGGCATGGAGTGGTCGCTGCGGGCGATCTCCTCCGGCCGACGATTCCTGGACGGATGGATGCCCACCCGGACCGGGTGGCTGCTCACCGCCGGCGCTGCGACGATCGCCGCGTCGAGCCTGATCAAGATCACCTCCGTGCTCGCGCTCGGCTTCATCGGCATGGCGCTCGCCCGGCGCCTGGGCGGCACCTTCCCGGACATCGGCGGGCGGTTGCGCGACTGGCGCACCGCGATCCGGGAGTTCCGGCCGGATCTGGGCCGCACGCCGATCGCCGTCGCGCTGTCCGCCGGCTTCCTCGCGATCGTGCTGGTGATCGTGGTGGTCGTCGTCTGCCAGGTGACCGGGCTGGGTTACGGCTGGTTGGACGCGGGGACCCTGGGCGGGGCCAATCGGGTCCGCTCGTGGATGTCGATCCCCACGGTCCTCGGCATGGCGACCGGGTTGGTCGGCGTCCTGCTGGGACTCGGCGACCACACCACCGCGATCCTCGCCATCACGCGTCCGATCGCCGCCGCGCTGGCCGCGGTGATCGTGCTGCGCATGCTCCTCGCGACCCTGTCCGGCCGGATCCACGCGGTCGGCGCCCTCGGCATCTCGATGGCCGCGCTCGTCCTACTGTTCCCGGTGGTCCAGCCCTGGTACCTGCTGTGGGCCATCGTCCCGCTGGCCGCGTGGGCCACGGCGCCCGGCTTCCGCCTGGCCGCGGTGATCGTCTCGAGCGTGGTGTCGGTGATGCTCATGCCCAACGGCGGCGAGATCGAGCCCTATGTCATCGCCAAGGCCGGGATGAGCACCGTCGTGATCGTGGCGCTGGCCGTGTACCTGGCCTTCGAGCTGCCCCGCAGGCGCGAGCGGCGGCTCGCGCGCGGCCGAGTACGCTGATCTCCCGTGCCCGCACTGTCCGCGACCTCCGTCACCAAACGATTCGGCGACGTCGTCGCCGTCGACGGACTCGACCTCACCGTGGAGCGCGGCAGCGTCCTGGCCCTGCTCGGCCCCAACGGCGCCGGTAAGACCACCACCGTCGAACTGTGCGAGGGCTTCGGCTCCCCCGACTCCGGTACCGTCGAGGTCCTCGGGCTCGACCCGGTCGCCGACGCGGCCCGCCTCAAGCCCCGGATCGGCGTCATGCTGCAGGGCGGCGGCGCCTATCCCGGTGCGAAGACCGGCGAGATGCTCCGGCTCGTGGCCGCGTACGCCGCGAACCCCCACGACCCCGACTGGCTGCTCTCGACGCTGGGACTGCAGGACGTGGTGAACGTCAGCTACCGCCGGCTCTCCGGTGGACAGCAGCAGCGCCTCGCCCTGGCCTGCGCCCTCGTCGGGCGCCCCGAACTGGTCTTCCTCGACGAGCCGACCGCCGGGCTCGACGCGCAGGCCCGCCTCCTCGTCTGGGACCTCATCGCCGCGCTGCGCCGCGACGGGGTCACCGTCCTGCTCACCACCCACCTCCTCGACGAGGCCGAGGCCCTCGCGGACCGGGTCGTCATCATCGACCGCGGCCGCGCGGTGGCCGACGGTACGCCGGAGGAACTCACGCGGGCCGGTGCGGAGCACGAACTGCGCGTGAGCGCACCGTCGGGCCTGGACACCGCGGCCCTCGCTGCCCGGCTGGGCACCGGCTTCACGGCGGCGGTGGACTCGACCGACGCGCACGGCTCGACCTACGTGGTACGCGGCGCCGAGGTGACGCCGACCGTCGTCGCGGACACCGCCGCGTACCTCGCCGCGCAGGGCGCGCTGATCACCGATCTGCGGGTGGGGACCCGGACCCTGCAGGACGTGTTCCTGGACCTGACCGGCCGCGATCTGAGGGGATGACGTGACCCGAACCGAGCCCCGCTTCGCCCGCGGCACCTTCCTGCCCAACCCCGAGGCCGCCCGCCCCGCGGCGATGCTCGCGGCGCAGACCCGGATGGAGCTCACGCTCCTGCTCCGCAACGGCGAGCAGCTGCTGCTGACCATGTTCATCCCGATCGCGCTGCTCATCGGATTCACGGTGCTGCCGATCGGCGACGAGGCGACCCGGATCGGCTCCCTGGTCCCGGCGATCATGGCCGTCGCGGTGATGTCGACCGCGTTCACCGGGCAGGCGATCGCCGTCGGCTTCGACCGGCGGTACGGCGCGCTCAAGCGGCTCGGCGCGACGCCGCTGCCCCGCTGGGGCGTCATCGCGGGCAAGACCCTGGCGGTGGTCCTCGTGGTGATCCTGCAGGCGGTGATCATCGGCGGGATCGGCCTCGCGCTCGACTGGCGCCCGGACCCCCTCGGCCTGCTGCTGTGGGCACCGATCCTCGCACTGGGCGTGTTCGCGTTCGCCTCGCTCGGGCTGCTGCTCGGTGGCACGCTCAAGGCGGAGATCGTGCTCGCGCTGGCGAACCTGCTGTGGTTCGTGCTGGGCGCGATCGGCTCGCTCGTCGTGATGCACGCGCACGTCCCCGACGCTGTCGTGCTGATCGCGAGGCTGGCACCGTCGGGCGCGCTGACCGAGGCCCTGACCCGCGCCGCGGACGCCGGCACCGTCGACTGGTTCGGGATGGCGGTGCTCCTGGCGTGGGGCGCGGTGGGCTCCGCGGCGGCCGTGCGCCTGTTCCGCTTCACCGGCTAACCCACTACAGGATGTAGTAGCTCGTGACGGCCCACGTACGATGATCGGCGTGTACCAGCTCTTCCTGCGCCTCGTCGATCGCCTGCCGCTCCCCAGCACGAAGGCGCAGCAGCGGTTCGCGCTCGCCGCGCTGCTCTCCCAGGCGCTCATCGCCGTCACCGGCTCGGTGGTGCGGGTGACCGGTTCGGGCCTGGGGTGCCCCACCTGGCCCAAGTGCTTCGACGACTCGCTCGTGCCGATCCCGCAGGACGAGGTCCCGTGGTGGCATCAGGCGATCGAGTTCGGGAACCGGCAGATCGCGGTGTGGATCGTGGTGACCACGTCGATCGCGATCGTGCTCGCCGTCACCCGCGCCCGGCGGCGCCGGGAGATCCTGATCTACGCGTGGATCATGCCCCTGTCCACGTTCGCGCAGGGCATCCTCGGCGGTATCACCGTGCTCACCGGCCTGCGCTGGTGGGTCGTCGGCGCCCACATGCTCGTCTCCTGCGCGATGGTCTGGCTCGCCGCCACGCTGTACGCCAAGGTCGCCGAACCCGATGACGGCGCCGAGATCGAGACCGCGCCCGCCGGGGCCCGGCGCCTCGTCGCCGGTTCCGCCGTCGTGATGGCGCTCGTGCTCACCGCCGGCATGATCGTCACCGCCGCGGGCCCGCACGCCGGCGACCGCACCAACCCGAAGGCCATCGACCGCCTCGACGTCTCGATCCCGCTGCTCTCGCTCACGCACGGCCTGCTGGTGGCGCTCTACGTCGGCCTGCTGATCTGGGCGGCGGTGCTCATCGCCCGCGGCCCCTCGAGTGAGGCCGTGCGGCGCCGGGTGAAAATCGTGTTCGTCGTGGTCGCCGCGCAGTCGCTGATCGGCGTGGTCCAGTACTTCACGGGCGTCCCCGCACTGCTGGTCGTGCTGCATGTCGCGGGCGCGATGTCGGTGATCGCCGAAGCAGCGATCCTGTACCGGCTGATGTCGGCGCGGGTGGTGCGCGGATCGGACCGCACGACCGATAAGCTGGCCGCATGAGTGATCAGGCACCCGGCAACGTCGTCTCCCGCCTGAAGGGCTTCGCCGCCAAGCACTGCGGTGCCACCGCCGTGCTGCAGAACATGGGCGAGGAGGGCGTGCGCATCACCCTCGTCGGCGGCGACGGGGTCATGGGCGACCAGATCGTCGCGAACCCGGCGCAGGCGAAGGACGCGGCCGAGAAGGCCGGCCTCGACACCTCCGAGTGGGACCGCGAGCTGGTCAGCAAGGCCACCACGGAGCCCGGCCACCACGAGCGGATGGCCGGCTACCGGGCGCACAGCCGCTAGGCCCGGCGGCCACCCGGCCCGCCGATCAGGCGCGCTCGTACTGCGCCAGGATCACGCCGATGTCGAAGGCGCGGTGCGAGACCAGCTTCCACTGCTGCGGCGCGAAGCCGCCCGCGAACAGCGGCACCCCGTCCCCTGCGGTCACCGGGTAGATCTTCAGCGCCAGCCTGTCGACCTCCGGCGCGAGTGCCGCCGCGAGCGTTCCCCCGCCGCACAGCCAGATGTCGCCGCCCTCCTCCTGCTTGAGCGCGCGCATGTGCTCGACCGGGTCCTCCGCCACCACCTCGACGGCCGGGAAATCCGCGGGGTCCAGCGACCGCGAGTAGACGATCGTGCGCAGGTGCGCGTACGGGTCCGTCACGCCCACATCGGACCCGATCCGGTACGTGGTCGTGCCCATGACGACGGTGTCCCACTTCGTGCGCGGCGGGGTGATACCCAGGGCCTCGTGCAGGCCGGTGGGCAGCCCGTCGCCCCACTCCTCGTTCATCTGCCGCGAGTACTCCTCGTCGACGGGGTAGAAGTCGTACTGGCCCTCGGGGCCGGCGATCCGGCCGTCCAGCGAGACGGCGACGTAGTACACCAGAGAACGCAAGCGAGGTACTCCTCGGTAGGCGGGATGGGCGCGGCCTGATTCTGCAGCCGACGTCGACCCTGCCACACCGCGTGCGGTAGAGATGAGTCATGCGCGCGATCACTGTGACCGAACACGGCGGCCCGGATGTCCTGACCTACGGCGATGCCCCCGATCCGGCGCCCGGGCCCGGTCAGGTCCTGGTGCGGACCTCCGCGATCGGGGTGAACTTCATCGACACCTACTTCCGCGAGGGCATGTATCCCACTGCCCTGCCGTACATCCCGGGCAGCGAGGGGTCGGGCACCGTCGTCGCGCTGGGCGAGGGCGTCACGGAGCGCGCCGTCGGCGACGTGGTCGCCTGGTGCGACGGCCCGGGCTCGTACGCGGAGCTCGTGAACGTCCCGGCCGACCGCACCGTCCCGGTGCCCGACGGTGTCCCGCCCGCCGTCGCGGCGTCCGTCCTGCTGCAGGGCATGACCGCGCACTACCTCACCCACGACTCGCACCCCGTGCAGGCGGGCGACACCGTGCTCGTGCACGCCGGCGCGGGCGGCACGGGCCTGCTGGTCACCCAGATGGCGACGGCGCTCGGCGCCCGCGTCATCACGACGGTCTCGACGGACGCCAAGGAGGCCCTCTCCCGCGAGGCCGGCGCGTGGCAGGTGCTGCGCTACGACGAGGACGTCCCGGCCCGCGTCCGGGAGCTCACCGACGGCGCGGGCGTCGCCGCGGTCTACGACGGGGTCGGCAAGGACACCTTCGAGGCCTCGCTGCTGTCCACGCGACACAAGGGCATCGTCGTGCTTTTCGGCGCGGCGTCCGGCCCGGTCCCCCCGTTCGACCTGCAGCGGCTCAACCCGCTCGGCTCGCTATTCGTGCAGCGGCCCACGCTGGCCCACCACGTCGCCACGCCGGAGGACTTCGCCCGGCGCAGCGGCGCGGTGCTCGACGGCCTGCGCGACGGGTCGCTGCGGTTCACCGTCGGCGCGACCTATCCGCTGGCCGACGCCGCGCAGGCCCACATCGACCTGCAGGAGCGCCGCACGACGGGCTCGGTGGCGCTACTTCCCTGAGGCCTGCGCGCGTCCCTCGGCGGGCGCGAGCGCGGCACCGTCGGACGGGCGGTCCGCGAGCCACCGGCGGTACCGGCGCAGGGCACCGCGCACGACGATCAGGTCGCGCACGAGCGCCGCGGCGGGCCGGATGCCGGGCCGCGGGTCCTTCCCGGCGGCCGTACGACGCAGTTGGTAGCGGACCTGCGCCATCGACGCCATGGACGCGAGGGGCTTGTTCTTCCAGGTCACGGGCCGCAGGGCCGCGACGGCGCCCTGGTCCACCCGCCAGCGGGCGGGCAGGTCCGGCGTGACGGACAGCGCGGTGCCGATCCCGACGACGGCGACGTGCTCGGCCAGCGCGGCCTCGGCCGTCTCCCGGCGGGTGATCCCGCCGGTGACCATGAGCGGGATCGCACTGGTCGCCGCCAGGTCCGCGGCGAGCTCCAGGAAGTAGGCCTCGCGCGCGGCGGTGCGGGCGTCGCCGGGGCGGCCGTCCGCGGCCGGGATGCCCGACGGTGCGCCGGCCGCCCGGCCCGTCATCGCGGGGCTCTCGTAGCTGCCGCCCGAGACCTCCACCAGGTCGACGCCGAGCGGCGCGAGCATCGCGATGACGGCCCGGGCGTCGTCGGGATCGAAGCCGCCGCGCTGGAAGTCCGCGGAGTTGAGCTTGACCGCGACGGCGAACACCGGGGACACCTCGGCGCGGATCGCGCGCACCGTCTCGACCAGCATCCGGGCGCGGTTCTCGAGCGATCCGCCGCCCCACTCGTCGGTGCGGGTGTTGACCAGCGGCGAGAGGAACTGCGAGAGCAGGTAGCCGTGCGCGGCGTGCACCTCGACACCGTCGAACCCGGCCTCCTCCGCGCGGCGCGCCGTGGTGGCGAAGCGCGTGATCGTCGCACGGATCTGCGCGTCGGTCATGGCGGTAGGCGTGCCGAACCGCTTCGAGAGCGCGCTGCCGAGGTCGACGGCCTTCTCCGACGGGCCCCAGGTCACGCCGGGCATGTCGACCTGGATCTGGCGGCCCGGATGGCTGATCTGCATCCAGATGCTCGCGCCGTTCTCCTTGGCCGCGGACGCCCACTCGCGGAACGGGCGCAGCGGCGAGCGGGCGTCGAGGACGATCGCGCCGGGTCCGGTGAGCGCCTCGGCGTGGACCATCACATTGCCCGTCAGCAGCAGGCCGGTACCGCCCGCACCCCACCGCCGGTACAGCTCGACGGTGCGCCCGTCGGGCGCCTGCTCGACGCCCGCGATGCCCTCCTCCATCGCCGCCTTGGCGATGCGGTTGGGCAGGACGGCGCCGGAGCGGAGGGTGAGCGGGGCGAACAGGTCGGTCATGACGGGCCTTCCGGAGTGCATGTGAACGGCGCTCACATGAAGCGGGCGGAGCCGACGCTAGAAGGATATGTAAGCGGTGTCAACACAGTGTTGTAGAGTGGAACCCATGACCACGACCTATCACCACGGCGACCTGCCCGGCACCCTGGTCAACGCCGCCGTCGAGATCCTCGACGAGGAGGGCGGCGCCAACGACCTGTCGCTGCGCGCCGTCGCCCGCCGCGCCGGTGTGTCCACCGCGGCGCCCTACCGCCACTTCCCCGATCGCGGCGCGCTGATCTCGGCCGTCGCCGCGGTCGGTTACCGGGAGCTCGCGGTCGCGCTCAACGCCGCGTGCCCGGATCCGTCCGGCCCCGAGGACCTGGCGGCGATCGCGATCGCCTACGTCGACTTCGCGCTCGGCCGGACCGGCCTGTTCCGCGCGATGTTCGCCGAGCCCTGCGGCACGGATCCGGACCGGGTCGAGGCCGTCGACATGATCAAGGCCTACCTGACCGGCCTGATCCGGAAGACCCTGCCGGACGCCGACGGCGAGGACACTGCGACCGCCGTGTGGGCCCTGGTCCACGGCCTGGCGTTCCTGCACCTGGACGGCAAGTTCGACGCGACATCGCCGGACGAGGTGCACCGTCGTGTCCGCGCGACGGTCGACGCCGCGCTGCACATCAACTGACGAGGCTCAACCCCGGCGCGCGGCGAACTCCGCCAGCCCCGGACCGTCGAGCTCGGGAAGGTAGTCGTCCCGCCCGGTCAGGGCCATGACGAGCGCGAGCGTCGTTCCCGCGACCGCGGGCCCGGAACCGACCGTGAAGTCACCGTCGGTCGCGCGTAACCGCAGGCCGCGCGCCCGGGTCGCGGAGGGCAGCATCAGGTCCGACCCGGCGTAGAAGTGCGCGAGCCGGTGCAGCACCTCGATCGGGTACTCCCGGCGCAACCCCAGCGGCCGACGGATGTCCTCGGCGTGGACCACGGCCTCCCCCAGCATCGCGACCACGGGAATCGGGGCCTTGGTCCGGCTGGTGCGCACGCCCCGGAACCGTCGCAGCGTGTCCGCCGGATCGGTCCCCAGTCGCTTCGCGAGCCGCTGCGCGACGTTGGCGTCGAAATCGAAGCGGTTCCGCAGCACCCCCGCGAACCAGACGACCGGGTTGTCGGACGCGCCGGCGGTCATGTGGGCCAGGACCTCGCGCACCGTCAGGCCCGAGCACAGCGACGGGGTCGCCCACTGCTCGTCGGTGAGGTCCGCGACATCGTCGGCCAGCGCGGCGCGCTCGGCGAAGATCAGCGTCCAGAGATCACGATCGGCGGCCACGGGTCAGAGTCCGAGCAGCTGCCAGACGGTGCTGTAGTTGAGGATCGAGTCGACCGACAGGGCGCAGAACAACACGGCTAGGTAGTTGTTCGACTGCAGGAACACCTTGAGCGGCTTGATCTCCTGGCCGGCCTTGGTCTGGGAGTACAGCTTGTGCACCGCGTAGAGGAACCAGCCGCCGCAGAGGACGGCCGCGATCGCGTAGACCAGGCCCGCCGCGGGGATCAGCACGAGCGTGGTGATCACGGTGGCCCAGGTGTACCAGACCATCTGGCGCGCGACGACGGTCTCCGGCGCCACGACGGGGAGCATCGGCACACCCGCGGCCTTGTAGTCCTCGCGGTAACGCATGGCCAGTGCCCAGGTGTGCGGCGGCGTCCAGAAGAAGATCACGAGGAACAGCACGATGGCGGGCCAGGCGATGGTGCCGGTGGCCGCGGACCAGCCCACGAGCGTCGGCATGCAGCCCGCGGCGCCGCCCCACACGACGTTCTGCGAGGTGCGACGCTTGAGCAGCATCGTGTACACGAACAGGTAGAACGCGATCGTGACCAGCACCAGCACGGCGGAGAGCAGGTTGGCCATCAGGGACAACCAGACGAACGACGCCGCGGCCAGCACCAGGCCGAAGATCAACGCGTGCCGGACCGGGACCGCGTGGCGCGCGAGCGGACGACGCTCGGTGCGCTTCATCTTCTGGTCGATATCGGCGTCCGCGACCATGTTCAGCGTGTTCGCCGAGGCCGCGCCCAGCCATCCGCCGAACAGGGTCGACAGGATGAGCGGCAGGTTCACGTGACCGCGATCCGCCAGCAGCATGACGGGGATCGTCGCGACCAGCAGCAGCTCGATGACCTTGGGCTTCGTCAGCGCGATGTAGGCCAGGACGGTCTGCCCCGCGCGGCCCGCGAAGGACGACGGTGCCGGTGCGGCCGCCGAGCGAGCGCTGGGGGTGTTCGTCCCGTGCCCGCCCTTGAAAACCATCTTCTGCCGCACTCTCTTCCGACGGGTCCGGGCCGAGCCGGACTCTGACGATCTCGCACTCGGGGCTGACCGACTGCGCGCGGGAGGACGTATGTCCCCCGCGGGCCCGCGACCGGCGCAGACCCATCTACTACGAGCCATGGTAGTCCTCCGTCACCGCTGGGCCGAATCGGGTTCGCCCCCTCCGATTCGGCGGCCCGCTACCCGGCAGTTCACGTAGACCGTGCACGAGCGCCGAGTAGGGTTCACACTTGAGCCCGCATCCCCGTACGACCAGGAGAGTCCTTCCGCCGTGACCAGCACCGCCGAGATCCAAGCACTGACCACGCCGCATCACCCCGACGACTGGACCGAACTGGACACACGCGCGGTGGACACCGCCCGGGTGCTCGCGGCCGACGCGGTGCAGAAGGTCGGCAACGGCCACCCCGGCACCGCGATGAGCCTCGCGCCCCTGGCCTACACCCTGTTCCAGAAGGTGATGGTCCACGATCCGTCGGACACCCATTGGATCGGCCGGGACCGGTTCGTGCTGTCCTGCGGGCACTCGAGCCTGACCCTCTACCTGCAGCTGTACCTGGGCGGCTTCGGGCTCGAGCTCAGCGACATCGAGGCGCTGCGCACCGAAGGCTCGCTGACCCCGGGACACCCCGAGTACCGCCACACCAAGGGCGTCGAGATCACCACCGGGCCCCTGGGCCAGGGCCTGGCCTCCGCCGTGGGCATGTCGATGGCCTCGCGCTACGAGCGCGGCCTGTTCGACCCGGACGCCGCCGCGGGCACCAGCCCGTTCGACCACTTCGTCTACGTCATCGCCTCCGACGGCGACATCGAGGAGGGCGTCACCTCCGAGGCCTCGTCGCTGGCCGGGACGCAGCAGCTCGGCAACCTGATCCTGTTCTACGACGACAACAAGATCTCCATCGAGCACAACACCGACATCGCGCTGTCCGAGGACGTCGCGAAGCGCTACGAGGCGTACGGCTGGCACGTGCAGTACGTCGAGGGCGGCGAGAACGTCACCGCGATCGAGGAGGCCGTCGCGGCCGCCAAGGCGGTCACCGACAGGCCGTCGATCATCATCCTGCGCACGATCATCGGCTTCCCCGCCCCGAACAAGATGAACACGGGCGGCGTGCACGGATCGGCGCTCGGCGCCGACGAGGTGGCCGCGGTCAAGGAGATCCTGGGCTTCGACCCGGCGAAGAGCTTCGACGTGGCCCCCGAGGTCATCGCGCACTCGCGGGAGCTGGTCAAGCGGGGCCAGGCCGAGCATGAGGCCTGGCGCGCGCGGTTCGACGCGTGGGCCGCCGCGAACCCCGAGCGCAAGGCGCTGCTCGACCGGCTCGAGGCCGGCGCCCTGCCCGAGGGCTGGGACGCCGAGCTGCCGACCTGGTCGGTCGAGGACAAGGGCATCGCGACGCGCGCCGCGTCCGGCGCCTTCCTCGCCGCGGCCGGGCAGACCCTGCCGGAGCTGTGGGGCGGCTCGGCCGACCTCGCCGGCTCCAACAACACCACCATCAAGGGCGCCGACTCCTTCGGCCCGCGCTCGATCTCCACGGAGGACTGGAACGCACAGCCCTACGGCCGCACGCTGCACTTCGGCATCCGTGAGCACGCGATGGGCTCGATCCTCAACGGCATCGTGCTGCACGGCAAGACCCGCCCCTACGGCGGCACCTTCCTGCAGTTCGCGGACTACATGCGCCCGGCGGTCCGGCTCGCGGCCCTCATGGACATCGATCCGATCTACGTGTGGACGCACGACTCGATCGGCCTCGGCGAGGACGGCCCCACGCACCAGCCGGTCGAGCACCTCGCCGCGCTGCGCGCCATCCCGGGCGTCAACGTCGTCCGCCCCGCGGACGCCAACGAGACCGTCGCCGCATGGAAGGCCACGCTGGAGCGGCGCAACGGGGAGGGCCCCACGGGCCTGATCCTCACCCGGCAGGGCGTGCCGATCCTGGCGGGCACCTCCGCGGAGGGCGTCGCGCGCGGCGGGTACGTCCTGCAGGAGGCCGACGGTGCCTCCCCCGACGTCATCCTGATCGGCACGGGCTCCGAGGTGCAGCTGGCGGTGGAGGCCGCCGCACTGCTGGCGGCCAAGGGGATCGACGCCCGCGTGGTGTCGATGCCGTCGATCGAGTGGTTCCACGCCCAGGACCGCGAATACCAGGACAGCGTGCTGCCGCCCGCGGTCAAGGCGCGCGTCTCGGTGGAGGCCGGCATCGCGATGCCGTGGTGGCCCATCGTCGGCGGCTTCGGCGAGATCGTCTCGCTCGAGCACTTCGGCGAGTCCGCCTCCGACAAGGTCCTGTTCGCGAAGTACGGATTCACCGGCGAGACCGTGGCCCAGAAGGCCGAGCAGTCCATCGCCAACACGAAGGGATAACCACACCATGGCTCAGAACCCGAACCTGGCCGCGCTGTACGAGGCGGGCGTCTCCGTCTGGCTCGACGACCTCTCGCGCAGCCTCATCCAGTCCGGCGACCTCAAGGCGCTCACCGAGACCGACTCGGTCACCGGTGTCACCACGAACCCCGCGATCTTCCAGGCCGCACTGTCGAAGGGCAGCGCCGAGTACGCGGCCCAGGTCGCCGAGCTCGCGGCCCGCAAGGCCGATGTCGACGAGACCATCCGCACCGTCACCACCGACGACGTGCGCGCGGCGTGCGACGTGCTCGCCCCCGTCTTCGAGACGACGGGCGGGGTCGACGGCCGCGTCTCGATCGAGGTCGACCCGCGCCTGGCCCACGACACCGAAGGCACCGTCGCCCAGGCGATCGATCTGCACCGCATCGTCGACCGTCCGAACGTGCTGATCAAGATCCCCGCCACCCTGGCCGGGCTCCCCGCGATCGCCCGGGTGATCGCCGAGGGGATCTCGGTGAACGTGACGCTGATCTTCTCGGTGGAGCGGCACCGTCAGGTCATGGACGCGTACCTCGACGGCCTCGAGGCCGCCGCGAAGGCCGGCAAGGACGTGGGGTCGATCTACTCCGTGGCGTCCTTCTTCGTCTCCCGGGTCGACACCGAGATCGACAAGCGGCTGGACGCCATCGGCACCGATGCGGCGCTCGCGCTGCGCGGCAAGGCCGGCCTCGCGAACGCGCGCCTCGCGTACGCCGCGTACGAGGAGGTCTTCGGCGGCGCTCGCTTCGCCGCGATCGACGGCGCGAACGTGCAGCGACCGCTGTGGGCGTCCACGGGCGTCAAGAACCCGGCCTACCCGGACACGCTGTACGTGGCGGGGCTGATCGCCCCGAACACCGTCAACACGATGCCCGGCGCCACGATGAAGGCGTTCGCCGATCACGGCGAGGTCGTCGACGGCACCATCCTGGGGCGCGCGGAGGACTCCGCGCAGGTGTTCGCCGACCTGCAGGGTGCAGGCCTGGACCTGGCCGACGTGTTCGACCTCCTCGAGCGCGAGGGCGTCGAGAAGTTCGAGCAGGCCTGGCAGCAGCTGTTGGACGCGACGGCGGAGTCCCTCCGAGCGAACGCCTAGGAGGCGCCGCGTGAGCTGGACGAACCGTCGTCACGCGGCGACGCCGCCCGTCACTTCCGGAGGAGCCGCGTGACCCGGACGAACCCCCTCCGCGATCCTAAGGACCGCCGGCTCCCGCGGATCGCGGGGCCTTCGGCACTGGTGATCTTCGGCGTCACCGGCGACCTGTCGCGGCGCAAGCTCATGCCCGCGGTGTACGACCTGGCCAACCGCGGCCTCCTGCCGCCCGGCTTCTCGCTCGTGGGCTTCGGACGGCGCCCGTGGTCCGACGAGGACTTCGCGGCCACCTTCCGGGAGGCCGCGAAGAAGCACTCGCGCACGGAGTTCCGCGACGATGTGTGGGACAGGCTGGCCGAGGGGATCCGGTTCGTCCAGGGCGAGTTCCACGACGACGACGCCTTCGACCGGCTGTCGCAGACCTTGACCACGCTCGATCGGACCCGCGGTACGGGCGGCAACACGGCGTTCTACCTGTCGGTGCCGCCGGACGCCTTCCCGACGGTGTGCGAGCAGCTCGAGCGGTCGGGCCTCGCCGACCAGCGGGACGGCTGGCGGCGCGTGGTGATCGAGAAGCCCTTCGGGCACGATCTCGAGTCGGCGAAGAAGCTCAACGCCGTGTTGAGCGGCGTCTTCCCGGAGCAGTCGGTGTTCCGCATCGACCACTACCTGGGCAAGGAGACGGTCCAGAACATCCTGGCGCTGCGCTTCGCCAATCAGTTGTTCGAGCCGACGTGGAACAGCCACTACGTGGACAGCGTGCAGATCACGATGGCCGAGGACATCGGGCTGGGTGGGCGCGCGGGCTACTACGACGGCATCGGCGCCGCCCGCGACGTGATCCAGAACCACCTGCTGCAGCTTATGGCCCTCATCGCCATGGAGGAGCCCACCAGTTTCCACCCGGCGGAGCTGCAAGCGGAGAAGATCAAGGTGCTCTCCGCGGCCTCGCCCGTCGAGCCACTCGACGAGACCTCCGCGCGGGGTCAGTACGGACCCGGGTGGCAGGGCAGCGAGAAGGTCGTCGGCCTGCTCCAGGAGGAGGGCTTCAGCCACACCTCCACGACGGAGACCTTCGCCGCGATCACCGTCGAGATCGCGTCCCGACGGTGGGCGGGCGTGCCCTTCTACCTGCGCACCGGCAAACGACTGGGGCGCCGCGTCACGGAGATCGCGCTGATGTTCAAGCGCGCGCCGCACCTGCCCTTCGACGACACGATGACCGGGGAGCTGGGTCAGAACGCCCTCGTCATCCGGGTGCAGCCCGACGAGGGCGTCACGCTCCGGTTCGGGTCGAAGGTCCCGGGCAGCTCCATGGAGGTCCGCGATGTCAACATGGACTTCAGCTACGGCGAGGCCTTCACGGTCAGCTCGCCCGAGGCGTACGAACGCCTGATCCTCGACGTCCTGCTCGGCGAGCCGTCACTGTTCCCCGTGAACGCCGAGGTCGAGCTGTCCTGGAAGATCCTCGACCCCGTGCTGCAGAGGTGGGAGGCCGGCGGGAAGCCGGAGGAGTACGAGTCCGGAACCTGGGGCCCGGACTCCGCCGACGCCATGCTGGCTCGCACCGGAAGGACCTGGCGCCGCCCATGATTCTCGATCTCCCGGACACCTCCACGCAGGAGGTCTCGAAGCAGCTGGTCCGCCTCCGCGAGACCGGCGGCGCCGTCACCCTGGGCCGCGTGCTCACGCTCATCATCTCCGCCGACGAGGGGGAGCCCACCGAGAGCTCGATCGAGGCCACGAACGCCGCCTCGCGCGAGCACCCCTGCCGCGTCATCGTGCTGGCCCGCGGCTCCCGCTCGGAGGCGACGCGGCTGGACGCCCAGATCCGGGTGGGCGGCGACGCCGGCGCGTCGGAGGTCGTGGTGCTGCGACTCTACGGCGAACTGGCCGATCACGGTGCCTCCGTGGTGGTTCCGTTCCTACTGCCGGACACCCCCGTGGTCGCCTGGTGGCCGGGTATCGCTCCCCCGGTGCCGTCCGCAGACAAGGTCGGGCGCCTCGCCACGCGGCGGATCACCGATTCCATCGCCTCGCACGATCCGGTCGCGACGCTCGCGCTGCGGCGTACGGGTTTCACCCCCGGCGACTCGGATCTGGCGTGGTCGCGCATCACCCCGTGGCGGGCCCTGCTGGCGTCCGCGCTGGACCAGCCGCCGTTCGAGGCGATCACGTCCGCGGTGGTCACCGGGCCCGAGGACAGTGCGGTCATCGACCTCCTCGCGGGGTGGCTGCGCGCCCAGCTCGACGTGCCGGTCGTGCGGCGTTCCGGGAGTTTCGAGGTGCGGCTCGACCGCGCCGGCGGCGCATTGACGCTGGAGTTCGACCAGAACTCCACGGCGGTGCTGGTGCGTCCCGGACAGCCGGACGGCCGCGTCGCGATCCGTCGACGGGGTGTCGCGGACTGCCTGGCGGAGGAACTCCGCCGCCTCGACGACGACGAGGTCTACTTCTCAGCGTTGGGCGGCGTGTCCGACGTGGATCGATCGGAGATGCCCGCATGACCGAGCCCACCGTCCGAACCTTCGACGATGCCGCCGCCCTCGTCGCGGCCGCCGCGGACGATCTCGTCGCGGTGATCGAACAGGCGCAGGCCGAGCGCGGCTTCGTGTCGATCGTGTTGACCGGCGGCACGAACGGCAATGCCCTCTCAGCAGCGCTGCGCGGGAAGGTCATCGACTGGTCCCGAGTGGACGTCTTCTTCGGCGACGAGCGGTTCGTCGCCGGCGACGACCCCGACCGCAACGCGCTGCAGGCCCAGGACGCGCTGCTCGACCACGTCCCCGTTCCGAGCGAGCGCGTCTACACCTTCCCCGCGGCCGACGAGTTCAGCGGCGACGGCGAGCTGGCGGCGCGCGTGTACGCGAAGCGGTTGGCGGACAACGCCGCCGAGCGCGGGAACGGCGTCGCCGTCGGGGGCGGGCTGGTCCCGCGCTTCGACGTGCACCTGCTCGGCATGGGCGGCGAGGGGCACATCAACTCGCTGTTCCCGCACACGGACGCGGTCCGGGAGCAGGACGCGACGGTGGTGTCCGTGCGCGACTCCCCCAAGCCGCCCCCGCGGCGGCTGACCCTGACGCTGCCCGCGGTGGGCGCCGCCCGGCGCGTGTGGTTCCTCGTCTCCGGTACGGACAAGGCGGAGGCCGTCGCCGAGGGCGTCGGCGGCGCCTCGCCCGAGGACTGGCCCTGCGCCGGCGCGCACGGCGCGGAGCAGACGGTCTGGTACCTCGACGGTGCCGCCGCCTCCCGGCTCGGCTGAGCGTCCCGAGCGCTAGGTCTGCTCGAGGACGATCGTCGGGATCCCCAGCACGGGGTCCTTCACGGTCGCGACGCGGGTGCCGGGCTTGGCGCCCCGTCGCACCTCGCTCACGGTGATGCCCAGGCCCGTCAGGCGGGCGCGCGTCGCGTCGGCGTCGACGGTGCGCCACGCGACGCCCCAGATCCCGTCGGGGGCCGTCGGATCCACGCCGTCGCCCTCCTGCAGGAGCACCTCGACGAGCAGATCGCCGCGACGCAGGAACAGCTGGTGCACGCCCCAGGACTGCACCCGGTCCAGGCGCAGGTCGAAGTCGAGCCGTCCGCACAGCGTCGCGATGATCCGGTCGCGGTTCGGCGAGGTCACGACCACGTGATCGACGCCGGTGATGTCCGCGCCGGGCGGCGGGGAGGGCACCGTCGGGCCCGCGATGCCGAGGACGAGTCCATCGACCGCACCGGCGAATCCGTCGGCGACCTCGGGGACGGCGAGGCCGCGCCGGTCGACGAGCCGAGCCAAATCGGCCGGATCGTCCGCGGCGACCAGGAGTCCGGTGCCGCCCGCCCAGGCGGGTGTCCCCACGGCGATGTCGATGCCGCCCGCGGTGTACCGCTCCCCCGTATCCGCGGCGAGGAGGCGGGCGTGGGCGGCCCGCGACTCCTCCGGCACGTCGAGGATCAGCAGGTCCCGCGCTTGTGCTGTGCTCACGCCGCCATCCTGCCCTATCGACTCACGCGGGCGCGGTGCCGGACCACGTCTTCCAGGCATCGCCCACCGCCTTCGCAACGACGGTGCCGCCGTCCTTCGCGACGTCGCCTGCAGTGGGCAGGGACGGCGCCGCGTTCGACCAGCGCGAGACGAGTTCGCCGGAGATCCGCCCGCTGACGACCTCGGGGGTGGTCCGGCCGATGACGCGCGCCGCCGAATCATCGACCTTCACCGCCGCCCTGCGCAGTGCGTCCGCGGCCTTGCCCAGGGCGCCGAGCCGGTCGGTGAAGCGCTCCAGCTTGTCGGCGAGCCTGCGCAACACGCCCGCGAACTTCTGGCCGAGTGCGGCACCGCGGAGGGTCGCGGTGTTGATGAACGTCGCCACCGAACCGCCCCCGGTGGGCGTGGCTGATGCCGCGGCGATCGCGTAACCCGCGGTCAGCCAGCCGAGGAAGGTCGAGAGCTCGTCGCGGATGTAGGTGCGGACCTCGACCACGAGTGTGCCCGCGGCCGACAATCCCGTCGCCGCCGCGCGGGCCGCAGTGCCCAAAGCCTCACTGTGCCCGGCGAGCTCGGTGGTGGCGGAACGGTAGGCGTCTCCCGCGTCTCCGGACCAACCGGCCGACGTCGATTCCCCAGCGTTCGCAACGGACTGCGCGACCGTCGCGAGCGGTGTCGCGACCTCGTCCTTCCACGCGTCGGTGACGGACTCGATCGCGTCCGGGGCGCCCGAGACCGCATCGAGAGCAGTGCGGAGGATCGGATTGTGCTCGATCGCCCAACCGAAGCCGGCGGCGAAGATCGACCCGAGCGGGTCGTCCACGACGTCCTTCGCCGCGGACCACACGCCGTAGGCGGCGAATCCGGCGCCGACGCTGAGGTATCCGTCCTCTTCCACCGCTTCCGCCGCGTCCCGCACCGCCTCGGCGAGCGGCACACCGTCCACCAGGCCCGTCATTGCGGGATCCCCTCTGCGCCGGAGTCATCGGCGTCGACCAGCACTGTGGCCGTGCGCTGGAAGTCGGCGCGGTGCGTGCTCAGCTCGCCGCTGTGCCGGGTGACCGCCTGCCCGACCTTCTCGAGCGCGACGTTCATCAGCCCGACGAGCGGGTAGAACATCGCGCCGTAATCCATCGTGCCCACCCGTCGCGCGCCTGCGGCGCCGGCCTTGTCGACCGTCGCACCGATCTCGCCGAGCGCCCGAACATGGGCGTCGACGGTCTCCGCCGTCAGCTCGAAGTCGGCCATGATGCCCCCGTGTACTGGTTCCAGAGCTCGTGATCCGGGTAGTAGTGCGTCGTGATCGAGTGGACCTCCCTGGCCGCGGCCTGCTCGGCCAGGGAGGCCGCCGTCATGATCTCCGCACTCAGAGCCTCCCCCGAGAACTCCATCGCGCGTCCTGCGATCACCACCCCCGTGAGCCGTCCCCCCATTCCGACGGTGACCCGCACATCCCCCCGTGCGGCCGTCCCGCTGCCCGATATTCGGGCCAATCGCTCACGGACCTCGTGTGCCTGCTCGTACGCCTCGTCCGCCCGTGCGGCGTCCGACCAGACCTGCGGTGTCGTGTCCAACTCGTTCCCCCGATCTCGTTGGTTTTTCCTCCGCATCAATTAGACGCACGGGCTCGGCGTTCGGTTCCGACTTTCCGTTTCCGCAGGTAGACGACTCAGGCACGCGGTCGCCAGTTCCGAATCCGTACGACCACCGCTCCGACCCCGATGCACACACCCCACAGCAGTAGCCCCGCGAGGACCGCGGTGACGGCCTGATGTACGTGATCCAGCGGCTGCGCACCGGTCGTCCTGCGATGCACCGCGCCCATGCCGGGGAGCCGCCGCCGGCGCCCCTCCGCCGGCACGAGCACCCAGAGCAGTGCGTAGGGCACGAGCGCGGCGAGGACGCGCCACGCCGTCACCCGCAGGTCCCGGCGGTCACGCCACCACACGAGCGGGCTCGCCGGACTCACGGGGAACAGCGCGGCCAGGATCGAGCAGATCCCCAGCCACACGAAGACCTGCATCAGCACGGACGAGACCGCGACGGGCATCGCGGCGCCGTGCCCCGTCAGCGCGACCAGGGTCACCGTCGCCGCGACGAGCGGCACGCCGAGTGCCAGAAGGAGGGACACGTTCCGCGCCAGGACGATCCCGAGGCTCGCAGCGATCCCCGTCGACCGCCCGGACCGCACCGCGGCCTGGTCTCCGAGCATGTTGGTGGTGACCGAATCGGCGAGCACGAAGGTCACGAAGTACACGATGATGACAGGGATCTCGGTGCGCTCGGTGTACTCCAACGGGTCGACGAGCAGCCACGCGAACGCCAGCACGAGGTTGAAGACCAGGCCGACGCCGATGCGCCGAAGCGCCCGCAGTTCGCGGCGGGACGCCCGGCGGAACACGCCGCCCACCCACGCGAGGTTCTGCACGTCACGATGATAGGAGCGCACCGTCGAGCCACGCCGGTGTCCCGCGCTGACCAGCACATTATCGGCTAATCATTCAGGCGTGCTTGTTTTCGTCGGCGCGGTTCTGATTAAGTGGTGCTCAACAAGCCCGCAGACTCCCCTGCAGAAAGGTGGTCATCCCATGGCCGCACGCCGTCGCCCGAGCTGGATGAACGACGAGCTCGACGCTCTCCGTGACCTCGCGGACAAGTTCCTCGCCAAGGAGCTCACGCCGAACATCGAGCGCTTCGCCGAGCAGCACCACGTCGACCGCGACCTGTGGAACAAGGCCGGCGAGCTCGGCCTTCTCTGCCTCTCGATCCCGGAGGAGTACGGCGGCGGTGGCGGCGACTTCCGCCACGAGTCGGTGCTGATCGCCGCCCAGGCGCAGGCCTTCGACACCAGCTGGGGCGTCTCGCTGCACAACGGCATCGTCGCGCACTACATCCTCGCGTACGGCACCGAGGAGCAGAAGCAGCACTGGCTGCCGAAGATGGCCTCCGGCGAGGCCGTCGGCGCCATCGCGATGACGGAGCCCGGCACCGGCTCGGACCTGCAGAACGTCAAGACCCGCGCCATCAAGACCGGCGACGAGTACGTGATCAACGGATCCAAGACCTTCATCACCAACGGCCAGCAGGCCGATGTCATCGTCCTCGTGTGCAAGACCGATCCCGACCAGGGCGCGTCCGGCATCTCGCTGGTGCTCGTCGAGGCGGACCGCGAGGGCTTCCGCCGCGGCAAGATCCTCAACAAGATCGGCCAGAAGGGCCAGGACACCTCGGAGCTGTTCTTCGACGACGTCCACGTGCCCGCCGCCAACCTCCTGGGCACCCAGGAGGGCCAGGGCTTCTACCAGCTCATGCAGCAGCTGCCGCAGGAGCGCCTCATCATCGGCCAGGCCTGCGTGGCCGGCATGGAGGTCATCTTCGAGGAGACCCTGCGTTACACCAAGGAGCGAGAGGCCTTCGGCCGCCCCATCTTCGGCTTCCAGAACACCAAGTTCAAGCTCGCCGAGGCGATCACCGAGACCACGATCGCGCGCGTCTTCGTCGACGACTGCATCGAGAAGCACGTCAAGGGCGAGCTCGACATCCCCACCGTCGCCATGGCGAAGTGGTGGACCTCGGACCGTGCGCAGAACGTCGCCTCCGAGTGCCTGCAGCTCTTCGGCGGCTACGGCTACATGGCCGAGTACCCGGTCGCGCGATTCTGGGCCGACAACCGCGTGCAGATGATCTACGCCGGCACCAACGAGATCATGAAGGAGATCATCGCCCGCACGCTCTGACCCGCGGCGCGAACCCTCCGGGCGGCGCCCGGGCTGTCATCCGATCGGATGATTGCCCGGGCGCCGTTTTCTTGATCGGGTGGAGACATGACTTCGCCCGGAGGACAACCGTTCCCGTACGGCCCGCAGCAGGACCCGCAGTACGGGTACGGCCAGGTGCCTCCCCCTCCGCCCGCACGTGCCCGACGGTCCGCCCTCACCTGGATCCTCGCCGGGGTGTCGGTCGTGTGCGTGCTGCTCCTCGTGGCCGGCGGGATCTGGTGGTTCACCTCCCGCAAGGCCGACGATGCCTCCGGCCCGGTCCCGGGACAGCTCACGTCGGAGTTCCCGACGGCCCCGTCGCCGGCATGGACCGTCCACCCGTCCGATGTCGGTGCCTCGAAATTCTTCACCACCAACTTCACCAGTGCCCAGTACGGATCGCCGGGCGGCTCTACCGACGGAAAGTTCGTCCTAACCGGCGCGGAGGTGGGAGGCCGAACCACCGTCCTGAGCGTCGACGCGTCGGGTTCCACCTGGGTTCCCGATCACTCCTTGGCCTGCGCCGACCAAGTGGTCGCGGGCCGCACGGCGTGCCGAACGAGCCAGTCCGACGACTCACGAATCTTCCTCGTCGACCTCGCGAGCCGGTCCGTGAATGCGGGCGTCTCGGCGACCGACCGGCAGTTCGGCATGGTCGCGTACAACGGCGAGGCGGCCTTCCGCATCTCGTCGGCGTCGGTCATGCGGATCGGCCCGAGCGAGGTCGAGTGGTCACAGCCCGTGTCCGGTCCGGACGGCCCGGGCGGAGACTTCAGCGGGGCGCTCGCGACGCCGTCGCTGGTCGCCTTCAACCACGGCGGCGGCGTGTACGTCGCGTCGGCACAGAACGGCAAGCTGCTGTACAGCTACACCGGTTCATTGCCACAGATCCTGCCCGACGGCGGCATGGTCGTCGCGAACTCCGAACCGGGGGTCCTCGCGCCCGATACCGTCATCCGGCCCGACGGTTCCGTGACACGCGCGGGGACCGGCACCATCGGCGCGCCCACCGTGGTGTCTCGCGGGCTCGAACAGGCGATCGTCATCGACGGCGTACTTCGTGACGGCGCGGGCGAGGCGCGATGGAAGGCGTCCGTATCGGCCTCGACGAACAATCGGACAGTCGCCGCTCCCCTCGTGAGCTCACGAATCACGGTGCTGGAGACCGGGTCCGGCTACATCGGGGTCAACACGTCGACCGGAGAGAGGATGTGGACGAACAACTCGACCGTGGGCCGAGTGGGATCGAACGGTGGCACCACCGCCCTTACCGACGGCCGATACCTGATCTACCCGAGCGGCACGAACCTCGTCGCGATCGATACCGACACCGGCGCGCAGGCGTGGTCCATCCCCTCGCCCGTCGGCGCGGATGGCACCGTCGGCGCACTCCTCGCACTGGGCGACACTTTCGTCGTCGTCGGCAAGGACCGCATCGTCGGCTACAAGGCCACCGGCGGCGCGGCCGGCGCACCCGGCGCGAAGTCCGGCACCGCCGGCAAGAACTCGAGTGACGACTCGTACTACACCCGCTGCGGCAGCAAGCCGGTGTTCACACCGCAGAAGTTCCGCACCGAGTCCGGCGGCCTGGTGGTCACCATGAAGATCACCGCCACCTGCCCTGGCGGCGACGCGCTGACCTCGTCGGGCACGTCCGTGACGATCTCGGACTCCACCGGCCTCATCGCGACCGGCACGTTCGACTTCGCCGCGAACCCCGTCGGCGTCCCCAAGCCCGGCAACGGTTCCGAGGAGAAGAAGTCCGGCACCACCGTCGACCTGCTGTTCAAGCAGGGCCAGTTCTTCCGCACCCCGGACACGCTCCCCGCACCGTCGAGCGGTGGATCGGGTGCGAGCGGCAGCGGCGGCCACAGCTACCTCGTCGACTGCGTGCAGCCCGACGGGTCGGGCAAGGCGAAGGTCCCGGCACCGTCGGACGGCCCGATCGCTGCGTCGGGCCCCGGGCCGCAGACGGGCCTGAACCCGATGTCGGGGCTGAGTGCGCTGCGCATCCAGGCCGACAGCGACAAGGCGTTCATCCTGGGGAGCCTCAACAACCGCTGGGTCGCGCAGCTCTCGAGCAAGCGGGTCGGGTTGGTGGCCGACGGCCGCACGTGGGACGAGAAGGCCATCCTCGACGAGTTCCTGGCCCTGCGCCTGCGGTTCGCGGACGTGCGCCTGCTCTACTCCGACGAGTGGCCGGTCTTCAGCTACAAGGGCTGGTGGGTGAGCGTCGCGGCCGCGACCTTCCCCGGGCCCGACGAGGCGAACCAGTGGTGCCGCAGCAACGGATTCGACCGCGATCATTGCTTCGCGAAACTGGTCTCGAGCACCGCGAGCCCGGAAGGATCGACGCGGTACTGGTGACGTCTCACCCGTGTCAGTGCCTGCCGCTACGATCAGCGAATCGGCCGACCGGAGGGGCATCATGAGCGGCGAGGGAACACGCACCGGCACCACGCTGGGCCCGTATGCGATCGGCAGGCTGCTGGGCCGCGGAGGCATGGGTGAGGTCTACCTCGCGCATGACGAGCGGCGCGATCGCGAGGTGGCACTCAAGCTCCTGCACACGTCCGCGGCGGAGGATCCGCAGTTCCGGGAGCGGTTCACCCGCGAATCGCAGACGGTGGCGCGCCTCGCGGACCCGCACGTCATCCCCATCCACGACTTCGGCGAGATCGACGGGGTGCTGTTCATCGACATGCGCCTGGTCGAGGGCCGCAATCTCGCGGAGGTCCTGCGCGACGGTCCGCTGCCTCCCGAGCGCGCGGTCACCGTCGTCGAGCAGGTGGCGGGCGCGCTGGACGCCGCGCACGCCAAGGGGCTCGTGCACCGGGATGTGAAGCCCGCCAACATCGAGCTCACCGAAGCCGGGTTCCCGTACCTCCTCGACTTCGGCCTCGCGGTGACGGATACGCAGTCCCGGATGACCTCGGCGGGGCTGTTCGTCGGATCGCAGGCCTACGCGGCGCCGGAGCGGTTCGACGGTG
The DNA here is from genome assembly GCF_001575195.1 of Tsukamurella pseudospumae. NCBI lineage: Bacteria > Bacillati > Actinomycetota > Actinomycetes > Mycobacteriales > Tsukamurellaceae > Tsukamurella > Tsukamurella pseudospumae. The sequence goes on from NZ_LSRF01000001.1 coordinate 138,094, forward strand.
ACTCCGCCACCGTCGCGAGCGACGTGTACTCACTGGCGTGTGTGCTGTTCGAGACCCTCACGGGCCACGCGCCGTACCGTGGCGAGTCGCTGGGCGCGATGCTCAAGCAGCACCTCACCTCACCGATCCCCCGCCCCAGCGCCGAGGTGCCGGTGCCCGCCGCGATGGACACCGTCATCGCGCGGGGCATGGCGAAGGAGCCGGTCGAGCGCTTCGCAACGTGCGGAGAGCTCGCCGCCGCCGCGCGGCAGGCGCTCGCCGGCCGCAGCGTCGATGTACCGCTGCCCGGCCAGGATGACGACAGGACACTGATCCGCCCCGTCCCGGCGACGTCGGATCCCACGGTGATCTCACAGCCGGTGCCGCCGCCGTCGTATCCGGTCGCGCCGTCGTATCCCTCGGCGCAGCCACAGCTCTCGTACCCGCAGGCACAGTCCTATCCGCAGGCGTCGTACCCCCAGGCTTCGTACCCGCAGGCGCCGTCGTACCCGGCCGCTCCCGCGTACCAGCAGCAGCCGCCCGCGCGGAATCGCATGGTGCCGATCCTCGCGGTGGTCGCGGCGATCCTCGTGGGCGCCACCGCGGTGCTGGGCTATGTCGCCCTGACCGACCGCAAGACCACACCCGCCGCCTCCACTGTTCGGGTCACTGCTACCGCCACGGTCCCGTCGGACATTCCGACCGGCGCGCAGACGACCCCGCCCACGACGACCCCTGCGGACCCGCTGGTCGCACTGCAGACCCGCGCCGCGACCGACAAGCCCCTCGTGCTCGCATCGGAGAACAACCAGTGGGTCGCGCAGCTGTCCACGAAGTGGGTCGGCCTGTACGCGGAGGGTGTCACCTGGACCGCGGCGTCCATCCTCACGCACGTCACCGATCTCGAGCGCCAGCACGGTACCGTCCGGCTCCTGTTCGCTCCGGACTGGCCCGTCTTCGACCGCCCCGAAGGCCGGCCGGACATGTGGGTCGTCACGAAGGCGGGGCCCTTCTCCGGACCGGACGCGGCGCTCGCCTGGTGCCGTTCCCAGAATCTCGACAACGATCACTGCTTCGCGAAGCTGATCTCCGACACACTGTCTCCGACCGGAACCACCCGGCGTTGATCGGCTGACCGTCCGCAGATGACGTTCGGATTAGTAGCACTATCGAACACGTAGGCGTATCATGGACTCATGGCCCTACCGGACGCATTGCGTGAACTCCCTGAGGATTTGGTTCCTCAGGGGCTCGCTGATGCGCGAGGCGAGGATCGTGCGGTAGCGGAGGTGTTGTTCGAACAGCGGCGGGTCGAGGGTGTTGCGTACTGCCGCACGATGACCGCGGTCTACGCGTTGCATCGCGCCCTGTACGCCGATGATGAGGCGCAGTACCTCGCCCGGCCGGCGAACTACCGGGAGGCGGTCGAGGCGCGGCAGCGGTTGGCCGCCGCGGAGGTCGCCCTGAGTGCGCAGATCTCCACCCTGCTCCGCCTGGGTTCGACTGCGGCGGTGCACGTGGTGGAGGTCGCGGTCGGGTTGATCGAACGGCTTCCGAAGGTCTTCGGGTTGATCGGGGAGAACGTCATCACGCCGAAGGCTGCGGAGATCGCGTTGGGGCGCTCGCGGGTACTCAGCGCCTCGCAGGTCCGTGATCTCGATGCGGCGCTGCATGATCGGCTCACCGTCGACTACGAGGTGCTTGCGATCCCGGCGTTGCGTGAGCAGGTCGATCTCCTGGTCGGTGCGATCGACCCGGAGGCGGCGGAGCGGCGTCGGGTGCTCGCCGAACAGGACCGCAAGGTCACCTTCCGCCCGGCGGACGATGGGATGGCGATGGCCTTCGCGCTCCTACCCTCGCCGGACATGCAGGACATCGCCGCCCGGGTGGAGTACATCGCGACGACGGTCTGCGACGATGACCCGCGGACCGTGGCGCAGCGTCAGGGCGATGGGTTGGCGCAGCTGATCCGCGGGTACAGCACCCTCGGGTGCGCCTGCGCGAACCCGGACTGCAAGTACCGTACGGCGCGGTTCCACGGCGAGCCCGACGCGGACGGCGTGATCACCCGGTTCGTCACCCTCATCAACGTGGTCATCAACGAGACCGACCTCGCCGATCCGGATGAGCCCGCCCGCAGCACCACCGACACCGCCGCCGACGCGGGCGCCGCAGGTCCGGATCTCACGGACGACGATGCCGCAGGCGCAAGTGCTGACGCGGAGGGTGCGCACGCTCCGGCGTCGACGAACCCTGTACCCGGTCATCGTCGCGGGCTCGCGTACCTCGAGGGGCACGGCCCGATCAGTCTGGCGCTCGCGCGGGCGCTTGCGGCGCGCGAGGACGCGGTCATCCGGCCGTTCGGCCGCCGGATCACCGACCACGACGATGCCGCGGGATCCTCGAACGCGCACGACGCCTCCGCCATTGACCCCACCGCGCCCGGGCCGCGCGGCACGATCGACTTCCACTGGGCCTGGCGCGACATCGTCGCCCGACTCGAAGGACACGACGACCCGGGCAACACCGGCTTCGACTTCGGACCCGACGACCACGGGCCGGACGACGGCGCACCGGACGGCAACACCAGCCCAGACGACGAAGACTCCGATGACGGAGATCCAGACGATGCAGGTCTGGACGACGGACATGCAGGGGGCACCTGTGCCGACGACGACGAATCGGACGCTAGTGGCGTGAACGACGGCGATCAGCTGCCCGTCGAAGCGGACCCGCCCGGAGCCCCGCCTGCACTCGTCCGGGCACGCGGAAGCTCCGGATACCGGCCATCGGCGGACCTACGCCGCTACCTGCGACTGATCCACCCCCGGTGCGTGTTCCCCCACTGCAACCGACCCGCGGCGAGGGCCCAGATCGACCACCGCCGCGAATACGACCACACCTCACCCGAACTCGGCGGGCAGACCACCGCCGAGCAGATCCAACCGCTCTGCATCAGCCACCACCAGCTCAAGACCGCAGGAGAGTGGATCGACGCACGCCTGCCCGACGGCCGAACCCTCTGGACCTCACCCCACGGACGGCACTACATCGTCGACCCCACCGGCATCATGCTCACCCTCTTCCCCGACCTCGCCCGCGTCGAATGGATCACCCCCGCAACCACGCGATTGGGAGCAGATGGTGCAGCGGGGAATGAAACGCGGCCCGGGGGACGCACCCGCCTGCAACGCGAACACGCCCGCCGCGAAGGACTCCGCCGCGACAACATCACCGCGTACGAAGCGGAGCGGAATCGGAAAGCCCTGCCGGTCAGCGAGATCGAGGCCGGGATGATGAGCATCGTCGGGATGCCCCACCAACGTCCCGCGCCGTCGTTCGACGGCCCGCCACCCTTCTGAGAGCCCGCTCCGAAAGCGGCGCATCACCGCTGCAACGGCGTCATCTTCCGCTGCGCGGCGGGGATCGCGAGGGCTAGCACCCCGCGCAGCACGCCCTTGGCGATGTCGAGATTGTCGAAGTAGTCGCGCCACACCGCGATGCGGCCGTCGCGCACGTCGAACCGGCCGCACACCCAGAACCGGACGGCCAAGGGGCCCACCCGCAGCTCGTCGATGCGCTCGGTGAGGACGACGGCACCGTCGGACGCGATGGAGGTGACCTCCACGCCGAACCCGAGCCCGGGCCTGGCGAGCAGTCGGATCACCCGACCCGCACGGTCGCGCCCCCGGAGGGTGGCCAGGCCGACGTTCGTGTACACCACGTCATCCGCGAATGCGGCCACGGCGTCCTCCGCCCGACCGTCCGCCATGTCCGCAAGGAACGCCAGCACCGTCGCCTGCTCGTCGAGCACAATCGCCTCAGTCATGGCCCGACAGTACCGCCGCCGAAGCACCCCGTCGTCCGCCCGAGGGCGGAGATCCGACACCGGTCCCCCGGGAACGACGACGGCGCCCCGAACCCCTGGGGGTTCGAGGCGCCGTCCGCGTTCGGTCGACCGCGTCAGGAACTGAGCTTGATGCTCAGCGTGACGCCGATGATGCACACGGTCCAGATGAGCCCGACGAAGATCGTGACCCGGTCGAGGTTCTTCTCCACCACCGACGAGCCCGAGAGCGACGACTGCACACCGCCGCCGAACAGCGACGACAGGCCGCCGCCCTTACCGCGGTGGAGCAGGACGAGCACCACCAGCAGCAGGCTCAGCACGAGGATGGCGATCTTCAGCACCAGCTGCAATGTTTCCACGAGGATCCAGTGTACCTTCCGGTCGTCGGTCGACGGTCAGGGCGCTCGGCGCGCCCGCGTCAGAGCGGTCCGCCGGCGGCGATCGCGCTCAGCGCGGCGAACTCGTCCGGCTTGAGCGACGCGCCACCCACGAGGCCGCCGTCGACATCGGTCTGCGCGATGAGCTCGCCCACGTTCTTGCTCGACACCGAGCCGCCGTACAGCACGCGGATCCCCGCCGCGACCTCGGCGCCGCCGAGCTCCGCGATGGTGGCGCGCACCGCCGCGCACACCTCCTGGGCGTCCTGCGGGGTCGCGACCTTGCCCGTGCCGATCGCCCAGACCGGCTCGTACGCGATGACGGTCTTCGACAGCTCGTCGGCGGTGAGACCGGCGACGGAACCCTTGAGCTGCTCCACGTTGTACGCGACGTGGGTGCCCTGCTCGCGGATGTCCAGGCCCTCGCCGATGCAGACGATGGGCGTGAGCCCGTGCCGCAGCGCCGCCTTGGTCTTGGCGAGGACGATCTCGTTCGTCTCTCCGTGGATCGTGCGGCGCTCGCTGTGCCCGACCACCACGTAGGTGCAGCCGAGCTTGGCGAGGAAGGCGCCGGAGATGTCGCCGGTGTAGGCACCCGAGTCGTGCGGAGAGAGGTCCTGGGCGCCGTAGGTGATCTTCAGGTCGTCACCGTCGACGGCCGTCTGCACCGAGCGCAGGTCGGTGAACGGCGGGATGACCGTCACGTCGACGTGCGCGAAGTACTTGTCCGGCAGCGCGAACGCCAGCTTCTGGACCACCGCGATCGCCTCGAGGTGGTTGAGGTTCATCTTCCAGTTGCCGGCGATGAGCGGCTTACGACTCATGACTAGCCCCTTTCCAGGACCTGCAGCCCCGGGAGCTCCTTGCCCTCGAGGTACTCCAGCGACGCGCCGCCGCCGGTCGAGATGTGGCTGAAGCCGTCCTCGTCGAGGCCGAGGGTCCGCACGGCTGCCGCGGAGTCGCCACCGCCGACCACCGTGAACGCGCCGCCCATCGTGGCCTTGATGACCGACTCGGCGACGGCCTTCGTGCCCGCGGCGAAGGCCGGGAACTCGAAGACGCCCATCGGGCCGTTCCAGAACACCGTCTTCGCCTCGGTCAGCACGGAGCCGAAGCGCTGCGCGGACTCCGGACCGATGTCCAGGCCCATCCAGCCGTCCTCGATCGCGTCCGCAGCGACGGTCTTCGACGCGGCGTCGGCGGCGAAGGCATCGGCGACCACGACGTCGACCGGCAGGTGCAGCACGTCGCCGAACTCCTCGAGCAGTTGCTTGCAGGTGTCGATCTGGTCCTCCTGCAGCAGCGAGGTTCCCACGGAGTAGCCCTGTGCCGCGAGGAAGGTGAAGGCCATGCCGCCGCCGATCACCAGGGTGTCGACCTTGGGGGCCAGGGCGCGGATCACACCGAGCTTGTCTGAGACCTTCGAGCCGCCGAGCACCACGGCGTACGGGCGCGACGGGTTCTCCGTGAGCTGCGCGAGCACCCGCACCTCGGCCTCGACGAGGCCGCCTGCGTACGCGGGGAGCAGCTTCGCGACGTCGAACACGGAGGCCTGCTTGCGGTGGACCACGCCGAAGCCGTCGGAGACGAAGGCACCCTCACCGGCGTGCGAGGAGACGTCGACGAGCTCGGCGAGGTCGCGGGCGAGCGCCTCGCGCTCCGCGTCGTCCTTGCTGGTCTCGCGCGGGTCGAAGCGCACGTTCTCGAGCAGGAGCACGTCACCGTCGGTGAGGCCCTCCGCACGCGCGAGCGCGTCCTGGCCCACCACGTCGCCGGCGAGCTGGACATTGCGGCCGAGCCGCTCCCCCAGCTCCTTCGCGACCGGCGCGAGGGAGAACTTCGGGTCGGGTTCGCCCTTGGGGCGGCCGAGGTGGGCGGTGACGATCACCTTGGCGCCCGCCTCGGCGAGCGCCCGGAGCGTGGGCACCGAGGCGATGATGCGGCCCGCGTCGGTGATCACGCCGTTGTCGTCGAGCGGCACGTTCAGGTCGCTGCGGACCAGCACGGTGCGGCCCTCGACGCCCTCGGACAGCAGGTCGGAAAGTGTGGGAACGGTCATCAGAGCGATTTACCTACCAGATCAGTGAGGTCCACGAGGCGGTTGCTGTAGCCCCATTCGTTGTCGTACCAGGACACGACCTTAGCCTGATCGCCGATCACCTTGGTCAAACCCGCGTCGAAGATCGAACTCGCGGGATCCGTGACGATGTCGGAGGAGACGATCGGGGCGTCGTAGTACTTGAGGATGCCCTTGAGACTCCCCTCGGCGGCGGCCTTCATGGCGGCGTTGATCTCGTCGGCTCCGGCCTTCCTCTTGAGCTCGACGGTGAGGTCGGTGACCGATCCGGTCGGGATCGGCACGCGCAGGGCGTAGCCGTCCAGCTTGCCCGCCAGCTCGGGCAGCACGAGGCCGATGGCCTTGGCCGCGCCGGTGGAGGTGGGGACGACGTTGATGGCGGCGGCGCGGGCGCGGCGCAGGTCCTTGTGCGGGCCGTCCTGCAGGTTCTGGTCCTGCGTGTAGGCGTGGACCGTGGTCATCAGGCCGCTGACGATGCCGAACTCGTCGTTGACGACCTTGGCCAGCGGCCCGAGGCAGTTGGTGGTGCAGGAGGCGTTGGAGATCACGTCCTGGCTGCCGTCGTACTTGTCGTCGTTGACGCCCATGACGATCGTGATGTCGGCGTCGGCCGCGGGCGCGGAGATGATCACCTTCTTGGCGCCGGAATCCAGGTGACCCTTCGCCTTGTCGCGGGCGGTGAAGATGCCGGTCGACTCGATGACGACGTCCACGCCGAGGTCGCCCCAGGGCAACGCCGCCGGCCCCTCACGCACCTCCAGCGCGGTGATGCTCTGATCACCGACGCGGATGGTGTCTCCATCGGCCATGATGTCGGCGTCGTACCGGCCGAGGATCGAGTCGAACTTCAGGAGATGAGCGAGGGTGGCGTTGTCGGTGAGGTCGTTGACCGCCACGATCTCGATGTCGGTGGTACCGAGCGCCTTCTGGGCCGCCACCGCCCGGAAGAAGTTCCGGCCGATCCGGCCGAACCCGTTGACGCCTACACGAACAGTCACAGTGGTGCTCCTTCGGGTGAGGAATGCCTGCCCGTCAACGGTAGCTCCGGAGCACCCTCCCCGCTCGGTTGTCGACGGTGTCCGATCGGCCCCGTTCGTGCCCGGTCACTCGGCTTCTGCGTGCCGCCCCACGGTGGGCGAGGCGAACACGCTCGGCGCCCGCTCGTCCCCCAGATAGACGAACACCACGAGAACGAAGACGACGATCCCCGACGGCAGGGACGTGAGGGCCGCTCCCATGTTCACCCACACCGCGATCGTCGCGGCGAACCCGAAGACGACGAGTCCGCGCCCGAGCCATGGCGGCGTCCGCGCGGCCCACAACCGACGGACCGATGCCTTCGCGGGCGCGTTGGTCCCGATCCGCAGCGCCATCCACCGGCGCACCGGGCCGAGGCCTGCGGCTGCCGCGATCGGCCGCCACCGTCGAACGGCCCGCCGACGGTGCGCGCACCAGTAGAGCCTGCGCACCGAAGCCATGAGGGCGTAGCCGTAGAGACCCGCCAGGAACAGGAGTTGCGCCACGGCCAGCGCCCCCGTTGACAACCACAGCGCGGTGGTGAACCACCCCGGCCATGTACGCCCGAACCACGTGGCACCGGGTTCGCGGATCCGCCGGGCGAGGTCGTGCAACTCCGGCGCGTAGATGAGCACGTACGCCGCGAGGAGCAGCACGACGAGGAACAGAACGAGCTTCACGCCGAGCGCGATGAGACGCAGCGGGCCACGACGGGCCGCGTCGGGCTCCACGACCTGTTCGTCCATGCATCAATGATATCCACATGGACAAATTCTCACTACATTCTGTCGATCAGCCCTCGTCGAGCATGTCCGCGGTGACGGCGGACTCGGTGTCCGGCACACCGTCGGCGGCGGCCCGCTTGTCTGCCATCGAGAGCAGCCGCCGGATCCGGCCCGCCACCGCGTCCTTGGTCATCGGGGGATCGGCGAGCTGGCCGAGCTCCTCCAGCGAGGCCTGACGGTGCTGCACGCGCAGCGATCCCGCCTGCGCGAGGTGATCGGGGACGTCCGCGCCCAGGATCTCGAGCGCGCGCTCGACGCGCGCGGCGGCCGCCACGGCGGCCCGGGCGGACCGTCGGAGATTGGCATCGTCGAAGTTCGCCAGACGGTTCGCCGTGGCGCGGACCTCGCGCCGCATGCGCCGCTCCTCCCACACGAGGCGGGTGTCGTTGGCGCCCATGCGGGTCAGCAGCGCACCGATCGCCTCGCCGTCGCGGACGACGACGCGGTCCGCTCCGCGGACCTCGCGGGCCTTCGCCGTGACGCCGAGCCGGCGCGCGCAGCCGACGAGGGCGAGCGCGACCTCGGGCCCCGGGCAGGAGACCTCCAGCGCGCTGGAGCGCCCCGGCTCGGTGAGCGAGCCGTGGGCGAGAAAGGCGCCGCGCCAGGCGGCCTCCGAGTCGTGCACCGAGCCGCCGACGATCTGCGAGGGCAGGCCGACGACGGGGCGGCCGCGCATGTCGAGCAGGCCGGTCTGGCGCGCGAGGGCCTCGCCGTCCTTGACCACGCGGACGATGTACCGGGCGGCCTTGCGCAGGCCGCCCGCGCTGAGGACGTGCACGTCGGAGTTGTAGCCGTACAGGTCGAGGATCTCCTTGCGGAGGCGGCGGGCGGTGATCCCCATGTCCACCTCGGCCTCGACGATCACCCGGCCGCCCTGGATGTGCAGGCCGCCCGCGAACCGCAGGAGCGAGGCGACCTCCGCGCGGCGCGCGCTCACCTGGTTGATGGAGAGCCGACTGAGCTCGTCCTTGACCTGGGATGTGAGCGCCACTACGCCGTCCTTCCGGGCTTCGAGTACGGATTGTGTGAAGAGACATTCACTGTAGGCCATTACGCGGAGCGCGGGCGACGACGGCGAACTCCGTCGCCCGACGCCCCGCGCGACGTGGCGGTTCTCCGAACAATTCCTCCGGTCAGACGACGATCGGCGCCATCCCCACGACCCCGACGGGCCGTCGCGCCAGGGCGCCGAGAACGAGAGCCGTGATGAGCGCCGCTCCCGCGAAGAGCACGAAACTGGACGCCGGTCCGCCGCCTGCGCCGAGCAGCCAGCCCGCCAGCTGCGGCGCCGCGACCGCCCCGATCCGGCCGACGCCGAGGGCCCAACCGAGCGCGGTGCCCCGCAGTGCCGCGGGGTACGCCGTCGCGATCGCCGCGATGACGAGGCACTGGGTCCCGTGGGTGCCCACCCCCGCCACCACGAGCAGCGCGACGGTCACCGCGGGTGGCGGCGAGGCGAGCAGTGCCAACAGGCCCGCACCGGCGAGCAAGGCCGCCACCGCACCCGACCGCACGGCCCCGAACCGCATTCCGGCCCACGCCGTTCCGAGGGATCCGAGCACCGCACCCAGATTGAGGGCGAGCGCGAACCGCAGCGATCCGCCGAGGTCGGTGCCCGCTTCCTGCATGAGTTTCGGGAGCCAGGTGCCGAGCCCGTACCAGGCCAGCAGCGTCGCGACCGTCGCCGCGGCGAACAGCAGGCTCGGCGTACGCCACTCGCCGCGGAGGATCGCGCCGAATCCGGCTCGCGCGGTGTTCTTCCCCCGCCCATCGGCGTCGGACGGCAGGACCAGCACCGCTACGGGTACCAGCACGAGTGCGGGCAGTACCGCGATCGCGAACATCGGTCGCCACCCCCATTCGGGAATGATCCATAGGCCCGCCACTGCGGCGACGCAGCCGCCGAGTGGCACGCCCGACATGTTGAGGGTCGCGGCGGCCGGGCGCCACCGCGCGGGCACGATCTCGGCGACCATCGCATTGGAGGTCGGGACGAGTCCGCCGAGGCCGAGGCCCGCACAGAATCGCAGGGCCGCGAACACGATCGGGCCGTCCGCCAGCGCGCACAGGCCGGTGAACACCGACAGCACGACGACGGTTCCGAGCACCGCCCAGCGCCGTCCGACCGCGTCGGACAACCGGCCCGCGACGAGGGCACCGACGAGCATGCCCGCGAGCCCGACGCTGCCGATGGTCCCCGCCTCGCCGGGGCCGATACCCCACTCGCGCTGCAGGGATGCGATGACATTGCCGTAGACGATCAGGTCGTAGCCGTCGAAGACGACGAACAACCAGCACACGATGACGACCGCGGCGATGCGCCCACGGTGCGGGCCCGGAGCGGGCAGGAGGTTCTCAGTCACCCGTCGACTGTGGCTCCCGTCACTCTCGCGTCGGATAGAGTTTCTGCTGTGAGGAACAGCAGTCCGGACGGTGCCCCCGTCGACCGACCCGCGTACGCGATCGAGTCGGTCGACAACGCCCTGCGGTTGCTCTCCGCGCTCCGCGACGTCGGGGCGCTGCGGGTGACCGACGCCGCGGCGGAGCTCGGGGTGGCACGCTCCACGGCGCACCGCCTGCTCGGCATGCTCGTGTACCGCGGTTTCGCGGTCCAGGGGCCGGACCGGCGGTACCGCCCCGGACCGGCGCTGGGTGTCGCGCCGGCCTCGGACCGGTGGGCCCGCGAGGTCGACGCGGTGGCGCGCCCGCACCTCGACGCCCTCGCCGCCGCGTGCGGCGAAACGGTGAACCTACTGATCCGCGTGGGCACCCAGGTGCGCTTCGTGTACAGCGCCGAGGGCCACCAGTTGCTCCGCATCGGGGATCGGCGCGGGCACGTCATGGCCGCCGAACTCACCGCCGGCGGAAAGGTTCTGCTCGCGGACTGCTCCGACGCTCAGCTGCGGGAGCTCTACCGGGGCGGGGCGGAGGACGACGCGGCGGACACGATCGATCCGGCTGACGCAGCGCTCACCGAGCAGCAGTTCGACGAACTGTTGCGCGACCTGGACGCCGTGCGACGGGTCGGCTTCGCGGTGAACCTCGAACGGACGGAGCAGGGCGTCGCGGCGTTCGGCGTCGCGGTGCGCGCACCGGATGGGCGGCCCCTCGCGGCGGTCACCGTCACGATGCCGGCCATCCGCTACCGCCGGCACCTCGAGGACGACCTCCTCGGCCGGCTGCGCGCCGCCGCGCACGCCGTGTCCGCGGAGATCGCGAGCAGCCCCTGGGCTCCGCACGCTTCCTAGCTGTTCTTCTCTCCAGAATAGTCGGGAGCGCGAGTGGGCACCGCTCCTAGCGTGATCGGGACCACCCCTGCGACCCCGAGGCCCACGCCATGCACACAGCCGCCCCCGCCCCCGATGCCGCTCTCGACGAGCTGTACCGGGACTTCGCGTCGGCCCACCTGACGCCGCTGTGGACCCAGCGCGCCGATCTGATGCCGATGACCCCTGCCCCCGCTGCGGCCCCCTTCGTGTGGCGCTGGAGCGACCTGTACTCGATCGCCACCCGCGCAGGCGATCTCGTACCCGTCGGCCGCGGCGGCGAGCGCCGCGCGATCGCCCTCGCCAACCCGGGACTGGGCGGCGCGCCGCACGCCACCGCCACCCTCTGGGCCGCGATCCAGTACCTGGGCCCCAAGGAGGTGGCCCCGGAGCATCGTCACGCGCAGAACGCCTTCCGCTTCGTCATCGACGGCGAGGGCGTGTGGACCGTGGTCGACGGTGATCCCGTCGCCATGCGCCGCGGCGACTTCCTGCTCACCCCCGGCTGGCGGTTCCACGGCCACCACAACGAGTCCGACCGGCCGATGGCCTGGCTGGACGGCCTGGACATCCCGTTCACGCAGTACATCGGAGCCGGCTTCTTCGAGTTCGGCTCCGACGAGGTCACCGACGACACCACCCCACCGGTGTCCCGCTCCGAACGACTCTGGGCCCGACCGGGTCTGCGGCCGGTCACCTCCCCCGGCGCCACTGCCGCCTCCCCCATCGCCTGCTACCGCTGGGAGCACACCGACGCCGCCCTCAACGATCAGCTCGCCCTCGAGGACGAGGGCCATCCCGGCACCGCCGGACCCGGCCACGCCGCACTCCGCTTCACCAACCCCACCACCGGCGGCGACGTGATGCCCACGATCCGCGCGGAGTTCCACCGCCTGCGGCCCGGTGCCGCCACGCGCACCCGACAGGACGTCGGCTCGCAGGTCTTCCAGGTGTTCGACGGTGCCGGCGCGGTCCGGCTGGGCGACACCGTCCGGGAACTGCACCGCGGCGACCTGGTCGCCGTTCCGTCCTGGGTGCCGTGGAGCTTCCAGTCGGAAGCGTCCGGCCTCGACCTCTTCGCCTTCTCCGACGCACCGATCATGGAACGCCTCGGATTCGCCCGCACCAGCCACCCCGAAGGAGCGTAGATCCATGCGTCTCGCCACCGTCCGCACCGACCACGGCACCGTCGCCGCCCGCATCGAGACCGGCGGGACGGCCGTGACCGTCCCCGGATTCGCCGATGTCGGTGCACTTCTCGCCGCCCCGGAGTGGCGCACCGTCGCCGCACAGGCCCGCGGTCCCGAGGTCGACGCCACCGACACCGGGCTCGCCCCGGTGATCCCGCGGCCCGGCAAGATCGTGTGCGTGGGCCTGAACTACGCCACCCACATCCGGGAGATGGGCCGCGAACTACCCGAGTTCCCGACCCTGTTCGCGAAGTGGGCCGACGCCCTCGCGGGACCGTACGACACCGTCGAGGTCCCGGACTACGCTGCGGCGCAGCTCGATTGGGAGGGAGAGCTGGCCCTCGTCATCGGCACGCCGGCGTACCGGGTGCCCGAGTCCTCGGCCGGCGCGCACATCGCGGGCTACGCGGTGATCGACGACTACACGATGCGCGACTACCAGTACCGCACCACGCAGTGGGACCAGGGCAAGAACCTCCAGTCCAGCAGCGGATTCGGGCCGTGGCTCGACACCGACTTCACACCGGGCGGGCGGATCGAGACGCGTCTGGACGGCGAGCTCATGCAGTCCGCGAGCACCTCGGACCTGGTGTTCGCGCCCGAGCACCTGGTCGCCTACATCTCGAGCATCGTCCGCCTGAACCCCGGCGACGTGGTCATCACCGGCACCACCGGCGGCGTCGGCCACGCGCGCGAGCCCGCGCGCTACATCGCCGACGGGCAGACCGTCGAGGTCTCGATCGAGGGCCTGGGCTCGGTGCGCAATCCCACCCGCGTCGTCCCCTCCGGCGCATGAGCACGGACTTCCGCTCCCTCGCCCGGGACGAACGGCTGCGCGGCGTGCGGCACGGCACCGCGCACTTCCTCCGGCACGTCGCCGAGCTCACCGATGAGCAGTTCGACGGCGCCTCCCTCCTGGACGGGTGGACGCGACGGCACGTGATCGCGCACGTCGGGTACAACGCGGCGGCCCTCACGCGGCTGCTCGACTGGGCCGCCACCGGCACGGAGCACCCCATGTACGCCTCTGCCGCCCAGCGCGACGCGGAGATCGCGCAGGGCGCCACACTGTCGCCGGGTGCGCTGCGGAGCCTGGTGCAGCACACCGCCACCCGGCTCGACCACGCCTGGCGACGGATGCCCGAGTCCGCGTGGTCGGCGCAGGTCCGCACCGCGCAGGGACGCACCGTCGAAGCGGTCGAGACCATGTGGATGCGCTCGCGCGAGGTCTGGATCCACGCCGTCGACCTGGACACCGGCGCCCGGTTCGCCGACCTCCCCGAGCCGGTCCTGCACACCCTCCTCGCGGACGTCGTGGGGGCCTGGCGCTCCCGCGGCGACGGCGCCGGGCTCGTCCTGCGGCCCGACGGGAGCGAACCGATCGCAGTGGGCCAGAGCGCACCGTCGGGTGAGGTGACCGGGCCCCTCCCCGCGGTCGTGCGCTGGGCCGTCGGGCGCGGGGCGGTGGGCCTCGCTGGCGAGCCGGACGGGCCGCCACCGCGCTGGCTCTAGCGCGTCAGGTGTCGAGCACCGCCCGCAGCCCGCGCGCCAGGGCGAGCGGATCGTGCTGGTGCGATCCGGGAACCCCCACGTCGACGAAGTGCGGACGGGCACCGAACAGCGCGGTGGCGCGGATCAGGTGCTCGCGTTCGGTACCCGGCGGCACCGTCGCGGCGTCGACGATGATGTCGTCGAACTTCAGGCCCTCCGCGTGCGCCGCGAGTACGTGCAGGTGCCGCTCCGGCGAGTACCCACCGGTCTCCTCCGGCTCGGGCGCCAGGTTGAGGATGAGCACGCGACGCGCGGACGTGCGCCGCAGCGCGTCGAGCTGCTCGGGGACCAGGACGTGCGGGATGACGGAGCTGAACCACGAACCGGGGCCGAGTGTCACGACGTCGGCGGCCATGATCGCCTCGACCGCGTCCACGCACGCCTCGGGGTGCGCAGGCAGCAGCCGCACCCGGCGCACCTGGCCGGGTGTCACCGCGACCGCGACCTGGCCGCGGATCACGCGCGAGAGGCGCGGATCGTCCTCCAGCCCGGTCACATCGGCCTCGATCCGCAGCGGGCCGGGCACCATCGGCAGCACCCTGCCCTGTACACCGAACCGGTCCCCGATGGCGTCCAGGGCCTCGACGGGGTCGCCCAGCACCTCGCACAGCCCGGCTAGCAACAGGTTCCCCACCGGATGTCCGGCCATCGCCCCGCCGCCGCCGAAGCGGTGCTGCAGGATGCCGGCCCAGAACTCGCCACGATCGTCGTCGGGCATGAGCGCCGCGAGCGCCATCCGCAGGTCGCCGGGCGGGATGATGCCGAGCTCGCCGCGCAGTCGACCGGACGATCCGCCGTCGTCGGCGACGGTGACGATCGCCGTGATCTCGGCGTCCAGTGCGCGGGCAGCACGCAGGGTGGCGAACAGTCCGTGACCGCCGCCGAGCGAGGCCACCTTCAACGCAGCAGTCATTCCAGCCCCAGATCCCGGTGCGCCGCACGCACTTCGATGCCCGGCTTATCGGAGAGCCGACGTACCAGCTCCTCCGTCATGGCCACGCTGCGGTGCTTCCCGCCGGTGCAGCCGATGCCGACGGTGAGGTAGGTCTTGCCCTCCCGGCGGTAGCCGTCGAGCAGCGGGTCGAGCAGCTTCGCGTAGGTGTCGAGGAACTCCGACGCCCCGTTCTGCCCCAGCACGTACCCGGACACCTCTGGCGTGAGGCCGTTGAGCGGCCGCAGCTCCGGCACCCAGAACGGGTTCGGCAGGAACCGCACGTCCAGCACCATATCGGCGTCGAGCAGGATCCCGTTCTTGAAGCCGAAGGACTCGACGGTGACGGTGATCGTCCCGGAGCGCAGCGTGCGGAAGGAGTTCTCGATCGTCTCGCGCAGTCGGGCCACCGACAGGTTCGAGGTGTCGAGCACGAGGTCGGCCGTCGACCGGATGGGTTGCAGGATGCGGCGTTCCGCGGCGATGCCCTCGGCGAGCGTGCCGCTGCCCTGGAGCGGATGCTTGCGGCGCACCTGCTCGAACCGGCGGATCAGCGTCTCGTCCGAGGCGTCGAGGAACAGCACCCGCGGCTCGATGTCCTTGCCCTGCAACTCGCGCCGGATGTTCGCGAAGTCGCCCGTGAACGTGCGGGATCGGACGTCCGTGACGATGCACAGGCGGTGGATCCGCGACTCGTCCGCCAGGGAGATGTCGACCATGTTGCTGATCAGCGCGGGCGGCAGGTTGTCGGCGACGTACCAGCCGAGATCCTCCAGGACCTTCGCGGCCGTCCCGCGGCCCGCGCCGGACAGCCCGGTCACCAGCAGCACGTCCATCGGGCCGTCGCTGCGGTGCTCGCCGACGGTCCGCTCCTCCGCTGTCGTCTCCCCGTCCCCGGTCGGGCGCACGGCCCCTCCTCGTCGCTCGGTGGTCCTACCGACCAGCCTAGAGTCTTCAGACGTGTCCCGCCCTCACACCGTCGTACTCCTCGCCACCGCCCTCGCGGCGGCGGCGTCCGTGCTGGTCGCGCCCGTTGCGTCGGCCGACACCGTGCCGGGCACCGTCGGGCTCGATCCGCTCCTCGCGCAGGCCTACTCGGCCGCGTACCGGGCTGCGGCCGCGGAGGGCGTGGTGCTCAGTGTCACGTCCGGCAAGCGCTCCTGGGACCAGCAGGAGGCGCTGTGGACCCAGGGCGTCGCGGAGTACGGCTCGCCCGCCGCCGCACGCCGGTGGGTGCTGCCGCCCGCGGAGTCCACGCACGTCAGCGGCGACGCCGTGGACGTGGGCCCGCAACAGGGCGCCGCGTGGTTGCAGGCGAACGGGAACCGGTGGGGCCTGTGCCGCACCTTCGGCAACGAGTGGTGGCACTTCGAGCTCGCCACCTCGGCCGGCGGCCAATGCCCGCCGACGGTGCCCGATGCCTCGGTCCGCTGACGTGCGCTGAAGCTCCGAGAGGTCTCGCAGAAGCATCCCCGCCAGTCGCGGGCCGGTGTTACGTTGCGAGGATCTTCACTCCTTGGAGGACTCCATGTTCCAGCTCAGGTCTGCGGCGGCAGCCGCGCTCGTGATCCCCCTCGCCGTGGCGGGGTGCGGGACGTCCGGGTCGGACGCCGGCTCGTCCGGCGGACCGTCGTCGGTGACGATCGCGGCGGGTGGCTGCGACGCGACCGGCGCGGCGGGCACCACGTACCAGCCCTCGGCCACCTCGTCGCCGAACGGTCCGCGGGACATCAGCACCAACCCCGAGGGCTCGTCCGGCTACCGGTCCGGCCTCCCGGTCACGCACACCAAGGACTACGCGGTGGCCACCGCGAACCCGATCTCGACGAGGGCCGCCTGCGAGGTGCTCGCCAAGGGCGGCACCGCCGCCGACGCACTCGTCGCGGCGCAGACGGTGCTCGGGCTCGTGGAGCCCCAGTCCTCCGGGATCGCGGGCGGCGCCTTCCTGCTCTACTACGACGCGAAGACCAAGAAGGTCCAGGCCTACGACGGCCGGGAGACGGCGCCCGCCAGCGCCGACGAGAACTACCTGCGCTGGATCTCGCCCACCGAGCAGACGACACCGAAGCCCGACGCCCGGTCGTCGGGGCGGGCGATCGGCGTCCCCGGCGCGCTCCGCCTGCTCGAGGCGGTCCAGGGCGAGCACGGCAACAAGACCTGGCGCGAGCTGTTCGATCCGGCCGTGAAGCTGGCCGACGACGGGTTCGAGATCAGCCCGCGCCTGGCCGGCGCGATCTCCGACGAGTCGAAGAACTTCGTGAACGACGCGGACCTCAAGGCCTACTTCCTCGAGCCCGACGGTGCGCCGAAGAAGGCGGGCGTCAAACTCACCAACCCCGCCTACGCGAAGACTCTGGGCGCCATCGCCTCCGAGGGCGCGAAGGCGTTCTACACCGGCGCGATCGCCGACGCGATCGTGGCGTCCGTGCATGACACCACGGGCGGCCGCACCGCCGGCACGATGACGACGGAGGACCTGGCGAAGTACGCCGTGAAGATCCGTGAGGCGGTCTGCACCCCCTACCGCGACCGCGAGCTGTGCGGCATGCCCGCACCCTCGTCGGGCGGGATCACGGTCGCGCAGGCTCTCGGCATCCTGGGCTCGTTCGACCTGTCGAAACTCGGACCGGCCGCGGTGCACGGCGCGGATCCCGGCCCCGACGGCGGCATCCCGACCGCGGAGGCGATCCACCTGATCTCCGAGGCCGAGCGGCTCGCGTACGCGGACCGCGACAAGTACATCGCCGACCCCGACTTCATCCCGCTGCCCGGCGGCTCCCCCGCCGCGCTCGTGGACCCCGCGTACCTGGCGGGCCGGGCCAAGTTCATCGACCGGAACAAGACGATGGGTACCGCCAAGCCCGGCGAGTTCGCCACCGCCACACCGGGTGTCACCACCACACCCGAGCACGGCACCAGCCACATCACTGTGCTCGACAAGTACGGCAACGTGGCGTCGATGACCACCACCGTCGAGTCGGCGTTCGGCTCGTACCACATGGTCGACGGCTTCCTGCTCAACAATCAGCTCACCGACTTCTCCGCGGAGCCCACCGATTCCACCGGGCAGCCGGTCGCGAACCGGGTGCAGCCGAACAAGCGGCCCCGCAGCTCGATGTCGCCGACGATCCTGTTCGCCCGCGGCTCCGACGGTGGCCGCGGAGACGTGCTCGGCGCGCTCGGATCCCCCGGCGGCGCCGTCATCATCCAGTTCGTGATCAAGACGATCATCGGGCTCACGGACTGGCAGCTCAACCCGCAGCAGGCGGTGGGCATGGTGAACTTCGGCGCCGCCAACTCACCGAAGACGAACGTGGACAGCGCCCATCCCGTGCTGGCGACCGAGGAGGGGAAGAAGGTCGTCGAGCAACTGCGGGCGCTCGGCCATCAGCTCAACCTCGCGCCGCAGGTCTCCGGATTGTCGGCGATCGTGAAACAGGGCGATGTCTACGCCGGCGGTGTCGACCCGCGCCGCGAGGGGGTCGTGCTCGGCGGATCCTGACCCATCAGTCCGCCAAGAGCACCGCGGAGCCGACCACGCGCAGCCGCACCGCGTCGCCCGCCGCGGGCAGCTCGGTGCTCGGGTGCCGGAGAACGACGACGGTCCCGTCGCCCAGTGCGACGGTGACCGTCGCGTCCGGACCGAAGAACTCCACCCGGGTGACGGTGGCGGGCACGCCCTCCCCCGCGATCCGGATCTGCTCGGGCCGCAGCAGTACGGTCCGCTTCGCGCCTGCGCCATCGGAGGTCCCCTCCGCCAGCGGGATCCACCCCAGCGCGGTGTCGGCGACGGCGCCCTCGACGGCACCGTCGAGCAGGACGATGTCACCGAGGAACCGGGCCACGACCTCGGACTCGGGACGGGCGTAGACCCCCGCCGGCGGGCCGACCTGCGCCAGGGCACCGTCGCGCAGCACCGCGACCTGGTCGGCGAAGGAGAGCGCCTCGGCCTGATCGTGCGTGACGAGCACCGTGGTGATCCCGGCCGCCCCCAGGACCTCCGCGACAGCGGCGCGCGTCGACACGCGCAGGCCCGCATCGAGGGCGGAGAAGGACTCGTCGAGCAGCATGATCCGCGGGCGGCCGGCGAGGGCGCGCGCCAGGGCGACCCGCTGCTGTTGGCCGCCCGAGAGCTCGTGCGGATAGCGCCGCGCGAGTGCGGGATCCAGCGAGACCGTCTCCAACAACTCGCCGACTCGCCCGGCCGCGGCCCGCCGCCGCACCGGCAGTGACGGCCCCATCGCGAAGGCGATGTTGCGGGCGACCGACAGGTGCGGGAACAACGCACCGTCCTGCGCCACATAGCCGACGCCCCGCCGATGCGCCGCGACCCAGGCCGTGCCGGAGGCCAGCTCGCGATCGCCCAGACGCACGCTGCCGGCGTCGGGTCGCGCGAACCCCGCCACCAGGCGCAGCAGCGTCGTCTTACCGGATCCCGAGGGGCCCACGACCGCGGTGATCGAGCCGGCGGGCACCGTCAGGTCCACCTCCCGCAGCACCGTCTCCGCGCCGAAGCGTTTGGTGAGTCCGCGCAGTTGCAGCTCGGCGCCCGTGTTTGTGCGATCGTCGCTCATCCGTCTCCCCCGGCTCGGGTGCTGCGTCCGGCGGACCGTCGGGACTGCTGGAACAGTAGGTAGGTGGTGGGTAGGGACAGCAGCACCATCGCGAGCGCGTAGGGCGCGGCCCCGGCGTAGTCGATCTCGCTGCTCTTCGCCCAGAACTCGGTCGCGAGGGTGCGAGTGCCGTTGGGCGCGAGGAGGAGCGTCGCCGTGAGCTCGTTCGTGACCGCCAGGAAGACGAGGGCCGCGCCCGCGGCCGAGGCGGGCGCGGTGAGCCGCGCAGTGATGCGCGCGAACGCCACCGGCGGCGCGGCGCCCAGCGCGCGGGCGGCCTCCTCCAACGACTGCGGAGCCTGCGCCAGTCCGGCGCGCAGCCCGACGGCGGCGCGCGGCAGGAACAGCATGACATAGGCCACCACGAGCACCGTCGCGCTCTGGTACAGGTCCGGGAACGCCCGGATGGAGACCGTGACCAGCGCGAGCCCGATGACGATGCCCGGCATCGCGCTGCTCACGTACGTGGACGCCTCCAGCGTGCGGGTGATCCGGTTCGGCGCCCGGACGGCGAGGTAGGCCAGCGGGAACGCGGCGGCGACGGTGAGCACCGCCGTCGCCGCGCCGTAGCCCAGCGAGGTGCCGAGGGCCTCGATCAGGTCGGCCGGCACCGTCGCCGCAGCACCGCGTACGGTCCACCGCACGACGAACCACAGCGGCAGCCCGAGCGCCGCGGCGACGAGCGCCAGCAGCGCCAGCTGCGCGCCGATGTGAAGCCTGCCCAACGGGATTCGAGCGGGCACCGCGACGGCACCGGAGCCGATGCGCGCGTACCGGGCCTTGCCGCGCGCCGCCACCTCACCGACCAGCAGGAGCAGGCACAGCACCGCGAGCACACCGGCGAGCATCGATCCCGCGGCGCCGTTGAAGGTCGACTGGTACTGCACCATGATCGCCGTGGTGAAGGTGTCGAACCGGATCATGGCGAAGGCGCCGTACTCGGCGAGCAGGTGCAACGCCACCAGCACCGCACCGCCGAGGGCGGCCAGGCGCAGCTGTGGGAGCACGACGCGCACGAACACCGCCCAGCGGCCCAGGCCCAGCGCGGCGGCCGATTCCTCGAGGGCCGGGTCGAGCCGGCTCAGCGCGGCGGCCACCGGAATGTAGACGAGCGGGTAGTAGAAGAGCACCGCGATGAGCACCCCGGACCACAGGCCGCCGAGCGACGGAATCGCGGACACCCAGCCGTAACTCCCCACGAACGCGGGGATCGCGAGCGGCGCGGCGAGCAGCAGCGACCACGCCCGGCGGCCCCACAGCACGGTCCGCTCGACCAGCCACGCGCCCGCCACGCCGACGACCACGCTCAGCGGCACGGCGATCAGGGTGAGCAGCACGGTGTTGGCGAGCAGCTCACCGACGCGGGGGCGGAACACCAGCCGGACGGATTCCGCCCAGCCGGTGTCGATCGCGGAGTAGACGACGAAACCCAGAGGCACTGCCGCGACCGCCGCAATGGCGGCGGCCGCGATGGTGAGCAGCCTCAGAGCAGCCCCGCCTCGGTCATCAGTGTCACGACCTGCGGGCCGTTGAGCTTCCCCGGGTCGACGGTCGGTGCCTGCAGGTCGGCCATGGGGACCAGCTTCGGGTTGGCCGGGACGTCGGACGCCACGGGGTACTCGAACGAGGTGCCCTTCTCCAGGACCTCCTGGCCGGTCTTGGAGGTGATGAACTTCAGCAGCTGCTGCGCCTGGGCCTGCTTCTTCGAGGACTTGAGCACGCCGCCGCCCGAGACCGACACGAAGGCGCCCGGGTCCTGGTTCTTGAAGTAGTGGGTGCCCACGTTGCCGGAGTTCTCGCCGGTCTTGGCCTGGTCTCCGTAGTAGTAGTAGTGGTAGATCAGCGCGGTGTCCACCTCGCCTGCGTTGACCGCCTTCATCGCGGCGCCGTTGCCCTTGTAGGCCGTGGCGCCCGCCTTCATCGCGGCGAGCCAGTCCTTGGTCGCCTGCTCCCCCTTGAGCTGGAGGTACGCGGAGACGATCGCCTGGAAGTCGGCGCCCGACGGCGAGGCGCTCCAGCGCCCCTTCCACTCCGGGCTCGCGAGGTCGGTCATCGACTTCGGCAGCTGCTCGGGGGTGAGCTTGCGCTTGTCGTAGACCAGCACGGTGGAACGGGCGGCGATGCCGGTCCACTTCCCCGTCGACGGCTTGAGACCCGCACCCACCTGGGCGAGGGTCGCCGCGTCGACATCCGCGAACAGGCCCTTGTTCTCGACCTGCGTCATGGCCGGCGAGTTCTCCGTGAGGAAGACGTCCGCGGGCGAGCGGTCGCCCTCGGCGATGATCTGCTGGGCCAGCTCCGAGTCCTTGCCCTGCCGGATCGTGACCTTGATGCCGGTCTGCTCGGTGAACTTCGCGACCCACTCCTTGGTGAGGCTGTCGTGCTGGGCGTTGTAGAGGGTCAGGTCACCGCCCTCGGCGCCGGCGCTCGACGGTGCGGCACCGTCGCTGCTCGAGCCACAGGAGGTGATCGTGAGGGAGGCCACCGCCACCAATGCGGCGGCCAGGGTGGTACGCGTGCGCAACGACATCGTCGAATCCTTTTCTTGTGCAACGAAATCACTCACGGCGGGCGGGAGTAAGGCGACGCTACACTAACCAGCCGGAGCGAAGGGAACGAACCCCCGCATATCCGACACCTCAGAGCACGAGGACCGCGGCGAGGGTCGCCGTCACCGCCAGGATCAGACCGTGGCCGGCGAACCGTCGCGCATCGATCCGCACCCCCGCGCGGGCGCACCGCTCTCGCCACAGCAGCGTGGCCAAGGACGCCCACAGCGTGACCACCGGTGCCACGCCGACGCCGATCAGGAGCGCCATGAGCCGGACGGGTTCGCCCGTCGCGGTGGGTTCGAGTGCGAAGTAGGCCGGCAGGTTGTTGACGCCGTTGGCGGCGAGGGCCCCGACCCCCGCCAACCGCAGCAGGTCCGACGGTGCCGTGCCCGCGCCCGCGACCGAACGCAGCACGTCCTCCAGGCCGAGCCGCAGCGCCACCTGGAGCAGGGTGAACACGACCGCGAGGATGAGCACCATCCGCCACGGCACCTCGACCTCGCGGAGCAGCCGCGGCTGCCGGGCCGCGAGCGCGCCGACCAGGACCACCGCGGCCACCGTCGCCGCCGCCCAGGGCGGGACGCCGAGCGCGAACGCGGGCCCGAGCACGGCGCAGGCCACCGCGGCGACGCCGAACAGGACCCGGTCCGGCGGCGGCGCGTGCTCCGGTACGACGTAGGTGCCGCGCAGCGCTCGGCGGTGCAGCGACCACAGCACCACCACGGTGACCGCGATCGCGGCCAGCGCGGGCCGCCACGACAGCGCCAGGTACGCGCGCACGCCGCCGTCGAAGTGGTACACGGCAAGGAGATTCGTGAGATTGGAGACCGGCAGCAGCAGCGACGCGGTGTTCGCCAGCCACACCGTGGTCATCGCGAAGGGCAGCGGCGCGATTCCCAGGCGCAGGGCCGCCGCGAGGACCACCGGGGTCAGCAGAACCGCGGTCGTGTCCAGGCTCAGGACGATGGTGGCCACGCACGCGACCAGGACCACCCACAGCCACATGAGCAGCACCCGGCCGCGGCCGAGCCGGGCGGCCAGCACCCCCAGTGCCTCGAAGACGCCGGCGAGCTGCGCGACCTCGGCGACGACCGTGATCGCGAGGAGGAAGACGAGGACGGGGGCGACCTGCGCCACGACGCTCGAGACGCTCATGCGATGTCGGTCCGCAGACCGTCGAGCACGGTGCGCGCCGTGGTCAGCCCGATCCCGGGCACCTCGACGATGTCCTCCAGGCTCGCCTCTCGCAGCTTGGCCACGGACCCGAAGTGCTTGATGAGCGCGGCCTTCCGCGTATCCCCGAGGCCGGGGATCGCGTCCAGCGCGCTGACCGTCATCCGCTTCGACCGCTTGTTGCGATGGAAGGAGATCGCGAACCGGTGCGCCTCGTCGCGCACCCGCTGCAGCAGGAACAGCGCATCGGAGCTGCGCGGGAGGATGACCGGATCGTCCTCGCCGGGCACCCACACCTCCTCGAGCCGCTTGGCGAGGCCGATGACCGCGACATCGGTGACCCCGAGCTCGTCGAGCACCTCCTGCGCGGCGGCGGCCTGGGGCGCGCCACCGTCGACCACGTAGAGGTTCGGCGGGTACGCGAACCGGCGGGGCCGCCCCGTCTGCGGATCGATCGCGGCCTCCGGGGCCAGGTCGCCACCGTCGCCCGAGTCCGCGACCGGGTCGGTCGCCGCGTCGGCCGTCCCGGCGCCGGCACCGCCGTCGGCCTTGTGGCGGAGGAAACGGCGGCGGGTGACCTCGGCGATCGACGCCACGTCGTCGCTGTGGCCGTCGCCTGCGGCCTCCTTGATGCCGTAGTGGCGGTAGTCCGATTTCTTGGCCAGCCCGTCCTCGAAGACGACCAGCGAGGCCACCACGTCGGAGCCCTGGATGTGACTGATGTCCACGCACTCGATGCGCAGCGGCGCCTCGTCCAGATCCAGCGCGTCCTGCAGCCCCTGCAGGGCCGCCGACCGGGCCGTGAGATCGCCGGAGCGCTTGAGCTTGTGCTGATGCAGGGCCTCGACGGCATTGCGTTCGACCGTCTCCATCAGGGTGCGCTTGTCGCCGCGCTGCGGGATCCGCAGCGAGACGCGGGCGCCCCGCAAGCCCGAGAGCCAGTCCTGCAACTCCTCCGCGTCGTCCGGCAGGCCGGGGACGAGAACCTCGCGCGGTACCGGGTTGGGCGCGTCCGCACCCGACTGCTTCGCCCGCTCCGCCTCCTCGCCGTAGAACTGGGTGACGAACTGCTCCAGCAGCTCCGCGTGCTCGTTCTGCTCCGCATCCCCGGGCTTCTCCACCACCCACCCGCGCTGGCCGCGGACCCGGCCGCCACGGACGTGGAAGATCTGCACCGCGGCCTCGAGCTCGTCCGCGGAGAAGGCGATGACATCCGCGTCGGTGCCGTCGCCGAGCACCACGGCCTGCTTCTCGACGGCCTTGCGGAGGGCCGAGACATCGTCACGCAGGCGCGCGGCGCGCTCGAAGTCCAGCTCCTCGCTGGCCGTGAGCATGTCGTTCTCCAGCTGCTTGATCAGGTTGTCGGTCCGGCCGGCGAGGAAGTCGCAGAAGTCCAGGACGATGTCCCGGTGCTGCTCGGCCGTGACGCGACCGACGCACGGCGCCGAGCACTTGTCGATGTACCCGAGCAGGCAGGGGCGCCCCATCTGGCTGTGCCGCTTGAACACTCCCGCCGAGCAGGTGCGTGCGGGGAAGACGCGCAGCAGCAGGTCCAGCGTCTCGCGGATGGCCCAGGCGTGGCTGTACGGGCCGAAGTAGCGCACGCCCTTGCGCCGCGGCCCGCGGTAGACGTACAGCCGCGGGTACTCCTCGTTGAGCGTGACCGCCAGCATCGGGTAGGTCTTGTCGTCCCGGTAGCGGACGTTGAACTGCGGGTCGAACTCCTTGATCCAGTTGTACTCGAGCTGCAGCGCCTCGACCTCGGTGCCCACCACGGTCCACTCGACGGACGCCGCGGTGGTGACCATCTGCTGGGTGCGCGGGTGCAGGCCGTAGACATCGGCGAAGTAGGAGTTCAGCCGGCTGCGCAGCGACTTCGCCTTGCCGACGTAGACGACCCGGCCGTGCTTGTCCCGGAACTTGTACACACCGGGCTGCGTGGGAATGGTGCCCGGTGCGGGGCGGTAACTCTGCGGATCGGCCACCCCACCAGATTAGGACGGATGGCCGACATGTTCGGTGGGTGGTCGGTGCATGCTGCGCGAGACCAACGGATCGCCTTCCGCGAGGTCGAACCGCTCGCGATAGCCCGCCGCCTCGATGTCGTGCAGCCCCAGGTGCGGGGTGATCATGGCCATCCACAGACCGCACAGGTGGCACTGCACGCGGTCGCCGTCGTCGAAGAGCACCCCCGGCCGCGAGAGCAGGAGTTCCCCCACGGCCTCCTCGTAGCCGCATTCGCCCGAGATCCGGCGCAGGATCTCCGCCGCCCGCTGCTGCGAGGCGTCGATGCGGCTGCGGAACTGCGGCGGGCTGAGGTGCTCGAGCACCGACCTCCGCAGTTCCAGGTAGTGGTCGAGGTGACCGGCCCGCTCCATCGCGCGCTCGAAGGCGGTGCGCGGCGCGGCGTGCCCGTCGTGGTCCGCCCGGAGGTTCCACAGCGCCGGCACGCGCACCGAGCCCCGCCGCGCTCCGCTGATCCGTCCGTGCGCTGCGATGTGGTTGTCGACACTCGCGAACCACAGACCGCACGCCGGGCACTGCTTGAGCGCGCCACCCGGCACGTTGACCGCCCCGGGCACCGTGAACGAG
Organism: Tsukamurella pseudospumae; assembly: GCF_001575195.1. Classification (NCBI taxonomy): domain Bacteria; kingdom Bacillati; phylum Actinomycetota; class Actinomycetes; order Mycobacteriales; family Tsukamurellaceae; genus Tsukamurella; species Tsukamurella pseudospumae. The sequence goes on from NZ_LSRF01000001.1 coordinate 164,047, forward strand.
GCCGGGTCGTGGCTCCAGGCGTCGATGATCGCCACGGTCACCGACGCGGCGTCGATGCCCACGCGGTCCGCGAGGCGGCTCGGACCGAGCCCGTTGGCCGCCGCCCAGTTGGCCGCCTCCGCCCAGGTACGCCAGGGCGTGTCGTCGGGCGGCTCGGTCATCGGGGAGGCGTGCTGGATGAGCCGAGGATCCGGCCCCTCGTCCGGGACCGGGTCCCGCAACCGACGGGGACGCGCTCCGTTCCCGACGGTGTGCCGCGCACCGTCCGCCACGGAATCGGTCCGCTCGCGGATGCCCAGGCCGCGGTGCACCAGGCTGTGCGCGTCGACATCGGAGAACCAGATCCCGCAGTCCGGACACTGCTCGACCCCTACCGGAACCGCGGCCGCGGGCGACCGCGTGAACAGGTCCGGCGTCCGACGCCACTCCTCGATGATCGCCAACAGGGCGTCGATCCGGGTGACCCCCTCGCGCTGGGCGATCGCGCCCACGCCGAAGCCGCCGGCCGCCGCCCAATTGGCAGCGGCGACCCAGCGCGGATCGTCAGACTGCTCGGACACGCCTTTCAGAATGCATCATCGTGTCAACCCTTGATGTTTTGACACGCCCGTCCGACTCGCTATTCGCTACGCACGTCCAGTCCGCCGTCCGCGTGCTGGGCCCGCAGAACCTTCTTGTCGAACTTGCCGACGGAGGTCTTCGGAACCTCGGCGATGAACGCCCAGTTGTCGGGGATCTGCCACTTCGCGAACTTCCCGACGAGGTGTTCGCGCAGCTCAGCGATGGTGACCTCCGCACCGGGGTGGAGCACGACCGCGACCAACGGCCGCTCGTCCCACTTCGGGTCGGGAACGCCGATGGCCACCGCTTCGAGCACCGCGGGGTGGGCCATGACCTCGTTCTCGAGTTCGACGGAGCTGATCCACTCACCGCCGGACTTGATGACGTCCTTCGACCGGTCCACGAGGGTCACGTAGCCGTCCGGCGTCAACCTGCCGATGTCGCCGGTGCGCAGCCAGCCGTCCTCGAACTTGTCGGCGCCCACGGGCTCGGAGCCCGCGGGGCTGTAGTAGCTGCCCGTGACCCACGGGCCGCGCACCTGCACCTCGCCCTGGGTGACGCCATCGGCGGGAACGACCTCCCCCAGGTCGTCGACGAGGCGCCCCTGCACGCCGGGGAGGAACCGGCCCTGTGTGTTGCGGTAGGCCCACGCGTCGTCGCCGGTGACGCCGCGCGGCGGCCAGGCGATGCTCGCCACCGGCGAGGTCTCCGTCATCCCCCACGCCTGCACGATCGTCACGCCGTGCCGGTCCAGCGCCTGCGCGAGGCTGAGCGGGACCGCCGAGCCGCCGCACGCGATGTGCCGCAGATGCGTGATGTCCTGCGGGTGCTTGTCGAGGTGGTTGACGATGCCGATCCACACGGCCGGGACCGCGGCCGAGATCGTCGGCCGCTCCTCCGCGAGGAGGCGGACCATGGGCTCGGGCTGCAGGTAGCGGTCCGGCAGGATCAGCGAGGCGCCGGACATGAGCGCGCCGAACGGCGTGCCCCAGCTCATCGCGTGGAACATCGGCACGATCGGCAGCACCGTGTCGTTCGGGCCCATCCCCAGTCCGTAGCTGGCGCAGACCGCGGTGGAGTGCAGCCAGATGCTCCGGTGGCTGTACATGACGCCCTTGGGGTCACCGGTGGTGCCGGAGGTGTAGCAGGCGGCTGCGGCGGCGCGCTCATCGATGTCCGGCCAGTCGTACTCGTCGCGCTGGGCGTCGAGCAGATCGCGGTAGTCGTGCAGTCGCACCCCGTTCGGCGCCTCGATCAGGTCCTTGTCCCCGTCCACCACGATGACGTGCTCGATCGTGGTCATGCCGCCGATGGCGGCGTTGAGCTGCGGGATCAGGCTGCCGTCGGCGATGATCACGCGGTCCGCCGCGTGGTTGGCGATGTAGGTGATCTGATCGGGGAACAGGCGGATGTTGATCGTGTGCAGCACGGCGCCCATCGCGGGGATGGCGACATAGGCCGTCATGTGCTCGTTGTTGTTCCACTGGAACGTGCCCACCCGGTCCCCCGGCACCACACCGAGTGCGGTGAGCGCGTGGGCGAGCCGGGCAGCGTCGCGCCCCATCTCGCCGAAGCTCATCCGGGTGGTCTTCTCTGGCGTCCAGGTGGCCACCTCAGCTGCGTCCGCGTACCAGGTGGTGGCGTGCTTGAGGAGCGTCGCGAGCGAGAGCTGATCGTCTTGCATCGTGGAGACCAGGGGCAGGATCGGTTCGGGCATGGACCATCACTACCCCATGCCCGACGGTGCGCGGTCCGGTTTCGCCGAGCCCGTCATGCGACGGACCGGACGAGTTGCAGATCGAACCCGGCACCGATCCTCGACGGCGGACGGCGCCGATCGCCCGGGCGCCAGTCGTCGAGCAGGACGCGCACCGTCCAGCCGGTGAACTGCCCGGAGTCACGGTCGAAACCGGCGGGCTGGGAGACCTCCAAGCGGATCGCGCCGCCGTCGTCGCGGTAGAGCAGGACCCAGGTCCCGGCGAGCGCACCGTCGGACCACCGGACCGGTGTGAGGGCCTCGAGCGGGAACAGCACCTCGTCGGGGTGGAACGAATCGGCGGTGGCGCGTCCCTTGCGCCGGACGGCGTGGGGCCCGGACGCCTAGTGCGGGCTTCCCGTTGCCCAGTCGCCGCTCATGACGGCGAGCGTGCGCCGGCTCTCGAGGTGGCGGCTGATCGGCTGCCCCCGGCGATCGTCCGGCAGCCACCGGCCCGTGGCGGCGAGCCGGCGACGCAGCTCGGCGACCACCCCGACCCAGCGCATCAGGCCCGGCGCCGTGGGCGGGGCGAAGTGGTCGAGCTCCTCCGCGCACCGCACCCCCTCGGCGATCGAGGCGTAGAGATCCTCGACCTCGATGTCCATGGCGCGCAGGTAATCCGCCGCCCGTTCGGGCGGGACGATCTGCGCCGTGAGTAGTGATTGCAGGTCCGACATCGTGCCCCCTTCGACGATGCCCGGAGGCTACCGCCGGGGTGTGACAGGTGCGAGACTCCCAGCAATTCGCATCCGCGATCGTCGGTTGCGGGCGGCCGCGGCTACAGAGACCTCACTCTGTGCGGAGAAGTGCCCTTCCCTCAGCACACCTCCCTTGCGCGTCTTCCAGAGCTGAGCGAAGCCCCGCTGCCAGCTGCGCCTGCCCGCCGCCCGCTATCTCGATCAGATCCCTCGTCTCGGCGATGCGCACCTCCCATTGCTCCAGCGCCACCTCGCGAATCTGTTCAATGAAGTCATCGACCCGGCCGCGCCAGGCGGCGGTCTCGGCCCGCGCCTGAGCGTGGTTGGTCAGTGCTTCCGCGATCAATGGGGCCACCCGATCGATGACGAAGTCCGCCCCGGCATTCACCCTTCCGACGCGACCGGCTTGCGCCGCAACGATCTTCTCAAGGTCGCCGATTCCGTCAAGCCCCCTTGAACGTAGGTGGACGATCATCGGAACGCCGATGACGACTGCCTGCACAACGTACGGCCCGAAAGTCTTCAACTTTTCGCTCACCTCGGGGGTCTCCACCTCATCCACCTCGTAATCGAGTGCCGCCGAGATGAGTTCGTCCAGCTTCTGCCAGTTCGGGTTCTGACGTTCAGTGCGTGCGCTGCGATCGACATCGTTCGCGAGACGGTCGAGGTCGGCCGATTCCTGGAGGAGCCACGAGTTCAGGGACCGCGAGAGATCCTCGCCTACCCTGCTCCAGGACTCCTTGTCAGCGCCGTAGCCGTCGCGGGCGGCTGCCGCCAGGATGCCACGCAGGCCGGCCTTCGCTGCCGCACCGAGATGCCCGAGCTCGTCTCTCCACGCCTGGGTGGCCTGCTCGACGAGGTTCGCTTGCACCGCCGCCGACTCCATGTCCGGGAGCTGCTCCTCAATGCCGTCGCAGACGTCTCGAACGATCGTGCGCCAGTACCTGTCCTCGGCGAATCCGCGCAGGACCGGTCGATCTGCCGCGACATCCTTGAGCGCGGCCGCCAACTCGTTCATTCCGTCCCATGCGCGATTGGACTCCCAGACAGCCGGATCGGGGGCGTGCTCGCTCGCGGCGTACTGAAACCCGTCAGCGGCCACGACGAAGACCGGCACGTCCTCCGAGAGTGAGAACGCGGCTCGCAGTTCATCCCGCTTCCGATCTGCAAGATCGCTGTACCCGGCGGGATCCGTCTCCGGATCCACGCCGGCTTCGTCGAAGCGCGAGATCACGAACCAGAGAGTTCCCGGATCCCATCCTCGGGCCAGAATCGCCCGCAGAACGTCGATTTCGCCAGTGGCCAACTGCGGCGTCAGAACGACCACCAGCACATCAGTGGCTATGGATGAGGTCAGTGCGTGCGCGGAGTTGGACAGGCCCCGTGCGTCATCTGCTCCCACCGCGAGCCCAGGTGTGTCCCGCAGCCGAATGCCGTGCACTCCCGCCTCGTTGACGTCGAAGGTCTCGTGACGGGCGCTGATAGTGAGCCAGTCGGGCACCTCCGCGCCGGCGTCGACCAGAAGGCGGCGGATGAGGCTGCTCTTACCCACGTCGTACGAACCGAGGACCGTGACGACCGGCCGTGGATCGCCCGCGAACGCCGTCCACTCCTCAACGGCAGAGCCGTCCTCGACCGCTTCCGCGTACCACTGTTTGGCTTGTTCGACATTCATCGTGTCAGTCCTCCACATTTTGGATGAGGGTCAGCTCCGCCGCGTCCGACAAGAGCTCGGAGATGTGAAGGCGCTCCGCGCGCAACGCCCCCCACAGTGCGGCGGAGTCGGAGTGCGCTGCGCGAATCTCCTCGCGGAGCGCACGCACGGTCGCTGCGAAGTCCGAGAGAACTGCGCCAGGACCGGGGCGTTCCTCGTCGCCACGCATTACCGATTCCACCAACTCCGCTGAGCTCGCGTGTAGCCGTTCCTCGGCGTCTGCCTTCGCCTGGCGCATCTTGTTGGCTGCGACGGAGTCAGCATGGAGCTTGTAGGTTTCCAGTCCCGCTGCCACGAAGCTCAGAATCGGCGCGACCTTGCCGACTGCCCTGCCCGCGTTCACCGCGCCCCACGGCCGGAACTTCACGCCGATCGCCTTGCCGATGGCATAGACGGCGTCCCTGTTGCCCAGCGTCTTGGCAAGTCCGGCAGACAGCCTGAATGCGCTGGATCCCGCGGCGGCGGCCCCGCCGCCCTGACCGCCCGGCGCACCGACAGCTCCATCGACCGCTCCTGCCGGCCGCATACCTGCGAATTCAATGCGTGTGAACTCCAGTTCTCGCCGGATCGCCGATGAGTGCTCCTCGACCAGACGTTGGCTCTCCGTACCGATGACGTCGAACAGTCGCTCCAGATCCCGCCAGAACGGTTCGTCCAGCCACCCGTCGACGGCATCCTTGAGGCCACTGCCGTCGCCTGGCGCGATCTTGCGGATCTCGTCGATCGTGCTATCGGTTCGACGGCGTACGGCCTTGGCGATCCGCTCTCGCACCGATTCCTCCAGGGTTCGCGCCTCTTTCTCGGCAGCAGTGAGCGCACGCATCAGGTCCTCTGTCACGTCGGACTCTTGCTCGAGCTCCCGGGATCGATCGTCTACCACCTGCCCGCGGCGTGCCAGGATCGCGCACGCCTCGTCGATCGCTCCCCGGATAGCCCCCGAACGCGCTGCACCACGACTGAATCCGAGGAGTGCATTCTTGAGGGGATCGACACCGTCCCACGTCCGGTTCTCGTCGAAATCCGCCCGTACCACGGTGGCCTGATCCGCATATTGACCGAACGGATCGCCTGCCACGAGGTGAACCTGCAGGTCGTCGATTTCGACGGACAAGGACGCAAGTGCTCCCCGCAATTCAGCGGCCTTGAGATCCTTCAGGCGTGCGAAGTCCTCGGGCGCGATAGTCGGGTCCGCGCCCAACTCGTCGGCCCGGTTCACCAGGAACAGCACCCTCCGTCCCTTACCCACCGTGAGTTCGGTCCCGGCCACGATCGATTCGAGCAGTCCAGTATCACCGATCATCAAGTTGACGTGCAGAACGACGACGACGAGCGCAGCGCTGACCGTCGCCGCGAGCGCGATGGAGTCGTGATGCGCCCGACCACTCTGGAACCCGGGACTATCGACGATGCGGAAATGCCCTGCGTCACAGACTTGAACGGTGTCCGTAGCGACAGCGCCAGATATTCGGAGAGCCCGTGGCTCAGTGGCACCCACCTCTGCCAGAAGACGTTTGACCAGACTGCTCTTGCCCGCACTGTAGTCACCTACCACCACGACCGATGGGACACCGTCGAACACTGCGAAAATGTTCTCAACACGATCTTTGGTCTCGTCGTCCACCATGGCGTCGATCCGTGAAAGCCACTTGTCCAGGCCTACTTGATCCACGGGAGTCCAGGCTCTGGCGATGAAGCGGTCCAACCGCTTCCGATCATTGGCACGCGTCGTGGCGAGGTGATCAAGCACTTCCGCGCGGGTCTCGACCACCGCCACGTCTGTGGCCTCGATCCAGTCCTCACCCAGCCAGACGTCAGCCGCGGTTAGCGAACGAGTGGATTTTCGTCTCCGGCTCGCCACAACTTCGGCAACCGCACCGTCGATGACCTCCCCCGGCTCGGGAGAGCGACGGATCCGGTCACGACTCCGGGCTATCGCGACGTTGGCCGCTGGCACGGACTGCGCGTACCGATTCAGGTTCACCACCTGTTCCAACGCCTCGATGAGGTGTGGCGCCGCGGCACGCCACTTCTGATCGTGGAAGCCACGGCGAAGATCCGCCTCGACCGTATCGAAGGACTCGTTCACCGCATCCCGCACCTCCTGGAGTGCGCGAGATCGATGCCGGGCACCGTCCTTCTGTCCATCTGCGCTGAGCTTGCCCCCAAGGGCTCCCGCAGCTGCGCCGACGGCGTTCAACCCGATGACCGCGGTACCGCTGACCCATCCGGCGGGATTCCAGAAATTGGTGACCGCGGGCAGCACGAGCACGCCGCCTGCCGCAGAGGCGCCGATACCGACGATGCTCAGAACACGTCCGAAGACACCCTTCAGACCACCGTCTCGTCGGGCACCCGCCGCACTGCCCAGCGCAACGTCCTCATCGCCCTGCGCGAGGACAACGCTCACCCTGCGGTTGAGGAAAGCGCCGGCTGCGGCCCACATCTCGGCAACCGCCGTCGTGAGATCCTCGCGGTGGCGTTCATATACGTCTCGGATGTCCTCGGCTGTGGTGTCGTCCCCGTTCCGGAGGTTTTCACTCACCAGGATCTCAACCTCGTTCAGCACCATTTGTCGTGGCGCTGCCAGGTGCTTCTCCACGAGCCGCTCGAAGAATCGATCGATGGACCCACTCGCGGTTCCGAGGTACGGACCACCACGTGCCTCCTCAGCGTCTCGGAGGATCGGCGCGCTGACACCGAGCAGGTCTGTCCGGTTCTCCTCCTCCGGATAGCCCAGAACGTCGATCAGCTTCATCGCTGTGACATCGGCCAGCGCGATGCGATCCTCCGCATCCGTGACCATGACCGCGAGTTCGGCCGAGGCTCGATCAGCGGCGCCCCGCAGTCCGTCGCGCATCGATGTCCTCCGCAGGTCCGCTGCGCCGTGAGCGATCGCACTCACGATGAGTTGTTCGAGTGCGGGGAAGTTCGAACTCGCGAGCAGGTAGTCACTACCGAACTGCTCGCGTTCCACGGCGAGACTGTCAGCCGCCGGTCCCGAGTAAGGTTCGGACGCTCTCGCGAAAAGAGCCCGCTGGGCGTGGTAGGCGACGATCGGCGTGCCGGTGAGCCCTATCCGATCGAGCTCGGTACGAATGTTGCCGGCGTGCTCGGCCACAGCGCGCGACAACGTCTTCCGCGCCGCCACCCCGACGAGCCTCCGCGAGTGGCGCCAACGTGGATTCCGCACGTTCAAGACAGCTATCACGGGCTTGCCGAACTCCTGGACCCACGCCGCGATCTTGCCGAACTCCGACGCCTGCTGGCTCTGACTGTCGAAACAGAGCAGCACCAGGTCTGCCTTCTCGACTGCGCGCCGCGCTCTGCCCTCGAGAGTCGAGCGGCGTTCCCGGGCGGAGTCTTTGGACGAGACCTCGCTCTGCTCATCCACCTCCGGCCGCCCCCAGCCGTTGATCCCCGGGGTGTCCCAGAGCTGGCACTTGTTCCAGGCGACGGGGGTGACCTCGGTAGTGAAGTCACTGTGGCCGTCAGATACTCGCGCGCCATCCAGGCACCCCAGGATGGATAGCAATGTGCTCTTCCCTGCGCCGGTGCGGCCGAAGAACGCGATGTTGAACGTTTCGCTCTGTGCCGGATCGCCGATGAGTCCGTCGGACACCTGGGAGAATTCCGACAGAATGCGGCGAAGCTCGCTTCCCTCGCTCTTCCCGGGCGTCTGCACCGATTCGATCGCGGAACGGATCCCGGCGACAACGTCACGCAGCTCGTCGCGCTCGGTTTCGGCCTGCAGAACCGCAGCGTCGACCGCACTTTCCAAACGTGAATTCACCATTCAAAGAATCCCCTCTGCTTCGAATGACCCACATACCGGTCGGGCCGTTCTCGAACACGGCCTGCCCCCAATTCTTCAGCCATGCGCGACATCGTAGAGCCCGCCTCTGACACATTTCCGGCCGTTTCGCTCCGTACTGCCCGTTGACGCACAGCAGTCCGCCCCGGATTGCTATTGTCGCCCGGGAGATCCCGCGCGGACGCGGGTGGGACGTGGGAGGTGTAGACGGTGGCTGGCGAGGATCGCTGGATCGAGGTCACGCCGTCGAACTACGCCCACGAGGCAGCCGGCCTGCGGCTTCTCCGTGAGATCTTTCCGAACACCTCCCCGTACCGCGCCTGGACCAACTTCGAGTTCATGGACGGCCAGGGTCAGTGGCACGAGATCGATGCTGCGATCCTGGGCCGCGGTCGGCTGCATCTGATCGAGATGAAGTCCTACGCCGGCCACCTCACGGGCACGGAGCAGACGTGGACCCGCCAGTTCAGTAGCGGCCGCACCAAGACGGAACGCTCACCGTTGATCCTCACGCGCCGCAAGGCGCAGCGGCTCTCGTCCCGCATCAAGGACGAGGCCCGCAAGGTCGCGGCGGAGCACGGACTGAACCCGAGCAAGGTCGACCGCGCCCTGCCGTGGATCCAAGAGTGCGTCTTCCTCCACGGGGACGACTTCACCACGGATTTAAGCGATCTCGCCAAGTCGAGCCTCTTCGGCATCGACGGCCTCGAATCCGTGACCGGGCTTCCCGGGATCTCCAGTCGCGTCCTCGAGCCTCCGCGCGATCGCCAGCCGATCCACGAGGACATCAGTGTGATCGTCGGCTTGGCGATGCGCGCGCTCACCGGCCACCGTCGGGCGGAGAGACACGCGGGCTCGTGGACCATCACCGGTCAGCCGCTCGCCGCCGGCGACGATTGGCAGGAGTGGGAGGCGCAACACCAGACCACGAACTCCAAGGCGCGCGCGCGGATCATCAGCATGCCGCCCGGCACTCCGACGCAGGCGCGGCTCGCCCGCTTCCGCGCGATGAACCGCGAGTTCACGCTCCTCGAGGGACTGCGTCACGATTCGATCGTCTCGCCCATCGATCTCCCACAGGACACGCACGGCAACACCGTGATCGTGTACCCGGAGATCGAGGGATTCACGCCGCTCGACCTGTATCTCGCCGAGCACGATCTCACCGCCGACCAGCAACTCGAGGTCCTCCAGCAGGCCGCCGACGCGCTGGCCTACGCCCACCGCAACCACGTCGCACACCGCGGGCTCACCCCCGGCAGCGTGCTGGTCAAGGTCGACGACGGTGCGGTGTCCGTGAAGCTGGTCGACTGGACCTGGGCGGGCAAGATCCACCAGGGCACCGCCACCCCGGGCACGGCCCTCGGGTCCGCCGAGCAGCCCACACAGAACGATGTCTTCCAGGCGCCCGAGGATCGGTGGGCGCAGGACGCCGACCGCGTGGCGATCGACATGTTCTCACTCGGGGCGCTCGCGTATTTCCTCCTCTCGGGCGGCGACGCGCCAGCGCGCGACCGGGCCGAGCTCCTGAACCGCCTTCGCCAGGAGGGCGGGCTCGATCTCGCGGCCTCGGGGCGGTTCGTCGACGGTGACCTCCGCGATCTGGTCCTCACGGTCACGTCGCCGCAGGCGACGAAGCGCACGAAGCCGATCACCACCAAGGATGAGACCTTCGGCGCCCAGGAGTTCGCCGGCGCGCTGGCCAACCACCGCAAGAACACCGCCGATGACGCTCCCGAGGTCGATCCGCTCAATCCTGCCCAGGACGATGTGATCGACGACCGTTTCGACGTGGTCAAGGTGCTCGGCGCGGGTTCCACCGCGCGCGGCATCCTGGTCCGGGACCGCGAGGCCGACGACGCGGAGCGCGTCCTCAAGGTCGGCATCGACGACGGTGCCGCCTCCCGGCTCGCCGACGAGGCCGAGACCCTGCGTTCAGTGGCGGACCTGGCGCCGGCGCTCACCGGCGTGGTCCGGCTCATCGAGGGCCCGATGCAGTTGCCGCGCGACCGAACCGCTCTGCTGCTCTCCTACTGCGGCCAGCAGACCCTGGCCGACTTGGTGCGCTACGACTCCGTTTCGGAGAACCGACTCAAACTGTGGGGCACGGAACTGCTCAGCACGCTGATCGGCCTCGACGAGGCCGGCATCACCCACCGCGATATCAAGCCGTCCAACCTGGGCCTGTACCGCGAGCCCGGACGCAACACGCAGCCCCGACTGGTGCTCTTCGACTTCTCCCTCGCCCGGGCGTCGGCGGATTCGATCGACGCGGGCACTCCCCCCTACCGGGACCCGGACCTGGGCATCGGCACCCGTCGCGCGTACGACTCCGCCGCAGAACGCTATTCCGTGGCCGTGGTCCTGTACGAGATGGCCACGGCGTCCACTCCGCTGTACGGCGACGGCCGGAGCGATCCCCGCGCCCTCACCGACGAGCCGACCATCGAGGTGGAGGACTTCGTCGCGCACGACTTCGCTCCCACGCGCGCACAGGCCCTCACGGAGTTCTTCCGCCGCGCACTCGCCCGGGACGCGCGCAAGCGTTTCGACACGGCTCCGGCGATGCGCGAAGCGTGGGTCGCTGTGTTCGCGGCGAAGTCGTCGGAACCGAAGCCACCGCCCGCTCCTCCAACGACGGCAAAGCCTGCCCGACCGGTCACCACTTCACCTCCGCTGACCAGCCTGACCGGCATCACGGACGCGATGCTCGCCGTCGCGGGCACCAAGGCATCGGGAGTCCGTCGACAGGTGGTGGCCCTCCTTCTCGGCACCCACGAACAGTCCCCCACCGATCCCTTCGAGTCGTACGGCCGGCTAGCGGAGACCCTGGAGGTGACGCCGGGCCGGATAGCGCAGATCTTCATGGAGTTCTCCACGCTCTGGGAGAAGAATCCGCAGTTGAACACCACGATTGAGAAGATCTATGGCTCGGTGATCGCGCTGCTGGAGTCCTCGGGCGGAGTCTCGACACCGGATCTGCTTGCCCGTGAACTGGTTGCCGGCTTCGACGACTCGGCGGATCGGACTCTGGAACGCCGCGCACTCGGCGTCCTGCGCATCGCCCTCGCTTCCGGGCTGGACGCCGACGGTGCGCGGATCAGCCCGGTCCGGCGGCAGGCCACCGGCAGTGTGGCAATGCTCACGCTCTCCAAGCAGGCCCAAGCACTGCCCCGGGAGCTGGCGAAGGCCGCGGAGAAGCTGGTCGACGGTGCCGAATCTGACGGCCGGTCCCTGGTCGGTCCGGCAGAGGCCACCGCTGAGTTGCGCCGAGCCGCAGCGAAGGTGCTGGGCGATGCCGCCGATCAGGTGGAGGTGCCCACGCACGTCCTGCTGCGGATTGCGGCGACCTCCTCCGCGGAGATCGCCCTGTCCGCCCGCGACGAGCTGCATAGGATCCCTCTGGATCCAAGGGCTGCGCTGCGAGAGGTCCTTGCAGGTGCGTCCCGCACCGAGACTTTCACGGTGAAGACCTTGCGCTCGCGCATCGCAGCGCGGTTCCCCCACGCGGCACCGCTGCCGTCCGGCGAGGCGCTGCAGGCACTCGTCGAGGACGTGCTTCCCGGCACGGAGTGGAACGCGGACGAGCAACGCTTCCAACGGAAGCCCGATCCGGATCAATTCACGAAGGTCCCCACGTACACCACGCGGACGGCCCCACCGACGCAGCTGCAGTCCGGTAACGAGCTGGAGGTACTGCTGGCGAGCAGCTCACGCGACCGGACCTTCCGTGCGATCGGCGTGCCTCTCGGCGACACCGATCGCGTCGCCGAGGCGATCGCCGCGCGCTTCGGCGCCGTCCATATCGACGTGACCGAGGTGCTGCTGAGCGAGATGCGCGCCCGTGCGGCTGCGGCCGGGGCCCCGTGGGACGCAATCGTTGCGGCAGACTCCGGCGCGTCGAGCGAACGTGAAAACCTCAAAGCCTTCGTCACGCAGTGCATCCCGGCAATCGTCGAGCGTGCATCTTCTGCCGACGCGCCTGTGGTCCTCACCGACCTTTCGACGCTCGCCGCCTACGGTCAACTCGGTGTGCTGCAACGCTGGGTGGACGTCACGAACCCGCCGCCGCACGCGGTCTGGGCCCTAGTGCCGCAGCCGGAGGAGTCCGGCGGCCGGCCGGGTGCCCGGGTGGACGACATCGCGCTCCCCCAGTCCGCGCCCGAGCAGTTCGTCCAGGCATCGGACGACGATGTCCGTGCCCTGATCTCCGCGTCCACATCCAGTTCTTCCGAGGAGTCTCGTCGATGACCGTCGCCACCACGTCCGGTGCCGAGCTGAACGCTGCACTGAAGCCGCAGCTGAAGGCACTCGTGGAGGACATGCGAGCGCGCCTGAACGACGACGAGGCCGGTGCCCTCGCCCAGTGGCGTGAGACCTACGACGACGCGCGCAAACAGGAGCGCACCGCAGTCTCGTGGACGGACTGGTCGGAGGACCAGCTCACGCAGGCAGCGGTGGGCTGGCTACTCACCTCAGTGTTCGTGCGGTTCTGCGAAGACAACCTCCTGCTCGGCAATACCGGGGTGTGGATCACCAGCCCTGATCCCACGCTGCGCCAGCGCGCCCTCGATGCGGAGAACAGCTTCTACCGCAGCAACCCGGACGCCTCGTACCGTGAGTGGCTGCAAGTGGCGTTCAACGAGCTCGGTGCACACCGCGCCACCAAGGGGCTGGTCGATAGCCACGCCGCAATCCACATCTTCGCGCCGAGTTCGGATGCCGTGCAGCGGCTTCTGGAATTCTGGCGCGCAACCGATGACGACGGCGCCCTTGTCTGGACCTTCGCCGATCCCCAGCTGGAGACCCGCTTCCTCGGCGACCTGTATCAAGATCTCTCGGACTTCGCGAAGAAGAAGTACGCCCTGCTCCAGACTCCGGTGTTCGTCGAGGAATTCCTCCTCGACCAGACCCTCGAGCCTGCACTGGCCGATCGCCCGCTCGACGGTTTCAAGTTGATCGACCCCACGTGCGGCTCGGGCCATTTCCTTCTGGGCGCATTCCAGCGGCTTCTCGGTCGATGGCGTGCCCAAGCCCCCGCGATGGAGCCGCGGGCCCTGGCCGACAAGGCTCTCGAGTCCATCTACGGCGTCGACCTCAACCCCTTCGCCGTCTCGATCGCCCAGTTCCGGCTGCTCGTCGCCGCCATGCAGGCCTCCGGTGATTCCTCGCTCATAGGCCTCCCCGCGTTCACGATCAACGTGATCAACGGCGACTCCCTCCTCCACGGCCCCGAGGCCGGCGGCCGCGACGCCCTCGACTACGGCGACGTAGCGTTCGACAAGGACGCCGTCATTGCCGGCTTCGCCTACAGCACCGAGGACCGCACGAAGCTCGCCAAGTTCCTCGCCCCGGGCCAGTACGACTGCGTCGTCGGCAACCCGCCGTACATCACGGTCAAAGACAAGGCCCTCAACGCTCGCTACCGCGAGATCTACAACTACTGCAAGGGCACCTATGCGTTGACGGTGCCCTTCATGGAGCGCTTCTTCGCCCTCGCCCGGTCTGGAGACACCGCCGGCTGGGTCGGCCAAATCACGTCGAACTCCTTCATGAAGCGCGAGTTCGGCGTTCCGCTGATCGAGAAGTTCCTCGCCAACATCGACCTCCGACTCGTTATCGACACCTCCGGCGCCTACATACCGGGCCACGGCACTCCGACGGTGATCCTCGTCGGCCGCAACCAAAGTATCGTCTCCGACACCGTGCGAGCGGTCCTTGGTATCCAAGGCGAGCCCGGCGCACCGCCGGATCCCGCAGCAGGTAAGGTGTGGACATCCATCACACGCCGCGTCGAACAGCCAGGGTACGAAGGCCAATGGATTTCCGTCACCGATCTGCCACGGGCGAACCTCAACGTTCATCCCTGGAGCCTGTCGGGCGGCGGAGCCGTCGAGCTCCTCGCAACCTTGAATGCTGCAGGACTCGCAATCGTAGGGGACGTCATCGCGGGTCGAATCGGATTCGCTAGTTTCCCTGGCGCAGATGATGCATTCTTTGCTCCCCGGCACTCGCTGCTGCGAGCGGGCATCTCAGCCGAGCATGTTCGGTCCGTAATTCTTGGCGAAGCTGTTCGCGACTGGACCACCTCTGATGTCGAATGGAGCTTCAACCCATACGACGCCAACTTCGATGAAATCCCGCTCGATGAAAGCTCTGCTTGGTACCGGCGGATGTGGCCCCTGCGCCGAACCCTCACATCGGTTACGGGATTTGGAGGAGAAACGCAGGCAGATTCCGGTGCCAAGTGGTGGACCTGGTACCGCTGGGTCCGAGCCCGCTACCTGACCCCCCTCTCGATCACGTTCGCCTTCGTCTCCACCCACAACCACTTCGTCCTCGACCGCGGCGGCAAGGTCTTCAAGCAGTCCGCACCGGTGATCAAGCTCCCTGAGGGCTCCACCGAAGACGACCACCTCCGCCTCCTCGGCATCCTCAACAGCTCCACCGCCTGCTTCTGGCTCAAGCAGAACAGTCAGAGCAAGGGGGGAAGCGGAATCGGACGCGGTCTCCAGGATGAGGCGTGGGAGAACCGATACGAGTTCACAGGAACGACTCTGCAGGATTTCCCGCTACCAGCCGATAGTCCCCTGCTCCGCAGTCGCCATCTTGATTCACTCGCAACGACCCTGGCTGACCACCAGCCGGCGACGGTCATAGCGCAGTCCACCCCGTCTCTGCACCGACTTGAGAAGGCTCAGCGGGAGTCAGAGCGCCTCACGTCCGAGCTGATGTCCGAGCAGGAGGAGCTCGACTGGGAGACATACCGACACTACGGGCTGACCCACGTCGATCTCACCCTTCCACCCGGTACGGCTCCCGGACTTACGCTGGGTGAACGCGCCTTCGAGATCGCCCTCGCTCGCTGCGCCGCCGTCGGCGAAGTGGACACCGCGTGGTTCGCACGCCACGGATCGACCCCGATCACCGACATACCCGAGAAATGGCCCGCCGAGTACCGAGATCTCGTCCAGCGCCGGCTCGACGAGATCGACTCGAACCCGTTCATCCGCCTGCTGGAGAAACCCGAGTACAAACGCCGTTGGGCCGGCGAGTCCTGGGACTCGAAGCTCGAGCGCGCCCTGCGGAACTGGCTCCTCGATCACCTCGAGGACGAGTCCCTCTGGTTCACCCCACAGGGCACACCGCAGCCACTATCCGTCGCTGAGCTGGCCGCCCGAGTCGAGACTAATCCGGAGTTCATCACCGCCCTCGACATGTGGGCTGGTCAGAAGGATGCCCCGGTCACCAAGACTCTGGACAAGCTCCTCAAGGACGAGGCCGTCCCCTTCCTCGCCGAACTCCGCTACAAGCCCTCCGGTCTGCGCAAACGCGCAGAGTGGGAGAAGGTCTGGGAGCTCCAGCGTCAGGAGGACGCTGGTCTGGTCAAGGCCGAAGACATCCCCGTCCCCCCGAAGTACACCAGCGCCGACTTCAAGAAGCCCTCGTATTGGCAGCACCGCGGCAAACTCGATGTCCCCAAGGAACGCTTCATCTCTTACCCCGGCCTCGGTCGCGCCACCGACCCCACCCCCCTCCTCGGCTGGGCCGGCTGGAACCACGCCTACCAAGGCCTCGCTCTCGCGCTATTGCTCTCGGCACTCGAACCTGACACTGCGTTGGCAGCAAGAACATCAACTGCACGGACAGGGATTTCACAGCTGATGCCGTGGATTGAGCAGTACCACGATCACCTCGATTCCTCGCTAGGAGTAAACATCGCCAACTACCTCCGCACTCTTGTTTCTAATCCGAACCCGCAGTAGAGTAATGAAGCCAGGAATAACAAAAATTGCATGTCGAACGTATTATTCAGGGGTTTGCTAAGCATCGAACGTCTTGCTTTTCAGTCGCAGTCATCCTGTTGTACTCCGCGGCTCCAGCGATATTCTTCTTCGCCGCCCACAACCCAAACTGGGGAGAATTCTGGAAAGCCGCTGCAACTCCGTACGGAACAGTCACCGCCGGTTTCGCCGCCATTACCGCCGCTTCCCTTGCGCTCAAAAACGGGAGAGAAGACCGTCTGCACAAGACCGAAAGCGAATTGCCGAGAGACCTTGACACTCGCTACATGGCAGCCGTCAGCCAACTAAGCAACAAGGCCTCGATCGTGCGACTATCTGGCGTGCATAACCTTTATGCATTATCGAACGAATGGCGGAAGCTTCGAACACAAGGGGGCGAATCCGCGCGCCCGCCACTCGACGCCTTGCCGCCATCAACCACCGCAACAAATACGCTAAACAGTCAGCAGGCGTATAAAGCGAAGCTTGATCAAGTCGTCAATTCGGTGGAAGCGATCGGCGAGGTACGGGCAATCCGATCAGTTCTCAAGAGCTATCTAATGCAGAGGCGCCGTGACAGCCCGATCGACGAACGAAGATTCCCCGCATTTGACGAAGAGGCAGAGTCAGGCGAGCACGCGGTAAGACTAGCGGTACTAGACACTATTCGGAAAATCTCAACGGAATCAGGTGACCACCTCATCGATCTACGATCAGTCGATCTCCATGGACTAAGATTGGAGCGTATGGACTTTCAACAGTGCTTCCTCAGTGGCGCCGATATGTCGTACACCGTCCTCACCGGGTCAAACTTTTCCGGAACTGTGTTAAGCGGAGCGAATCTAACAGGTTCTCGCGCTTCGGGTGCGATCATGCAACACGCGCATCTCAACCGCGCCACCTTGACTCACACGAATTTGCGTGGCGCTCGACTCGAAGATGCCGACATCCGTCAGGCCACGTTGATTGGCACTCAATTGTCGGGATGTAAGCTCGAAGGCGCCCAGTTGACAGGAACGACGGTCAGAGAGATCCAGTACGATAGAAAGACAGTTTGGCCCCGCAATTATTCGCCCCCCAAGAAGCGGCGTCGACAGAAAGGCTAGTTTTCGACGCCCCCATACGCTCGGAAACGATACCCCAACAGCGCGCGATTTCTTGAGCCGACACCGATAGGCCAATTGATCGAATCTGCGTTCTATACGGCAAAATGCCCCGCGCCTCACCCTTAATTAACCCGAACGGATAGGCTCGAACCGACAGTCGACCAGATGGAGTAGCGCGCCACCATGTTCCCAGGCATCGGATCCCCCGCCCGCACGCTGCGGGAGACGTTCTCGATCCCCGAGTCGCACGGCACGAACGACTACGTGCTGCGCCTGTCGGACTCCGTCGAGCGCCGGCACATGCAGGGGACTGTCGATGCGTACGTGGTCACGCCGGCGATCGCCGAGGCCTTCGACCAGGCGCTCGGCACCGTCGAGGAGTCGCTCCGCACTGGGGAGAACAAGGCCGCGTACCTGAACGGCTCGTTCGGGTCCGGTAAGTCGCACTTCATGGCCGTGCTCTACGGCGTGCTCGGGCACGCGCCCGAGGCCCTGGCCATCACGGACCTGCAGCCGATCATCGCGAAGCACCCCAGGATCGCGGACGCGAATCTGCTGCGGCTCACCTTCCACTTCCTCGACTCCACCAGCACCGAATCGGCCCTGTTCGATCAGTACCTGCGTCAGATCACCCAACTGCACCCCGATGCCAGGCCCCCCGTTCTTCACTCCGCCGGCGGCCTCTTCGAGGACGCCGCGCGCCTCCGAACCGAGATGGGTGACGAGAAGTTCTTCGTCGGCCTGAACCAGGGCGAGGCGGCACCGTCGGGCACCGTGAACTGGGCTGCACTCGGCGCGGCGACCACCACCTGGAACGCCGACACCTACACCGAGGCATCGGCGCCCGGGGCCCCGGCGGCCGACCGGGCGCGGCTGCAGCAGGCGCTGATCGCGACGTACTTCACCAGTTTCTCCCGCAACACTGACTGGCTGCCGCTCGAGGACGGACTGGCCGTCATCGCAGACCACGCCAAATCACTCAGCTACGACGGCGTGGTCCTCCTCCTGGACGAGCTGGTGCTGTGGCTCACCTTCCTCATCACCGAGCGCGAGAAGTTCAGCGCCGAGGTCCAGAAGATCACCAAGCTGGTCGAAACCAGCCGTGGGCGCCTTGCGGTGCCGATCGCCTCGTTCATCGCCCGCCAGCACGACCTCTCCAAGTGGGTGGCAGGCGGCAGCGATTCCGGCGCCACCCAGCAGGCCGTCGAGCAGGCGTTCGCGCACCAGGCCGGCCGGTTCGGTGAGGTCACCCTCGGAGACGACAACCTGCCGTATATCGCCAAGAAGCGCCTTCTGCAACCGCTCAACGCGGATGCAGAAAACGCGCTGGAGGATTCGTTCGCCCGTATCGAGCGCAGCCCCAAAGTGTGGGACGTGTTGCTCGACGGCGTGAACACCGACGATCAGCACCGGGGTGCCGACGCCGACGCCTTCAAACTGACCTACCCGTTCTCTCCCGCTCTCATCGGCACCCTGCGCGCGCTCTCCGGCCAGATGCAGCGCGAGCGCACCGCTCTCAAGGTGATGCAGCAGATGCTGCAAGACGAGGCCGATCGGCTGACCATCTCCAACGTGATTCCCGTGGGCGATGCCTTCGACTACGTGATCGACAGTGCCGGCGGCACCGCGATCAACGCCGCCGCGGCGTCCACATTCAAGACAGCCCGCACCCTGTGGCTGGAGAAGCTGCGCCCGTTGCTCTTCCGCGAGGCGGGCGTCGACACCGACGTCGTCGACGGCGACACCCCGCCCGGACTGCGCGCCGACATCCGCATCGCCAAGACGCTGCTGATGGCCGCTATCGCGCCGAACGTGCCCGCGCTCAAGCAGATCGACGCCAACCGGCTCGCCTCGCTGAACCACGGCAGCGTGATCTCGCTGATCCCCGGCGATCAGGCCACACAGATCCTCGGCAAGGTCAAGCGGTGGGCCGCAGAGATCCCCGAGATCAGCGTGACCTCGGACGCCAACCCGATCATCTCCGCCTCCCTCGAATCGGTCGACTACGAACGGATCGTCAAGCGCGCCTCCGGCGAGGACACCGACGGCCGGCGCCGCGAACTCATTCGCCGGCTCCTCGCCGAGCAGTTCGGCGTCGCCGACGCGACCGCCACCATCGACGCTGCCCGCCTCCGCCAGATCGTCTGGCGCGGGACCGAGCGCACAGTCGAGATCGTCTTCGGCAACGTGCGCGACCGCGGCTACCTCTCCGACGACGCCTTCGTCCCGCAGACACACGGCGCGCTGCGCCTCGTGGTCGACCTCCCCTTCGACGACCCCGGCCACACCGTCCAGGAGGACCACGACCGCATCGACGAGCTGCGGCGCACCGGCGACGAGGCCTTCACCATCGCGTGGCTGCCCACGTTCTTCGACGACGACACCAACCGCCGCCTCGGCCGTCTCGTGGTGCTCGAGTACCTGCTCAACGGCGAACGGTGGAGCACCTACGCCAACGAGCTCCCTGAAGCGGACCGGTCCACTGCGAAGGCGATCCTCGAGGGCCAGCGCAGCCAGACCACCGCGCAGCTGGGGTTGGCGCTGCAAGTGGCGTACGGCGTAGTCGGCGGGGCGAAGGCGCCGGAGCCCTACCTCCGGCCCCTGCACTCCGGGGTCAACGTGAGCACGCCGATCGGCGGCACCCTCGGCGCCGCCGCGGAGCGCCTGTTCGCCGACTCGTTCGCCTCCCGGTTCCCCGAGCATCCCGAGTTCTCGCCCGAGGACAAGCTCATCCTGCGGCGTGATCTGAACCTCGTGCTCCGCCGCCTGCGGCAGGCGCAGTCGGTGCCGGATGGCCGGGTGGCTCTCGACCAGTCCGAACGCTCGACGGTGCGCCGCATCGTCGGACCGCTCGAGCTGGCCCGTACCAACGAGACCCACCTCATGTTCGGCCCGGATCAGTTCACCGCCTGGCAGAACCGCATCACCCAGGAGCTGGGGCGCGCCGGGATCGACGAGGGCGGCGCCGTCGAGGTGGCTGCACTGCGGCAGGCGATCGGGAAGATCTCGGAGCGCCGCGGCCTCACGGACGACATGGTCGACCTGATCGCTGCGGTGTGGGCCACACGGTCCAAGCGGTCCTGGTTCCTGTTCAAATCGACCGTCGAAGAGCCGGCGATCGGTGAGATCAAGCCGGCCATGGAGCTTCGACTCGAGCCCCTCCCCGATCAGGCCGTGTGGGAGCGCGCCGTGCAGCGGTGGAAGAGGTGGACCGGCCAGAACCTCAGCGAATACCTCACGGCGACGAACCTCGGCGTGTTCGGTGATGCGGTCCGGGAGTACGCACGCTCCGAGTTCGCCGGCCGCCGCAGCTTCGTCCGCGAACTGCAGGCGTACTACGACTACTTCGGGCTCCCCTTCACTGAGGGCCGCGGTCCGCTTGCGGCCGATCTGATGGAACTCTTTGAGGACCGGGTACCGGGCGCCAAGAACTTGGATCTGGTGCCTCTGATCGCGGACGCGTTGCTCCGCGGTTCCGACATCGAGGTCTCGCAATCGCTGGGCACCTCGTCCGAGGTCGGCGAGGCATTGGCGAAGTTTCCTGTGTCACGCTGGGACGTGCTCGTCCAAGCCCCCGACGACACGCCCCACGGCATGCAGGGCAAGCGAATCCTGATTGACATTCAATCGGCACTCAGCGCGCACGAATTCGCTGCTGGGCTGGCTTCAGCACTGCAGCGCGCCAACGGCCTGCGGGAGTCGTGGCTCGAGGCCCTCGCACAGCCGACCCGACCGATCGCGCCCCCGCCTCCCACACCTCCCGCTCCGGTCGCTGACGACGTGCCCCTCCCGTCGGATCCTGATCCGTCGATGTTTAGACCTGTCACGTTCGAGTTCGACGCCGGCACCGAGTCTGCTTTCGAACAGCGGCTGCAGGACTTGCTGCTGCAGCACCCCGGAGCACGATTCCAGGTCACTATCACCCGGGTGGACGAGTGACCGGTTCACTGCCGATCGCCGACCGCGCCGGAATCCGCGCGCTGGTAAGGCAACTCAAGGCGAAGGAGTACGCGCGCGGTGCGATCGCCGTCGCGGCGCGACCGGAGTGGTCCGGCGACCCGACGCTCACCGTCGACGGCCAGAGCGTCCGCGTGCGCACGGCCCCGAGCGTGCTCGCGATCCGCGACGCTCTCCTGGACCGGCACGAGGTGGACTGGGTCGTGATCCTCACGGACCGCCCGGCGACGGAGATCCCCGTCGGTGTGCAGGACCACCTCACCGGCCGGCACACGCTCTCCCACTTGGACCCGTGGCCCGCGCTGCGCGAAGCGTTCAACGCAACCGGCCAGGAATACAGCCTCCTGGGCAACAAGAACGACGCCGCGCGGTCGGCGCTGCGTTCGCTCCCGGATAACGTCCCTCCCGCCCCCGGCGGCGTGCTCACCGGCGACCACCTGTTCGGTGCACTGACCCGTGGCTTCGGGCTGGAGGCCGACAGTGTCTCACCACATCGCGTGGCGTTGTGGTCGATCTCCTCCACACATTTCAGGTTCGAGTCCTGGCGGGAGACGGCCGACCCGATCCTGATCGAGCAGTTCTACGACTGGTTGTCCGGCCGCCTCGGCGACGCGGGCCGTGCGATGATCTCCGTCTGGCGCACCCGGGGGCCGGCCGACCTGGTGCCGCTCGGCCTCGTTGCGGCACTCACCGATGACACTCATGCGGGAGCAACGTTCGACGCCGGCGCGCGGGACACGACCATCGCCGTGCGGACCCTGCTCACTCGCGCGCTCGGGGTCGAATTGACCGACCGAGAGATCCGCTCGTGGGGCACTGCCTCCACCCTGGCTGCGCAGGAGAACGGCACGGCATTGGTACTCCGGCGGGCGACCGACCTCGTTTCCGAGTTCTTGGCGACCCCGCTCGTCGCCCGCTCGGATGTGCTCCCTGATGCCCTCCCGCAGCGGCTCTCGCGGTTCGCAGCCGCCCTCGACACGGCGGTGGACGGCGGATCCCTCAGCGATGCCGAAGACCACTGGGAAGCGGTTCGCGCGCATTCGGCGGCCCTCGCAGACGGCCCAGACGCTCCGCAGGATGTGCGCGTCGCCCGGTCCGCGCTGCGGCTGCACCGTTGGACGCGCGGCGAGTTCGAGTCCCCCGCCGGGCTGGCCGCCTGGCTGCAGGCCTACCGAACAGAGCTGTCCTGGGTGGACGCGGCGGTCGATGAGGCCTTCGTCGGCGCAGAGGATCCCGCACTGCAGTCCGCCAACCGCCGAATCCTGGAGACGGTCCGCGCGAGACGTGGCGCATACGACCGTGAGTTCGCCGGGGAGCTCGCGGCCTCAGCAACACACGCCCCGTCCGGCGATGCGTTCCTGCCGATCGAGAATCTGCTCGACCGCGTCGTCGTACCGCTGACGCAACCTGCGCCGTCGACCTTCGATCACGATCGGCAGAACCGCTCCCCCGTACTACTGCTCGTCGCTGACGGTATGGGCTCCGCAGCGGCCAACGAGATCGTCACCGATCTCACGCGGCGCAGTCCGCAGTGGCAACAGTTCACGCGGGACGACCTACCCACTTCGGCGGTCGCGGTGCTTCCCACGGTCACGCGGTTCTCCCGGTGCTCGCTGCTCACCGGCGCTCTCACTGCCGGCGACCAGACCAAGGAGAAGCCCGGCTTCAGCTCGTGGCTCGAGCGAAACGGGCTGCCGGCCAAGCAGACCCCGCTGTTTCACAAGGCTCAGCTCGATGCCCTCGCCGGCGGCTCGCTCGCCCCAGATGTGCGCGAGTCCATCAATGACACCGTCGGCACCCCGGTGGTCGCGTGCGTGCTCAACACGATCGACGACGCCCTGGACAAGTCCGATCCGATCGGTACGGTCTGGACCGTCTCGCAGGTGCGGCACCTGGAGGCGCTGCTCTCGGCGGCCGCAACTGTCGGGCGCACCGTCGTCCTTGTCTCCGACCACGGACACGTCGTGGAGCGCAGTGAGGCACCGTCGGTGCAACGAGGTACCCGGACCTCCGCACGGCACCGCCCCGTCGACGAGCCCGCGGAGGCGTACGAGGTTCTCGTGCGCGGCCCCCGGGTCCTCGCGGACGGAAACGAGGAGATCCTCGCCGTCGACGAGCAGGTCCGGTACACGGGCAAGAAGGCCGGGTACCACGGCGGAGGGTCGCTGGCGGAAGTCACAATCCCCGTCACGATCCTCGTGAAGGGTGCCCCGCCCGACCACCTGGACCTCACACCCGGCGGCATCGAAGCGCCGCAATTCTGGAACCCGACGACCATCGTGAGCGTTCCACCGTTGAGCATCACAGTGCGTATGCTCCCCCCGAAGGTCACGGTGTCGCCGCCTCCCAAGCCCACGCGCAAGCAAGAGCCTCAGGGAGACGGCTTGTTCGATCTCCCGGGTATCTCCCCAGCATCTGCCCCGGCGCCAATCCACGACGACGCCGTGGTCGCCCTTGAGGCGAGCGACCTGTTCCGATCACAGATGCGTCGGTTCGCACCTCGCATGAAGCCCGAGTCCGTGGGCACCGTGATCCGGGAGGCGATCTCGCTTGGCGGCGTCCTTCCGCTGGCCCGCGTTGACGAACTCCTCGGGTCCACGTCCGGACGCGTCGGGCGAACGGCACCCACCCTGCTTCAGGTCTTCAACGTGGACGGCGTTGAGGCGGTGTCGGTGAACGGCACCGAGCTCGTGGTCGCCGCCGATGTCCTCTTCGAGCAGTTCGGAGTTCGGCGATGAGCCCCGTCTCCCCCGTTCGGCGCCGCGAGATTCTGCAGTCGCTGCGCCAGGGCACGGTTCCGGACGGTGGGCTCGATGCACTGGCCGTCGGTATCGACAGGTTCGCGGGAGCGATCGACGAAGACCTTGCGGCGGTAGCGGCCGGCGGATCCGCGTTCAAGGCCGTCCGCGGCGAGTACGGCGCGGGTAAGACCTTCTTCGCGCGGTGGGTGGAGCAACGGGCAATGGCACGAGGTTTCGCCGTCGCCGAGGTGCAGATCAGCGAGCTCGAAACTCCCCTACACCGGTTGGAGACGGTGTATCGGCGCACGATCGAGGAGCTTCGCACGTCCGCATTCACCAAGAGCGCGTTCCGTGCCGTGATCGATGCGTGGCTGTACGGCGTGGAAGAGGACGCCGCCGACGCCCTCGGGGCCGACGAGGCACCTGCGGCGGAGGTCGAGAAGTTGCTGGAGCAGCGACTGTCGACCGTCGCTTCATCCACACCGCAGTACCCGATGGTGTTGCGCAAGTACCGCGAAGCTCTGGAATCCGGCGATGCCGCCACCGCTGACGGGTTGATCGCCTGGCTCGGCGGCCAGCCCCACGTGGGCGCGCAGGCCAAGCGCTTCGCCGGGGTGAAGCAGGACGTCGACCACTTTCTCGCGATGGGCTTTCTCACCGGCCTGCTCTCGGTCCTCAAGGGTTCCAGGCACGCCGGGCTCGTTCTCGTCATCGACGAGGTGGAAACCCTGCAGCGCATGCGTCGCGATTCACGGGAGAAGGCGCTCAACGCACTCCGGCAGTGGCTCGACGAGCTGGACTCCGGCCGCTACCCCGGCCTGTACCTGATCGTCACCGGCACCCCGGCGTTCTACGACGGCCGGATGGGGGTCCAGACCTTGCCACCCCTCGCGCAACGCCTGCACACCGACTTCGGTGACCCGCGGTTCGACAACCCGCGCGCACCGCAGATCCGGCTCACTGGTTTCGACATGGACAAGCTTGTCGAAGTGGGCACTCGGGTACGGGATCTCTACGCCGACGGCGCCTCATCGCCCTCGCGGATTCGGTCCGTGTGCGACGACGCCTACCTGCGCGACCTCGCTGCGGCCGTTGCCGGCGAGCTGGGCGGGAAGGTCGGCGTGTCGCCCCGGCTGTTTCTCAAGAAACTCGTCGCCGACGTCCTGGACCGGATCGACCAGTTCGAGGACTTCGATCCCCGACGCGACTACCACCTAACCGTCGCGGCCACGGAACGTGATGAGGTTCTGCGCGCCGTTTCCGCGGATGACGTCGAGCTCTGACCCCGGACCACGCTCCGCTACTGCTCGAGAACGTTGGTGACTTCGGCACTCAATTCATACCCCGAGGATTCAGTGGAAATACTCGATTCCTCGGTGTACCGCATCTGAGTGCCTTTCAACGTGAATCGGTCGATCACCGGCGCCTCGCCACCGCTCACGGTGTAGATCACCGTGAGCTCGCGGCCAGCTAGGGCTCCGATCGGCCCGACGTACGTCGGATCGATGGTGTACCTGACGTTGCACCCCGCGGAGCCGAAGCACTTGCTCGACGTGACGATCACCTTGATCGTGAAGTCCTCAGGTCCGAAGACATGCTTGGGCTTTGCCGCGGTAGTCGTGGTGGCCGAGGTGCCCGCGGCGACTGCGGTGTCGGCTTGGCCGGACCCAGCGACAGGCTTGACGCCCAGCCCGCATCCGGTCGCAGCGGACAGTCCACCCAGCAGCACGACAACAGCGAAATTCTTACCAACATTCATGATCTTCCCCATTCCTTGAGACGCGGTTCGGATACCGAAGAAGGGTTTCCGAGTTTCGCTCGCATTCGCGAGCAAGAGGAAAGCTACGTCCGACCTCTGACAAGTTTTCGCGGCCCAAACGCCTCCATTCTCACAGCGACGTCATTTCCATTCGTGTCAGCGACTGCCGTTCTTGAATTCGAATAAGTGTGCGACCCGGGGCTCCCGTGACAGGATGTAGGAGTGAGCACCACGGCCGGATTCGACACACTGGACCCCAGCCTGCAGCACCACATCGTGAACACGCTGCGGTGGCCGGGCCTGCGTCCGCTCCAGAGCGACGCCGTCGCGCCCGTTCTCGCAGGCGAAGATGCGATCCTCCTCGCCCCCACCGCGGGCGGTAAGACCGAAGCGGCCGTCTTCCCGATTCTGACCGCGATGCAACGCGAACGATGGTCCGGCACTTCGGTGCTGTATCTGTGCCCGCTGAAGGCACTGTTGAACAACCTGCAGCCGCGCGTGGCCGAATACGCCGCGTGGGTCGGCCGTGATGCGGCGACCTGGCACGGAGACGTCACGGCTGGTCAGCGGAAGCGGATCAAGAACGACCGCCCCGATATCCTCCTCACCACCCCGGAGTCGCTGGAGTCCATGCTGGTCTCCGAATCCGTCGATCCGGCCGTCGTGCTGGGCGACCTCCGTACGGTGGTGATCGACGAGGTGCACGCCTTCGCCGGCGACGATCGCGGTTGGCATCTCCTCGCCGTACTAGCTCGGCTCGAGAGCCTTGTCGGCCGGCGGCTACAGCGGATCGGAATGTCCGCCACCGTTGGCAATCCCGAGGACCTCTTGACCTGGCTCCAAGGCGGCACAAGTGCTGCCGGTCGAGTGATCAATCCTCCCGCTCGCCAGGCCGATCCGCCGGAGATCACCGTTGATTCCGTCGGCACGGTCGAGAACGCCGCAACGGTGATCGCCGCTCTGCATCGCGGCGAGAAGCGCCTGGTGTTCGTCGATTCGCGACGGTTGGCTGAAGAGCTCGGATCAGAGCTTCGGGAGCGCGGAATCACTACCTTCGTCTCACATTCCTCGTTGTCGGCGGATGAACGTAGGCAGTCTGAGCAGGCCTTCGCCGAAGCGAGGGACTGCGTGATCGTCGCGACGTCCACCCTCGAACTCGGCATCGACGTCGGGGACCTCGATCGCGTCATTCAGATCAACGCACCGAAGAGCGTCTCATCGTTCCTGCAGCGGCTCGGCCGAACCGGCCGGCGCCCCGGCACCGTCCGCAATTGCCTGTTTCTCGGAACGAGCGACGAGGAGGTGCTCAACACCCTCGGCATGCTGCATTGCTGGTCGGAGGGCTACGTTGAACCCGTAGTCGCCCCTCCGGAACCGCGCCATATCGCCGCACAGCAACTGCTCGCCCTGGCACTACAGACTCGCCGCGTGCCGCTCGAAGATTGGCGCGGCACCTGGGGTTCGCTCCCACTGTTCGACGACGACGGCGACGAGATCTTCCAGTACCTCCTGGATGAAGGCTTTCTCGAGCATGACTCGGGGACCGCATTCATCGGTGCAGCAGCGGAGAAGCGCTTCGGGCGTCGTCATTTCATGGAGCTGCTCGCCGTCTTCACGGCGACCCCCGAGTTCCGGGTCTTCGCCGGCAGGCAAGAGGTCGGGTCCGTCGACGTATCAGTGCTCACGGACCCCGTTGACGGGCCTCGCGTCCTGCTTCTCGGCGGCCGATCGTGGCAAGTAACCCACATGGATTGGAAGCGCCGCCAGGTGTATGTCGAATCCAGCACGCTGGCAGGCAAGGCCAATTGGGGCAGCGCCGTCGATGATGAGTCCTTCGCCCTCACCCGCGGTGCGCGAGCTGTCCTGCTCGGGTCATTGCCCGGTGGTGTAACGCTCACTCGACGGGCCACCGCCACTTTGAGCGAACTCCGCGAGACCTCAGGATGGAGCGTCTCCGAACGCGGCCTCGTCGTCGCGCGCGAGAAGAACGAGTGGCGGTGGTGGACCTGGGCCGGTGCCAAGGCGAACCGCACACTCGCCGCGTGGGCGCCGGACCTCGTCGCGCCGCGGCAAGCGTTCAACGGTCGATACCTGCGACTCCACGCCGACCTGACCGCCGGCTCGATCTCCGATCAGATTCAGCTGCTTCAGCTCGACGACGAGGCTCAGCAGCGCCTCCCCCTCATCGATGACCGCTCTCTGGACGGACTGAAGTTCTCTGCCGCTCTCCCCGACCACCTCGCGCGACGCACCGTCGCCGTCCGCGATACTGACGTCCGCGGCGCCATCGATTGCGCAATGTCACCAGTGGCGATCAGGATCGCGGAGTAGCTTCTACCGCCGTACTGGCCTGGTTGACCGGTCGGAGGCGAAAGCCCCAGGCCGCACGAACTCGCAGTCACGCCAATGGTCAGCGAGGGCTGCTTCCGCAGGCCACGAATCGGGGTCACTCGGCAACCGCATCCTCGTTCCGTCGAGTGCTCGGTAGTGATCGTCATGGACACCGGGCCCCACGTGGATCCGATACGACGCATCGACTGCAAGCTGGAAGCCGTCGAACAGTGTATGAACGTCGGCGCGGAGCAGGATGCCATTCGTCACGTGATTCGACTGCGATCCCCGGTAGGGAAAGATGTGCGCAGCTTCCAGAACGCCCTCCGAAACCGTACCGGTGAACGCACACCTGCGCCCGTAGGCCCGCATGAGATCCGCACGAAACAGCCCCTGGCCCTGACGTATCGCCACCGACCTGAGCGCGGTCCGCCGACGATCATCCTGATCAGCGATATCGGGAGCCATCCGAGAACGATCGAGCGTGACATCGATTCCGCTCCCGCGGGGCGGGAATCGTTGCGTCAATAGGTTGACGGCGTCGCGGGAGTCAAGCCTGGTTATCGGCCACAACCGGGCTGCACGGTCCATGACGCTCTGCACCTCACGCCATTGAGTCCGCTGCGTCGGGGGCTCCTGCGCATTGTTGAACGTGAACCGGTGCGTATAGCCCGCTTCGTCGCGGTCCCGCCAACGCGCGCGACGAAAGCCCGGTTCGATCCGCTCGAGCTCTGAGGTCGCCACAACCTGTGCCTTCAGCTCGCTGCGCACACCAGAACCTGCAGCCTGCCAGAAGAACACCTCGTCCCCGGGATTGATCGACTTCCATTGCTTCGTATCCCAGAATCCATCCTCAAGAGCCAGGTCGAGGTGGTCCGGATAGTCCGCACCGATCGAAATGATCCATGCCGTCATTGCCCATGCGCCCTTCAAGGTTCGCACCGGGTGGAGGCATGTCCTTACGCGGAAGCCTGTCGGGCCGAGCTCGTTTCGTTACTGCTGCACGAGGCGCCGCAGCGCCTCGCGGGTCTCTTCATCGGTGGAGTACAGGACGGTGCCGACCATGCCGCGGGTGAGCAGCACCTTGTAGGTGTTGCGGATCAGCAGATCGAAGCGCACATCCGTGAGGTTCTTCTTGGACGTCAGGCCGGGGTCGCGATTCTCGTCGCGTCGCACCGTGAATCGACCATCCCGCCACACGAGATCGGGCCCGAGGATCACGCCGCTCCAGTCGTATTCGAACCCCTGCGCCGTGTACACGCAGCCCACCTGCCCGAAGCCGCCGGGCTCCGTCGCCCACAGCTGCGACGGCGGGATGTCCCCCATGCGCCTGTCGGACTTGGAGTTCCATGGCCGCGCCCAGTCGTCGATCACCACGTCGGGAACCAGCGTGCGCTCGGGCGTGGCGTCGCTCCACGGCCAGCAGTAGCCGGCGGTCATCCGCGCCGAGTACCCCTTGTCGCGTTGTTCTTCGAGCATGCGCTCCAGCTCCCAGGGCGTCTCCGCGAGGCGGACCTCGAAACCCTCATCGCCCGTCCATTTCCACGGCGCGCGCTCCCCCAGCCCCACGAGATCGAGAACCCACTCGACGAAGCGGTCGCTTCCGCCGCACCGGAACTGATCGTCGAGCCGCACGTGCACGGTCTCGAGCCCCAGAGATGCCGCGTACGCACGGATCTGGTTCAGCGACCCGAGCTCGCCGGGCCGCACAACCTGATGCTCATCGAGCAGGAACAGCGGCACTCGGGCGGCGGCGATGAGTTCGTCGACCTGCGGGCGCCCCGTCCTGTCCGCGGCGCGGGTGTACCGATTGGCCGAGGTCTCCCGCATGCGGTGCGCCTCATCGAGGATCAACACGTCGAGGCCGTTGCGGTCCGCAGTGATGAACTGGTTGAAATACCGGAACATCTCCTTGACGCGGGGCGCCCGCGCGCCGGCCACCTGCCGCAGAGTCGTGGTGAACGAACGGGATCCCGTGGCGTGCAGCACCGTCCGACCCCGTCGCGCGAGATCGCCGAGCAACGCCAGCGCGATCGCACTCTTCCCGCTCCCCGGCCCGCCCGTCACGACGAGCACGCGTTTGGTGTCGGCCGCGCGAGCCCGCTCGACGTCATGCAACACCAGGTCGACGGCGAGCCGCTGGTTTCCCAGCAGGTGGAAGACCTGCCGTTCACGCACCTCCTCAGCCGCCACCGCCAGGAGCTGTTGCGACGGGGCCGCAGGCGAGTTCAGTAGGAGGTCCGCCGCGTAGCCCGATGGCGCTCCGGGCTTCAGCCGCGTCCGTAGGTAGTCGAGCATCGCGTCGGTGTCCGCACCGGTGAACATCCGCCCGGCCTCGGAGATCGGGTAGTCGGCCAGATCGGCGACCGCACCGGGGTCGTGCACGTTGTGCAGGTACGCGATGCCGGCCAGCGGGTCCGGCTGATCACGCAGCGCTCGGGCGAAGTCCGCGATGTACTCGCAGTAGCCGGCGACCTGCGCGACGGGGTGCGAGATCGGCCCACCGAGGTGGGGCACCGTCACCATCGCCGGATCGCCCTCGAAGGCCGAGGCCGAGGACCACTGCTTGAGCTCGACCACCACGTACGACGGGGCTCCGGTCGAGGGGTGAACGCCTGCGAGCACGACGTCCGCTCGGCGTGAGGACAGCGGCAGCTTGTACTCGATGAGGAGCTCGACATCGCCGAGGCCGCCGTGCCGCAGGTCGGCGGCGAACGACGGCAGGCTGTTGCCCCACGACCTGCGCTCGGCCTCGCCCACAGTGATTCCGCGTTCGAACAACATGCGTTCCAGCAGCTTCTCCACGAGCGACTCCGAGGTGTATTCCTCGAGCAGTCGGTTCGCAGTGACCCGCAACAGCGTCACGTCGGATCCCCCAGGGCAGCACGAATGATCGTGCGGAGGGGATCTGCCCTGGGCGGGAGTTCCGTCGAACCGCTGTCCTGAGGGTACCGCGATCGCAGAACGTGTCAGTGGCTCGGTGCATTCTGTACGGCTGGTCACACTCGGGGCCGGCCGCAGCAACTGCGCCACCCGATCCGCCAGGAGTACACCGATGTCGATGCCGACTGCAGTCGCCCACCGATTCACCGAGTGTCGCTACGCAATCACGCTCGACTTCTTCTATTCCTTTGAGCAGCTATTGATTTCGCCCGACGCGGATACGAAAACTTGTCAGTGGTCGATGCGATGCTTCTTCCATCAGGTCCTGGGGAGGATGAATTGACCGCACGCACAAGCATTCTGATCGACGATCACGGTTACCGCCCCTGACGGTCCGCCTTCGACGCACCGTCGTCACCTGATCACTCGAGCCGGCAACGGCTCCGCTTCACGTCGTTCGGCACTTCCCGCCGATCGGCGATTCCCCCATCTCCGGAAATGAGGATTCATCATGTCTGAGCAGCCCTTCCCGCTGCAGCCCGGCCAGCCCGGCTCGGGTCAGTACACGCCCGGTCAGCCCCAGCCGTACCCCGCCCCGCCTGCGCCGCCGGCCAAGAAGAAGCGCAAGTGGCCGTGGATCGTGCTGGCCGTGATCGCCTTCATCATCGTCGTCTCCGTCGCCACCGGCGGCGGGAACAAGGACGACGCGGCCTCGACCGCCGGCGGGACCGCAGCGCAGACCGCCGCGAAGACCGATCCCAAGGCCGCCGGCCTGAACGCCGCCGTGCGCGACGGCAAGTTCGAGTTCGTGGTCACGGGCGTCGAGCCGGGTCTCAGCGAGGTCGGCGACAACCCGTACCTGGCGAAGAAGGCCCAGGGCCAGTTCGTCATCGTCTCCATGACGGTGAAGAACATCGGCACCAAGCCGCAGAGCTTCTCCCCCAGCTCGCAGAAGCTCAAGGACACGCAGGGCCGCACCTTCGAGTCCGACTCGATGGCGCAGATCGCGCTCGGCGACTCGGACGTGCCGGTGTGGGACAACATCAACCCCGGCAACACCGTCCAGGTCAAGGTCGTCTTCGACATGCCCAAGGACGCCACCCCCGCCACCATCGAGCTGCACGACTCGATGTTCTCGGGTGGCGCGAAGGTCACCCTGAAGTAGCAGGCCGGTTGCCCCGGCCACGGTCCACCGTGGCCGGGGCGACCGGATCGGCGTAGCATAGTGCTACACGACGCTCTTTCGCCCCAGGAGGCCACAATGCCGCACCCCACTCGCATTGCCGACGACGTGTTCGAAAGCGCCCGGATCGAGGGTGAACGAGATGGTCGATCGACGGCCGAACAAGTCAATCACTGGGCGCGGATCGGCCGCGAGGTATCGATTCACGAGAGTGCAGCCCGGAGCCGAGTAGAGGCGACCCTAGCCGGCAAGCTGTCCGCCGACGACCTCGATGACGCCGAGGCTCGCGTGTACAACGCCGAACTGCGTGTGGCCATCCGTGAACGGCTGAGCACCATCGACTTCACAGCGACCCTCGCACAACGCGGCATCGTCACCGTCTCGCTCGACGACGAGGGACGGATGGTCGAGCATCACCCCGACGGCACTCAGCGGATCGTCGCCGAAGCTCGCACCAAATGAGCCAGCTCGAGCTGGTCATCGGCCCCAACGGGGCCGGAAAGTCCACCTTTGTCGACCTCGTCCTTCACCCGTACACGCGCACAATGCCCTTCGTCAACGCCGACATCATCGCGAGGGAACGGTGGCCCGAATCGGCGGAGGAGCGCTCTTACGACGCGGCACGGATCGCGAGTGCCACTCGGGATCGCCTTCTTGAGCTCGGAACCTCTTTCATCGCCGAAACCGTCTTCTCGCACCCCTCCAAGGTCGGTCTCGTTCGCGCTGCTCTGACATCCGGCTTCGAGGTCAACCTCCACGTGGTGATGGTGCCAGAGGATCTGTCGGTACTGCGCGTAGCGCACCGTGTCCGCGCCGGTGGGCACGCCGTTCCCGAGGAGAAGATCCGTGACAGGCACCGGCGGCTCTGGCCACTCGTGGTCGAGGCCACCATGCTGGCGACAACGACCACGTTCTACGACAATGCACGCGACCGAGGCCCAGTCGTCGTTGCCGAGTTCGTACGCGGGATCCCGATCGGCAGCGCAAGCTTTCCTACGTGGACGCCAACGGAGATCACAACCTTCTGGCGAATTCGGGGCGGCGCGGAAGTCTGAAACGCCGGTACATTCGGAGGCGACAGGAGGAGGTTCGAGATGGCGGATACGGTCCCCCAGGAGCTCGCTGCGCGGGTCATCGCCGCGGCCGACGCGGTGCCGGTCGGGCGGGAACAGGCACAGGTCGCGGCGCGGGACGCGTCCCACTTCCTGCAGCGACTTCGGCCGGTCACCATCGACGACGCCTTCCGCCGGTACACCGCGAGCAACAATCCGGCGTACCTCGCGTCCGCCCGCAACGCGGTGCCCGAGCCGAGCCTCAAGACCGGGCTGTGGATCACCCTCATCGTCATCGCGTTCATCGTCGGCACGGCGGTCACCGAGTCGATGGCCGGTGGGCTCATCGCCCTGCTCCTGACGGGCGGTGGCGTCGTCGGCTATCAGGCCTGGCGGCGTCACGCCCACGAGCGCCGCCTCGAGGAGCGCGAGCAGGCACGGCTGGCAGCGAACCCCTGGCCCTTCCAGGCCGACCGGATGCCGGCGTGGAACCCGGATGCGGAACCGGGCGATACCCGCGTCGAGACCCGGCTCCTCGGCCTCGCGGTGCTGCTCACCGAGGAGATCCGCCGCTCGCCGGCGTGGAACAACCCGATCCTGGACCACCACCGCGTCCGCATCAACCTCGACGCCACGCTGCAGGACATCAGCCACCGCGCCTATCGCGTCTGGCGGATGCGCACGGATACGCCGCGGCCGTCCGGCGAGTCCTCCGTCTCCTACGCCCTGGCCCAGCACGTCGACGAGTACACCCAGGCCGCACGCATGGCGGAGAATGCCCTGCGCGATCACGTCGCGGCGCTCGCCGAGTACTTGGGCGAGCTGCGGCCCGTCGAACGACTGCTCAACGATCTGCACCTGCTGGACCGCACCAACACCGGCGCGCACCGCGAGCTGCTCGATCAGCTCTACCGGGACGCGGTCGGCAACGAGGCCGACGCCCGCCGATTCCAGCACCACGCCGACGAACTGCGCGACCTGCAGGCCAGCCTCGACACGCAGTTCCACTTCCTCCGGGAACAGGTGGCGCGGACCAACCTGCTGAGGTGACCACGCATGTCGACTCGAGCGGACGGCGCCATGGGCGCCCCGGCACGCAGCGGCTCCCCCAGCGCCTCGAACGACGAACTCACCGTGAACCCGTGCGCGGTGGACGAGGCCTCGCTCGCACCCGCTGACCTGTTCAGCTCTCTCGCGTGTCTGCGCTACGGCGCCTCGGACGAGCCGCCCCGGTGGCGCGAGGCCGCTGCGCTCCTGGCCCAGGACCCCGGCATCGTCGAGCGGAGTGTCTGGGCCGCCGCCGCGGCGGGCGACGCGCGGGCGATCGCGGCGCACCTCAGCGTCGATCCGGCCCTCGCCACCACCGCCGGCGGCCCGTTCGGCTGGCACCCCCTCACCTATCTCTGCTACTCCAGGGTCGTCCCCGATGACTCACCGGATCGCCCGCTCGCGGCCGCCGAGCTGCTCCTCGACTCCGGCGCCGACCCGAACACGGGCTTCCTGCACTCCGGTCTGCCGACCCCGTTCACCGCCATCACCGGTGTCTTCGGCGAGGGCGAGGAGGGCGCCGGTCGCCAGCCGCGACATCCCCGGTCGATGGAACTGGCCATCCTGCTCCTGGCCCGCGGCGCACACCCCGCGGACCAGCAGGCGCTCTACAACCGCATGTTCCGGCCCGACGATTCGCATCTCGAGCTGCTCTTCGCGCACGGACTCGCCGAGGCCGGACCGGGTCCGTGGGACACACGCGCGGGCGCCGACACGGAGAGCCGCGCGCAGGTGTGGCGCCGCCAGGTCGATTGGGCGGCGCAGCACGGCTTCACGGAACGGCTGGCCCTCCTGGCCGAGAACGGCATCGACACCGCCGGTGTCACGGTGATCCTCCCCGTGATCCCCGACGATCCGAACGCCCGAGGCGCGGACGGCGCAACCCCGCTGCACCACGCCGCGTGGACGGGCGACCTGGATCTCATTCGCGCGCTCCTCGACGCCGGAGCCGACCGCACCGTCGTCGATCTGCAGTACGGCACCACGCCGCGGGAGTGGGCCGAGCACGCGTACCAGCTGGAGGCCGTCCGACTGTTGAGTTGAGCAGGACGATCCACACGCGCACCGTTCGTGATTTCATCAACGAATGACCACTACTCCCACTGGCAAACCCGACGTGCGCTTCTTCGGACATCCCTGGCCCTTGGTCAACCTGTTCGGCGTCGAGATGTGGGAGCGCTTCTCCTTCTACGGGATGCAGGCGATCCTGGCCTACTACCTGTACTACACCGCCGAGCAGGGCGGACTCGGCTTCGACAAGACCACCTCGCTCGGGATCGTCGGCGCCTACGGCGGTTTCGTCTACCTCTCGACGATCGCCGGGGCCTGGATCTCGGACCGCCTGCTCGGCGCGGAGCGCACCCTGTTCTACTCGGCGTGGCTGGTCATGGCGGGCCACATCGCGCTCGCGGCCATCCCCGGCGCGGCGGGCGTGGCCGTCGGCCTCGTCCTCGTGGCCATCGGCTCCGGCGGGGTGAAGGGCAACGCGACGAAGGTGGTCGGCGATCTGTACGCCCACGACGACACCCGACGCGACGCCGGGTTCTCCCTGTTCTACATGGGCGTGAACCTGGGCGCCTTCATCGGCCCGCTGCTCACCGGCTACCTGCAGGACAACGCGGGCTTCCACTGGGGGTTCGGCCTCGCCGCCGTCGGCATGGCGCTCGGACTGACCCAGTACGCGCTCACCCGGAAGATGCTGCCGCGGATCAGCCAGGAGGTACCGAACCCCGCCTCCCGCAGCGACATCCAGCGCGTCGCCGCGGGACTCGTGGTCGCGATCGCGGTGTTCGTCGGCCTCATCGCGCTGGGAGTCATCACCGCGAGGAACCTCGTCGACGCCGTGATCATCACGGTCGC
The DNA here is from genome assembly GCF_001575195.1 of Tsukamurella pseudospumae. Taxonomy (NCBI): domain Bacteria; kingdom Bacillati; phylum Actinomycetota; class Actinomycetes; order Mycobacteriales; family Tsukamurellaceae; genus Tsukamurella; species Tsukamurella pseudospumae. The sequence continues at coordinate 200,290 of NZ_LSRF01000001.1, forward strand.
CGCGATCTCCCTGGCCTACTTCGTGTTCCTGCTCCGCAGCAATCGGGTCGACGGTGCCGAGCGCAACGGCGTGAAGGCGTTCATCCCCCTGTTCCTGTCCCAGGTCGCCTTCTGGGCGCTGTTCCAGCAGATGTTCACCTTCGTGGCCGTCTACGCCGACGAACGCCTCGACCGGGACCTGGGCGGCTGGGAGTTCCCGGCCTCCTGGATCCAGTCCGTCGATCCCGTCTACATCCTCATCTTCGCGCCGGTGTTCGCCGCGCTGTGGACCAAGCTCGGGTCGCGCCAGCCCAGCACCCCGATCAAGTTCGCGATCGGCACCATCGGGATCGGCGTCGCGTTCCTGGCCTTCCTTCTCATGCCGGCCGGCACGAACACCGCGCCGCTCCTCGGCCTCCTCGGCATCATGCTCATCTTCGCCCTCGCGGAGCTGTGCATCTCGCCGGTCGGCCTGAGCGTCTCCACCAAGCTCGCGCCGCGCGCGTTCTCGACGCAGATGGTGGCACTGAACTTCCTGTCGATCAGCCTCGGTACCGCCCTCGCCGGGCGCCTGGCCACCTTCTACGACCAGAACGACGAGGCGCCGTACTTCCTGATCCTCGGTGGCACGGCCATCGCCATCGGCCTCGTGGTCGTCGCACTGACGCCCCTGATCAAGCGGCTCGCACCCGCCGTCGGCTGACGCGACCGGGCGGGGCCGGCAGGGGGAACCCGGGCACGGCGGACCGTCGTCACTGAGAACCCGTCGGATCCGCCCCCGACCGCCCGTACCGCCGAGTAGCTTCGACCCCAAGCATTGGATCGACGCGAGGAGCGGCATTGCCGGCGGACGAGTACGACTACATCGTGGTGGGGGCCGGGAGCGCAGGCGCCGTGATGGCGGCCCGGTTGTCGGAGGATCCGGGCGTCTCCGTCCTGCTCCTCGAGGCCGGGGGCGAGGCGGACGCGGACGAGATCCACATCCCCCTCGCGTTCTCCGCGATGTTCAAGACGAAGTGGGACTGGAACTACACCACCACGCCGCAGAAGCACCTGAACGACCGCCCGGCGTACTGGCCGCGGATGAAGGCGCTCGGTGGCTGCTCGTCGCTGAACGCGATGATCTACATCCGCGGCAATCACGCGGACTACGACGCCTGGGAGCAGGATCACGGGGCGCAGGGCTGGTCGCACGACGACGTCCTGCCGTACTTCGTCAAGGCGGAGGGCAACACCCGCCTCGGCGGCCCCCTGCACGGCACCGACGGTCCGCTGCACGTCGAGGACCGCCGGTTCACCCACCCCCTCTCGACGGCCTTCGTCGAGTCCGCGGTCTCGTGGGGCCTCAAGCCCACCGAGGACTTCAACGGCGCATCCCAGGACGGCGCCGGCCTCTACCAGGTGACCTGCAAGAACGGCCGGCGCTGGTCGACCGACAAGGCCTACATCGAGCCGGCGCGCTCGCGCCCCAACCTCACGGTCGCGCTGGGTGCCATCGCGCGGCGCATCGAGTTCGACGGTGACCGCGCCTCGGGGGTGCTCTTCCGGCAGCACGCCGCCGATCACACCGCGCGGGCCCGCCGCGAGGTGATCCTCTCCGGCGGCGCGATCAACTCGCCGCAGCTGCTCATGCTGTCGGGGATCGGTCCCGCCGAGCACCTCGCCGAGCACGGCATCGACGTGCGCGCCGCCCTCCCGGGCGTCGGATCCAACCTCCACGACCACCCGATGGTCCCCGTCGACTACGACACGCACGGCACCTTCGACCTGCTCGAGACGCAGAACGTGGGAAACCTGCTGCGCTGGAAGCTCACCGGCACCGGCCCACTGTCGTCGAACGGCGCCGAGGCGGGCGGCTTCTTCCGCTCCCGCGAGGATCTCGAGCACCCGGACCTGCAGTTCCACGTGATGCCGGCCGGCGTCTACGACAACCTGCTGCACGAGACGCACCGTCGGGGCATCATGCTCGGCCCGACGCTGGTGGACGTGCAGAGCCGGGGAACGCTCCGGCTGCGCTCGGCGAACCCCGACTTCAAGCCGCGCCTGGAGCCGAACTACTTCGATGCGCCGGAGGACCTCGACGCGCTGGTGGCCGGCGTGAAGGCGACGATGGAGCTCGCCGCGCAGGGCCCCATCGCGCGCTACCTCGGTAAGCCCTGGCACATCAGCGAGTCCCCCTCGGAGGACGAGATCCGCACGCTCGTCGCGGATTACACGCAGACGCTGTTCCACCCCGTCGGCACCTGCGCGATGGGCACTGGGGAGGACGCCGTCGTCGATCCGCAGCTGCGGGTCCGCGGGATCGACGGTCTGCGCGTCGTCGACGCCTCGGTGATGCCCAAGGTGCCCCGCGGGAACACGAACGCCCCCACCATCATGATCGCCGAGAAGGCGGCCGACGAGATCAGGAAGTCAGCATGACCGCACCGAACACCAAGACCTTCGACTCCCTCAACCCGCTCACCGGTGATGTCGTCGAGTCGTATCCGATCCACTCCACCGACCACGTGCACGCCGTCGTGGCGCGCGCCCGCGAGCAGGCCGACTGGTGGCAGGAGATCGGCTTCGAGGGCCGCAAGAAGGCCCTGAACACCTGGAAGGGCGTCATCACCCGGCGCATCAACCAGCTGGCGCAGGTCGTCCACGACGAGACCGGTAAGCCGCACGGCGACGCCCTGCTCGAGGCCGCGCTCGGCATCGACCACCTCGGCTACGCCGCGTCACACGCCAAGAAGGTCCTCGGCCCCCGTCGGGTCGGTTCGGGTCTGGTCATGGCGAACCAGTCGGCGACGGTGCGCTACCACCCGCTCGGCGTCGTCGGCGTGATCGGCCCGTGGAACTACCCCGTCTTCACCCCGATGGGCTCGATCGCCTACTCGCTGGCCGCCGGCAATGCGGTGGTGTTCAAGCCCTCGGAGTACACCCCCGGCGTGGGCGTGTGGCTGGCCCGCACGTTCGAGGAGGCCGTGGGTCGCCCGGTGCTGCAGACGGTCACGGGCCTCGGCGAGACCGGCAACGCGCTGTGCACCTCCGGCGTGAACAAGGTGGCCTTCACGGGCTCGACCAACACCGGCAAGAAGGTCATGGCCGCCTGCGCCGAGACGCTGACGCCGGTGGTGATCGAGGCCGGCGGCAAGGACGCCTTCCTCGTGGACCGCGACGCCGACCTCGACGCCGCCGCCGACGCCGCCGCCTGGGGCGCCTTCGCCAACGCGGGCCAGACCTGCGTCGGCGTCGAACGCGTCTACGTGCACAAGGACGTCTACGACCCGTTCCTGGAGAAGCTGGTCGCGAAGGCGCGCGAGGTCACGGCGAACGACTCGGACGATTCCAAGATCGGCCCGATCACCATGCCCAGCCAGTTGCCGATCATCAAGTCGCACATCGAGGACGCCCTCGCCCGCGGCGGCCGTGCCCTCGTCGGGGGCATCGACGCCGTCGGCGAACGGTTCGTCCAGCCGACGGTGCTCGTCGACGTCCCGGAGGACTCGATCGCGGTCACGCAGGAGACCTTCGGACCGACGGTGACGGTCGCCAAGGTCGACACGATGGACGAGGCCGTCGAGTACGCGAACGCGACGAAGTACGGCCTCGCCGCGACGGTCTTCTCCAAGGCCCGCGGCATGGAGCTGGCGGACAGGATCCGGTCCGGCATGGCCTCGGTGAACGGCATCATCACCTTCGCGGGCGTGCCGAACATCCCGTTCGGCGGCGTCGGCGAATCGGGCTTCGGCCGGATCCACGGCGCCGACGGCCTCCGCGAGTTCACCTACTCGAAGGGCATCGCCCGCAAGCGGTTCAACCCGCTGCTGAACCTCACGAGCTTCGCGCGCACCGCCGCGCAGGAGGGTCAGCTCACGCAGCTGATGACGCTGCTGCACGGTCGCAGCGGCACGATCAAGTAGGGCTCAGGCCCGGTACGCGGCGGCGATCTCGCGGGCGCGGTGCAGCGCCTGCACCGCGAGTTCGCCGTCGCGGGCCTGGATGGCCCAGATCGCGACGAACTCGTCGTGCGGCAGGTCGAGGTGCGCGAACTGGGATCCCTTCGGGAAGGTGAATCCCTGCACCACGTCCCACGGGTAGGTGTTCTCGTTCAGCAGGTTGCGGACGGTGACCCCGTCCGGGCCGAGGTGCAGCCGCGCCCGCGTGAACAGCAGCGCCCCGCACGCCAGGACCACGCCGATCAGGACCATGCCCGCCTGGTCCGAGGTCCGGAACGTGAGCCCCGTGTTCCCGCCGGCCTTGAGCAGGAGGGCGACCGCGGTGTGCCCGACGACCAGGACCCCCGCGAGGACCCAGGCGTACACCTTGATCTTGCGCGGGGTCACGTCGAGCACGGGCTGTGTGGTGGGTTCAGCGGTCACGGGTCCGGATTCTACCGATGTCGCGCCCCTGACCTCCGCGCACAGTCGGTGGCCTGCGGATGGTTACGCCGGCAGGCTCGCGTGCAGCGCCAGTGTCGCGTCGACCGCGCGAGCCGCCTCGGCGCCCTTGCCGACGAAGTGCCGCTCGAAGTACGCGGTGTGCTCGTCGTGCTCGTGGAAGTGGTGCGGGGTGAGTACCACGGAGAACACCGGGACATCGGTGTCGAGCTGGACGCGCATGAGTCCGTCGATGACCGCGGTGGCGACGAACTCGTGCCGGTAGATGCCGCCGTCGACGACCAGGCCCGCGGCGACGATCCCCGCGTACTTCCCGGTCGTGGCGAGGCGCTTCGCGGTGAGCGGGATCTCGTAGGCCCCTGGCACCTCGAAGATGTCCACGTCGGCACCGTCGTGCCCGAGCCGTGCCCATTCCTCGACGAACCCGTCCCGTGCCCGGTCGACGATGTTCCGGTGCCAGGTGGCCTGGACGAGGGCGATCCGGCTCATCGGCCGGCCCGCAGCTTGCGCAGGGTCAGCGCGGTGTCGAGCGCCGCCGACGCCGCCTGCTCGCCCTTGTCCTCGGCCGAGCCCGGCAGTCCGGCGCGGTCGAGGGCCTCCGCCTCGGTGTTCGTGGTGAGCACGCCGTTCCCGACGGGGACGCCGGCGTCGAGCGAGACGCGCAGCAGGCCCGCGGTCAGCGCATCGCAGACGTACTCGAAATGCGGAGTACCACCGCGGATCACGACGCCCAGCGCGACGACGGCGTCGTGCGTCTTCGTCAGCTCCTGCGCGACGACGGGCAGCTCGACGGCGCCCGCCACCCGCTCGACGGTGACGTGCCGCACGCCCGCAGCCTCGGCCGTGCGGACGGCGCCCGCGAGCAGGGCCTCGCAGACGGTGTCGTGCCAGCGCGAGGCGACGATCGCCAGCCGCAGGTCGGCGGCACCGTCGAGCGTGATGTCGGGGATCCCAGCGCCGCTCACGCGGTACCTCCCTGGTCGAAGTGGTCGAGGTCGCGCAGGTCGTGGCCCATGCGGTCGCGCTTGGTGCGCAGGTAGTGGATGTTCTCGGCGTTGGCGCGCAGCGGCATCGCGACCCGCTCGGTGATCTGCAGGCCGTAGCCGTCCAGCCCGACGCGTTTGGCCGGGTTGTTGGTGAGCAGCCGCATCGAGGTGATGCCGAGGTCGACGAGGATCTGCGCGCCGAGACCGTAGTCGCGGGCGTCGGCGGGCAGGCCCAGCTGCAGGTTGGCGTCGACGGTGTCCGCTCCCCCGTCCTGGAGCTGATAGGCCTGGAGCTTGTGCATGAGGCCGATGCCGCGGCCCTCGTGGCCGCGCATGTACAGCACCACGCCGCGGCCCTCCTGCGCCACCATCTCCATGGCGGCGTCGAGCTGAGGGCCGCAGTCGCAGCGGAGCGAGCCGAAGACATCACCGGTCAGGCACTCGCTGTGCACCCTGACCAGGACGTCCGCGCCGCCGTCGGCGGTGATGTCGCCCTTGACCAGCGCGACGTGCTCGACGTCGTCGTGGATCGAGGTGTAGCCCACGGCCTGGAAGTCGCCGTATCGGGTGGGGATCCGTGCGGACGCGACCTGCACGACGTGCTTCTCGTGCTTGCGGCGCCACGCGATCATGTCGGCGATGGAGATCATCGCGAGGCCGTGCTCGTCGGCGAAGACGCGCAGCTCCTCCGACTTGGCCATGCCGCCCGGGTCCTTCTCCGAGACGATCTCGCAGATCACGCCGGCGGGCGCGAGGCCGGCCATGGTCGCGAGGTCGACCGCGGCCTCGGTGTGCCCGGGCCGGCGCAGCACGCCGCCCTCCTTCGCGCGCAGCGGGACGACGTGGCCGGGGCGGGTGAAGTCCTCGACGGTCGAGGCGGGATCCGCCAGCTTCAGCATCGTCGTGGCCCGGTCCGCGGCCGAGATCCCCGTACCGACACCGGCTTTGGCGTCGACGGTGACCGTGTACGCGGTGCCGTGCTTGTCCTGGTTGGTCGCGTACATCGGGGGCAGGCCCAACTTGTCGCAGGTGGCGCCGTCGAGCGGCACGCACAGGTAGCCGGAGGTGTAGCGGACCATGAAGGCCACCAGCTCGGGCGTCGCCTTCTCGGCGGCGAAGATGAGATCGCCCTCGTTCTCCCGGTCCTCGTCGTCGACCACCACGACGGCCTTGCCCGCGGCGATGTCCTCGATGGCGCGCTCGATGGAATCGAACCTGGTCATGGCTACTTCTCCTCCTTGAGCGTCACGAGGCGCTCCACGTACTTCGCGACGATGTCCACTTCGAGGTTGACGACGGTGCCGGGCTCGGCCCCGCCCAGGTTGGTCAGGTCGAGGGTGGTCGGGATCAGCGAGACCTCGAACCAGTGCTGCTCGTCGTCACCGGTCACACCCTGCCCGAGGGCCGAGACAGTCAGGGAGACCCCGTCGATGGTGATGGAGCCCTTCTCGACGACGTACCGGGCCAGATGCCGCGGGAGCGCGAGCCGCACGACGGTCCAGTGCTCGGACGGGCTGAGGCTGATGACGTGGCCGGTGCCGTCGACGTGGCCCTGCACGATGTGCCCGCCGAGGCGGGAGTTCACGGCGGCGGCACGCTCGAGGTTGACCCGGTCACCCGGGCCGAGCTTGCTCAGCGAGCTGCGGCGCAGCGATTCCTCCATGACATCGGCGGTGAACGCCCCGCCCGCGACCGTGACCACGGTGAGGCACACGCCGTTGACGGCGATCGAATCGCCGTGCTTCGCATCGGAGGTCACGAGGTCGCCCTGAACGGTGAACCGGGCCGCATCCGGAAGGTCCTCGCGGGCGGTGATCACGCCCAGCTCTTCGACGATGCCGGTGAACATTCGCCGCTCCTGCCACTTCGGCCTCAGGGCGGCACGACGACACGGGATCCACCCGTGCAGTTCTCTTTCATCCGGACTATGACCGTCGGCTCCGGGATCGCACCGGAATCTGCTGGCCCCCGCCTCGCGGCGGGGCGCTCGCGGGCTCGGACACCGGGATCGCCCGGAGTCCATCACCGCCGGTGGGGAATCGCACCCCGCCCTGAGAACTTCCGCTTCCGAAGGTAGCACTCACCGGCTCCGGCCCCAAGTATTGGGCTCACGGCGAACGCAAGCTCAGCGCAGCAGGGTGAGCAGCACGTCCTCGCCGAGCCGCTCCACGGAGTCCAGGTGGAACCGGGCGGCGTCGGCGAGGGTCCCGATGCCGGGGATCGTGATCGCCGGCAGCCCGGCGCCCAGCAACACCGGAGCGATGTACGCCTGCACCCGGTCGACCAGGCCCGCCGCGAAGAACGCGCCGATCACCGACGAACCACCCTCGACCTGAACGTTCACGGCGTCACCGGCCGCCTCGAGCGCGGCGTGCGGGTCGCGACTGCGGACGTGCTGCGCGGCCCCGGGCCCGGTCAGCACCCTCGCGTCGGCGGGAAGGTCACGCTCCCCGAGGACGATCCGGGTCGGCTGGTGCGGGTACGGCGCACCGTCGGGACGCCGGGCCGTGAGCGCCGGGTCGTCGGCGAGGACGGTGCCCGTACCGACGATGATCGCGTCGAGCTGCGCACGCTCGGCGTGGGCCCGCTCCCGCGCGGCGGGGCCGGTGATCCACTGACTCGTGCCGTCCGGGGCGGCGATCCGGCCGTCGACGGTGGCCGCGAGCTTGACGGTGACCATCGGCCTGCCGTTCCGCTGCCGGAAGAGCCACTCGGTGAGCGGCCGCGGCTCCACGTCGAGGTGCTGCACCTCGACACCCGCGGCGCGAAGCGTGTGCGCACCCCCGGCGGCGAGGGGGTTGGGGTCGGCCGCGGCGTACGCGACGCGAGCGATACCGGCCCTGATCAGCGCCTGCGTGCACGGGCCGGTGCGGCCGGTGTGGTCGCAGGGCTCGAGGGTGACGACGGCGGTGCCGCCGCGTGCCGCGTCGCCGGCCTGCGCCAGCGCCACGACCTCTGCGTGGGGCCCGCCCGCCGGGGCCGTGCGGCCCCGTCCGACGACGGTGCCGTCGGCCGCCAGGATCACGGCGCCCACCGGCGGGTTCGGCGTGCTGATCCCGCGGGCGGCCGTCGATTCCTCGACGGCCAGCGCGAGTGCGGCCTGCAGGTCCACCGTCAGACGCGCGGCACGGCCGCGGCCTGGGCGCGGAGCTTGCGGAGCGCCTCGGCCGGGTCGGCGGCGTTGTAGACGGCGGAGCCGGCCACGAAGCAGTCGACGCCCGCGGCGGCGGCCTGCTCGATGGTGTCGGCGTTGATGCCGCCGTCGATCTCGACGACCAGGCGCAGCTCGCCCGAGTCCACGAGCCTGCGGGCCGCGCGGGCCTTGTCGAGGACCTCCGCGATGAAGGACTGGCCGCCGAAGCCGGGCTCGACGCTCATCACCAGCAGCGTGTCGAAGTCCTTCAGGATCTCGATGTACGGGTCGAAGGCGGTGCCGGGCTTGATCGCCAGGCCCGCCTTGCCGCCCGCCGCGCGGATGTCCTTGGCGACGGCGACCGGGTCGTCGCTGGCCTCGGCGTGGAAGGTGACGTTGTACGCGCCCGCCTCCGCGTAGGGCGGCGCCCAGCGGGCGGGATCGTCGATCATCAGGTGGCAGTCGAGCGGGATCGACGTGGCCTTCAACAGACTCTCGACCACGGGCAGGCCCAGCGTGAGATTCGGCACGAAGTGGTTGTCCATCACGTCCACGTGCACCCAGTCGGCGCCCTCGGAGCCGCCCACGGCCTCGATCTCGGCACCGAGCCGGGAGAAGTCGGCGGACAGGATGGACGGCGCGATCATCGGCGAGGACATGCGCAGCATTGTATGTGGTCCGGTTCCGTCGACCGGTCGGTGCGCGCGGCGCGATGCGACGCGCGGTCGCTGAGCCTCATTGAATTCGATTGATCACTTTAGTAACATCGGCATCATTAGTCACACGGGTAACACTCGTGCCGCCGATTGTTGAGAGGTCGTCATGCGGATCGCACGCACCACCTTGACCACGTTCGTGGCCGTCGCCGCCGCCACGTTCCTCGCCGCGGGGCCCGCCCTCGCCGAACCCGCCGTCCCGGCCGTCCCCGTGACCCCCGCCGCGCCGGCTGCTCCCGCAGCGCCTGCAGCAGCGACTCCGGCTGCGGCTGCAGTTCCCGCCGCGGCTCCGGCTGCTGCGGCCCCCGCGGCAGCGCCAGCGGCTGCAGCTCCCGCGGCTGCCAACACCCCGCTCGTCTCGACCGCCAATGCGGTTCCCGCGTCGGCACAGCCCGCGCTCACCGAGCTCGCCAAGATCCCCGGCGTCCAGCAGATCCTCGCCACCGGGCAGCTGCCCACCACCGACGTCGCGACGCTGGTCAAGATGTTCGGCAGCGATCCGAATGCGCAGAAGCTGCTCGGTCAGCTCCTCGCCGGCCAGGCCGCGACGTCCACAACCACCGCGACCGACGCCAAGCCCGACGAGCCGCTGAAGTTCGCCGTCACCGGCGCGATCAACGACACCTTCACCAAGGACGGCGGCCAGAAGAAGTACGGCCAGCCGCTCGGCGTCGAGAAGGACGCGGCCGGAGGCAAGGTGCAGGAGTTCACCAACGGCACCATCTACTGGAACCCGAAGGTCAACGGCGGCAAGGCCGCCGGCGTCACCGGCGCGATCCGCGACCTCTACCTCAAGGAGGGCGGCCCCACCGGCAAGCTCGGCGCACCGCTCATGAGCGAGCTCTCCGTCGGCGGCCCCACTGCGGGCTCGGTCGCGGGTGCGTACAACGACTTCCAGAACGGCTCGATCGTGTGGTCGCCCGAGAACGGCGCCCATGTCGTCTCCGGCAAGATCAAGGACCAGTGGGTCAAGGGCGGCGGCGCCTTCGGCATGGGCTACCCGAAGGGCGACGCCAAGCCCGGCCCCGGCGGCGCGCTGACGCAGGAGTTCACCAAGGGCGGCGTCCTCAAGGCCTAGCCCTCCCCCCCCCAATTGAACACCGTTATGGAGAGCAAAACCGCAGGTCGGACTCTCCATAACGGTGTTCAATTCGTGGGGTAGGGATCCGATCGCAGAGCTGGTGCGTCCAATTGATGTGATGGGACGCAAGAGTGAGCTACTCCTCGGACGGACCGAGCACGCGGTGCGGGAAGAGTCCACGTCCGTCATCCGCGGCATTCGCCACGACGGCGGTTCGGCGCCGTCCGTCGACGACATTCGCGATGCGCTCGAGCTGGCCTACCCGGGGCTGGTCTTCGTCGGCTGGAGCGCGGCGACCCTGCACGGCATCGAGTACGCCGAGGGCCATCGGCCGGAGATCTGGCTGCCCTCGCAGGTGCGGCGGCAGGGAGTGGTCGTCCGGTGCGGTCGATTGCCGCCCGAGGACGTCGTCGCCGTCGAGGGGCGCGTCACGACCTCCGTGGTCCGCTCCGCCGTCGATCTGGCGCGATTCGCCGAGGGCGACGAGAAGATCGTGGGCGTCGACCAATTCATCCGAATCGACCGGCAGGGGCGTTCGCTCACGACCAAGCCGGCCATCCTCGGATACCTCGACACGCACCCGCGTCTGTACGGCGCGAACCGCGTCCGGGAGGTACTCGACGAGTCCAGCACCGGAGCGCACTCCCCCTGGGAGACCTACTCGCGGCTCGTCGTCCACCGGTCGGGCCTCGACTTCTTCCGCCCCCAGCAACCCGTGCCCGGCACCCCGTTCCACGTCGACCTGGGCTCGGCGCGGTACCGCGTCGCCATCGAATACGACGGCGGCTACCACCGCTCGAAGGAGCAACAGCGCATCGACATCGCCCGATGGAACGCCATCACCGATCAACGATGGACGATCATCCGCGTGACCTCCCCGATGCTGCTGAGCGGACGAGCGGCGTTCCTCGATCGCGTCGCCCGCGAGCTACGGGCGCGAGGCTGGCGCGGACCGTCGCCGACGGTCCCGCCCCTGAAGCTCCCCACGATCCACCGATTGAACACCGTTATGGAGGACGAAACCGCAGGTCAGATTCTCCATAACGGTGTTCAATTCGGTTAGAGCTTGCGGAGGGCCTGGAAGAACATGCCGTCGGTGCCGTGCAGGTGCGGCCACAATTGCACATGCGGGCCGTCGCCGAGGGGCAGGTCGGTGGCCGGGACCAGCGGGCGGGTGTCGATCCGCTCCAGTCCGGCGGTCGCGAGCAGTTCCTCGTCGCCGACGACGCCGAGGGTCTCGGCCACGTGCGGGGAACAGGTCGCGTAGAGCACCACGCCGCCCGGGCGGGTCAGCGCGGCGGCCCCCGTCAGCAGCTCGCGCTGCAGAACGGTGAGTTGCTCCACGTCGGCGGGCTGCTTGCGCCAGCGCGCCTCCGGGCGGCGGCGCAGCGCGCCGATGCCTGAACACGGCGCGTCCACGAGCACCCGGTCGTAGCCGGGTTCGAGGCCGGACGCGCGACCGTCGGCCACGTGCACGTCCACGGGGAGCCCCTTGACCGCCTTGCGGACCAGCTCGGCGCGGTGCTCGGCGGGTTCCACCGCGTCGACGCGCGCACCGTCGATCGCGGCGAGCGAGCCGAGCAGCGCGGCCTTGCCGCCCGGCCCGGCACACAGGTCGAGCCAGCGGCCACCGTCGGGACCCTCGAGCGGCGCCACCGCCGCGGCGCGGGCCACCAGCTGCGAGCCCTCGTCCTGCACGCCCGCGAGACCGTCCCGGACCGGTTCCAGCGCACCGGGATCGCCGCCGGGCAGGTACACCGCGTAGGGCGAGAGAACGCCGACCTCGCCCTCCACGATCAGAGCGAGTTCGTCGGCGGAGATCTCCCCGGGCCGCGCGACGAGGTGCACGGGCGGCCGGGCGTCGTCGGAGGCCAGTAGCGCCTGCAGCTGCCCCATCGACGTGATCCCGTTCGCGCGCAGCGACTCCCGGAACGCCTCCGCGATCCACCGCGGATGCGCGTACTGCATCGCCAGGTGCCCCAGCAGATCCTCCGCGGCAGGCGGCGCGACGCGCGTGACCCACGTGTCCTCATCGTCGCGGGACACCTTGCGCAGCACCGCGTTCGCGAACCCCGACGCGCCGCGCCCCGAGCTCTCCTTCACCGAGTCCACGGTCTCGGACACGGCCGCGTGCGCACCGACACGAGTACGCAACAGCTGGTAGACACCGAGCCGCAGGGCGTCCAGCACGGGGCCGTCGATATCGGAAACGGAACGCCCCGAGGCGTTCTCGATCACGGCGTCGAGCAGGCCCTGCGCCCGGCAGGCGCCGTACGTCAGCTCGGTCGCGAAGGCGGCGTCGCGTCCCTTGAGTCGGGCATCGCGCAGCAGCCCCGGCAGCACCAGGTTCGCGTAGGCGCCACGCTCCCGGACGGCGGCGAGGGTCTGCAGCGCGGCGCGGCGGGCGGGATCGGTCACTGGTCCACTCCGATGATCGTGCCGTCCTCGATGCGCGCTCCCCGCGCCCAGTCGGCGGCGGGCATGGGCTTCTTCCCCGGGGGCTGCACGCTACCCAGCCGCAGCGCGGCGGTCGCGGTGCCCACGAACACGGCCCGCTTGGTCACGCGCAGCTCACCGGGCGCCAGGCCCGCGGTCTCCCCGTCGACGGTGGCCGGGCCCAGCTTGAGCCGCGCATCGCCGAAGGGGACCCACGCGCCGGGCGCGTCGGTCATGGCCCGGATGTGCCGGTCCACGGCGCCGGCGGGACGGTCGAACCGCACCCGGGCACCGTCGACGGTGACCTTCGCGGCGTGCGAGACCCCGTCGGGGGACTGTGGCTGCGCCTGCAGCGCGTCCGCGCCCACCCCGTCGACGGTCCGCGTGAGCAACTCCGCGCCGTACTCCGCGAGGCGCGCGAGGAGCACCGTCGAGGTGTCGTCCGGGCGGATGCGCTCAGTGAGCACCCCGAAAACGGGGCCGGTGTCGAGGCCCTCCTCGATGCGGAAGGTGGACGCGCCGGTCAGCTCGTCCCCCGCTTCGAGCGCCGCCTGCACCGGCGCCGCGCCGCGCCATGCCGGGAGCAGCGAGAAGTGCAGATTGATCCAGCCGTGGGCGGGCACGTCGAGCAGGTCCGGCGGGATCATCCCGCCGTAGGCGACGACGGGGCAGCAGTCGGGGGCGAGCGCGACGATCGCGGCGCGCGCCTCGGGATCGCGCAGCGTCGCGGGGGTCAGGACGGGGATCCCCGCCTCGTCGGCGACCTGCCCGACCGGCGAGCGCCGGACGCCGCGGCCACGCCCGGAGCGGGCGTCGGGGCGGGTCAGCACGCCGACCACCTCGTGGTCCGAGTCGAGCAGGGCCCGCAGCGCCGGGACGGCGGGCTCCGGCGTGCCCGCGAACAGCAGCCGCATCAGGCGCGGCCTCCCGCCGCCCCGGCCGCGAGCGTCGCGGCGGGGTCGGTGAACCACGGCGAACTGCGGATGACCCGCATGACGGCCTTCCGCTCCTCGGGCTCGAGCCGGCTCAGGTAGAGCACGCCGTCGAGATGGTCCGTCTCGTGCTGGATGCAGCGCGCGAGGATCTCAGTGCCCTCGAGGACCACCGGGGCGCCGGTGACGTCGACCCCCTCGGCGATCACGTTCATGTGGCGCGTGCACTCCCCGCGGACCTCGGGGATCGACAGGCAGCCCTCGGCCGCCGTCTGCATCTCCTCACCGACGGCGCGCCAGACGGGGTTGACGATGTGCCCCTCACGGCCGCCGCAGCCGTAGACGAACACGCGCTTGCTCACCCCCACCTGGGGCGCTGCCAGCCCCGCACCGCTGTGGTGGTGCATCGTGTCGATCATGTCGTCCACCAACCGGGCGAGATCGGCGTCGAAGACCGTCACCTCGTCCGCAGGAGTACGCAGGACCGGGTCCGGATAGATGCGGATGGGGAGCACGCTCATTCCCCCATTATCCAGCCCGGATCGCGCCGCGGGTGCGCGGCCCGGAGGTCACACGGACGCGCCCGCGCTAGGACTTGAGGCAGGGTTGCCTTAGGATTCGCCTCGGAAACGCCACAGAAACCGCCCCGCCGGGCGAGAGAGGGTCGACGTGCTGTTCGCGCGCGCCCGGCGGCCGCTGATCGGCGCCGCCGTATGCCTTTCCGTGCTGGTCGGCACGGGTTGCACCCCTACCCACGAGGCCGGGCCGGGTGCCCCGTCGTCCACCGCGCCGGCGGCACCGTCGACCACGTACCCGCCGGTGAACCCCGCGTCGCTCGTCGGCAAGTTCCCCGTCACGCAACCGCAGCGCATCGTCTACACGGTGCCCGACGGCGTGTCGGACCCCGAGCAGAACTACGGCGAGCTGTACCTGCCCACCAACCCCGCGATCCAGCAGAACCCCTCCGGCGGCCCGCTCAGCGCCCGCACCACGATCGAGTTGCCCCCGCAGATCCCCGTCGTGGTGCTGCTGCACGGCGGCGGCTGGCGCACCCCGTCCGCGGCGGGGTCGATGTCGGAGATGGCGCGCTCGCTCGTCTCGCACGGCGTGGCGGTCTGGAACGTCGAGTACCGCCGGATCGGCGCGGGCGGCGGCTACCCGACGACCCTCACCGACACGGCCGCGGCCATCGACTTCCTGCAGACCGTCAAGGCACTGCACGCCCCGAACCTCGACCTGAACGACGTCGTCGTCGCCGGACACTCCGCCGGCGGCCAGCTCGCGGTGTGGGCGGCGGCGCGGTCCATCCTGACGCCGGGCGCCATGGGCAGCGTGCCCGCGGTCACACCCGCGGCGGTGGTGTCCATGGGCGGCGTCCTCGACATGCGCCGTGCGGTGGCCGACGGCAACGTCAACACCCGACTGTTCCTGGGCCTTCCCGACGAGTTCCCGCAGCAGTTCGCGGTGGCCGACCCGATCCAGAACATCAACCCGAAGGTTCCGGTGACCTGCTATAACGGCACCGCGGACCGCATCGTCCGGCCGGCCGGGTGTGAGGGATTCATCACCGCCCTCACCGCCAAGGGCGGCCGTGGCACCGCCGTGCTGCTCCCCGGCGCGGGCCACAACATCTACCTGCCCTCGCAATCGCAGAACCGCTACTGGCCCGTGGTCCAGAAGTCGATCCTGGGCTACACCGATGAATTCCGCCCACGCGGGGGCAAATAGACTGTCCGGGCGATTGTCCGACACTTCGGACAACGAGGGAGAAGGGACGTGTGATGGCGCACGCTGAAACGACCTTGGACGAGCTGTACAGTGAAGTGCTGCGTCGGAATCCAGGCGAGACCGAGTTCCACCAGGCTGCGAAAGAGGTCCTCGAGAGCCTCGCGCCGGTGGTCACGAAGCACCCCGAGTACGTCGACGCGGCCGTCATCCGCCGACTCTGCGAGCCGGAACGCCAGATCATCTTCCGGGTGCCGTGGCAGGACGACAACGGCAACGTCCAGCTCAACCGCGGCTTCCGTGTCGAGTTCAACTCGGCACTGGGCCCGTACAAGGGCGGCCTGCGGTTCCACCCGTCGGTGTACCTCGGCATCGTCAAGTTCCTGGGCTTCGAGCAGATCTTCAAGAACTCGCTGACCGGCCTGCCCATCGGCGGCGGCAAGGGCGGCTCGGACTTCGATCCGAAGGGCCGCAGCGACGGCGAGATCATGCGCTTCTGCCAGTCGTTCATGACCGAGCTGTACCGGCACATCGGCGAGTACACCGACGTGCCCGCCGGCGACATCGGCGTGGGCGGCCGGGAGATCGGCTACCTGTTCGGCCAGTACAAGCGGATCACCAACCGCTACGAGTCGGGCGTGCTCACCGGCAAGGGCCTGACCTGGGGCGGCTCGCAGGTGCGCACCGAGGCGACCGGCTACGGCGCGGTCTTCTTCCTCGACGAGATGCTCAAGACCCGTGGCCAGTCCTTCGAGGGCAAACGCGTCGTGGTGTCGGGCTCCGGCAACGTGGCCGTGTACGCCACCGAGAAGGTCGAGCAGCTCGGCGGCACCGTCGTGGCCTGCTCCGACTCCTCGGGCTACGTGGTGGACGAGAAGGGCATCGACCTCTCGCTGCTCAAGGACGTCAAGGAGCGCCGCCGTGAGCGGATCGACGTCTACGCGGCCGAGCGCGGCGCGATCTTCGTGCCGGGCGGTTCGGTCTGGGACGTGCCCTGCGACATCGCGCTCCCCTGCGCCACGCAGAACGAACTCGACGGCGACGCCGCCGACCGGCTGATCAAGAACGGCACGTCGTACGTGGCCGAGGGCGCCAACATGCCGTGCACCCCGGACGCCGTGCGACTGTTCTCCGATGCCGGCGTGGCCTTCGCGCCGGGCAAGGCCGCCAATGCCGGCGGCGTGGCGACCAGCGCGTTGGAGATGCAGCAGAACGCCTCGCGCGACTCGTGGTCCTTCGACTACACCGAGGACCGCCTCGCGCACATCATGCGCGGCATCCACGACCGCTGCCTCGAGACCGCCGACGAGTACGGCTCCCCCGGCGACTACGTCACCGGCGCCAACATCGCCGGCTTCATCCGTGTCGCGGACGCCATGCTCGCGATGGGCGTCGTCTAGACCCGCACCGGACGGTGCCATCGGCGGTGCCATCGGCGGCACGTCCCGACGGTCGTGGGCCCTACCCGACGGTGCCGTCGCCGGGCCCCGGCGCGCCGGCACCGTCGGCCTCGTCGAAGACGAGCCAGGTGCGGGTGGCGCGCACCCCGCCGAGTGCCTGCAACCCGACGAGCACGACGTCGCGGAGGGCGGCGTTGTCCGGGGTCCGGACCAGGACGAGCACATCGAAGTCGCCGCCCACCAGCGCGAAGTGCTCCACATAGGGCAGTTCGCGCAGGTGCGCGGCGACCTGCTTCCACCCGTCCTGCCGGATCGAGAGACCGATGTACGCGGACGTCCCGAGACCGGCCCGGCCGTGGTCGATGCGGGCGCCGTAGCCGCGGATCACCCCCTCGCGTTCGAGGCGTTCGACCCGCACGTAGGCGTTGGCGCGGGAGACGTGCACGCGCTCCGCGAGGGCGCGCATGGAGATCCGCCCGTCCTCGGCGAGGACGTGCAGGATGCGCCGGTCGTACTCGTCCAACCGGGGCTCCGGGGAACCGTCCGCCATCCGTCCAACTCCGTCCCGCTCGCCGACACTCCCACGGACATATGGTCCGATCTCGTGATCAATCTACGACGATCGTCTCGCGATGGCTGACGTCGGTGAGAACTCCGTCCATCGGTGAGACCCTCGTCACAGGCCGAGAACGGAGGACGATGTGACCACCACCGATGTCGCGGGCGAGCCGAGGTACCGGAAGTTCCTTCCGGCGGACACGCCCGTCCAGTACCTCGACGAGGCGGGCGCACTCACCGACTCGCACGCGCGCTATCCCCACCCCGACGACGAGCGCATGGTCGAGATGTACCGGCGGATGGTCCTCGGGCGGCGGTTCGATGCGCAGGCCACGGCGCTGACCAAGCAGGGCCGCCTCGCGGTGTACCCGTCCTCGCACGGGCAGGACGCCTGCCAGATCGCGGCGGCCATGTGCCTGCGGCCCACCGACTGGCTGTTCCCGACCTACCGCGATTCCGTGGCGCTGACCGCCCGCGGCGTGGACCCCGTCGAGGTCCTGACGCTTCTCGCGGGTGATTGGCACTGCGGCTACGACCCCGCGGCGCTGCGCACGGCGCCGCAGTGCACCCCGCTCGCGACGCAACTGCTGCACGCGGCGGGCGTGGCGCACGGCGAGCACCTGCGCGGCACCGACACGATCGCCCTCGCGCTCTGCGGCGACGGTGGCACCAGCGAGGGCGACTTCCACGAGGCCCTCAACTTCGCGGCCGTGTTCCACGCACCGGTGGTGTTCCTGGTGCAGAACAACGGCTTCGCGATCAGCGTTCCGCTCTCGCGGCAGACCGCCGCACCGAGCCTGGCGCACAAGGGCGTCGGGTACGGCATCGGCTCCGAGCAGGTCGACGGGAACGACCCGATCGCGATGCTCGGCGTGATGCAGGAGGCCGCGCACTTCGTCCGCTCGGGCAACGGGCCCGTCATCGTGGAGGCCCACACGTACCGGATCGACGCGCACACCAACGCCGACGACGCGACCCGCTACCGCACGACCGCGGAGGTCGAGGAGTGGGTCCGCCGCGACCCGATCACCCGGCTGGAGACCCATCTGCGGGCGCGGGGCCGCATCGACGACGCCCTCGTCGCCGCGGTCGCCGACGAGGCCGAGGCCGCCGCCGCGGACCTGCGGGAGCGGATGAACGCGGACCGCCCCGTCGATCCCGCGGACCTGTTCCGGCACGTGTACGCCGAGCCCACACCCCAACTGCGGGAGCAGCAGGCACTCGTCGAGGCGGAGCTCGCCGCCGCAGCAGCTTCCCGGGAGGACTGAACCATGCCGCGTCACACCATGGCCCAGGCGCTCAACACCGCCCTGCGGGACGCGCTCGCCGCCGATCCGAACGTGGTCGTGTTCGGCGAGGACGTGGGCACGCTGGGCGGCGTCTTCCGCGTCACCGACGGTCTGACCCGCGAGTTCGGCGCCGACCGCTGCTTCGACACCCCGCTCGCCGAGTCGGGGATCATCGGCTTCGCCGTCGGCATGACCATGGCGGGGTTCAAACCGGTGGTCGAGATGCAGTTCGACGCCTTCGCCTATCCCGCCTTCGAACAGATCGTCTCCCACGTCGCCAAGCTGCGCAATCGGACTCGCGGCGCGCTGGCCGTGCCGATGGTGATCCGCGTGCCCTACGCGGGCGGCATCGGCGGCGTCGAGCACCACTGCGATTCCAGCGAGGCCTACTACGTCCACACGCCCGGGCTGAAGGTGGCCGCGCCCGCGACGGTCGGCGACGCCTACACGCTGCTGCGGCGGGCGATCGACGATCCGGATCCCGTCGTCTTCCTCGAGCCCAAGCGGCTCTACTTCGCCTCGGAGGACACCGATCTCACGATCGGCGAGCCGCTGGGCAGGGCGGAGGTGCGGCGGGCCGGGACCGACGCGACGCTCATCTCCTACGGCCCGTCGGTCGGGGTCGCTCTCGACGCCGCGAAGGCGGCCGCCGAGGACGGGCGCTCACTCGAGGTGATCGATCTGCGCACCCTCGTGCCCTTCGACGACGCGACCGTGGCCGCCTCGGTCCGGCGGACGGGCCGGTGCGTTGTGGTGCAGGAGGCGCAGGGATTCGCCGGCGTCGGCGCCGAGATCGCGGCCCGCGTGCAGGAGCGGTGCTTCCATCACCTGCACGCCCCCGTGCTCCGCGTGAGCGGACTCGACATCCCCTATCCCCCGCCGAAGCTCGAGCGCCTGCATCTGCCCGGTGTGGACCGGATCCTGGATACCGTGGACCGGCTGCAGTGGGACGATCAGGTGGATCCCCGCTGGACGGTGTCCGCATGAGCGAGAAGGTGTTCCTGCTCCCCGACCTCGGCGAGGGACTGACCGAGGCCGAGATCCTGTCCTGGCGGGTCGCCGTGGGCGACACCGTGACCGTCGACCAGGTGGTCGTCGAGGTGGAGACCGCCAAGGCGGCGGTCGAGGTGCCGGTCCCCTACGCGGGCACCGTCGTAGCGCTGCACGGCGGACCCGGCGACGTCCTGCGCGTCGGCGAGCCGCTCATCGCCGTCGGCGACGGCACGGAGAGCTCCGGAACCCCCGCGCGCACACCCGACGTCCCGAGCACCGACGGTGCCTCCGGCAACGTCCTCATCGGGTACGGCACGAGCGCGGACGAGCCCGTCCGGCGGCGACGCGTCGCGCCCACCGGCCGTACCGTCTCGGCATCGCCGCGCCCGGCGGCTACGCCCGCCCCGGCACCGTCGACGCCCTCGGCCGTGCGGGTCATCTCCCCCGTCGTGCGCGCCCTGGCTCGCGAGCACGGAATCGACCTGGCGACGGTGCGCGCGACGGGCGTGGGCGGCGTGATCCGGCGCGCGGACGTCGACGCGGCCCTCGCCGAGCGGGAGGCACCGGCGTCCACGGCAGCGTCGACGCCCGGTACCCGCAGCGACGTCCACATCCCGCTCAACGGCATCCGGAAGGCCGTGGCGGACAAGTTGAGCACGAGCCGCCGCGAGATCCCCGACGCCACCACGTGGGTCGACGTCGACGCCACCGAGCTGCTGGCCGCGCGGGCGGCGATGAATGCGGCGCTGCCCGAGGCGGACCGGGTGAGCCTGCTGGCGCTGCTCGCCCGCCTCACAGTGGCGGCGCTGCGCCGCTACCCGCAGCTCAACGCATCCGTCGATCTCGGGCGCCGGCGGATCGTCCAGTACGGTCGTGTGCACCTCGGGATCGCCGCGCAGACCCCGCGCGGACTGGTGGTGCCGGTGCTCGCCGACGCGGACACCCTGACCACGGTCGAACTCGCACAGCGGCTCTCGGAGACCACGGCGCTCGCCCGCGACGGGAAGCTGCCGCCGGGCCGACTCACCGGCGGCACCTTCACTCTCAACAACTACGGCGTGTTCGGCGTCGACGGCTCCACGCCGATCATCAACCACCCCGAGGCGGCGATCCTCGGGATCGGCCGGATCATCGACCGGCCGTGGGTGATCGGCGGCGAGGTCGCCGTGCGCAAGGTGGCACAGGTGTCGCTGTCCTTCGATCACCGCGTGTGCGACGGCGGCGAGGCCGGCGGTTTCCTGCGACTGTTCGCGGACTACGTGGAGGACCCGGTCAGAGCACTGGCCCACCTCTGAGCCGGGCAGCGGCGCTCAGTCCACCCGCACGAGTGCCCACGTGTACCGGCCGGGAACGGCCTCGGCGTAGCCCACCCGGTACAGCCCGGCGCGCCCGCCGAGGTCGACGGCCACCCTCGCGGTGAACGCCGATCCCCGGCGTTCCCAGGAGATCTCGGTGGACGGCGAGTCGTCGTCGGCGATCGGGACCCAGCGGTCACCGTCGCGCCGTTCGACGCGCGCGTAGCTGTCCGGGATCACGCGGTTCGGGTGCGGGCAGTCGAAGTCGACGGTGAGCCGCCCGCCCGGCTCCGGCGTGCGCACGGCCGCCACCCGGACCGGGCGGGGTCGACTGAGCACCGTCGAGCCCGACGGTGACCCGAACCGCCCGGCGCGCTGCCGCGCCGGGGGCGTGCCGGGCTCGCTGGTCCGGCCGGCTGCGAGGTCCGCGGCGAGCCGGGACGCCGTCTCGCTCACGGCGGCCAGCTGATTGCGACCGAACACGGTGGCCCCGGCCTCGTAACGCTGAGCGTCGTACTCCTCCGGCGTCGTCAGGTAGTGGCCGTACCCGTTCGCGTAGCCCTGGACCAGCACGTCGCCCGCGTCGATCCCGGCCGCCGCGGCGACCGCGTCCCGCAGCCGCGCGCCCGCCGTGACCGTGACCTCCATGGGCAGGCACAGCAGGTGCAGCTCACCCAGCCGGATCAGCTGCACCGGCAGGCGTTCCTGCACCCAGCCCACCGTGCCGACCGGCAGCAGCATCTCCTTCGGCGCCTGCTGGGCCGCGAGGACGGGGTCTCGCCGGTACAGCGCCCGGCTGATCGCGCCGACCCGGTTGCCCAGGCCCTGCTGGAAGACGGTCGCGCCCAGCCCGTCGGAGGTGCCTGCGGCGAAGGCGGCGCCGAGGACGGCACGCCCCGTCGGACCCGAGACGGTGTGCGCGGCACCGAAGTCGACGTAGGTGAGCCGGTGGTCGACGATCGGCGCCAGCGACCGGCCCGGCCCCGCGGCCAGGACGCGGGCCGCCTCGAGCTGGCGGCGGGCGATCTCCGCGGTGTTGTCTCGCTCGTCGTCGGTGGGCCCGTGTCCGGCACTGCCACCGAGGTTCGGCGACATGTCGCCGGCATTGGTCTGGGCGAACGCGCTCATGAAGTCCGGCACGCGATCGCGCTCCTGCGCCTCCCACGCCGACGCCGCCCGGCCCTTGTTGTCGGAGCTGATCAGGCGGTTGCCGTTGCCCATGGAGGTGCAGTGCACCGCGAACCAGTCGATCGCTGCACGGAGTTCACCGTCGCGCTCGATGCGCAGCAGGGTCACCGTGGGGTCGATGCGCCCGGGAAGCCGGTCGCGGTCGGGGTTGCGGTCGAAGGAGCTCGCGCTGCGGTTGACGGAGGCGTCGTGCAGCTCGCCGCGGGCGAGCGAGAGGTCCGCGGGCGCGAGCGCGGCCTCGGCGTCGAGGACGGCCCGGACCACGCCGTCGACGAGCCGGTGGAAGGTCCGGCGATGGTGCCCGAGGGTCGTGATGTTGTAGAGCCGGTGCCGGCCGTGACCGCCGGGGCCGCAGTGCGTGTGCGTCGCCGTGAGCACGACGTTCTCGGCGGACAGCCGGCCTCCGGTCGCGGTGGCGAGCCGGTCGGTGATCTCGTCGACCGCCGCCTGGAAGAACATGCCGATGTCCGCGACGACGAAGGCCACCCGATGCGAGGAGGTCGCGACGACGAAGGCGCGGGCCCACTGCCGGGTGAGCAGGCCCCGTCCGCGCTGCCCCGGCATCCCGTACCCCATCAGGCCCACGCCCCACGGCTCGCCCGTGATGTCCGTCTTCGCCCAGCCCGCACGCAGCCCCGCTCCGCTCATGCCCACGAGGTTAGTGCCCGGCCTGCGGCGGATCGCCGTCCGGCGTAGCGTGGCCGAAGCGATGAAGGAACGGTCGCCTCAGCCGCGAACGACATCAGGACATCGATATGCGCATTCTCGCAGCCATCCTCGCCACTGTGGCCATCTCCGTCGCCGGCACCGGACTCGCCGCCGCGGAGGACGACGGGGCCTCGGCACCCACCGCGACCATCGAGACCGGGGACTCCCCGCGCGAGGTCGGCACCGCTCCCGAGGGTGCCGCCGATCCGGCGGAGCCCACGGCCCCGCCCGAATCCGCCTCCGAGCCGATCGTACCCGCTGCCGCACCCGAGGGCGCGGGCGAGCCGCGGTCGGACCCCGAGACGGTGACCGCCGAGGAGGCCATCGCCGCGTTCACCGAGGACGGGGCGGAGTAGCGTCCTGGCCCGGGTCAGTCCTCGAGCTCGGGCGGGGCGGTCCGGGTGAGCCGTGCGTCCGGCTCCCGCCCGGACATCCGCAGTGCCCCGAACAGCACCTTCCCGAGCGTGATCAGGCCCGACAGGCTGCGCAGGTTCAGCCCGCCGATCAGTTGCCGGAGGATCGTCAGCTGGTCGAAGTAGATCCGCTCGGCGACGAGGTTCTCCTCCTCGTCGAAGACGAAGTACGCGGTCATCCGCGTGCGGTGCCGCGCGCCAGTGGGCGGGATCGCGCCGAGCGGCCCGCGCTGGGTGCCGAGCAGCCAGAACTCGACGATGACCGCGTCCACGCTGTGCCGCAGTGCGATCAGCTCGTGATCCTGATCGGGGAACGCGATGCGGGTGTCGGCGTAGTAGTCCCGCACCTCCGCGTCGCCGTCGTGCACCGTCATCTGCGCGACGAGCTCGTAGTGCGGGTGCGGAAAGGTCGCCAGCGTGGCGTCCCAGTCCTGGCGCACCTCGTCGTGGAAGTGGTCGAGCACGAGCTTCTCGCGCGCTCGGAGCACGGACGCGGGCGGCATCACGAAGCGGGAGCTGTGGGCGATCATGCCCATCATCTTACCCACACCGTGGATTAAATAGACATCGCAAACATGAGGGATGATGTCCTCATGAGCACACCGCCGCCGCCCCGTCGCGGGCGTCCCGCCCTGGGCGCGCCGCGGCTGACCCGCGACGTGATCGTGCGCATCGCGCTCGGGCAGATCGACGAGCACGGCATCGCGGCCACCGGCATGCGCTCCGTCGCCAAGCAACTGGGCGTCGACCCGAAGAGCCTCTACAACCACGTCCGCGACAAGGAGGACCTGATGGACGCGGTCGCGGACGCGATCCTCACCTCGATCGACGCGCACGTCCCGACCGGTGACCTCGACGTCGACCTCGCGGGCATCGCGTACGCGTTCCGCGCGGCGGCACTGGCGCATCCCCGGGCGGCACCGCTCGTCCTCACGAGACCGCCCCACACCCTCGCCGCCTTCGCGCCCGCGGAGTCGATCCTCCACGTCCTCCTGACCGCGGGCTTCGGGCCCGGCGAGGCGGTGCACATGATGCGCAGCCTGCTGGCGCTCCTCATCGGAACCCTGCACCGCGAGCTCGAGACGGGCACCGACTACGACGAGGCCACGATCGCCTCGCGCGAGGCGGCGTTCGGCGGGAGCGGTTGGCCCGCCGTCCAGGCCGTCGCGGGCGACCTCGCCCGGTTCGACCCCGAGGCCGAGTTCGAGTACATGATCGCGCTCTCGATCGACGCGGTGCGCGGCCGCATGCCCGGGGCGTGCTGAGCGCCGTCGTCCGCCGACCGCGCGTGCCGGGACCGTCCCTATCCGATCCGCAGCGGATCGATCTGGATCCGCACGGGATCACCCTCACGGCGCAGGCTCCGGCCCACCTGGGCCAGGAACAACGCCCGCGCGAGCGCACGCCCGTCCCGCCTCGCGACCCGGACCAGGAGGCGCCGCGGCGGCGGGCCGTCGTCGGGGGCGCCCGGGACCCGCACGCCGGGCGGTAGATCGACGGGGCCGAGCACCTCGGCACCGTCGGGCAGAGCGGCCGCCTCCGCGAGGGCGAGGACGTCGGCCTCGGCACCGTCGAGCGCTGCGAGGTGCGTCGCGGGCGGGAACCCCACATCGGCCCGCTCGGCGAGCTCCGATGCGGCGAAACCCGCGGCGTCCCAGCGGATCAGCGCCTGCACTGCGGGGATGCCCGCGTCCGCGCCGCACACCACCGTGCCGTCCTCGGCGACCAGCGCCGTGGCGTTCATCCACCGGCGCAGCGTCTCCTCCCCGGCCCGCAGGTCGGCCCGGCCCAGCAGCAGCCAGCCGTCGAGCAGGAGCGCCGCCCCGTAGCCGCCCTCCACCACGGGCTCGGCGCCCGGCGTGGCCACCACGATCCGACGGTCCGCCGTCGTCTCCGTCAGCACGGACTCCCCGCCCGAGGTCGCCACGACCACCCCCGGGAAGGCACGCCCCAGCTCCTCGGCGGTCCGCATCGCACCCACGATCACCGCCCGCATCGTGGTCCCGCCGCACGCCGGGCACCGGTACGCGGCATCGGCCTGCGCGCACCACCGGCAGCGGAGCGTCCCGCCGGACGCCTGCTCGAGCGGACCGTGGCACCGTCGACACCGGGCGGGCGTCCGACACCGATCACACGACAGCGCGGGCGCGTAGCCCCGACGGGGCACCTGCACCAGTACCGGACGGTCGGCGTCCAGCGCCGTGCGCGCTGCGGCGAACGCGGCCGCGGGCAGCCGCGCGGAGCGGGCCAGCGGGTCGCGCGCCAGGGCGACGTCGGAGTCCGCCACGCCCACGATGCGCGGTGAGCGTTGCCGAACCAGCTCGCGCGGCGCCGTGATCTCCGCGGCCCACCCCGCGTCCACCAGCGCCTGCGACTCCGGGGTCCGGGCGAAACCGCCGATCACCAACGCCGCACTCTCCTGGTGCGCGCGCAGCGCGAGCACCTCGCGGGTGTGCGGATAGGGCGCGCGGGGCTCGATCAGCGACTCGTCGCCGTCGTCCCACAGCGCGATCAGGCCCAGGTCCGGCAGGGGCGCGAAGGCGGCGCTGCGCGTGCCGATCACCACCCGGGTGCGGCCGAGCCGCGCGAGGAGCCAGCGCCGGTACCGCGCCGACGGCCCCAGCCCCGCCGCCAGCACCGCGGGGGCCAGGTGGACGCACGCCGCCGCCAGGCGGTCAAGGTCGGTCTGGTCGGGAACGATCAGCAGGGCCGTGCGGCCCGCGGCCACGACGGTCGCCGTGAGCTCGGCGAGCCGCGCCGCCCAATCCTCGCCGGGCAGCGCCTGCCAGATCGCACGCGGCGATCTGCCGCCGACCGCCGCCGCGGCGAACTGCGCGCCGTGGGTGTACTCGGCGAGCGCACCGTCCGGCGCCACGGGTCGTACGGATTCGACGACGTCCTGCTCCAGGAGCGTCTTCTCGACCCGGGCGTGCCGGGGCGGGATCGCGAGCCGCAGCACGTCGGCGCGGGTGCCGGCGTAGCGCGCGGCGACCTCCGTGACCAGCCGCAGCACCGCCGGCGTCAGCACCGGCAGCGGCGAGACGACCCGGTCCAGCGTGGCGAGCCTGCCCTCGTGCTCGGTGCGCGGAAGCCGCTCGAGCAGGTAGCCGTCGACGAGTCGGCCGGAGAAGCGCACGCGGACGCGGACCCCCGGCTGCGCCGTCTCGGCGAGCTCGGGCGGGACCAGATAGTCGAACTCCCGATCGAGGTGACTGACCTGCAGGAGGGGCAGCACCCGGGCGATCGGGAGTTCGACGGCGGCCTGAGCCGCCTCGGCGGGGCCGAGTCCGCTCACGCCGGCGGGCTCTGTCAGAGGCCCGCCGCGGTGCGCAGCGCGTCCACCCGGTCGGTGTGCTCCCACGGCAGGTCGATGTCGGTACGGCCGAAGTGCCCGTACGCCGCCGTCGGCGCGTAGATCGGGCGCATCAGGTCCAGCTCGTTGATGATCGCGCGCGGGCGCAGGTCGAACACCTCGGTGATCGCCTGCTGGATCTTGGCCGGGTCGATCTTCTCGGTGCCGAAGGTCTCGACGAACAGGCCGACCGGGGCGGCCTTGCCGATCGCGTACGCCACCTGGACCTCGATCCGCTCCGCGAGCTCAGCGGCGACGGCGTTCTTCGCCACCCACCGCATCGCGTACGCGGCCGACCGGTCCACCTTCGACGGATCCTTGCCGGAGAACGCGCCACCGCCGTGACGGGCCATGCCGCCGTAGGTGTCGACGATGATCTTGCGGCCGGTCAGGCCCGCATCGCCCATGGGGCCGCCGAGCACGAACTTGCCGGTGGGGTTCACCAGCAGCCGCACGTCCGAGGTGTCCAGGCTCGGCAGGTTCAGCTCGGCGATCACCGAATCGAGCACGTGGCCGCGCAGGTCCGGGGTCAGCATCGCGTCGATGTCGATGTCGGCCGCGTGCTGGCTCGAGATGACGACGGTGTCGAGTCGCACCGGCTGCTCGCCGGCGTACTCGATGGTGACCTGGGTCTTGCCGTCGGGCCGCAGGTAGGGAAGCGTGCCGTTCTTGCGGACCTCGGTCAGCCGGCGCGAGAGGCGATGCGCCAGCGAGATCGGGAGCGGCATCAGCTCGGGCGTGTCCGAGCACGCGTAGCCGAACATCAGGCCCTGATCGCCCGCGCCCTGCGCGTCGATCTCGTCCACGGCGCCGTCGACGCGGTGCTCGTAGGCGCGGTCCACGCCCTGCGCGATCTCGGGGCTCTGCGCGCCGATCGCGATGTTCACGCCGCAGGAGTTGCCGTCGAAGCCCTTGGCCGAGCTGTCGTACCCGATCTCCAGCACCTTGTCGCGCACGATGTGCGGGATGTCCGCGTACGCCGAGGTGGTGACCTCGCCCGCGACGTGCACCTGACCGGTGGTCACCAGGGTCTCGACGGCGACGCGCGACGCCGGGTCCTCCGCGAGCAGCGCGTCGAGGATCGAGTCCGAGATCGCGTCACAGATCTTGTCCGGGTGCCCCTCGGTGACCGACTCGCTGGTGAACAGGCGATGGGCGGAACTGGCGAATCCGGAAGCCACTGTCGAAGGTCCTCTCGATGGAGTTTGCGATGTCAGAAGAAATCTAGCGGGCGGGGCCCAACCGGGCGGACGCCGCATCCAGTATGCGCGCGGCCATGGCGGACTTCGATCCGAGCGGCAGCGCGCTCTCGCCGCCGTCCGCGCCCAGGAGCCAACCGGAGTTCTCGTCGACCTCGAACGCCCGACCGTCGCCCACCGCGTTGAGGACCAGGAGGTCGCATCCCTTGCGCTGCAGCTTGGCCCGGCCGTAGTCCAGAACCGTGCCGCCGGCGTCGCCCGTCTCGGCCGCGAATCCGACGATGACCGCGTCGGCCCGCAGCCCGCCGTCACGCCGCGCGGCGACCAGCCCGGCGAGCACGTCCGGGTTTTCGACCATGGTGATCGATTCGAGCGCCTCGCTCTTGCCGTCCGCGCCCTTCTTGAGCTTCGTGGTGGCGACCTCGGCGGGGCGGTAGTCCGCGACCGCGGCGGCCATGATCACGAGGTCGGCTGCGGCGGCGTGCTCGGCCATCGCGGACTGCAGGTCGAGTGCCGAGGCGATGCGCACCACCTCGACCGCGGGCGGATCGGCCAGGCCGATGGTGTTGCCCGCGACGAGGACGACCCGGGCGCCGCGCTGTGCCGCGAGCCGGGCCAGCGCATAGCCCTGCTTGCCCGAGCTGCGGTTGGTGAGGTAGCGGACCGGGTCGAGGGCCTCCTTGGTGCCGCCGGCGGAGACGACGACCGTGCGCCCCTCGAGATCCCGGTTCAGCGCGCCCGGGTGCTCCAGCAGGACGTCCGCGAGGGCGCCGATCTCGTCGGGCTCGGGCAGCCTTCCCGCCCCCGTGTCCTTGCCGGTCAGCCGGCCGGACGCGGGCTCGATGACGACGGCGCCCCGCTCCCGCAGGGTGGCGACATTGGCCCGGGTGGCGGGGTGCTCCCACATCTCGGTGTGCATCGCCGGGGCGAAGACCACCGGGCACCGCGCCGTGAGCAGGGTGCCGGTGAGCAGATCGTCGGCCCGGCCGTGAGCCGCGCGCGCCATCAGGTCGGCGGTGGCCGGCGCGATCACGACGAGGTCGGCCTCCTGGCCGAGGCGCACGTGCGGCACCTCGGGGACCGACTCGAAGACCGACGTCTGCACCGGGTTGCCGGACAGCGCCTCGAACGTGGCCGCGCCCACGAACTTGAGCGCGGATTCGGTGGGGATCACCCGCACCTCGTGCCCGCGTTCCGTGAAGTGCCGGACCAGTGCGCACGCCTTGTAGGCGGCGATGCCGCCGCCGACGCCGACGATGATCATGGGCGCGTCAGCTCACTCGCCCTCGGTGTGCTCCAGGAGATCCTCGTGGATCTCGCGCATGGCGATCGACAGGGGCTTCTCGTGCAGGCCGGGCTCGACGAGCGGGCCGACGTACTCGAGGATGCCGTCCGAGAGGCTGTTGTAGTAGTCGTTGATCTGACGGGCGCGCTTGGCCGCGTAGATCACGAGGGCGTACTTCGAGGAGGTGCGCTCGAGCAGCTCGTCGATCGGCGGGTTGGTGATGCCGAGCGGCTGGTCGTACACGGTCTCAGTGGTGGTGCTCACGCGTCTCCTACGTTACGGATCTTCACGAAATTCGCTTCTCTGGCCAGTCTACGCGCGGGGCGATTCGGGGCCGACCAGTAAGGATACCAAGTCACCCACCGCTCGGTCCAAGTCGTCGTTGACGACGACGGCGTCGTAGTCGTCGCGGGTGGCCATCTCGGCCCTCGCGGTCTCGAGCCGGCGTGCGATCTTCTCGGCACTCTCGGTGCCCCGTCCGCGCAGCCGGCGCTCCAGCTCGTCCCAGCTGGGCGGGCTCAGGAACACGGTCCGCGCCTCGGGCAACGCCGCCTTCACGCTGGCCGCGCCCGCGAGGTCGACCTCGACGAGAACGGGACGTCCGGCGTCGAGGGCCTCGTACACGGGGCCCGCCGGGGTACCGGACCGCTGCAGGCCGCCGTGGATCTCCGCCCACTCGAGCAGGTCGCCGTCGGCGATCAGACGGTCGAAACCGTGGTCGCCGACGAAGTGGTAGTCCCGGCCGTCCACCTCACCGGGGCGCGGATCGCGCGTGGTGGCGGACACCGAGAAGAACAGGTCGGGCACCTCACTGCGGAGCCTGCCGACCACCGATGACTTACCGACGGCGGAGGGGCCGACCAGTACAACCAGTCGACCCCTCCGGCCTGCGGGAACTACTCCGGACACTGATGTGTCAGGCGGAGAACTTCTCGAGCAGCGCCTTGCGCTGCCGGTCGCCCAGACCGCGCACACGGCGCGTGGGGGCGATCTCCAGCTCGGTCATCAGCTCCTGCGCCTTGACCTTGCCCACCTTGGGCAGGGCCTCGAGCAGGGCCGAGACCTTCATCTTGCCGATGACCTCGTCGGCCTCCGCGTCCTTCAGCACCTGCTGCAGGGTGGTGGTGCCACTCTTGAGCCGGTTCTTCAGCTCTGCGCGGGCACGGCGAGCGGCAGCTGCCTTCTCCAGAGCAGCGGCACGCTGCTCGTCGGTCAACTGGGGAAGGGCCACGATTCCTCCGTCTTCGATGTACGTACGTCTTTGCCGCGTACTTGCGACTCCTGCGACGGTACCCACGTTTCGCTCACCATGGGAACCCCACCCCCCTCTCACCTGCGGTTTGGCAGTGATGTAGGCGGCACGCGACGGCGGCGGCGAGAACACCACCCGATCACCAGTGTTGCAATCGAGAACCGTTGCCCCGCAATGCTTTCAGATCGGTAGGACCGTACCGACCGCAATATTTCGATGTGACGGGTGAAACTCATGTGACCTGCGAAAATACCTGCACTTCCCGGCGTGCCCGGGCGTGTCGGACGGTTCCCGGTCACCCCGTCGACGATGCCGCGCCCGGGCGGACCCGGCGGACCGTCCGCTCGCCGAGGCGCACGACGGGCTCGACCACGCGAGCGATGATCGGCCCCAGCACCGCCATGATCAGTACGTACGTGGTGGCGAGCGCCGCCAGCCGTCCGTCGACGGCACCGGCGGAGACGGCCAAGCCGGCGATGACGATCGAGAACTCGCCGCGGGCGACGAGTGCGGCACCCGCGCGGGCCCGGCCCATGCGCCGGACCCCGATGCGGCCGGCGGCCCACCATCCCGTGGCGATCTTCGTCACGGTGGTGACCACCGCGAGCAGTACGGCCCACCCCAGCACGGGTGGGATCGACCGCGGATCGGTGTTCAGGCCGAAGACCACGAAGAAGAGCGCCGCGAACAGGTCCCGCAGCGGCTCCAGCAGCCGCGTCGCCTCGTGCGCGATCGAGCCCGAGATCGCGATGCCGAGGAGGAACGCCCCCACGGCCGCGGACACCTGCAGCGCGGACGCGACACCGGCCACCAGGAGCGCCGCGCCGATCAGCCCCAGAAGGAAGACCTCGCGGTCCTCGCTGTAGACCAGCGCGGACACCCGGTGCCCGTAGCGCACCGCCGAGATCAGCACGACCCCCACGACCACCACCGCGATCGTCACCGCCTCCACCTCGCCCACGAGACCGAGGCCGGCCAGGATGGCCGTCAGGATGGGCAGGTACACCGCCATCGCCAGATCCTCGAAGACGAGTACCGACAGCACCACCGGCGTCTCGCGGTTGCCCAACCGCCCGAGGTCGCAGAGCACCTTGGCCGCGATGCCCGACGACGAGATGTAGGTGACACCGGCCAGGACCAGCGCCCCCGTCGGCCCCCAGCCGAGGACGAGCGCCACGATCGCGCCCGGGGTCGCGTTGAGCAGGATGTCGAGCACACCGGCCAGCCAGGACTGTCGCATCCCGGTGATCAGCTCGGTGGCGGTGTACTCCAGCCCGAGCATCAGGAGCAGGAGGACCACGCCGATCTCGCCGGCGACGTGGCTGAAGTCGGAAGCCTCCCCCAGCGGGATCACGCCGCCGACGCCGAAGGCGAGGCCTCCGATCAGGTAGAGCGGGATGGGCGAGATCCCGAACCGGCTCGCGGCGCGGCCCAGGAACCCGAGGGCGAAGAAGATCGCGCCGAGCTCGATCAGGGCGACCGTGTTCTCGTCGAGGTGGAGGGTCACCCGTTCGTCAGGATCTGCGCGGCGGCCTCGATGCCCTGCGTGGTGCCGACCACGACCAGTAGGTCCCCCGCGGTGAACACGAACTCCGGCCCGGGCGAGGGCTGCACCTCACCGGCGCGCATCACCGCGACGAGCGAGACCTTCGTCCGCGTCCGCATCTGGGTCTCCCCCAGGGTCCGCCCGTCGTAGGGCGAGCCGGCGAGGATCGGCAGCTGTCGGGTGTTGATGCCCTCGAGCTCGCGCTGCTCCGCGCGCAGCTGATTGACCAGCTGCGGCGCACCCAGCAGGTTGGCGAGGACACTCGCCTCCTCGCCGGTCAGGGGGACCTGGGCCGCACAGGCGTCCGGATCGTCGCGTTCCGACAGGAACAGTTCGACGGTGCCGTCGCGGTGCGCCACGACCCCCACCCGCCTGCCGGTGGTCAGCTCGAAGTCCTTACGCACTCCGATGCCCGGCAGCGGTGTCACATCGACGTTCACGGATCCGACCATAGACCCGATCGGTCATGCCAGGGCGCGCTCCACCTCATCCCGCACCGACAGCGCGGCCGAGCGCAGCGCACCGGCATCGGGCCCCGCGGCGAGCACCTGCCGCGAGGAGTTGGGCAGCACCGTCGTTCCAGCGCCGAAGATCGCCGCCAGGTCCGCCGGGGTCGCGCCCTGTGCGCCCAGGCCGGGCGCCAGGACCGGACCGCCCAGGCCGTCCAGGTGCAGGCCGTGCTCACGGGTGGCACCCACGACCAGCCCGACGGTGCCGGTCCCGTCCGCGTTGTCGGCCCGGGCATCGTCGACGATGCGCTGAGCGACCCCGTCGGCCTGGACCTGCGCCCCCTCGGGGTTCGAGGTCCGGGCGAGGACGAAGACACCGCGCCCGGCGGCGCGGGCCGCGTCGATCGCCGGCGCGAGCGAGCCGTAGCCGAGGTACGGCGACAGGGTGACCGCGTCGGCCGCCAGCGGCGAGTCCTGCAGCCACGCACGGGCGTAGCCGGCCATGGTGGAGCCGATGTCGCCGCGCTTCGCATCCGCGATGACGACGGTGCCCGCCGCCCGGCAGGCCGCGATGACCTCCTCCAGCGCGAGCATGCCGGCGGCGCCGAACTGCTCGAAGAAGGCGACCTGCGGCTTGACGAAGCCGACCTCGCCGGCGAAGGCCTCCGCACAGCGCAGGCCGAACGCCCGCACGCCCGCAGCGTCATCGGACAGGCCCCACGCCGCCAGCAGCGGGGGGTGCGGGTCGATGCCCACAACGAGCCGTCCCCGGTCGGCGGCCGCCGCGGCGACCCGCTGCGCGAAGGTCACAGGTTCACCAGGGCCGCGTGCATGTCCTGCAGGCTCTTGACGCCGATGCCGCCGCGCAGGGCGGCCTCGATGCCCTGGACCGCCGCGGAGGCGCCCTGCACCGTGGTCACGCACGGCACCGACGCCTGGACGGCGGCGGTGCGGATCTCGTAGCCGTCCACGCGCGGTCCGGCGTTGCCGTAGGGCGTGTTGATGATCAGGCCGATCTCGCCCGCCTTGATCTTCTCGACGATCGACTGCTCGCCCTCGGGTATCACGTCGGAGTGCTTGAGCACCGTCTCCGCCTGGACGCCGTTGCGGCGCAGTACGTCCGCGGTGCCCTCGGTGGCGACGATCGTGAAGCCCAGGTCGGCCAGCCGCTTGACCGGGAAGATCAGCGAGCGCTTGTCCTTGTTCGCGACCGAGACGAAGACCTTGCCGGTGGCGGGCAGCGAGCCGCTGATCGCGGTCTGCGACTTGGCGAAGGCCGTACCGAAGTCCCGGTCCACGCCCATCACCTCGCCGGTGGACTTCATCTCGGGCGAGAGCAGCGAGTCGACGCCGGTACCGTCCGCGCGGCGGAACCGGTTGAACGGCAGCACGGCCTCCTTGACCGAGACCGGCGCGTCGATCGGCATCTGCGAGCCGTCGCCCTGCGCGGGCAGGATCTGCTGCTCGCGCAGTTCGGCGATGGTCTGCCCCAGCATGACCCGCGCGCAGGCCTTGGCCAGCTGCACCGCCGTGGCCTTCGAGACGAAGGGCACGGTGCGGGAGGCCCGCGGGTTCGCCTCGAGGACGTAGAGCACGTCGTCCTTGAGCGCGTACTGGACGTTCATCAGGCCGTGCACGCCGATGCCGCGAGCGAGCGCCTCGGTGGCGGTGCGCACCGCGTCGATGTCGGCGCGGCCCAGCGTGGTGGGCGGCAGCGAGCACGCCGAGTCGCCGGAGTGGATGCCGGCCTCCTCGATGTGCTCCATGATCCCGCCGATGAAGACCTCGCCGGTCGCGTCGCACAGGGCGTCGACGTCGATCTCCACCGCGTCCTCGAGGAAGCGGTCGACGAGGACGGGGCGGTCGGGCGCGAGTTCGGTTGCGCGCGAGATGTAATCGAGCAGCGCCTGCTCGTCGTAGACGATCTCCATGCCGCGGCCGCCGAGCACGTACGAGGGACGCACGAGCACCGGGTAGCCGATGCCGGACGCGACCTCGCGGGCACCGTCGGCGGTGGTGGCGGTACCGAACTTGGGCGCCGGGAGGCCCGCCTCGGTGAGCACGCGCCCGAACTCGCCGCGGTCCTCGGCGAGGTCGATGGCCTCGGGTGAGGTGCCGACGATGGGCAGGCCCGCGGCCTTGAGGCGCGCGGCCAGGCCCAGCGGGGTCTGGCCGCCGAGCTGCACGATGACACCGACGACACCCGGGCCGCCCTCGCCGGAGCTCTGCTCCGAGTGGTAGACCTCGAGGACGTCCTCGAAGGTCAGCGGCTCGAAGTAGAGACGATCGGCGGTGTCGTAGTCGGTGGAGACCGTCTCCGGGTTGCAGTTGATCATCACGGTCTCGTAGCCGGCCTCGCTCAGGGTGAGCGCGGCGTGGACGCACGAGTAGTCGAACTCGATGCCCTGGCCGATGCGGTTGGGGCCCGAGCCGAGGATGAGCACCTTGGGCCGCTCGGTCTGCGGCGCGACCTCGCTGGTCGCCGACGGGTCGAGCTCGTAGCTGCTGTAGTGGTACGGCGTCTTCGCCTCGAACTCCGCGGCGCAGGTGTCCACGGTCTTGTACACCGGGCGGATACCGTGCTCGTGCCGGTAGGCGCGGATCTCGTCCTCGGTGACGGCCCGCAGGTCGGCGATCTGCAGGTCCGAGAGACCGTGCGTCTTGGCGACGCGGACCAACTCCGGCGTGAGGTCCGCCGTGCGGACCTCGGCGCCGAGCTCCACGACGGCCTTGATCTCCTCGAGGAACCACGGGTCGATCGCCGTCGACTCGAAGACCTGCTCCACGGTGGCGCCCAGCTCGAAGGCGCGCCCGATCAGGTAGTAGCGGCCGTCCTTGGGGACCTTGATCTCCTCGAGGAGTTCCTCGAGAGTGCCCTCGACCGGCGCGCCCGTCCAGAATCCCTGTCGCTTGGTCTCCAGCGAGCGCATCACCTTGCCGAAGGCCTCGGCGAAGCTGCGGCCCAGGCTCATCGCCTCGCCGACCGACTTCATGGTGGTGGTCAGCGTGTCGTCGGCGCCGGGGAACTTCTCGAAGGCGAAGCGCGGCGCCTTGACCACGACGTAGTCGAGCGTCGGCTCGAAGCACGCCGGGGTCTCGCCGGTGATGTCGTTGAGGATCTCGTCCAGCGTGTAGCCCACGGCGAGCTTCGCGGCGATCTTGGCGATCGGGAAGCCGGTGGCCTTGGACGCCAGCGCCGACGAGCGCGAGACGCGGGGGTTCATCTCGATGGTGACCAGCCGGCCGTCGCGCGGATCCTGCGCGAACTGGATGTTGCAGCCGCCGGTGTCGACGCCGACCTCGCGGAGGATCGCGATCGACTGATCGCGCATGATCTGGTACTCGCGGTCGGTGAGCGTCATCGCCGGCGCGACGGTGACCGAATCGCCGGTGTGCACGCCGACCGGGTCGACGTTCTCGATGGAGCAGACGACCACCACGTTGTCGCGGCCGTCGCGCATGAGCTCGAGCTCGTACTCCTTCCAGCCGAGGATCGACTCCTCGATGAGCACGTTCGCCGTCGGCGACGCCGCGAGGCCCGCGCCGGCGATGCGGAGCAGGTCGGTCTCGTCGTAGGCCATGCCGGAGCCGAGGCCGCCCATCGTGAACGAGGGCCGCACGACGACGGGGTAGCCGAGGTCGGCGACCGTCTCCTTGCACTCGTCGAGCGTGAAACAGACCTTGGAGCGAGCGGATTCGCCGCCGATCTTGGCGACGATGTCCTTGAACTTCTGCCGGTCCTCGCCGCGCTGGATGGCGTCGAAGTCGGCGCCGATCAGGCTGATGCCGTACCTGTCGAGGATGCCCTGCTCGTGCAGGCCCACGGCCGCGTTGAGCGCGGTCTGGCCGCCGAGGGTGGCGAGCACCGCGTCGATCGGGAAGCCCTTGTCGCGCTCGGCGACGATGACCTTCTCGATGTACTCGGGCGTGATGGGCTCGATGTAGGTGGCGTCGGCGAACTCGGGGTCGGTCATGATCGTGGCCGGGTTCGAGTTCACCAGCGAGACGCGGAGTCCCTCGGCGCGGAGGACGCGGCAGGCCTGGGTGCCGGAGTAGTCGAACTCACAGGCCTGGCCGATCACGATCGGGCCCGAGCCGATCACCAGGACGTGCTGGATGTCTGTGCGGCGCGGCATTACTTGTCTCCTGAGGTGGTGCCCATGACGGTGGCGAACTTGTCGAAGAGGTAGGCGGCGTCGTGCGGACCCGCCGCGGCCTCCGGGTGGTACTGCACGGAGAAGGCGCGGCCGTCGAGCAGTTCGACGCCCTCCACGACCCCGTCGTTGGCGCAGACGTGGCTGACCCGCCCGCGGCCGAACGGGGTGTCGAACTCGGCGCCACGCTCGCCCTCGAGGGCGAAGCCGTGGTTCTGCGCGGTGATCGAGATCCGGCCCGTCGAGTCCTCGACCACCGGGATGTTGATGCCGCGGTGGCCGAACTTCATCTTGTAGGTCTCCAGGCCGAAGGCGCGGCCCAGCAGCTGGTTGCCCAGGCAGATGCCGAACAGCGGAAGACCGGCGTCCAGCACGCCGCGGGTGAGCTCGACCTCGTGGTCCGCGGTCGCCGGGTCGCCGGGGCCGTTGGAGAGGAAGAAGCCGTCCGGGTTGAAGGAGCGCACCTCGTCGAGCGTGATGGTCGAGGGCACGACATGCACCCGCATGCCGCGCTCGGCGAACATCCGCGGGGTGTTGGTCTTGATGCCGAGATCCACGGCCACGACGGTGAACCGGGGCTCACCGTCCGGCTCGATGGTGTACGCCTCGCCGGTGGAGACCTCGCCGATCAGGTTGAGGCCCTTCATCTCCGGTTGGCTGCGGACCCGGTCGAGCAGCTCGGCCTCGGGCGCCAGCGCGTCGCCGGCGAAGATGCCGGCCCGCATGGAGCCGTTGTCGCGCAGCCGGCGCACCAGCGCGCGGGTGTCGATGCCGCCGATGCCGACGACGCCCTGGTCCACCAGCTCGCCCTCGAGGGTGCCGCTGGAGCGCCAGTTGCTCACCCGGCGGGTGGGGTTGCGGACCGCGTAGCCGGCGACCCAGATCTTGTCGCCCCTGCTCTCGTCGTCCTCGTCGTTCCAGCCCGTGTTGCCGATCTGCGGGGCCGTCGCCACCACGATCTGGCGCGCGTACGACGGGTCGGTCAGCGTCTCCTGGTACCCGGTCATGGCGGTGCAGAAGACGGCCTCGCCGAGGGTCTGGCCGACCGCGCCGAACTCCACACCGCGGTGGACGGTGCCGTCCTCCAGAACCAGTAGCGCGGTCGAAAGTTGAGCAGTCATTCCGTTTCCCTCTTGTCCATCAGTTTTCGGTAGGTCGTCTTGTCGTCGGCGCGGAACCCCGTGTCGATCACGGTGCCGGTGGGCAGCTCCCAACGGAGCACCAGCAGGCCGTCGCCGGGCATCACCTTGCCCGCGAGCTTCGAGGCGCGGCGGACCTCGACGATGCGCTCGTCCGCGATCCACATCGGATTGCCGCGGCCGCGCTCCATCAGGTAACCGTCGGCGTACCGGCTCAGGTTCACGGTGGCGCGGAAGCCCCAGTCGCCCACCGCGACCCGGTCCTGCCAGTGCGGCGCGACCGTGCTGCCCACGTACACCCCCGACACCGGCCCGAAGACCAGGTCGCGCAGTTGCTCGGGGGTGGTCGGGATCTCACCGACCGCCGCGGCCTGACGCTGCCCGCGGCGGCGCCAGCCCAGCATCATCAGCGAGAACAGGAGCGCGAGCACCACGAGCACGATCAGGAGCGTCACGATGTCGCTGAGGATCACGCCCGCACCTCGGTCCCGGGCCGCGCCGTCACCCCGTCGCGTGCGGTGATCCGGCCGCGCAGCACGGTGAGGACCGGCTTCGCGCGGAAGCTCAGGTCCGCGAAGGGCGTGTTGCGCGAACGGCTCGCGAGCTCGTCCGCCCGCACGGTCCACCCCAGGTCGGGGTCGACCAGCGTCAGGTTCGCGGGCTCGCCCACGCCGATCGGCCGGCCTTGATCGTCCAGGCGCGCGATCTCCGCGGGCTTCTCGCTCATCACCCGCGCGACATCACGCCAGGTGAGGTCGCCGGTCTCCACCGAGACCTGCGCGACGATCGCCAGCGCCGTCTCCAGGCCCAGCATGCCGGGCCGAGCCGCGGCGAACTCGCAGCACTTGTCCTGGTCCGCGTGCGGAGCGTGATCAGTGGCGACGCAGTCGATCACGCCGTCGCGCAGCGCCTTCCGCAGCGCGGCCACGTCGGAGGCCTCCCGCAGCGGCGGGTTCACCCGGTTCACGGCGTCGTAGGTGGCCAGTCGCGAATCGTCGAGCAGCAGGTGGTGCGGGGTGACCTCGGCCGTGATCGCCACACCCTGCCCCTTGGCCCACTTCAGCAGTTCGACGGTGCCCGCCGTCGAGGCGTGGCAGATGTGCACGCGGGCGCCGGCGTCGCGCGCCAGCAGCGCGTCGCGGGCGACGATCGCCTCCTCGGCGGCGCGGGGCCACCCGGTGAGGCCGAGGCGCGCTGCCTCGGGGCCCTCGTGCGCCACCGCGCCCTTCGTCAGGCGCGGCTCCTCCGCGTGCTGCGCGATCACCACGCCGAGCGAGGCGGAGTACTCCAGCGCCCGTCGCATGAGCAGCGGATCCGACACGCACACACCGTCGTCCGAGAACACCCGGACGCGACCCGGTCCGGCGGCCATCATGCCCATCTCGGCCAGCTTCTCGCCCTGCAGACCGACGGTGACGGCGCCGACCGGGTGCACGTCGACGAGGCCGACCTCCTGGCCGCGCCGGTACACGTGATCGGTGACGACGGCGGAGTCGGCGACCGGGCTGGTGTTGGCCATCGCGAACACGGCGGTGTAGCCGCCGAGAGCGGCGGCGGCGGAGCCGGATTCGATCGTCTCGGTGTCCTCCCGACCGGGCTCACGCAGATGCGTGTGCAGGTCCACGAAACCCGGCAGCAGGACCCTGCCGCCACCGTCGACGACCTCGGCGCCGTCGGCCGGTGCGAGACCGGCGGCGATGGCGGTGATCTCACCGCCGGCGATCGCGACGTCGACCGGATCGCCCTCGCCGTAAGGACGGACGTTCTTCAGCAGCAAGCTCATTCGGAGGATCCTTCGGTCCGCGAGGAATGGGTGGCACCGGAGCGAGCCGACATCATTCCGCACCCCCCTCTTTGGCAAGAAGATGGAACAGCACCGCCATGCGGACGTGCACACCGTTGTTCACCTGCTGCAGGATCGCGGCCTGCGCGGAGTCCGCCACCGAGTAGCCGATCTCCATGCCGCGGAGCATCGGACCGGGGTGCAGCACGACCGCGTGCTCGGGCAGCAGTGCCGCGCGCTGCGCGTTCAGCCCGAAGCGGACCGAGTACTCGCGCTCGCTGGGGAAGAAGCCGCCGTTCATCCGCTCGGCCTGGACCCGCAGCATCATCACCGCATCGGCCCCGGGCAGTTCCGCCTCCAGCGAGTCCGCGACGGTGACCGGCCAGGTCTCCACTCCCACCGGAAGCAGGGTGCGGGGCGCCACCAGGACGACCTCGGCGCCGAGCGTGGACAGCAGCAGCGCGTTCGACCGCGCGACGCGACTGTGCAGGACGTCACCCACGATGACGACGCGACGACCCTCCAGGTGGCCGAGCCGCTGCCGCAGCGTCAGCGCGTCGAGCAGGGCCTGAGTGGGGTGCTCGTGCATGCCGTCGCCGGCGTTGATGACGACCGGTCCGGGCAGGCCGCCGAGGGCGGCGGCCGAGTTCGTCCACGAGGCGATCTGTTGCGCCGCACCCGATGCCGGATGCCGGACGATCAGCGCGTCTGCTCCCGCCGCATGCAGGGTCAGCGCCGTGTCCCGGAGCGACTCGCCCTTGGCGACCGAGCTGCCGGAGGCGGAGACGTTGATCACGTCCGCGCTCATCCACTTGCCCGCGACCTCGAAGGACACGCGGGTGCGGGTGGAGTTCTCGTAGAACACGGTCATCACGGTGCGGCCCCGCAGCGTGGGCAGCTTCTTGACCTCCCGGCCCAGCAGCGCCTGCTGCAACCGGTCGGCCTCGTCGAGGATCTCCTCGGCCTCCGCGCGGCACAGATCCGCGGCGGACAGCAGGTGCTTGGTCACGACTGAACCTCCGTCGAACCCGTCTCGGGCAGCTCCGAGATCACCACGGAGTCCTCGCCGTCCTTCTCCAACAGCCGGACCTGGACGTCCTCCTGGCGGGAGGTGGGGATGTTCTTGCCCACGTAGTCGGCCCGGATGGGCAGCTGCCGGTGACCGCGGTCCACCAGGACCGCGAGCTGCACCGCGGCGGGCCGCCCGATATCGCGCAGCGAGTCCAGCGCGGCGCGCACCGTCCGGCCCGAGAACAGCACGTCGTCGACGAGGACGACGAGGGCACCGTCGACGCCCTGCGGCGGCACCGTGGTGCGCTCGAGGGGACGGTGCGGCTTGTGCCGCAGATCGTCGCGGTAGAGGGTGATGTCGAGGTGGCCGACGGGCACCGCCACGCCGGAGAACTCTTCGATGTGCGCGGCCAGCCGCGCGGCGAGAACCGCACCGCGCGTGGGTATGCCGAAGATCACGACGCGGGGATTCGGGGTGCCGTCACCCGAATCGGTGTCTAAGGCCGTCTTCTCGATGATCTGGTGCGCGATCCGTGCCACCGTCCTGGTGACATCGGCCGCGGACATGAGTTCCCGAGCCACGTGACCTCCTTCTCCGCCTCTCCGGACGGCTCGCTCCGCCTCTCGGGACGGACTTCAAAGGATGCCTTGATGCACCACGAAGCATACCAGTACGTTCAGGTCATGGAATTGTCGACCAGGCAGCGCGCGACGCTCTCCGCGATCGTCGACACGTTCGCCCCGGGAGACGGTGTGGCCATCCCCTCGGCGAGCGATCTGCGCGCCGGTGACGTGGCCGTCTCCTACGCCGATCGAAGCCCCCGCGACAGCGACGGCAACACCCTCTCGCAGTCGCTGTCCCTCTTCGACAACCGGGTGTTCTGCGCCACGGTGCTCGGCACGCGCGGGCAGCGTTTCGTGGACCTGACGGCGGCGGAGCGCGAGCGGGTCCTGGTCGACCTCTCCCGATCGCGGTTCGTCCAGAAGCGGATGCTGTTCAAGCGGCTGCGCAATGTCGCGCTGCTCGCGTACTACGCGGCCGGCGGCGCCGACGGCCAGCACGGGCCGGGCGCCGAACTGATGGCCGCGATCGGCTACCCGCGGCAGGCGCCGATGAAGAAGCCGCGGGCCCGGGCCATGCGGGCACTGCGTCCGCTCTCCCCCACCCGGTACGAGATCGACGCATCGACGGCGTGCGACGTGGTCGTGATCGGGTCCGGCGCCGGCGGCGCGGTCGCCGCCGCCGTACTCGCCGAGGCCGGGCTCGACGTGCTCGTCCTCGAACGCGGCGAGTACGTCTCCCCCACGGAGGCGGGCGATTCCGATCTCGACAACCTCTCCCAGCTCTACGCGCGCGGGCCGTTCTGGACCGAGAACGCGCAGTCCTACCTGCTCTCGGCGCGCTGCCTCGGCGGCGGCACCGTCATCGCGCACGGCGGGTACTACCGCATCCCGGACGAGGTGCGCGCCGACTGGGCCGCCCGGGGCGTCGACACCGGGCCCGCGTTCGACGCCGCCCTCGACGAGGTCTGGCAGCGCTCGGGGATCACCGACGGGCTCGGCGCGCCGTCGGTACGGGACGTGCTCCTCGAGAAGGGGTGCGCAGCGCTCGACCTGCCCGTGCGCACCGTCGGCCTGGCGGACGACGACGAGGCCGACGGCCGGTGGGGACCGGCCAGCCGGATCGCGTCGAAGCAGGACGCGGGCCGCACGTGGCTGCGCGACGCGGAGAAACGCGGGGCACGCATCGT
Source organism: Tsukamurella pseudospumae (assembly GCF_001575195.1). Taxonomy (NCBI): domain Bacteria; kingdom Bacillati; phylum Actinomycetota; class Actinomycetes; order Mycobacteriales; family Tsukamurellaceae; genus Tsukamurella; species Tsukamurella pseudospumae. The sequence goes on from NZ_LSRF01000001.1 coordinate 242,425, forward strand.
GACGGGCGCGCAGGCCAGGTCCATCGAGACGCAGGCCGGTCGGGCCCGCACGGTGATCGCACGCACGTCGGGCGGCTCGTGGCTCACCGTCAAGTGCAGCGCCGTCGTCGTGGCCGCCGGCGGATTCGAGACACCGGCACTGCTGAGGCGGTCCGGGATCGGCGGCTCGCACGTGGGCAAACACCTGCACCTGCACCCCACCGCGACGGCGGTGGGCCTGTTCGGCGACCTGATCGACCCGTGGTCGGGCCTGCCATCCACGAGGTTCAGCGACGCGCACGCGGACCTCGACGGCAAGGGTTTCGGCGTCCGGTACGAGACCATCCCGTTGACGCCGGCGTTGGCGTCCAGCTTCGTGCCGTGGCGCAACCCTGTCGAGCACCTCAACGTGATGCGCCAGTTCCCGCACCTGTCGATGGTGCGCGTGATGCTCCGTGACCGCGGCGCCGGCGAGGTCGTCATGGACGCCGCCGGCGAGCCCTCCGTGCGGTACGAGTTGGCGGAGGCGGACCGCGCGCACCTGCGGACGGGCGTCGACACGGCGGTGAAGATCCTCGAGGCGGCGGGCGCGCGGAGGATCTTCACCGGGCAGCAACGCGGCGGCGACTACGTTCCCGGCGACCGGCCGCTGGAGGAGTTCCTCCAGCGCTCGCACGCCGCGGGCTACGGGGTGGGCGAGATCGCGCTCGGCGCGTCCGACCCCATGAGCACCGCCCGGATGGCCTCCTCGGAGCGCCGCGGCGCGGCGAACCCCGAGGGCGCGCTGTGGGACGTGCCGAACGTCGTCATCGCCGACGCCTCGATGCTACCCACCGCGAGCGGTGTCCACCCGATCGGGGTCGTGCAGGCCCTCGCGCTCCGCAATGCGCGGGCCCTGGCCGCGCGACTCAAGGCGTAGCGGACTACTCCGAGCGGTCGGCGGGCTGGGCCGCGGCGGCGGATCGCACCTGCGGCGCGAGCGTGGCGACCTTGCCGAGCACGCCGTTGAGGTAGGTGGGCGACTCGTCGGTCGACAGCTCCTTCGCGAGCTCGACCGCCTCGTCGACGACGACGGCCGGGGGCACGTCGACGGCGTTGAACAGCTCCCACACGGCGATGCGCATGATGGCGCGGTCCACCGCCGGGAGGCGCGTCAGGGTCCAGCCGGTCAGGTGCGAGGTGATCACCGAATCGATCTGGTCGCCGTCCACCCCCACGCCGGTCACCAGCGTCGCGGTGTAGTCGGACACCGGGGCGACCGCGGCGTCGTCCGCGGCGAGCTGCCGGCGCTCGGCGAGCAGACCGTCGAGATCTGTGACGCCGCGCGCCTCCGCCTCGAACAGCAGGTCGACGGCGCGTTTGCGCGCGCGGTGGCGGGCACCGGACTTCTTCGGGCCCTTGGTGGAGCGGGTGTTGTCAGACTGCTCGGGCACTTAGGAGTTCACGCGCCCCAGGTAGCCGCCGTCACGGGTGTCGACCTTGAGCTTGTCGCCGGTGTTGATGAACAGCGGGACATTGATCTCGGCGCCGGTCTCCAGCGTGGCGGGCTTGGTGCCGCCGGTGGAGCGGTCGCCCTGCAGGCCCGGGTCGGTGTGCTGAACGACGAACTCGGCCGACAGCGGCAGCTCGACGAACAGCGCCTCACCCTCGTGCATCGAGATCTGGACCTGCATGTTCTCCAGCAGGAACTTCGCGCTATCGCCGACCTTGCCCTCGTCCAGGTTGATCTGGTCGTAGGTCTCGGCGTCCATGAACACGTAGTCGGTGCCGTCGTGGTACAGGTAGCTGAAGTCACGGCGATCGACGGTGGCGACCTCGACCTTGACGCCGGCGTTGAAGGTCTTGTCGACCGTCTTGCCGGAGACCACGTTCTTGAGCTTCGTACGTACGAAGGCGGGCCCCTTGCCCGGCTTGACGTGCTGGAACTCGATGATCTGCCAGAGCTGGCCCTCCTGGTTGAGGACCAGTCCGTTCTTGAAATCAGCAGTCGATGCCACGGGTGTCAATTCTCCTAGAGTGCGATCAAGTCCTTGGTGGTGCGGGTCAGCAATTCCGGCCCGTCCGCACGGACCACAAGGGTGTCCTCGATGCGGACTCCACCGCGGCCCGGGAGGTACACACCCGGCTCCACGGTGACCACAGCACCGTCGGACAGTGTACCGCTGCCGAGTTTGCCCAGCGTCGGGGCTTCGTGGATCTCCACTCCGACGCCGTGGCCGAGGCCGTGCAGGAACTGCTCGCCGTACCCCGCGGCCTCGATGACCGACCGTGCCGCGGCATCGATGTCGCGCACGTCCGCACCCGGTACCAGCGCGGCCCGACCCGCCGCCTGAGCCCGCGCCACCACGTCGTAGATCTCGCGTTGCCAATCCGCGGGCTCGCCGAGCACGAAGGTCCGCGTCTCGTCGGCGTGGTAACCGGCGTACCGGGCGCCGAAGTCGATCTTGACGAGGTCGCCCGACGCCAGCACGGCGTCGGTCGGGCGGTGGTGCGGGATCGCGGAGTTGGCGCCCGCCGCCACGATGGTCTCGAACGCGACGGCCTCGGCGCCGAACTCGAACATGAGGTTCTCGAGCCGACGAGCGACCTCCCGCTCGGTGGCGCCGGGGCGGATCGCTCCATCCTCGACGAGGGCCGCGAGCGCCTGGTCGCTGATCGCGCAGGCACGGCGCAGGAGCTCGATCTCGCCGTCGTCCTTGACCTCGCGGAGCTTCTCGACGAGCCGGGTCGTGGGCACCAGGGCCGGGGCGTCCTCGCCGGAGAGACGCGCGTGGTCGGCGTAGCTCAGCGCCGTGGCCTCGAACCCGACGGTGCGGTACCCCTGCCGGCCGGCGTCGTCGAGCAGCACCTTCGCGACATCGCGTTCGATGAGGGCGCGCAGGTCGCCGGACTGCTCCTTGACCTGGGTCAGGTACCTGCCGTCGGTGGCGATGGCGTCACCCTCGCCGTCGGCGGTGACCAGCAGGGCTCCGTTGGAGCCGGTAAAGCCGGCGAGGTAGTGCACGTTGTCGAGGTTGGTGACCAGAACCGCGTCGAGGGCGGGTTCGTGGCTCGCCAGCGCGGCGCGGAGGGTGTGGCGCCGGCGGGCGTGGTCGGTGGGTGTCTGCGGCATGCCTCCCACGGTATCGCGGAGGGCGCGCGGTCACACCGTCGCGCGCGCGATCACCGTGACCTCGTCGGCCACCTGCAGGGTGCCCATCATCAGGGAGAAGGGCTTGATCCCGAAGTCGGTCTGGCGCACGGGGACCGCGACGGCGAGCGTCGGTGCGGGCGAACCGTCCTCGTACTCGAGCGCGAACTCGCAGGGCCGCGCGACGCCGCAGATCGTGAGCGTTCCCGCCACGCGGAAGCCGTTCTCGGACTCTTCGATCGAGTCCGACGCGACGTCGATCGTCGGGTACTTCTTCACCTGCAGCGAGCGGTGCGCGTTCGCCGTGGCGACGGCGCGCTCCGGGGCGCTGAGCGGCGTGAGACCGCCCTCGCCGGAGGCCACCTCGAGCGACCCGGCACGGACGGTCACGGCGAGCGCGACCGGACGCTCACCGTCGAGCTGCACCACCGCCTGCCAGGCGCGGGCCGCGAGCACCAGACGATGCCCGAGCCGCGCGGAGCGACCGGCGACACCGGTGTGCACCTCGAGCTCGCCGGTGTCCTGATCGATGGTCCTCGTCGCCTTCACCCGTCCGACGGTACCGCCGCGCCGCCCGGTCGGCAGGTCGCGTCAGGCGCGCCGGATCGCGAAGACCGGGTAGCGGTCCGCGGCCGCGGCGAGCTCGTCGTCGGTGCTGTCGGCGCTCAGGCCGGGGAAGAACGCGCCGACCTCCCAGGCCCACGTGCGCAGGTAGGCGCGCAGCACCGGGACCTTGGCGGCCGGGTCGAGCACCTCGGTCGCGGTGACGGGTTCGACGGTGCGCCCGAGCCGCAGTTCGCCCGCGCCGGCGACGCGCATGTTGCGCACCCACTGCGTGAGTCCACGCGCCGCGACGAGGTACTCGGCGCCGTCGACGGCGAGGACGTTGACGGGCACCGTCCGCCACTCGCCCGACTTCCGCCCACGGACGGCGAGTTCCCTACTGCCGTAGATCGACACGCCGCGGCGGGCGAGCCAGGCGACGGTGTTGTTGAACGCGGTGGCGGTCCGGCCGGGACGGACGGTGGCGGCGGGTGTGGTCATGAGATCCTCCAGTTGTGAGCACTGCTCTTGTATGCGATCGATGCTCCGCCACCGACTCCACATTGTCAAGAGCAGTGCTCTCGTTTCTGATCAGTGCAATGATCGAGGAGTGAACGCCTCCCTGACCGCACGCGAGCGCGCCCGCGCCGAACTGACCGCCGAGATCACCCGCAGCGCGCGGGAGCAGCTGCGCCAGGTGGGCGCCGCGGCGCTCTCGCTGCGCGCCGTGGCGCGCGACCTGGGACTCGCCTCGTCGGCCGTGTACCGGTACTTCCCGAGCCGCGACGCGTTGCTCACCACGCTCATCACCGAGGCCTACGAGGCCCTCGGCGACGCGGTGGTGGCCGCCGACTCGGTCGCTGCGGAGCCGCGCGACCGCTGGATCGCCGCGGCCCGCGCCGTCCGCCGGTGGGCGCTGGACCATCCGCACGAGTACACCCTGCTCTACGGCTCCCCCGTGCCCGGCTACCACGCTCCGCCGGAGACGACCGCCGCGGCGATACGGATTTCCGGCACCTTCGCCCGGATCGCGGCGACCGGGCACGGCGTGGCACCGGCACCGTCGGGCGTGCTCGACGGACAGCTGCGCGCCGTCGCCGAAGCGGTCGCCCCCGGCGGCGACCCCGCCCAGCTCGCCCTCGGCGTCATCGCCTGGACGCAGCTGTTCGGCGCCGTGAGCTTCGAGCTGTTCGGGCAGTTCGCGAACACCCTCGAGCCCGCGGACGCGCTGTTCGACTACACGGTCGGGCGGACCGTCGAGACGCTGGGGCTCTGACGTCTCAGAGCAGGATCGAGCCGCTCGGCTGGGTGCCCTCCTTGGCGACGGCCGAGTAGGCGGCGACGAGGAGCGACGGGTCCGGCGCTTCGAGCCGGCCCGGGCGGGCCAGCCCGTCGAGCACGACGAACCGGAGCATGCCCGCGCGGTTCTTCTTGTCCTTGCCCATGTACTCCAGGAGTTGTCCGAAGGCGTCGGCGTCGTAGGACGTGGGCAGGCCCACGGACTCCAGGACCCGACGGTGCCGGTCCGCGGTCTCGTCGTCGAGGCGCCCGGCGAGGCGGCCGAGCTCGGCGGCGTAGATGAGGCCGACCGACACGGCGGCGCCGTGGCGCCAGCGGTAGCGCTCGCGACGCTCGACCGCGTGCGCCAGGGTATGGCCGTAGTTGAGGATCTCCCGCAGCGACGACTCCTTGAGATCGGCGGAGACGACCTTGGCCTTGACCTCGATGGAGCGGCGCACCAGCTCGGGAAGGACCTCGCCGGTGGGGTCGAGCGCGGCCTCCGGGTCCTTCTCGATGAGCTCGAGGATCACCGGGTCGGCGATGAAGCCGGTCTTGATCACCTCGGCCATGCCGGCCACGATCTCGTTGCGCGGCACCGTCTCCAGCGTGACGAGGTCGACGATGACGGAGCGCGGCTCGTGGAAGGAACCCACGAGGTTCTTGCCGGCGTCGGTGTTGATGCCGGTCTTGCCGCCGACCGCCGCGTCGACCATCGCGAGCAGAGTGGTCGGGATGTGCACGACCGGGACGCCCCGCATCCACGTGGCGGCCACGAAACCCGTGACATCGGTCGCGGCGCCGCCGCCCAGGCTGTAGATCACGTCCTGGCGGCTCAGGCCGATGCGGCCGAGCACCTCCCAGCAGAACCCGGCGACCTGCAGCTCCTTGCCGGCCTCGGCGTCGGGGATCTCGACGCGGTGCGCGTCGATCCCCTTGTCCGCCAGCGCCTGCCGCAGGGCCTCGGCGGTCTCGGCGAGCGTGGGCTGGTAGAAGATCGCGGCCTTGGTCGCCTCACCGGCGGCCGCGACGGTCTCGTCGAGCAGCCCGCGACCGATCACCACGTCGTAGGGGCTGCCCGCGTCGACGCGGACCTTCACCGGGTTCTCGCTCATCTACTACTCCGATCGATTCTTGGCGGACGTGCGCAGGACGGCGGGCAGCTTCGGCCAGGGGCCGCGGCGTTCCCGCCCGGGGGCGGTGTCCTTCAGGCGCCGCTGCACCTGCCGGACGACGGACGACGGTGCGCGCCCCACCGTGGAGACGCGGATCGTCGCGAGTTCGCGGTAGATCGGGGCGCGCCGGGCCATCAGGGCGCGGTACGCCGCCTCGGGGTCGGCACCCTTGAGCAGGGGACGGTTCGACGCCGCGGGGCTGACGGTGCGCCGGATCCCCTCCTCCTCGGTCAGCTCGAGGTACACGACCTGATAGCTGCGCAGCAGCGTCCGCGTGGTCTCGGAGAGCACCGCGCCGCCGCCCAGGGAGACGACACCCGCGTGATGGGTCACGACATCGGCCACGACCTCCTCCTCGATCGCGCGGAACGCCGGCTCGCCGTCGCCCGCGAAGATCTCGGGGATCGACCGACTCTGGCGGCGCTCGATCTCCTCGTCGACGTCGAGGAAGTCGACGCGCAGCGCGCGCGCGAGGCGCCGGCCGATCGTGGTCTTGCCGGCTCCCGGAGGGCCGATCAGGATGGCTGCGGGGCCCGGCTCGCGACCGGGCGCGCCGGCCATCAGATCGCCTCGGGCGTCACCCGCTGCAACCGCGCCGCCACCTGCTCGGAGTACCGCTCGATGTTGCTGCGGGTCTCGCCCAGCGAGTCGCCGCCGAACTTCTCGAGAGCCGCTTGCGCGACCACGAGCGCGACCATGGCCTCAGCCACCACGCCCGCCGCGGGCACCGCGCAGACATCACTGCGCTGGTGGATCGCGACGGCCTCGGTGCCGGTCTGCATGTCGATCGTGCGCAGGGCGCGGGGCACCGTGGAGATCGGCTTCATCGCCACGCGCACGCGCAGCTCCTCGCCGTTGGTCATACCGCCCTCGACGCCGCCCGCGCGGTTCGTCGAGCGCAGCACGCCGCCGCGGTCCGGCAGCATCTCGTCGTGGGCCTCGCTGCCGCGGCGGCGGGCCGTCTCGAAGCCGTCGCCGACCTCGACGCCCTTGATCGCCTGGATCCCCATGAGCGCGAACGCGAGCCGCGCGTCCAGGCGGCTCTCCCCCGACGCGACCGAGCCGATGCCGACCGGAAGCCCGGTGACGACGACCTCGACGACACCGCCAAGGGTGTCACCGTCCTTCTTGGCCGCCTCGATCTCGGTGATCATCGACTGCTCAGCGGCCTCGTCGAAGGCGCGCACGGGCGAGGCGTCGATCCGCTCCAGGTCGGCCGCCGACGGGGTGGGCCCGACGTAGGGCTCCGACGCACCGATCGAGATGACGTGGCTGATCACCTCGGCCCCGAGGGCCTGGCGCAGGAAGTTGCGGGCGACGGTGCCAGCGGCGACCCGGGCCGCCGTCTCGCGGGCGCTCGCGCGCTCGAGCACCGGGCGCGCGTCCTCGAAGCCGAACTTGAGCATGCCCGAGTAGTCGGCGTGGCCGGGGCGCGGACGCGTGAGCGGCGCGTTGCGCGCCATGCCGTCCAGCAGCTCCTGGTCGACAGGGTCGGCCGACATGACCTGCTCCCACTTGGGCCATTCGGTGTTGCCGATCTCGATGGCGACGGGGCCCGCCTGCGTCAGGCCGTGCCGGACGCCGCCGAGGATGGTCACCTTGTCGGCCTCGAACTTCATGCGTGCACCACGGCCGTAGCCCAGTCGACGCCGCGCCAACTGGGCGGCGATGTCCGACGATGTGACCTCGACGCCCGCGACCATGCCCTCCACGAGGGCCACGAGGGCGGGGCCGTGCGATTCTCCAGCGGTTATCCAGCGCAACACGCGGTCCATCATCCCAGATCGACCCGCCGGACCGTGAGTTCGGGTAGCCGAAATCTCAGTCACAGGCTATGATGAAGAGCATGACCACCGTCGCCGTATCCTCGACTTCCGCCAGCCGCGCCAGCGCGCAGCGGGGCACCGTCGACGTGTTCGGCATCGCATGGCCCCGCCACAAGGCCGAGGCCCTGGTCGCGGCGCTGGTCGTTCTCGCCTTCGGGCTCATGCTCACGCTGGTCACCGGCGCGGCGTCGTTCACCCCGGCCGTCCTCGCGTCGGCCGCCGTCGGCGTGGTCGTCTGGTGGGTCGCGCGCGCGGTCCATTCCCAGCGATAGACGCACCCGGCGCCTTGCGCGCCGATCTCCCGGACCATTAGGATCGCCTAACCAAACCGGTCCGCATCCTGGGAGTCGTCGTGCCCGCACCTCCGCACACCCGTCGCTCCTTCCTGCGCCTCGCGGGCGCGGGCGCCCTCGTCGCGGTCGGGGCAGCTGCCTGTGGGAGCCGGGACGCGTCGGCGCCGGCCGCGGAGACGGTCGACGTCGGCTACCTTGGTCTGGATTTCACCGTTCCCCGCGAGCCCAAGCGCGTCGTGGTCATGGAGGGCCGCGGTGACCTGGAGTTCGCTCTCCTCGCGGGCTACCCGGTGATGGCCACCGCGAACGCCTACGCCCAGGGGAAGCGACCGTCGGGCCAGTTCGCCGGCAAGCTGGGGGACGACGTGGCGGTCCTTTCTCCGGCGGCCGGCGCTCGTCCGAAGGCCGAGGAGGTCCTGGTCCACGCGCCCGACCTGGTGGTGATGCGCGCCAACGCCTACCGCGGCGACTGGTACAACAACGCCCAACTGTCCGGCGCCACCGCGATCCTGGCCGTCGAGGTGAACCGCCCGCAGTGGCGTGAGGACATGAACGCCCAGCTCGCCGCCGTCGGCCGCACGGCGAACGCGCATCGGTACGTGGCCGACTACGACGCGAAGGTCGCGACGACGAAGCGGGACCTGGCCGCGGTGCTCGCGGGGAAGCGGATCGCGATGGTCACGACGACCGGTAGCAAGGCCCGCGGCACGGTCCTCGTGTGGGCGCAGACATTCGGCACGGCGATCGGCCGCGAGATCGGGATGGACGTGATGTTCGGCGACCGGCAGGTCGACCCGGCGAAGGGTTCCTTCGAGGCCAGCCTCGAGAACCTCGACGTACTCGCGGGCGCAGACCTCATCCTCCACCAGGACACCGACGGATCCATCGCCGACGTCCAGACCTGGCGCACGCTGCCCGCGGTCCAGGCCGGACGCGTGGCGAAGCTGAACCCGCAGTACAACAACGGCCTCGTGCTGACCGCGTCCGCGCTGGTCGACGACCTGGCAGCGGCTGCGCAGTCGCTGCGCTGAAAGGAGACGCGTCCCGATGGCCCGATTCGAGGGGTACTACCAGGCGGAGGTCGTTGCGGCCGGACGCGTGACGCCCAACATGATGCGCGTGCGCTTCGGCGGCTCCGAGCTCGACCGATGGATCAGTAGCGGCGACCCCGACGAACGCCTCACCATCGCCTTTCCCTGCCCGGGACAGCGGACTCCCCCTCGCCCGCGGATCGCCGGTGGCGCCTGGCACTTCGACGGCTGCGCCGAACCCGAACAGCGCAGCTACACGGTCCGCCGGGTCGGCAACGGGACGCTCGATGTGGACTTCGTCGTGCACGAGGGCGGCTTCGCGTCCGACTGGGCGACGCGGGCCCAGCCGGGCGACATCGTCGGACTGTCCGAAGCCGGGGGCTGGTACCGGCGCCCGCCCGACGCCGCCTCCGTTTTCCTGATCGGTGACGCGACCGCGCTTCCCGCGATCGGGCGCATCGTCGAGGAGCTCCCCGTGCACGTCCGGGCACACGCGGTCATCGAGGTCGCATCGGAGGACGACGTCCAGGAACTCCCGTCGGCGGCGGACCTCACGACCACGTGGCTGACGGGCAGCGGGATGGGTCGGGCACCGTCGGGCCTGCCCGACGCGGTGCGAGATCTCACGATGCCGGGCGGCGGCGCGTACGTCTGGGCGGCCGCGGAGACGTCGGCGACCCGTGCGATCCGCAAACACCTGCGGCACGACCGCGGCCTGCCCAACTCCGCGATGAGCGTGATCGGGTACTGGCGCGCGGAGAAGGAGGCGTGGTTGCAGCGGTACGAACCCGCCAAGCCCGCGATGCGTCGGCGGCGCGCCGCCCTCGAGGCGACCGGCCTCACCGGTCAGGACCTCGTCGAGGCGTGGGACCAGGAGATGGAGCGCGCGGGCCTCTGACGGCGGGACGCGATCGTCCGACGCAGGCCTTGCCGGGTCCGGCACTGCGGACGTACCGTCGAAGAACCGGCGGACCACAGGGGCGCCGCCGACACCACCCGCCGGTCCGGCCGTGACGACACGGGCGAGAGCGGAGGTGCGTCGTGAGTACTCCTTCCCTCTTGGGCGCGTCCGCCGCCGCACCCGACCGCGCCCCCGATCACTTCGCCGACCTGGGGCTGGACCGCATCGTCCGGGAGGTCGCGGCGCAGGACCCCGCCATCGCGCCCCTGTTCCGCGCCCCGGCGCCGACGTCCGCGGCCGCGCGATACAGGCAGGACCTGTGCAGAGCTCTGCGCCGGGACGCCGATCTCGGTGCCGGCGTGCGCCGGTTCTGCGCGGGGATGGCCACGATGCGCGCGGCTCGGTCGAACGCCGAGCGGCTGCGGCTCCGCCCCGAGCGCGATGCCTGGTTCCTCGACGGAGCGCGCCTCTACCTGACCGCCGTCGCCGGACTCCGGAGCACGCTCGCCGCCGTCGTGGACGCGCCCGCTGCAGTGCGCGACCTGCGCGGCCACCTCGACGCGCTCGCCAAATCGCCCGGTCACCGGGCGCTATCGGACGACGCGGAAGATGCCGCAGCGCAGATGGACGGGGTCGAGTACACCGTCCGGATCAAGAAGTCCGACGTCCGAGTGGGGCGCTACCACGGGGAACCGGACTACGGCACCGAGGTCGCGGCCGTGTTCGCCCGGTTCCGGGTCGACGGCTCCACCCGCCGCGCCGAGGACGTCCCCGTGCGCCCCGGCCTCGACGGTGCCGAGGCCGCCGTCCTCGGCGCCGTGACCGCTCTGTACCCGGATGCCTTCGAAGCGCTCGCGCGCTTCCGAGCGCGCCACGACGAATACGGCGACCCGACCGTGATCCGGGCCGACCTCGAGATCCGTTGGTACCTGGGTTATCTGGACTTCGTCGGACAGCTGGAAGCCGCGGGACTGCCGTTCACGCTCCCCACGATCGTCGACGATCCAGTGCTCGACGTGCGAGACACCTTCGACCTCGCGATGGCGATCGACCTGCAGCGCCGCGGGGCACCCGTCGTCGGCAACGACCTCCTGCTGCGCGCGGACGAGCACGTGGCGGTGGTCACGGGCCCCAACCACGGCGGCAAGACGGCGCTGGCCCGGGCGTTCGGTCAAATCCACCACCTGACGGCACTCGGCCTGCCCATACCCGGCACGGCCGCCGAGATCGGCCTCTTCGACGCGATGTTCACCCAGTTCGAGCGACCCGAATCCGCCGACGACCGGCGCGGCCGGCTCGAGGCGGACATCAGTGGGATGCGCGAGATCCTCGCCGCGGCGACCCGCCGCAGCGTCGTCGTGATGAACGAGACCTTCTCCTCGACCTCCCTCGCAGACGGGATCCGTCTCGGATCCGCCGTCGTCCGCGGTCTGGTCGAGACCGGCGCGCGGAGCGTCTACGTCACCTTCGTCGACGAGATCGCCGAGCTCGGTGCCGGCGTCGTGAGCATGACGGCGGACATCCCCGCCGATCCGTCGACACGCACCTTCCGGGTGCGCCGCGGCCGGCCGCAGGGGCTCGCGCACGCGGAGGCCATGGCTCGTCGGCACGGTCTCGACGAGGACACTCTGCGCCGAAGGATCACATCATGAGGACCCGCCTGCTCTACCGCGACCGCGACCTCCACGCGCATCCGCCCCTGCCCGCTCGGTCCGAGGAGCTGCGCCGGAACCTCGGCCTCGACCGCCTGTTGCCCGTCCTGGCCGACGGCGACGACGGGCTGTACCGCGTCGCGGAGGCGATGCTGCTCGCCGATGTCGCGTCCGACGAGGACATTCGGCACCGGCACGCTGTGTTGCGGGACTGCCTGGCGGCCCCCGACGCGGTCGACGACCTGCGCCGGATCGCAACGAACGCGGTGGAGCGGGAGCAGCACAACTACTTCGGGCTGTTCACGCGCGCGACCCCGGACAAGGTGCTGTACCGGTCACTGGACGTGCTGGAGATGTTCCTCGACGCCTTCACCGAGCTGCGGGCGGCGGCCGACCACCATCGCGGCAGGTTCTCCTCGGCGGGCTTCGACGAGTTCTTCACCTGCATCGCGACCGAACTCGGCGACGAGTACCTGGCGTCGGTGCGGGCGCACCTGAGGGAGCTGCGGTTCGCGAAGGGCGAGTTGATCAGCGTGCGGTTGGGACCCGGCGCGCACGGCACGCACCACGTCCTGCGCCGTCCGGACCGCGCCGGCCGCCGCCTGCTGCGGGCAAGGGACGGGTGGATCGATCTAGATCTCGACGACCCCGGCGCTGCCGAGTCCCTGACCGTGCTCACGGGCCGTGGCATCCGAACCGCGGCGGACGCCGTGGCACAGGCGGCGGAGCACGTCGCCGCCTACTTCCGGACCATCGCCGACGAACTCGGCTTCTACCGGGCGGTGATGAATCTCCTCGCCGCGTTCGACGACCGCGGGGTGCCGTGGTGTATTCCCGAACCGGAGCCGCGCGGTCCGGTGTGCCGCGGTCTCTACCACCCGGTGCTGGCCCTGCAGCAGCAAGACCCGGTCGTGGGCAACGACATCGACACCGAGGGCGCGTCCGTCACCGTGATCACCGGCGCCAATCACGGCGGGAAGACCACGCTCCTGCGCGGCATCGGCACGGCGCAGCTCATGCTCCGCTGCGGCATGCCGGTCTGCGCGCGCGAGTACCGTGGCCCCGTCCACCCGCAGGTTCTGACCCATTTCGGCGGCGAGGAGCACGGCGGTGGCGACACCGCCGGTCGGCTGGAGGAGGAACTGTCCCGGATGAGTGCCATCGCCGATGTCATCCGCCCCGGGGCGCTCCTGCTGTGCAACGAGTCGCTCGCCTCGACGAACGAGCGTGAGGGAGCCGCCCTCGCGCGGCAGATCGTCGAGGCACTGCGCGACTGCGGGGTCACCGTCGTCTACGTGACGCACATGTACGAGCTGTCGCGGGGGCTCGCGGACGCCGACGACCCGCGGCACGCGTTCCTGCGCGCCGAGCGGCTCGCCTCCGGCGACCGCACCTTCCGGGTGCTGCCGGGCCCGCCCATGGCGACCAGCCACGGGGAGGACCTGTTCCACCGGATCTTCGGCGCCGGAGCCGAGGTGTGACGCGCGTCAGGTGAGGCAGTGGGGGCCCAGCAGCGCCTTCAGGTCACCCATGAGCGACGACGACGGGTTCACGCGCAGCGTGTCGGCCAGCCTGAGCGTGGTGCTCTGCCCCTCGCCGTCACCACTGACGAGCTTGACGTGCACGTCCGAGACGCCGGGGTGACGCTGCAGGACCTGCTTGAGCGCGGAGACCTTGTCCTGCGTGCACACCCTGGTCTGCATCGTCAGCGAGAGCGGCTTGGCGACACCGATCTGGGACAGGTCGATCGGCGCGATGTCGTTCGCGATGAGCGTGACCTTGTCGTCGCGGAAGTTCACGCGGGCCTTGATCAGCACCACCGCGTCCTCGACGACCTCCGCGCCGTAGGCCGCGTACGCCTGCGGGAAGAAGAACACCTCGATACCGCCGGAGAGATCCTCGATCTGGGCGGACGCGAACGGGGCGCCGTTCTTGTTCACGCGCCGGTTCACGGACTGCAGGATCCCGCCGACGGTGACCTGGGTCCCGTCCTTGACGTCACCCTCGACGATCGCGGGGATCGCGGTGTCGGTCTGCGCGCCGATCACGTGCTCGACACCGTCGAGCGGGTGCGCGGACACGTACAGGCCCAGCATCTCGCGTTCGAGGGCGAGCTTGTGCTTGCCCTCCCACTCCTCGTCGGGAACCTTGATGGTGAAGACGTCGTCGATGGGGCCGGCGGCACCGTCGTCCTCCCCCATCGACCCGAACAGGTCGAACTGGCCAACGGCCTCGGCCTTCTTCGTGGAGAGCACCGACTCGATCGCGTCGGCGTGCACCAGGAGCAGGCCCTTGCGGGGATGGTCCAGCGAGTCGAAACCGCCCGCCTTGATGAGGGATTCGGTGACCTTCTTGGAGCACGCCGCGACCTCGATCTTGGCGAGGTAGTCGGAGAAGGAGGTGTAGGCGCCCTTCTCCTCCCGCGTCCGGACGATCGAGGCGACCACGCCCTCACCCACGTTGCGGACAGAGCCCATGCCGAAGCGGATGTCCTCACCGACCGAGGTGAACGCGTGGAAGGACTCGTTGACGTCCGGCGGGAGCACGGTGATCCCCAGGCGGCGGCAGTCGCCGAGGTAGATGGCGGCCTTGTCCTTGTCGTCACCGACGGAGGTGAGCAGGGCGGCCATGTACTCGGCCTGGTAGTTCGCTTTGAGGTAGGCGGTCCAGTACGAGACCAGGCCGTACGCGGCGGCGTGCGACTTGTTGAACGCGTAGCCGGCGAAGGGCAGGACCGTCTCCCAGAGGGCGGTGATCGCGGCCTGCGAGAAGCCGTTGTCGAGCATGCCCTGCTGGAACCCGCCGTAGGCCTCGTCGAGGACCTCTTTCTTCTTCTTACCCATCGCGCGGCGCAGGATGTCGGCCTGGCCGAGGCTGTACCCGGCGACCTTCTGCGCGATGTGCATGATCTGCTCCTGGTACACGATCAGGCCGAACGTGTCCGCCAGGATCTCCTTGAGCGGCTCCTCGAGCTCCGGGTGGATCGGCTTGACCTGCTGCCGGCCGTTCTTGCGATCCGCGTAGTCGTTGTGCGCGTTCATGCCCATCGGGCCGGGGCGGTACAGGGCGCCCACGGCGACGATGTCCTCGAACTTGGTGGGCTGCATGCGGCGCAGCAGATCCCGCATGGGCCCGCCGTCGAGCTGGAAGACGCCGAGCGTGTTGCCCTTCTGCAGCAGCTCATAGGTGGTCTCGTCGTCGAGTGGCAGCTCGTCCATGTCGAGGTCGATGCCGCGGTTGTGCTTGATGTTGCCCAGCGCGTCACCGATCACGGTGAGGTTGCGCAGGCCCAGGAAGTCCATCTTCAGCAGGCCGATGGCCTCGCAGGACGGGTAGTCCCAGCCGGTGATGATCGCGCCGTCCTGCGCGCGCTTCCACACGGGGATCGCGTCGGTGAGCGGATCGCAGGACATGATCACCGCGCAGGCGTGCACGCCAGCGTTGCGGATCAGGCCCTCGAGGCCGAGCGCCATGTCGTAGATCTTCTTGACGTCCGGATCCGTCTCGATCAATTGGCGGACCTCGACGGCCTCCTTGTACCGCTCGTGACCGGGATCGGTGATGCCCTTGACCGAGATGTCCTTGGCCATGATGGGCGGCGGCAGCGCCTTGGTGATGCGGTCGGCGATCGAGTAGCCGGGCTGGCCGTAGATGACGCGGGCCGAGTCCTTGATGGCGGCCTTGGTCTTGATGGTGCCGAACGTGATGACCTGCGCCACCTTGTCCGAGCCCCACTTCTCCGAGGCGTAGGTGATCATCTCGCCGCGGCGACGATCATCGAAGTCGATGTCGATATCGGGCATCGACACGCGCTCGGGGTTGAGGAACCGTTCGAACAGCAGGCCGTGCGGGATCGGGTCGATGTTCGTGATGCCCAGCGCCCACGCCACCAGCGAGCCGGCGGCCGAACCACGTCCCGGGCCGACGCGGATGCCGACCTCGTGCGCATGCGCGATCAGGTCGCCGACGACGAGGAAGTACGCCGGAAAGCCCATCTCGTTGATGACCGACAGCTCGTACTTCGCGCGCTCGACGTAGTCCGCCGGCGGACCGTCGGGAAATCGACGGTTCAGCCCGTCCATGACCTCCGACTCGAGGAAGGACTCCTGCGTGTGGTTCTCGGGCACCGGGAACCGCGGCATGCGGTCCTTGTGCTCCCACACCTCCTCGTAGGACTGGACCCGCTCCCCGATCTCCACCGTCGAGTCGCAGGCGCCCGGGACCTGCGAGTCCCACAACTCGCGCATCTCCTCGGCGGACTTGAGGTAGTAGCCGTCACCGTCGAACTGGAACCGGGTGGGGTCGGACAGGGTCTTGCCGGTCTGGATGCACAGCAACGCGCCGTGCGAGTCGGCCTTGTCCTTCGTGACGTAATGGCAGTCGTTGGTGGCCAGGGGCTTGATGCCCAGCTGCCGGCCGATGTTCAGCAGCCCCTCGCGGACCCGGCGCTCGATGTCGATGCCGTGGTCCATGAGCTCGAGGTAGAAGTTCTCCTTGCCGAAGATCTCCTGCCACTTCGCGGCGGCCTCCAACGCCTCCCGCTCGTGCCCGAGCCGCAGGCGGGTCTGCACCTCGCCCGACGGGCAGCCCGTCGTGGCGATGATGCCCGACGCGTGCTCGGCGATGATCTCCGCGTCCATCCGGGACCACTTGCCCAGCTGGCCCTCGATCGACGCGAGCGAGCTCAGCTTGAACAGGTTGCGCAGGCCGGTGGCGTTCTCCGCGACCATCGTCATGTGGGTGTACGCGCCCGAGCCCGAGACGTCGTCGCCCTTCTGCGACGGATCGCCCCACTTGACGCGCTTGGTGTTGAACCGCGACTCCGGCGCGATGTACGCCTCGATGCCGATGATCGGCTTGATGTCGTACTTGCGCGCCGTGTTGTAGAAGTCCGACGCACCGAACATGTTCCCGTGGTCGGACATGCCGACCGCCGTCATGCCCAGCCGCTGGGCCTCCGCGAACAGCGGGTCGACCTTGGCCGCGCCGTCGAGCATCGAGTACTCGGTGTGGTTGTGCAGATGGACGAACGAGCCGGCGGCGGACGTCATGGGCTACTCACCTCCGGTGGAGAATCTCATCGCTGTCATTACGCAGTGTAGGCCGTCCCTCCGACAGGTCCGGACGGATCACGAGGCGAGGACGATGACCAGGATCAACACCAGCAACGCCACTACCGCCACTCCCACGAGCACCAGCACGCCGGGCGACATCACACCCTGCGCCGGGGCCTTCGCGGGCTGTTCGCGTCCGACGGGCGGGCGGGGCGCCGACGGGCGGGGCACGGCCCCGGAGGGCGCGCCCGCGCCGTACAACGGCTGCGGCGGCGCGGACTGCTGCGGCCGCGCCATCGGGTAGCTCGGCCGGTTCGCCTGCCCCCGGATCCCGGGGGCGACGGTGCGCTGCACCGGCAGGGACTGGCGCCCCGCGGTCGCGGGCTGCTGCGGGCCCGACGGGTGACCGGGGCCCGGGACGTATCCGGGCGCGGGCCGGGGGACCTGCCGCGGCGCGGGACGCGCGATCGGGGCCGCCATCGCGGACTTCAGCGCGTTCGCGAACTCCTTGCACGTCGCGAACCGCTCGGCGGGAGTCTTCGCGAGGCCGCGGGCGACCACGGCGTCGACCGCGGGCGGCACCCCGTCGCGGATCTGCGAGATCCGCGGGGGTGGGGCGTTGAAGTGCGCGTCGATCACCGCGTCGGTGCTGGCACCGGTGTACGGGACCTTGCCCGTGACCAGGTGGAAGAAGGTGGCGGCCAGCGAGTACTGATCCGACCGCGGATCCAGCTCCTCGCCGCACAGCTGCTCGGGCGAGGCGTAGGCCAGCGTCGCGAGGACCGTGCCGACCGCGGTCAGCTGCGAGGTGTCCTCGCCGCCCTTGGCCACGCCGAAGTCGGTGAGCAGTGCGCGGCGTTCGTCCCCGTCGTCGCCGTCGTCGTCCGCGGCGGTGACCAGGATGTTGGCCGGCTTGATGTCGCGGTGCAGGAGCCCGGCGCGGTGCGCCCGGTCCAGCCCGCGCCCGATCTGGCCGACGATCTCCACCGCGACCGCGGGCGGCAGGCCCGTCGGGGTGCGCTTGAGCAGCACGGAGCAGTCGTCGCCCTCGACGTACTGCATCGCGATCCACAGGCGCGAGCCCTCGGTGCCGCGGTTGTAGATGGTGACCACGTTGGGGTGATCGAGCCGCGCCGCGAGCTCGGCCTCCCGGAGGAAGCGCTTGCGGAAGGCATCGTCGCCCGAGTAGCCCGCGCCCAGGACCTTGAGCGCGTCGTAGCGCGGCAGCTCGGGATGCTTGGCCAGGTAGACGGACCCCATGCCACCGGAGCCGAGGCGCCGCTCGATCCGGTAGCCGCCGATCACCGTCCCGGGTGCGAGTTCATCGCTCATGTCCGCCGCTTCTGTCCCTCATCGTCCGTTCTTCTCGGTCACCAGCCTAACGCGCGCACTTGCAACAACCTTGGCAACGACCTGTTCGCGGACCGGCGCGTCAGATCTCGACGCCCTCGAACTGCGCCCGGTACAGATCGGCGTAGTGCCCGCCGGCGGCGAGGAGCTCCTCGTGCGAGCCCTGCTCGACGATGCGCCCGTGATCCATCACGACGATGACGTCCGCGTCGCGAATGGTCGAGAGCCGGTGCGCGATGACGAAGCTGGTCCGGTCCGCCCGGAGGGCGTGCATGGCCTGCTGCAGCAGCACCTCGGTGCGGGTGTCGACGGAGCTGGTCGCCTCGTCGAGGATCAGGATCGCCGGCTCCGCGAGGAAGGCACGGGCGATGGTGATCAGCTGCCGCTCGCCCGCGGAGACGCTGCCGGACTCGTCGTCGAGCACCGTCCGATACCCGTCCGGCAGGGAGTGGGCGAACCGGTCGACGAAGGTGGCCCGCGCGGCCTCGTACACCTCCTCGTCGGTCGCATCGAGACGCCCGTACCGGATGTTGTCCATGATGGTGCCCTCGAACAGCCAGGTGTCCTGCAGCACCATGCCCATCCTGCGGCGCAGGTCGGCCCGCTCCACCTCGGCGATGTCGACGCCGTCGATCGTGATCCGCCCGCCGCTGAGCTCGTAGAACCGCATGATCAGGTTGACCAGGGTCGTCTTGCCGGCGCCCGTGTGCCCGACGATCGCGACGGTCCGCCCGGGCTCGGCGACGAGGTTCATCCCCTCGATGAGCGGCTCGCCGGGTTTGTAGCCGAAGGAGACGTCCTCGAAGGCGACGCGGCCGCGCGTGGGCTCCGGCAGCGTGCCCGGACGGTCGGCGACCTGCTCCTCCGCGTCGAGGATCGAGAAGACCCGCTCGGCGGAGGCGACGCCGGACTGGAGCATGTTGACCATCGACGCCATCTGCGTGACCGGCTGGGTGAACTGCCGGGAGTACTGGATGAACGCGATGACATCGCCGAGGCTCATCCCGCCGCCCGCGACCCGCAGGCCGCCGACCACGCACACGGCCACGTACTGCAGGTTGCCGACGAACATGCTGATCGGCATCACGAGGCCGGAGAGGAACTGCGCCCGGTAGCTCGCGTGCATCAGGGCGTCGTTCTCGGCGGCGAAGCGCTCCTCCAACGCGCCGCCGCGGCCGTAGACGGTGACCAGGTCGTGTCCGGTGAAGGCCTCCTCCACCTGGGCGTTGAGCGAGCCCGTGGACTTCCACTGCGCCACGAAGTGCTTCTGGCTGCGCTTCATGATCTGGCCCGCGAAGACCACGATCAGCGGGATCACGACGACCGCGACGGCCGTCAGCAGCGGCGAGACGACGAGCATCATGACGAGCACGCCGATCACCGTGAACGCGGAGACGATCAGTTGGCTGAGGGCCTGGGTCAACGACTGACCGAGGTTGTCGATGTCGTTGGTCACCCGCGAGAGCAGCTCACCGCGGGGTTGCTTGTCGAAGTAGCTGAGCGGCAGCCGGTTCAGCTTCTCCTCCACCTCGCGGCGCAGCGAGTACATGACCCGTTGCACGGCCCCGTTGAGGAGGTAGCCCTGCACGTACTGCAGTGCCGCGCTCGCCACGAACAGCACGATCACCCAGGTCAGGATCGTTCCCACGCGGTGGAAGTCGATGCCCGGACCGTGCCGCAGCTGCGAGCGGAAGCCGTCGTAGATGGCATCGACGGCCGTGCCGACCACCTTGGGCGCGAGCACGGCGGCGGTGACCGAGCCGACCGAGAGCACGATCGCCGCCGTCATCGCGGCCCGCTGTTCGCGCATCCTTCCCAGCAGCCGCTTGAGCGACGGCCAGAAGGTCATGGCCTTCTGATTGGGCGCCCCCGCCATCGCGGCGGCCGCCGTCCGCCCTCCCGGTCGTGTCATGCCGCACTCCCCGCCGTCGCCTGGCTGCCCGCTATCTCCTGATAGGTCGGGCAGGTCTCGAGGAGCTCGGCGTGGGTGCCGTGACCGACGACCGCGCCGTCCTCGAGAACGATGATCTGATCCGCGCCCGCGATGGTCGAGATGCGTTGCGCCACGATGAAGACGGTCGCGTCGCGGGTGTAGGGCCGCAGGGCCGCGCGCAGCTTCGCGTCGGTCGTGAGGTCGAGCGCCGAGAAGCTGTCGTCGAACAGGTAGATCGCCGGCTTCGCGACGAGCGCGCGGGCGATCGCGAGCCGCTGGCGCTGCCCGCCCGAGACATTGGTGCCGCCCTGCGCGATCGGTGCGTCGAGACCGCCGAGCTCCGCGACGAAGTCGGCGGCCTGCGCGATCCGCAACGCCTCCGCGAGCTCGTCGTCGGTCGCGTCGGGGTTGCCGAACCGCAGGTTCGAGGCGACGGTGCCGCTGAACAGGTACGAACGCTGCGGCACGAGGCCGACGTGGCCCCACAGCGCGTCCGACCGCAGTTCGCGGACGTCCACGCCGTCGTAGCGGACCGCGCCGCCGGTGGCGTCGAACAGCCGCGCCAGCAGGTTGATCAGGGTGGTCTTCCCGGAGCCCGTCGAGCCGATGATCGCCACCGTCTCCCCCGGCCGCGCCGTCAGATCCACGTCGCGGAGCACGGGGACCGCCGCGCCCGGGTAGCACATCGTGACCTTGTCGAGTTCGACGGTGCCCGTGATCGCTCGCAGGGGATCCGGATGCTCGGGCGGCGCGACGGTGGGCGGCGTGGACAGCACGTCGGTGATGCGATCCGCGGCGACCGAGGCGCGCGGCACCATCATCACCATGAACGTGGCCATCATCACCGACATGAGGATCTGCATCATGTACTGCATGTAGGCGGTGACGGAGCCGATCTGCGCGGAACCGTCGGCGATGAGATGCGCGCCGAACCACCAGACCGCGACCGTGGAGAGGTTGAGCACCAGCATGACCCACGGGAACATGATCGCCATCAGCCGCATCACCCGCACCGAGGCGTCCGTGAGGGAGGTGTTGGCACCGTCGAACCGGTCGCGCTCGACGGGCTCACGGACGAAGGCCCGGATCACCCGGACACCCGTGAGCTGTTCCCGGAGAACACGGTTCACGGCATCGAGCCGGGTCTGGACGAGCCTGAAGCCGGGGATCATCTTGGCGATCACCACGCCCAGAACGGCGCCGAGCACCGGCACGGCCACGACCATCAGCCAGGCCAGGCCGGCCTCCTCGCGGATGGCCATGAAGACGCCGCCGACCGCCATGAAGGGCGCCTGGATCATCATCGACAGCGACATCAGCACCAACAGCTGCACCTGCTGGACGTCGTTGGTGGTGCGCGTGATCAGTGACGCCGCACCGAATTTCGACACCTCTCGGCCCGAGAACCGGCTGACCGCACCGAAGAGCGAGCGGCGGGTGTCCCGGCCGAAGGCCATGGAGCTGCGGGCCGCGAAGTACGTGGCGCCGCCCGCCGCGATCATCTGGATCAGCGTGATGCCCAGCATGATCGCGCCCATGCGCCAGATGTAGCCGGTGTCGCCGGGCGTGACTCCGAGGTCGATGATCTTGGCGTTGATGCTGGGCAGCACCAGGTTCGCGATGACGCTGACGAGTTGGAACACGGCCACCGCCAGGAGCCAGGGCCGGTAGGGCCGCAGGTGCGCGGCGATGAGGCGGATCAGGGTCACGGAGTGGTCCTTCCGGCGGCGGGGGCTGGGGTGGCTGAGATTCCGTCGAGCAGGACGTCGACGATGCTGCGGGGCGAGAGCACGTGCCCGTGGCTGATGTGCGGGTGACTGCCGGAGAAGGTGAGCAGTCGCAGCAGATGGATCGCCTCGTGCGGCGCGACGCTGAGCTGGTCGGCGTCGTCACCGATCACCCCTGCCAGACGCTCGACCAGCGCGGGCCCCTCCTCCTGCGCCCGACGCCGCGAGCCCTCGTCCTGCACGTGGGGCGGCGAGACCATGCCGAGCGCGGCCATCAGTCCGAAGATCTGCTGGAATCGGCCCTGCAGGAGCTCGACGAACAGATACAGCCGCTCACGCAACGGAAGTCCCGGATCGATCGCGTCGATCCGGTCGAACAGGTCCCCCGTCACGAAGGACTCGCGCACGACCGCGTCCAGGAGGGCCTCCTTGGACTCGAAGACGCGGAAGATCGTTCCCTCCGCGACACCGGCCTGCTGCGCGATCTGCCTGGTGGTGGGAACGGCGCCGTGCTGGAGCAGCGCGTCCCGCGTCGCAGCGATCAGCGCAGCACGCCGCTCGTCCTGTGGCAGATGCGGCGCGCGCGTCCGAGAACCGTTAGCCGCGTGCACGACTTTGAGGCTACATAAATGAGCGGGCACTCACAACTGGTTTTCGCGGAGCGCGAACGGATGTACGGTATGCCCCCGTTCAGCCCAACAGATCGGCGAGCGCACCGTCGAGATCCGGGTACCGGAAGGCGAATCCCGCGGCGGGGAGCACCGTCGAGGTGGCGTGCCGGCCGGTCAGGCCGAGGGCAGGGTCGCTGCGCATGCCGATCGCGCCGAGCGCGAGCATCGGGGCGGGCGTGGGCGGCGCGGACGGGCGGCGCAGGTGCCTGCGGAGCGCGGCCATGAGGTCGGCGTTGCGGACCGGATGCGGCGCTGCGGCGACCACCACCCCGTCGGGCAGGACCACGCCCGGCTCGATGCCGAGGCCCGCGCGAGCGATCGCGAGCCAGTCGTCTCGGTGGATCCAGCTGAACCACTGCCGTCCGTCGCCGAGGCTGCCGCCGAGGAAGGCCTTCGTGACGCCGACCATCTTCGCCATCGCCGGCGAGTCCGTGTCCAGCACGATCGAGGTCCGCAGGACGGTCAGGTGTGCGGTGTCGGCATCGGTGGCCGCCTCCTCCCACGGACGGGCGACGCCGGTCATCTGCGGCAGCCCGGGATCGGGCAACGGCGACTCCTCGGTGCACCAGCGCTCCCCCGCGTCGCTCCAGATGGCGGTGGTGCTCGCCTGCACCCACCGCCGCACGCCGCGGCCGCGGGCCGCCTCGACGAGGGCCCGCGTGGCGTCGACGCGGCTGGCCGTGAGCGCGGCGATGTTCGCAGCCGTCGGCCGGCAGTCCACGAGCTTTCCCGCGAGGTTGATCACCGCGGTGTTCGGCGCATCGAGCACTGCGGCCCACGCGCCGACGGTGCGTCCGTCCCAGGTGACCTGCGGGTACGGGACATCGGCGCGGATCGACCGGGTGAGGATCGTCACGGTGTGGCCGCGGCGCACGAGGTCGGCCGCGATCCGCCGGCCGAGCGCGCCGGTGCCGCCGGCGATGACCACGTTGAGCGGGTCGTCGGCCCGCGGGGGTCCCGCGAGCATCGCGAGACGCGCGAGGCTCGTGTCCGCGTCGGCGGCGAACCTCCGCGCCACTATGCGGTCGAAGAACGGCCCGGAGGCGCCGTCCGCCGTGACGGTCTGCTCGACGACGGTGCCGCCGTCCTGGGGGGTGAGCGTCCAGCGGAGGGTCGTGGTTCCGGCCGGCTCGTGCTGGCTGATCGCGAGAGAACGCCCCGGCACGAGCTCCGTCACCGTCGCGGACGGTGCGAACCGGCGGTGGATCCAGGAGGCACGCAGGTCCGGCATCCAGTCGAGGCGGGCGCCGAGCGCGACCGGGTCGCGCAGCACGGCCGAGACCACGAAGGGCTGCCAGCGCGGGAGGCGCTCCAGGTCGACGAGCACGTCCCACAGCGCCTGCGCCGGCAGGGCGATGAATCCTTCAGTGCGATGCACGGTTGCCATGCCTCCGACGCTAGTTCGCCACAGCGCGGATTCCCTGCACGATCACGGAGAGAACTCTCACATCGTGAGATGGATCGCAGGTTCAGGTGCCCGCGTTCACACTCCCGCGGGGAGTCTTCACCCAGTAGTGGGTTGCAACCCGGGTGTCTGCGAAAACTCCCCGCGGGAGGTGAGTCACGCCCCGGGTACCGGGCGGTCGTCTGGGCCGGGAGTAGCGGCGACGGTGTAGGACGGCAGCAGTGCGGAGAGGCCGAACCGGGCACCGTCGCGTGGGAGGACCTGCACGGACCGGACCCCCGGGCGCCCCGCCACGGCGCGCAGCGCGTCGCCCTCGCCGAGGACCACCACGCCGACGACGGCGGGGGCGCCGGCCCGCAGACGCGCGGCGGTCACGCGGGCCACGGCGACGCCACGCGGCCCCGGTGCGGCGAGTCCCGGCATGGCGAGGGCCGCGAGCTCCGGCACCGCGGCGACGCCCTCGGCGCTCTGGCCGGGCGGCACCGTGGCGGTGGGGGTCGCGACACCCGGGATCGACACACGCACGAGGACCCGGCCGATCCGGTCGAGCGAACCGAGCCGGGTCCACACGTCGTCGGCGGACCACGGAACGGTCGGCGAGATCAGCGCCCAGCGCCGCTCCCCCGCGGGCGCGGCGGCCAGCGAGGCGCGGGCCCCGTCGAGGTACTCGGCGACGGACTGACCCGACTGCGGCCCCAGCCGATCCCCGCCGGGGCGCACCTGTCGGACCGGGGTGGCCGATCCGAGCCAGAAGGCCAGGCCGAGTGCCACGGCGAGGAGGACGGCCCAACTCGCGAGGGATCGCCTCACGCGTCGCGCAGGACGTCCAGAGCGTGCTGCAGGTCGTCCGGGTAGGGCGAGGTGAACTCCACGTACTCCCCCTTGGTGGGGTGCGTGAAGCCCAGGGTGCGGGCGTGCAGCCACTGCCGGTCGAGCCCCAGCTTCTTCGCGAGCACGGGATCGGAGCCGTAGGTCTGGTCGCCGCAGCACGGGTGGTGCAGCGCCGCGAAGTGCACCCGGATCTGGTGCGTGCGCCCCGTCTCGAGGTGCACGTCGAGCAGCGTCGCGGCCTGGAAGGCCTCGATCGTGTCGTAGTGCGTGATCGACGGCTTGCCGTCCTTGGTGACCGCGAACTTCCAATCCGAGCTGCGGTGCCGGCCGATCGGCGCGTCGATGGTGCCGGACATCGGGTCGGGGTGGCCCTGCACCAGCGCGTGGTACCGCTTGTCGACGGTGCGCTGCTTGAACGCCCGCTTGAGCACCGTGTACGCGCGCTCGGACACGGCCACGACCATCACGCCGGACGTACCCACGTCGAGGCGGTGCACGATCCCCTGCCGCTCGGGCGCGCCCGAGGTGGAGATCCGGAAGCCGGCGGCGGCAAGGCCACCGATCACCGTCGGGCCCGTCCACCCGACGGACGCGTGCGCGGCGACGCCCACGGGCTTGTCGACGACGACGATGTCCTCGTCCGAGTAGATGACGTTCATGCCGGGGACCGGCTCGGCCACGATCTCCAGCGGCCGCGCGGGCTCCGGCAGGGTCACGTCGAGCAGCGCGCCGGCGCGGAGCTTGTCGGACTTGCCGACGACGGCACCGTCGAGCGTGACGGAGCCCTCGACCACCAGATCGGTGACGACGGTGCGCGACAGGCCCAGCAGGCGGGCGACGCCCGCGTCCACGCGGAGGCCGTCGAGGCCGTCGGGAACGGGCATGGTGCGGGACTCACGCATCGCGGGCCTCCTCGCCGTGCGCGACCGGTTCGGCGGCGACGTCGTCCTTGGGCTGCTTCTGGCCGAAGCCCTCGTACGGGTCCTTGCCGAACAGGGTCAGCGCGATCAGCAGCACCGCGGCGCAGCTGATCGCCGAATCGGCGGTGTTGAACACCGGGAACCAGTCGCCGACGGAGAAGAAGTCGATGACGTGGCCGCGGAAGACTCCGGGCGCGCGGAAGATCCGGTCGCTGAGGTTGCCGAGGGCACCGCCCAGGACCAGGCCGAGGCCGATGGCCCACGGGATCGAGGTGAGCTTGCTGCCCATCCGCACGATCCACACCACGACGCACACCGCGATGATCGTGAGGATCCACGTGTAGCCGGTGGCCATCGAGAATGCGGCGCCCGGGTTCTTGACGAAGATCAGACTGAAGGGCCCCAGGACCTCGATCTTCTCGCCGTAGCTCATGTTCCGCACGACCCAGGTCTTGGCACCGAGATCGATGAGCAGCACTGCGACCGCGACCACCGCCAACAGGATGCGCGGGTTCCGATACCAACTCGGCCGTGCGGTTGCGGGAGAATCCATGCCCTCCATCATCCACTACGGTGGCGGTGTGCATGGCAGACGGTTGCGGCTGGTCCCGGTGGTGTTGACCTCGACGGTGGCGCTGAGCGCCGCGTTGGCGGGGTGCGGCGGGAGCGATTCCGGGGGCGGCGCGGCGTCGTCGTCCGCCGATGCAGCCCGGGGATCCGTTGCCGCGCCGGCCACGACGGCCGGGTGCACGAACACCCCGCCGGCGCTGCCCGGAAACGCCGTCACCGTCGACGTCCCGCAGGCGAAGGTCGTGCTCGACGGGGCCGGCACGGGCTCGCCGAGCGCGCTGACGGTGCGCCCGACGGCCGTCGCTCGGTACTCGCTGTTCACCAACTCGCTGCAGGTCTCCCAGGTGTCCGGCGAGCAGCCCTCGGGCGGCAACCGCGACGTGACGCTGCCGATGGTCGTCCAGCCCACCTGCGCCGACCCGCTCGACGTCTACGCCTTCTTCGGAGCCCCGACGTCCACGGACCCCGCGACGACCAAGGCCCTCGAGGTCGAGGCGGGCACCGTCGGGCGGGTGCGGCTCGCGCCGAACGGTGAGGTGCGTTCGTTCGTCATCGCGGCGCCGCCCGGGGTGTCCACCGACGCGCAGTCCGCGTTCGAACAGGCGCTGCTGCAGACCTTCCTGCGCCTCGTCCCGCTGCCCACGGAACCGGTGGGGATCGGCGCCACGTGGACGGCGACGCGGACCATCCGCGCCGACAGCAATCTGACCCAGACCATGACCGTGACGCTGGGCGGCACCGTCGAACGGCCCGAGCTCAAGGCGAAGGTGGACGAGTCCCCCGACGACTCGGTGTTCCGGGTGCCCGGCAGCGGCACCACACTGACCGTCGAGAGCTACACGTCCGAGGGCAACGGCACGATCCTGCTCGATCCGGCCCGGGCGTTCGGTCAGGGCGGTGTGCAGCTCGAGGGCGGCCGGACGCTGGCGGGCGACGATCCCGCGAAGAAGCTCGTCCAGAAGACGGGCAGCGTGTACCGCTTCGACCCGAAGTAGTCGCCGAGCCCGACGTCGGGCGGGCCGGCGTCGGGCAGGTCAGTGGCAGGAGGGCGAGTCGCGCCCGACCTGCGTGATCATCTGGCACGCGTAGGACTTCTGCAGCTTCCACCGGCCGTCGTCGAAGACGAGCGTGGCGTAGGCGAGCTGGTTGGTTCCGCCCATGAGCACGGAGAACTGGGCCTTCGCGACGCCCGGCTGCTCCAGCACCGGCTTGCCGATGTGCCAGCTGACGGTGGGGTTGTCTGTGCGCAGCTTGACGAGCTCGTCGAACAGCGGGCCGTCCGCGGCGGTGGCGCCCTGGACCAGCAGGATCTTCTGCTCCAGCGGCACCTTCGGGTCGATCGCGCGGGAGAGCATCTCGTCCAGCTGCTGGGTCGACGGTGCGCGGTCCGGCGTGGTCGACGGTGCCTCGGTCACCTCGGCCGACGCGACCGACGGTGTGCTCGACCGCGATTCGGTGTTCTGCCCTCCGCACGCACCGCAGGCCAGGCCCACGAGTACCGCGACGGGGGCCATGAGGACCGGTCCGCGCATCGAGAAGTTCACCTCCGTTCGGCCGCTGCTTCGCCGCCTCCACTATGCCAAACGATGCGCGGTCCGGCGGCGCGCCCTGCACGGAGCGTGCGATGCTGCACGCATGCCTGACGTGATCGTGCTCGCCACGGGCGGCACCATCGCCAGCCGCCACGACGATTCCGGCGCCGCGGTCGCCGCCGACTCCGGTGCGGACCTGCTCGGGTCGGCCGGGGAGGTCGCCGGTGTCACGGTGACGGTGCGCGACGTGGTCCGGGCCGACTCGTCGGCGCTGACGCTGGAGCAGCTCGACGCCATCCGTGCGGCCGTCGGGGAGGCGCTGTCCTCGCCCGACGTGGCCGGGGTCGTCGTGACCCACGGCACCGACACCATGGAGGAGACCTCGCTGCTGGTCGACCTCGCGCACGCCGACCCGCGTCCGGTCGTGTTCACGGGGGCCCAGCATCCTGCGGACTCGCCGAACGCCGACGGCCCGGCGAACCTCGCGGGCGCGATCGCCGTGGCCGCCGACCCCGCCTACCGCGGGCTCGGGGTGCTGCTGTCCTTCGCCGGGGAGGTGCAGACGGTGCGCGGGCTCGCGAAGGTCTCGACGACGGCGCCCCAGCCCTTCTCCGGAGGCCTGCCCGTCGCGGAGCTGGCCGGGTCGGCGCCGCACCGACTGCTCGCCAGGAACGCACCGATCGCGGACGTCCGGGTCGACGTCGTCGCCTCCTATCCGGGCGCCGACGGTGTCCTGGTCGACGCGGCTGTCGCCGCCGACGCCCGGGGGATCGTCCTGGTCGGCACCGGCAGCGGCAACACGACGGTGGCCCTGGCCGACGCCGTGCGCCGCGCGATCGACGCCGGCGTGGTCGTGGTGGTGTCGACGCGGATCGTCGCCGGCCCGGTCGACGCGGCGTACGGCGGCGGAGGCGGCGCGGCGGACCTGGTGGCCGCCGGCGCGATCCTCTCCCGGCGGCTGCGTCCGGGCCAGGCCCGGATCGTGCTGCTCGCCCTGCTCGCGGGCGGCGTGGCGCCGCGGTGGATCGAGGCGTACCTGGGCCGGTAGCCGGCCGTCGGACCTGCGTGCCGACGGGTCCGGCGCACCGTCGAGCGTACCGGACGGCGCGGTCAGCGGAAGGCGGGAACCCCGGTCATCGTCTGGCCGACGACGAGGGTGTGCATCTCCACGGTGCCCTCGTAGGTGAGCACGGACTCCAGGTTGTTCATGTGCCGGATCACCGGGAACTCCAGGGAGATGCCGTTGGCGCCCAGGATCGTTCGCGCCGTGCGGCAGATCTCCAGGGCCTCGCGGACGTTGTTCAGCTTGCCGAGGCTGACCTGCGACGGGTGCAGCGTGCCGGCGTCCTTGCGGCGGCCGAGGTGCAGCGCCAGGAGGAGTCCCTTCGTGTACTCGAGATTCATATCCGCCAGCTTCTGCTGGGTCAGCTGGAATCCCGCGAGCGGGCGGCCGAACTGCTCCCGCTCGATCGAGTAGCTCAGCGCGGCCTCGAGGGAGGAGCGCGCCGCGCCGAGCGAGCCCCAGATGATGCCGTAGCGCGCCTCGTTGAGACAGCTGAGCGGCCCGCGCAGGCCGCGGACCTCGGGGAAGGCGAAGGCGTCCGGCACGCGGACATCGTCGAGGACGAGCTCGCTGGTGACCGAGGCGCGCAACGAGAGCTTGTGCTTGATCTCGGGTGCGGAGAAGCCGGGCGTGTCCGTCGGGACGACGAAGCCGCGGATCCCCTCGTCGGTCTGCGCCCACACGACGGCGACGTCGGCGATGGATCCGTTGGTGATCCACATCTTCCGGCCCGTGATCACCCAGTCGTCGCCGTCGCGCCGCGCACGGGTGCGCATGTTCGCGGGGTCCGATCCGTGGTCGGGTTCGGTGAGGCCGAAGCAGCCGATCGCCTCGCCGGCCGCCATGCGCGGCAGCCACTGCTGCTTGATCTCCTCGCTCGCCCAGCGCCAGATGGCGAACATGGCGAGCGATCCCTGCACCGACACCATCGAGCGCAGCCCGGAATCCACCGCTTCCAGCTCGAGGCAGGCGAGGCCGTAGTGGGTGGCGGACATGCCCGCACAGCCGTAGCCCTCGAGGTGCATGCCCAGCACGCCCAGCGAGCCGAGATCCCGCATGAGGCCCCGCGGGTCGTCGATCGCGCCGGCCTCGAACCAGTCGGCGACATGGGGCAGGACGCGCTCGGTGCACGCCTGCCGGACGGACGCGCGCACGGCCTTCTCGTCGTCGGACAGCAGGTCGTCGATGCCGGCCAGGTCGAGGGGTGCGGGCCGCTTCGCCGCTTCGTCGGTGCTCATCAGTGGTTCCTGCTCTCGTCGGGGGTGTTCAGTTCTGCGCGGACGGCGTCGTTGTGCTCGCCGAGCATCGGAGGTCGCCGGTAGTCGGTGACGGGCGTGCGGGAGAAGCCGATGGGGCTCCGCACCTGGTCGATCGCGCCGTCGCCCACCGGGATCCGCGGGGCGAGTCCCAGCCGTTCGGCGAGCGCGAATCCGGACGCGATGTCGCCGACGGTGCCGGCGGGCACCCCGGCGGCGGTCAGCCGGCAGACCCACTCCTCGGCGTCCTCGGCTGCGAGGCACTCCTCCAGAGCGCGGACCAGGTCCGCGCGGTGGCGCACGCGCTCCGGGTTCGTCGCGAACCGGGGGTCCTGCTCCAGTCCGACGGCTCCGACGGCGTCCGCGAGCCGGGCGAACTGGCCGTCGTTGCCGCACGCCACGGCGAGCAGTCCGTCGCGGCAGCGCAGTGTCTCGTAGGGCGTGATCGACGGGTGCGTGTTGCCCATCCGCGTCGGCGACTCCCCCGTCGCGAGGAAGTTCGCGCCCTGATTCGCGAGCGAACCGAGCAGGGACGACAGGAGATCGACCTCGACGTGTTGCCCGAGTCCCGACCGCTCACGCTCGTAGAGGGCGGCGAGGATTCCCGCCACCGCGTCCTTCGCGGTGAGCACGTCGACCAGCGCGACGCCGACCTTCATCGGGTCACCGTAAGGATCGCCCGTGATGCTCATGAGGCCGCCCACGGCCTGCACCAGGAAGTCGTAGCCGGGCAGCGCCGCGCCACCGTCGGACCCGAAGCCGGTCACCGAGCAGTAGACGAGGCGCGGGTTCAGCGCCGCGAGCTCGTCGTAGCCGAATCCTTTGTCGCCGAGGGCCCCGGTGCGGAAGTTCTCGACGAGGACGTCGGCGCGGCGGACCAGTTCCCGAGCGGCGGCGCGGTCGACCGGATCGTCCAGATCGAGCTCGACGCTGCGCTTCGAGCGGTTCGCCGACTCGAAGTACGCGCTCGTCGACGCGGTCCACGGCGGGCCCCACCGGCGGGTGTCGTCCCCCACTCCCGGTCGCTCGACCTTGATCACGTCCGCGCCCAGATCCGCCAGCATCATCGTGGCGAGCGGCCCCGCGAGCACGCGGCTGAAATCCGCGACCACGATGCCGTCGAGTATCGGTGCCGCTGTCATCGATTCCCCATGCCTGCACGATAACGCCATCGGCATCCCATGACGGGCGGGACTACGGTGGGACGATGACCGAGGAGTCCCGCCACATCAGCGTCGTGATCGGGCGGCCCGCCGCGGACGTGTACGCCTTCGCGCGCGAGCCGGAGAACCTGGCCGCCTGGGCCGCCGGTCTCGCGACGGGCGTGCGCCGCGACGGCGACGATCTCCTCACCGACTCCCCCATGGGTGAGGTCCGGGTGCGGTTCACGCCGGACAATCCCTTCGGCGTGCTCGACCACGACGTGACGCTGCCCGACGGCACCGTCGTGAACAACCCCCTGCGCGTGCTCACGCATCCCGACGGGGCCGAGGTCCTGTTCACCGTCCGGCGGCTCGGTGCGAGCGACGCCGACTTCGATCGTGATTGCGCGATGGTGCAGGCGGATCTGAATCACCTGCGTGACCTACTGAGCTGAATCCGCCGCTTCGCGTTCGCGCCGCCGGATCAGCGCCGCCCGCGCCTCGTCGTACTTGGCGTCAATCGGATCGGTCAACGCATCAAGCTCCGCGTAATGCGCGGCAGTCCAAGCGGAGTCGAAGTCGAGGTCATGCCGCTCCATGAACGGAATCAGAACCGCCCAGACCTCGTCGCTCCTCGTCAGCTCGATCTCATCGGGTGGGTCCTTCACCGGGACAGGCAGCATCGCACGGGCGGCCAGGTACCGCTCGTGGATCGGGCCCGCCAATCTGCGATACTCGGCGGTCTGCGCCTCGGTCCAGTCTCCGTCGAGCTCCAGTCCATGCCGTTCGAGGAACGGCTGCAGAACCGCATCGATCTCGTCTCTCGCCATTTGATCGAGGCGGCGACCGGTCACTGAAGCCTCATCTGCCCGTACCACGACGTCCTCCTCATGATCTCCTCCCCGATCGTACTGCCATCCGCTGTCGTGATTCTGGAGTTATTCCTATCAATATCACACACATTATCGAATTATTGAAGTCTCTCGAATATTGAGGTAGGATCTAGAGATTAGGAGGCGCGCGATGAGTACTTGCACTGCAGTCGAGTATCTCGACGCGCTGACCATGTTCGAACAAGCTGCGGAACGGCTTGCGCAGGCGGATCCGGTGATGCTCGAATCGCAGGACGTTCTGGCCTCGCTGGAGCGGCTGGAGACGGCATCGCGGAGGGTTCCGTTCAGCCAGCATCTCCTCACCCAGGTCGCGGTCGAGCAGGGACTGCCGGCGCAGCTCGGCTACACCGGCATGAAGGAGCTACTCGTCCAACGACTGCGGCTCGCAGGCGGCGAGGCGCGGGACCGGATCCACGGTGCTCGGGACCGCGTTCCGCAGCACGGGCACGGCGTGTGCCCCGAACCGCGGTACGCGCTCGTCGCCGCGGCGCAGCAAGAGGGCAGGATCTCGGACCGGCACGCGTTGGCGATCGAACGCGTCTTCGCGAAGTGCCGGAAGACGATCCGCCCCGATCAAGCCGAGATCCTTGAGGACGTCCTGGTCACCGCCGCTGTCGATGTCGTACCCGAGGACCTCGAGGTCATCGGAGCCCGCGCGCTCGCCCACCTCGATCCCGATGGCGCCGAGCCGGATTCCGACGTGGTCTCCCGCGCTCGCGGTCTTAGCGTGGGCAGGCAGGACGACGATCTGATGACCCCGTTCGACGGCGACCTCTCCCCCGAGGGGCGCGCGCTGATGGACACGATCCTGGAGAAGCTCGCGCGGCCCGGCGTGAACAACCCCGCGGATGTGGACGATCCCGTGGACCTCACCGATCAGGACGCGGTGCGGGCTGCGGCGAAACGCGATCAACGCACCACCGTTCAACGCAATCACGACGCGCTGGTCACCGCTCTGGCCGTGGCGGTCAACTCCGGCGCCCTCGGACAACACCGCGGTGTCGCCTGCGTCCCGATCATCACGCTCACGATCGACCAGTTGGAGTCCGAGACCGGGATCGCGACCACCGCCACCGGAGGGCGGATGCCCGTCGAGGACGCGCTACGCATGATGGGTGCGAACCCGAGGTACGTGCTGGTCCTGGACCTGCAGTCGCGGCCGTTGTTCCTCGGTCGGGAGAAGCGTCTCGCTTCCGCCGATCAGCGGATCGCGCTGTACGGCTCGGAGAAGGGGTGCACGGCACCCGGATGCGACGCACCCGCGACCCGCTGCCAGGTGCACCACATCACCGCATGGGCCGATGGCTGCCCCACCGACATCACGTGCCTCACCCTCGCCTGCGACAAGCACCACGGCAAGGTCGTTCCGGACACCGGCGGATTCCCCCGCGGTTGGGAGACCATCACCGTCCGCCACGGTGAGTACGCCGGCCGGACAGGCTGGCGGCGCACCGCAGATCCGTCCCACGAGCACCGGGTGAATCATAAACACCACGCGGATGAGTTGTACCGGCGCGCACATCAGCGCTGGCTGCGCCGCCGAGAGGGTCTCATCAATCTCTGGCGCAGCGAAGAACTCCGCGTGCAGTACGAGCGGTTCGTCGGCACCATCGACCGCGACATCGCCGCCATCCTCGACGGTCCCCACGGCCCACCTATCCTGGAAGCCCTACTCTCCGAACACGACGCCGACGAGCCGTGGAACCACCAGATGCCCGCCGACCTGCGCGCCGCGGCCTGACGACGTGCGCGCCCCGCATCGGGCATGATCGTGCGATGGACACGTGGGAGGCACTCCAGCACACACCGATCCCCGAACTTCGCCGTCGCGCAGCATTGGTCGAAATGATCGACGAGTTCCTCGAGCCCTCGCCGCCCGAGAACGGTCTCTTCGTCTGGGCCGACGGCGGCGGTCAAACCACTGCGTGGCAATTCGCAGACGACGGGAAGGCTCTTCTGCTGACGCTCGAACACGAGGGGTTTCTCAACGTGATCAATGAGGAAGTCCACGTCCAACGAGGTTTCTTCGATGGCGTTCCGTCCGACTTGATTGCGCTGATACAGCGCGATCCGGAAGCGACCGGCTTCTTCGACTTCAGCGACGACGAAGGTCCGGTGCTCAGCGCAAGTGGCGTCTTCTGGTGTGACGGTTCAAGGTGGCACGTCGCCGACGGTCTCGTGCGTTACTGCGCCGAGAACGACCTTTCGGTCGAAGATTCCGGGTTCGAGTACTGCACCCACCCGTACCTCTTCGGGCAGGACTTCACCGCGGACACGTACTACCAGCACATGATCGACCTGAGGGACTGGATGAACGAGTCGGAGAGGGCAGCGCTCCGGCGAAGAATCGACGCCGGGTTCGCCGCGTACGGCGAGTAGGGCTCAGTCGTCCTCGTCGTCGACGACGAGGTGCTCCTCGGGCCAGTCGAGCGAGTCGAGGGGGTCGGCCTCGCGGAGGGCGGCGTCGTCGACCTTGAAACTGCGCATGCGCCCCGGCCCGGAGGTGCGGGTCTCGAACCGCACGCTGAGCACGCCGTGCCCGGCACCCTGCACCCAGCCGTGCCCGAACTCGGGGTGCCGGACGTCCATGCCCGGGCGCCAGCCGATGACGGCACCTGCCTCCTCGACATCGGGCTCGGGCGAAGTGGTGGCACCATCGGTGCCGGAAAGGTCTGCGGCCTCGTCGTTCTCGTCCCCGAACAAGGTGAACTGCTCCACGCTGCTGAGCCCCGAGAACCCGACGCCGACGAGGCGCAGGCCACCGATCTCCATGGGGTCGAGGGCGAGACGCTGCGCAGTCGCTGTGAGCACCGCGCCGTCGGTGGTGGCGGACGGCAGCGTGGCACTCCTGGTGAGCAGGGACATGTCCGACCGCTTCAGCTTGAGCACGACGGTGCGCGCCCCGCGCCCGTCGCGCCGCAGCCGCCGCAGCGCGTGCTCGGCGCTGCGGTCGATCTCGCGACGCAGAGCGTTCATGGTGGTCACATCGGTCTCGAGGGTGTGCTCGGCGCTGATGGATTTCGCCTCGCCGTTGACCGCCACGGGCCGGTCGTCCTCGCCTCGCGCGAGCCGGTGCAGCGCGGGCCCCAGCGTGGCGCCGAGCACCGAGACCACCTCGATCTCGCTCATCGCGGCGAACTGGCCGATCGTGTCGATCCCCAAGCGGGACAGCCGCTCCCCCGCGACCGGGCCGATCCCCCAGAGCTTGCGGACGGGCAGCGGGTACAGCATCGACTCCTGCGCGGCGGGCGGGATGACGGACACCCCGTCGGGTTTCGCGAGCCCGGAGGCGATCTTCGCGGCCTGCTTCCCCGCCCCCGCGCCGACGGACGCGACGAGGCCCGTCGCCTCCCTGATCCGGGACCGCAGCAGCTCGGCGAAGGCCACGACCTCGTCCGACGACGCGCCGGCGAGCTCGGCCGGCTCGCCGAAGGCCTCGTCGAAGGACAGCGTCTCGACGACGGGGATGAGCTCGCGCACCGCCCCGAAGACGCGCCGGCTGATCGTTCCGTACAGCGCCCCGCGCGGCGGCAGCACCACCGCGGACGCACCGACGAGCCGGCGCGCCTGGTGCATCGGCATCGCCGACCGGGCGCCGAAGACGCGCGCCTCGTACGAGCACCCGGCGACCACGCCGCGGCCGCCGAGCCCGCCCACCAGCACGGGACGCCCACGCAGAGTGGGTCGGGTCAGCTGCTCGCAGGACGCGAAGAAGGCGTCCATGTCGAAATGCAGCACCCAGCGGGCGCTGCTCTCCGGGGGCGCGTCAGGCCTTGGTGAGCCGGCCTCGGACACCATCGCCCAGCTCCACCCCATCCGGCACCGCCCCGAAGTCGAGCGAGGTCGCGAGCACCTCGCCCGCGATCAGGTCCCGGTGCTGCTCGGCGGCCGCACGGTGTTCCTCGGGCACGTCGAGGACCAGGGCGATCCGGTCACTCACGTCGAGCCCCGCGGACCGTCGGGCCTCTTGCAGCTCGCGGATGCGATCCTTGGCCCACCCCTCGGCCTCGAGCTCGGCGTCGACCGACAGGTCGAGTACGACGAGCCCGGCACCGTCGGGCAGCTCGGCGGTGGAGTCCGGCGCGGCGGCGACCAGCTTGCGCGTGTACTCGCCGTCCTGCAGCGCGATCCCCGCGGCCGTCACCACACCGTCGGAAACGGTGTAGTCCCCGGACTTCACGGCCTTGATCACCGTCTGCACGTCCTTGCCCAGGCGCGGGCCCGCCGCACGGGCGTTGACCGCGATCTCGACCCGGCCGTACTGGTCGGCGTCGGAGGAGACCGTGACCTCCCGGACGTTGACCTCGTCGGCGATGATCGAGGCGAAGGGCGCGAGCTTCTCGGCACCGGGACCGGCGACGGTCAGCGAGTGCAGCGGCAGCCGCACGCGCAGCTTGTTCGCCTTGCGCACCGACGAGGCGACGGAGCACACGTCCCGCACCTCGTCCATCGCGGCCACCAGCTCGGGATCAGCGGGCAGGTCCGACGCCGACGGCCAATCGGTCAGGTGCACCGACTCGCCGCCGGTGAGGCCGCGCCACATCGCCTCAGTGGCCATCGGGAGCAGCGGGGCCGCGAGCCGGCACGTGGTCTCCAGCACGGTGTAGAGCGTGTCGAAGGCGCCCGCGTCCGAACCGTCCCAGAAACGTGCCCGCGAGCGGCGCACGTACCAGTTGGTCAGGGCGTCGACGAACAGCCGCAGCTCCTCGCACGCGTCCGCGATGTTGCAGGTGTCCAGCGCCTCGGTCATGGCGTCGCGGGTCTGTGCGAGCTTCGCCAGGATGTACCGGTCCAGCACGTCCTGCGAGTCCGTGCGCCACGTCGCCGGCTTCTCCGCGTACAGCTGCAGGAACGAGTAGGCGTTCCACAGCGGCAGCAGTGTCTGTCGCACGCCGTCGCGGATGCCCTGCTCGGTGACCACCAGGTTGCCGCCGCGCAGAATGGGCGAGGCCATGAGGAACCAGCGCATCGCGTCGGACCCGTCGCGGTTGAACACCTCGTTGACATCCGGGTAGTTCCGCTTCGACTTCGACATCTTGAGGCCGTCGTGGCCGAGCACGATGCCGTGCGCCGCGACCGTGCGGAAGGCGTTGCTGTCGAACAGCGCCGTGGCCAGGACGTGCAGGTTGTAGAACCAGCCCTTGGTCTGGCCGTTGTACTCGACGATGAAGTCGCCCGGGAAGTGCGTGTCGAACCAGTCGCGGTTCTCGAACGGGTAGTGGACCTGCGCGAAGGGCATCGAGCCCGATTCGAACCAGCAGTCCAGGACCTCGGGGACGCGACGCATGGTCGACTGCCCGTCCTCGGGCGACCGCGGGTCATCGGGGTTCGGCCGGGTCAGCTCGTCGATGTACGGACGGTGCAGGTTGTCCGGACGCACGCCGAAGTCGCGCTCCAGCTCGTCGAGCGAACCGTAGACGTCCACCCGCGGGTACGCGGGATCGTCCGAGACCCACACCGGGATCGGAGCGCCCCAGTAACGGTTGCGACTGATGTTCCAGTCGCGCGCGCCCTCGACCCACTTGCCGAACTGGCCGTCGCGGATGTGCGCGGGGTTCCAGGTGATGTCCTGGTTCAGCTCGAGCATGCGCGGGATGATCTTGGTGACCTCGACGAACCACGAGGGCACGGCCATGTAGATCAGCGGCTGGCCGGAGCGCCACGAGTGCGGGTAGCTGTGCTCGATGGTCTCGTGCCGCAGCAGCCGACCCTTGGCCTTGAGGTCCTTGGCGATGACGGGGTTGGCGTCGAACACCTGCAGACCCTCGTACGGCGGGACCGCCGCGGTGAACTTCCCACCCGGGTCCAGCGGCTGCACGACCTCGATGCCGTACTTGCCCGTGGCCAGGTCCATGTCCTCCTCACCGAAGGCGGGCGCGAGGTGCACCACACCGGTACCGGAGTCGGTGGTCACGTAGTCGGCGAGCAGCGTCACGTGAGCCTTGGGGTGGCCGGCGAAGAAGTCGAAGGGCGGCTCGTAGGCGGCGAACTCCAGATCGCGGCCCCGGTACCGGCCCTTGATCTCGGGCGAGTCCCCCAGCTCTCGGGCGTACTGGCCCAGGCGCGCCTCGGCGAGCAGGTAGTCCTTCCCGTCGAGCCCGGTCACGTGCACGTAGTCGAGATCCGGATGCACCGCGATCGCGAGGTTCGAGGGCAGCGTCCAGGGCGTGGTGGTCCAGATCAGCGCCTCGACACCGTCAAGCGCCTCGAGCGGGGTGCCCTTGGTGCGCAACGGCATCCCGACGGTGACCGCCGGGTCCTGCCGCATTTTGTAGGCGTCATCGAGCTTGGACTCCTGGTTCGAGAGCGGCGTCTGCTCGTACCAGGAGTACGGCAGCACGCGGTAGCCCTGGTAGATCAGGCCCTTCTCGTGGAGGGTCTTGAACGCCCACATGACCGACTCCATGAAGTCCAGGTCGAGCGTCTTGTAGTCGTTGTCGAAGTCCACCCAGCGGGCCTGGCGGGTGACGTACTGGCGCCATTCCTCGGTGTACTGCAACACGGAGGTGCGGCAGTAGTCGTTGAACTTCGCCACGCCCATGGTCTCGATCTCGGACTTGTCCTTGATCCCCAGCTGGCGCTCGGCCTCGAGCTCGGCGGGCAGGCCGTGGGTGTCCCAGCCGAAACGGCGGTCGACCTTCTTGCCGCGCATGGTCTGGTAGCGCGGGACCAGGTCCTTGACGTAGCCGGTCAGCAAGTGGCCGTAGTGCGGCAGGCCGTTGGCGAAGGGCGGACCGTCGTAGAAGACGAACTCGTCCGCGCCGTCCCGATTGGCGATCGTCTTCCGGAAGGTGTCGTTCTCGGACCAGTACGCGAGGACGCGTTCCTCGAGGTCGGGGAACGACGGGGTGCCCGCCTTCGCGGGGGCGTCGTCGTCGCGGGTCATGTCGACCAGCGGATAGGGGCGCTTCTCACTCATCGTGACTCCTCGTGCCGTCTACTACCAGCACGGGGACGACTCCCGGCCTGTGACCGAGCTCCGCGGTACCACCCCGCTTGCGCCTGCCCGGAAATCCCGAGACGACGCCACTTTCTTACGAGGGCTGTGACGGGCCCACCCGTCCGGTTCTACTGGGGCGGGGCCGCCCGTTCTTCCGGATGCTCCCCGGTGATGGCCGGATCGACGCAGTGCTACCCCCAAGGATAGCGGTCAGTGCAACGTCACTTCTTGTCGGGATCGTCCGACTCGGGCTCCTGGGGCGGCGTCCACTCGGTGCCCCAGGCCTGATCGATCCGGATCTGCGGGATCTGGTCGGTCATGTCCGGGTCGTACTTCCCGGGCGCGAACAGCCCGCGAGTGCTCTCGTCGTCGGTGTCGGCCGGCGACTCGTGCTCCCACCCGGTGGGCCCGCTGAGCGGCCCCACCGCGAACTGGGCGGTCGGACGCGCATCGTCGTCCGGGCCGTCGTGCCGCCCGAACTCCTCGTGCCCGACGGTGCCGGCCTCTCGCGCCGCGTCGTCCACCGGCTCGGCGGCCTCGGACTCGTCCGAGGCTCCGGCGGCCGGCGCGGTGGCCTTCTCCGCCACTGGCCCCCCGGCGCCGTCCGTGTCATCCGCGGCCCGGTCCCCCGGGCTCCAGGCCCCGCCGGATCGCTGACCGCGACCCCTGCCGGACGACTCGCCGGAGGCCTTGTCAGCCTTGTCCCGTTCGCCGCGGCGGTAGGTGAGGACGTCGCCGAGCAGGAGGACGACGCCGATCACCGAGACCACCACGCACGCGATGGCGAGCCAGAGGTTGGCCGTGATCAGGGCGACGATCAGCAGGATGAACCCGATGACCGTCGCCCCCAGAGCGGCTAGCAGCATGAGAACTCCGCCTTAGTACCGGCCGGTTCCAGCCCTACTTGTACTGCTGGTTGCCGCCGGCCGCGTTGCCGGGATCATTGAAGTCGCCACCGCGACCCTGGCCGTGATCGACCGGGGCGGCGCTACGCAGCGACTGCAGCTCCTCGAGCTGACCCTCGAGGTAGGTCTTGAGGCGAGTGCGGTACTCGCGCTCGTAGGTCTTGAGCTGCTCGATCCGACCCTCCAGCACGGTGCGCTGCTGGTTGATGGTGGTCATGATCTCGGTGTGCTTCTGCTCCGCCTCGGCCTGCAGCGAGTCGGAACGCTCCTGCGCCTGGCGCAGCTGGTTCTCCGACCGCGTCTGCGCGTCGGCGAGCAGGGCGTCCGAGCGCTGGCGCGCGTCGGCCACCATGGCGTCGGCCTTCTGGCGGGCGTCGGCGACCATGGACTCCGACTGGGCACGCGCATCCGAGACGAGCTTCTCGGCCTCGGAACGCGAGTTGTTCGTGAGGCGGTCGGCGGTCTCCTGCGCGAGGCCGAGCACCTTGGCGGCGCGCACGTGCGCCTCCTCGGTGGTGGCCGGCGCAGCAGCTGCGGCGGCGACGGGAGCCACGGGCTCCTGCACGGCCGGGGTGTTCGCAGCGGGCGCGGCGAAGGCGACCGTGTTACCGGCCGACGGCTGCTCGCCGCCACCGGCGCGGGCCTCGCCGAGCTCGCGCTCCAGCTCGGAGTTGCGCTGCTGCAGATCGTTGTTCTCGTCGATCAGCCGAGCGAGCTCGGTCTCGACCAGATCGAGGAACTGATCCACCTCGTCCTCGTTGTAGCCGCGCTTTCCGATCGGCGGCTTGCTGAACGCCACGTTCCGCACATCGGCGGGTGTCAGCTTCATAGGTCGTTTCCCCTCAATTCGGCTGCTCGACAGATCTCAAGTCACTTGGACCAACACTGTAACTAGTGCACATCCTGTCACACCAGACCCGTTTGTTCCTCATCACCCAACAATCACGCGATGAAATGTCCGATTCATCATGCACTGATCACTCTGATCACGTCTACGCGGCCAGGCTGCTGACCACGCTCTGCGCGATCGCCACCAGCAGAAACAGGACGATGAAGGCCAGATCGAGCCGGACCGGGCCGAGGGGCACCGTCGGAATGATCTTCCGGAGCGCCTTCAGCGGCGGATCCGTGACGGTGAACACTCCTTCGAGCACGATCGCCACGATCCCCTTCGGGAACCACTCCCGGGCGAAGGACTTCACCACCTCGATCACCAGGCGAACGATCAGGAGGGCCCAGAAGATCGAGAGGAGGATGAGGACGACGAGCCAGAATGCTTGCACCGGTACAGTCTGCCCGAATCCGTCAGCGGTTGTAGAAGCCGGTCTCCGCGATCCGCGCCCGATCCTCCGCCGTCACGTCCACATCGGCGGTGGCCAGCATGAACACCTTGGTGGTGATGCGGTCGAAGGAGCCGTGCAGCGCGAAGGTCAGGCCGGCTGCGAAGTCGACCAGGCGCTTGGCGTCGGCGTTGTCCATGGCCGTCAGATCCATGATCACCGGGATGCCCTCGCGGAACCGCTCACCGATCGTGCGCGCCTCCTCGTACGAGGTGGGACGCAGGGTGGTGATGCGGGACATCGGGTTCTCCTGGCTCAGCACGTCGGCACGGGTGTCCATGGCCAGCGCGCCCCGGGTGGACGTCGAGACGGAGCGCGCGCCGTCCCGCAGGGGCTCCAGGCGCGGCAGCCGGGCGTCGGCACGAGCGGGCTCACGGTAACCGCGGTCGTAGTCGTCGTACGCGGCGCCGCGGCCGGCGTAGCCCTCGTCGTACGTCGGCTGGTAGCCGTCGTAGTCGTCTGCGCGACGGCCGTCGTACGCGTAGCCGCGCTCGCCGCGGTAGTCCGAGCGGTAGTCGCCGAACTCGTCGTCGAGGCCGCGACGGCCGCGCGGCTGCGGCGTGCCCTCGTCGACGTATCCGTCGTCGTACGCATCCAGCGGAACCATGCCGAAGTACGCCTTGACCTTGTGCAGAGTGCTCATCTTTGCCCTTCCTCGGCGCCTGCATGGGCTGGTGTGACGGTTGTGACTGTCGTTATGGAAGTGAGATTAGTGGGCTGCACGCGCGAATCGCGGTTCCGACACGCACACACGCCGATCCGAATTCCATCGATGTGATTCGTCCGCCGCTTCCTCCGCTCAGGACCGGGCGTTCTCGTCGATCCAGATCACCGAGGCCAGACGCCCCGTGGGGGCGCCGCGCCGGTGCGAGAACAACGTGGGGTCCGAGATCGTGTCGCGCGGATCCTGCGCGACGGCGGTCACCCCGAGCCCCTGCAGCTGACGCCGGATTCCTGCGCGCAGGTCCAGCCCGGCGGTCCCCTTGTCCGTGCGGCACCGGCTGCCGGGCAGGTGCGCCTCGACGTCGGCGGCCATCGCAGCGGGCACCTCGTAGCTCGCGCCGCTCGCGGCCGGCCCGAGGAAGGCACCGATCCGCTCCGGCCGCGCGCCCAGCTCCACCATCGTCTCGACGACCTTCGGCACGATGCCGATCCGCGCGCCCACACGGCCCGCGTGCACGGCCGCCAACACGCCCGCCTCGTCGTCGGACAGCAGGACCGGCACACAGTCCGCGGTGAGCACCGCCAGGGCCAGCCCCGGCACCGTCGTCACGATCGCGTCGGTCGCCTCGACCGGCTCGGCCCGCGGACCGTCGACGACGGTGACGGTGCGGCTGTGGATCTGCTCCATCCACACCACGTGCCCCGGGGCGACACCGATCTCGCGCTCGAGGCGGAGTCGGTTCAGCGCGACGGCCGCAGGATCGTCGCCGACGTGGTCCCCGAGGTTGAAGGAGTCGTACGGGGCCTTCGAGGAGCCCCCCGCACGGGTGGTGGTCACCCGGCGGACCCGATTCGTGGCGACAGGAGTGTTCGCGGGATCAGTCATGTCCCAAGACTACTGACGGCGCCCCCGGACGAACCGGGAGCGCCGTCAGTGGCAGTGGTCACGTGGCCGGTCAGCGCCGGTTCTGCAGGAACGACGGGACGTCGAGATCGAAGTCGTCGTCCGAGCGGGACTCGCGGCCCCCGGGGGCCGCCGAGAACGGGTCGTTGGCGCGGGCCGGACGGGCTCCGAACGGGTTGCCCCGGCGCGCGTCCTCCGGCTCGGCGACAGCCGGCTGCTCGGGGGCCGTGTGCTGCCCACCGATGCGGGTCACGGGGCGGCGCGCCGGCGCGGCACCATCGAATCCCGCTGCGATCACGGTGATCCGCACCTCGTCGCCCAGGTTGTCGTCGATCACGGTGCCGAAGATGATGTTCGCGTCCTCGTGCGAGGCGCCCTGTACCAGCGAGGCGGCCTCGTTGATCTCGAACAGACCCAGGTCGCTGCCGCCCGCGATGGACATGAGCACGCCGTGCGCACCCTCCATCGAGGTCTCCAACAGCGGCGAGTTCACAGCGGCCTCGGCGGCCTTGATCGCACGCCCCTCGCCCCGCGCGGAGCCGATGCCCATGAGGGCGCTGCCCGCACCGGACATGACGCTCTTGACGTCCGCGAAGTCGACGTTGATCAGGCCCGGCGTGGTGATCAGGTCGGTGATGCCCTGGACTCCGTTGAGGAGCACCTCGTCGGCGCTCTTGAACGCATCCAGCGCCGAGACGTTGACGTCGCCCAGCTGCAGCAGCCGGTCGTTCGGGATCACGATCAGGGTGTCGCACGACTCGCGCAGCGAGCCGATACCGGTCTCCGCCTGCTTGCCTCGGCGGGCCCCCTCGAAGGTGAAGGGCCGGGTCACGACGCCGACGGTGAGCGCGCCGAGCTTGCGGGCGATGCTCGCGACCACGGGTGCGCCGCCGGTACCCGTGCCGCCGCCCTCGCCCGCGGTGACGAAGACCATGTCGGCGCCCTTGAGGAGCTCCTCGATCTCGTCCTTCGCGTCCTCGGCGGCCTTACGACCCACCTCGGGATCGGCGCCGGCGCCGAGGCCGCGGGTGGAGTCGCGACCCACGTCGAGCTTGACATCGGCGTCGCTCATGATGAGCGCCTGGGCGTCGGTGTTGATCGCGATGAACTCGACGCCCTTGAGCCCCTGCTCGATCATGCGGTTGACGGCGTTGACGCCGCCGCCGCCGATGCCGACGACCTTGATGACGGCGAGGTAGTTGTGCGCGGCGGTCATGTTTCGCCTTCCCCTGGGTGTGAAGTCTGTGCTTCGAGACGAACCCTAAACCTCAACAGAAGGCTTAAAGTTATGTCAAGTAGTTGGTCTGAAACCAAGGTAGAGGGCGGTACGTCACTTGACTCGTAACCGCGCGGGCGTGTCGGGAAAAACGTTCTCGGTGAGCGGAAGAGCACACTCAGCGGG
This sequence comes from Tsukamurella pseudospumae, assembly GCF_001575195.1. Lineage (NCBI taxonomy): Bacteria > Bacillati > Actinomycetota > Actinomycetes > Mycobacteriales > Tsukamurellaceae > Tsukamurella > Tsukamurella pseudospumae. The sequence goes on from NZ_LSRF01000001.1 coordinate 286,734, forward strand.
TGGTCGGCATGTCCGGATCGATCACGGTGAACTCGCGCCCGGGACGGGTGAGCACCATGCGCAGCGCCGCCGTCTTGGCATCGGCGCGCTCGTCGTCGCCCCAGTACACGATCCGCTTGTCGCGGAGCACGAACCGCACGTTCGCGGGCGAGTTCGCACCGATCTCGACGACCTGCCCGTGCAGGTCCGGCGGCAGTTCCTTGAGGACCGCGATCGCCGCCTTGGTGGACGGATCGTCGGAGCGCGGATCGTCGACGGTGAGCTTGGGCGTGAGGATGGGCGGCTCCCCCACCTTGATGAAGGGCACCCCCTTGGCGTCGACGAGCACCGTGCCGGCGGGCCGCTGGGCGTAGGCCACGACCTCGCGCTCGGTGACCTCGACGACCAGCGTCGACGGATACGACACCGTCACCGTGGCGCGGTCGATCCACGGGCTGACGCCGATCACCTTCGCGGCGTAGTCGTCGCGCTGGGCGGAGGTGATCTGCAGCAGCGGACGCCCCTTGAGCGGCTCCACCACCTTCGCGACCTCGTCGGCCGGCGCGTTCGTCGCGCCGGTGACCGACACATCGCGAGCCGAGAGGATCGGCGAGAAGTACGCGGCGGCCACGAGGCCGCCCGCGACCACCAGCGCGAGCAGGATCAGCAGCAGCCGCCGCAGCCCCGGCACGCGCCTGCGCGTCGCGACATCACTCACGCGCCCGCCTCGGCGCCGCGCTGCGCCAGCGCGGTCAGGATCGACGGTGCCTGCATCGTCACGTCGCCGGCGCCCATGGTGATCACCACGTCGCCCGGCCGCGTGAGGCCGACGACCACGTCCGCGACATCGGCCTGCCGCGGCACGTACCGCACGGACGCCGTGACCTTCTCGGCGATCCGCGCGCCCGTGACGCCGGGCAGCGGGTCCTCGCGGGCGCCGTAGACGTCGAGCACCACGACCTCGTCCGCGAGACTCAGAGCCTCCGCGAACTCGGCGGCGAACTGCTCGGTGCGCGAGTACAGGTGCGGCTGGAAAGCGACGACGACGCGGCCCGGCTCGACCTGCTTGGTCACCATCTCCGCCGCGGCGGTGAGGACGGCCCGCACCTCGGTCGGGTGGTGCGCGTAGTCGTCGAACACGCGGACGCCACCAGTCGTGCCGCGCAGCTGGAAACGCCGGTGCACGCCGCCGAAGGCCTCGATGCCCTCGATCACCGTGGCGGCGGGGTACCCCATGCTCACGACCGCGATCGTGGCGGCGATCGCGTTGAGCGCCATGTGCCGCCCGGGGACCGACAGCAGGAGCGCCCGCTCCACGATCCGGCGGTTCTCATCGGAGAAGCGCACCTTGAGCATGCCGCCCTCGGCGCGCGGCTTGTAGTCCAGCAGCTCCGCGATGAGCGTCACGTCCGGCGCCAGGTCGCGGTGAGTGCCCGCGCCGTATCCGAGCACGCGCACGCCCCGGGCGCGCAGGGCGGCGTGCGTGCGCTGCGCGAGCGCCGCCGAGCCCGGGTCGTCCAGGCACACGACCAGCGTGCCGCCGGGACGGATCCGCTCGGTGAACGCGTCGAAGACCGCGACGTATTTCTCCTCGGAACCGAAGAAGTCCAGGTGGTCCGCCTCGACATTGGTGATCACCACGACATCGGGCGAGTACTGCAGCAGCGAGCCGTCAGACTCGTCCGCCTCGGCGACGAACGCGTCGCCGGTGCCGTGGAAGGCGTTCGTTCCGGACTCGTTGAGCTCACCGCCGACGGCGAACGACGGATTGGCGCCGCAATGCTGCAGCCCCACGACCGCCATCGAGGTGGTGGAGGTCTTGCCGTGCGTGCCGCTCACCAGCAGCGTGCGGTAACCGTCCATGAGGTCGGCGAGGACCTCGGGCCGCAGGATCACGGGGATGCCGCGCCGCGCCGCCTCGACGAGCTCGGGGTTGTCCTTGGGGATCGCGGCATGGGTGGTCACCACCACCGTCGGGCCGCCGGGCAGCAGATCGAGCGCCTCGGGGCTGTGGCCCACCTGGACCTGAGCGCCGCGGGCGCGCAGCGCGATCACCCCGCGCGACTCCTTGGCATCGGAGCCCGACACCTGGCCGCCGCGGGAGAGCAGGATCCGCGCGATGCCGGACATCCCGGCCCCGCCGATGCCCACCATGTGGACGCGCTCCAGACGCTCGGGCAGTGCCCCGGTGGTCTCGCTCACGACTTCCGCCTCTCCTGTGCCAGTGCGATCGCCGCGGCGGCGACGGTGCCCGCGGCGTCCCGGTGCCCGAGGCCGGCCGCGGCCGCGCCCATCGCGGCGAGCCGCTCACCGTCGACCGCGAGCGGGATCACCATCTCGCGCACCAGCTCCGGGGTGAACGCGGCATCGTCGACGAGCACTCCCCCGCCGGCCTCGACGACCGGCTTCGCGTTGAGCGCCTGCTCGCCGTTGCCGTGCGCGAGCGGGACGTACACCGCGGGCAGCCCGACGGCGGCGACCTCGGCCACCGTCATCGCCCCGGACCGGCACACGGCGAGGTCCGCGGCGGCGTACGCGAGGTCCATGCGGGACAGGTAGGGCACGGCGACGTAGCCGGGCACTCCGTCCGGCCCGAGGTCCAGGGAGTTCTTGGGGCCGTAGGCGTGCAGCACGCCGACGCCGGCGCCCGCGAGGTCGCGGGCCGCGCCCGCGACACCGTCGTTGAGCCGGACGGCGCCCTGGCTGCCGCCGAAGACGAGGACGACGGGGCCGTCGGCCGGCAGCCCGAAGTGGGCACGTGCCTCGGCCCGCAGGGCCGCGCGATCGAGGCCGGTGATGGAGGCACGGACAGGCATGCCCACGACCTCGGCCGCGACGCCCGAACCGGGAACCGCGGCGAAGACCCGCGTGGCGAGCTTCGCGCCCACCTTGTTCGCGACCCCGGCACTCGCGTTGGCCTCGTGGATGACGATCGGCAGCCGCAGGCTTCGCGCGGCGAAGTAGGCGGGCAGCGCGACATAGCCGCCGAAGCCGACGACGACCTCGGCGCCGGTCGCGCGCAGCACCTTCCGCGTGCGCCGGACCGCGCCGGCGAGCCGGAAGGGCAGCTTGGCGAGATCCGCGCCGGGCTTGCGGGGCAACGGGACCGGCGGGATCATCTCGAGCGGGTAGCCGCGCTCGGGGACGAGGCGGCCCTCGAGCCCCTTGGGGGTCCCGAGGGCGGTCACGACGGCGTCGGGCTGCTGGGCGCGCACCGCATCGGCGACCGCCAGGGCGGGTTCGATGTGTCCTGCGGTGCCACCTCCGGCCACCACCACCGAGACCGCTCGAGTATTCACCACGCCCGTCTGCCCTTTTCCTGTCCTCGGCGCCGCTGCTGCTGCGCGTTCCGATCACGCCCGGCGCGATCGCCGCGCCAGGGCTCCGTCGTCCGGCCCTGCGACCGGATCGGCGGGAGCTCCCGCCGCGGCCCCTGCCGCCGGCTCAGGTTCTCATCACCGTACGGGTGTCGATCGTACGGCGACGGTGCCGCCGGTTGCGAAGGCCCACGTCGGGCGGGTGCGGGACGGCCCTGCCGGGGCGCGGGGCCGCGCCCGGCCGGTCGGGCCGGGGCCGGGCGCTCCGCGCGCGGCGGGATGTACGGCAGCGGCCGGGGCAGCCGGAGCAGGCGGCCCGTGCGGCTCTCGCGGCCGCCCGCGAGCGCGGCGATGGCCTCGGGCTCGTGCCGCGCGGCGTTGGCGAGCAGGCCCATCATGAACAGCACGAGGATCACCGAGTTGCCGCCCGCGGAGAGCAGGGGCAGCTGGATGCCGGTGACCGGGAGCAGGCCGACGACGTAGCCCATGTTGATGATCGCCTGCAGGGCGATCAGCGTGGTGATCGTGGCGGCCATCAGGCGCAGGAAGGGATCCGACACCCGGCTCGCGATCCGCATGCCGACCCAGGTGAGCACGCCGAACATGAGGATGACCACACCCGCGCCGAGGTAGCCCAGTTCCTCGCCGATGATGGCGAAGATGAAGTCGTTGTGCGCGTTCGGGAGGTAGCTCCACTTGGCGGTGGAGTTGCCCAGCCCCACCCCGAACAGCCCACCGTCCGCGAGGGAGTAGCGGGCCTGGTTGGACTGGTAGCTGGCGCCGAGCGCATCGTCGGTGCGGCCGAGCCACGCCGCGACGCGGGCGGAGCGGTAGCCCTCGGCGAGCGCGAAGAACACGCCGAGCAGCGTGAACACGACGATGAGCGACGCGATCAGCTTCGACGAGAGGCCCGCGTAGAACAGCAGCATCGCGCCCACGGCGACGATGATCATGGCGGTCGACTGGTTGGGCTCGGCGACCACCAGCGCGGCCATGAGCACCACGACCGGCCCGAGCGGCAGCAGCAGCTCCTTGATGTTGCCCTTGCGCCCGCGATCGGCGAGCAGGTGGGCGCCCCACAGGATCAGCGCGACCTTCGCGATCTCCGAGGGCTGCAGCGTGAAACCGCCCACGTCGATCCAGCGGCGCGCGCCGCCGACCTTCGAGCCGACACCGGGCACGAGGACCGCGACGAGGAGCGCGATCGAGATGAGGACGCTGCCGAGCGCCACGCGGCGCAACAGCGCCGGGCGCAAGTAGAGCGCGACCATGAAGGCGACGACGCCGAGGCCGACGTAGATGAGCTGGCTGAAGAACTTGCTGTACGGCGAGCCCGTCGCGCTGATGTCCTCGACCGAGGACGCCGAGAGCACCATGATCAGGCCCATCACCGTGAGCACGGCCGTCAGGCCGAGCACGAGGTGGAAGGACGCGAGCGGGCGGCGCAGCGCCGTCGCGAACCCGATCGCCGTGTTGCGCAGCAGGGACGCGCCGCCGCGTGCGACATCGGCGCCGGTCCGCGCCGCGGCGGCCCCGCGGGCACCGGCCGTTCCGAGAGCGCTCGTCGCCGCGGCCGTCTCCTGGGGCTGCGCGTCGAACTCGGTGCTCTCGGGGGCGTTCAGCGTGCCGGACTCGAGGTCGGCGTGAGTAGCGGAGCTGGTGGCGGCCTTACCGGCCCTGCTCACGATGCCGTCCCGAGGGCCCGGGCGGAGGCCGCGAAGGCGTCGCCGCGGTGGCCGTAGGAGGCGAACATGTCGAGCGACGCCGCCGCCGGCGCGAGCAGCACCACGGGCGCCGGGAGCGCAGCGAGCGGGCCCGATGCAGCGGAGGGGGCGGCGGCACCGTCGTTCAGTGCGGCCTCGGCGATCCGCGCGGCCTCGACGACGACTGCGGCCATCACCGCATCCGCATCGCCGGACACTCGTACATCGACTGCACCAGACGTCCCTACAGAACGGCTTGCATCATTAGTCACAGGAGACACACGAACATCGTCGCCCGAAGACACCCGAACCACGGGGACATCGGGCGCGTGTCGCGCGAGTGAACCCGCGATTTCGTCCCGGTCCACGCCGAGCAGCACCGCTCCCACGAGCCGCGGTGCCACGCGCTCCACGAGCGGCGCGATGTCCGCGCCCTTGAGCTGGCCGCCCGCGACCCATACGACGCGCTCGTGCGCCTCGATCGAGTTGAGCGCGGCGTGCGGGTTGGTCGCCTTCGAGTCGTCGATGTAGGTCACGCCCCGCACCTGCGCCACGGGCTCCGCGCGATGCGCGCCCACCCGGAACGCTGCGAGGGCCTCCCCCGCCTGCCCGGCGGTCACGCCGACGGCCTGCGCCAGCGCGGTCGCCGCGAGAGCGTCCGCGATACCCGCGGGCCCGGGCGGCGAGACCGCCGTGGCGGGCAGGATCGCGAGCCCGGCACCGTCGACCAGGTTCCCGGCGCGCACGCCGTACTGCCCCGGCCCCGGCTCGCCGGTGGTGAACCCGACGGTGACCGCCCCGCCCAGGCCCGAGGCGACCGGGTCGTCGAGACCGATCACGGCGAGCTCGCCGGACAGGGCACGCGCCTTGTCGGCCGTGTACGCGGCCATCGAGCCGTGCCAATCGAGGTGGTCGTCCGCGACGTTGAGCACGACGCCCGCGCGGGGGCGCACCGACGGTGCCCAGTGCAGCTGGAAGGACGACAGTTCGACGGCGAGCACCCGCGGGTCCGCGGGGTCGGCGAGCGCGTCGATCACGGGGCGGCCGATGTTGCCGCAGGCGACGGCCCGCAGTCCCGCGCGCAGCAGGATCGACTCGAGCATCTGCGTGGTGGTGGTCTTGCCGTTCGTGCCGGTCACGACGAGCCAGTCGCGCGGGGCGCCGAACGCGCCCGCGCGGTCGATCCACCAGGCCAGCTCGACATCGCCGATCACGGGAATCCCCGCGGCCTCGGCGGCCACGACCACGGGCGCGGTGGGCCGGAAGCCGGGCGCGACGACGACGAGGGCGTAGCCGGACGGGTCGTGGCCGTCGAGATCGGCGACGACGATGCCCGGCACCTCGGCCGCGATCTTCGCCCGGGCCTCCGGCTTGCCGTCGGCGACGGTGACGGTCGCCCCGAGCCGGAGCAGGGCGCGGGCGACCGCGGGGCCGGTGACCCCGCCCCCGGCGACCAGGACCGCGGTACCCGGCCCGGGAAGAGCGCCGGTCATCCGCTAGCCGACCGCGCCGGAGCCGAGGAACTCGGCGTAGAACAGCACCAGGCCGAGGCCGCAGGCGATGGCGGTGAGCAACCAGAACCGGATGATCACGGTGGTCTCGGCCCAGCCGGAGAGCTCGAAGTGGTGGTGGAAGGGCGCCATCCGGAACACGCGGCGGCCCGTCGACCGGAAGACCGCGATCTGGACGACCACCGACACCATCTCGGCGACGAACAGGGCGCCGAGGACGACGGCGAGCAGCTCGGTACGGGTGGTGATCGACAGCCCGGCGAGCAGGCCGCCCAGCATGAGCGAGCCGGTGTCGCCCATGAAGATCTTGGCGGGCGCGGCGTTCCACCAGAGGAAGCCGAGGCACGCGCCGCCCGCGGCGACCGCGATGAGCGCGAGGTCGAGCGGGTCGCGCACGTCGTAGCAGCCGGCGACCTGCTTGGTCTCGCACGCGTAGCGGTACTGCCAGAAGCTGATGAGCACGTAGCTGCCGAGCACCATCGCCATCGAGCCGGCGGCGAGGCCGTCGAGGCCGTCGGTGAAGTTCACCGCGTTCGACCACGCCGCCACGACGAACCAGCAGAAGACGACGAACACGATCGCGTACATCGAGATCGTGTTGATGTCGCGGGTGTAGCTGAGGAACTCGCTGGCCGGGCGCACGCCGTTGGCGTTGGGGAACTGCAGCACCAGCACGCCGAAGATCACCGCGGCGATGGTCTGGCCGACGGTCTTCGCGGTCTTGTTCAGGCCCAGGTTGCGCTGCTTGCGGACCTTGATGAAGTCGTCGAGGAAGCCGACGATCGCGAGCGAGGTCGCCAGGCCGAGCACCAGCAGGCCCGACGCGCTCGGGCCCGGGCCGGACTTCCAGCCCAGCAGGTGCGCCCCCAGGTAGCCGGCCCACAGCGCGACGACGATCGCGACGCCGCCCATGGACGGCGTGCCGCGCTTCTTCTGATGGCTCTGCGGCCCCTCGACGCGGATCTCCTGGCCGAAGCCCTGCCGGGAGAAGACCCGGATCAGCACGGGTGTGAGCAGGATCGCCACGGCCAGCGAGATGCCGCCCGCGAACAGGATCTGGATCACTTCGGTGACTCCCCGTTCTCGTGTTCATCGACTCGGTGTTCATCGGTGCGCGGGCCGGCCGTGCCCAGGTGCTCGGCGACCTCCCACATCTTCTCGGACTTCGATGCCTTCACCAAAACCAGGTCCCCCGGCTGCAGCTCGGCGCGCAGCCGTTCCACGGCGTCCTCGCGGGTGTCGACGCGGATCGCCTCGCTCCCCCACGAGCCCTCCATGACCGCGCCCTGCCACAGCGCGTGCACGGCGCGCGAGGTACCGACGCAGATCGTCGAGGTGATGTCGAGCCGCACCAGGAACCGGCCGAGCCGGTCGTGCTCGACGATCGAATCGTCGCCGAGCTCACCCATCTCTCCGAGCACCGCGAAGGTGCGGCGCCGCTCGCGACCGGGCAGGCGCTCGCCGGCCTCGTCGTGCTCGGACATGAGCACGAGGCTGCGCAGCGCGGCGCGCATCGCGTCGGGGTTGGCGTTGTAGGTGTCGTTGACGACGGTGACCCCGTCCTCCGTCGTGAAGACGTCCATCCGGCGCGGGGAAGCGGCGCCGGCGCCCGAGAGCGCCTCGGCGACCTGCTCGACGCTCGCGCCGCATTCGAGGCCGACGGCCGCGGCGGCCAGCGCGTTGTGCACCTGGTGCTCGCCGTGCACCTTGAGCGCCACGGGCGCGGCCCCGCCACCGGGGGCGCGCAGGGTGAAGCAGGCACGGGCGGTGCCGTCGACGGTGACGTCCTCCGCGGCGACGTCCGCGTCCGCGGTCCCGTACCGCACGATGCGTGCGATCGTCCGGGAGGCCATCGCGGCGACGACCGCATCGTCGGCGTTGAGAACCGCCAGACCCTCCGCGGGCAGCGCCTCGACCAGCTCGCCCTTCGCCTGCGCGATGGCCTCGCGGCTGCCGAACTCGCCGAGGTGCGCGGTGCCGACGTTGAGCTCGACGCCGATCCGCGGCGGCGCGACCCGTGCCAGCGCGGCCACGTGGCCGATGCCGCGGGCCGACATCTCCAACACGAGGAACCGCGTCGACGCGGTCGCCCGCAGAGCGGTCCACGGATGGCCGATCTCGTTGTTGAAGGACCCGGGCGGCGCGACCGTCTCGCCGAGCGGTCGCAGCACCGCCGCGATGAGGTCCTTGGTCGAGGTCTTGCCGGCGGAGCCGGTGACCCCCACGACGGTGAGCCCGTCGGCAGCGAGGGTCTTCGTGCAGTACGCGGCGAGGTCGCCGAGTGCCTTCAGGACCGCGGCACCGGCGCCGTCGACGTCGTTCTCCAGCGCCATCACGCGGTTGTCGGTCTCGCCCGAGACGGGGACGACGATCGCGGGGACGCCGACGGGGCGGGCGCCGAGCACGACCACCGCACCCTTCTCGACAGCCGTCGCGGCGAACTCGTGACCGTCCACGCGGGCGCCGGGCAGCGCGAGGAACAGGCCGCCGGGGCCGATCTCGCGGGAGTCGAATTCGACGGTGCCCGTGACCAGCGCCTCCGGGTCGGGCACGTCGTGCAGGGTGCCGCCGACGATGTCGGCGACCTGCCGCAATGTCAATTCGATCATGCGTGCTCCCCCGATGCCCGGGTCTCGAGCGCGGCGGCGACCTCGTCGCGGTCGTCGAAGGGGTGCTTGACGCCGTTGATCTCCTGGCCCGCCTCGTGGCCCTTGCCGGCGATGAGTACGACATCGCCGGTGCGGGCCCAGTTCACGGCCTCCACGATGGCGGCGCGGCGGTCGCCCACCTCGCGCACCTCACCGCCGCCGGGCACGGCGCGCGCGCCCGCCAGCACGGCCGCGCGGATGGCGGCCGGGTCCTCGGTCCGCGGGTTGTCGTCGGTGACGATCACCAGCTCGGCGGCGCGCGCGGCCGCCTCGCCCATGAGCGGGCGCTTACCACGGTCGCGGTCGCCACCGGCGCCGACGACCACCACGATGCGGCCAGCGGTCTGGCCGCGCAGCGTCGCGATCACCGCGTCGAGCGCGGCGGGCTTGTGGGCGTAGTCCACGACGGCGAGGAAGTCCTGGCCGCGGTCGATGCGCTGTACGCGGCCGGGCACGGCGACGGCGCCGATCCCGCGGATCGCATCGGCGAGCGGCACGCCGGCCTCGTGGGCGATGACCAGCGCCAGCGCGGCGTTGGCCACGTTGTACGCGCCGGGCAGCCCGACGACCGCGGAGTAGCTCTGCCCGTCCGGGCCGCTGAGAGTGAACCGCTGCGTGCCGTCCGCGTGCGCGGCGACCTCGCCGGCGGTCCAGTCCGCCGGTCCGGTGGTGGCGACGGTGACCAGCGGCAGCCCGGCCGCGCGGCGCAGGTCCGCCATCCGCACGCCCCACTCGTCGTCGACGCAGATCACCGCTCGGTCGCACACGGTCTGCGGCGCCGCGTCACCGGGAATGAAGAGCAGCGACTTGGCAGCGAAGTAGTCCTCCATCGTCGGGTGGTAGTCCAAATGGTCCTGGCTGAGATTGGTGAACGCGCCCACCGCGAACCGGCTACCGCCCGCGCGGTTCTGCGCGAGCGCGTGCGAGCTGACCTCCATCACGGCCGCGGTCACGCCGCGCTCGACCATGGAGGCGAACAGGCCCTGCAGCGCGGTGCCCTCGGGCGTGGTCAGCGAGCTCGGCACGTCGACGCCGTCGATCCGCGTGCCGACGGTGCCGATCAGCCCCGTCGGATGCCCGCCCGCGGCGAGCGCCGCCTCGACCAGGAAACTCGTGGTCGTCTTCCCGGAGGTACCGGTGATCCCGACGAGCGTCATCCGGCTCGACGGTGCGCCGTACACCACCGCCGCGACCGGCCCGAGGACCGTCCGGGGGTCGTCGTGCAGCAGGACGGGCACGTCGATGCCGTCCTGTGCGAGGAGCGCGGCACCGTCGGGATCGGTGAGGACCGCGACGGCCCCGGCCTCGATCGCCCCGGCGGCGAACCGCGCGCCGTGCGTGGCGGTGCCGGGCACCGCGCAGAACAGATCTCCCGGCCGGGCGTCCTGGGCGCGGACCGTCGCCCCGGTCAGGCGCACGCCGTCGGCATCACGCCCGCCGGCGCTGACGCCCGCGACCTGCGCGGCGACCTCGGCGGGCGTGGCTCCGCGCGGATGGGCGGGACGAGTGAGAGTCGATTCGGGCACCGATAGATCCTACCCGCCGGTTAACTACTTACCGGCCACCAGCGTCAACGGCTTGGCCGCCGGCGAGAGCGGGATGCCGTACTTCTGCAGCATGAAGGTCGCTATGTCGTGGAACAGCGGCGCCGCCGACTGCCCGCCCGTGCCGTCCGAACTGCGGGTGGGAGCGTCCATCATGATCCCCACGACGAACCGCGGGTCGTTGGTCGGGGCCACGCCCGCGAAGGTGATGTTGTACAGCGAGTTCGAGTAGGCGTGCGTCACCGGGTCGACCTGCTGCGCGGTACCGGTCTTGCCGCTGATCTGGTAACCCTCGACCGCGCCCGGCGCACCGGTGCCCTGCTGGTAGCCCATGGGGTCGCGCTGCAGCGCGGCGCGGAACATGTCGAGCACCGTCCTGGCCGTCTCGGGGCTCATGACCCGGACCGGCTCGGCGGCGGTCGCCGGGTCGGCGGCACCGTCGACCTCCTTGATGATGCGCGGCGGGATGCGGACCCCGTCGTTGGCGAGCGCCTGGTACATGCCCGCCATCTGCAGCACCGTCATGGACAGGCCCTGGCCGATGGGCAGGTTGGCGAACGTGCCGCCCGACCACTGATTGCGAGCGGGGACCTCGCCGCCGGACTCGCCGGGCAGGCCCACGCCGGTGGCACTGCCGAGGCCGAACCGGTTGACGTAGTCGGCGAAGGCGTCCTCGCCGACGCGCTGCGCCAGCATCAGGGTGCCGACATTGGAGGACTTACCGAACACGCCCGTCGTGGTGTACGGCTCGACGCCGTGCGCCCAGGCGTCCTTGACCGTGACGCCTGCCATCCGGATCTGGCCGGGGACCTGCAGCACCTCGCCCGGCGTGGTCTTGGCCCCGTCGATCGCGGCGACGGCGGTGATCAACTTGTTCACCGACCCGGGCTCGAAGGGCGTGGTCACGGCGAGGTTGCCGGTGCGCGCCGACTTCGGGTTGTTGTTCACGCCCAGCGACGGATTGAAGGTGTTGTCCACACCCATGGCGAGCACCTGGCCGGTCTTCGCGTCGAGTACCACGGCCTGCACGCTCTTCGCGCCGGACTTGGCCTTGGCCTGCGCCACCGCCTGCTGCACGAAGAACTGCACGTCGTTGTCGAGCGTCAGCACGACACGGGCGCCGTTCGCGGCCGGATGGACGTCGCGCGTGCTGCCGGGGATGACGGCACCGTCGGACCCGCGGTCGTAGGTGCGCGAGCCGTCCGTGCCCGCGAGGATCGAGTCCAGGGAGGACTCGAGGCCGATGAGCCCCTGCCCCTCGAAACCGGTGGTGCCCACGATGTTCGCCGCGAGTGAGCCGCCGGGGTAGTTGCGGATCGACTGCCGCTCGGCGCCGACCTCGGCGTACTCGTCCGTGATCGCCGATGCCTTGGCGGGATCGACGCCGCGGGCGAGGTAGACGAAGGTGTCGTTGCCGCGCATCTGCTCGAGCAGCTTCTGCTCGTTCACCGAATCACCCAGCACGGACACGATCTTCTTGGCGATCTCCTGCAACCGGTCGTCGACGGTGACGGGCTCGTCGGTCTTCGCCGCGTCGCCGCCCTCCTTCTTCGCCTCGACGGCCTTGTCGTACTTCTCCTGGATCTGCTTGCGCACGATCACCGGCTGGAAGGTGAGCGACTTCGCCTCCATGGTGAAGGCGATCGGCTGACCCGAGCGGTCGGTGATGGAGCCGCGGACCGCCGGCAGCACCTCCTTGACCTGGCGCTGGCTCGCGGCCTTGGCCGACAGTGTCGGCGCCTGCACGAACTGGACGACGCCCAGCCATACCGCGATCACGGCGAACACGGCGACGATCACCCAGCCGCCGATCCGGTTGCGGCTGAGGAAGGTCGTGGACACCTCGGGGGCGCGGCCGCCCTTGACGCGGGCGCGCGCCGACTGGTGTCCGGCCTTCGGGGCCGCCGCCGCGCGCGGCGTGCCGGTGCGGGCCGCGGGCCGCGTCTTCGTCGGCGGGCGCTGGGCGCGGGTCACCGGGGCGTTCCCTGGGCCGGCGCCTGCTGGGCCGGGGTCGGCGCGGCCTGCGTGGGCGCGGCCTGCGCGGGAGTCGGTGCGGGCGCGGGAGTCGGTGCGGGCGCGGGGTTCTGGCCCTGCGCGGGGGTCTGCGGAGCCGTCGACGGTGCGCTCGTCGGCGCGTTCGCGACGGTCGGGCTGCCGGGGTTCATGGTGACCAATTGTTCCCCGCCGGCCGGTGCGGGCCCGGGATTCCCGGCGACCGGCGTGCCGGATCCGTCGGACGTGGCGCCACTGGGATCGCCCGAGGTCGGTGCGGGCGGGTTGAGCGCCGGCTTGGCCACGCCGGTGGCGGGCGCGGGCTTGCCGACCACGACGACCTTGCCGTTCGGCTGCCCGACCAGCACCGGCACGTTGCCCGCGGGGACCATGCCGAGGGCCGTGGCCCGCTCGGCCAGGCCGGGCGCACTCTCCCCCGACTTCACGTCGCGCTCGAGCGCGGCCTTCTTCTCCGCGAGCGTGTTGTTGACGGCCTCGCGCTTGCTGAGGTCGTAGGAGTTCTCGGCGCTGCCGGTCGAGAGCCACAGCGTCAGACCGAGTCCCGCGCAGACGAGGGCGATCAGCGCCAGCACGAAGGGCACACGGCGCACGAGGACGCGCGGCGTGGGCAGCTTCGACATCAGCCCGGCGGAGTCCGCGCCGTCGCGGTGTCGCCGCAGCGCCCGCTCGGCCGGGGTCTCGCGGAGGGTGCCGCCCGCGTCGAGGACCGCGCGCTGCTGATCGAGCCGCTTCTGCCGCCGGTCGAGCGCCCGCTGCGCCGAGCTCGACCGCGGCCGAGAGGTGTCGCGGCCGTCCCGTCGCGCCGGGGCGCGGCGGGTCCGGGTGTCCGGGGTCGACGGTGCCTGGGTCGCGTTCGGTGCGGTCATCGCGCGCTCCTCGTGCTGCGGGTCCGGTGGTCGGGGGTGTCGAGGCGGCGGGCGGCGCGCAGGCGCACCGGCGCCGCCCGTTGGTTCTCGGCGATCTCGTCGTCGGTGGCGCGCTCGGCGCCGCGGGTGAGGAGCTCGAAGGTCGCGCCGGTGCCAGGCAGGTCCATCGGCAGCCCCGCCGGGGTCGTCGAGCGGATGCGTTCGGCCAGTGCCGATTTGACGATGCGATCCTCGAGCGACTGGTAGCTCAGGAAGACGACGCGACCGTCCGGGGCGAGCGCGTCGAGCGCCTGCGGGACCGCGGCCTCGAGCGACGCGAGCTCGGCGTTCACCTCGATCCGCAGCGCCTGGAAGGTGCGCTTGGCGGGATGACCGCCGGTACGGCGCGCGGGCGCGGGGATCGTCGCGTAGAGCAGCTCGACGAGGCGCCCACTGGTGCTGAAGGGTTCCTTCTCGCGCTCCTTGAGGACGGCGGAGGCGATCTTGCCCGCGAACCGCTCGTCGCCGTAGCGCTGCAGGATCCGCGCGAGATCGCCGTGCGAGTAGGTGTTGAGCACGTCCGCCGCGGTGAGTGGATCCTCGGCGTTCATCCGCATGTCGAGCGGCGCGTCGACCGAATAGGCGAAGCCGCGCTCGACGCGGTCGAGCTGCATGGAGGACACACCCAGGTCGAACAGGATCGCCTGGACGCCGGGGCGGCCCGGGCCGCTCATGCCGAGTTCGCCGAGCGCGTCGGCCATGCCGTCGTACCGGGTGTGGACCGGGATGAACCGGTCGCCGAACCGCGCGAGGCGATCGCCCGCGATGGCGTGCGCGTCGGCGTCCCGGTCGAGGCCGACGACGCGGATGTTCGGGAAGGATTCGAGCATGAGCTCGGAGTGGCCGCCGGCACCGAGTGTGGCGTCGACGTAGACGGCACCGTCGTGCTGTAGAGCCGGAGCGAGGAGCTCGCGTACCCGGGTCGCCAGGACCGGCACGTGACCGAAATCGGGCATGGCTCCTCCAGAGCACGACGGGGATTGGCGATGGGCGGTGCTGTGGCGATGAGTTCCGGCGGATGAAGCGGGGTCCCCGCCCGACCCGTACCTGGCGTTGGGGAAGTACGTCAGGGCCGATTCGGGCGCAGGCCTCGGTCCACCTCGTCGCGGACGTGCGCTGCTGTGCTGCTACGGGTTGTGGTGCGCGACCTAGAAGATCGCCTTGAGCGATTCCGACTGCGGCTGCGCGTAGTCGTCTTCGTGCTGCGCCTGGTAGGCGTCCCACGCCTCCGCGTCCCAGATCTCCAGGAACCTCCGCGATCCGACGACGACGCATTCCTTGGTGAGGCCTGCGTAGCGGCGGTGATCGGTCGAGAGCGAGATCCGACCCTGGGAGTCGGGACGCTGATCGTCCGAGCTGGCGAAGAAGTTGCGGTAGAAGGCGCGTCCCGCGGGGTCGGTCCATTCGATGGCATCGGCCTTCTCGGCGATGCGCTCGAACTCCGCCTTCGGGTACACCGTGAGGCTTCGATCCTGTCCTTTCGTGATCGTGAGCCCACCCGCCAGTTCCTCGCGGTACTTCGCGGGGAGGGTGAGCCGTCCCTTGTCGTCGAGCTTCGGCGTGTAGGTACCCGTGAACATCACGGCCACCTCCCGCCTCCCCCGTCGGGGTTGTCACTGGATCGAGACTTCAGACTAGCGCGTCTTTCTCCAGTGCGCCCCACATTACCCCACCATGCGCCACTTTCAACCACATCAGGGCGCGTTTCGCGGCGCTTTCTCAGAATCGTGGCAGGTCAGACCTGTGGCGAGAAGTGGGGGACGCAGCTCCACCCGGCGCGTCGGACTTCGTCACACCTGTCCGCAGGTCGCAACCACAGCGATCTATGTGACTGTTGAGGCGTGACTGAGCGCGGTGAGACCGCCCGTGGGGAGAAGTGGGGAAACAGGGTGGGGAGAAGTGGGGAGACGCGGTCCGACCGGCCTCCCGCGGGGATTTCTCACTCGGTATCGGGTTGCAAACCGATGTGGAGGAGGAGAACCCCGCGGGAAGGTCAGACCGTCAGACCGGCGGCACGGGGACGGTAGGGCGACACGGGGCCGGCGGCAGGAGGCCGGCGGGGGGCGGGCGCGGATGCCTTCCTCGGACGCCGGCCGTCCCCCGCGCGACACCGAATCCCCCACCCCGCGGCTCGTCCCCCACCGGACGCCGGGCGTTTCATAAGGGAGGCGTCGTCCCCCACGCGGCGCCGTCATCCCCCACGCCACGCCGCCACCCCACGGGAAGCCGGATTCCCCTCAGAAGCGGCGACCGGCTCCGTCGACGAAAGCCGGACGTCGTGCCGCTGGAGCAGCCCACGCCGTGAGTCCACGGCTCAGCTGCACGGGAAGCCGGATTCGGCCTCGTGTGCGTTTGAGCCGTGGATTCACAGCGGGAGCCCGCCCGGGCAGGCGACGCGCGTTTCGCTCAGGGCGCAACGAAAAAGCCGCCGACCATCGGTCGGCGGCTTCGTTTCGTACGATTCAGCTCACGGGAAACGGCGGCGGAAGCGCTCTTCCATGCGGGCGACGAAGGACTGACCCGACGCACGGGCCCCCTTCACACCGCGCCCGCGACCGGACGGCGCACGGACGGAACCGTCCTCACCGACGGTGCCGCGCGGCCCCTTGGTGGACGGCCCCGACCACAGGGCGTAGATCACGGAGCCGAACATCAGCAGGAAGCCGATGAGGCCGACGATCACGGTGTACTCGACCTTGGGCAGCAACATTCCTGCGATGAGCAGCATCAGTCCGACCGCGAAACCGATCGCGGCGAACACGCGACGCTTGCCCGAAGCGCCGCCGAACCGGCCGCCGCGTACGTTCGACGCGAACTTCGGGTCCTCGGCATAGAGCGCGCTCTCGATCTGGTCGAGCATGCGCTGTTCGTGCTCGGAGAGTGGCACGTTCCCCTCCTTCAGCACTCATGGGGTCCAACTCCTGGCTCCATGATACGAGGCTTGCGAGCACACGACCACCATCCACCGAACAATTAGCGCCCACTGTGAGATTTATGCGGCGCGACTCAGGTCCGACTCGACGGAATTCAGGAAGCTCTGCACGCGGCCGTGCAGCACGGCCACCTCCTCGGCACTGACGGTGCGCGCCGTGGTCTCCAGCGCGGCGACCACACCGGACACCGAGGTGAAGTAGGCGACCCATTCCGCGTACCCCGGAGCGGCCTTCGCGAGCCGCAGCCACGCGTTGCGCGTGGGGCGGCGCACGCCCGTCTCCCGCTCCGCCAGGAGAGCGGCCGCGCCGCGCAACGCGGCGTGGTAGATCTCGCGGTACTGATCGGCGGGCGCCGGCGAGCCGCCGGCGCGGGCGAGGAACTGGTCCGCACGGTCCAGGATCCGGGCCGCGCCCGACTCCCCGACGCGCCGGCGGGACCCGACGTGATCGATCCGCGCTTTCGATTCGACCATGACCTTCCTCCTGCTCCGTGAACCTTTTCGCTGCTACCTCTGTGTTGTACCGGACGGGACTGACACGTAACGCTTCCCTCGTTCCGCGCCAGCCCCGCCGGATGGACCGGGACCGACGTACCCGCCCCGGCGCCAGAACATGCGCGCCAATCCGATGGTCCGTGATCGAACAATCATTCGATCACTTCTAATATAGCGTGAGTGTCCGACACGTCAAGGGAAAGGTCGATCCGTGAGCGCAGTGATCCCGCAGGCCCCACGGATCCACGCTCTCTCCCCCCACGACGCCACGTTGTGGCTGCCCGCGGCCCTGCAGATCTACGTGGCGGCCATGGACTACCCGGCGGGAACGGAGGCGCACCGTCTGCCGATGTGGCGCGAACACCTGAACCGCCCCGGGTACGCCGCGTTCGGCGCCGTCCAGGCGCTCCCCACGGCCGACGGGCGCCCCGTCGACCATCTCGTCGGCATCGCCTACGGCTACAGCGGCGCGGGTGACCAGTGGTGGAACCGCCAGCTCCGCGTGGGCCTGCGCCAGCGCGGCCTGCCCCCCGCCGGGATCGAGGCCGTGGCCGGCGACTACTTCGAGCTGACCGAGCTGCACGTGCATCCGGCGGCTCAGGGCCACGGGATCGGCAACGCGCTGCTCACCGCGCTCCTCACGGGCCGCCCTGAGCCGCGGGTCCTGCTCTCCACGCCGGAGGTCGCCGCCGAGCAGAACCGGGCCTGGAAGCTCTACCGCCGCACCGGCTTCTACGACGTGCTGCGGGACTTCCGATTCTCCGGCGACCCGCGCCCGTTCGCGGTCCTCGGCCACGATCTGCCCTTCGTCGCTCCCCCGCCCTTCACCGCACCCGCACGATGACCGCCCAGGTCGACGTCGCGGTCGTCGGCTCCGGCCACAACGCGCTGGTCGGCGCCGCGTACCTGGCGGCGCAGGGCCGCTCCGTCACGGTCTTCGAGGCCGACACGGTGCCGGGCGGCGCGGTCAGCACCGTCGAGCGGTTCCCGGGCCACCGCGTGGATCGCGGCTCGTCGGCGCACCTGATGTTCCGGCACACCGGGATCGCCGAGGAGCTCGATCTCGCGGCACACGGCCTGCGCTACCTCGACTGCGACCCGTGGGCGTTCGCGCCCACGCCACCCGGTTCCACCGCGCCGGCGATCGTCTTCCGCCGGGATCTCGACGCGACCGCGGAGTCCATCGCCGCGGCGTGCGGGGCGCGGGAGGCGGCGGCGTACCGTCGGTTCGTCGTGGACTGGACGCCGCGCGCGAGGGCGACCATGGCCGCGTTCGGGGCGTCCCCCACCGCGCCGCGGCTCGGCCGCGCCTTCTGGCCCACCAAGGGCCGCACGAGCATCACCCAGATGTCCCGCACCTACCTCGCCTCCGGCGACCAGCTGCTGGACGAGTACTTCGACGACGAGCGGCTCAAGGCGGCGCTCGCCTGGTTCGGCGCGCAGTCCGGACCGGCGATGAGCGAGCCGGGCACGGCCCCGATGGTCGGCTTCGCCGCCCTCATGCACACGCTTCCGCCCGGCCGCGCCGTCGGCGGCAGCGGCGCACTCACCGCGGCCCTGATCTCCCGCCTGACGTCCGACGGGGGCACCGTCGCCCTCGGGACGCCCGTCCGGGCCCTTCGCCGGTCCGGTAGGGAGTGGGAGGTCACCGTCGCCGGGCCCGACGGTGCGCGGACCGTCCGGGCCCGCACCGTGCTCGCCGGCTGCCACGTCCTGACCACCCTGGATCTGCTGGCCCGCGGCGGCTACGACGCCGGGCGGATCGCGGCGTGGCGCCGCAGTATTCAGGTGGGCCCCGGCGTGGGGATGGTGCTGCGGCTCGGCACGACGGCACCGCCCGCGTTCGACGGGGTGCCGCTCGCCGATCAGGCCGGGCTCGGCCTGCTCACCGCCGACCGCGGCCACCTGGCCCGCGCCCGCGGCGACATGCTGGCCGGGGATGCGCCCCGTCGGCCCGCGGTGCTGGCGATGACCTTCTCGGGCCTGGACCCGTCGATCGCACCCCCGGGCCGGCACAACACCACCCTGTGGGCCCAGTGGTATCCCTATGCACTCGGGGAGGGCGCCTGGGCCGACGTGGCGGAGCGCGAGGCGGACCGGATCGTCGCGGAGACGGAGCGCTGGGCGCCCGGGTTCGCGGACACCGTCGAGCACCGGTACGTGCAGACCCCGGCGAGCCTGGAGAGCGAGCTCGGCCTGCTCGGCGGGAACGTCATGCACGTCGAGATGGCGCTGCACAACATGCTGCTCTTCCGGCCGGTCCCGGAGCTCGCCGGCGGCCGGGTCCCCGGGGCGCCGGGCCTGGCGCTGGCGGGCGCGTCGATGCATCCCGGTGGCGGCGTGAACGGATCCAGCGGGCGGATCGCGGCGCGGCTGCTCGCCCGCGACCTGGGGCACCTGGCACGATGGCGACCGTGACTCTCCGAAGGATGCTCGCGGCGCTGGCGGTACTACTGCTCGTCGCCGCCCCCGCCGCGTGCTCGAGCCCGGGCCCCGGCGACCGGATGTCCGGCAAGATCGTCGCCGCGCAGACTCCGGCGTCGAACGCCGAGGGGCCGCAGCTGGCCGCGCCCGGCGAGCTGCGCGGCCTCGCGGAGGTCAAGGCGTACGACTCGAACGGCAAAGTCGGCACCCAGATGATCTTCACGACCATCACCTTCGGCCAGTTCAACCAGCTGGGCGAGGTGGTCTCACAGGCCTTCGACACGTCGGCGGCCTCGATCAAGATGCGGGTGCAGCGCACGGGCAGCGCCGTCGTCCTCTCCGGCACGGCGGACCTGTCGTCCCTGGCCCCGAACTCCGCGGTGATCGTCGTACAGCTGCAGTTCCCCGGCCCCGTCACCGCCACGAACGGCCAGCAGGAGGCCGACGACCTGGTGACCTGGACCCTCAACGCCGGTACCTCCGCGTCCTTGACCGCCGAGGCCGAGTACGCGGATCCCTCGATCGCGTCGTTCACGGAGTGGGCGTGGATCACCGCACTGGTCGCCTTCCTCGCGGCCGCGGTCGTGGCAGCGGTGGCCTACGTCCGCCGCGACCGCAGTCCCAAGCCGGGGCAGGAATCGGCCGAGCCCGAGTCGCTCATCGAACTCCCGCAGTGGCTGCGCGAGAAGCTCAAGCGCTGACCGCGGCCCACTCACAGAAAACAGCAGACCTTGCACGTGCCGTGCAAGATGGTGAACCATCGTGGTCATGAACTACGCCGACCAGTCCGCCTGGCGGACCATCCAGGGCTTCCTCCCGCCGGCGTACCGGCTCACGCCCGCGACCGAGCCGGTCGAGGAGTGGTGGGAGCACGACGGCCACCGGATCCACCTCGACACCTACCGCGACCCCGACGCGGCGGTGAAGGTGATCCTGCTGCACGGCGTGGGCACCAACGGCCGTCAGATGTCGACGATCCTCGGCCGGCCGCTCGCCGAGCGCGGCTTCGAGACCATCGCGATAGACATGCCCACCTACGGCGTCACCGAGGTCGCGCCGGGCGCGCTCGTCACCTACGACGACTGGGTGCGCATCGGCTCGGACCTCGTCGACGCCGAGCTCGCGAAGGACGACCGGCCGATCGTGCTGTACGGCCTGTCGGCGGGCGGCATGGAGACCTACCACGTCGCGTCGGTCAACGGGCGGGTCAGCGGCATCGTCGGGATGACCTTCCTCGACCAGCAGTCGGCGAAGGTCCGGCGCGACACCGCCTTCGACCCCGTCACCGGCAGCCTCGGCGCACCGGTCATGAAGGCCCTCGCGCGGACCCCGCTGCGCGGCGCACGGGTGCCGATGAAGCTGGTCAGCAAGATGCGCGCGCTGGTCAACGACCGCGCCGCGAAGCGCGCCTGCTACGCGGACCGCACCTCGGCGGGCAATCTGGTGACGGTGGCGTTCCTCGACTCGTACCTGAACTTCCGGCCCGCGGTCGCGCCCGAGGACTTCGACGTCTGCCCGGTGCTGCTGACGCAGCCCGCCGCGGACCGGTGGACCCCGCTGGCGCTCTCCGCGCCCTTCCTGGATCGCATCACCCGTGTCTCCGTGGCGACGGTGCTCCTGGAGAACGCCGGGCACTACCCGCTCGAGCAGCCCGGCCTCGACCGGATGGTGGAGGCGGTCGCCGCGTTCGCGGCGGACGCGCCCCGGGCCGGGACCTAGACGCCGACCGGCAGCATCGAGAGGTTCTCCAGGACCTCCGAGGTGGCCTTGGCGAAGTTCAGGGTGCAGAAGTGCAGCGCCGGCGCGCCCTCGGCGATGAGCCGCTCCCCCATCCGGGTGGCGATCTCGATGCCGGCGGCGCGCACGGCGGCGCGGTTCTCCTCCGGGCCGTCGCCGGCGGCGGCGCGCAGCTCGGCGCGCATCGCATCCGGAATCTTCGCGTTCGACAGCTCCGCCATGCGCGAGACCGACTTCAGCGAGGTGATCGGCATGATGCCGGGGATCAGCGGCTTGGCGCCCTGCTCCGGATCGAAGGCCGTCACGGCATCCCGCAGCCGCAGGTAGTCGTCGACGTCGAAGAACATCTGGGTGATCGAATAATCAGCGCCGGCCCGCAGCTTGTTCGCGAAGTACCGGATGTCGGACTCCTGGTCCGGCGAGCGGTGGTGCCCCTCGGGGAAGGACGCCACGCCCACGTGGAAGTCACCCAGCTCGCGCACCAGCTCGACCACCTCGCTGGCGTACTTGAGCCCCTGCGGGTGCCGCACCCAGCGCCCCAGCGGGTCGCCGGGCGGGTCGCCGCGCAGCACGAGCACGTTGCGCACGTCCCGGTCCGCGTACGCTCCCATGAGGGCACGCAGTTCCGTGATGCTGTGGTTCACGGCGGTCAGGTGCGCCACGGGCAGCAGCGTCGTCGTCTCGGCGATCTCGCCGGTCACCCGCACCGTGCGGTCCCGCGTCGAGCCGCCCGCGCCGTAGGTCATCGACACGAACGCCGGGTCCATCCGCTCGAAGGTCCGGACGGCGCGCCACAGCCGGGCCTCGCCCTCCTCGTCCCGCGGCGGCATGAACTCGACCGAGAACGGCATTCGCCCGCTCGCGCGCACGGCGTCGAGGCGGTCGAGTACGGTCCGGCTTTGTTCGGTCACGCTTTAAGAATAGGTTTGCCGGTATGACGCTGCCCGTCGCCCCGCCCCGGACCGCCCTCGCCGATATCGCGGCGGCCGTTCAGCCGCAGCTCGAAACCTTCCTCGAAGAGCGCCGTGACCTGGTCGAACCCGTCGGTCCGGTGTTCGCGGAGGCCACCGCCGGCCTGGCGCGTTTCGTTTTGCGCGGCGGTAAGCGAATTCGCCCCGCCTTCGCCTGGACGGGGTGGCTGGCGGGCGGCGGGCGGCCCGACGGTGCCGTGGCCGAGGCGGCACTGCGGGCCTGTTCCTCTCTGGAGTTCGTGCAGGCGTGCGCACTCATCCACGACGACATCATCGACGCCTCGCTCACCCGCCGCGGCTACCCCACGACCCACCGCGAGTTCGCGCAGGTGCACGCCGAGCGGGGCTGGTCCGGATCGTCGGAGAAGTTCGGGGAGGCGACGGCGATCCTGCTCGGCGACCTGGCGCTGGCGTGGGCCGACGACATGTTCCTCGGGGCCGGCCTCGAGCCCGAGCGGTACCTGCGCGCGGCGCGCGCCTGGGCCGCGATGCGCACCGAGGTGCTCGGCGGCCAGCTGCTCGACATCGTGAGCGAGGCCGCCCGCGACGAGTCGGCCGACGCGGCCGAACGCGTGGTGCGGTTCAAGACGGCGGGTTACACCGTCGAGCGGCCGCTGCACGTGGGCGCCGCCCTGGCCGGCGCCTCCGACGAGACGATCGCCGCACTGCGCGCCATCGGCGTCGACATCGGCGTGGCCTTCCAGCTGCGCGACGATCTGCTGGGCGCTTTCGGCGACCCCGCGGTCACCGGCAAGCCCTCGGGCGACGACCTGCGCTCCGGTAAGCACACGCCGATGCTCGCGCACGCCCTGGCGACCGGCGGCGGCGCCGCGGACGAGCTCCGCGGCCTGGTCGGCACCGACCTCGACGATGCGGGCGTCGAGCGCGCCCGCGCGGCGCTCCGGGCGACGGGGGCACCGTCGGCCATGCAGGCGCGGGTCGAGGAGCTGACGGCCCGGGCCACCTCCGCCATCGCGCAGGCCCCCATCGCCGACGGTGCGCGACCGGTCCTGGCCCGGCTCGCCGCCGTGCTCGTCGACCGCGCCGCCTGACTCCTCCCGCTACCTTCGCGACCCCGGGTTAGGCAAACCTAGCCACCCCTGGGTATGGTTCCGTTTACCTAAGAGCCTTTACCAACGGCTTACGGTCACCGTCGTGAAGCACCAGCGAGAAGGAGTCACCCCCGCATGTTCACCCGCTCCCGCAAGGCCGCGCCCGTCGCGGCTGCGCTGATGGCCGCGAGCCTCGTGTTCGCCGGCTGCTCCACCACCAGCGCCGACGACGACAAGCCCGCCGCATCGGGCGAGAAGATCACCGTCAGCACCAACAAGGGTGACGTGCAGGTCCCGAAGAACCCGAAGCGCGTGGTCGTCCTCGACAACACGAGCGCGGAGACCGTCAAGGCCCTCGGCATCACCCCCGTCGCGATCCCCAAGGGCCTGTTCGCCAAGAGCGTTCTGGGCGACTGGATCTCGAACCAGGACGTCAAGGACACCGGCACCCACGCCGAGCCGAAGTTCGATGTGATCGAGGACGTCAAGCCCGACCTGATCATCGGCGGCTACCGCTTCGCCAAGTCCGAGGGCGACATCAAGAAGATCGCTGAGAAGACCGGTGCGGCGTTCATCGACATCGCCGCCGAGGACGGCGCGCCCAAGGGCCGCGTCGAGACCATGCGCAGCTCGACCATCACGCTGGGCAAGATCTTCGGCAAGGACGAGCAGGCGCAGCAGATCGTCGCCGACTTCGACAAGAACCTCGAGGCGGCGAAGGCGCAGGCCACCGGTCAGAGCGTGTTCCTCTCGATCGTCAACGGCGGCAAGATCGACAACGGCGCCAAGCGCATGCAGCCCTTCATCGCCCCGCTGAACCTCAAGGACGTGTTCGCGGGCCAGGCCGGCGACCACCACCAGAACTCGGGCCTGACGCCCGAGGCGATCGCCCAGGCCAACCCGCAGTGGGTCATCGTCATGGACCGCGACGCCGCCGTCCCGCCGACCGACGGCAGCAAGCCGCAGACGGCCGCCGAGACCTTCAAGGCGCAACAGGCCTTCGCAGGCGTCGAGTTCCAGCAGAAGGACCGGATCTTCTACCTGGACAACGACTTCTACCTCCGCGAGGGCATCCAGAACTACGGCGAGAACTACGCAGCACTGGCGAAGGCCATCGCCGCCAAGAAGTGACGGCGACCCATACCGCAGCACCGCCCCAGGCGGGTCCCCGGAAGGGGGCCCGCCTGGGGCGCGTCGCGCTGCCCCTCCTGGCCGTCGCCTGTGTGGTGCTGCTGGCCCTGTCGTTGATGACCGGCGAGTACCACATCACGCTCGCGGGCCTGCTGGCCGGCGACGACGACATGTGGCGGATGTTCTTCATCTCCCGCGTACCGCGCACCGCGGCACTCGTGTTCGCCGGTCTCGCGATGAGCTTCTCCGGCGTCATCATGCAGCGCCTGACCCAGAACCGGTTCGTGGAACCGACCACAGCCGGCACCGCCGAATGGGCGGGCCTGGGCGTGCTGCTGTGCATGCTCTACCTCCCCGGCGCAACGCCGATGGTGCGGATGGTCGTGGCCACCGCCACCGCGTTCGCCGGGACCCTGATCTTTCTCGGCTTCATCTCCCGGATCCGCGCTCGCCGCTCGGCGATCGTGCCGCTGGTCGGCCTCATGCTCGGCGCCGTGGTGAGCGCGATCACGACCTACCTCGCGATAGGCGCCAACCTGTTGCAGGCGGTCGTGAGTTGGCGCTCCGGCGGTTTCGCACACATCGTCCGCGGCTTCTACGAGCCGCTCTGGGCCGTCGCGATCATCGCCGTCGCGACCTTCCTGCTGGCGAACTACTTCACCATCGCCGGGCTCGGCAAGGACGTCGCCACCAGCCTCGGCCTGCGCTACGGGCTCACGATGGGCATCGGCGTCACCATGGTCGCGCTGGCCTCCGGCGTCACCAGCGTGGTCGTCGGGTTCATCCCCTTCCTCGGCCTCGTGGTCCCCAACCTCATCAGCGCCCTGCGCGGCGACGACGTGCGCAGCGGCCTGCCCTGGGTCGCGGTGCTCGCCACCGTCCTCATCGTGGGCTGCGACCTGATCGGCCGGGTCGTGGTGCGGCCCATGGAGATCCCCGTGTCCGTGATCATGGGCGTGATCGGCGCGATCACGTTCCTCGCGATCGTGCTGTCGAGGAGGAACCGTGTCGCTCTCTGAGGCAACCGCGGCACCGTCGGTCGACGGTGCCGCGGGCCGGGTCGGCTGGCGGGCCCGGCTGGCGATCGCCGCCGTTCTCGCCGTCGTGTCCCTGGCCCTGTACCTGCTGATGCGCACCGGCGCGGACGACGTGCTGCGCTGGGACTTCCAGTTCGGGCTCTCGTTCGAGCGCCGACTGCGCACCGCCACCGCCGTTCTCGTCGCGGCCTTCTGCGGCGCCCTGTCGACGGTGCTCTTCCACACCGTGACACACAACCGGATCCTCACCCCGTCGATCATCGGCCTGGACTCGCTGTACGTGCTGATCCAGACCGTGGGCGTCTTCCTGGTCGGCGGCCGGTTCGTGGACAACTCGGACTCGGTGCCGCAGTTCGTCGCCCAGACCGCGGCCATGGTGGCCTTCGCCGCCGTGCTCTACGGCTGGCTGTTCTCGGGGCGGTTCGCGAGCCTGTTCCTGCTGCTGCTCGCGGGCGTCGTCCTGGGGCTGGCATTCCGGGCGCTGGCCGAGTTCCTCCAGCGCCTGCTCTCCCCCACGGAGTTCGACGCGCTGTCGATCAAGTTGTACGGCAGGCTGACCGCGGTCAACGCCGACCTGCTGCCGATCGCAGTGGCCGCGTGCCTGGTGGTCGGCGTCATCGTGTGGCGCCGCCGGCGTGTCCTGGACGTGCTGCTGCTGGGTCGCGATCCCGCGATGGGCCTGGGCGTGAACCACCAGCGCGAGCTCACGCTGGCGCTGGTCCTCATCGCCGTGCTCGTGTCGATCAGCACCGCGCTGGTCGGGCCGATGATGTTCTTCGGCTTCATCATCGCCATCCTCGCCTACCAGTTCGCGGGAGACTGGCGGCACCGCGCGACGCTGCCGATGGCCTTCCTGCTCGGCGTGATCATGCTCGCCGCCGGGCAGTTCGTCCTGCACAACATCTTCTACGCGAACGGGATGCTCACCGTGATCATCGAGTTCGTCGGCGGGATCCTGTTCCTCGCCATGCTGTTCCGCCGAAGGGGGACCATGTGAACCGCAGCGTGCACGACGCCACTTCCCACGCCGACACGGCACCCGCGATCGCGTTCGCGGATCTCACCAAGAAGTACGCCGAGACCGTGGTGCTCGGCCCGGTGTCCGGGGAGTTCGTCCGCGGCGGCGTCACCGCGCTCGTCGGGCCGAACGGCGCCGGCAAGTCGACCCTGCTGACCATCCTGGGGCGGCTCCTGACCCAGGACTCGGGGACGGCTCTGCTCGAGGGCGTCGACATCCGCTCGATGAAACCCACCGAGGTCGCGCGCAGGCTCGCGATCCTCCGGCAGGAGAACGGCGTCAACGCCCGCCTGACGGTGCGCGATCTGGTCGCGTTCGGCCGGTTCCCGCACAGCCGCGGGCGGATGACCGCCGAGGACGTCCGCCACGTCGACGACGCGCTGGGCTTCCTGGGCCTGACCGACCTGTCGGACCGGTTCCTCGACGAGCTGTCGGGCGGCCAGCGTCAGCGCGCCTACGTGGCCATGACGCTGGCGCAGGACACCGACGTGATCCTGCTCGACGAGCCGCTCAACAACCTCGACATGCGGCACCAGGTGAGCATGATGCGCCGGCTGCGCCGCGCCGCGGACGAGCTGGGCAAGACGATCATCCTGGTGGTGCACGACCTGAACTTCGCCGCGGCCTACTCGGACCGCATCGTCGCCCTCAAGAACGGCACCATCGCGGCCTCGGGCGCACCGTCGGAGATCATGACCGCCGAGCTGCTCACCGGGATCTTCGAGACCCCGGTCGCCGTGCACGTCCTGGAGGGCGGCCCGGTGGCCGTGTACGCGGGGCTGGACGGGCAGTAGGCGGCGGCGCGGCGGCCCGACGGTGCCGAGTCCTGCGCTGGGGCGATCCGCCGCGGCCTAGACTGGCGGGGATGTCCGGATCACTCATGCCCGCCGTGCGCGGCTACAGCGACTACCTGCGGTCCGCAGACGGCCGCCCCGCCCTGCTCGGGCTGGCCGGCGCCGTCGTGACCACGCTCGGCAGCTTCGGCGCGGGCGCGATCCGCGTGCACGACACGACGCTCGAGTCGACCCACCTGTCGTGGCTGCGGTTCGGCCACGGCCTGGTGCTCAGTTCGGTGCTGTTCTGGACGGGTATCGCGCTGCTCGTGATCGCCTGGATCCGGCTGGGGCGCGCCGCGCTCGCCGGGCGGCTCGAGGCCCGGGACGTAGCGGGCACCGTCGCCCTGTGGATCGTGCCACTGCTGGTGGCCGTGCCCCTGTACTCGCGGGACGCGTACTCCTATCTCGCGCAGGGCGCACTGCTGCGCGACGGTTACGACCCGTACGTGGACGGCCCCGTCGTCAATCCGAACGGCCTGCTCGACGACGTGAGCGGCATCTGGACCACTACGACGGCGCCGTACGGGCCGTTGTTCATCCTCATCGCGCGCGGGATCACGACGGTGCTCGGCGACAACGTGCTCGGCGGCGTGATCGCGCTGCGGGTGGTGATGCTGCCCGGGATCGCGCTGTCGGTGTGGGGCGTGGCCAAGCTGGCGCGGCACTTCGGGGCGAAGCCCGCGGTGTCGCTGTGGCTGGGGGTGCTCAACCCGCTGGTGATCGTGCACCTGGTGGGCGGCGTGCACAACGAGGCGCTCATGGTGGGGCTGATGGTCGCCGGCGTCGCGCTGGTGCTCGACGGGCGGCACTGGTTCGGCGTCGCGGTGATCGTGACGGCAGTCGCGGTCAAGGGCACCGCGGCGATCGCGCTGCCCTTCGTGGTGTGGATCTGGTTCCACCATCGGCGCGCGGCGAACCCCGAGGAGTCGGCTGTGAAGGCCTTCGGCACGGCGCTGGCCGCATCGCTGGGGATCTTCGTCGCGCTGTTCGCGGCGTTCTCGCTCATCGCGGGCGTGGGCCTCGGCTGGACCACCGCGCTGGCCGGGTCCATCAAGATCATCAACTACATCACACTGCCGACGGCGATCGCGCAGATCACCGCTTTCGTGGCCGCGCCCTTCACCGATCTCCACCTCGCGCCGATCCTCATCGTCACACGGGCCCTGGGCATCGCGGCGCTCGCGATCTCCCTGGTGGTGCTGTGGTGGCGGTTCCGGCAGGACGAGCGGCGCAACGTGATGGGCATCCTGTTGGGCCTGCTCGCGGTGTGCGTGCTCTCCCCCGCGTCACTGCCCTGGTACTACACGTGGCCGCTCGCGATGGCCGGCGCGTTCGTCTGGTCGCCGCGCACGCTGGCGATCATCGCCGGCCTGTCGGTCTGGCTGATGGTCGTGTTCATGCCCACCGGCTCGAT
Source organism: Tsukamurella pseudospumae (assembly GCF_001575195.1). NCBI lineage: Bacteria > Bacillati > Actinomycetota > Actinomycetes > Mycobacteriales > Tsukamurellaceae > Tsukamurella > Tsukamurella pseudospumae. The sequence goes on from NZ_LSRF01000001.1 coordinate 315,401, forward strand.
CGGCCTGTACTCGCTGTGGAACGTGGCGCTCGCGGCGGCATTGGGCGCACTGGCCGGCTGGTCGCTGCTGCGGCCCGACCCGTTGGGAATGCGGCCGCGGTTGGGCCTGGCGCCCGCGGTCTGAGCCGCGCCGCGTCAGCCGCGGCCGGCCGGCGCTGTGGCGCCGGATCGGCGGGATCGGCGGAGCCGGGTCGGCTACGCCGGATCGGTGGCACCGGGTCGGCAAGGCCGGATGGACGGCGCTGGGTCCGCAGGGCCGGGTGGGCAGTGCCAGATGGAGGCCCAGAATGGCGATCGTTTCTCGCTACTACCTATGCGATTCCCGCATACCCCAAACAAGCAGGTCAAGGGGGTTGTTTCGGAGCGGCTATACGCATTGCATATATGCCTCGCCACGAGCACGGCCACACCCCGACGCGCCACCCACGAGCTCATTTCGACCCAGAGACTTCAGAAACACGGCCGTACGTCCCGTCCGCGCCACCCACGAGCCCGCATCACCCCACGTACTTCAGAAGCACAGCCGTACGCCCCGACCGCGCCACCCACGAGCCCGCTTCACCCCAGATACTTCAGAAACGCCGCCACTCGCCCCGACGGCGCCGGCCGGTTGAGCAGCTCGACACGCCCCGCCCGTCCGAGCGCCCGGACGACCTGTGTCTCCACGCCCTCGAGCATCGGGCCCGTCAGGTGCACGACCGCCAGATCGCATTCCCCGGACCGCAACGCGGCCACGGGATCGTCGACGATGCACTGCTCGACCTGCACCTCGTGCGCGCGGTTCCACCGCGTGATCCGGCCCTCGATGTAATCGGGCAGGTAGACGTTCAGCGTGCGGCAGACGCTGATCGTGGAGCGGGAGGAACAACCCAGCTCGCGCAACTCGTCGAGGCCCGCCACGACACGCTCGATGACCGCGAGGGCCGGCAGCGCACCGGGCGCAGGCGTGGTGCCGGCCGAGCCGCGCTCGAACAGCGCGAATCCGAGCAACTTCTCCATCCCCGCGACCGCGCGCGTCACGGAGGGCTGCGAGGTTCCGTGGACCTGCGCGGCCACGTTCATGCTCGCCGTGCGCGCGACCGTGGCCACCAACCGCAAGCGTTCGATGTCGGACATGGCGGAACCGTAGCGCGCGGCACTGACAGGAAACGTCGACGCGAGCGGAGCCGACCGTCCGCGATCCGAGGGTATTCGGAATCCGTATAGCCGCTGTCCCAGAAAAAGCCTCTGACCTGGATGTTCTCGGGTATGCCAGAAATGTATAGCGAAAGACCGACGCACCGCTGTCCGCAGCCGCGCTGCGGCAGGTCGCATCAGCCCCCTCCGCAGCCGCGCTGCGGCAGGTCCCGCATTTGCGCCGCCGCAGGCCGGCATCAGCCCCGCAGCAGCTCCGCTGGCGCGCTCTAGAACGCCATCGACTGCGCGCGACGGATCATCTCGCGCGCGGAGTCGGTGTGCAGCAGCTCCGCAGGCGCGGCGTCGAGGTCCTCTTGCAGCTCGAACAGCCACCGCATGATCTCGTCGTCGCGGAAGCCACCGTCGTGCAGGACGCTCAGCAGACCGGTGAAGTGCTTGGCGATGGAGAACCGCCCGTCGACCTCGCCGAAGAACAGGCGCGGGATGTGGATGTCACCGCCGCGCCGCACCGCTATCAACTGGCGGTCGCGCAGCAGCTGCAGCACCTTGGACTGCGACACGCCGAGGCCCTTCGCGACCGTGGCGGTGTTGTAGGTGGAAGTGCCCTCGGGCAGCAGATCGTCGCTGACGAACGGGATGGAGCTCACCGTCACACTGTACCCAGCGACGGGATTCGGACCTTCCCACCCCGGGGTCGCTAGGCTGAACTGTCGACACCGCCGGATATCGAGAGGACACGAAGAAGGTGAACACTCCGCGCGACCGCCTGATCGGCGCCCGCATCGAGGGGCGCTACCGCATCGATGCGGTGATCGCGCGTGGCGGCATGTCCACCGTCTACATGGGCCTCGACCTGCGACTCGACCGTCCGATCGCCATCAAGGTGATGGACCCCAAGTACGCCGCGGACGCCCAGTTCGTCTCCCGCTTCGAGTTCGAGGCCCGCGCCGTCGCCAAGCTCAAGGACCCCGGCCTGGTGGCCGTGTACGACCAGGGCGTCGACGGTGAGCTGGCCTTCCTCGTGATGGAGCTGGTCACCGGCGGCACGCTGCGCGAACTGCTCGGCGAACGCGGCCCCATGCCGCCGCACGCCGTGGCCGCGGTGATGGGACCGGTGCTCACGGCGCTCGGTACCGCGCACCGCGCCGGCCTGGTGCACCGCGACGTGAAGCCGGAGAACGTGCTCATCTCGGACGGCGGAGAGGTCAAGGTCGCCGATTTCGGGCTGGTCCGGGCCATCGCCGCCGCGTCGGTGACCAGTTCGTCGGTGATCCTCGGCACGGCCGCGTACCTGTCCCCCGAGCAGGTGGAATCCGGCAACGCCGACGCCCGCTCCGATGTGTACTCGAGCGGCATCCTGGCCTACGAGCTGCTCACCGGACAGGTCCCCTTCACCGGCGACACGGCGATCTCGCTGGCCTACCAGCGCCTGCACAACGACGTCCCGCCGCCCAGCGCCGCCATCGCCGGCGTGCCGCCGGAGTTCGACGAGTTCGTGGCCCGTGCCACCGACCGCGATCCGTCGCGTCGTTACGCGGACGGCTTCGCGATGGCCGACGCGCTGAGCGCGATCGCCGAGGATCTCGACCTGCCGCCGTTCACCGTCCCTGCGCCGCAGTCCAGCGCCGAACAGCGGGCGGCCGCCGCGATGTACGACGCGCAGCGCGGCCAGCCGCTGATCCCCGCCGCCGCGGAACCCACCGGCGCGCTCATGCCCGGTGCCCCGCTGCCCGGGACCGTGCCGCCCGTCGCGCCGCCGCGCACCGTCGCCCAGCCCCTGCCCCAGGGTCCCCACCCGACGCGCGCGGAGACGATGCACGAGCCGCTCCCGTCCGAGTCCGCGCCGCCCGAGCGGGTCGGCGCGCCGAAGAAGGGCCGCGCGAAGTCCTGGGCGATCGTCGCGATCATCGCCGTGGTCTCGCTGCTGCTCGCGGTCGGCGGCTGGTGGCTGGCCTCGGGCCAGTACACCTCGGTCCCGAACGTGACCGGGATGGACCGGCCGGCTGCGGAGAAGGCGATCAAGGACGCCGGGCTCGACGTGAAGCTCGACGGCTCCTTCAGCAACGACGTCACCGAGGACACCGTCACCGGCCTCGATCCCACCGCGGGCAGCCGGATCAGCCGGTTCGGCACCGTCACCGTCAAGTACTCGCGCGGGCGTCCCGTGGTGCCGCAGTTCCGCGCCGGAGACAGCCCGGAGAACGTCGAGAAGCTGTTGCGCGACAACGGACTCGTGGCCAAGAGCGGCCCTGCGCAGTTCAGCCGCGACGTCCCGCAGGGCGGCGTCATCGGCCTCTCACCCACGCCGGGCACGCGCGTGTCCGTCGGTTCGACGGTGACCGTGGTCGCCTCCGCCGGCAACCAGCCCGTCACCATCCCGGACGTGCGCGGCAAGTCGCCCGACGAGGCGACGTCGATCCTGCGCTCGGCGGGTCTGACGGTCAAGGAGACCAAGCAGCAGTTCGACTCCTCGACCGAGGCGGGCAAGGTGTTCGGCACCGATCCGTCCGGCCAGGTGAACAAGGGCGGCAGTGTAACCCTGCTGGTCTCGAACGCGTTGACGGTGCCCGACGTGACGGGCAGGACCGGGGCCGAGGCGACGCAGCTGTTGCAGCGCGCGGGCCTGGTCGCGGACCTGACCGGCGAGACCGGCTCCGGCTCCGTCGTCGTCTCCACCAGCCCGTCCGCGGGCGGACGGGTCGACCCGTCGAACAACCGCGTGACGGTGACGATGGCCTCGCGCATCACCGTGCCTTCGGTGACCGGGATGAGCGTGAGCCAGGCGCGCTCCGCGCTGCGCGACGCCGGGTTGCAGGTGAAGGTCAACGGGCTCTTCGCCTCCGACAAGTCCCAGGTCATCTGGCAGGATCCGGGCGGCGGCTCGCGCGTGTCCGCCGGGTCGACGGTGACCATCACCGCCATCCCGTAACGCCCGAGGACCGTCGATGAGCACGCCCGCACCCTTCGAACCCGGCTTCGTCCCCGACGCCGCGACGCTGGCGCAGGCCCGCCGTATGCGGGACGCGCTGACCCGCTTCCTCATGGAGTACGAGTTCGCCGTGAAGGAGGTGCTCACGAAGGTCACCATCCTCCGCGAGGAGTTCCTGCAGCTGCACCGGTACAACCCGATCGAGCACGTGACCTCGCGGATCAAGAAGCCCGAGAGCATCGTCAAGAAGGTGGCCCGCCGGGGCATCGCGCCGGAGTTGCCGCTCATCCGCGAGGCGATCACCGACATCGCCGGCATCCGCATCACGTGCAGCTTCATCGCCGACACCTACCGGATCCTGGAGACCGTCACCGCGCAGGACGACGTCCGCGTGCTGATGATCAAGGACTACATCGCGCACCCGAAGCCCAACGGCTACAAGAGCCTTCACGCGATCATCGAGATCCCCGTGTTCCTCTCCACCGGCCCCGTGCACGTGCCGGTGGAGCTGCAGATCCGCACCATCGCGATGGATTTCTGGGCCAGCCTGGAGCACAAGATCTTCTACAAGTACGACGGTGCCGTCCCGACCCATCTGCGGGGCGAGCTGGCCGAGGCCGCGTCCGTCGCCGAGCAGCTGGACCGGAGGATGGAGCAGCTGCACACGCAGGTGCACGGGACCCCCGGGGCGACCGACGACGCCCGGGTCGAGGCGCGCGAAGCCGCCGACACCGAGCTCGCGGGCGACGAGCTGCTCAGCCGCTTGCTGAAACTGACGCAGCGGCTCCCCGCCGAGGACTGAACCCGCACGCCATGGGGTTCCGCGGGATACCGTGTGCCCCATGGACCGAACCTCCGCCCTGACCCGTGCGGTCGCCCTCGCCGCCGTCGGCTCGATCGTGCTCGCCGGCTGCACGGCGACCCCCTCCTCGGAGAGTGCCCGGTCGTCGTCGGCCGCGACGTCCTCCTCGTCCGACGCCCGTGGCGTCGCCGGCCGGGTCGCGGCGCTGCTCGCTGAGGCCAAGGCGGCGTTCGACTCCCCCACGCGCACGTCGACGGCGGGCAACACCGACAAGACCGTCGACAACATGGCCGTCGTCGAGCAGAAGCTGCTGGAGGCTTCCGCGCTCGCGCCGTACCGGGCCGACCTGTTGTTCAGCGCGGCGTCGGCGCGGATCGCGCAGAAGAACGTGCCGGGCGCACTCGAGCTGTACCGCAAGGTGCTCTCCTTCGCCCCGGACGACGACGATGCCCACACCTACCTCGCCGTCTGGAACCGCTTCGTCGGGGACGCCGCGGGTTCCGCGGCCGAGGTCGATCAGTTGCGACGGATCGCGCCGGACCGGGTCCCGGAGGTCGAGGCCCTGTTCGCGGCGGTCGACGGTGCCGTGCGCACCCCGCTCACCGACCTCGCCTCCGCGACCGCGCCGCCCAACACGGGCATCGTCGTCCTCGGGTACGCCCTGAAGAAGGACGGGACGATGGACGCGCCGCTCGTGCAGCGGCTCGAGAAGACCCTGGAGGTGGCCCGCGCGCTGCCCGCGGCCCCGATCGTGGTGACCGGCGGCGTCGAGCAGGCGGGGAACACGGAGGGCGCGCTGATGAAGGCCTGGCTCGTCGAGCACGGGGTCGACGGTGCCCGGATCACCGACGAGAACTTCGCCCGCACCACCGTCGAGAACGCGCTCTACAGTTCGTACGCCCTCGCGACGAAGCGGGTCGACCACGCGGTCCTGGTGAGCTCGGCGAGCCACGTTCGGCGCGGCACCGTCGACCTGATCCTGGCGGCGCGGGAGAACCTGCCCGCGACCTTCACCGTGAGTTCCGTGGCGGCCGTGGACAAGCCGCTCGCCGACCTCGCGACCCCCTCGGCCGACGAACTGCGCAGCATCTACCGCGACGCGCTGAGCACCATCGGGCTGTGGAGCTACCGCAGTGCGCCGATGCTGCAGCGCTGAGCGCCACCAGGAAGGGGTGTCCTCGGGTGGTCTCCACGGATCAGAACGTGGTGGGCGCCGCTCGTGGGCCGGGATTTCTTGGACCACATGTCGCTTCTACCGCGACGACGTCGCCCACCGCGACCATGGAATAGCCGGGCGACGGCGCTGGTTGCCCCGGTCATGGACGCTGAAGTTCTCCGCTACGTCGCCTTCGCCGACGCACCCCACGGCGGCAACCCCGCCGGGCTGGTGCTCGATGCCGCCGGACTCTCCGAGGCGGACATGCTCCGGATCGCCGGCGAGGTCGGCTACTCCGAGACGGCGTTCGTCATCGATCGGGCGGACATCGCGGCGGGCGAGCCCCGTCGCCTGCGTGTCCGGTACTACTCCCCCGCGGCCGAGGTGCCCTTCTGCGGGCACGCCACCGTCGCCCTCGCCTCCGCGCTCGCCGAACGAGAGGGCCCGGGCCCGTTCGTGTTCGCCACGCAGTCGGGCGAGGTGCGCCTGGAGACGAGCCGTACGGACGACGATGCCGTCGCCGTCGCGTTCACGAGCGTCGAGCCGGCGACGGCGCCGATCCCGGACGGGCGCCTGGACGCCCTCCTGGACCTGCTGAGCCTGACCCGAGACGACCTCGCCGACGGCTACCCGCCCCTGCAGTCCTTCGCGGGCGCCTGGCATCCGATGCTCGTGCTCGCAGATCGTGAACTGTTCCACCAGTTCTCGTTCGCACCGAAGCCGCTCGCGGACCTCATGGGCGAGGAGTGGGCCGGCACCGTCACCGTACTCAGCCCGCTCGACGATGACCTCTACGAGGCGCGGAACCTGTTCCCCGTCGGGCGGATCACGCAGGACCCGGCCACCGGCTCGGCCGCCGCGTCGACGGGCGCGTACCTCCGCGAGATCGACCACGTGCCCGCCGGGCGCCGCGTCACGATCCTGCAGGGCGCCCACGTCGGGCGGCCCAGCAGGCTGGTCGTGGACATCCCGCCGACGGGAGGCATCACCGTCTCCGGCCGGGCCGTCGAGATCCCCGGGGTCTAGCCCCGCAGCATCTCCGCGACCAGGAACGCCAGCTCGAGGCTCTGCTGGGTGTTCAGCCGCGGGTCGCAGGCGGTCTCGTAACGGCCGGCGAGATCGGCGTCGGAGATGTCCTGTGCGCCGCCGAGGCACTCGGTGACGTTCTCGCCCGTGAGCTCCACGTGCACGCCGCCCGGGTGCGAGCCGATCGCGCGGTGCACCTCGAAGAAGCCCTGGACCTCGTCGACGATGCGGTCGAAGTGGCGGGTCTTGTAGCCCGTCGAGGACTCGTGGGTGTTCCCGTGCATCGGGTCGCACTGCCAGATCACCTTGTGGCCGGTCGCCTCGACGGCCTCGACGATCGGGGGCAGCGCCGTCCGCACGTTGCCGTTGCCCATGCGGGAGATCAGGGTGAGGCGGCCGGGCTTGTTGTGCGGGTCCAGCTTCTTGACGTACTCCACGGCCAGCTCGGGCGTGGTCGTCGGGCCGATCTTCACGCCGATCGGGTTGTGGATCAGCTCCATCAGCGCGACGTGGGCACCGTCGAGCTGGCGGGTGCGCTCGCCGATCCAGAGGAAGTGCGCCGACAGGTCGTAGAGCACCTGCTGGGCCTCGGGATCCTCCGGGTCGTCGGCCAGACGCAGGAGGCCGCGCTCGTAGTCGAGCACCAGGGCCTCGTGGCTCGAGTAGATCGTGGCGGTCTTGAGATTGCGATCCTCGACGCCGCACGCGGCCATGAACCGCAGGCCGCCGTCGATCTCCGCGGCGAGCGCCTCGTACCGGGCTCCGGCGGGCGAGTTCGCGACGAACTCGCGGTTCCACTCGTGCACCTTGTGCAGGTCGGCCATGCCGGATCCGGTCACGGCGCGCACCAGGTTCATCGCGGCGCTGGCGTTGGCGTAGGCGCGGATCAGGCGCGACGGGTCGTGCTTGCGCACCGCTTCCTCAGGCGGGAAGCCGTTGACCATGTCGCCGCGGTAGCTGGTCAGGCCGAGCGCGTCGGTGTCCGAGGAGCGCGGCTTGGCGTACTGGCCGGCGATGCGCGCGACCTTGACCACCGGCATGGACGCGCCGTAGGTCAGCGCGACGGCCATCTGCAGCAGCGTGCGGATGTTCGCGGCGATGTGCGGCTCGGTGTTGTCGACGAAGGTCTCCGCGCAGTCGCCACCCTGCAGCAGGAAGGCGCGGCCCAGGGCGACCTCGGCCAGTTGGTCCTGGAGCGACTGGATCTCCGGTGGCACGGTGATCGGCGGCACCGACTCCAGCACGGTCCGCATCGCGTCGGCCTGCGGCCGGGGCCAGCTCGGCTGCTGCAGCGCGGGCTTCGCCAGCGCGTCGTCGAGGCGCTCACGCAGGTCCCCCGGGAGAGCCGGGAGCTTGGGGAGGGTATCGATGGGGACGTCGACGGTCCAGTTCACTGCCACGACGATCAGATTACGCGGGTCTAGCCGTCCACGATCGCGCGGTACTTCGCCAGGTTGTGCCGGGCGTCGGCGAGCGCGTCGTGGGCGTCCGACGGCGCCGCCGGCAGGTACGGCCGGCCCCGCTCGTCCCACAGTTGCTTGAGCTCGCGGGTGAACCGCGGCATCGACCGCGGCAGGGCCGTCATCGGGCCCCACAGCTGGCACAGCGCGACGTGGTCGTAGGCCGCGACCCACGCCCACAGCTCGATGTCGCCCGGGCCCGCAGTGAGGAACTCCAGCACCCCGTCGCGGATCGCGGCCCGCGACCGCCAGGACTTGCTCGCGGGCGGCGGCAGCTTGGGCAGCACGTTCGCGCGGACCCACGACCCAGCGCGCTCGGGATCGAACTCCGTCGACACGGCGTAGAACTCGCGCCCGTCCTCGCCGACGATGCCGATCGAGACGAGATCTATGACCCTTCCGTCCTCAATGAATTCCAGGTCGTAGAAGTAGCGCATGGGCACAGAGGTTACGCGGCGCCGGCGTCCCGCTCCGCGCCCGGGACGACCACGCCGTCCTTGACGTCCTGCGCGTAGACGTCCACGTAGGGCTGGCCGGACAGCTTCATCAGCTCGTACATCACCTCGTCGGTGATGGCACGCTCGATGAACCGGTTACCGGACATGCCCTCGAAGCGGGAGAAGTCGAGCGGCTTGCCGATGCGGATCTGCACCTTCGTGGGGTGCGGAAGGGTGGATCCGGGCGGGTTGAACTTCTCGGTGTCCACCATCGCGACGGGGATGATCGGGGCACCGGTCTCGAGCGCCATCCGGGCCATGCCCGTCTTGCCCTTGTACAGCCGACCGTCGGGGCTGCGCGTGCCCTCCGGGTACAGGCCCAACACCTGACCGTCCGCGAGCGCGCCGACGCCGGCGTTCAGCGCGTCCTGCGCGGCGCTCGCACTGCCCCGCACGATCGGGATGCACCCGACCGAGCTGAAGAACCACTTCTTGAACGCGCCCTTGAGGCCCTTGCCCGTGAAGTACTCACTCTTCGCCAGGAACTTGATGGGCCGCGGAACCATGAGCGGCAGGAAGAACGAATCCATCACCGCCAGATGGTTACTCGCCAGGATCGCCGCGCCCTCCTTGGGCAGGTTCTCGACGCCGACCACCCGCGGCCGCCCCAGCAGCCGCAGCACCGGCCCGATCAGGATCCACTTGAAGACCAACCACCACATGTCGCCCAGCTCCTCGTCCACGCCCTGACGTGCTGGGCCTCACTCTACCGACGATCCCCGCGCCGCGGGGGTCAGAGCACCTGGGACAGGAAGGTGCGCAGGCGCTCGCTCTCGGCGTCCTCGAACAGCTTCTCGGGCTTCCCGGCCTCCACGACCTTGCCTGCATCCATGAACACGACGTTGTCGGACACGGTGCGGGCGTAGCCCATCTCGTGGGTCACCACCACCATCGTCATCCCCTCGGCCGAGCACTCGGTCATCAGGGCGAGGATGCCCTTGACCAGCTCGGGGTCGAGGGCGGAGGTGGCCTCGTCGAAGAACATCACCTGCGGCCGCATCGCCAGGGCCCGCGCGATCGCGACGCGCTGCTGCTGGCCGCCCGACAGGCTCGACGGCCGCGCATCGGCCTTCTCCCGCAGCCCCACGACCTCGAGTTCGGCGAGGGCGAGCTCGCGCGCCTCCTCGGCGCTCAGGCCGCGCAGCTTCCGCGGCCCCAGCGCGACGTTGTCCGCAACGGACTTGTGCGGGAACAGGTTGAACTGTTGGAAGACCATGCCGATGCGGCGGCGCAGCTCGTCCGGATCGTCCCCCAGCACGGACTTGCCGTCGAGCAGGATGTCGCCCTGCTGGGGCTCGTGCAGCCGGTTCAGCACGCGCAGCAACGTCGACTTGCCGGACCCGGACGGACCGATCACCGTCGTCGTGGTGCCGGCGGGGACGTCGATGTCCACGCCCCGCAGCACGTGATTCGAGCCGAACGCGAGGTGCAGGCCCTTGCCCTCGAGCGAGACGGGCACGATCGGCGTCTTACCGGGCACGGACGGCGCAGCGGCCGCCGGCGCGACCTCGGGCGTGGAGGAAGCGGAGTTCTCAGTCACGACGATCAGCCCTTCTCGGCGGCGAGGTCGAGGTCCACGGGAGCCTGCTCCCGCTTCCCCGAACGCAGCCGCGTATCGATGTAGTTCACCAGGTGGGTCAGCGGCACCGTCAGGACCAGGTAGAACAGGCCCGCGGCCACCAGCGGCGACAAGTTTCCGGTGTTGGCGTTGAGGTCACGGCCCACGGCGAACAGCTCGCGCTGCGAGGCCAGCAGACCGAGGAAGTAGATCAGCGAGCTGTCCTTGATCAGCGAGATGAACTGGTTCATCAGCGCCGGAAGCACCCGCCGCACGCCCTGCGGGATGATCACCAGCGACATCGACTGCCGATAGCTGAACCCGATGGCGCGCGAGGCCTCCATCTGGCCGGCCTCGACGGATTGGATGCCGGAGCGGAAGATCTCGCCGATGTACGCCGCGGCCAACAGGCCGAGGGCGATCGCGCCGAGCCAGTACGGGTTGTTGCCGGTCACGTCCTTGACGATCGGGCCGATGCCCAAGCCGAAGAGCAGGATCACGACCACCGCGGGCAGGCCGCGGAAGACGTCCGTGTACACCCGCGCGGGCCAGCGCAGCCACCGCGTCCGGGAGATGCCGGCCACGGCCAGCAGCAGGCCGATCACGGTACCGATCAGGCCGGAGACGATCGCGAGGATCAGCGTGTTCGGCAGGCCGGTCTTGGCAGGTACGGGAAGGCCTCGCGGTACAGGCTCCAGTTGAAGAAGGTCTCGCCGAGTTGCGCGAAGGTGCCCTTCTGCTCCACCGGACCCGTTGCCGCCGGCTTGTCGGCGGCGTGCGCCTTCGCGATCGCCGCGAAGTCGGGCAGCTGCGGCGCGGGCGCCGCCTTCGAGCCCGGCTTCCAGCCCTTCGGCATCTCCCGCGGCGCCCAGTCGGTGTAGAGCTTGGCGTAGGTGCCGTCGGCGATGATCGCGTCGAGGCCCGAGTTCAGCGCGTCGATCAGCGGCTGGTTGCCCTTCGCGACCGCCCAGCCCACGAAGTTGTTCACCGAGAAGGTGTTCTCGACGATGGCCGTGCCGTCGCTCGGCTTGACCTGTCCGTCCGCCTGGGCCGACGGTGCGATCCACGCGTCGATCTGGCCCGAGCGCAGGTTCGCGTACGCCGTGGCGTAGTCCGGGAACTTCACCGGCTCCAGCTTGAGCACGTTCTTGACGTACTCGTCCTGGACCGTGCCCTGGACGACGCCGATGCGGTTGCCGCCGGTCAGGTTGCTGAAGCTCTTGATCGGCGAGCCGGACTTGACCACCAGCGAGAAGTAGCCGAAGTCGTAGCCGTTGGTGAACGCCACCGTCTGGCGACGCGCGTCCGTCGTGGTGATCGACGACGAGCCCACGTCGTAGCGCTTCGTGGCCACCGCGGACAGCAGGCCCGAGAACTCGGTGCCCGAGAACTCGATCTTCAGGCCCAGCTTCTGCGCGATCGCCTTGAGCAGTTCGTTGTCGAAGCCGGTGTACTGCCCCGTCGCCTGGTTCAGGCAGATGCTCGGCGGCGCGTCACCCAGAGTCCCGACGGTGATCGTGCCCGGATTGATCAGCCCGAGCGCGTCGCGGTTGATCGTCTCCAGCGGCACCACTCCGGGCGTCGTGTACTTGTCGACGTCCTGGTTCCCCGCGGCCGCGAGGTTGAGCGGAGCGGCGGACGCGGACGCCTCACCGGGCGGGGCACACTTCCCGGCGTCCGGCGCGGCCGAGGCCGCGCCCGCCGGCGCGAGCAGCGCGAGGAGGAGTCCGAGCAGCGGGATCACGGCCAACAGCCGGGCGCTTCGGGCGATTCTGGGTGCAGTCACGCGTGAACCCTACGGGGTCTTCGACCCGGAGACGAGATTTAGGATCGTCCGTGATCGCAATCGTCAGGGCGTGACCGCGTCCCGCGCGAGCGCCGCCGCGCCGAGCATGCCGGCGCGCTCTCCCAGCTCGGTCGCCCGGATGCGGGCCTTACGGCGGTACCTCGCGCCCGTGAGCAGTTCCGCGTAGTGGTCGCGGGCGTCGTCGAGGAACAGGCGCGAGGAGGCACCCACGCCCCCGGACAGCACGATGAGGTCGGGATCGAAGACATCGCTGACCATCGCGAGCCCGACACCGAGCCAACGGGCGAGGTCGGCGACCGCCTCCTGCGCCACCGGATCTCCCGCCTCCGCGGCCGCCGCGACCTTGCGACCCGTGAGCGAGCCCGGATCCTCGCCCAGCTCCCGAGCGAGCAGCACGCCCCGCGAGCCGGAGCCGCCCATCATGTCGATCGCCGTCTCCACCAGCGCGGTGCCGCTGCAGTAGCGCTCCCAGCACCCGGACTTACCGCAGTCGCACGGCCTACCGTCGGGCACGACCTGCAGGTGGCCGAGCTCCGGCGCGACCCCGAAGGCCCCGCGGTAGAGCTCGCCCTTGATCAGCAGGCCCGCGCCGATGCCGGTGCCGAGGGCCACGACGCAGGCGACCTCGCTGCGCTTGGCGGCGCCGTAGACGTACTCGGCCCAGGCGGCGGAATTCGCGTCGTGCTCCATCACGACGGGCAGCCCGACCCGCGCCGACATCTCGGCGGGGACGGCGGCGTCGCGCCACGGCAGGTGCGGAGCGAAGGACACGACCTGCCGTGACGGGTCGAGGAAGCCCGCGACGGCGAGGCCGACGGCCGCGACATCGTGCTCGACGCACAGCTCCTGCACCACCCGGTCCAGGCAGCGCTCGAGGGCGCGGGCGCTGCGGGGCGTCTCCGCGCGGGCCGTGTCGACGACGGTGCCGTCGTCCGTCACCACGCCGGCGCGGACCGACGTGCCGCCGATGTCGATGCCGATCGTCAGGGTCATGCGGGGTCCTCGTCGTCCGGCGCCGCCGAGGGCTCCGAGACGGTGATGTCGATGCGTTCGTAGGCCGTTGCCGGGGCCGACGGTGCCGTCGGGGCGCCCTCGACGTCGGGCGGAACGGTCCCGTCCGTCGGTCCGGCGTCGTCCGTCGCGGCGGGGCTGGCCACCGTCGACAGGTAGTCCGCAGCCACCGCGGCGGCGGTGATCCGCGCGCTCCCGAGCAACTCCTCCGCCAGCGCGAGGAGATCTGCCAGGACCTCGTCGGCGAAGTGGCCCAAGGACTTCGAGGCCTCCGTGGCGAAGGGCTCGATGTGCCGGGCGACCGCTCCGCCGAGCGCGCACAACCGGCACGTCCCGGGGTCGCCCTCGGGGTGCGCGGAGTGCTCGGCGAGCGCGGCCGCGAGCCACGGCCGCGCCGTCTCGAACAGGCGCGCCGCCGAGGTGAGGAATTCGTCGGAGGGATCAGCCACGGGGCCATACCTCCGGGTCCGGGGCGAAGGTCACGCGCAGCTCCCCTTCCGTGTAGGCGGCACCCGCAACGACGCAGCGGCGCAGCACCGACGGTAGCCGGATCCGCCGCCGCACACCGTGCGCTTCGACCACGACGTCCTCCTCGACCCGGCCGAGGCCGACGGTCGCGGGGTCGACGAGCGGTAGCGCGATCGCCCACTCGTACCGCACGTCCAGGCCCTCGCCGCCCAGCCGGCGCACCTCGGGTGCGGGAACCGTCGCGGGCGCGGCGTCGAGGATCGCTGCCGCGTCCCAGGCCAAGGCGGCCGCACGCGCGGGGGTCGTCACGGGGTCCGCGGCCTCGGCCACCTCGACGACGGGGCGTTCCAGCACCGTCGAGATCGCCGCGAGGGCCTCGCGCGCGTCGTCCTGCTCGGCGACGCGGGCACGCACCAGCCGCACGCCGGGGTGCGGCAGGTCGAGTGCGAACCGGTCGTCGAGTTCGATCAGCCGGCCCAGCACGAGGGCCACGGGCCGCAGACCCAGCACCTCCAGCGCCGCGAGCTCCTGCCGAGCCCGCGCCGGACGGCCGGCGTCGCCGGTGAGGACGTACACCAGCTCCAGCGCGGACCGGTCCGCGACGAACGCGGCCAGCTGCTCGGCCAGGCCGGCGAGGGGCTCGGCCAGCAGCAGCGCCGCGAGCGCGCCCGCGGCCGGCCCGGAGGTGGAACCCGACAGCCGGATGTGCCGGGGCCACACGCGTTCCAGGTACGCCGCGAGCGACGCCGGGGCGGTGAGCAGGGAGACCAGGCCGTCGAAACCCGGTCCGTCCACGACGACGGTGCGGTACTCGCCCGAGCCGGCGTGCCCGCGGATCGCCCGGAGCACGAGCACGTGCTCGGCGTCCGCGAGACCGGTGAGCTCGGGCGGCTCCAGGGCGAACGGATCGAAACCGGAGCCGCCGTCGGCGGAGTCGACGAGGCCCCGTCCGGCCCGGACCGTGGTGGAGAGGCTCTCCCACCATTGCGCGAGCAGCTCGACCGGATTGAGGTGCACGTGGTCGAAGGGCGCGCCTCCGTCGGCGAGCAACGGGTCGACGACCCGCCCGACGGTGACCAACAGGGTGCGGCCCCGGTCCGCAGCGCTCGCCGCGAGGGCCGTCGCCGTCGTGGTCCGGCCCGATCCCCCCGCGCCCGCGAGGAGCAGTACCCGCGTCCCGGCGGCCCCGGACGCCCCGTCCGACATCAGGATTGCGCCGCCGACTCGCCCTCGACGTGGCGCTTGAGCTCCTTGAGGGCGGTGTCGGTGATCGCCTTCTCCGCCTTGCGGCGGAGCATCCCGAGCATGGGGATCTGGAGGGTGACCTCCAGCGTGTAGGTGACGGTGGTACCGGCACCGTCGGCCGTGGGCGTGAGGTCGTACCGGCCGTGCTGTGTGCTCTGGAGCGTGCTCGCAGCGAGATCCCACTCGACCGACCGGCCGCCCGGGGCCCAGCGGTACTCGAGCTCGTAGGTGTCGCGGAGGAAGCCCTCCTCGAGCACGAACCGCACGCGCTTCGGCAGCCCGTCCTCGGTGGTCTCGAGGACGGTGACCTCGCGGGCCGCGGAGACCCACTCCGGATAACGGTCGAAGCCCGAGATGGCGGACATGATCCGCTCGGGCGACGCCGCGATGACGATGGATTCGCGGGTGCGGTCACCGTCGGACACGGTCCACCTCCCCGACAGCCGGGCCGCCCAGGACCCTGCCGTTCTCGGCGGTGAACTTCACGTCGAACATCACGTCGTGCCCGCGGACCCGGCGCTCGCGCACGTCCGCGACGATCTGCTCCGGCGTCATCGGCCGCGCGGGCTCGGCGTGCAGGAAGTAGTGGAGCAGGCTGCCGTCCAGGTGCGGCTCGATCCAGAACTCCGAGGTCCCGGCGACCGGTCCCTCGACCTTCCAGCGGATCCCGAGATCGCCCCGGTCCTCGGTGACGGACAGGCGCAGGTCGGGGAACCAACCGCGCCACCGCTGCGCGCCCGCCATCGCGGCGGCCACGGCACTCGGGTGGGCGGCGACGAACGCGACGTCGGCCACTTGGATGGTGCTCACCTCCTAAGCTTCACACATCCGTGGTCGGGGCGGACGGTGCCGGGTCGGTTAGGCCCCGTCCGGCGCCCGCGGTACGACGGTGCGAGGGTTCCCTCATGCCCCGAACACCCCCTTTGCAGCGGTGTAAGGTTCACCACATCACCAGCGATCACGACCCGGAGGATACGTGCGCGAGATAAGCGTCCCTGCCAACTACACCATCGACCCCTCGGCCTCCACGGTCGATGTCGTGTTCGACGTGGCACGCACCGATCCGGACAGCGTCCGGGTCAAGCGGCTCGTCGCGGGCAACTGGGAGCCGGTCACCTCGAAGCAGTACGAGCAGGAGATCCTCGGCGTCGCGAAGGGCCTCATCGCGCAGGGCGTGCAGCCGGGTGACCGGGTGGCGCTCATCTCGTCCACCCGGTACGAGTGGCCGCTCATCGACTTCGCGATCTGGGCCATCGGCGCCGTGACGGTGCCGGTCTACGAGACCAGCTCCGCCGGCCAGATCGACTGGATCCTGCAGGATTCCGATGCCGTGCTCATGGTCATCGAGGGCCCGAAGCAGGCCGCCGAGGTCGCCGAGCTGAAAGACCTGCACAAGGTCGCGCGAGTGCTGCGCATCGACCCCGAGGACGGGGAGAAGGGCGCCGTCGAGGCGCTCACCGCCGAGGGCGCCGACGCGGGCGTCACCGAGGAGCAGGTCCACGCGGGGCGTGCCGGCGTCAAGGCCGACGACCTCGCCACCCTGATCTACACGTCGGGCACCACCGGCCGCCCCAAGGGCTGCGAGCTCATGCACTCGAACCTCATGAGCGAGGCCGACGCGATCCTCGCCTCCCCCTTCGGCGACGCCATCCGCGGCGGCTCGAACGTGATGTTCCTGCCCCTGGCGCACGTGCTCGCGCGCGCCGTGAACATCGCCTGCTTCAAGGGCGGCGCCGTGGTCGGCCACTTCAACGACACCCGGAACCTGGTGCCGCAGTTCTCGGTCTTCCAGCCCACGCTGATCCTCTCGGTGCCCCGCGTCTTCGAGAAGGTCTTCGCGTCGGCGCAGCAGAGCGCCGTCGACGGCGGCAAGGGCAAGATCTTCGAGGCGGCCGTGCAGACCGCGATCGAGTACAGCCAGTCGCTGGACGACGGAGGCGCCGGCCTGCTGCTCAAGGCCAAGCACGCCCTGTTCGACAAGCTCGTCTACGGCAAGCTCAAGTCCGCGCTCGGCGGGAACTGCAAGGTCGCGATCTCGGGCGGCGCTCCCCTGGGCGCGCGGCTGGGGCACTTCTTCCGCGGCGTCGGCGTCACCGTCATGGAGGGCTACGGCCTCACCGAGACCACCGCGGCCATCACCGTCAACGTTGCGGGCGCGCAGAAGATCGGCAGCGTCGGGCGGCCGCTGGCCGGGCAGGCCGCGAAGATCGCCGAGGACGGCGAGATCATGCTCAAGGGCTCCGTGGTGTTCCGCGGGTACTGGCGCAACGAGGAGGCCACGAAGACCGCGATCGAGGACGGCTGGTTCCACACCGGCGATCTCGGCTCGATCGATGACGACGGCTTCCTCTCGATCACCGGTCGCAAGAAGGAGCTCATCGTCACCGCGGGCGGCAAGAACGTCTCCCCCGCGGGCCTCGAGGACGCGCTGCGCGGCAACGCCCTCATCTCCCAGGCCATGGTGGTCGGTGACGCACAGCCCTTCATCGCCGCGCTCGTCACCATCGACCCGGAGGCCTTCCCGCAGTGGAAGTCCGCCAACGGCAAGCCCGAGTCGGCCACCGTCGCCGATCTGCGCACCGATCCCGATCTCGTGGCCGAGATCAACCGGGCCGTCGCCGTTGCCAACGAGACCGTGTCCAAGGCCGAGGCCATCAAGAAGGTCCGGATCCTCCCCGAGGACTTCTCCGAGGAGACCGGCGAGATGACGCCGACCATGAAGGTCAAGCGCAATGTCGTGTCGCAGAAGTACGCCGACGACATCGCGGAGATGTACGCCAAGTAGTCGTCGAACACAGAACCGCCGCACCGGATTCCGGTGCGGCGGTTCTGTTCTCCTACCCGACGGTCCGCCGTCCGCCCGGCCCGGAGCCTCGGCCGCCTGATCTTCGGTGCGTGTCGGCGACGACACGCCGAGCCGGAGTCGCAGAGTTCCACCGAAGCTCTCAGCCGCTCTGATCGATGGGCGTCGACGTGGCCTCCCACAGGCCCGATCCGCCTTCGACATCGAGGCTGAACCGCTGATCCCCGCGGTGCATCGCGACCCGGTAGCGGCAGCGCAACTCGTACACCACCTTCCGCTCGCCCGCGGCGGTTCGGACGGTGACCTGGGAGCTGAGCGCGGGGAAGGTCTTGAGCACGGCGTTGTTCACAGCGCTGCGTACCCGCTCCCACTGGTCGCCGGTCGGGGACTCGACATCTGCGGCACCGTCGGCCCTGCGGAACGCATCCTGCACGTCCTGAACGCGAACCCCACCCGACCATTCGACGGTGCTCGTCCCGTACCCGAGATTGCCGTACGAAGCGAGTACGGTCCACGGCGGTGCAGGGAGGGCGCAGGACGTCTCGTCCCGCTCCACGCCGTCGACGCCGAAAGTCGTTCGCGAGAACCGGAGCAGCCGGCCACTGCGACCGCCGCGAAAGCCGCCGTCACGACGATCGACGCAGCCCTCACCCAACCCGCGCAGCTTTGGTGCGTGTCGGCGACGACACGCCGAGGGGCCGTCGCAGAGTTCCACCGAATCTCACGGCGTGCACTGACGCCGCCCATTCTCATGGCGTTGGCCCCGCATACCCGCCGCCGTCGTTCGCCAGACCGTTGACCAATTCGCCGGAGCCTGCTTGGACATCGATCGTGAACGCTCGACCGTCGTACGAGAGCTCGACGCGGTAGGCGCAGCGAGGCTCGAACACGCCCCACTGTGCCCGGACCGGAACCTTCAGACTGTACGTCGACTCTCGTTGTCGGAATGTCCCCATGATCCTGTCGGCGATGTCGGTGCGGAGGCGTTCGAGCTCCTCCCCCTCGGGCACGACGAACCTCTCACGAACCGACAACGGTTCCAGTGCGTTCTTCACCGTGCCACCGAGCAGGGATCCGTTCCACCTGACCCTTCCCGACATCGTGACCGGCCCCTCGGTGAAGTCGACCGCAGGCACCATGAGCGGTGTCGAACAGCCCTCCCGGCGATCAACGGTCACGCCCTTGATCGACGGCGTGCGATCGCCCCCGCAGCCTGTGACGACGCCCGCCGCGCAGGCCATGACCAGACATATCGATGCCCACCTCATGCACTGAACATACGCCACAATGAATATTGCGCACGGCCGCAGGCGCCAGCGGGGGGTCAGAAGGGGTTCAGGAGGGTCTGGAGGCGGTGGCCGAGGCGGCGCCAGTCGAAGTGCTCACCCACCAGCTCGCGGCCGCGGGCGCCCATGGCTGCAGCGCGGTCGGGATCGGCGAGCAGGCCGGCGACGGCGTCGGCGATGGCGTCGACGTCACGGCCGGGGACGACGTGCCCCGACTCGCCCTCCCACACCGTCTCCGGAGCACCGCCCGAGTCTCCCGCCACGACCGGCTTGCCGGTCGCCGAGGCCTCGAGGAAGACGATGCCGAGCCCCTCGACGTCAAGACCCGCGCCACGCGTGCGACAGGGCATGGCGAAGACATCGCCGAGATTGTGATGCGCCGCCAACTCGTCGGCGGGGACGCCACCGGTGAAAATCACGTGCTCCTCGACGCCGACGCTGCGCACCAGCTTGTGCAGCGTCTCCGCGTACGGACCGCCGCCGACGATCACGAGCCTCGCCCCGGGGACCTGCGCACGGATCCGCGGCAGCGCACGGATGAGCATGTCCTGCCCCTTGCGCGGCACGAGCCGCGAGAGGCACAGGACCACGGGCTCATCGTCGCCCAGGCCGTACCGCCGTCGGAGCTCCGCGCGGGCGGCACCGTCGGGCCGGAAGACGTCCGTGTCGACCCCGGGCGGGAGGTGCTCCAGCGCGGCCCGCGGACCGAACGCGGCGGCGAACCTGCCGCGGGTGTACTTGCTGACATAGGTCGTGACGTCGGTGGTGTCGCCGATGCGGCGCAGGCACGCGCGCGACGGCGGGAGCATCGACCAGCCGACCTCGTGGCCGTGGGTGGAGGCGACGGTGCGCAGGGCGCCCGCGTCCTTGAGCGGGGCGCCGAGCAGCGCGAGCGGCGCGGCGGCACCGAACCAGACCGTCTCGATGTCCCTATCGCGCACCAGGTCCCGGGCGCGACCGAACGCGTCGGGGGTGGGCAGCAGGAGCGACGTGGGGTGGCGCACCACCTCGAAGGGCTGCGCGGCGTCGTACTCCTCGCTGCCGCGCCAGCGCGATGCGTACACCACCAGCTCGTCGGCCGGAAGGTGCCGGACGAACGCCTGGAGGTACGTCTGGATCCCGCCGGGGCGGGGTGGGAAGTCGTTGGTGACCAGCAGCGTGCGCGGCATGGTGACTGAGCCTAGCTAGTAGCGGACGGCCGCCTTGTAGGGGCCCGCCGCGTCGATCGGCACGACCTGGACGGGGACGCCGTAGGTGGAGGCGTGCACCACCTTTCCATCGCCCACGTACATGCCGACGTGCGTGGCAGCGGCGTAGTAGACGATGATGTCGCCCGGCTGCAGGGCGTCTCGCGACACGGGCTGCCCGCCGCTGAGCTGGGCCTGCGACGTGCGCGGCAACGACTTGCCGGACTGCTGGTAGGCCCAGACCATCAGGCCCGAGCAGTCGAACTGGCCGGGGCCGGTACCGCCCCAGGCGTAGGGCATGCCGACGCGGGTGACCGCGGCGCGCACGGCGGCGAGCTCCGCGGTGCTGCCCGGCGGCACCTTGCTGGGGTCGAAGGGCGTCGGCTTGCCGATGAGCGAGCCGCGCTGCGCCCCGGTCAACCGGTCGTAGATCGCCTTGATCCGCGCGATCTCCTGGGCGAGACGGGACTTCTTCTCCCGCAGGTCGGCAGCCTTCTTCTCGGCCTCGGTCTTCGTGGTGTCGGCGGCCTTCGCCGCCTCGTCGGCCCGCTTCGCGGCCGAGTCGGCCTCGGTCTTCGACTTCTTGAACGCGGCGACGGTGGCGACCACGTCGCGGTTGATGAAGTCCAGCGTGGACATCTGATCGAGCATCTGCTGCGGCGAGTCGCTCACGAGCAGCGCGTAGGTGCGGTTCGTCCGCGAGCCCTTGTAGTTCGCGACGACCACCGCGTCGATCTGCGGCTGCAACGCGGCCTGGCGCGCCTGAACGGCGGTGACCTCGCGCTTCGCGGCGACCAGCGTGGCGTCGGCGGCCCGCTTGGCGGCGGTGGCCTTCGCGGCGTCCTCCTGCGCGGCCTTCGCCGCCTCGTTCGTCGCGGATGCCTGCTCGGACAGGTCCTTGTACTGCTTGAGCGCTGCGTCGGCAGTATCCGGGTCCGCGGTGGCACTGCCGACCACGGTGAGCCCCGCAACCATGGCAAGAGCGGCGGACGCGGCGATGCCGCGCGCCAGCAGGGAGCGGGGCTGAGAGGTCGATGACACGGCCGAGCGGGTCCTTCCAGACTGACGTCGCGAGGCACCTGCCCCGCGACGAGCTGTGATTGCGGTGGCAATCACAGCAAGGCTACGTCAGTAACGTCGAGCGGAGTACACGGACATCTCGTTGAGCGGGCTCACCTTGACGGGGATGCCGTAGTTCACCGAGTGGACGACCTTGCCGTTGCCGATGTAGAGGGCGGCGTGGCTGCCGCCGTTGTAGATCACGATGTCGCCGGGCTGGAGGTCCGCGATCGCGACCGCGCGACCGCCGCCGAGCTGGCCGTAGCTGTCGCGCGGGACGGTGATACCGGCCTGCTTCATGGACCAGTAGACGAGACCCGAGCAGTCGAACGAGGTCGGGCCGGCGGAGCCGTACGAGTAGGGCAGGCCCTGGCGCGACAGCGCGGCCTGCACGACCTTGGCCTTCGCGCCGCCGGGCTGCACGCCGGCGACCGTGGTCTCACCCGGCTTCGGGGCGATCGCGATGCCGGTGACGATGTTCGGACGAGCCGTGGTGTTCCGCGTAGCGGCGACCTGAGCAGCTGCGGGCTTGACCTTGGCCGCCGGCTTCGCCGTGCCCGCGGGCTTCGCGACGGGCTTCACCACGGGGGCCGGCTTGACCTCCGGCGCCTGCGGCGCGGGAACGGCAGGGGCGGGCGCTGCGAACGCGACCGAGGGAGCTGCGAGCGTACCGATGGTCACTGCGCCCGCGGCGAGGGCACCGCGCGCAACGGTGGCGCCCTTGCTGGGCTGCGGCTGAAGCCGGTGTTTCGCCACGAAGGGTTTCTCCTAAGTTTCTTCCCGACCGCCGACCGAGTTAGCTGACGGGTTCGGGCGAGGAAGATGCCCTACCCCGGAGGCTCGAAAACCTCCGGCGATTCACCCCGGATAACGCGTGTGGGTCCCCGGCGAGGCCTCGCGGCCTCTTAGGCGGTGACCTCGGGAGACGGAGCGGTTTTCGCCCCGGGCTCCTCCGCAAGGTCTCAGAAAGATTACGAAACGGAAACGCCGCTGTCTAGCCGGACGCGCCGAGAAGCACCGTCCGATCGACCTCGGAAGCGGTCTATCCGGCTTGTTCGTACTGGTCAGACAGTACGCGAAGCCGCGGCAACATTCCTTCGCTCGCGAACGCCGCAATCGCGTCGTTCAGGCCCGGTTCGGCCGTGATCATCGGTGCCGGGGGCGATGCTGCGGCCGGCGCCGCCACGACCACGGGCCCCAGGAGGAAGCCCACGGAGCAGTCGCCACAGGCGCGGGGTTTGGCGGGACAGGTGGCGCAGTCGACGTGCAGAGCCATGACGGTGGTTCCCTTCGTTCGATCGTCTCGTTCGCGGCGACGGTATGCGGGACGACCGACAAGTTTCGCGCGCCCGTTCGGGACGGGAGGACTTGTCGGTGGGGTGTTCTACGGTCTCGGCATGCAGCTCAGCCTGGACGACCTCGATACGGGCGCCACGGACCCGGCGCTCCGGGACGTGACCTTCGTCGTGGTCGACCTGGAGACCACGGGCGGCTCGCCGAAGGGGGGCGACGCGATCACCGAGATCGGCGCCGTCAAGGTGCGCGGCGGCGAGGTGCTGGGCGAGTTCGGCACGCTGGTCGATCCGGGGTGCGGCATCTCACCGCACATCACCCACCTCACGGGCATCACCACCGCGATGGTCACCGGAGCGCCGCGAATCGAGTCCGTGCTCCCGGCCTTCCTCGAGTTCGCGCACGGCGCGGTCCTGGTCGCCCACAACGCCCGCTTCGACATGGGCTTCCTCAAGGCCGCAGCCGCCGCCACCGGCACGCCGTGGCCGAAGGCGCAGTCCCTGTGCACCGTCCAGCTGGCGCGCCGGGTGCTCACGCGGGACGAAGCACCGTCGGTCAAGCTGAGCGAGCTGGCGCGCCTGTTCCGCACCGAGACCACGCCCAACCACCGCGCGCTCGACGATGCGCGGGCCACGGTCGAGGTGTTGCACGGGCTCATCGGGCGCGTCGGCAACCAGGGCATCCATACGCTCGGAGAGCTGCGGGGGCACCTGCCCTCGGTCACGCCGCAGCAGCGCGCGAAGCGCCACCTCGCGGATCCGCTGCCCGAGCGTCCGGGCGTCTACCTCTTCCGCGGGCCGGGGAACGAGGTGCTGTACGTCGGTACGTCGGGCGACCTGCGCCGTCGCGTACGCAGCTACTTCACGGCGGGCGAGACGCGCGGGCGCATCAAGGAGATGGTGGGGCTCGCGGAGCGGGTGGACCACGTCGAGTGCGCGCACGCGCTCGAGGCCGCGGCCCGCGAGTTGCGCCTCATCGCGGCGCACACTCCCCCGTACAACCGCCGTTCGAAGTATCCGAAGCGCGGCTGGTGGATCTGCCTGACGGTCGAGCCCTTCCCCCGGCTCGCGGTCAAACGGTCCGCCCCGGCCGGCGCGCCGAGCCTCGGACCGGTCCGCTCGCGGTCGGATGCGGCGGATCTCGCGGACCTCCTCGCCGACACGTGCGGCCTCCGCACGTGCACGACCAGGCTCCGGGCCGGCGCGGCCCACACGTGCGCCCTGGGGCCCGACGGTGCGCCGCCCCTCGGCGGGTGCCGGGCCTCGGTCGCGACGCCGGAGCCCGCCGCGCTGTACCGTCCCCGCGCGGACCGGGCCGCGGCTGCCCTCTCGGGCCGGTCGTCGGAGGTCTTCGACGCGCTCCAGGCGCGGCTCGCCGCGCTCGCGGAGCGGGAGTTCTTCGAATCGGCGGCCCGGCTGCGCGATCGCACCGCGCACCTGGTCGACCTGGTGATCCGTTCGCACGCGCTGGTGGCCTTCGCGGACGTGCCCGAGCTGTCGATCGCCCATCCCGACGGGGCCGGCGGCTGGGAGCTGTCCATCGTCCGGCACGGCCGCCTCGCCGCGGCCGGGACGGCACCGCGCGGCGTGCCGCCGATGCCGGTCTTCGAGCAGCTGCGGGCGGGCGCGGAATCGGTGTACGAGGCGAGCGGGGACACCGTCGCCGCACCGGACGTGCCCGACACGCTGTTCCCGGCGGACACGCTGCACGGCGCCAGTCCCGAGGAGGCCTCGCTGCTGCGGCGGTGGGCGCTGCGGCCGGGCACCCGCATCGTCGACGTGCAGGGAACGTGGGGCGAGCCGATCGCGGGCGCCGGCCGCTGGCTCGGCTGGGCGGAACGGGCGGGCGAGGCGGGGCGCGACGCCCGCTCGGCCGCGGCGCATCCGCGCGGGCCCGCCAGGCAATACAGTGAGGAGGCCACGCATGCCGCGTGAGTAGAGCTACCGAAAGGCCGCGTACGTGATCACCGCGATCGTCCTCATCAACGCCGACGTGCACCGCATCCCCGAGACCGCGCAGGCCGTGGCGAACGTCGACGGCGTGACCGAGGTCTACTCGTGCGCGGGCGACATCGACCTCATCGCGAAAGTGCGGGTGCGGCAGCACGACGAGATCGCGGAGGTCGTCACCGAGAAGATCAACCGCATCGAGGGCGTCGAGAGCACGTCCACGCAGATCGCCTTCCGCGAGTACGCCTCCGCGGACGTCGACGCCGGTTTCGACATCGGGAACTGACCGCCGTCAGTAGCCGCTGTGGCTGACCTCCGCGGCCTCCGCCTCGATGCCGAAGTCGGCGGCCTGCTGCACGATCTTCTGAGCACGGGCCAGACGGGGAAGGTCGGAGCCGTCGGTGATCTTGCCGCCCGACTTCTCGAAGGCGTCGATGAATCCGTGCGCCCATGAGACATCGGCGACGCTGGGGCTGAGCCCCGCGTTGATGATGCCCGCGTGCTCGTGGGTCAGGCAGAGCTTGCCCGACATGCCCATCTCCTTCGCCAACGCGGTCCCGGTCGGCAGGTGCGCGATGTTCAGCGTCGGGCCGTCGATCGGTGCGGGCAGGCGGGCGGCCCGGGAGGCGATCACCAGCTGCGAGCGCGCGTAGGCCAGTGCGATCGGGTCCTCGCCCACGGCGGTGTCGCGCTTGAAATCGCCGGTGCCGAACGCGATCCGGAAAGTCGACGGCGCGGCTGCGATCCGCTCGACGTTCTGCATGCCGCGGGCGGTCTCGACGAGAGCGAGGATCCGCGTACCGTCGGGCAGGCGATCCGCGGTGTCGTCGAGGTGGCTCGACCCCTCCGACTTCGCGAGCATCACGCCCTCGAGCCCCTCGCACTGCTTCAGCGCGGCACAGTCCTCGCTCCAGTACTCGCTCGCCGCGTCGTTGATCCGCACCCAGGCGCGGTGCCCGGTGGTCAGCCATTCGACGGTGTCCCGCCGGGCCTGGTCCTTGTCCTTCGCGGCGACGGCGTCCTCGAGGTCGATGATGACGGCGTCGGCCTCGCTGGCCTGGGCGATGGCGAACGACTCGGGGTGGGAGGCCGGGACGAGCAGCCAGGAACGGGCGATCTGCGGGGAGACGGTGCGCTTACTCACGCCGTCAAGATTAGGCGCGTGGAACGACGAATTCCGCGGAATGGAATTTTGTGCGTTCTGTTCGCGCGCTCTCAGTCGGAGATGTCCGCGACGGTCGCGTCGTACGCCGCGATCAGCGCGTCCGCGTCCACGATCGCGCTGTGGCCGTGCGCGCCGGCGCCGAGGGCCACCGTCGCCCCGACGATCCGCTCGTCGACGTACACGGGCCAGCCCCCGCGCGCCCCGATCGGAGTGATGGTGCCGCGCTCGTATCCGGTGGCCTCCAGCGCCTCCTCGGCGGGCGGCATCGCCAGCCGGTTCACCCCGACGACAGCGCGCAGCTTGGGCCAGGCGATCGACCGGTCCCCCGGCACCAGCGCGAACAGGTAGTCACCCTCGCCCCGCCGCACCACGAGAGACTTGACCAGCCGCGACGGCGGCAGATCCATCTGTGCTGCGGCCTCCTCGAGGCTGCGCGCCGCCGGGCGCTCGCGGACGGTCACCGTCAGGCCGCGGGACGCGGCGTCGGCGCGCACACGGTCGAGCCCGGATCCGCTCACGCGCCCGCGATCTCCTGCGACAGCGCGACCCACCGGTCGAGCAGCGCGGCGGCGGCGCCCGAGTCCACCGCTTCGGCGACCCGCGGCAGGTGCACGGCGAGCGCGTCCTGCACCGGCTCCCCCGCGGTCAGCCCCTCGTACGCGGCGACGGCGCCGGCGGAGTTGAGCAGAACGGCGTCCCGGACGGGGCCGGTCTCGCCGGCGAGGAAGGCGCGGGCGATCGCGGCGTTCACGGTCGCGTCGCCGCCCCGAAGGTCCTCCATCGACACCCGCGCCAGGCCGAGCTCGCGCGGGTCGACGGACTCGACGCCCACGCCCTCCTCCTGCACCCGCCAGACCGTGGAGGTCGACGTGGTGGTCAGTTCGTCGAGCCCGTCGTCGCCACGGACGACGATCACGTGGTCCTGGCCGCCGCGGTCGGCGAAGGCCTGCGCCACGACCGGCGCGAGGTCGGCGAAGGCGCACCCGATCAACCCCGCCGAGGGCCGGCCCGGGTTGGTCAGCGGCCCGAGCACGTTGAAGACCGTCGGGATGCCGATCTCCTTGCGGGTGGCGCCCGCGAACCGCAGCCCCGAGTGGAAGACCGACGCGAGGCAGAAGCCGATGCCCAGTTCGGCGGTGGTGCGCGCGACCCCGTCGGCGTTCAATCCGATCGCCACGCCGAGCGCCTCCAGGCAGTCCGCGCCGCCCGACTTCGACGAGGCCGCCCGGTTGCCGTGCTTGAGCACGGGGACGCCGGCGGCGGCCACGACGATCGAGCTCATCGTCGAGATGTTGACGGAGTGCGATCGGTCGCCGCCCGTGCCGACGATGTCGACGGCGCGCGCGTCGAACGGGACCGGGGTGGTCAGCGACAGCATCACATCGGCCAGCGCTCGCACCTCGACCGGTGACGGGCCCTTCATCTTCATGGCCACGCCGAACGCCGAGATCTGCGACGGGGTGGCCCCGTCGCTCATGATCTCGGACATCGCCCACCGGGCCTGCTCCGCGCTCAGATCGCGCTGGGACGTGAGCTCGGTGAGAACCGTGGGCCAATCCATGGCCACAGCGTAATGGGGTGGATCAAGCGGGTATCTGGAGCACCTGCCACAGCAGGGCCCGCCCGCCGTGCCGGGCCGTCACTCCGGCCATCCGGGAGCGCTCCTGCGAGACGTGCAGTGCGTCGACCTTCTGCACCCGCGCCACGACGACGGTCTCGAGCCCGTCGCCACCGTCGCGGGGCGGCGCACCGTCGGGCATCCGCTCGTACCTGTCCTGCCCGACGAGCCGCAGCACCTCGTCGACCGATCCGGGCGGCAGTTCGAGGACGTGCTGGAGCACGCTCTGCGCCTCGGGATCGAATCCGGGCGCGGCATCGAGGACGGCCGACGAGGCGGCCGTGTCGTCGCCGGACTGCGCCACGGGAACCAGATCGGGGTGCCCGGGCGTTAACTCTTCGACGGTGCGCTGCGAGAGGCGGCCCAGCAGGCGGCCCAGGCGGGTGCCCTGGTCGGGTCTGCCGTTGAGGTCGTAGGGCAAGGGATGCCTTATCTGCCGGTGGCGAAACGGTCGCTGACGTGGTGTTTCAAGGGTGGGTGCGGGAGGCCTGCGGCCTGCCCGCGATATTCGACGCGCCCAATCTGCGACCCGGGTAGGCATTCGATACTACGACCGGTCATACTTGCGAGGTGACTAGCGCCGCACCGACCTCAGCTACAGCCATCACCCAGCGCGTGCACTCACTCAACCGGCCCAACATGGTCAGCGTCGGGACCATCGTCTGGCTGTCGAGCGAGCTCATGTTCTTCGCCGGGCTCTTCGCCATGTACTTCGTGGCGCGAGCCGGCGCTGGGGAGAACGGATGGCCCCCGCACGATGTGAACATCAGCCTGGCCGCGGCCCTGCCGCCGACCATCGTGCTGATCGCGTCGTCGGTCACCTGCCAGCTCGGCGTCTTCGCCGCTGAGAAGGGCGATGTCTTCAAGTTCCGCATCTGGTACTTGATCTCGCTGATCATGGGTGCCGCCTTCGTCGCCGGCCAGCTGCACGAGTACTACACGCTGATCGGCGAGGGCCTCACGCTCAGCTCGTCGGTGTACGGCTCGGTGTTCTACATGGCCACCGGCTTCCACGGCCTGCACGTCATGGGCGGCCTCGTCGCCTTCATCTTCATCCTGGCGCGCAGCCGCGCCTCGAAGTTCACGCCCGCCCAGGCGACCTCGGCGATCGTCGTCAGTTACTACTGGCACTTCGTCGACGTGGTGTGGATCGGCCTCTTCGCCGTCATTTACATCATTCGCTAAAGACGTATTTCTCAGTCGCCATCACAGAGGGATAGCAGATGAGTTCAGCCAACTTTGAGCCCGCCGGCGAGGGAGGCGAGCCGAGCGGCGCTTCGGGCGCCGGGCCCGACCGCCCCTCGGCCCAGAAGGTGCGCAAGCAGCGCAAGCTCCGCCGCAAGGTGACGAGCGCGGCCCTACTGGTCGGCGGCCTGCTCGCGGCCGGCGGTGTCGCCACGATCGCCAGCCCCACCCCGCAGGTCGCGCTCGCGGACGACTTCGACGCCGCGCAGATCGAGAAGGGTCAGCGCCTGTACGAGACCTCGTGCATCAGCTGCCACGGCGCGAGCCTCGAGGGCGTCAAGGACCGCGGTCCCAGCCTGGTCGGTGTGGGTGACGCGGCGGTCTACTTCCAGGTGCACTCGGGCCGCATGCCCGCGACGATCAACTCGTCGCAGATCGTGCGCAAGCCCGCGAAGTTCGACGCCAAGCAGATCGACGCCATGGGCGCCTACATCCAGTCGATCGGCGGCGGACCGTCGATCGTGTGGGAGTACAACGCGGACGGCTCGATCAAGCGCGATGAGAACAACAATCGCGTCATCGCCCAGGAGTCGCTGCGCGGCAAGAACCTCGGCGCCGGCGCCGAGCTGTTCCGCCTGAACTGCGCCTCGTGCCACAACTTCACCGGTCGGGGCGGCGCCCTGTCCGGCGGTAAGTTCGCGCCCCCGCTGGATCCCGCGAACGAGCAGGAGATCTACGCGGCGATGCTCACCGGCCCGCAGAACATGCCCAAGTTCTCGGACCGTGCGCTGTCGCCTGAAGAGAAGAAGAACATCATCGGCTTCATCAAGAACGCGGGCGAGACGCAGTCTCCCGGCGGCTCGGCCATCGGCGGCTTCGGCCCCGCAGCCGAGGGCATGGTGATGTGGTTCACCGGGATGATCGCCGTCGTCGGCGCCGCGATGTGGGTTGGGAGCAGGAATTGACCGCCAAGCCGTTGAACAACGTCCCGTCGGACGACGAACTGGACAACCTGTCCCACGACGAGTTGATCAAGCTCGGTACCAACCTCGACGGTGTCGAGCTGGTCTACCGCGAGCCCCGCTGGCCCGTCCCGGGCACCCGCGCTGAGAAGCGCGCCGAGCGCACCGTCGCACTCTGGTTCGTGCTCGCCGGCCTGTTCGGCGCCGCACTGCTCGGCGTCTTCCTGTTCTGGCCGTGGAAGTACCAGGGCATCGACGACGCCCACTACTGGTGGTACACGCTGTACACGCCGATGCTGGGCATCACCTTCGGGCTCTCGCTGCTCTGCGTCTTCGCGGGCACGGTGCAGTTCACGAAGAAGTTCATCCCCGAGGAGATCGCCGTCCAGCAGCGGCACGACGCGGGCGGCTCGTCCAAGGTCGACCGTGCCACCACTGCCGCCCTGTTCAAGGACGCGCTGGAGACCTCGACCCTCCCCCGCCGCAAGATGATCCTCGCCTCGGCCGGGTTCGGCGTGGGCGTGCTCGGCCTGGGTGCCGCCGCCGGTTTCATCGGCGGCCTGGTCAAGAATCCCTGGGCCAAGCGCGAGGCCTCGGCGCTCTGGCACACGGGTTGGTCCCCGTACTGGAACTCGCTGGAGAACGACTTCTCGAGCGAGCAGAACCACGAGCCCGTGTTCCTGCGCAACGACGTGGGCGACCCGTACAAGGTCAAGCTCGTCAAGGCGGAGGATCTCGACGCCGGCGGCATGATGACGGTGTTCCCGTGGCGCGCGTCGGACGGCTTCGGCGAGACCGAGGAGTCGCGTCTCAAGCTGCTCCACGGCCTCAAGGGCATCCGTAACCCGGTCATGCTGATCCGCCTGCGTCCCGAG
Source organism: Tsukamurella pseudospumae (assembly GCF_001575195.1). NCBI lineage: Bacteria > Bacillati > Actinomycetota > Actinomycetes > Mycobacteriales > Tsukamurellaceae > Tsukamurella > Tsukamurella pseudospumae. The sequence goes on from NZ_LSRF01000001.1 coordinate 345,879, forward strand.
GACGGGGTCCGCGCCATCAAGCGGCAGGGCCAGGAGGACTTCAACTACGGCGACTATTGGGCCTACACCAAGGTCTGCAGCCACTTCGGCTGCCCCACGTCGCTGTACGAGCAGCAGACCAACCGCATCCTCTGCCCCTGCCACCAGTCGCAGTTCAACGCGCTCGAGTACGGCAAGCCGGTCTTCGGGCCCGCCGCCCGCGCGCTGGCGCAGCTGCCGATCTCGGTGAACGAGCAGGGCTACATGGTCGCCAACGGCGACTTCATCGAACAGGTCGGACCGGCCTTCTGGGAGGCGACGCACTGATGACCACACTCGGCGAGCGCGTCGGGCACCAGGCGAACGAGATGGACCAGCGTTACCATCTCGCTCCCGGTATCCGCCGCCAGATCAACAAGGTCTTCCCCACGCACTGGTCCTTCATGCTGGGTGAGATCGCGCTGTACAGCTTCGTGATCCTGCTGCTGTCGGGCGTCTACCTCACGCTGTTCTTCGACCCGTCGATGGCCGAGGTCCACTACGAGGGCGCGTACGACCCGCTGCACGGCGTCGCGATGTCGCGCGCCTACGCCACCACCCTGGACATCTCGTTCGAGGTGCGCGGCGGTCTGTTCGTCCGCCAGATCCACCACTGGGCGGCCCTGATGTTCGCGGCGTCGATCATCATCCACATGGTCCGCATCTTCTTCACCGGTGCGTTCCGCCGTCCGCGTGAGGCCAACTGGGTCATCGGCTGCGCGCTGCTGCTGCTCGCGATGTTCGAGGGCTTCTTCGGTTACTCGATCCCGGACGACCTGCTCTCGGGCACCGGCGTCCGCGCCGCGATGTCGGGCATCGTCGTGGGTCTCCCGGTCGTCGGCACCTGGGTCCACTGGGCCCTGTTCGGCGGGGACTTCCCCGGCGAGCTGCTGATCCCGCGCCTGTACGTGCTGCACATCCTGCTCTTCCCGGGCATCATCCTGGCGCTCATCGCGGGCCACCTGGCTCTCGTCTGGTACCAGAAGCACACGCAGTTCGCGGGCCCCGGTCGCACCGAGGAGAACGTGGTGGGTGTGCGCATCCTCCCCGTCTTCGCCGTCAAGACCGGCGCGTACTTCGCCGCCACCTTCGGCATCATCACGCTGATGGCCGGCATCTTCACGGTCAACCCGGTCTGGAACATCGGCCCGTACGATCCGGCGAAGGTGTCCGCGGGCGTCCAGCCCGACATCTACATGATGTGGACCGACGGCCTGGCCCGTCTGTGGCCCGCGTGGGAGCTGTACTTCTGGGGCCACACCGTCCCGGGCGCGGCCTTCGTGGCGATCATCATCGGCGTGATCATCGGCCTGATGTTCGGCTACCCGTGGATCGAGAAGAAGCTCACGGGCGACGACGCGCACCACAACATCCTGCAGCGTCCGCGCGACGTTCCGGTCCGCACCGCGATCGGCGCGATGGCGATCTCCTTCTACATCGTGCTGACCCTGTCGTGCATCAACGACATCATCGCGCTGAAGTTCCACCTGTCGCTCAACGCGATGACGTGGATCGGCCGTATCGGCCTCGTGATCCTGCCGCCGATCGCCTACTGGGTGACCTACCGCTTCTGCATCGGTCTGCAGCGCGCCGACCGCGCGGTGCTCGAGCACGGCATCGAGACCGGCGTCATCGTCCGCCGCCCGAACGGTGAGTTCATCGAGCTCCACCAGCCGCTCGGACCGGTCGACGACCACGGTCACGCCGTCCCGCTCCCCTATGAGGGCGCGGTCGTCCCGACCAAGGCCAACCAGCTCGGTGCAGCCGGCAAGCCGGGCACGGGCTCGTTCCTGCGGGCCGATCCGGTCGACGAGCAGCGCGAGAACGCCGAGCGCGATCACGCGAACGAGGTCAAGGCGCTCGAGGCCATCAAGAAGGTCCAGGACAACGGCGGCAAGCTCGACGTCGAGTAGGTCCTCGCATCAGCCACTGCGGCCCCTCCCCCACTTCCGGGGAGGGGCCGCAGTCGTCTGTCGTCCCCGGGGCCGACGGTCCGCCGCTGCCCGACCGCCCGGGCGGGCCACCGTCGAGCCGGCCACCGTCGGGCGATGCGCACCGGACTGCGACACTGGACGTCGTGAGCACGTGCACGATCCCCGTCGTCCCCGAGGTCCACCCCGCCGTCCGCCGGCGCCACAGCCCGATGGTCTTCGAGCCCGGCGCGACGATCAGTGACGCAGAACTCGACACTCTGCTCGACGCCGCCCGGCTGGCCCCCTCGGCGGGCAACTCGCAGCCGTGGGCCTTCATCGCCGGACGACGCGGCGATGCGGTGCACGCCCGGATCGTCCGCCATCTCGCGGGCAGTTCGGCGCGATGGGCACCGGACGCATCGGTCATCGTCGTCAACCTCGCGCGCGTGTCGCTCGAGGACTCGGACGACGTGTACTCGGACTTCGCGCACTACGACCTGGGGCAGGCCGTGGCGACGATGACGCTGCAGGCGCTGTCGATCGGGTTCGACGCCCACCAGTTCCGGGCCTTCGACCGCGAGGCCGTCGAAGCCGAGTTCGACGTGCCGCGGGACTGGGAGATCACGACGATGACGGCGTTCGGGATCGCGGCGCACGCGCCGGGCGAGGTCGTCGGCGTCTCCCGGGAACGTCGCGACCGCGACGACGTGACGTGGGCGCGCGTCCGCGTCGACGAGCGCGGCTGAGCTCAGGCCAGCCGCAGGCGCAGCAGGTAGCTGCTCTGTCCGACGGGCGCTCCGGGCTCCCCGAGGCAGACCTCGTGCCAGGCACCGTCGACGGCCGTCAGGCCCCGCTCCCGCAGTTGGACCGCGAAGGCCTTCGCGGTGGGCGTGACTGCGGCGGACCACCGTCCGTCGACGCGGGTCTGCAGGTACGACGATGCCGGCAGGTCCAGGCAGCGCACGCGGGTGAGGTTCTTGAGCCCCTTGGACACCTCGAGCTGCTCGAGGACGTCCCCCACCTCGGCGTCGTCAATCCATGCGGGCCGGCGCAGCAGCAGGGTCCACCGGGCCTCCGCGGTGGTGTGTGCGGTGAGGTCTCCGCGGAGCCGCTCGAGGGGTGGGACGGTGAAGTCGCTGCGCACCTCGTCGTCGGCGCCGGGCGTACCGCGGCGGGCCAGGGCCTTGTTGCGCACCTTCACGCCGTACGCGGCCGCGTAGAGGGCCTCAGCCGCGGTTCGGAAGTCGTCCGAGGTGCGGGGGCTGCCGACCGTATCGACGGCGAGGTAGGCGCGTACGGGGGCCGCCACGACGCCGATGTGTCCGACGGTGCCGTACTCGCCGCCGCCGTGCGCCTCCGGCTCCGCGACGGAGAAGTCGAGTTTCGTCTTCGGCGCAGCGCTGGGTCCGCGCCGCCCCCGCATCTCGTCGGCGGTGAGTTTGCGTACGGACAGCCCGGAGTCGACCTGCGTCATGGCTTGCATGCAATCAGCTGCCGGAGACGGCGGGGAGTCCGCGCGGTGAACGCGAACAGAAGAACGGCGCCCGCCCCGGTGAATTCCGGGACGGGCGCCGTTCGACGATCCGTGGATCTAGTGCTTCTCGGGACCCTTGTGGTACTCGAAGACGAGGCCCCAGGCCGCGGCGATGACGAGCGCGCCGCCGAAGATCCACAGCCAGTACAGCTGCAGCGCGACGGAGATGCCGACGACGGCGACCGACGCCGACAGCAGGATCGGCCACCAGGAGTGCGGGCTGAAGAAGCCGAGCTCGCCGGCACCGTCGGACACCTCGGCGTCCTCGTAGTCCTCGGGGCGGGTGTCGACCCGGTTGGACACGAACCGGAAGTAGGTGCCGATGATCAGTGTCAGGCCACCGGAGAGGAACATCGCGACCACGCCGACCCACTCCACGGCGCCGTAGCCGTAGCCCGGACCCCAAATGGCGGTGACGACGGTGTAGATGATGCCCGCGAGGAAGAAGAACGCGGTGAGGAACTCGAAGAGCTTCGCTTCGACCTTCATTGGGTTACTTCACCCCTTCAGTGACGGGCTTGGTGCTCTCGCCCGACGCGGAGCGGCCGGTGCGACGGGTGTCGAACGGGAAGGTGCTGGTCGACACGGCCGACTCGTTGATCGACACGAGCGCCGCGGCGTTGTCCTGGCCGGACTGGCGCGCCTCGATGTACTTCTTGAACTTCTCCGGCGTGACGGCGCGGATCTCGAAGTTCATCATCGAGTGGTAGTCGCCGCACATCTCGGCGCAGCGGCCGACGAAGGCGCCCTCGCGGTCGATGCTGGAGACCTGGAACCTGTTCTGCGTGTGGTTCTGCACGGGGTTCGGCATCACGTCGCGCTTGAAGGCGAACTGCGGCACCCAGAACGAGTGGACCACGTCCGCCGAGGCCAGATCGAACTCGATGCGCGTGTTGGTCGGGAGGACCAGCACGGGGATCTCAGCGGTGGAGCCCTGGACCTCGATGCTGCTGAACTTCAGGTAGTCGCGGATGTCCTGGAACCGGCCGTGGTTCGGGCCGCGCTCGTCCTGCCGCTCGACGTGCCCGTGCTCCTTCATCTTCGCGGCCTCTTCGTTGAGCTTCGCGAGGTCGGGCTGCTGGCCGTACGGGTTGGGCCGCTCAAGCTTGATCGTGTTGCCGTCGACCGTGACCTGGCGGTACGCGAAACGCCAGTTCCACTGGAAGGCGGTCACATCCACGGTGACGCCGGGGTTGTCCTCGAGCTTCTCGACCTTGGTCTGCACGACCACGGTGAAGTAGAAGAGCACGGCGATGATGAGGAACGGAACCGCGGTGTAGAGCAACTCCAGCGGCACGTTGTACGCGGTCTGCCGCGGGAAATCGGGCGAGTCCGCCTTCTTCCGGTGCATGGTGATCGTCCAGAACGTCAGGCCCCACACCAGCACGCCCATGATCAGGGCGGCCACCACGGACCAGCTCCAGAGCTCAGTCATGTCACGGGCCTCGGGGGTCACTCCCTCGGGCCAACCGAAACGCATCACCTCGTCGGCCGAGCAGCCCGCCAGAGCGAACATGCCTGCGACGAGCCCGGCGGCCAGAACCAGGCGCTTACGCCAGGACGCGGCCCCACCGTGGGCGTTACTTCCGGGTGCCAATGTCGCGCCTTCCTGCTGAAACACGGTCAGTGCTGCGGGGCTCGTTCCGACTGTCGAGAACCCCTCGGGAACTCGGCGCCGGGGCTGCACGTTCCCCTTGTACTACGCAGCGTAGACCAACGAGGGCCGGTCCACGTTGCGGGGTCGGCAAATGGCGCGTCGCTTCCGCCGTGTGCCTCATTGGCCTGCGCCGTTCCGGGTACCGGAGGCCGTTCCGGCATACTTGTTGACCGTGTGTGGCCTCCTGGGATTCCTGTCCGCCGATCAGAGCGCGGGCACTGTCGTCGACGCGGTGACCGCGGCCGGTCGGTGCATGCGGCACCGCGGCCCGGACGAGTCGGGCCGGTCGTGGCACGACGACGATCTGGCGCTGACCTTCAACCGCCTGTCGTTCATCGACATCGACCACGCGCATCAGCCGCTGCGCTGGGGCCCGCCGGAGAACCCCGAGCGGTACGCGCTCACGTTCAACGGCGAGATCTACAACTACCTCGAGCTGCGCAGCCGGCTCGCCGAGGAGTTCGGGGTGCGGTTCCGCACCGACGGCGACGGTGAGCCGATCGTGGCGGGCTTCCACCACTGGGGCATCGAGGGCGTCCTCGCCCAGTTGCGGGGCATGTTCGCCTTCGCCCTCTGGGACACGGAGCGCCGCGAGCTGACGCTGGCGCGCGACCAGTTCGGCATCAAACCCCTGTACGTCGGGACTGGAAGCAACGGCACCGTCTTCTCGTCGGAGAAGAAGTCGGTCCTGGCCCTCGCCGACGAGGCGGGACTCGAGCCGGGGCTCGATGCGCGCGCGGTCCAGCACTACACCGTTCTGCAGTACGTCCCGGAGCCCGAGTCGCTGCACCGGGGCATCCGGCGACTCGAGTCGGGCTGCTACGCCACCGTCTCCCCCGGCGGCGAGGTGACCGGCAAGCGCTACTTCGAGCCCCGCTTCCCGGTCAAGCCCGTCACGGGCGGGCTGGAGTCGGCGGAGGCCAAGGCCATCTACCGCGACATCGCGGACGCGCTGCGCGACTCGGTGAAGATGCACATGCGGGCGGACGTCACCGTCGGGTCCTTCCTGTCCGGCGGCATCGACTCGACGGCCGTCGCGGCGCTGGCGATCCAGCACAACCCGGACCTCATCACCATCACCACCGGCTTCCAGCGCGAGGGCTACAGCGAGGTCGACGTGGCCGCGGAGTCGGCAGAGGCGATCGGCGCGCGGCACGTGATCAAGACGGTCTCGCCCGAGGAGTTCCGGGACGCGATCCCGGCCATCGTCTGGTACCTCGACGATCCGGTCGCCGACCCGTCGCTGGTCCCGCTCTACTACCTCGCGCGCGAGGCCCGCAAGCACGTCAAGGTCGTGCTGTCCGGCGAGGGCGCCGACGAGCTGTTCGGCGGCTACACCATCTACAAGGAGCCGCTCTCGCTCGCGCCCTTCGACCGACTGCCCGCCTGGGCGCGGCGGACCGCGGGCAAGATCGGCGATCGGATGCCCGACGGCAAGCGGGGCAAGTCCCTCCTGCAGCGCGGCTCGCTGCCGCTCGAAGAGCGGTACTACGGCAACGCCCGCTCGTTCAACGACGCTCAGCTGCGGTCGGTTCTGCCCGGTTTCCGCGAGGACTGGACGCACACCGACGTCACCGCGCCGATCTACGCGAAGACGCAGGGCTGGGGCCCCGTCGAGCGGATGCAGCACCTGGACCAGTTCACCTGGCTCCGCGGCGACATCCTGGTCAAGGCCGACAAGATGACGATGGCCAACTCGCTCGAGCTGCGCGTGCCCTTCCTGGACAAGGAGGTGTTCCGGGTCGCCGAGACGCTGCCGGCGGACCTCAAGCTGGCCGGCGGCACCTCGAAGTACGCGCTGCGCCGCGCGCTGGAGGAGATCATCCCGCCGCACGTGCTGCACCGGAAGAAGCTGGGTTTCCCCGTGCCGCTGCGGCATTGGCTCGCCGGCCCGGAACTCTACGACTGGGCCCGCGAGACCATCGAGCAGTCCCAGACCGACGAGTGGGTCGACCGCCGCGCGGTTCTCGCCATGCTCGACGAGCACAGGGCGAAGGCCCCCGAGGGCTGGCCGGGCGGCACCGACCATTCCCGACGGATCTGGACCGTTCTGGTGTTCATGGTGTGGCACGGCATCTTCGTGGAGGACCGCATCCGTCCCGTCATCGAGGAGCCGGTCTACCCGGTCCGCCTCTAAGACGGAGCGGGGGCCGGGCGCACAGCATCGTCGGGAATGCCCGACGGTGCGCCGTCCCTCGCCTCCGCGATCGCCGCGGCGAGGCGCCGGGGCTCGTCGACGGTCAGGTGAATACTCCTGGGCGCCGGTCGGACTCGCCCGTTGATGCGCACGGTCATGTCGGGGGCCAGCGACAGCCGGAGGTTCGCCTCGCGCGTCGCGAGGGTGGCGTCGCCGTCACCGTCGACCTTCCACCCGGATCTGTCGAACGAGGGATACCGCCCCGCCTGCGCGGCGTCGATCGCCACGACGGGGACCGCGACCTCGGCGCCCAACCCGGTCCGGAGCCGCAGCATCCCGCTGTCGAGCGAGTGCGGCCGGGTGACCATGCCGGCGTACACCGCCACGATCATGACGACGGCGTAGACGTGGAGCCCCAGCGCGATCCACACCCACGGCGACGGCCCCAGCACGACGCGCAGGATCACGTCCACCACCGCACCTTCCAGCACCGTCATCGCGACGATCACCCAGAGGATGATCACGACGTCGCGGTGGTGGGTGAACGACTCCCCGGACGGTCGCACGCCGCGCAGCCACCGGATCGTGGCCGACCACCCGCGGGGCTCGGCGAGCAACGCAGTCACGAGCTTCGCGGGGAGCACCCGGACCACGACCTCTTCGGTGCGCCACCACTCCCCGCTCACGCGGACCGCCCCTCGGCGAGCCGCTGCACCATCAGCAGCACGCAGCGCCGTTGCGCCTCGGACATCCAGTCCGCCGCGTCGAACCACGCGGTGACGTCCTCGACCGCGATGCGCGCCGGGCCCGCTTCCTCGGGGACTGCGAGGTGGATCCGGTCGGAGGCCGCCACGATGCGGTCGACCAGTGCGGCGATCCGGGGATCGTCCGGCTCTGCGTCGGCGAGCGCCTCGAAGTCGGCGGCGATGTCGCCGGACAGTGCGACCAACGCGGGATCGTCGATCGCGGCCTCGTAGGTCTCGACGGCGCCGGGGACGACACTGGTCAGCACCTCCATCACCGCGAGCTCCATCCGAGCGGCACTGCTGTGGCCCGCGTACGCGTCGGCGATGCGGTCCGCGATCGCGCCGACGCGTTCGGTCAGCGGTCGGCCCGGATCCGCGCGCCGCAGCTCGGCGAGCTGCCGCCGCCGCTCCTCGATCTCCTCCGCCTGGCGCGCCAGGTCCGCGTCCAACTCCGCGAGCACCTCGTCGAGGTCACGGCCGCGCTCGTCCTCGTCGAGCACGTCGCCGATCTCGTCGAGCGACATCCCGAGCGCGACGAGCCGCCGGACCCGCAGCAGGAGCACGACGTCGTCGAGCGTGTACGTCCGGTAGCCGTTGGATTCCCGCGCGGGCTCGGGCAGGAGCCCGATCCGGTGGTAGTGCCGGACGGCGCGGGTCGATGTTCCGACGATGCGCGCGAGGTCTCCGATTCTCATGACGCCTCCTTCTCCGTTCGGGAGAAGTACACACCTTGACGCCGCGACAAGGTCAAGCGCGACTCAGCGCAACAGCGTGATCCACATGGCCGCGTAATGGCACAGGGCCGCGACCACGGTGGCGGCGTGGAAGAACTCGTGGTGCCCGAAGACACCCGGCCAGGGATTCGGCCAGCGCGTGGCGTAGAGGACCGCTCCCCCGCTGTACAGGACGCCACCGATCACGAGCAGGATCGCCGCGGTCCAACCGGCGCCGCGCACGAGATCGCCCGCGACCGCGATCACCACCCAGCCGAGCGCGATGTACAGCGGCACGCCGACCCAGCGCGGCGCGTGCGGCCACAGCAGCTTGAGCGCGACACCGGCCACGGCCCCGCCCCACACCACCGCCAGCACCCACCGGGCCACGGACGACGGCAGCGCCAGCACGGCGATCGGCGTGTAACTGCCGGCGATGAACACGAAGATCATGCAGTGATCGGCGCGCTTCATCCAGATCCGCTGCGCGTCGGTCCACGTCCCGCGGTGGTACGCGGCGCTGACCCCGAACACACCGAACACGGTGACGGCGTACACCAGCAGGGCGAACCCGGCGGCCGCCGAATGGAGGAACCCCGCCACCACGAGCGGGATACCGAACAGGACGGCGCCGAACGCCCCGAACTGGTGGATGACTCCACGCAGCCGCGGCTTGACCTCAGGGACTCCGGCGATCGTCATGCAACCTACGATACCGTAGGTTACTTATCAGTAACAGAGAATGTGAGCTACAGCGCTCCGAGGATCTCCGCGGCCACCTCGGCGCCGTAGGCCTCCGTCAGTCGCTCACGGGCATCGTCGGCGTCGTAGTCCCAGGCCTGCGGCCCCACGGTCTCGAGCACCTTCACCGCGACGTACGAGCCGAGCTGGCCCGCACGCTCGTAGGACAGGCCCGCGTCCAGGCCCACGAGGAAGCCCGCGCGGAAGGCGTCACCGACGCCGGTGGGGTCGACCCGGCCGCGATCCGGCACCACGTCGACGTGGATCCGCTGCACGACCTCGCCGTCCGCCCCGTTCACGACGATCTCGGCGCCCTTCTCGGCGAGCGTCGTCACCCGGACCTCGACCATCTCGGTGAGCCGCTCGGCGCTGACGCCGGTCTTCTGCTGCAGCAGACCCCACTCGTACTCATTGGTGAAGAGGAACTTCGCGCCCTCGACGAGCGCTCGCGCCTCTTCGCCGTTGAGCCGCGCGAGCTGCTGCGACGGGTCCGCCGCGAAGGGTATCCCCGCCTCGCGGCACTGGGCGCTGTGCAGCGACATCGCCGCGGGATCGTTCGCACCGATCACCACGAGGTCCAGGGCCCCGACGGTGCCGACGACGTCCGCGATCGCGATCTCGCGCGACTCGGCCATCGCGCCCGAGTAGAACGACGCGATCTGCGCCATCTCGGCGTCCGTCGTGCACTGGAAGCGGGCGGTGTGGGCGGTCTCCGAGACCCGGACGGCACGGGTGTCGACGCCCGAGTCCTCGAGCCAGGCCCGGTAGCCCTCGTCGAAGTCCTTGCCGACGGCGCCGATCAGCACGGGCCGGCGACCGAGCCGCGCCATGCCGAAGCTGATGTTCGCGCCCACGCCGCCGCGCTGCAGGACCAACTCCTCCACCAGGAAGCTCAGCGATACGTGTGCGAGGTGCTCGGCGAGCAGCTGCTCGGAGAACTTCCCCTCGAAGCGCATCAGATGATCGGTGGCGATGGAGCCGGACACAGCGATCGACACGGCGAAACCCTCCCGTGGTTGGCGACGGATGTATTCCGTGAGCCTAACCGCGAGAGGGTTTCGCACGCCCCGAGGGGCGTCAGTGCTGCGTCAGTTGAACGAGTCGCCGCAGGCGCAGGAGCCGGTCGCGTTCGGGTTGTCGATGGTGAAACCCTGCTTCTCGATCGAGTCGACGAAGTCGATCTTCGCGCCGATCAGGAACGGAACGCTCATCCGGTCCACGGACAGCTTCACGCCGCCGAACTCGGACAGCACGTCACCGTCGAGCGAACGGTCGTCGAAGTACAGCTGGTACCGCAGACCGGCGCAGCCGCCCGGCTGCACCTCGATGCGCAGCGCCAGGTCGTCACGACCCTCCTGGTCCAGCAGTGCCTTCGCCTTCGAGGCGGCGGCCTCGGTCAGCACCACACCGGTGGTTTCGCTCTCAGCAGTAGTCATAGGTTCTCCTCACAGACGCACGTCGGTGTCTGGTTCAACGGTACTCCCCCGGCCGGCATTCCCCGTAGTCCCCATCACCCGCGTCCCTCCCCCGCATCACCGCCCGCCCGCCCCGATCGAATAGGCTGGAGGACGTGAAACTCCCCTGGCAGAAGGCCGACGAATCGACCTCCGAGGCTGCCGAGTCCGTCGTCGACGAGAGCAGCGGCGACGACGCCGTCAATCTCGGTAAGCCCGTGCAGACCCCGGGCAAGGGCCGCCCCACTCCGAGCCGTCGCGAGGCGCAGGGCCGCAAGCGGGGCCCCGTCGCACCTGCACCGATGACGCGGGCGGAGGCCCGTACGCGGCGCAAGGAGCTCAAGAACTCCATGAGCAAGGAGGAGCGCAAGGCCGCCTCGGCCGAGCGCCGCACGCAGGCGAACGAGCGCCGCGAGCTCATGATGCAGGGCGACGATCGCTATCTCCCGATCCGCGACAAGGGCCCCGTCAAGGCCTACGTGCGCGATCTGATCGACGCGAAGCGCCACGTCTCCACCATGTTCATCCCGGTGGCGGTCGCGGTGATGGTCTTCATGTTCGTCACGGTCAACATGCCGCAGCTGGCCGGCATCCCGATGCTGCTCCTGCTGGCCATGGTCATCATCATGGGCGTCGAGGGCGTCCTCACCGGCCGCCGGATCAACAACCGGGTCCGCGAGCGCTGGCCCGACACCACCGAGACCGGTTTCCGCCTCGGCTGGTACGCGTTCATGCGCACCACGCAGTTGCGTCGCATGCGCATCCCGCGGCCGCGCGTCAAGCCCGGCGACGCGGTCTAGCCCGTGGCGCTCACCCTCGTTCTCGGCGGGGTCCGGTCGGGCAAGTCCGCGCGCGCCGAGCAGCTGATCGGCACCGGTCCGGTCCGGTACATCGCGACCGCCCCGCGGCCCGACGGTGACCCGGACCTCGTCGCGCGCGTCGCCGCGCACCGCGAGCGCCGCCCGGCCTCGTGGGCGACCGTCGAGACCCAGGACCTGCGGTCCGTGCTGTCCGAGGGCTCGGCGCCCACGCTCGTCGACGACCTCGGCGGCTGGCTCGCGGCGCGCCTCGACGCCGTCGGCTGGGACACGCCCGAGAAGATGACGACGGAGCTCGACGGCCTCGTCGCCGCTGCCGCCGCCTACCCGGGCGACCTGGTCCTCGTCAGCCCCGAGGTGGGCCTGTCCGTCGTCCCGGCCACGCACGCTGGCCGCGTCTTCCAGGACCTCCTCGGCACGGTCAACGCGCGCCTCGCGGCGATCGCGGACCGGGCCGAGCTCGTCGTGGCCGGGATCCCCGTCCCGCTCACGTCCCCCGCGCCCGACGGTGCGCCCGTCCCCGGCTCCGCTGTCCCGGCCGCGGCGGGGGTCGCGGCCGCGGCGAACCTGACGAAGACACCCGCGACGCCCGCGTTGCCGCCCGTCGAGCTCCCCCCGTTCGATCCCGGCGCCGACCCGCTGGCCTTCCCCCAGCTCTCCCCGCCCGATCCGTTCGTCGGCCGGGAGGCACGCGACCGCCAGCTGGAGCTGACCAAGCCCGCGGGGTCGCTGGGCCGCATCGAGCACCTCGGCGAATGGATCACCGCGTGCCAGGGCGTGTGCCCGCCGAAGCAGTTCGAACGCGCGCGGATCGTGGTGTTCGCCGGCGATCACGGCGTCGCAGCGGGCGGCGTCTCGGCGTACCCGCCGGAGGTCACGGCGCAGATGGTGGCGAACATCGCCGCCGGGGGCGCGGCGATCAACGTGCTGGCTGCGCAGGCCGGGGCCACGGTCCGGGTCGAGGACATCGCCGTCGCAGGCGACACGCGCGAGGACCTGAGCCGCAACAAGATCCGTCGCTCGTCGGGCGACATCGCAGTCAACGACGCGATGTCCGACGAGGAGACGATCGCCGCGATCGCCGCCGGCCGGCGGATCGCCGACGAGGAGGTCGACTCGGGGGCGGATCTGCTCGTCCTCGGCGACATGGGCATCGGCAACACCACGCCCGCCGCGGTGCTCGTGGGCGCGCTCACCGACACCGAGCCGGTCCTGGTGGTCGGCCGCGGCACCGGCATCGACGACAACGCCTGGATGCGCAAGGCCGCCGCGATCCGCGACGGCATGTACCGCGCGCGCCCGCACACCGGGAATCCGAAGGCGGTGCTGCGCACCGTCGCCGGGGCCGACCTGGCGGCGATGGCCGGGTTCCTCGCGCAGGCGGCAGTCCGCCGCACGCCGGTGATCCTCGACGGTGTCGTGGTCACGGCCGCCGCCCTGGTCGCCAACGATCTCGCGCCCGGCGCCGCGAGCTGGTGGACCGCGGGTCACCTCAGTCCCGAACCCGCACACGCGCTGGCGCTGCGCCGCCTCGACCTCGAGCCCCTCCTCGACCTGGGCCTGCGCCTCGGCGAGGGCAGCGGTGCCGCCCTCGCGCTGCCGCTGGTCCGGTCGGCGGTCGCCGTCCTCGGCGAGATGGCGACCTTCGACTCCGCCGGGGTCTCGGGGAAGTCCGCGGACTGACGTGGCGCGTTGACGTGCGGCACCTGACCGCCGCACTCGCCTGGATGACGGTGCTGCCCGTGCCCGCCTCGCTGCAGCCGACTCCCGTGACCAGGGACGACGGTGCCCGCATCGTCACGCGGGTACCACTCGCGGGAGCGGTGGTCGGGGCCGTCGTGGTGTCGGTGGCGTGGGCCGCGCACGCCGCGGGCCTTCCGACGGCGCTCGTCGGCGCCCTCGCCGTCGGCGCTGCGGCGCTGTTCACACGCGGCATGCACCTGGACGGGTTCGCCGACTGCGTCGACGGTCTCGGCAGCTACGGCCCGCCCGAACGCGCGCGGGAGATCATGCGCCAGGGCACCGTCGGCCCGTTCGGCGCCGCGGCGCTGGCACTCCTGCTCATCGCGGAGACCGCGGCGGTCGGGGCCCTCGCGGAGCGCGGCCTGTGGCTCGCGATCGGTGTCGCCGTGGGCGCGGCCCGCGTCGCCGCGGTCCTCGGCTGCAGGAGGGGCTGGGCACCGTCGAACCCCGACGGTTTCGGGGCGCTGACCGCGGGCACGCAGGGGCTTGCGGCCCAGGGCTTCTGGCTCGTCGCTGCCCTCGCCCTCGCCGTCCCGACGGTGCCCGGCCTCCCCTGGCAGGGCCCGGTCGCCGTCGCAGTCGCGCTCGCCGCCTCCTTCCTCGCGATGCGGCACTGCATCCGCCGATTCGGTGGCGTCAGCGGCGATGTCCTCGGCTTCGGCATCGAGATCGCGACGGTGCTGGCACTCATCGGTCTCTGCGTGGCCTGATCCGAACACGCGGACAAGAACAGCGACTAACTTGGTTGTTGACTCCACTGACGAGGCGGAATAGATTCGACAACGACAGTTGTCACCGATGATCCGTGAGGCCGAGATGACCGCAGCAGCACCGACCCAGGTCCCCGCGCGACACCCCTCGTCCCCGCGGCGCGTGCCGCCCGGCATCAAGATGGTCAGCCGCTTCCTCCGCCTCCCCGAGCCCACGCGCGCGGAGTTCCGCCGGTTCGGCGAGCTGCTCACCGTCGGTGACGAGCAGATGGATCAGCTGGTCGACTGGATCTACGAGGACCGCGACGCCCGCAAGCCCCTCTTCGAGCGCGCCCTGAACGACGGGATCGCGACGGTGCCCGAGGCACCGTCGGAGATCCGGGAGTTCTTCGAGGAGATGGAGACGATCCCCGACTGGGTCGACTGGGACAAGATCCTCCTGGGCGGGCAGCTCATGCGCAGTGGCGGCGCGGACGGCTTCTCCGTCGCTCGCGACGTCGCCCTGATGGGCGGCTACCTGTTCTCGGGCTTCAACCAGACGCTGCTGCGCACGGGTGCGCTCGAGAAGGGCTCGAACAAGCGGTTCGCGGAGACCTCGCAGTGGGCGCTCGACGTGATCGTGCCCGATGGTCTACGCCCCGGCGGCGTCGGTTACCGCTCCACGCTGCACGTGCGCTTCATCCACTCGATGGTCCGCCGGCACGTGACGGCCCTGCCGGACTGGGACTTCGACGCCCACGGCCTGCCGATCAACCAGACCGACATGGCGGCGACGCTGGTCGGCGCGCTCATCGCGCCGGTCGCCACCGGCATGGGCCTCGGCATGCTCGCCGCGCCCCGCGAGTACGAGGCCGCGGCGCACCTGACGCGGTACGTCGGCCGGCTCATGGGAGTGCACGACGACTTCCTGCCCCACAGCTACCGCGACAGCCTGCGCATCCTGTTCCAGACCTCCCGCGCCCTATCCACGCCGGACGAGACGAGCCGGGCCCTCGCGCAGCCGATGGCCGACGATCCGATGGCGTGGAACTACCGGCACCTCAGCGGGATCCGCCGCCGCATCGCCCGCTCGCAACACCTGTCCATCGCGACCGCCTACCTCGGCACGGCGGCGATGAAGGAGCTCGGCGTCCCGTCGACCCTCCCCTGGTACCCGGCCCTCCGGATCCCGTACCACCTGGTCGAGTCCGTGTTCAACCAACTCCCCGGCGGCCGCGAGCGGGCCGCCCGCCGCGGCGACATCAGCCAGGCGAGGTTCATGCGCACCCTCGGCGAGGACGCCGACATCGGCCACTCCGCGCAGCACGTCACGTCCTGATCAACCGAGCGACAAGGCGCCGCCAACCGTCGCGCGGGAGCCTCGCGTCATGACCTACGACGATGCCGAGTGGCACCAGGAGACCGTCGACGAGCTCGGTCTTCCCGAGGACAACGCCGCCACGCACATCGGGATCTTCTACGCCTGGATGCGGGCGCACGATCTCGCGAGCGGCACCACGCTGTGGCACGGAGTACCGGAGCCGGTCCCGGATCCGCACCTCGACCTGCTCGACGACCGCAAGCTGACGCCTGGTGCGTATCTGGTGCAGCACATGGTGGGCCAGTTCGACTCCGGCGCCTTCACCGACGAGGGGAACGCCTTCACCGACGCCTCGTACTCCGCGTACCTGGACGCGTATTCGACGGTGCCGGAGGTCGCCGGGTACGACTCCACCTACGCCGCGCCGGACACCTGGCAGTTGTACGACGCGGTAGCACCCACCATCGACGCCCTCTACGCCCGATGGAAGTCGGGCGTCGCCAGGTAGCGTGGCGGCCATGGATCCACTGATCGACAAACTCGATGCAACATTGGCAACCAACTACCCCGAGTACCACTCAGCTCTGGGGCCGGGATCGCCCACGGAGGACATCGACGAACTCGAGCGCGTCCTCGGCCTGCCTCTGCCTCCCCTCTACCGCGACTTCCTCGCCTGGCGCGGCCCCAGCCCCGACGGGGCAACCGTCGAGGCGGGCAGCCTGATCTACAACCAGGACCTGATGACCGCTCGTGAGGTCATCCGCACGATCACGATGATGCGAGAACTCCGCGCAGCGGACCCCAGTTGGGTCACCTCAGCGTGGTGGGGCGAGAACTACCTCCCCATCCTCGACAACCATGCCGGCGACAACATCTGTATCGACGTGACCGGCGAGGCGCTCCTCAAAGAGACCCGCTGGAACGAGGCCACCCGCAGCTGGGACCATGTCCAGAACTGGCCGAGCACCGCCGGGCAGGTCATCGACTTCACACACGACGCCGAATTCCGCGAGATTCAAGCCCCGGACTTCGCTTCCTGGATCGCAGCGATCACAGCCGTTTTCGAGGACAGGCGGTTCGATACCCACCAGGCCACGTACAGCGGAACTCCCTACATCGGCTTCGACGACGACGCGGAAGATCACGTCAAAGCCGCATTCGGCGCCCGTAATCCCGGCTATCCCAAGTGGCTGGAGCAACAGCTCTGGACCGACTGACCACCGACCCTGCACCCAACATCATTCAAAGCGTTCTGCGAAGAATCCGGCGCCAATCCGTCGCAGAACGCTTCGAAAGATGCTCCGGCCGAGCCATGCTCGACGATCGCCCGTCCGATGGCGTCCGTGCATTGAAAGAACAGGCGTCTCAGTCCACGATCTGACTGAGCTGTCCGACTCCGTCGGGCCCGCCCGCGATCAGGGTATGCAGCGGGCGCATAACCAACCGCAAGCATCACAGGTCAGAGGGTATGCGCGGGACGCATCGCTTGCGAGAAGGACCATCGGTTCTCGGCGCGCCCCGACCCCCGACTCCTACCCCGCGGCCAGCGCCCCGCGGCTCCCGCTCAGCCCAGCATCTCCATCCAGCCGTGCGTGTCCGGCACGGTGCCGCGCTGGATACCGGTGAGGGTCTCGCGCAGGGCCATGGTGATCTCGCCGGACTCACCGTCGCCGATGGTGAAGTCCTCGGATGCGCCCTTGACCCGCCCGACGGGGGTGATGACCGCGGCGGTGCCGCAGGCGAAGACCTCGGTGATGGCGCCGGACGCGGCGCCCTCCTTGAGCTCGGTGACGGTGATCCGGCGGACCTCGGTCTCGAAGCCCGCATCGCGCGCGAGCTGCAGCAGCGAGTCGCGGGTGACGCCCGGGAGCAGCGTGCCGGTGAGCTCGGGGGTCACCACGCGGGCCTCCGAGCCGGAGCCGAAGACGAAGAACAGGTTCATCCCGCCCATCTCCTCGATCGTCTCGTGCTCGAGCGCGTCGAGCCACACGACCTGGTCGCAGCCCTGCTGCGCGGCCTGCGCCTGCGCGACGAGCGACGCGGCGTAGTTGCCGCCGCACTTGGCGAAGCCGGTGCCGCCGGGGGCGGCGCGCACGTACTCACGCGAGAGCCACACCGAGACCGGCTTGATGCCGCCGGAGAAGTAGGCGCCGGCCGGCGAGGCGATCACGAGGAACCGGTAGCTGTTGGACGGCTTGACGCCGAGGGTCTCCTCGTCGGCGAAGATGAACGGCCGGAAGTACAGGGCCTCCTCACCACCGGCGGCGGGCACCCAGTCGGCGTCGATCGCGACGAGCTGCTTGAGCGCCTCGATGAACACCTCCTCCGGCAGCGGCGGGATCGCCAGGCGCTCGGCGGAACGCTGGAAGCGCGCCGCGTTCGCCTCGGGCCGGAAGGTGGCGATGGCACCGTCGGGCTGACGGTAGGCCTTGAGACCCTCGAAGATCTCCTGCGCGTAGTGCAGCACCGCCGCGGACGGCTCCATCGGAATGGGGCCGTAGGGCAGGACCTCGGCGTCGTGCCAGCCCTGCTCCTTGCTCCAGCGGAGGGAGACCATGTGGTCGGTGAAGTACCTGCCGAATCCCGGGTTCGCCAGGATCTCGGAGCGCTCAGCCGCAGAGCGGGGGTGGTCGTTGCGGGTGAGGGCGAAGGCCGTGCCAGTTGTCATGGGACCTGATTCTACGACCCGCGCCCACCCGTGCGGGCCGTACCAATCAGTAGGAACCCCGAGTATTTTTTCGGCGCCCCGGCCCCGTCCCCACGAAGGGGCCCGAGCGCCTACTTCGTATTCGCCTCGACGAACGGCGGCAGCACGACCTCGCACTCGATCCCGCGGCCGCGCACGTCCACGCTCACGGTGTCGCCCTTGGTGACGCCCGCCTCGGAATCGATGAGCGCCAGGGCGATTCCCGTCTTCAGCGTGGGGCTGAAGGTTCCCGACGTGGTGGTGCCGATGGGAGCACCGTCGGCCCCGAGGACCGTCAGGTCCGCGCGGAGGACGCCCTTGCCCGTGGCCCGCAGGCCCCAGAGCTTCCGGGCCGGGCCCGCCTCCTTCTCGGCGAGCAGCGCGTCGCGCCCCACGAACTCCGGCTTCTTCCAGCCCACGGCCCAGCCCGCGCGGGCCTGGACGGGGCTGATGTCGACGGTGAGCTCGTGCCCGTGCAGGGGATAACCCATCTCGGTGCGCAGGGTATCGCGGGCGCCGAGGCCGGCGGGCTGGCCGCCACGGGAGGTGATCTCGGGCAGGAGGGCGCGGAAGACGGTCTCGGCGTCGCCCCAGGCGGGGATGAGCTCGTAGCCGTGCTCGCCGGTGTACCCGGTGCGGCACACCCGCACGGGCGTCCCGTTCAGGGAGGCGTCCTCGTAGGCCATGTACTCCATCTCCGTCGGCAGCCCGACGGCCTGCAGCACCTCCGCCGACGTCGGCCCCTGGACCGCGAGCACGGCGTAGTCGCGGTGCTGATCGACGACGGTGACCCCTTCCGGAGCGCGCTCGCGCAGGTGCTCGACGACGGCCGCGGTGTTGGCGGCGTTGGGCACGAGGAAGAGCTCGTCGTCGGAGACGTAGTAGACGATGAGGTCGTCGATGACGCCACCGGACTCGTTGGTGCACAGCGTGTACTGCGCCTTGCCGGGGTGGATCTTGCCGAGGTCGGCGGTCAGGACACGATTGACGAAGTCCGCGGCGCCCGGCCCCGCGACGGTGGCCTTCCCGAGGTGGCTCACGTCGAAGATCCCCACGGCCTCGCGCACGGCAGTGTGCTCGCCGACGGTGCCCGCGTACTTGACGGGCATCGACCAGCCGCCGAAGGGCGCGAACGCCGCCCCCAGCTCCACGTGCACGGCGTTCAGGGGGCCCTCGATCAGCGTCTCGCTCATGACAGCACCCTATCGGGGCCGTGCCGCGCGGGAGATCAGTCCAGTGCCGAAAGGTTGATCCGGAGGGCTAACGGCATCGTCGTCAGGTACTCACCGCGCGCGACCACGCCCTCGTAGGCGCCGTCCACCAGGGTCGCTCCAGCGAGAGGAACTGCGGATCGGGCGCGGCGGTCTTATCCGGATCGTGCGCCCGGGTGACGCGGGGCTACAGGTCCAGCCTGATCACGGCGCCGGGCTGCTCGATCAACACCGCGGTCCCGTCCATCCGGAAGCCGTTGCGGGACCCGATGAGATCCACCTCGCGGTCCAGTGCCGCGAGCCGCTGGGCGGCGTCGGTGTCGGCCCGATCCGCCTCGACCGCCGCGACCAGGGCCGCGCGTTCCGCGTTCCGAAGCCGGGCGAACTCGCCGACCTCCTCGATGGTGGGGTTGCGGCGGCGCAGCTGACGCACCACCGCCGCCACGATCAGCGCGAGCGCGAGCACCACGACGATCACGGTCACCGTCCACGCCACCGGATGTGAGGGGTTTGCGGCGTCCGCGACCATCTGGTCGTAGGTCTTGGTGTACTCGAGCGTGCCGTACTGGCTCCCTCCGCGGTGGTACTCGCAGACGTCGCCGGGGCTCATCGCCCGACCCTCGCACTTCGCGTCCGGTGCCATCTTCGCCGCGAGCCACCAGACCCCGCCGAGCACCACCGCGCAGAACACGACGGCCCCCGCCGTGAATTTCAGGAGGTACGCCCAGCCACCGGTGACCCCGGCCGGCCACGTCGCCCATCCCGCGACCTTCTGCGCGACATCCGCCCGAGCATTCATCGTGGAACCGAACCGGTCCAGCCGGCCGCGTTGCTCTTTCATGGCGTGCACGATACGGCTCACCGATTGCGGATGCCTTGTCCCGCGCTTGGGGCCGGCCGTGTCAGCCGAGCGCCTCCGAACCCCGCCGACCGAGCAGCCTCATCCCCTGGTAGATCACGATCGCGGCGACGGAACCCAGCGCGATACCGGTGAACACCACCTGCCCGAGCGACCAGGTGAAGTCCGCGATCCCGATGATCAGCGGCACGGCTGCCGTCAGTTGGTTGATCGGCTGCGAGAAGTCGACCCGCGCCTGCACCCAGATCCGCACACCGAGGATGCCGACGAGACCGTAGAGCGCCGTCGTGATCCCGCCGAGCACGCCGGGCGGGATCGACGCGATGACGGCGCCCACCTTCGGCGACATCCCCAACAGCACCGCTGCCACGCCGGCCACCCAGTACGCGGCGGTCGAGTACACACGGGTCGCGGCCATGACGCCGATGTTCTCCGCGTAGGTGGTCGTCGCCGACCCGCCGCCCGCGCCGGCGAGCACCGTCGCGAGTCCGTCGGAGACGAGGGCCCGGCCCATCACGGGGTCGTAGTCCTCGCCGGTCATCTGCGCGACGGACCGCACGTGCCCGACGTTCTCCGCCACCAGCACGAGCACCACCGGCAGGAACATCGGCAGCACGGCCCACGAGAACGACGGGGCGTGGAACTCCGGGAACCCGATCCACGACGCGGCCGCGATCTTCGACGTGTCGACCTCGCCGCGGAACGACGCGACGGCGTAGCCGATGAGCACCGATGTGAAGATCGCGAGTCGCCCGAGCATGCCCTTGAACAATGCGAGCGAGGCGATCAGGCAGACCAGCGTGATGGTGGCCGTGACGGCCGCCTTCTCGTAGTTCGCCTTCGCGGCCGGCGCCAGGTTCAGGCCGATCAGGGCCACGATCGCGCCCGTCACCACGGGCGGCATCAGCTTCTCGATCCAGGCGGTCCCCGCGACGTGGACCACCGCGCCCACCAGCATGAGCAACACGCCGACCGCGACGATCCCGCCGAGCGCGGAGCCCATCGAATGCGACGCGGTCGCCGCCGTGATCGGCGCGATCACCGCGAAGCTCGACCCCAGGTAGCTCGGCAGCCGGTTCCCGGTGATCACCAGGAACAGCAGGGTCCCGACACCGGAGAAGAGCAGCGTCGTCGCGGGCGGGAAGCCGGTCAGCACCGGCACCAGGAACGTGGAGCCGAACATGGCCACCACGTGCTGCACGCCGATGCCGAGCGTCTTGGGCCAGGGCAGCCGCTGGCCCGGACCCACCACGTCGGTGCCGTCGACCTCGGCCCAGGTGAACCGCTCACGCATCGTCATGCGCGACATCCTGGCAGGCGGGCCCGACGGTGCCCATCACCGCCCCGGCGCTCTCCTGCCGACGGTGGCGCGACTACCGCCCCAGCACGGCGTCCAGGTAGTCGTTGGCGAAGACACGGTCGGGATCGAGCTGCTCACGCACGGCCAGGAACTCGTCGAACCGGGGGTAGGCGCCGCGGAAGAAGTCGGCGGTGCGGGTGTGCATCTTGCCCCAGTGCGGGCGGCCGCCGTGGTCGATCATGATCCGCTCGACCTCCGCGAAGTAGTCGCTGGGCTTGTCGCGGATGTAGCGGTGCGCGGCGATGTACCCGGTCTGCCGGCCGGACGCCGTCGAGAGCATGAGGTCGTCGGCGGCGGCGACCCGCACCTCGATCGGGAAGGTCAGGTTCCAGTCGTGGGCCTCGGTCGCGGCCTTGAGTGCGGCGAACGCGGGCATCGTATTCTCCAGCGGCACAGCCCATTCGGTCTCGCGGAAGCGAACCGCGCGGTCGGTCGTGAGCACGTTGGTGGAGTAGTCGATCTCGGTGTGCTCGGAGAGCATCGACGTCGCGAGCGAGACCAGCCGGGGCGTCAGCGACGGGATCGCGCGCCCCGCCTCGCACACGGCGAGCAGCGCACCGGTGCCCACCACCTTGTCGTCCAGGAATCTCTGCACCGCGCCGATCGGCTTGCGCGCGTGGTCGCCCGGGCGGCGGATCTGCGATTTGGTCAGCGTGCCGTCGCTCCCGGGGAACCAGAAGAACTCGAAGTGGTCGACGCCGCGCACGCGCTCGACGAAGCCGTCCACCGTCTCCGCCAGGGACATCGGCGCCTCGGTGGCCTCGAGCACGAACCGGTCCACGCACTGCAGCGTGACCTCGACCAGGATCCCGAGCGCACCGAGACCCAGGGCCACGGCCTGCAGCCGCGGGTCGTCCTCACCGACGGTGATCACCTCCCCCGTCCCGGACACCAGGGTCGCGCCGACCACCTGGGTGGCGATGCCGCCGAAGCTCAGCCCAGTGCCGTGCGTGCCGGTCGAGATCGCGCCGGCGAGGGTCTGCTTGTCGATGTCGCCGAGGTTGCGCATCGCGAGGCCGTAGGGCTCGAGCAGCGGGGGCACGTCGTAGAGGCGGGTGCCGGCGCGCAGCGTCACCCGCTTGGCCTCGACGTCGACGGTGACCAGGCCGCCCTGATGGTCGGGCGCGAGAGCGACATCGCGGGGCGCGGAGATCGCGGTGAACGAGTGCCCGGCGCCCAGTGCCTTGACGGTGCCGCCGCGCTCGCGCGCCCGCTCGACGGTCGTGACCACGGCCTCGATCGTCGACGGCCGCGAGACGTACGCCGGGAACGCGGACGCGGTGCGTCCCCAGTTGCGCCACTCGCCGGCCTTGCCGGTCAGTTGGTCGAGCCCCGGGATCCACTTGTTCACAGGAAGCACTTCCCCTCGCCGCGGTAGGTGGGCACCGTGGCGTGCACGGCACCGTCGGACACGATCACCAGGTTCTCGGAGTGCTCGGCCGGCTCCCCCGCCTTGGTGTGCCGGAACCACACCCGGTCGCCGAGCGAGATCCGTTCGGCGCGATCGCCTTCGAGCGGGGTCTGCACCTCGCCCGCGCCCTCCCGGCCGGTGAGCTTGAGACCGGCCGGCCACACGGGCAGCGGCAGCCTGTCGGATCCGGAGGCGCCGGAGGCGATCCAGCCGCCGCCGTGACAGGTCACGGTCCGCGCGTCGGGGCGGCGCACGACGGCGAGCCCGAAGCCCATCGCGGGCGCGGGGCGGAAGTGCGAGTAGCCGTCGAACAGGTGCGGGCCGTAGAGGCCGCTGCCGGCCGCGATGTCGGTGATGTTCGGGTCCTCGGCGTTGCGCTCGAGGGACCCGGTGCCGCCGCCGTTGACGAACTCCAGGTCGGTGATGCGCCGCAGGTCCGTGAGGATCTCGAGCCGCCGCGCGACGAGCTCGTCCCAGGAGGCCCGCTGCATAGTACGCAGCAGCGCCCCCGCGCCGGGGCGATTGATGCTCAGGTCGCCGACGCCGGCGATCTGGGCGTCGTAGGTCATCACGCCCACGAGTCGGAAGCCCTTGCGGCCCACCACGGTCGCTGCCAGGACGGCCGCCTCGGCGCGGTCGCGGATCGGCGAGCGGCGCGCCCCGATCGTGCCGAGCGCCGGGGCGCGGTACGAGGCGTCGATGTCGATGCACACCCGCAGCTCGGGGCGGCGGCTCGGGGGCACGGCGGCGTCGATGAGGTCGAGCTGGTCGGCGTCGTCGATCATCAGCGTCACCCGCGCGGCGGCCGCCTCGTCGGCGCCGAGGGCGGCGATCGCGCCGAGGTCGGCGCTCGGGTAGGCCACCACCACGTCCGGACAGCCGGGCCGCGCGGCGCCGGTGTGGTCGACGCCGTCCGCGGCGAGCCAGTGCGCCTCCGCCACGTCGTAGGCGAGCACGCCCGCGTAGCCGGGCAGGCGCAGCAGCGCGTCTATCACCGGCCGCGATCGCAGCGACTTCGACGCCACCCGGATCGGCGTGCCCGCGGCACGGCGGAGCATGTCGGCGGTGTTGTACCGCAGCGCGTCCAGGTCGGCGGCCAGGATCGGCGCGTCCAGGCCGTGCGTCGCGGCGTCGATGGTGGCCCAGTAGGACAGCGGGTCGATCTCCCAGTCCCGGTCCAGTGACGACGGTGCCGCCCCCAGGTCCAGCTCGATCGCTCCGGTCGTGGTCTCGCCCGTGCCGTTCCCCGTCATGAGGACCGATCGTACGTGCGGCACGAGAGATGTCCCAGGCGTAACATCGCGGCGACGCGACGACCCGTCCCACCCCGACGAGAGGAACCCCCCTTGAGCACGCCGTTCTCCGGACCCGCATTCACGCTGACCGACGACCTCGGAGCGACGACGGACGTGATCGTCGTGGGCGTGTTCTCCGGATCGGACGGCGCGGCGATCACGCTGGACGCCGGCGTGCCCGAGGCCGCGCGCGGCCCCGTGGCGGAGGCGCTCGCACTGGTCGGCGCGACGGGCAAGGCGGGCGAGACGGTGCGCGTCCCGGCCCCGGCCGGTTCGGGTTTGGGTGCTGCGACGGTGCTCGGCACGGGCCTCGGCGCCGCGCCGGCCGAGAGCGCGCTGGTCCCCGCGGAGACGGTGCGCCGCGCGGCGGGCGTCGCGGCCCGTGCCCTCGAGGGCACGGCCGCCGCGGCCACGACGCTGTCGTCGCTCGACCTCGGCGCGACCGTCGAGGGCGCCCACCTCGGCGCCTACCGGTTCGCCGAGTTCCGCACCACCTCGGCGCCGAAGAAGGCCCCGCTGGCCGCCCTCGCACTCCTGGCGACCCCGGGTTCGGAGGCCCTCGCAGCGGAGGCGCGCGGCACCGTCGAACAGGCCCGGCTGACGGCGGCGGCCGTCTCGCTGGCCCGAGATTTCGTGAACACCCCGCCGAACGTGCTGTCCCCCGGCGAGTTCGCCGACCGGGCGCGGCGGCTCGGCACCGAGGCGGGCCTCGAGGTCGAGGTCTTCGACGAGCAGTACCTCGCCGGGAACGGCTACGGCGGCATCGTCGGGGTCGGCCAGGGCAGTTCGCGCCCGCCGCGCCTCGTGCGCCTGCGTCACGTCTCCGGGGTCGACGGCGCCAAGCACGTCGCGCTGGTCGGCAAGGGCATCACGTTCGACACCGGCGGCATCTCCATCAAGCCGGCCGCGGGCATGGAGAACATGACCTCGGACATGGGCGGCGCGGCGGCGGTGATCGCCACGGTGATCCTGGCCGCGCAACTGGGCCTGCCCGTGGACGTGACCGCGACCGTGCCGATGGCGGAGAACATGCCGTCCGACACCGCGCAGCGCCCGGGCGATGTCATCACGCACTACCCCGGCGCCGGCAACGGTGGCGTCACGGTCGAGGTGATCAACACCGACGCCGAGGGGCGCCTCATCCTGGCCGACGCCATCGTCCGCGCCTGCGAGGACGATCCCGACTACCTCATCGACACCGCCACGCTCACCGGCGCGCAGATGGTGGCGCTGGGCACCCGCACGCCGGGCGTGATGGGCACCGACGCCTTCCGCGACCGGGTGGCGGAACTCTCGCAGTCCATCGGCGAGAACGGGTGGCCCATGCCCTTCCCCGAGGAGCTGCGCGCCGACTTGGGCTCGCGCGTCGCCGATCTCGCGAACGTGAGCCCGCACCGGTGGGGCGGCATGCTCACCGCCGGCGTGTACCTGCAGGAGTTCGTGGCCGACGGTGTGCAGTGGGCCCACATCGATGTCGCCGGACCGGCTTTCAACACCGGCGGCCCGTTCGGATACACGCCCAAGGGTGGTACGGGCGTCCCGGTCCGCACCATGCTGGCCGTGCTTCGCGACATCGCGCAGCGGGGCTGAACTCCCACCCGCTGGGAGTTACCGGCGAGTAAGCCCCCAACCGCCGCGCGTACCGGGCCCCTGAGGGTAGGGTCTGATGTCGGCGGAGGCCACCAGCCGAAGCCCGCGTTCAGCTCGTATCACAGCAGATAACCGAACCTGAGGAGTCAGAGGACATGGCCTTCTCCGTCCAGATGCCGGCACTCGGCGAGAGCGTCACCGAGGGCACCGTCACCCGGTGGCTCAAGCAGGAGGGTGACACCATCACGGTCGACGAGCCCTTGCTCGAGGTCTCGACCGACAAGGTCGACACCGAGATCCCCGCCCCGGCATCGGGCGTGCTGCTGAAGATCCTGGCGCAGGAGGACGACGTCGTCGAGGTCGGTGGCGACCTGGCCACGATCGGTGAGGCCGGCGAGGCCGCGCCCACCGCCGCTGCCCCCGCGCCCGCCGCTGAGCCCGAGCCGGCTCCGGCCCCCGCTGCCGCCGCCCCGGCCGCGCCCGCGGCCCCCGCTGCTCCGGCCGCCCCCGCGGCGCCCGCCGCGCCCGCGTCCGGCACCGAGGTGAAGATGCCCGAGCTGGGCGAGTCGGTCACCGAGGGCACCGTCACCCGCTGGCTCAAGAGCGTCGGTGACGAGATCGCCGTCGACGAGCCGCTTCTCGAGGTGTCCACGGACAAGGTCGACACCGAGATCCCGTCGCCCGTCGCCGGCACGCTGCTCGCGATCAGCGCCGAGGAGGACGACGTGGTCGCCGTCGGCGGCGTGCTCGCGATCGTCGGCTCCGGCGCGCCCGCGGCTGCTGCCGCACCGGCGCCCGAGCCCGCGCCGGCCCCCGAGCCCGCGCCGGCCCCCGAGCCCGCCCCGGCCGCTCCCGCCCCGGCTCCTTCTGCTCCCGCGGCGCCCGCTGCTCCGGCACCCGCCGCTGCGGCACCGGCGGCTCCCGCCCCGGCCGCTCCCGCGTCGTCCAGCGGCTCCTCCGATTCGACGCCGTACGTGACCCCGCTGGTGCGCAAGCTGGCCGCGGAGAACAACGTGGACCTCGGCGCGGTCACGGGCACCGGCGTCGGTGGCCGCATCCGCAAGCAGGACGTGCTCGCCGCGGCCGAGGCCGCCAAGGCCCCCGCTGCGGCCCCGGCTGCTGCCGCCGCCCCCGCGGCTGCCGCACCGGCGGCACCGTCGGCGCCGAAGGGCGCACGCCCCGAGCTGGCGGCGCTCCGCGGCACCTCGCAGAAGACGAACCGCATCCGCCAGATCACCGCCAGGGTCACCCGGGAGTCGCTGCAGGGTTCCGCGCAGCTCACCCAGGTGTTCGAGGTCGACTTCAGCAAGATCGTCGCGCTGCGCGCGCAGGCGAAGGCCTCGTTCAAGGCCAACGAGGGCGTCAACCTCACGTACCTGCCCTTCATCGCGAAGGCGGTCATCGAGGCGCTCAAGGTGCACCCGAACGTCAACGCGTCGATCAGCGACGACTTCAAGGAGATCACCTACCACGGCGGTGTGAACCTGGGCATCGCCGTCGACACCCCGCAGGGCCTGCTGTCGCCGGTGATCAAGAACGCCGACGATCTGTCGCTGGCCGGGCTGGCGCGCGCCATCGTCGACCTCGCCGAGCGCACCCGCAACAGCGGCCTCAAGCCCGACGAGCTGTCCGGCGGCACCTTCACCATCACCAACATCGGCAGCGAGGGCGCGCTCTTCGACACCCCGATCCTGGTCCCGCCGCAGGCGGCGATGCTGGGCACCGGCGCGATCGTCAAGCGCCCGGTCGTGGTCAAGGACGCCGCGGGCACCGAGTCCATCGGCATCCACCCGATGGCCTTCCTGCCGCTGACCTACGACCACCGCCTCATCGACGGTGCCGACGCGGGTCGCTTCCTCACCACGGTCAAGCACCGTCTCGAGGAGGGCGCGTTCGAGGCCGACCTGGGCCTCTAGGCGCACGACACACCCGGACTCATGGAACGACGGGTCGCCCTCGCCGGATCGTCGGGGCTCATCGGCAGCGCGCTGTCGAGAGCACTGACCCGGCGGGGCGACACCGTCGTTCCGCTCGTTCGGGGCGATGCCCTCCTGCCCGCCGGTGCGCTCCCCTGGGACCCGCGCCGCGGCGAGGTCCCGGACCTCGCCGGGTTCGACGCGGTGATCGTGCTCAACGGCTCCCCGATCGCCGGCCGCCGGTGGACCGGCGCGGTCAAGCAGGACCTGCGCGACTCCCGGATCGAGCCCGCGGCCGCGCTCGCCGAAGCGGCGGCGCGCGATCGCGTCCCGGTGTTCCTGGGCGCGAGCGCGATCGGCGTCTACGGCGATGCGGGCGAGGCCGAGTGCGTCGACGGCTCCGTCGGCACGCCGCCCGGCACGGGGTTCCTCGCGGGCCTGTGCGTCGAATGGGAGGCCGCTGCGGATCCCGCCCGCGCCGCGGGAGCCACCGTCGCCCATCTCCGCTTCGGCCACGTGCTCTCCGGAGCCGGCGGGCTGCTGCCCGTGCTGCGCCGGGTCTACCGCCTCGGCCTCGGCGGACGCCTGGGCAGCGGCCACCAGTGGATGTCCTGGATCGCTCGCGACGACGCCGCCCGCGCCGTCCTGCACGTGCTCGACGGTGCCCAAGCCGGCACGATCGCGGGCCCCGTCAACATCGCCTCCCCCGCGCCCGTCCGGCAGCAGGCCTTCAACGAGGCCCTGGGGCGCGAGCTGCATCGCCCCGCGCGGTGGGTCGTGCCGCGGTTCGCCCTGCGCGCGGCGGTCGGCGAGATCGCCGACGAGGGCCTGCTCGGCTCCCAGCGGGTCGTGCCGCGCGTGCTGCACCAGAGCGGATTCCGCTTCGCGCACACCGCACTTCCCGGCGCTCTCGCCGTGTCGATGACCGACGAGGCGTAGCGTCAACGGCATGCCCGCACGCTCCGCCCGCGCCGAGTCCACGCCGATCGTCGTCGAGGACCTCGGCACCATCGGCTACCAGGAGGCCTTCGACCTCCAGCACGATCTCGCGAACCAGCGCGCCGACGGCGCGATCGACGATCGGCTGCTGCTCCTCGAGCACCCGCCCACGTTCACGGCGGGCAAGCGCACCGAGCCGCAGGACCTGCCGACGGACGGCAGCACCGTCATCGACGTGGACCGCGGCGGCAAGATCACCTGGCACGGCCCCGGCCAGCTCGTGGGCTACCCGATCATCAAGCTCGGCTCCGCGATGGACGTCGTCGACTACGTCCGCCGCATCGAACAGGCCCTCATCGAGGTCTGCCGGGGCCTCGGGCTCGACGCCGGGCGGGTCGAGGGCCGCTCGGGCGTCTGGTTCCCCGCCGACGGTGCGCGCCCCGAGCGGAAGGTGGGGGCGATCGGCATCCGCGTCGCGCGCGGCGTCACCCTGCACGGCTTCGCCCTCAACTGCGACAACACGCTCGGCGGTTTCGACGCGATCATCCCGTGCGGCATCCCCGATGCGGGCGTCACGACGCTGAGCGCCGAGCTGGGCCGCGATGTCACCGTCGGTGAGGTCCGCGACGCCGTGGTCGACGCGGTGCAGCGCGCGCTCGACGGCGACCTGCCCGTCACGGACGAGTCCCTGCACGCCGCCGATCACGCCTGATCGGCAGGCCCCTCCTCCGCGTCGTCGCGGACGCCGCGGGCCCAGGCCTGCGCCCACAGCTCCAGCGGGCCGAGGGCGATCAACAGGGCCTTGCCCTGGTAGCTGAGGCGGTAGGCGCCGTCGGCCGTCTGCGTGACGATGTGCGCCGCGGTGAGTTCCGAGAGCCGCTGCGAGAGCGTGCCGGACGAGATGCCCTCGATCGCGGTGCGCAGCTCCGAGAAGCGCGCCCTGCCGAACCGCAACTCCCACACGATGCGCAGGGCCCAGCGCCGGCCGAAGAGGTCGAGCGCGGCCATCATCGGACGGCCGCTGTCCGACCCGCGGACCGGCCGCCCCGGTAGCGGGCGGTCGACGTCGTCGTGATCCACGTCACTCCTCCTGTCGCTGTGCGTCCGAACCCACACCGGATCCCACTAGGCGAACCCCAGCGATAGAGATACGGTTCACACCTATCAGTTCGGTTCGATTTTTGGACCACGGCCGGAGTCCCTCCGGCGAACCGGGAGGTAACCGTGATCGAGGCCCATGGTAGTTCGGCGACGAAGGAGCCCTTCTTCGCCCGGATCGGCCGGCTCTGCGTGCGCTACGCAGCCTGGATCCTGCTGTTCTGGGTCGCCCTCGCGGGCATCCTCAACGTCGCGGTCCCGCAGCTCGAGGCCACCGTCCACAAGCACTCCGCGCCGTTCATCCCCGGCGACCTCCCCGGCGTCGACGGCCTGCGCGCCATGGCCCACGAGTTCGGCACCCCGTCGTCGACCGCGCAGGGCAATGTCATCATCGCCGCCGAGGGGAGGATCGGACCGGAGCAGGAGCAGTACTACCGGACGCTCACGACGGCGTTGGAGGCCGACAAGGAGCACGTCGCCTACGTCATCGACACCTTCGGCAAGCCCGCCGCCCGCGAGGTGGGACTGAGCCCCGACGGCAAGGCGATCAACCTCCTGGTCGCCGAGGTCGGCGACATCGGTTCCACCCGCGCGCAATCGAGCACCGAGGCGATCCGTGCCACGATCCGGTCGATCCCCGCGCCGCCCGGCACCACCGTCGAGTTCACGGGCACCGCACCGACGCTGTCCGATCTGTTCACCGCGATCGACTCCTCGCTGCTGGTGATCACCGCCGTGTCCGTGGCACTGATCACGGCGCTGCTGCTCATCACCTACCGGTCGGTGGGCGCCGCGCTGGTGCCGCTGCTGACCATCGGCCTCTCCCTCGCGGTGGCGCGTCCCATCGTCTCGCTGCTCGGCGAGCACGAGGTGATCCCCGTGTCGAACTTCTCCATCGCGATCATGACCGCGATGGTGCTCGGGGCCGCCACCGACTACGCGATCTTCGCGGTGGCCGGCTATCACGAGGCCCGCCGCGCCGGGACCGCCTCCGACGAGGCCGTGGTCGCGGCGTCGTCGCGGGTCGGCCGCATCATCGCCGCCTCCGCGCTCACCATCGCCGTGGCCAGCGGCGCCATGATCTTCTGCAAGGTGGGCATCTTCGTCACCGCGGGCCTGCCCACGACGATCTCGATCATCACCACCTGCTTGATCGCTCTCACCCTGCCGCCCGCCCTGCTGCGCTTCCTCGGCGCCCGGGGCTGGGTGGAGCCGCGGCCGGGCACGGAGAAGCGCTGGCGACGGACCGGTGCGCGGGTGATGCGCCGCGCGGTGCCGCTGTCCGCCGCCGCCCTGGTCGTCCTGCTCGCCGCCGCGGCGGTGCTCCCGAGCATGGTGATCGGCTTCGACGAGAATCGGATGCAGCTGCGCGCCACCGACTCCCGCAACGGCTACGAGACGGTGACCGAGCACTGGGGCGTGAACGAGGCCGTCCCCGAGTTCCTCCTGATCCGCACGGATCACGACATGCGCAACACCCACGACCTCGCGGCGCTCGAGGCGGTAGCGATCGGCGTGAGCAACCTGCCGCAGGTCGCGTACGTCCGGTCCATCACCAGGCCCGACGGTAAGCCCATCCCCGAGTCCGCCATCGGGTACCAGACGCAGCAGGTTGCGAACGGCCTGGGCGACGCGAACCGTCAGCTGACGGAGGCGTCGCCGCAGCTCAAGGCGCTCGCGGCCGGTGTCGATCAGCTCAACTCCGGGGCGAGCGAGGCCTCGCGCCGCGTGCCGGAGCTCGTCGCGGGCACCCAGCGGGTGACCGGCCTCGCGTCGGGCGTGCTGGACGCGCTGACCTCCGCCCAGCAGGCGCTCGCGACCGCGAGCGGAGGCACCGTCGACGTGAACGCCGCGACCGCCCTGCTGCGCACCGCCGTGTCCACCCTGACCACTGCGGCCGACGCGGTGCGGACCGCACAGCGACAGCAGTCGGCCGCGGGCATCGGCGAGGTCTTCGGGCCGCTGGTCGGCCCGATCTCGCCGTCCTGCACCGCCGACGCGAACTGCGCCGCCGCGCATCGGGCGTTCGCCGAGCTCGATCGCGCCACGTCCGGGCGGGCGTCCACGGCGGTGCGCGCGGCCACCGTCGTCCTGCCCACCGGCACGACCGATCGGGCCGCGACCGCCCTCGCGCAGGCCGACGACGCCCTGGCCCGGCTGCAGGGTCTGCTCAAGGGCCTGGGCGGGCTCAGCCCCGAGCAGGTGAAGGGACAGCTCGCCGAGCTCAACGCCGGCGTCACGCAGTTGAGCACGGGCCTCGCGCAGCTGAGCACGGGCCTCGGTCAGGTCAAGACCGGCACCGACCAGGTGGTGGAGATGACGGGCCGCCTGCAGGTCGGCCTCGGGACCGCCACCGACTACCTCACGGGACTGAGCGCCGGCACCACGTCCGGCCCGGGCCGGGGCTTCTACCTCCCCGCGCAGGGTTTGCACTCGGACCGCTTCGTCGACGGCTCCCGGGTGCTCCTGTCGCCCGACGGCCGCACGGCCCGCATGCTCGTGGTCTGGAACATCAACCCGTATTCGGACGAGGCCCTCGACACCGCGGCGTCGATCCCCGCCGCCGCGCGGGCAGCGGCGAAGGGCACCGTCCTCGAGTCGTCCACGATGGACGGTTTCGGGCTCGCGTCGATCTCGGCGCAGATGCGGGAGCAGGTGCTGCGCGACTTCCTGTTGTTCGGCGTGGTCGCAGTGATCGGTGTCTTCCTCGTGCTGCTGGTGCTGCTGCGCTCGGTGATCGCGCCGCTGCTCATGGTCGCCACGGTGGTGCTCTCCTTCGCCGCCGCAGCGGGGGCTTCCGTCCTGTTGTGGCAGCACGGCCTGGGCATCCCCGTCGACTGGTCGGTGCTGCCGATCTCGTTCATGGCGCTGGTGGCCGTGGGCGCGGACTACAGCATGCTGTTCGCCGACCGGATCCGGGAGGAGGCCGCGGGCGACTCGACGGCGCGTGGCGTGCTCCGCGCGTTCGGCACCACCGGCAGCGTGATCACCACGGCCGGCCTGGTGTTCGCCATCACCATGTTCGCCCTCATGAGCGGCAGCGTGATCAACCTGCTGCAGATCGGGTCGACCATCGGCATCGGGCTCCTGCTCGACATCGTGGTGGTGCGCACCGTCTTCGTCCCCGCCGCGATCACAGCCCTGGGCGACCGGGTCTGGTGGCCGTCGAAGCCCTGACCCGCGGGGCCCACCCGGGCGGCCTCGGACGCACCTGCGCCGGCGCCGCGCCGAGCCGGACGGACACCGGACACGCCGAAGACGGCCCACGGGGTCCTCCCGTATGTCATCGCCGAACCTCCCGCTCGAGCCGGATCAGACGACCGAACGAATGCGGCCCAACGGGCGTGACCCGCGCCACCGTCGGGCCGCGGGGCCGGGCGTAGCATGGGGCGGGTGAGTACCCCGGAGAACCCCCGCAAGCTACTCCGCCTCGAGGTCCGCAACGCGCAGACCCCGATCGAGCGCAAGCCGAACTGGATCCGCACGCGCGCGAAGATGGGCCCTGAATTCACCGAGCTCAAGGGCCTCGTCAAGCGTGAGGGCCTCCACACGGTGTGCGAGGAGGCGGGCTGCCCCAACATCTACGAGTGCTGGGAGGACCGCGAGGCCACCTTCCTCATCGGTGGCGAGCAGTGCACCCGCCGCTGCGACTTCTGCCAGATCGACACGGGCAAACCCGCCGAGCTCGACCGGGACGAGCCGCGCCGCGTGGCGGAGTCCGTCCAGGCGATGGGACTGCGCTACTCGACCATCACCGGCGTCGCACGCGACGACCTGCCCGATGAGGGCGTCTGGCTCTACGCCGAGACGGTCCGCCAGATCCACACGTTGAACCCGAACACGGGGGTCGAGAACCTGATCCCCGACTTCCACGCGAAGCCGGAGCTGCTGGCCGAGGTGTTCGAGTCGCGCCCCGAGGTGCTGGCCCACAACCTGGAGACGGTGCCCCGCATCTTCAAGCGCATCCGGCCCGCGTTCCGCTACGAGCGCTCCCTCGACGTGATCCGGCAGGCCCGTGACTTCGGGCTGGTCACCAAGTCGAACCTGATCCTCGGGATGGGCGAGACCCCCGAGGAGGTGACCGCCGCGATGCGCGACCTGCACGACGCGGGCTGCGACATCATCACGATCACCCAGTACCTGCGCCCCTCGCCGCGGCACCACCCCGTGGAGCGGTGGGTCAAGCCCGAGGAGTTCGTCGAGCACACCGCCGCGGCGGAGGAGATGGGCTTCGCCGGCGTCATGGCCGGGCCGCTCGTGCGCTCGTCGTACCGCGCGGGCAAGCTCTACGCGAAGGCGATGGCGCACCACGGCCGGCCGATTCCGGAGAACATGGCGCACCTGACCGCGGAGGGCGACGCGGCCCAGGAGGCCACCTCGGTCCTGCAGCGCCTGGCGGCTGCGAAGTAGCCCGACACGCGGCCGCAGGGCCCCGAACGACCGCACATTAAGCTGGGAGACATGGCACAGGACAAGGCAGCCGCCGACAAGCTCAAGGCGCAGAAGGCCGAGGCGAAGCGCGCCCGCAGGGCGGCATCGAAGGAACGTCGCACGCAGATGTGGCAGGCGTTCCAGATGCAGCGCAAGGAGGACAAGGCGCTGCTGCCGATCATGATCGGCGTGTTCGTCGGCGCGATCGTGCTCGCGATCGTCCTCGGCCTCGTCATCAACCAGCCGTGGTGGATGTTCCTCATCCTGGGCGTCCTGCTGGGCGCGCTGGGCGCGTTCATCGTGTTCACCCGTCGCCTCGAGCGCAATGTGTACAGCAAGAACGAGGGCCAGGTCGGCGCCGCGGGCTGGGCGTTGGAGAACATGCGCGGCTCGTGGCGCGTGACCCAGGCCGTGGCGCGCACCACCCACGCCGACGCGGTGCACCGCGTCATCGGCAAGCCCGGGGTGATCCTCGTGGCCGAGGGCAACGAGGGGCGGGTCAAGGGCCTGCTCGCGCAGGAGAAGAAGAAGACGGCCCGCGTCGTCGGCCAGACCCCGATCTACGAGTTCGTGGTCGGCACCGAGGAGAACCAGGTCCCCCTGCGCAAGCTGCAGCGCTCGCTGAACAAGCTGCCGTCGAACATCAACGGCAAGAAGATCGACGAGCTGGAGGGCCGCCTCGCCGCCCTGTCCAACCGCGGCGGCGGGGCGCAGATGCCCCGTGGCCCGCTACCGCAGGGCGCCAAGATGCGCAGTGTGCAGCGCACCGTCCGGCGCAAGACCGGCTCGAACTGATCTCCCCGACGGGGCCCGCGCTGCGGGCCCCGTTCGCGTCTTACGGAGCTCCGGGACCGCTATCGGGACCGGACGACGACGGTGCCGGTGGCCCGGTCCTGCATACCTCGCCCGTCCACGTCCTGGATCAGCGGCGGCACGATGAACAGGATCAGCAGGTTCCGGGCGAGCGCCCGGACGATGCCGACCCGCATCTGCGGGTTCTCGATGCGCGCCACCCGCAGGCCGGCGAAGTACTGACCGGGCGTGAAGCCGAACAGGGTCACCGACAGCACGCCGACGACGAACCAGATGCCGAGCGCCAGCGTGTCGTAGGACGTGGGCTCCCCCGCGAACACCTTGCTCGGGCCGACCACCGCGACCGCGATCAGCGCGGACGGCACCCAGTCGAGGAACAGCCCGAGCACGCGGCGACCGGCGCCCGCGACCGAGCCGGCACCGTCGCGCGGCAGGCCCAGCTGCTGGCCCCGGTAGTCACCGTGGGCGCCCTCCGGCAGTGCCGCGGAGGCACCGGAGAGCCATGATCCCGTTTCTCGACGCATGCGTCCCAGGGTACGTGGGCGGCGCGTTCCAACGCGTGTCGGACAGGTCCCGATGTGTAACACCGTTGAAACATTGCGTTAGTTCCCGGGCAACACCTCGTCCATACCGTTCATTCTCGTAACCTCGGTGGTGGTGGTCACGGTACGACCGCGTCGCCACCGCCGGACGACGAAGGAGCAAGTAACAGGTGTTCACTACCAAAGAGGAACTTCTCGACTACCTGAAGAAGGAAGACGTCGAGTACGTCGACATCCGCTTCTGCGACCTGCCCGGAACGATGCAGCACTTCAGCATCCCCGCCGAGGCCTTCGACGAGAGCGTCTTCGAGGACGGCCTGGCGTTCGACGGATCGTCGATCCGCGGCTTCCAGTCGATCGACGAGTCCGACATGATGCTGCTGCCGGACGTCACCACCGCGCGCATCGACCCCTTCCGCGCTGCGAAGACCATGAACATCTCGTTCTTCGTGCACGACCCGTTCACCCGTGAGGCGTACAGCCGCGACCCGCGCAACATCGCGCGCAAGGCGGAGGAGTACCTGCTCAGCACGGGTATCGCCGACACCTGCTTCTTCGGCGCCGAGGCCGAGTTCTACATCTTCGACTCGGTCTCCTACGACTCGTCGATCAACGGCTCCTTCTACGAGGTCGATTCGATCTCCGGCTCCTGGAACACCGGCCGCCCCATCGAGGAGGACGGCTCGCCGAACCGCGGCTACAAGGTCAAGACCAAGGGCGGCTACTTCCCCGTCGCGCCGTACGACCACTACGTGGATCTGCGCGACAAGATCTCGACCAACCTGCAGAACGCCGGCTTCACCCTGGAGCGCGGCCACCACGAGGTGGGCACCGGTGGCCAGGCCGAGATCAACTACAAGTTCGACACGCTGCTGCACGCGGCCGACGACGTCCAGCTGTTCAAGTACATCGTCAAGAACACCGCGTGGCAGGAGGGCAAGACCGTCACGTTCATGCCGAAGCCGCTGTTCGGTGACAACGGCTCGGGCATGCACGCGCACCAGTCGCTGTGGAAGGACGGCAAGCCGCTGTTCTACGACGAGGCCGGCTACGGCGGCCTGTCGGACCTGGCGCGCTGGTACATCGGCGGCATCCTGCACCACGCCCCGTCGCTGCTCGCCTTCACCAACCCGACGATCAACTCGTACAAGCGCCTGGTGCCGGGTTACGAGGCCCCGATCAACCTGGTGTACAGCCAGCGCAACCGCTCGGCCTGTGTGCGTATCCCGATCACGGGCAACAACCCCAAGGCCAAGCGCATCGAGTTCCGTTGCCCCGACAGCTCGGGCAACCCGTACCTGGCCTTCGCCGCCATGATGATGGCGGGCCTGGACGGCATCAAGAACAAGATCGAGCCGCACGCCCCCGTCGACAAGGACCTCTACGAGCTCCCGCCGGAGGAGGCCAAGGGCATCCCGCAGGCCCCCACGCAGCTCGCGGACGTGATCGACCGTCTCGAGGAGGACCACGAGTACCTCACCGCCGGTGGCGTGTTCACCGAGGACCTCATCGAGGAGTGGATCTCGTACAAGCGCGAGAACGAGATCGCGCCGGTCAACCTGCGGCCGCACCCCTACGAGTTCGAGCTCTACTACGACGTGTGAGTCGTAGCCCTGCACCACGATTCGAGCCCGCACCGGTTTCCCCGGTGCGGGCTCGACCCGTTCCGGGGCACAGACGGTAGGTTCGAGGGATGCGCCCCTCCCGCCTGCTCCTCGCCGCGACCGCCGTCACTCTCGTCACCGGGACCCTCACGGCGTGCTCGTCGAACGCCGCGGCGACGTGCCCAACCGGGGCACCCAGCACCGCGAACTCGCCGGACTGGACGTACCAGGGGCAGTCCGGCTCGATCGTCGCCACCGGCCCCACCGACAGCGCGTCCCCGCAGATCACCGTCGAGAAGCCCTTCACGGTCGCGGAGACGCACATCCAGGCCTTCAATCCGCCCGGCGACGGTGCCGTGGTCGGCGACACCGCGACCGTCTCGGTCTGCTACCTCGGCGTGAACGGCCGCACCGGCGAGCGGTTCGACAGCACCTACGACCGCGGCAAGCCCGCGTCGTTCTCCCTCGACGGCGTGATCCCCGGCTTCAAGAAGGCGATCGCGGGACAGAAGGTCGGCAGCGCCGTGGGCGTCGCCATCGCACCGACCGACGGCTACCCGACCGGCCAGCCCTCCGCCGGCATCCGGCCGGGCGACACCCTGATCTTCGTGATCAAGATCCTCTCGGCGAAGTAGGAGCCGGCATGGATCCGCGAACTGTGCCTGCACTGCAGGTGCCGATCCGGATTCTGAACTGGTTCAACGCGCGACACCCGTTCAACCACAACGACCACTTCCACGGTTGGGTGCTGAGCAACCTCCCCGATCGACGTCGACGAGCGCTCGACGTGGGCTGCGGCCAGGGCCTACTGGCGTCGCGACTCGCGCAGCGTTTCGGCCAGGTCGACGCCGCCGATCGAGACGAGGAGATGCGGATAGCGACCGCCGGACTCGAGGAGCCGCACGTGCGGGTCCTCGGCGGCTTCGATGCCGCGGCCGGGCCGTACGACCTCATCACCATGGTCGCAACGCTGCACCACCTCGACCTGGAGTCCGCTCTGGAACGATGTCGCGAACTACTCGCACCCGGCGGCAGGCTTCTCGTGGTGGGACTCGCCCGCGAGGAATCGCTGACCGACGCCCTGTGGCTCACGGGATCCGCACTCGCCAACCCCGTCATGGGCTTCGTGCGCAGCCCGATTCCCACGTCGGTACCTGTGCCGGAGCCACCGTTCCCGGTCCGCGATCCCGAGCACACAGTCGATGAGATCGCAGACGCCGCGCACCGGATTCTTCCGGGATCGCGGGTCCGCCGGCGCATACCGTTCCGGTACACCCTCGACTGGACGGCCGGCTGACCCGCTGCGAATCCGGGTTCTCCCCGATGTGCCGTCGCCCGCGGCGACGCGAGACTGGTGGGCACACCGAACGTGGAGGCCTCATGCGCGTACTGTCCGCCGTCCTCGGAGCCGTGGTGCTCCTCCCCCTTGCGGCGGTCGCCGTGATTCTTGCGGGGATCCGATTCCGGATCCGGCCCATCCTCGACGTGGTCCGCCGCTTCAACCGGGACGTCACCAATCCACGCGCCGTGCACAGCGCCGGGTCCCCGGATTCGACGCGGACCGTCGTGCGCCACGTGGGACGACGCAGCGGGAAGGCCTACGAGACGCCCGTCGACGCGTTCGCCACCGATCGGAGCACCCTGCTCATCGCGCTGCCCTACGGACCGGACACCGACTGGGTCCGCAACGTCCGCGCGGCGGGCACCGTCGAATTGCTGCGGCAGGGCGAGACATTGACGGCGAGCGAGCCTCGGACGGTCGCGACGGCCGACGTGCTCAGCGAGATCCCGCCCGGCGCGCAGCGCACGCTGCGGCTGTTCGGCGTCGAACAGTGCCTGGAGCTGCGCGTCGCCTGATCAGCCCACCCGGGCGAGCAGCGCCAGGTGATCGGCGCCGGACACCTCGTGTCCCGTGACCTCGGCGGCGCCGAGCCCGCGGACGAGCACGTGGTCGATCCCCACCAGCGGCGGATAGGTCTTGTCCGTGGGATAGGTGGGCAGCCATCCCGCGCCGGCCAGCTGCCCGGCGTCGCGGTAACCGCCGGCGAGCAAGCGGCGGAACTGCACGTGGTCGTACGTGGCGTTGTAGTCGCCGAGCGCGATCACCGGTCGCGGCTCGGGGACGCCGTGCAGGAGCGCCTCGATCTTCTTCAGCTCATCGGCCCAGTCCGAGGGTTCCAGCGGCGGCACCGGGTGCACCGCGAACAGCTGGACGTCTCCCCGGCCGGGAACCGTCGCGACCGCCGTGAGCGTCGCGAGCGCGAAGCCGGGCACCGTCGCCGTGCTGGAGAGCGGATAACGGCTGTAGAGGGCGGTTCCGTAGGCGAGCCGGTCCGGGCGCACGAAGGAGTGCGGAAGGTCCGCCGCGATGGTGGTCCCGGCGATCCGCTGCGCCGCCTCGGGCGTGAGCTCCTCGACGGCCAGGAAGTCGACGTCGTTCTCGCGCACCAGCTTCGCCAGCTCGCCCACGTCACCCTGTCCGAGTTGAATGTTGGACGTGAGCACCGCCAGCGTCTTCCCGCTCGGCGCGGCCTCGCCGCGCCAGAGCGGCGCCTGCACGACGATCGCGGCCACCGCCACGGCGATCGCGACCGCCAGCCGGATGAACGCCCGCGCGTACAGCAGGCACACCACCGCCAGCGCCACGGTGGCCGTCAGGAGCAGGGGCACCATCGCCGCCGCGGCCACGGTGACCTTCTGGGTTCCCGGCCAGTAGTGCAGCCCGATGGTCGCGAGTGCGGCGAGCGCCGCCACGGTGCCGACGATGCCCGCCACCGGCCGGATGAAGATCCTCATGCCGACATTCTGCCGGGCGAACCGCTATTCGCCCCAGAACACCCGGTCGACGACGGCCCGGGCGCGCCGCGTGGTGCGCAGGTAGTCCTCGAGGAAGTCCAGCGCGGGCCCCCTCCAACCGGCCACGTAGGCGACGTTCGCAAGCACCGCGCCCGGTCCGGGCAACTGATCGATCGGCTTGCCGCGCACCAGGAACAGGGCGTTGCGGGAGCGGGTCGCGGTGAGCCACGCGTCGCGCAGGAGCTCCACGTCGCCCTCCGGCTCCAGCTCCGCCGCCCCGATGGCGTCCAGGGACTCGAGGGTGGACGTGTTCTGCAGCGAGGGCACGGCGCTCGCGTGCCGCAACTGCTCGAGCTGCACGGTCCACTCCACGTCGGAGAGCCCTCCGCGCCCGAGTTTGGTGTGGGTGGCCGGGTCGGCGCCGCGGGGTAGCCGCTCGGAGTCGACGCGCGCCTTGATGCGACGCAGCTCGTTCACCGTCGCGGCCGAGACGCCGCCGTCCGGGTACCTGATCTCGTCGACCATGTGCAGGAACTCGCGCGAGAGGTCCTCGTCGCCCGCGACGTGCGTGGCGCGCAGCAGGGCCTGCACCTCCCAGGGCTGCGCCCATTGCTGGTAGTAGGCGCGGTACGCGGCCAGGGTGCGCACGACCGGCCCGTTGCGGCCCTCGGGGCGCAGCCCGGTGTCGACCTCCAGGCCCGGGTCCACCGACGGTGCGCCGAGCCGCTTGCGCACCGCGTCGGCGACCAGGTTCGCCCAGCGCACGGCGTCGGACTCGTCGTAGCCCTCGTTGGGCACGCAGACGAACAGCACGTCGGCGTCCGAGCCGTAACCGATCTCGTGCCCGCCGAGCCGCCCCATCCCGATCACCGCGATCCGGGCGGGCGCGCCGGGCTTGTAATCGCTTCTGCTGGACTCGCGTTCGGCGACCGAGGTCGCGACCTCCGACACCAGTGCCGCGTCGAGCGCCGCACCCCAGACCGAGGACAGCGCCGCGCACACCTCGGGCACCGTCATCATCCCGAGGATGTCGGCGGACGCGACGCGCGCGATCTCGCTGCGGCGCATGGCCCGCGCCACCGCGATCGCCCGATCCCGGTGGTGCGCACGGCTGACCGCCGCGAGCATGCCGTTGTAGACCTCCCGCGGCGAGGTCTCCGTGAGCTTGGGTCCGGTGGCGCCGTCGGCGTAGAGGCGGATCACCTCGGGCGAGCGCGCGAGCAGCTCGGCGACGAAGGTCGAGGAACCGAGCACCGTCATCAGCCGCTGCGCCACGACCGATTCGTCGCGTAGCACGCGCAGGTACCACTCGACGTCGCGCAGGTCCTCGGACAGCTTGCGGTAGTTCAGCAGCCCGGCATCGGGGTTCGGTGTCTCACTGAGCCATTCGAGGAGCGTGGGCAGCAGGATGGTCTGGATGCGGCCGCGACGCGACGAGTCGGCCATCGCCTTGAGGTGCGCCAGGGCGTGCTGCGGCTGATGGAAGCCGAGGGCACCGAGTCGCGCGACGATCGCGTCGTCGGTCAGGCTCACCGCGTCGGCGTCGAGGCCCGCGATCGCGTCCAGCAGCGGCCGGTAGAACAGCTTGGTGTGCAGTCTGCGGACGCGACTGTTGTGCCGCTTGAGATCCACGCGCAGCACGCCCGCGGCGTCGCGCTCACCGTCGGGCCGGACGTGCGCGGCGCGGGCCAGCCAGCGCCAGGCCTCCTCGTGGTCCGGCGGCGGCAGCAGATGCGTGCGCTCCATGCGGCGCAGTTGCAGCCGGTGCTCCAGGCGGCGCAGGAACTCGTACGAGGCGGTGAAGTTGGCCCCGTCCTCGCGGCCCACGTAGCCGCCCGTCGTCAGGGCCTCCAGGGCGTCGACGGTGCTCCGTTCCCGCAGGGTCTCGTCGGTGCGGCCGTGCACGAGTTGGAGGAGCTGGACGGCGAACTCGACGTCGCGCAGGCCGCCGCGGCCCAGCTTGAGTTCGCGCTCGCGCAGGGCGGGGGCGATGTTCTCCTCGACGCGACGGCGCATCTCCTGCACGTCCTGCACGAAGTCCTCGCGCTCGGCCGCCTCCCACACCATGGGGCTGAGCGCCGCGAGGTAGTCGTAGCCGAGCTGCATGTCGCCGGTCTGCGGACGGGCCTTGAGCAGTGCCTGGAACTCCCAGGTCTTGGCCCACCGCTTGTAGTACGCCACATGGGAGTCCAGCGTGCGGGTGAGGCTGCCGGCTTTGCCCTCGGGGCGCAGGGCGGCGTCCACGTCGAAGAAGGCGGCGGAGCCGATCCGCATCATCTCACCGGCCAGCCGCGCCGAGGGACCGTCGGCCGGCTCGGCCACGAAGATCACGTCCACGTCGGAGACGTAGTTCAGTTCCCGCGCACCGCATTTGCCCATCGCGACCACGGCGAGACGGCCCTCCGGGTCTGCGTCGGGGAAGGCCGTCGCGACGGCGACCGACAGGGCCGCGGTCAGCGCCGCGTCCGCGAGGTCCGCGAGGTGCGCGCCCACGACCGAGAAGGGCAGCGTGGGCTCGTTCTCCACGAGTTCGGCGAGGTCGCGCGCCGCGAGCACCATCGCGAGGTCGCGGTAGCCGTCCCGCAGCTGCGCGATCGCCGCGCCACCGGTGACGGCGGCGCGGTAGAGCAGGTCGTCGTCGCGCCGTCCCGGGACCTTCGCGGCGTCGACGGTGGCGAGCATCGCCGCGATCAGATCGTCCCGTGACTTCAGCGGCGCCGTGTCCAGCAGCAACCGCCACGATTCCGGGTGGCTGATCAGGTGGTCCCCCAACGCGTCCGAGGCACCGAGCAACCCGAACAGGCGGCCGCGGAAGGTGGTGTCGGAACGGATCAGGCCGTCGATCTCGGCCCAGTCGTCGCCCGTCGTCTCCCGCAGCCGCACCAGAGCGCGCAGCGTCCAGTCCGGATCTGCGGCGCGCGAGAGCGCCCACAGCACGTCGGAACAGGCCGTGTCGGCCCAGTTCAGGAGTTCGAGGTTCGACTCCGCCGCAGCGTCGAGCAGGCCGAGCCTGCCCGCGCTCGGACGGCGGACCTCACGACTGGTCGGCGGCACCGTCGACCCCCTAGAGGGAGAGGAAGCGGTCGAGCTCGAACGGCGTGACCACGGAGCGGTAGTCGTTCCACTCCGCCCACTTGTTCCGCAGGAAGTACTCGAAGACGTGCTCCCCCAGCGTTTCCGCCACGAGCTCACTCTTCTCCATGAGTACCAGCGCGTCGTCGAGGCCGGAGGGGAGGTCGCGGAAGCCCATCGAGCGGCGCTCGCGGGCCGTCATCTGTCGCACGTCGTCCTCGGCGGCCTCGGGCAGTTCGTAGCCGCCCTTGATGCCGGCGAGCCCCGCCGCGCACAGCACCGCGAACGCCAGGTACGGGTTGCACGCCGAATCGGGCGAGCGGACCTCGATGCGCCGGCTGCTGGCCTTGTTCGGCGTGTACAGCGGCACGCGCACCATCGCGGAGCGGTTCGCGGCGCCCCAGGTGGCGGCGGTCGGCGCCTCGTCCCCGGTCACGAGGCGCTTGTAGGAGTTCACCCACTGGTTCGTCACGGCGGAGATCTCGGGCGCGTGATGCAGGATGCCGGCGATGAACGCCTTGCCCGTCGACGAGAGCTGCAGCTCGTCGTCCGGGTCGTGGAAGGCGTTGGAGTCGCCTTCGAACAGGCTCATGTGCGTGTGCATGCCCGAGCCCGGGTGCACGCTGAAGGGCTTGGGCATGAAGGAGGCCTTGACGCCCTCGGTCATCGCCACCTCCTTGACGAGGTAGCGGAAGGTCATCACGTTGTCGGCCATCGACAGCGCGTCGGCGTAGCGCAGGTCGATCTCCTGCTGGCCGGGCCCCGCCTCGTGGTGGCTAAACTCCACCGAGATCCCCATGGCCTCGAGCGCCTCGATCGCCTTGCGCCGGAAGTTCGGCGCCGCCTCGTGCACCGCCTGGTCGAAATAGCCGCCGGTGTCCGCGGGCACGGGCAGGCCGTTCGGACCCGCTTCCTTCTTCAGCAAGTAGAACTCGATCTCCGGGTGCACGTAGCAGGAGAAGCCGAGGTCCGCGGCGCGGTTGAGCTGCCGCCGCAGCACGTGCCGACTGTCGCCCCAG
The DNA here is from genome assembly GCF_001575195.1 of Tsukamurella pseudospumae. Taxonomy (NCBI): domain Bacteria; kingdom Bacillati; phylum Actinomycetota; class Actinomycetes; order Mycobacteriales; family Tsukamurellaceae; genus Tsukamurella; species Tsukamurella pseudospumae. The sequence goes on from NZ_LSRF01000001.1 coordinate 390,005, forward strand.
GACGGCGTACCGTCGGGCATCGCGATGTCGCAGAACATGCGGACGGAGTGCATCTCCCCGTCGCCGCTCGCCCACGGCAGTACCTGGAAGGTCGACGGGTCGGGCTTGGCGACGGTGTCCGCCTCCGAGACGCGGGAGAAGCCCTCGATCGAGCTTCCGTCGAAGCCGATCCCCTCGGTGAACGCGCCCTCCAGCTCCGCCGGGGCGATCGCCACGGACTTGAGGAAACCGAGCACGTCGGTGAACCACAGCCGCACGAAGCGGATGTCCCGTTCCTCGATGGTGCGAAGGACGAACTCCTGCTGCCGATCCATGCTCACGACCCTAAGCGAGAAGGTGTTAACGGCGTGTTACATATGGCCTTCTGGTGCCCGGGGACCGGCGGTTCCCGCACGAACGTCGCTCCCAGCGGCGCTCGAATTCCATGACCTGGGCGAACACCGAGGGGCCGCCGCTGGAGACGACGTTCGTGCGGGCACGTCCACGACCGATCGGCCACGAAGCGATCACGGGAGGAGGCTTCCGCGCTAGGGTCCGGGGCGTGGACACACCGTTCGCGCGGCTCACTGCCGCCGCAGCAGCCTCCGCGGCGATCGTCGTCATCGCGGGGTGCGGCGCGACGTCGGAGGAGGGCGCCGCCACCAGCAGCCGCGCGCACTCGATCGACGTGTGTCCCGCAGCCGCGCCGGCGGCGGATGCGCGGGCGATCATCCTGCACGGCGTCACGGGCAGCGCGTCGGTCGTCGCACCGACCGCCGACTCGGCCCCGAGGATCACCGTCACCGCGCCGTTCCAGGTGGATCGACTGCACACCGAGACCGCACGCGCCGGAACCGGGCAGACCGTCTCCGAGAAGTCCGTCGTGACCCTCTGTTACCAGGGCGTCAACGGCCGGACGGGCGAGGTCTTCGACGACGCCTTCGCGCGCGCGACCTCCGCGGAAATGGCGTTGCCGGACCTCGTCCCCGGTTTCCGGGCCGCGCTCGTGGGACAGAAGGCCGGCGCCGCCGTCGTCGCCGCGATCCCCGCCGCCCAGGCCTACCCGAAGGGGGAGCCCGACGCCGGCATCGCGCCCGGCGACAGCCTGATCTTCGCGATCAGCGTGATCGCCTCGAACTCCTGACTACGGCGTGCAGCGCAGGCCGGCGGGCGGGATCGTGAGGTCCCGGAAGTACGCGCCCACCGCACCGTCGACGCACGCGTTGCCCTCCAGCGAGACGGTGTGCTGGCTGCCCTCGAAGCTGATCAGCGACGCGCCGAGCTGCTTGGCCAGGCTCACGCCGTTCTCGTAGGGCGTCGCCGGGTCGTGCGTCGTCGAGATCACGACCATCTTGGGCGCGCCGACCGCGTGCACCTCGTGCGGCTTGAGCGTGGGCGCCGCCGCCCAGAAGGCGCAGGTGCCCTTCGCGGCGCGACCGGTGCCGCGGCCGTCGTCGAGGAACGGAGCCGCCTTGCGGATCCCGGAGTCGAGGCGCGACAGGTCGGCGGGATCGGTGACCGCCGGACCGTCGACGCAGTTGATGGCGGTGTTCGCGTCCATCATGGGCGAGTAGCGGCCCAGCTCGTCGCGGTTGAGGTAGAGGTCGGCGATGCGCTGCAGGAGCGAGCCGTCGCCCGTCTGCAAGCCGGTCAGGCCGCGGCGCAGCGGCTCCCACAACTGCGTGGCGTACATCGCCTGGATGGTGGCGGTGGTCGCGTCGCTGTAGCTCAGCTGTCGGCCGCCCTGGCCGCGCACCGTCTTGTCGATGAGCGGGCGCGTCAGCTGCTGGAAGCGCTCCGTGGCCTTCGACGGGTCGGTGCCCACCGGGCAGGTCGGATACTTGGCGCAGTCCTTGGCCCAGTCGTCGAACACCGTCTGGAACCCGGCCATCTGCTGGATGGACGAGTCGATCGGGTCCTCCGCCGGGTCGACGGCACCGTCGAGCACCATGGCCCGGACCTTCTCCGGGAAGGTCTCGGCGTAGATCGCGCCGATGAACGTGCCGTAGCTGTAGCCGAGGTAGGTGAGCTTCTCGTCGCCGAGCACGGCCCGCAGCACGTCCAGGTCGCGGACGGTGTCCGCGGTACCGACGTGCTCGAGGAACGTCTTCCCCATCTTCTCGGCGCAGAGGTTCGCCTGCGACTTGTTGAAGTCCTCCTGCTTGGTGATGCCCGCGGGAGAGTTGTCGAAGGCGATGGTGGAGAGCCGGTTCTCGTCGCGCTGCTTGTCACTGAAGCACTTGACCGCGGGCGAGGACGCGCCGACGCCGCGCGGGTCCCAGCCCACCAGGTCGAAGGTCTGCGCGATGGGCAGCTTGTCCGCCTCCAGCGACTTGCCGGCCACCTGCTGGACGCCGGAGCCGCCTGGGCCGCCCGGGTTCATCAGCAGCGAGCCCTGCTTCTGCCCGGTGGCCTTGACCCGCGCGACCGCGAGACTGGTCTCCCCCGACCCCGGATCGTTGTAGTCGATCGGCACGGTGAGGTGCGCGCACTCGAGCTTGGTCTTGTCGTACTCGTCGATGTCGTCGGTACGCGCCATTTCGGCGCACGACCCCCACGACAGCTTCTGCCCGTAGTACTTCTGCAGGCCCGACGGAGCGCCCCCCGTGACGGTGCTCGTGGGCCCGGCGGTACCGCCGCTCACCGTCGACCTGTCCGACGGTGCGGGGCTGCCCCCGATCTGCACCGAGCATCCCGCAAGGGCGACGACGGACACGACCGCGAGCGCGGCGAACGGGAGCTTCCTGGCCTTCACCCTGACGATCCTGCCACGCGGCGGGCGCGGTTCCGGGGACGCTAGGGTTGAGCCATGACGCCCCTTCGTGTCGCGGCATGCCAGATCAACCCCGTCGTGGGCGATCTGGACGCCAATGTCACTCGCATCACCGCCGCCGCCCGGGACGCTGCCCAGAGTGGCGCGCAGGTCGCCGTCTTCGGCGAGATGGCCCTCACCGGCTACCCCGTCGAGGACCTGCTGCTGCGCCGGTCCTTCGCCGTCGACTCGCGGCAGGCCGTGCAGCGCCTCGCCCTCGCCCTCGACGACGCGGGCTGCGGCGACCTCATCGTGGTCGTCGGCTTCCTCGACCGCGACCCGGACGCCCCGGAGACCAGCACGAACCCCACCGGTGGCGCCCGCAACGCCGCCGGCGTGCTGCACGGCGGAGAGCTCGTGGCGCGCTACGACAAGCATTTCCTGCCCAACTACGGGGTCTTCGACGAGAAGCGGTGGTTCACGCCCGGCGACCGGCTCGTGGTCCTCGACGTCGACGGTGTCCGGCTCGGCCTGGCCATCTGCGAGGACGTCTGGTGGCCCGACGGTCCCGTGGCCGGGCTGGGCGAGCTCGGCGTCGACGCGGTGCTCTGCCTCAACGCCAGCCCGTTCGAGGTGGGCAAGCCCGCGCAGCGGCGCGAGATCCTCGCCGCCCGGGTCGCCGAGGGCGGCGCGCCGATCGTCTACGTCAACCTCGTCGGCGGGCAGGACGAGCTCGTCTTCGACGGTGACTCGTTCACCGCGCTTCCCGGCTCCGACTGGGCGCCGGGGCCGCAGTTCACGGAGGCCACCACCTTCACCGAGGTGGCCGCGCTGAGCCGGGAGCCCGCGGGCGCCGTCGAGGGCTGGACCGTCGAGTCGGTGGACCTGCCTGCGCGCCCCGCCGCGTCGCTGCACGCCGGGGCGACACCGGCGGGCCGTCTCGACGAGCTCGCGCAGATCTGGGGGGCACTGGTCACCGGTACGCGCGACTACGTGCACAAGGTGGGAGGGCGCACCGTCGGCCTGGGGATGTCCGGCGGGATTGACTCCGCCCTGGTCGCGGTGATCGCCGCCGACGCGGTGGGCGCCGACAACGTCTACGGCGTGGGCATGCCCTCGAAGTACAGCTCCGACCATTCGAAGGACGACGCCGCCGATCAGGCGCATCGGATGGGCATCCACTTCCGGTTCGAGCCGATCGAGCACATGGTGGAGTCCTTCGTCGGCCAGTTGCATCTGGCCGGCCTCGCCGAGGAGAACATCCAGGCCCGCTGTCGCGGAATGACCCTGATGTCGCTGTCCAACCTCGACGGCCACCTCGTACTCGCCACGGGCAACAAGAGCGAGCTGGCCGTGGGCTACTCGACGATCTACGGCGACGCCGTCGGCGCCTACGCCCCGATCCGCGACGTCGAGAAGTCGCTCGTGTGGGAGCTGGCGCGGTGGCGCAACGGGGTCGCCGTCGAACGCGGCGAGACGCCGCCCATCCCCGAGAACTCCATCACCAAGGAGCCGTCGGCCGAGCTGCGGCCCGACCAGAAGGACAGCGACTCGCTGCCCGACTACGACGTTCTCGACGACATCCTGCGCCGCTACGTCGAGCAGGATCAGGGCGTCGCGGAGATCGCCGAAGCGGGATACGAGCCCGAGCTCATCCGCAAGGTGGCCCGGCTCGTGGACCGCGCCGAGTACAAGCGGCGCCAGTACCCGCTGGGCCCCAAGATCACACCGAAGGCCTTCGGCCGCGATCGACGGATGCCCGTGACGAACCGCTGGCACGACCCGGCCTGAGCGCCGGACCTGGGACTGCCCGGACCGGAGACACCGGCTGGGACTGTGAAAGGGAGAGATCCATGAGCGAGAACCCGTTGTACGGAGGAGGATCCGGCGCCGAGCCCGATCCCGCGAAGCCGCCCCGCAAGAAGGTGCGCATCCACCACCTGGCCGAGCTCAAGGAGCGCGGCGAGAAGTGGGCCATGCTCACCAGTTACGACCACATGACCGCCTCGATCTTCGACGAGGCCGGCGTCACCGCCCTGCTCATCGGCGACAGCGCAGCGAACACCGTGTACGGGTTCGACTCCACGCTGCCGATGGAGCTGGACGTCATGGCCGCGATGACGGCCGCGGTGCGCCGCGGTACGAAGTACGCACTCGTGGTGGCGGACATGCCCTTCGCGAGCTACGAGGAGTCGCCGGAGCAGGCCTACCGCAGCGCCGCGAAGCTGATGAAGGCCGGCGCCGAGGCCGTGAAGCTCGAGGGCGGCGTGCACATGGCGCCCACCATCGAGTTCCTGCAGCGCCGCGGCATCCCGGTGATGGCGCACATCGGGTTCACGCCGCAGTCCGTGAACTCGCTGGGCGGCAACCGGGTCCAGGGACGGGGCGACGAGGCGGCCGACAAGATCCGGCTCGACGCGAAGGCCGTGGATGCCGCCGGCGCCTTCTCCGTGGTGCTGGAGATGGTGCCCTCGGACGTGGCGGCGCAGGTCACCAAGGAGATCGCGATCCCCACCATCGGGATCGGCGCGGGCAATCGGTGCGACGGCCAGGTGCTGGTGTGGCAGGACTTCTCCGGCCTCAACCGCGGCCGCACCGCGCGATTCGTCAAGAAGTTCGCGAACATCGGCGACGAGTTGCTGCGCGGCGCCCAGGAGTACGTCGCGGAGGTCACCTCGGGCGAGTTCCCCGGACCGGAGCACGGATTCTGATGCGAGAGTTCTACCCCGCCATCGACACCTACAGCACGGAGTTGCTGGACGTGGGAGACGGCCAGCTCGTGTACGTGGAGCAGAGCGGTAACCCCGCGGGCAAGCCCGTGGTGTTCATCCACGGCGGGCCGGGCGGCGGCACCTCCCCCGAGTGCCGGCGCTTCTTCGACCCGGCGGTGTACCGCATCGTCGTCTTCGATCAGCGCGGATGCGGGCAGTCCAAGCCGCACATCGCGGATCCGTCCGTCGGAGAGGGCGATTCGCTCGCCGACCGGCTCGCGGTGAACACCACGCCGCACCTCATCGCGGACATCGAGAGGATCCGCGAGCACCTGGGCATCGACCGGTGGCAGGTGTTCGGCGGCTCCTGGGGCTCCACGCTGGGCCTGGCGTACGCGCAAGCCCACCCGGAGCGGGTCACGGAGCTCGTGCTCCGCGGGATCTTCCTGCTGCGGCGCAGCGAGCTGGACTGGTACTACAACGACGGTGCCTCCCACGTCTTTCCGGACAACTGGGAGGACTACCTGGCCCCGCTCGACGAGGCGGACCGGACACCGTCGGCCGACAAGATCGCGGCCTACCACCGGCTCCTGCACAGCGGCGACGAGGCGGTGGCGCTGCGCGCGGCGAAGGCCTGGTCGATGTGGGAGCGCAGCACGAGCCACCTGATCAACACCCCGGAGACTTCGGCGGACGCCGACGACCCGCGGTTCGCGATCCCCTTCGCCCAGATCGAGAACCACTACTTCGTGCACGGTGGGTTCCTCGACGAGGGGCAGTTGCTGCGCGACGTCGATCGCCTCGCCGGGATCCCCGGCGTGATCGTGCAGGGCCGCTACGACGTGGTGTGCCCGGCGCGCAGCGCATGGGACCTGCAGCGCGCCTGGCCCACCGCCGATCTGGTGATCGTGCCGGACGCCGGCCATTCGGCCTTCGAGCCGGGCATCCGCTCGGCGCTCATCGAGGCCACCGACCGATTCGCGAAGGGCTGACCGATGCCGGAGCAGCGTGAGATCGAGACCAAGTACGAGGTCGCTGCCGACACCGTCGCGCCCGCGCTGACGGCGGTGACCGGTGTCGACCACGTCACGACCGACGAGGTCTTCCACCTGGTGGCGGTGTACTACGACACCGATGCCCTGGACCTGGCCGCGAATCGGATCACGCTGCGCCGCCGCACGGGCGGCAAGGACGACGGGTGGCACCTCAAGCTGCCCGACGGTGCCGACCGTCGCGAGGTGACCGTGCCCCTGGGCGACTCGGCGGCCGGCGCGCCTGCGGGCGACGTCCCGGCGGGCACCTCCGAGGACGTTCCGGAGGATCTGGTCAAGCGCGTCCGCGCCCTGGTGCGCGGGCGCGCTCTCGCCCCCATCGCCATCGTCGAGAACGAGCGGCACACGACCTACTGCCACGCGGTCGACGGGGAGCTCCTCGGCGAGTTCGTCGACGACCACGTGCACTCGGTCTCCCTGCTCCCCGACGGCCCCGAGAAGACCTGGCGCGAGTGGGAGTTCGAGGTTCCCGACACTGCTCTCGGCCGCAAGACGGCGCTCGCCGTCGACAAGGCGCTACGCGCCGCGGGCGGCGAGCGGCCGGACGCCGCGTCGAAGCTGGCCCGTGCCATCGACGCCGACGTGACCCGGGGACCCGTCGACCTGCCGAAGAAGATCGCGCACGCGACCGCCGGGCAGCTCCTGACCGCCGCGCTCGCGGCCTACCGGGACAAGCTGCTGCGAGAGGACCCGAGAGTTCGTGCCCGCGGCGAGGATTCGGTGCACCAGATGCGCATCGCCACGCGGCAGCTGCGCAGCGTCCTCACCGAGTTCTCCGGGTTCTTCGACGGGCCCGCGCGTGCCGCGCTGAGCTCGGAACTCAAGCTGCTGGCATCGATCCTCGGCGCCGTGCGCGATGCCGAGGTGCTCGCCCAGCGATTCGAAGCCCTCGACGCGGGCGGCGAGTTCGGGGGCGCCGGAGCGGCTCTGGCGCAGCGGCAGCACGCGGCGGAGGCGCGCGGCTGGAGCCGGGTCGACCTGGCGTTGGACTCCGACCGCTACTTCGTGCTGTTGGACGCGATCGACGCGTTCATCGCCGACCCGCCGCTGCGCGAACGGGCCGATCAGCAGGCATCGAAGAGCCTGGCGCCGCTGCTGGACAAGCGGATCCGGTCCTTCGCCCGGCAGTCCGTCGTCCTGCTCGCCGATCCGGCGTGCACCGACCACGACGTGCACGCGATCCGCAAGCACGCCAAGCGGCTGCGCTACGCGTCGGCCGTCGCCGACCCGGTGGTGCGCGGCGACCTGCGGTCCGAGGTCAAGGGCCTGGCGAAGGTGCAGAGCCGGCTCGGCGAGTTCCAGGACGCCACGATCGCCCGCGACGCCATCGCCGGCCTCGCGGCGGAGACGATCGACCCGTCGATCGCGTTCCGGCTCGGCCGGGTCGACGCCGTCGAGGAGTGGCGGGCCGCGCAGGCCCGCGACAGCCTCCCCGCGTTGCTCCGCAAGCTCCGCTAGGGGCGCCGCGACCTACAGCCCGGCGATACTCGCGACCCGGCCGCCGATGTCGGCTCCGGAGTACGAGGTGTGCGAGTCCACCACCGCGTCACTGAGGTTCCCCGTCCACTGGCACACCGGATCGCCCGTGTTGCAGATCGTGATCGTGCGGCTGCCGGTACGCGCCGGCAGCGGGGCGGGGTTCGCGCCGCTGATCATCGCCGAGGCCTGCGCCATGCCCTGCGTCCGCGGTGCGGTGCCGAGGTAGCGCGTCGTGTCGTTCGGGATGCGGTCCGGATCGGCGATCAGGCCGGCGGCCACGATCTGCTTCTTGTCGCCGAGGCGCTGCAGGGCGCGGTGCACCGCGGCGGCGCCCTGGGAGTAGCCGACCATCACGATCTTCGTCGACGGGCAGGCCTTGATGACGATGTCCGCATCGCCCTGCGTGTTCGCCGCGCCCGTGTTCATGCTGGCCAGGAATCCGCCGAGCTTGTCCAGGCTGGTGGGCACCGGCGCGGCGGGGTAGTAGATCGGGCGGATCGCCACCGTCTTGCCCGCCGCCCGGACCCGGCCTGCAAAGGCCTGCGCGGCGGAGTTGACCGTCGGGCCCAGTCCGCCGGCCTCGCGTCCCTCCCCGGAGCCGGCGGCGCCGATGAAGGTGTAGTCCGCGCACGTGGGCGCGGCCGATGCGGGAGCGGCGACGAGCGCCGGCACCAGCGGGGCGACCAGGGCTGCGAGGGCGGGAACGAGGACGAGGCGGCGGCTCATGGTCTCAAACTAGCGCTTCTCGTACGCGAAGGACACCTTTCGGGCGGCCACGTCCGCCGTCTCCAGGCGAACCGTGACCCGCGCACCCTCCGGCGGCCCACCGGTGCACGGGGCGATGACCGCCGGATCGTCGAGCAGCACCTGGTCCTCGCGCATCGTGATCGCGGTGAAGTCCTCCCCCACCCGGTCGGCGAGGATGACCGCCTCGGTGAGGTCGATGCACGCCCGATCCACCTTGTTGGCCAGGGAGTTGGTGCGCTGCATGATCTCGGCGACCTCGTCGAGCGCGCCGCGGGACCAGTCCGGGACGGGCTGGCCGGCGCACGCGGCGAGGCACACCTCGGTGGCGTACCGGTCGGCGAGCCGGCGCAGCGGGGCTGTGACGTGCGCGTACGGCGCACCCACGCCCGCGTGCCCGGCGTCCTCGGGCGGCTGCGGCGCTGCGCCGGTGCCGAACGCGGCGTAGCCGGAGCCGCGGAGCAGGCGCGCCGCATCGGTCATGACGGCCAGGCCCTGCGGGGTGCTCACGTCCAGGCCCGCCAGGAAGTCGCCGACGACGACCCCCGCCGGCCACTCCTGCCCGAGGGCCGTGGCGGCGCGGCGGAGATCCTCGACCGCGTCGGCGGGCGCGGCGGGCAGGGTGCGCAGCAGCCCGACGCCGGCCTTGAGCATGATCGCGGCCGCACACACGCCGGTGAGCAGCGAGATCTGCGCGTTGTGGGCGTCGAAGTCGGTGCGCGGCTCGATCCGCACGGTCCAACCGTCGGGGCCCTGCACGGCCTCCTGGGCGGGAAGCCGCAAGTCGATGGCGCCGTGCGCGCGGCCCCACGCCGCCCGCAGCTTCCCGACCTCGGGCAGCAGCACGATGCTCGGATGCACCCGGCCGGCGTCGAAATCGGCCTGCACCCCGGCGTAGTCGAGGCGGGCGCGCGAGCGGACGACGGCGCGCCGCACGGTTGCGGATCGGACCTCGCCCGCGGCGTCGAGCCGGATCTCCCACAGCGCGGCGGCCCGGTCCTGTTCGGGCAGCAGTGATCCCGCGCCCTCCGACAGCGACCGCGGGTGCAGCGGGACCGAGCCGTCGGGCAGGTACATCGTCTGGCCCCGTCGGCGGGTCTCCGCCTCGAGCGGGCCGCCCGGCTCGACCAGGGCGCCGACATCGGCGATCGCGTAGTGCACCAGGTAGCCGTCGCCGTCGGCCGCGATGTGGACGGCCTGGTCGAGGTCCATGGACCCGGGCGGGTCGATGGTCACGAACTCGATGTCCCGACGGTCCGCGCGCCCCGCGGCCAGCAGATCCGCCGCAGCGTCGGCCTGGGCCTGCGCCTCGGCGGGGAACTCCTCGACCAGCTCGAACTCGGTGCGGACCGCGCCGAAGTCGACGGCACTGGACGGGACGGGGCCGCGCATCGGGATACCGGGCACGCGCCTACTCCGCCAGCGCCTCGACGCTCATCGCCGCGGCGGTGCGGTCCCCGGCCATGAACCACACGTACAGCACGTCCCCGTCGCGGTGCGCCAGCAGCCGGGGCTCGTCCTCGAGTTGCAGCGCCGAGTTGTGCTCGACGATCCCGCGCAGCGGCAGCCGCTCGCGCAGGTCCGGCTGGGTGGCCAGCGCCTCCTCCAGCGCGGTCCAGTACACGGCGTTGTTCACGTGCTGGATGATGTCCAGATCGGCGGCGCGCAGCAGGAAGGGCACCTCGACGGCGTCGGGGTGCGGCTTCGGGTCCAGCCACTGCTTCCAGCGCAGCACACCGGGCTCGGCGGCCGCGCCGAAGGTGCTGAGGAAGGTGTCGCTGAGCGCCGACGGGGTGAGCGTGTCGATGTTGAAGTTGATCCAGAAGGCCTCGGTCTCGATCCGGGTGCCCTTCTGCCCGTCGATACCGATCCGCACGTTGCACCAGCGCGAGCCCATCTTCGAGCCCCAGCGCTCGACGGTGAGGATGTCCGGCTGCTCGCCGCCCTCGAGGATCTCGATGACGGTGCGCCGCACCACCCAGTACGGGTGGATGTCCTCGTAGTCGACGTGGCGCAGGTGGTCCTGCCCGGTGTCCTGCAGGTACCGGGCCACCCCGTCGAACTTGAGCCGGCGGTCGGGGCTGACGGCGTCACCCCGGACGGAGCGCTGGGCGGTGTAGATGGCGCCGCTCTCGAGCAGCTCGGCGCGGCGGCCGGGCTCGGTGATGCGCGGGGGCAGGGGTTCTCCGATCACGCCCCGAGCCTAATCGACGGTGCGCCGGTTGAACGCCCGCACCGCGAGCGGCCCCCAGACCGCAGTGAGCGCGACGGACCAGATCACGGTGGCGAGCACCGGGTGCTCCAGCGACCAGGGCGCCCCCGGCCGCAGCGGCATGTCGTTACCCCAGAGCACCCGCATGGACTGGACCAGCGACGACACGGGATTCCACTCGGCGATCACGCGGAGGACCGGGACCATGCCCTCCGTGGGCACGAACGCGTTCGACAGGAAGGTCAACGGGAAGACGCTGGCGAACATCAGGCCGTTCACGGCCTCGATGGACTGCATCATGCAGCCGACGAGAATGCCGAACCAGATCATGGCGAAACCGAACATCAGGAGCACGAGGAAGCCGAGAACGGCGTCCACCGGGTTCGTGCGGATGCGCCAACCGATGGCCAGGCCCGTGAGACACATGACGACGATGCCGATCGACGAGTGCAGCAGGCTCGCGATGCTGCGCCCGATGAGGACCGACGCGCGGCTGATCGGCAGCGACCGGAAGCGGTCGATGACGCCCTTCTCCAGGTCCGTCGTGAGGCCGCCCGCCACCACGAAACAGGTGAACACCATCGTCTGCCCCAGGATGCCGGGGAGCAGGTACTCGCGGTAGGACACGCCCTGGGTGGGGATCGCGGAGCCGAAGACGAACGCGAACAGGACGGTGAACATGATCGGCTGGATCGTGACGTCCGACAGCATCTCGGGCATGCGCTTGGTGTGGATCATGCTGCGGCGAACCATGATCCAGGACTGCTGCCACAGGCTGGTCTGATGCGTCTCGACGCCGCCGACGCCGGGCTCGGTGGTGGCGGTCATGCGGATGCCTCCTCGGTGCTCGTGGTGTCGGTCTCGGTGCGACGGCCGGTCAGCGAGAGGAAGACGTCGTCGAGACTGGGACGCGAGAGCCCCAGATCGTCCACGCCGATCCCGCTCTCCGCGAGCAGCGCGGCGACCCGGTTCAGATCGTCCAGGCCGCCCGCGGGGCTGCTGACCCGCCGCGCCCCCTCGTCGACGAAGACCTCGCCGCCCAGCTGCGCGAGGATGGACCGGGCCTGCGGCAGATCCGCCGCGCCGGACACCGTGAGCACCAGGCTGGCGGCGCCCGCACGCTCCTTGAGCTGCAGCGGGGTGCCCTGCGCGATGATCCTGCCCTTGTCGATCACGATGATCTCGTCCGCCAGCTGATCGGCCTCTTCCAGGTACTGCGTGGTGAGCAGCAGCGTGGTGCCGTTCGCGACCAGCGTGCGCAGCACGTCCCACAACTCGGAGCGGGCGCGCGGATCGAGGCCGGTGGTGGGCTCGTCGAGGAACAGTACGGGCGGCGCGGTGAGCAGGCTGACGGCCAGGTCGAGCCGGCGGCGCATGCCGCCCGAGTACGCCTTGACCTGCTTGTCACCGGCCGCGGTCAAGGAGAACTGCTCGAGCAGCTCTGCGCTGCGCCGCTTGAGCACGGCCCGTGGGATGCCGTACAGCCCGCCGATCATCGCCAGGTTCTCGCGCCCGGTGAGGATCTCGTCCACGGTGGCGGCCTGCCCCGTGAGCCCCATGTTGCGCCGCACCTCGATCGGGTTCTCGATCACGTCGTACCCCGCGATGCGCGCGGTGCCCTCCGTGGGCGGCGACAGCGTGGTCATCATGCGCACCGTGGTCGTCTTGCCGGCGCCGTTGGGCCCCAGCACACCGAGGACGGAGCCGCGGGGCACCTGGAAACTCACCCCGTCCACCGCCGTGAAATCACCGAACCGTTTCACCAGGCCGATCGCCTCGATCGCCCAGTCACCGCTCTCACCGTGTGTCATGGGGCAACGGTAGTTCGCCCCACTGACAGGTTTCTACCGATTTGTCGCGTGCGCGTGCGCCCGCTCGATCAGCGCGGCGACCTCCGGGCCGGTCCCGGGGTTCACCACCGACACCCAGCCGAGCTTGGCGTACAGCGGATGCGGGAGCACGGCACCGTCGGCGGCGTAGTCCCACTCCCCCGCTCGCGCGGCGTGCTCGGCGGGCGGGTAGCCGATCAGCTCGGTGAAGGCCTCGCGGCCCACGTTCGCGTTGAGCCGGAAGGCGTCGGGCCGGTCCAGGCGCGAGTCCTCGTCGTCCGGATAGTCCTTGGTGATGATCGTGAGGTAGGGCATGACGCCGGGCTCGCCGTTCGGCGTGTAGTAGACGAAGGTGTCGCCCCAAGCGATCTCGGGGATCTGGGTGACCCCGTCGGGGGCGAGCGCGCCTGGCGCGATGGTGTCGACGGTCGATCCGGGCAGGTTCTCGAGCAGCGCGATCACGGCCTCGCGGGCGGTCGGTTCGGTCACGTCTGCAACCTACTCGCCGGCCCTGCGCACCGTCAGGACGCTCTCCGATTCGCGCTCGGCGCGGTACGCCACGGCGCCGCCGTTGATCCCGAACAGCCGCTTGCTCCACACCAGCCACACGACGGCGGCGATGTTGATCAGCAGCGCGCCGGCACGCAGCACGGTGACTCGCTCGCTGATCTCGTAGATCTCCAGCGGCAGGAACGCCGAGGTCGCGATCACCGCGAAGTATTCGCCCCAGCGGTGGCCGAGCCACAGGCCGACGGCCTCGATCAGCTCGATCGCCGCGTACGCGACGAGGGCGACGGCGATCCACATGAGGGCCGTGCCGGACAGCCCGAGCGCCGTGTCCACCGTGTGCACGATCTTCGAATCGCCCACGTTGAAGCCCAGCTGGTTGAGGATCGGCAGCTTCTCCCGGAACACCTCCCGCAGGTGCACCCGCGAGTCGCGGAACTGCCACACCACCACGCCGGCGGCGATGAAGACGAGGCCGCGCAGCACCCGCTCGACCGCGAGGAAGCGCATGATCAGCTCGTCCCGCAGTGCCCGGCCGCGCGGGACCGACGGTGCGCGACCCGCCGGCCCGGAGCCGTGCGGCTCGCCGACGACGAAGTCGTCGCAGCGCAGGCAGCGCCAGGCCTCGCCCTCGGGGGTATCGGTGCGGACGCGCTCGCGCAGGTCCGCCTCGTCGGGCGCGTAGGTGACGTGCCCGCGAAGCCCGCAGGAGAGCACGGAGAGATCCATCGGACCAGGTTAGCGCCGGTCCGGCGCGCGGGCCCCCGCGCGAATACGGCGATTGTGGGCGGACGAGCTGACGTGTAAGCCGGATCCTGTCCCCCGCCGCATCGCTGCGCCGGGGTGGCGACCATCCATCTGGACACACCGTTGCCGGGTGCCTCGAGCGGTCCACCCGCACGCTCGGGCGAGCAGCCCTCGTGCACGTGCGCAGCGCCACCGTGAGGTGGCGCCTTCGACCTTGCTCCGGGTGGGGTTTACCGAGCCGCGGCGGTCGCCCGCCGCGCTGGTGCGCTCTTACCGCACCGTTTCACCCTTACCCGGGCCGGAGCCCGGGCGGTCTGTTCTCTGTGGCACTGTCCCGCGGGTCACCCCGGGTTGCCGTTAGCAACCACCCTGCCCTGTGGAGTCCGGACTTTCCTCGACCCGGGCGTACTGGTCGCCCAGCCGTTCCCGATGCCGCGGCCGCCCGGTCAGCTCGTCCGCGCCGACCAGGATACCCCGCCGTGCGGCCCCTCAGAGCCCGGCGGTGCGGTTCACCTGCCGCACCGACGCCCCGCCGTCCGGATAGAGGTCGGCGATGGAGATCGACGCGAGGTCGAGGTGCAGCCGGTAGAGCAGCTGCGGCCCGACGTCGAGGGCGATGCGGAGGATCGTCTTGATCGGGGTGACGTGCGAGACGAGCAGCACGGTGCGGCCGGGATGGTCGACGGTGACCCGTTCCACCAGCGCGGCGACGCGCGCGTGGACCTCGTCGAAGCTCTCGCCGCCGGGCGGCGCGACGGAGGTGTCGCCCAGCCAGCGGCCGTGCAGCTCGGGATCGCGCGCGCGGGCCTCGCCGAACGAGAGCCCCTCCCACGCACCGAAGTCCGTCTCGATCAGCCCGTCCTCGACCTCGACGGTGAGCCCCCGGCTCGCGTTCACCGCGTCCGCCGTCTGTCGGGCCCGGTCCAGCGGCGACGACAGGATCGCGTCGATGTCGGTGTGCTGCAACAGGTCCGCGGCGGCGCGCGCCTGCTCGCGGCCCAGATCGGTGAGCGACGGATTGCCGCGGCCCGAGTACAGCCGACCGACGGACGCCGGGGTCTGGCCGTGCCGCAGCAGGATCAGCCGGGTGGGCTCGTGCGCCGAGACGGTCCAGCCGCCGCGCTGCTGTGCACCGGTCACTCTTCCGGCTTGCCCTGCGGCAGGCCGGATTCGAAGGTGCGCACCAGGATGGCGCCGCACTCGTCGCAGTGCACGACCTCGTCCGCCGGCTTGCGCGCCACGGCGTCGAGGAAGCCCCGGTCCAGCTCGAGACGGCAGGCGCCGCACCGTCGGGCCTGCAGGAGCCCCGCGCCGGCACCGGACGCGGCCCGGCACCGCTCGTACTCGGCGGCGAGGTCCTCGGGGAGCGTCGCCACGAGCTCGGCGCGGGACGCGGCGGTGCGGGCCTGCGCGACCGCGATGTCCTTCATCGCCTCCTCGCGGCGACGGGCGACGGCGGCGATCTCGTCGTTCGTGGCGTTCACCGTTGCCTCGGCGCGCTGCTGGTCGAGCTCGACCGCCTCGCGCTTCTCCATGAGCTCCAGCTCCTCGTCCTCGAGGACGGACTGACGCCGCTCGAGGCCGCGCAGCTCGTGCTCGATCTCCGTGAGCTGCTTCGCCGGAACGGCGCCGGAGGCCAGCAGCTCGCGGTCCTTGCGCTCGCGCAGGCGGGTCTGCTCGACCTCCTTCTCGACCTTGGCGATGTCCCGGTCGAGATCCTCGACGAGGATCGACACGCGCACGGACTCGTCGCGCTCGGTCGTCGCGCGCTTCTCGAGCTCGGCGATCTCGGCGTCCTCCGGCAGGTGCGTGGCGCGGTGGGCGAGCCGGGAGATCTCCGCGTCGACCCCGGCGAGGTCGAGCAGGGATTTTTGAGCGGCCGGATCAGCGTTCATCTGCGCCACTCTACGCATCCGCCGCCGGCGCGGCCCGCACCGTGAACGGATCCGTCGGCAGCTCGTGCACCGCGACGTCGAGGAAGGGCCAGAGCAGCTCGGCGACGGCGGCGCACCAAGGGAACTCGGTGCCCCAGTGGCCGGCGTCGATCAGCGCGGGTCCGCCGGCGCGCAGGTGCTCGTCGACGGGGTGGTGCCGCAGGTCGCCCGTCACGTAGGCGTCCACGCCGAGCCGCGCGACGGCGCCCAGCAGCGAGTCGCCCGCGCCGCCGCACACCGCGACGGTGCGGATCTGCGCGTCGGGATCACCGGCGGCCCGGGCGGGCGCGCCGAGGGCGTTCGCCACGTGCTGGGTGAACGCGGTGAGCGACATCGGCTCGGGCAGGGTGCCCACGCGGCCCAGGCCCCACTCCCGGTCGCCGCCCACGAGCTCGATCACGTCGTGCGCCGGCTCCTCGTAGGGGTGCGCGGCGCGCAGCGCGGCCAGGACCTCGGAGCGGCGACCGCGGGCGGCCACGAGTTCGGCCCGCGTCTCGGTGACCCGCGTCAGCTCGCCCGTCGTGCCGATGGCCGGATCGGCCGACGCGCCCGGCCGGAACTGGCCGGCACCGTCGACCCGCCAGGCGCACTCGGAGTACTCCCCGACCTCGCCCGCCCCGGCCTCGAACATCGCGGTCAGGACCTCGTCCGCCTGCGCGGGCGGGACCATGACGCCCCACCGGTCCAGCGGCAGGGGCGTGTCCAGGTATTCGACGGGGCCGGTGACGGTGAGGCCGAGCGCCGCGGCCAGCGCGTCGTTGACGCCGCCCCGCGCGCGGTCGGCGTTGGTGTGCGCGGTGAACAGGGCGCAACCGCCGCGGATCAGCCGGTGGATCAGCGCCCCCTTGGGCGTGCTCGCGGCCACCGTGTCCACCCCGCGCAGCAACAGGGGGTGGTGCGCGATGATCAGCTGCGCTCCGCGGGCGAGCGCGGCGTCGACCACGTCCCCGGTGACGTCCACGCAGACGAGCACCCGCTCGACCTCGGCGGCCGGGTCTCCGCACACCAGCCCGACGCTGTCCCACCCCTCCGCGAGTCGCGGCGGATACGCCTGATCGAGCATCTCGATGACCTCAGCCAGCTTCATGGCTGCCAGCGTAGAACCGTCACTGAACACACGAAACCCCGCTCACCAACCGTCCGGATGGCTGCGGGGCCGCTGTCCACGGGCTACTGCCCGGGCATGCCACCACGATACCCGCCCCGAAGAAGTCCCACCAGTGGAAATCGGCACACGCCGGGGCTTCGGGCAAGATGGTGGGGTGAGTACTCCGCTGCATGTCACGTTCGTGTGCACCGGCAACATCTGCCGGTCACCGATCGCCAGGATCGTCTACGAGCAGGCGGTGGCCGACGCCGGGCTCGCCGCCGCGGTGCGGGTCACGAGCGCCGGCACGGAGGGATGGCACGAGGGCAGCCCGGCGGACGCCCGTGCCCAGGACGTGCTCGCCGAGGCGGGCTACCCCACCGCGCACCGCGCCGCGGAGATCACCGACGACCATCTCGGCGCCGACCTGGTGGTCGCGCTCCACCGCTCGCACGTCGCTCCGCTGCGCGGTCTCGGCGTTCCCGACGAACGGCTCCGGCTCCTGCGCAGCTTCGACCCGGACGCCTCGCACGAGAGCGTGCCGGACCCGTTCTACGGCGATCACGACGACTTCCGCACCACGCTGGCGCAGGTCGAGGCCTCGATGCCGGGCATGATCGAGTGGACGCGAGAGCGCCTTGCCTAATTGGGTCAAGGTGGTCTTCCAGCCGCGGTGGATCGCGCTCGCCGTCGCCGCGCTGGCCTTCACCGCCCTGTGCTGGTCGGTGCTCGCGCCCTGGCAGCTCGGTAAGAACAGCTCCACCAGCCATCGCAACCAGGCCATCACCGACTCCGTGAACGCGGCCCCCGTGCCCGCCGCGCAGCTGCTCGGCGGCCGCACAGCGGTCCCGAAGGACGCGGAATGGCGCAAGGTGATGCTCACGGGCCAGTACCGCGCGGACCAGCAGTCCCTCGCCCGGCTCCGCAATCAGGACGGCAAGCCCGCGTACGAGGTGCTGGTCCCGTTCGCCGCGAACGACGGCGCGACCTATCTCGTGGACCGCGGCTTCGTCGCGACGCCCACCGGCGGCGTGGTGCCCGGGTTCGCGCCGCCACCGTCGGGCGTCGTGACGATCCAGGCCCGCATCCGCGCCCCGGAGCAGACCGATCCGGCGCGGGGCCCGCGCACCGAGGGCGGCTACCTGCAGGTGTTCGCGATCGATCCGGCGGCCATCGGGCCTGCTCAGGGCATCACCCTCGCCCCCGGATACCTCAACCTCAGCGACGACCAGCCCGGCGGTCTCGACCCCGTGCCGCTGCCCATGCTCGACGCCGGGCCGTACCTGTCGTACGGCCTGCAGTGGCTGGCCTTCGGGATCATGGCGCCGCTCGCGATCGGCTACTTCGTGTGGGCCGAGGTCAAGCGCCGCCGGGAGGACAAGGCGGTCTTCGACGCGGGGACGGCGGACCCCTCCGCCCCGGTCGACGGTGCCGAGGTCGTCGAGGACGCGCCCGAGATCACGCCCGAGGCCGCGCGCGCCGCCAGGCTCGCCGACCGGTACGGACGCAGAGGACAGTAGCGACCAGCGCGCCGAACTCGACGTTCCGCGACAGGGCCGCTGCCCGCCGCAGGTCGCCCGGCTCCGGCGCCCGGCCGTCGCCGAGTGTCGGCCGCAGCTCCACGCCGTGCGCGTACTGCGTGCAGCCGCCGAGCTGCAGCCCCAGCGCCCCGGCCGCCGTCGCCTCCGCCACGCCCGCGTTGGGGCTCGGGTGCTTGCGTGCGTCGTTCCGCCACGCGCGCAGGGCGTCCGACGGTGCCCCGCCCACCGTCGGGGCCAGGGCGACGGTGACGGCACCCGCCAGCCGGGCGGGCACGTAGTTGAGAGCGTCGTCGAGCCTGGCGGACGCCCAGCCGAACTCGGCGTACCGGTCGTTGCGGTAGCCGACCATGGCGTCGAGCGTGTTCGCCGCGCGGTACGCGAGCAGGCCCGGGAGGCCTGCGACGGCGCCCCAGAACAGCGGAGCCACCGCGGCGTCGGAGGTGTTCTCGGCGACGGATTCGGTGGCGGCCCGGGCGAGTCCGGCGGTGTCGAGGACCGACGGGTCGCGGCCGCAGAGGCTCGGCAGCAGGGCTCGCGCGGCGGGGAGGTCGTCGCGCTCGAGGTCGGCACCGAGCGTGGCGCCGACCCTCCGCAGTCCCGCTCCCCCGACGACGGCCCACGTGCCGATCGCGGTGGCGCCGGGGACCTTCCGCGCCGCGTACCCCAGCGCCGCGGCGCCGCCCACGAGGATCGCGGTGTGGGCGGCGCCCCGGAACTTCGACGGGGCGTACATCCTGGCCTCGAGAGCCAGTGCCGCGGTGCCGAACCCGGCCACCGGGTGATAGCGGTGCGGGTCGCCGAGGAGCTCGTCGGCGAGGACGCCGAGGGCCAGTTCGGTGGAGCGGTTCACGGCTCGATCCTGCCAGCCGCGATTCAGCCGGCGGGCTGCGCCTCCAGGAGGGACCTCAGCGGGGTCTCGAGGTCCGCCAGCAGCGCCCGGTCCGGAGCGAGCCCCTGCGCGATCGCGCGCTTGCTGAACATGAACTCCTGCGCCCGGTTGACGCAGTCCGCCGCGATGAGGCGGCCCTGCGCGAAGTAGAAGCACGCGAAGCCGCGCCCGTCGGCCGGGTCACCGCGCAGCACGATCTCGTCGTACCCCGCGTTCAGGCCCGCGATCTGCAGTTTCAGGTCGTACTGATCGGACCAGAACCACGGCAGCGCGGCGATCTCCTTCTGCCCGCCGCAGATCGCGGCGGCGACGCTCTTGGCCTGCTCCATCGCGTTCGGCACCGACTCCAGCCGCAGCCGACGGCCGTAGCGCGTGTCGTGGTAGCTCGCGCAGTCCCCGGCGGCGAAGACGTGCGGGTCGCTCGTGCGCCCGTACGCGTCGATGACGACGCCGTTGTCGACCGGCAGCCCCGCCGCCGCCGCGAGTTCGACATTGGGGACCACGCCGACGCCGACGATGACCAGCTCGGCGCGGACGAGCTCACCGTCGGACAGGCGGACGCCCGTGACCCGGCCGTCGTCACCCTCGAGGCCCGCGACGCCGACGCCCACGCGGATGTCGACGCCCTCCTCGCGGTGCACCCGGTCGTAGAACTCGGAGACCTCGGGCGCGGTGACGCGCTGCAGCACACGGTCGGCGACCTCGATCACCGTGACCCCGATCCCGAGCTTGCGCAGCGAAGCGGCCGTCTCCAGCCCGATGTAACCGGCGCCGATGATGACGGCGTGGCGCGCCGTCGCCGTGTCCTCGCGGATGCGCCCGATGTCGGCGGCGTCGCGCAGGTAATGGACCCCCTCGAGGTCGGCTCCGGGCAGCTCCAGGCGTCGCGGCCGGGCTCCGAGGCACAGCACGAGCTCGTCGTAGCCGAGGCTCTCCCCGTCCTCGAGGTCGACGGTGCGGGCCTCGCGGTCGATGCCGACGACCCGTCCCTGCCGGAAGTCGACCCCCTCCTTGGTGTAGAAGTCGGGCTTGCGGATGAGCAGGTCGTCCAGCGTCGTCGTGCCTGCCAGGTAGGTCTTCGACAGCGGCGGGCGCTGGTACGGCAGGGAGGGCTCGTCGCCGATCAGCAGGATCCGCCCCTCCCATCCGTCCTGGCGCAGGCCCGCGCACAGCTGCGCGCCGGCGTGGCCGGCGCCGACGATGACGACGCGCTCGGGCTTCGGGAACCGTTCGTCGTTCATCGGGACGCCTCCTCCGAGTCGTCCGAGCGACGTGGCGTGAGGGTGACCATCATCTTCTCGTAGCCCTTCACGAAGTTGGACTGCACGTACGCGGGCTCGCCGATCACCGTGATGTCCTCGAAACGCGGGAGCAGTTCCTCCCACAGGATGCGCAACTGCATCTCCGCGAGGCGGTTGCCCATGCAGCGGTGCACGCCGAAGCCGAAGGCGATGTGGTTGCGGGCGTTCTTGCGGTCGATCACGAAGTCGTCGGGATTCTCGAACTGGCGCTCGTCGCGGTTGCCCGAGGCGTACCACATGACCACCTGATCGCCCTTGCGGATGAACTGCCCGCCGAAGTGCACATCCCTCGTCGCGACGCGGCGCATGTACGCGAGCGGCGTCTGCCAGCGGATGATCTCCGAAACCATGTTGGTGATGAGCGACGGGTCCGCCTTGAGCTTGGCGAACTGGTCCGGGAAGCGGTTGAGCGCGAGCACACCGCCCGACATCGAGTTGCGGGTGGTGTCGTTGCCGCCCACGATGAGCAGCGTCAGGTTGCCCAGGAACTCCAGCGGCCGGTTGATCAGGTCCTTGGTGTCCTCGGAGGTCTGCATCAGCGTGATCAGGTCGAACCCGGGCTCCTCGCCGGCCTCCCGACGCGCGGCCTTGTCGTACCAGAGGTCCATGAAGGCGCGGGCCATCTCGCCCGTGGCCTCGTAGAAGCCGTCGAGGTCAGTGGTGCCGCCGGTGCCCTGCCCGGTGCCGCTGATCGTGTCGGACCAGTAGGTCAGCTTGCGCCGCTGGTCGTAGGGGAAGTCCAGCAGCGTCGCGAGCATGCGGCCCGTGATCTCCATCGACACACGATCGACCCAGTCGAAGGGCTCGCCGATCGGCAGGCCGTCGAGGACCTCCTGGACCCGCTCGCGGATGAGCGACTCCATCTCCTTGAGATTCTTCGGAGCCACCACGCCCTGCACGGCCTTGCGCTGCACGTCGTGCTTCGGCGGGTCCATGGCGATGAACATGGCGATGTCGAGCGGGGGCTGACCGAGCACGATGTACGGCTCCGCCGAGAAGGTGTCCGGATCGGTGTCGACGGCGCGGATGTCGTCGTAGCGCGTGATCGACCAGAACGGCCCGAACGGACTCTCCGACCGGTAATGCACCGGGGCCTCGTCGCGCAGGCGGGCGAAGTACGGATACCACTTGCCCTGCCGGTTCATGAACGGGTTGCTGACGTCGATGTCGGTGAGGGGCACGTCCGCCGGATCCGGGATCGGCTGTTCGACGAAGGTGACCGGCTTGCTGATGCCGGTGAAGCGCTTCGCACGCTCCACGAGGTGCGCCGCCTGCACCTGCCGGTCGACGGGCACCGTCGACTGCACCTTGTCCAGTACGCGGGCCTTGGCCCGCTCGAGAACGCTGTCCGTGGTGTTCATGATTCCGTTCGACCGCCTGTCTGATGGGAGAGTCTTTGGGCTGCTAGAATTTTCGGGCTGTTGAGCGCGGCTACATCTGGTACTCGGGCAGGTGCACCAGGATCCCGTCGAGCTTGGCCTGGGCCCGCACCTGGCAGGCGAGGCGCGAGTTCGGCACGCACTCCGGCGACATCTCGACCATCTGGCTCTCCTCGTCGGAGCGCGTGCCGGTGACGCCGATCCAGTCCGCATCGACGATGACGTGGCAGGTGCCGCAGGCGGATTCGCCGCCGCAGTCCCCATCGATGCCGGGGACGCCGTTGCTCGTCGCGATCTCCATCAGCGACTCGCCCTCGACGAGGTCGACGTCGTGGACGGTGCCGTCGTGTTCGACGAAGGTGACTGTCGACATGGTTCATCCCTCTTCCGTGTGCTGCTGGTCCCTGCGGTTCTCGCGGGCTCCGTGCTCCCCTTGCGGGTGAGGGGCCGCTGCGGGGCTGCTTCGGCCTGCTTACAACGCTATGAGCAGGTGACAGGGCTCACAATGGTGTCCCGCGCCATTCCGGGGAGCCGCGACTGGTGCGGGGAGCCACCCCGCCGAGAGCGGGCGCGGAGGTCAGTCGTCGGCGACGGGATCGGCCGCGGCGAGGCGGAGGGCGGCCTCGATCTCGCGCCGGCGGCTGAGTACCGCGTGGCCGAGGAGGTCCTCGACCTTCTCCATCCGGTTCACCACCGTGTTCTTGTTGACGCCGAGTCGTCGGGCCGTCCGGATCGGGCTGAGGTTCTCGTCCAGGTAGACCTGCACCGTGCTGCGCAGCCGCGCCGCCTGCTCGTCGTCGACGGCAAGGGGGCCGAGCTCCGCGCGCACGAATCGCTGCGCAGCAACGGGATCCGCGGTGAGCAACTCCAGCAACGCGACATCGTGATGGAACACCACCCGCTCGCTCCGGTTCCCCGCGAACCGCGCGACGCGGCGCGCCGCAGTGGCCTCGTCGTGCGTGCGGATCAGCCCGTCGATGCCGGGCGACGCATCGCCGACGGTGACGTGAACCGGGTCGGGAACCACGAGTTCCGCACGGACGCGATCGAGGTCGTGCGCGATGACCCGTGCCCACCCCCACACGACCCAGTTCCCCACGGGCACGAGCATGACCTCTCCCCCGCGACCGACGACCGATCCGACTCGAGCGGCGACGGATTCCAGGGTCACGGCGTGCCGGCCGTCGGGTTCGGACGGTTCCATCCAGACGATGAACCCCACATGGGTGCCACTGACGTCGTAGCGCAGCGCGGCCGACGCCCGGTCAGCCGGCATCGAGCCGCCGTCGAGAAGCTCGCGGACGGTCTCGGCGCGCAGCACGGCCGCGCCGCGGTTCCGCCGAGCACGTTCCTCGATGTAGGTATGGGTGAGCTGCACCGACACGGCGTCGACGTAGGCGAAGAAGAAGCGCGACGCGCGGAGCAACGCCTCGGCTCGCACGTCGTCGTCGGCCTCGAGCCTGCTGATCGTGGTCTGCCATGCGGCCTCGACGAGCTCATGACCGAGGCGGTAGGCGCGCAGCATCGCGTGCAGCTCGATGCCGCGGTGGACCAGCTCGGCCGGCCATGCGGCGGCGACGGGCGGGGGGTCGAGCTCCGCGGTCCGCGAGCTGCGCCGCAGCCCGCGCCACACGTCGTGCAGGGTCCGCGTGGCGACGGTGCCGGTCATGCGGCGCAGGTCCTCGTCGCCGTCCTCCGCGAACTCCTCGACGCGGGTGTAGATCGCCTCGAGGATCTCGTCGCTCAGTCGGTCGGGGTCGATGGCGTCCGCCAGGCCGCCGAGGAGCGCCTCGATGGCCCGATCGCGGTCGGTCCCCGCGGAGCCGAGGTCGATCTCTGCCATGCGTTCCCGTCCCGATCCGAGGCGCCCACGACGCCGGCCTGCCCGATGCGCCGCTCATGGTAGCCACCCGCGCCGCCCCGGCGGGCCGCCTCGCCCATCAGCCGTGCGGTACGCGGCGGCGCCACCACGACTGCGACCGCCAGGAGTACGGGTCCTCCACGGTCACGAGCAGGAATCGGCGATCCAGCTCCTCGACCGCGACTCGCAGTCGCCGAGCTCTGCGACCGCCGTTGCGCATCATGCTCTCAAGGCGATCCCGTGCGTCCGTGAGCACGTTGCCGTCGCAGCACTCACATCCCGTGCGATAGCCGTAGTCACCGTCGCGGACACGTTGTTCGGTCCGCTCGACGTGCTCGCGCCATTCGTTCAGCAACGTGATGGCGGGAACCGCGGGCCGCGGTTTCCGCGGCCGATGCGGATTCACCGCTGCGGGGCGGACGCCCCGTTCTTCGAAGAGAGTGTCATTCGCGGCGCCGTGACGTGGCGCGGCCGGTGCGGGGCGGCCGAGTCGCCGCAGGGAATACCGTAGCGCAGCACATCGGGAACCGAACCGCCTCCTGATGCGTCCAATGTATAGGGGGACCGCCGACCGCCACCGAGGTCTCCCGACGAAGGAAGCGTCGATGGTGGAACCCCGTTCATCCTGCTGGGACGAGCCCCAGCAGCGCCCGTTCGCAGCAGTTCCCGCGGATTCGGTACTCACTCACCTCGGCAAGATATCGGCCGGCGTCGCCGTGTTCAACGAGGTCCCGCTGTGGCGCGAGCATGCGGTGGAACGTTGGGTGGAGGTCGATGTCTCCATGATCGAGGGAGCACAGACCATCGAGGAAACGGTTCGGCAGGTGCGGCGGAGACCGCAGTCGGCACGATCGCGGAAGAAGGACTGCGTTCGCTACTTCCGCGCCGGCGACCTGATGGATGCCGGATACTTCCCGATGCGCACGCCCTCGATCGGCATCCCTCGACACGTGAGTGTCTACGGCGACATGACGGACATGATGGCCCGAGCGGACAAGGATTTCGGTGCGACTCTGATCGATCAGGCCGTACACCGCTGGTGGTGGGACCTGCCCGGTCGTGCCACACTGGAATCGATTGAACTTGCAAGGAGGCTCCCCTGATGCCTGACACCTCATGGATGCACGAATCGCCGGTCCAGGCTCCGACGGTCATTCAGCATTGGGACGGCCTGACGTCGATCACACTCTCCAAACTGCCCGACTCCTCGGCTCGACTGCTGTGGGTGTTCGAGGAGGACCATCCTGATCAGCTGGGGATCTTCGTCCATCTGACCACCGATGAGGCACAGGTGGTGTTCGACACTGCCCCGGAGGTCGGACTACTCGAGAAGGTCCGCGGCACCCTGGCCGACAACACCGCACTGATCTGGCACATCGACCAGCAAGTGATGAGCGCGAAGGTCATCGAGCTGCCGCGTTCCGGATCCGAATCGGACCTGTGGGAGTTCATCGACGGGCAGATCGATGCGGGCTTCGATCGATCATTGAGCATGCGCGATCCCGACTTGCGCATCGCTTCCGATGACATCGCTCTCATCGCGCTGCAAGCCAGAGAAGCCACCTTGATCGGCGCAGCGTCCTAACACGATTCATTCGCAGGATTCCGGCCGAAGGCAAGAGGCGGCAGGTCATCGAGGGCGATGGCCGGTAGCCCAGGCCGACTCACTGCCAGACGAAGCCGTCGGGGTCGGTGAGGGCCCCGAGGACACCGTCGATGCGCAGGCGGTGGGAGCCGCTGCCCTCCGCGGGCACGCCCGCGTCCTTCGCCGCTGCCCTCCGCCCGTACAGCGCGAGTTTCACCGCACCGGGCGCTGCGTCGAACTCGACGTACTTGCGGCCGAAGCTCTTCGCGACCGTGAGGCCGTGCTCGACGTAGAACGCCTTGGTGGCGGCCACGTCGTCCACGCCCAACAGGAGGACCACGTCGTCGATGACGCGCAGCGGGGCGCCGGTGGTCTTCTTCGAGGAGGAGGCCACCTTCCAGATCGTGCCGTCGGGGGCTCGGAACACGCCGCCGTAGCCCCAGAAGGACTTCCGCGCGGGCTTGATCTCCGTCGCGCCCGCCGCAAGGGCGGGCTCGACGAAGGAGTCCACGACGGCCGGCTCGGCCACGACGAGCGAGACCACGCAGCCGCGGAAGCCGGTGGACTCGCCGGCGGCGGGCGCGACGCGCAGTCGCTCGTCGGGGCCGAACGCGGTGTCGTAGAAGGCCCGGGCGGCAGCCGGATCGGCGACCTCCAGGGTGAGGGAACGGACCGGGGTGGAAACTGATGTCGTCATGCCCACAACGCTATGAGCTGGCCGTTCCGGGTGCTTCTCGATTCCTGACCGATCCGCTCCCCGCCGGTCAGCTGCGGTACCGGAACAGGATCCGGCCGCGCGTGAGGTCGTAGGGGCTGATCTCCACGAGTACCCGGTCGAGCGGCACGATCTTGATGTAGTTCTTCCGGATCTTCCCGCTGATGTGGGCGAGCACGACGTGCCCGTTGTCCAGCTCGACCCGGAAGGTCGCGTTCCGCAGCCCTTCGACGACGGTGCCTGAGGCCTCGATGCCGCGCGCTGTCTTCGTCATGCCCGCACCAGCTCGACCGTGGTCTCGACGGCGGACCCGCCCGCGGCCTCGAGGGCGTCGATCGTCGCCCGGTCGGCGGCGTCGACGTCGGCGGCGAGGAAGGGCGTCGGCCGTCCCGCGTGCGGCCGGACCGCGCGCACCACGGGCAGGTCCGCGATCGGCGGAGGAGGCCCGTCGGGGTCGAACGGGATGCGGTACAACACTTCCCGACGGCGCTCGGCGAATCCGTGGCGGCGCCAGGCGGCCAACAGGTCGTCGTCGCCGGCGGCGACCAGGGTGCACAGAGGCAGGGGCAGCTCGGCGAGGATCGCCGCCGCGATCAGGTCGAAGGCCGGTGCGCTCCAGGCGTCGACGCTGATGAAGCCGGGCCTGCGCGAGGTCCCGCCGCGGCCGATGACCAGGCCTTCGGCATCGACGGCGAGCCAGTCACCGTCGTCGGCGCGCTGCAGAGTGAGAGAGGAATCGTTCATGGTGGTGCCTTTCAGGAAAGCCTGTGCGGCGCTCCTGGTGATGACACCTAGTTCAGCCGTGGGATCGGAGGGAGCACCGACATCGTTGAAACGTTCACGGGTCTCACCTCCTCAGGGCCTGTCACGGTCCGGCCCAGCGTAGCCAGTGGTCGCACGCCGCCGCATCTTCTTTTTCCGGCGCCCGCACTACGGTGGTCCGAGGAGGTGCGCGATGGACGAGACGACCTATGACGTGATCGTGATCGGAGGCGGGCCGGTCGGCGAGAACGTGGCCGACCGCGCCGTCCGGGGCGGGCTCACCGCCGCCCTGATCGAGAGCGACCTGTACGGCGGCGAGTGCTCCTACTGGGCCTGCATGCCGTCGAAGGCGCTGCTGCGACCGGGCCAGGCCCTGCGCGAGGCGCAACACGTGCGCGGCGCCCTCGCCGGCCCCGCCGCGCTGGATCCGTCCGAGGTCTTCGCGCGGCGCGACGCCGTGGCCCACGACTGGGACGACACCGGCCAGGCCCGCTGGGCGCCTGCGTCCGGGATCGTCACCGTCCGCGGGCACGGCCGGCTCGCGGGGCCGCGCCGGGTCACCGTCGCCGGGCCCGACGGTGCCGAGACCACCCTGACCGCGCGACACGCCGTCGTCGTCGCGACCGGGACGGACGCGTCCGTGCCCGACATCGAGGGCCTGCGCGCGGCGCGGCCGTGGACCAGCCGCGAGGCCACCAGCGCGAGGTCGGCGCCCGGGCGGCTCGCGGTGATCGGCGGCGGCGTGGTCGCGACCGAGATGGCCACGGCGTACGCCTCGCTCGGTTCGGCGGTGACCCTCATCGCGCGCAGTGGCGTGCTGACGAACCTCGAGCCCTTCGCGGGCGAGGCCGTCGCGGACGGGCTGCGCGCGGTGGGCGTCGAGATCGTGACCGGCGAGTCACCGACGCGGGTCACGCGCACGGACGGCGAGGTCACCATCGAGACCTCCGGCGGGCGGACCGTCGTGGCCGACGAGGTGCTGGCAGCCACCGGGCGGACTCCGCGCACCGCAGACCTGGGGTTCGAGACGGTCGGGCTGGAGCCCGGGTCGTGGCTCGCAGTGGACGACACGATGCTGGTGGACGGCTTCGACTGGCTGTACGCGGCCGGCGACGTCAATCACCGTGCCCTACTCACGCATCAGGGCAAGTACCAGGCGCGGGCCGCGGGCGACGTGATCGTGGCGCGGGCGAAAGGCGAGGCCGTCGATGACGGGCCCTGGGGCGTGCACGTGGCGACCGCCGACCACTCCGCGGTGCCGCAGGTGATCTTCACCGACCCGGAGGTCGCGGCGATCGGCGTGACCGAGGCGCAGGCGCGGAAGGCCGGCACGGACATCGCGGTGGTCGACTACGACCTGGGCTGGGTGGCCGGCGCGAGCCTGTACGCGGACGGCTACGCCGGGCGGGCGCAGATGGTCGTCGACGAGGGCCGGGGCGTGGTGATCGGCGTGACCCTCGTGGGCCCCGCCGTGGCCGAGCTCCTGCACGCGGCCACGACCGCGGTGGTGGGTGAGGTCCCGATCGCGCGGCTGTGGCACGCGGTGCCGGCGTACCCCACGATCAGCGAGATCTGGCTACGGCTCCTGGAGCGCTACCGCGACCGGTGACCGCATCGGTGCGCACAGAGGGACTCGAACCCCCGACAGCCGGTGTGTAAGACCGGAACTCTAACCAACTGAGCTATGTGCGCTTGCCGGATGAGGCTAGCGCAGCGAGGGCGTGTTCCCAAAGCGACTGATCGCGCGGGACCCCGGGCTCGTTCATCTCGGAGAAGCGGATCACGCCGTCGCGGTCGATGACGAAGGTGCCGCGATTGGGGTAGCCGTTGCGCTCGTTGAGCACGCCGTACTCGCGCGACACCGCACCGTGCGGCCAGAAGTCGGACACGATCGGGAACAAGTAGCCCTGCGAGCCCGACCACACCTTGTGCGTCGGCGGCGGGCCGACGGACACGGCGATGACGGCGGCATCGTCGTTCTCGAACGACGGGAGCGAATCGCGGATGCCCCCGAGCTCGCTCTCGCAGGTGCCCGTGAACGCGAGCGGGAAGAACACCAGCAGCACGTTCTTCTTCCCGCGATAGGACTCGAGCGAGACCGGCCGGTTGTTCTGATCACGCAGCGTGAAGTCGGGCGCGACCGCCCCGACCTGCAGGGGTGCGGACGGCGCACCGTCGGGGCAGGGCGTGGTCACCTCTTGGCCACGCGCCCCGACTTCGGCTGCACCAGGCGCGAGCCGATCCACGACCCGAGGTTCGTCGACGAGGTCTGGGTGAGGCCGGCGGTGGGCGCGGCCTCGGCGATCTCGCTGGGCTGCACGTGGCCGGGCTGGCCCGTCTTGGGGCTGAGCACCCACACGTAGCCGTCGTCGGACAGCGGCGTGATGACGTCCATGAGCGTGTCGACCAGGTCGCCGTCGTCGTCCCGCCACCAGAGGATCACGACGTCGACGACCTCGTCGACGTCCTCGTCGAGCATCTCCGCGCCGGTGAGCTCCTCGATGGCGAGGCGCAGGTCGTCGTCGGTGTCCTCATCCCAACCGATCTCCTGCACGATGTTTCCGGGCTGCAGGCCCATCTTCTGGGCGAATGACCCATTCGTGGACACCGGTGGGAGCCTCCTCGCGTTCGCACGGACGGCCCGATGCCGTCCGTTCAGCAGTGTTGCGTGTCAACTTACGGCACGTGCGCCCGCACGCAAGCGGGGTACGCCGAAGTCGCACCTGCGGACCTGGCGAATTCCACCACGCGGAATCCGACTGTCGAGTAGCTTTCGAATGCGGCAGGATGGGATCTGCGACACACCGCGCACCCCCGGCATCATCCAGTACCGCCTTCGCGACCCGTGAGGAGCACTTGTGACCGACTCGACCGTCACCACCCCGGCAACCACTTCCGGAGGGGGGCCCGCACCGTCGAACGACGGTCGTCCGGACCGCGTCCGCGTGATCCGTGAGGGCGTGGCCTCGTACCTACCGGACATCGACCCGGACGAGACGGGCGAGTGGATCGAGTCCTTCGACGACCTGATCGCGACGCACGGCCCGGCCCGCGCCCGGTACCTGATGCTCCGTCTGCTGGAACGCGCGAGCGAGCAGCGGGTGTCCATCCCGTCGCTCACCTCGACCGACTACGTCAACACCATTCCCACCGACCTCGAGCCCTGGTTCCCGGGCGACGAGGAGCTCGAGCGCCGCTACCGCGCGTACATCCGCTGGAACGCCGCGGTCATGGTGCACCGCGCGCAGCGTCCGGGCGTCGGGGTCGGCGGCCACATCTCCACCTATGCGGGCGCGGCCTCCCTGTACGAGGTGGGCTTCAACCACTTCTTCCGCGGCAAGGACCATCCCGGCGGCGGCGACCAGGTGTTCATCCAGGGCCACGCCTCCCCCGGCATCTACGCCCGCGCCTTCCTCGAGGGTCGCATCCCCGCGGAGCGCCTCGACGGCTTCCGCCAGGAGAAGTCGCACGAGGACAAGGGCAAGGGCCTCCCGTCCTACCCGCACCCCCGGCTGCTGTCGAACTTCTGGGAGTTCCCGACGGTGTCCATGGGTCTCGGTCCGATGAACGCCATCCAGCAGGCTCGGTTCAACCACTACCTGCACGACCGCGGCATCAAGGACACCTCCGACCAGCACGTGTGGGCGTTCCTCGGCGACGGCGAGATGGACGAGCCGGAATCGCGCGGCCAGATCCAGATCGCGGCGACCGAGGGCCTGGACAACCTGACCTTCGTGGTCAACTGCAACCTGCAGCGCCTCGACGGCCCGGTCCGCGGCAACGGCAAGATCATCCAGGAGCTCGAGTCCTTCTTCCGCGGCGCCGGCTGGAACGTGATCAAGGTGATCTGGGGCCGTGAGTGGGACGCGCTGCTCCACAAGGACCGCGACGGCGCCCTCGTCAACATCATGAACAACACGCCCGACGGCGACTACCAGACCTTCCGTGCCAACGACGGCGCGTTCATCCGGGAGCACTTCTTCGGCCGCGACCCGCGGACCAAGGAGCTGGTCCAGGACATGACCGACGAGCAGATCTGGGGCCTGCGCCGCGGCGGCCACGACTACCGCAAGCTGTACGCGGCCTACCAGTCGGCGATGGAGCACAAGGGCCAGCCCACGGTTATCCTGGCCCACACGGTCAAGGGCTTCAGCCTGGGCCACAACTTCGAGGGCCGCAACGCGACCCACCAGATGAAGAAGCTCACGCTCGACGACCTCAAGGGCTTCCGCGATCACCTGCGGATCCCGATCACCGACGAGGAGCTGGAGAAGGACCCGTACCTCCCGCCGTACTACACCCCGGGACCGGAGTCGAAGGAGATCCAGTACATGCTGGATCGCCGCAAGCAGCTCGGCGGCTTCGTGCCGTCGCGCCGTACGCAGGCCCAGGTGCTCCAGACGCCCGGCGTCGACGCCGTGAAGGTGATGCTCAAGGGCTCGGGCAAGCAGCAGGTCGCCACCACGCAGGCGGTCGTGCGCATCTTCAAGGAGCTGCTGCGCGACAAGGAGGTCGGCCCGCGGATCGTGCCGATCATCCCCGACGAGGCGCGCACCTTCGGCATGGACAGCTGGTTCCCCACGCTGAAGATCTACAACCGGCTCGGCCAGACCTACACGGCGGTCGACGCGCAGCTCATGCTCGCGTACAAGGAGAACCCGCAGGGCGTCATCCTGCACGAGGGCATCAACGAGGCCGGTTCGACGGCGTCGTTCACCGCGGTCGGCACGTCGTACGCCACGCACGACGTCCCGATGATCCCGCTGTACATCTTCTACTCGATGTTCGGCTTCCAGCGCACGGGTGACGGCCTGTGGGCCGCCGCCGACCAGATGGCCCGCGGCTTCGTGCTCGGCGCGACCGCCGGCCGCACCACGCTGACCGGTGAGGGCCTGCAGCACGCCGACGGCCACAGCCACGTGCTGGCGTCGACCAACCCGGCCGTCGTCGCGTACGACCCGGCGTTCGCGTACGAGCTCGCGCACATCGTGATCGACGGCCTGCGGCGGATGTACGGGGAGAACCCGGAGAACATCTACTACTACATCACCGTCTACAACGAGCCGATCAGCCAGCCGGCGCAGCCGGAGAACCTGGACGTCGACGGTCTGCTCAAGGGCATGTACCTGTTCAAGCCCGCGGAGAGCACGCACGAGAAGAAGGCGAACATCCTCGCCTCGGGCGTGACCATGCCCGACGCGCTCGCGGCACAGGAGATGCTGGCCGCGGACTGGGGCGTCTCGGCGTCGGTGTTCTCGGTCACCAGCTGGGTGGAGCTCTCCCGCGACGGCATCGAGTCGGAGAAGGCGGCGCTGCGCGATCCGTCCGCGGAGTTCCGCACGCCGCACGTGACGAAGGTGCTCGCCGGCACCGAGGGCCCGACGATCGCTGCGTCCGACTTCATGCGCGGCACGCAGGACCTGATCCGGCAGTGGGTGCCCGGCACCTATGTCACGCTCGGCACCGACGGTTTCGGGTTCTCGGATACGCGTCCGGCCGCCCGGCGCTACTTCAACGTCGACGCGGAGTCGATCGTCGTGGGTGTTCTGCTGGGGCTCGCGCGCGACGGTGCGCTCGATTTCTCGGTCGCCGCGGAGGCCGCGAAGCGGTACCGGATCGACGACGTGCTCGCCGCCCCGAAGCAGGTTTCGGACCCCGGCGTAGCCTAGGACTCCATGACCGCCGATACGGGCTCGTTCCCCCTCCCCGGGAGGCCGGGGAAGGGGGGCTTCACCAGGAAGCGACCCGAGCCCCGTGAGGTGCTGCCCGAGGCGATCCTCGCCAGGATCCGCCAGTACTCGGGCCGCGTCGCGACGGAGGCGGTGCGCTCCATGGAGGAGCAGCTGCCCTACTTCGCGGATCTGGAGGCCAGCCAGCGGGCGTCGATCCAGCTGGTCGTCCAGACCGCGGTGGTCAACTTCGCGGAATGGATCGACCACGGCGGCGACGTCGCGTACACCGTGGCGGCCTTCCAGTCGGTGCCGCAGGACCTGGCCCGGCGGGTCACGCTCCTGCAGACCGTCGAGATGGTCCGCGTGGCCATGGAGTTCTTCGAGCGCTGGCTGCCGCTGCTGGCGCGCAACGAGGAGCAGCTCATCGCGCTCACCGAAGCCGTGCTGCGGTACGGCCGGGAGATCGGATTCGGCGCCGCGGCGATCTACGCCTCGGCCGCCGAGGCCCGGGGCGCGTGGGACTCGCGGATGGAGGCGCTGGTCGTCGACGCGGTCGTCCGCGGCGACACCGGCGCGAACCTCCTCTCCCGCGCCGCGGCCCTGAACTGGGACCCGGTCGCGTCGGCCACCGTCATCGTCGGCAATCCCCCACCGGACCAGAACGTGTCGGTGGCCGGATCGGTCCACGACACGGCCCGGTCGCACGGCCGCTCGGCCCTCGCCGTTGTGCAGGGCACCAAATTGGTGGTCATCGTCAGCGGCGCGGTCACCACCGGGGACCCGTTCGGGGAGGCGCTGATGCGTCACTTCGCCGACGGTCCCGTGGTGATCGGGCACACCACGCCCACTCTCGAGGACGCGCACGCATCGGCCGTGGAGGCCATCGCCGGCGTCAACGCGGTGGCGGGGTGGCCCGGGGCCCCGCGTCCGGTGCACAGCTGGGAGCTGCTGCCCGAACGCGCCCTGATCGGCGACACGCACGCGGGCCGCACGCTCTACGAGTTGCTCGTCAAGCCGCTCGAGGAAGCCGGTTCGGCGTTGTCGGACACGCTGGACGCCTACCTCGATTCGGGCGGCGCGGTGGAGTCCTGCGCCCGCGAGCTGTTCGTCCACCCCAACACCGTGCGGTACCGCCTGAAGAAGATCGCGGAGATCACCGGGCGCGATCCGCAGGACCCGCGCGACGCCTTCGTGCTCCGTGTGGCAGCGACGATCGGGCGTCTCGCGGCGGCCAATCCGGACCGTTTCACCCCCGCCGCTATGACGCGAATCACAGACCTCTCACTGAGCTAGTCGAGTCACAAATAACACTCTGGTAACAGCCAGGACTCGCTGAGCAGCACTTTTGTGGAAACCCCACAAATTACCTGGGGCAGGTTCTCAGGCTCCAACACCTTCCTTTCAGGTTCCCGGGGTGTTTCCTGGTAAGCGTGATTGCACTGCTCGCACCCGGACAGGGTTCCCAGAAGCCCGGCATGCTGACGGCATGGCTCGACCAGCCTTCTGCCGTGGAGCGCCTTCGCGCGTGGTCCGAGATCGCCGATCTCGACCTGGTCCGCCTCGGCACCATCGCCGAGGCCGACGAGATCACGGACACCGCCGTGACCCAGCCCCTCGTCGTGGCCGCCGCACTGCTCGCGTTCGAGCAGATGGGCGACCAGCCGTCGGACACCGTCGTCGCCGGCCACTCCGTCGGTGAGCTCGCCGCCGCCGCCGTCGCCGGCGTCATCACGGCCGACGAGGCCGTGCGCCTGGCCGCGATCCGCGGCCGCGCCATGGCCGCGGCCTGCGCGCTCGTCCCCACGTCGATGACCGCCGTGCTCGGCGGCGTCGAGGAGGACGTGCTCGCCACCCTCGAGTCCTTCGACCTCATCCCGGCCAACATGAACGCCTCCGGGCAGATCGTGGCCGCGGGCACCGTCGAGAACCTGGCGAAGCTGGCCGACAACGCCCCCGAGAAGGCGCGCCTGCGCCCGCTCGCCGTGGCCGGCGCCTTCCACACGGAGTTCATGGCCCCCGCGCAGGAGGCCGTCGCGGCCGCCGCGCAGTCCATCATCCCGCGTGACCCGCAGCTGACCCTGCTGTCCAACCGTGACGGCAAGGCCGTGACCTCCGGCGCCGAGGCCCTCGCCGCCATCGTCGCGCAGGTCACCCGCCCGGTCCGCTGGGACCTGTGCACCGCCACCATGCGCGAGGCCGAGGTCTCGATGGTCGTGGAGCTGCCGCCGGCCGGCGCCCTCGTGGGCATCGCCAAGCGCGAGCTCAAGGGCGTGCCGCAGGTCGCCGTGAAGACCCCGGCCGATCTGGCCGAGCTGCTCGCCCCGGCGCAGTAGCCTTCGTACCGCCGACGGGGCCGCCCGGCACCGTCGAACCCGCGACGTACGTCGCACAGATACTCCCGTCTCCGCGAAATCGCGGGTCGGGTCACACAAGGAAAGGGACCCACTGTGGCCACCAGCCAGGACGAAATCGTCGCCGCCATCGCCGAGATCATCGAAGAGGTCACCGGCATCGAGCCCTCCGAGGTCACCCTGGACAAGGCGTTCATCGACGACCTGGACATCGACTCGCTGTCGATGGTCGAGATCGCCGTGCAGCTCGAGGACAAGTACGGCGTCAAGGTGCCGGACGAGGACCTCGCGGGCCTGAAGACCGTTGGCGACGCCGTCGCGTACATCCAGAAGCTCGAGGCCGAGAACGCTGATCTCGCTGCCGAGCTCAAGGGCAAGTACGAGGCCGAGAAGGGCAAGTAAACCCTGCACCTCCCGATTCGTCGGGGGTCGATTGCGGGCGCTCACTCCGGTGAGCACTGAGCATTTCTCCAGAGACCGGCCGTCGGGGCATCCCGGCGGCCGGTTTCGCATCTCCGACGGTTCCCGGTTCGACGGTGCCCGAGTAGTCCCGCGCCTCGCTCGCAGGATTTCGGGTAGTCCGCTACGCGTGCCGATTCCCCTGGGGCCGAGCCATTCTGATCCGGCAAGCAACCCACCGATCAGAAGGACAGTCCCATGAA
The DNA here is from genome assembly GCF_001575195.1 of Tsukamurella pseudospumae. Classification (NCBI taxonomy): domain Bacteria; kingdom Bacillati; phylum Actinomycetota; class Actinomycetes; order Mycobacteriales; family Tsukamurellaceae; genus Tsukamurella; species Tsukamurella pseudospumae. Next base: position 425,756 of record NZ_LSRF01000001.1, read on the forward strand.
CTCAACCACCAAGAGGGCGGCCGCCACCGCCGCCGCCCTGGCGCTCGTCCCCCTCGGCGGGCTGCTGGGCTCCGGCGCGGCCAACGCCGCGACCGTGACCTTCAGCAACCCGGTCGCCACCTGGGCCGGTGCCAAGGTGATCGTCCGGAACCTCACGTACGGGGACGCGGGCTGGTGCACCTACCGCTCGCGGCCCCAGGGCTGGAACTTCGACACCGTCTCGATCCCGTTCCCGCTGCCGAGCAAGGCCGTCCGGGAGGTGATCGTGCCCGGCGCCCAGCCCACCGGGAAGTGGTACTGGGTGCGGGTCACCTGCAACTACGCGCCCACGTCCGCCCGTTGGGTCAAGTACTGACGTCCCGACGGTGCCGGGGCCGCCCCGGCACCGTCGGCGATCTACATCGTGAGGTCGGCCCCCAGCCAGTGCTCGGGCTCGAGCACCACGGTCAGATGCTCCCCCAACTGCCCGAAGGCGAAGTCGAGGTAACCGTCGAGCGCCGGGCCGGAGAGGTAGCGGGCGGCCATCGCGCGGATCTCCTCCTCCGTCGACGTCCTCGACTCGGCGACGGGCCCCTCGACGCTGACGTACATCGTGCGGGGTTCGACGGTGTCGACCATCAGGGAGAACCGCCCCGAGGCCTCGAGCGCGCGGGCCTTGCGGGACGTGGGGCCGATCGTGATCCACGGCCGGCCGCCGGGCTCGTAGGCGTACCAGACGGGCACCGTCAGCGGGCCCAGGCCGGGCTCGGCGACGGAGAACGCGGCGACGTGCGGTTGGGCCAGGAACTGCTGCTTCTCGGACGTGGAGAGTGCCATGTCCCGATGGTGGCAGATCGGGCTGACAAACTTCTCGCCGATGAGCGGCGGGGTATCCCGGTCCCGGCGGGGCGCCATCGCTTCACAGCGCCGCGCTCGCCCGCCCGGGCCGGGTTTCAGGCAGGTCTGAAGTGGACCGTCAGCTGACGGCCTGCGAGAGCCAGGTGACCTCGGCGCCCTGGCCACCCATGCGGAAGGGCTCGAGCGCGTCGTCCCAGGCGGTGCCGAGGAGCGAGTCCATGGCGGTCTGCATGCCCTCGGGGCCCTGTTCGAGCATCATCGAGCGCAGCTGTGCCTCGCCCAGCAGGGTGTCGCCGGACGCGCTCATGGTGCCGCGCCACAGCCCCAGTCCCGGGGCGTAGCAGAACCGCTCACCGTCGACCCCCTCGGAGGGGTCCTCGGTGACCTCGAACCTGATGGAGTTCCACTCCCTCAGGGTGTTCGCCATCCGCGCGCCACTGCCGACCGGGCCTACCCAGTCGACTACGGCGCGCTGCGTGCCGGGGACGGCCTCCTGCGCGGACCACTTGAGGGTGGCCCGGGCGTCGAGGGTCCTCGACAGTGCCCACTCCACGTGCGGGCACAGTGCAGCAGGTGCGGCGTGAATCCAGACGACTCCCGTCGTCACCTCTGCAAACTGACTCAGCTGCTGCATGGTTGCCACCTTCTTCGTTTCGACGAGGACGTCTTCCCCAAGCCACCTGTCGAGAACGAGCGGAGCTACCAGCTGCTGCTTTATCACATCGATGTAGTTATGAAGCCATTGTGCACCATGATGCGCGTGTTGCGCCAGTTACACGCCTTGAAGTTCCTGAGAAATCAGGCGGTCGTTGAACTCGGACCACAGCGGCTTCGCCCACGCCCCGAACGGCCGGTCCGTCAGGATCACCGCTGCGAGCTGCAGGTCCGGGTCGAACCACAGGCACGTCCCCGCCTGCCCGAAGTGCCCGACGGTGCGCGGCGAGTTCCGTGTTCCCGTCCAGTGCGCGCGCTTGTCGCCCTTCACCTCGAAGCCGAGCCCCCAGGTGTTGTTCGCGAACTTGCCGTATCCGGGCACGAAGCCCGGCAGGCCCGGGAAGTGGACCGACAGCGCACCACCGACGGTGCCGGGGTCGAGCAGGGTGGGCGCGGCGACCTCGGCGGCGAAGCGGGCCAGATCGGCCACCGTGGACCGCGCGCCGTGCCCGGCCGGCCCCGCGAGCTCCGTGTTCCGCATCCCGAGTGGCGCGAACACCGCCTCGCGGAGATACTCCGGAAAGGGGATTCCGGTCTCGCGCTCGACCAGTTGCGCCAACAATTCGTAGCCGTAAGAGCTGTATATACGTTGGTTGGCCGGCGGCGCCTGCACGGCGGGAGAATCGAAGGCGATGCCGGATGCATGCGCCAGGAGATGTTCGACGGTGCTCCCCTCCGGCCCGGCGGGCTGCCGCAGCGCGATCGCCTCCTCCTCGATCGCGACGAGGACCCCGTATGCGACGAGAAGCTTGGTGACAGAAGCCAGTTCGTACGGTCGGTCGACATCTCCGTAGGTGTCGACGGTACGCCCGAGGTCGGTGCGCAGCAGCGCCCCCGCCGCGTTCTCGACGGGCCATTCGGACAACTCCGCGAGGCTCATTCGCTTCCTTCCACTCGTTGCCCCCACCCTATCGCGAATCTTTCAGGAACTTAGGTTTGGTCAATAGCAGAGCAAGAAACACTTGACATCCAACTCCCAAAATTTGCTTCTGCACAATCGCTGATGTTCAACACTTCAACGGACTTATTCTCAGCGCGGATGCACGATTGCGTCATCTGCATTTCGTCCGAGAGGAACCTCCCACCATGAGTGCGAAGCATCGTAAGGCGTCGAAGCTGGCCGCGAAACGAACCGCCGTCGCAGCGACCGCCGTCGGCGCCACCGCGGCCGTCGGCTTGATGGGCGCGCCGGCCCAGGCTGCCACGACCGCGCCGGACTACAGCAAGGCGATCAGCGACTACTCACATGCGCTGGACAACTTCCTCAACGCCGCGAACAACGCGTCCAACGCCGGGGGGAGCGTATGGAATCCGGTCGCCGGCGGCACCGGGGGCCTCCTTCCGGTCTTCGGGTCCGACTACTCGAAGGTCGACATCACCAAGATCTCGAGTCTTCCTCAGGTCCTGAAGAACGTCGGTGGTCTCACGCTTCCCACTACAATCCCGGGGGTCGTGCCAAACATCTCGGTGCCAGGCAGCGGGCCCATCGCCCTCCCGCTACCAACCACGATTCCCGGTGGCAACGTGCTCACTACTGTGGGAACCAACCTCGGCAACATCCTCTCCAGCGATCTAGTCAAACCGTTCGTTAACGTTCTTGATTCTGCTTCGCTCAGCAGTCTCATCGTCGGCCTTGAGGCCACCCAAACGAAGTACACCAGCGGATACAACTGGGGCTTGCTCGGAGTCAACGGGCAAACCCAATTTCTCAACACTTTCCTCAAGACCCCGAGCGGCATTACCCTGAATCTCGGGAGCATCGTAGGGCTCGACCCCGGCGGGATTGGGGGGATCCTGGGAGGGATCACAGGAGTCGACCTCACGAAGATTCCGCTCCTTCCGAATGGAACGCTTCCGTCCGGAACCATCTGGGTTCCGCAGGGCAACGGCACGTACAACTTCCCCCTGCAGACCAAATTGGGTTGGTGGGGCGCGATGCCGACGGGGGCCGTAACCATCCCCAAGTGGCTCACCGGCACAGATGACATCACGACTGTCATCGCAGTCCCCATCTTCGGCTCAGGTGTGCAGCTACCGATGAAGGTGGCCTCCTTCGGCTCGCTCGGGGGAAATGTCCTGCTTCCGACAGCCAACGGCGTCTACTCGCCGATTGGCGCAACGCTTTCGAACGTGAACACTGCGCTCGGATTCGGACTGACGAACCTGAACGTAACGACAGGCAACTACGTCGGCACAAACGGCATCAACCTCAACAACGGCCAGAACCTGCTCGTAATGCAGAACCCTCTAGGTGTGCCTATTCCGTTGCTCTACGGCCTTGGGGGCTTCAACTTTGGAGTGGAGGGTGCAGGACTCACCTCGCCGTCGCTCTTCGGGATCAAGTTGTTCTCCGACAACCTGCTCCAGGTGGGACAGAAGACCGGGCCGAATACCTCAGCCGGACTGATTCCGTCGACCCTCCTGCCCACTGATCCGCTCGGTCAGATCACGACCGGCGTCTTGGCACCATTCGGCGTTGATTCGCTGACGCACCTACTAGGCATTGACAAAGTCATCACACCCGTAATGACGGCGTTCGGGCCTGTCTACCAGGTGTTCTCCACGATCGCCCTCAAGCCGATCTCGGACCTGGCAACGCAGCAGTACGGCCCGATGGTGAACAACACTGCGTCGAGCATCCTGGATCTCTCACAGCGGGCAGTGGACCAAAGCAAGAACCTGCCCGGGGCGGACAAGCAGCAGCCCGTTCCCGCTGTGCAGCAGGCCAGCGCCCCCGCGGCGAACCCACTCGCGCTCCGGTCGGCGCCGACACCGGCAGCCGCGCCCGCCACTCCGGAAACCACTTCCGGCACGATTCCCACCGTCAGTGGGAATAACGATCAGTCCCCGGCACCGGCCGGTGCGACCAGCGAGGACGACGGAGCCCCAGACGCCAGTGCGGGCAAGCATCGCACGGGTACCCCGGTGAAGGACATCGCCGACAAGATCAGCGGCGGGCTCAACTCGGTGAGCGACAAGATCACCGACGGGGCCGACAAGATCACGGGCGGTCTCGACAAGGCCGGCGACAAGATCACCGGCGGAAACGATAAGACCGGCGACAAGGTGACCGGTGGGAGCGACACCGTCGTCACGGAGAAGGTGACACCGGAGGCCGACAAGCCAGACACGGCACCGTCGGACGACGAGAAGCCGACCACCGGCGACGACAAGTAACCCCCTCCCCCACAACCGAACACGACCCACGGCCCGGCAGCTCGACCGCCGGGCCGTCGGCGTCGTTACCGGACGGGGAGCCCCGTCGGGAATCCGTCGATGCTGTGGACGTTGCGCTCGCGCTGGTACCGCTCCAGCCCCTCGTCGCCCTTGTTCTCGGCCCACGAGTCCATGAGGGTGCGCTGGCCGTCGTATTCGTAGAGGGGCACGCCGAAGCCGCAGGAGGTCTGCACGAGATCGACCTCCACGTCGAAGATGTTGCGGGCGCCCCGCATCGGCGGGAAGGAGGCGATGAGCTCGGGCCAGCCCGGGTCACCGTCGTGCACCGCCCGCGCCGTTCCGTACAGGCGCAGGATGAGCGGCTTGCCCTCGAAGGCGCAGAACATCAACGTGATCCGCGGATTCCGCAGCAGGTGGGCGGCCGTCTCGTTGCCGCTGCCGGTGCCGTTGAGCCAGACCACGCGGTTGGGGCCGACGATCCGCAGTGAGTCGAGGCCCTTCGGGGAGACGTTGACCCGGCCGTCGGGCGCGGCCGTCGCGACGAAGAACATGTGCTGCTCCTCGATGAACGCCTGCAATCGCTCGGAGATGTAGTCGTACTGGGTCGCCATCGGTCCAGTATCGCGTCGCCGGCGCCCAGCGCCCAGCGGATTTCGAGCCGGAGCCCGAACCGGACTCCCACTCGCGGCTCCGGCCTACTTCGTCGCATTCGGGTGGCTGGTGTGGACCTGCTCCAGATACACCGTGCGCCCGTCGACGTAAAACCAGATTCGAGCATCGCCCTGCTTCGTGGGCTTGTGCTGCCATCTCTCGTGGGCCCGTCCATCCCGAGTGACCGTGCCGAGCGCGCCCTTCAGCGGATAGTTGGTCGGCACGTTCGCCAGGGGCGTTCGGGTCAGGAAGTCCCAGGTATCGGCCAGCGGACTCCGTATCGTCGCAGCGAGATCCTGCCAACCCTTTCGAGCGTGGGAGGTGGCGAAACGGATCTCGTACTCAGTCCTCTTCGCCGGCCGGGGCACCAGCTCGCCTTTGCCGGCCACTACGGGCGCTCCACAAGTGTGTCGTCCGCGTCATCGAGCCATTCGTGGTCGGATTGCCCCAGACCGGCAGCGATAGCAGTCGCGGTCTCCTTCCAGGAGGTCAACTCGGAGAGCACCCGATGAGGTTGCTCGGTGGAGAACGACGCGCGCGCAGCGTCGACCAGGTCCTGCGCACACCTGCTGCGGTCCGCGGCGGACAGGGCGAGCATCCACGGGAACGCCTTCGCCATCCGATCCGCGAGGGGCCCATCACCGTCCACTGCGACACCGATGAGCTGCGCAGCGAACTCGAGCATGCGTTCGCGCCCGTCCGCCTCTCGCTGAGACATGAGCACGAGATCCTCCCCGTCACGGCGTGTCACCGTCACCGGATGCCCCTCCGCCTCGGCGAACACCTTGGCCGGGTTCTTACTCAGCTCCGATGATCGTCGGGTAGCTCGCTCGCTCATACCTCCACGATATTCGGAACGTGTTCGGAAGTCCACCCGGATTCATGGGGGCTCAGTATCGCGTCGCCGGCGCCCAGCGCCCAGCGGATTTCCTACCAGTCTGCGGGTGAATCGCCGACGACCAGCGTCGCACCCGTGCCGAACAACGCGGTGGCGCTGAGCCCGAACATCGCGAGGAACGCGTCGCTGAAGTGCGACGGAGACGCGAATCCCGCGTCCGCCGCGGCGCGGGTGAGGTCGGCACCGGCGGCGATCGACTCGGCGGCACGCAGCATCCGCATCCACAGCCGGTACCGCCGGAAGCTGGTCCCCGTCTCCCTGCTGAACAGGCGGAGCACGTACGGCGTCGAGAGGCCCTCCGCCTGCGCGAGGGAGATCGCCGTGCAGCCGACCGGGTCGGCCCGCACGCGCTCGATCGTGCGCCGGATCCGCGGCTCTGGAGCCGTTCCCTCGCCGAAGGCCGCAGCGCGCAGATCCTTGCCCGACGGTGCGCCTCCCCCACACAGGCGCAGCAACTCCGCCTCGTGGCGATGGCCGGTCGCGAACACGCCGGGGCGAGTCATCAACACGGTCAGATCGCGCGCCCGAGCGGCGGTGGCGTCGTTGTAGCAGAACAGGATCCGCGTCCCGGGCTCGGCGAGCACGCGGTGCACGGTGCGCGGCGGCACCAGGACGCTGCGTCCCGTCACTGTGTGTGCTCCGACCTCGATCCGGACCGGACCGTCCGCCCCGACCACGAGGCAGTGCACCGAGGTCGAATGCGCCGCGAGCCCGAGCGACGGCCCCAGGTACAGCGCCGTCGCGGGCGAGACCCACAGCACGCCCGGGACTGCGCACGTTTCCGGAAGCGCGGCGGCGGTCATTCTCCGATGCTAGAAGCACCGCACACCGACCACCGGAGGAATCCCACCGTGAACACGCACCGACTGCAGCGCACACTCCTCGCCGGCGTGGGGCTCGCGCACCTGCTCCCCAGCGTCGCCGTGCTCTCCCGTGAGCGCGTCGAGAGCACCTACGGGGTCGCGGTGCCCGACGCCGGCACCGAGCTCCTGCTGCGCCACCGCGCCACCTTCTTCGGGCTGCTCGGGGCGGCACTCCTGGCCGGAGCCGCGGACACCCGCTACCGCCGACCGGCCCTCGCCGCGGGGACCGTGTCCGTGGGCTCGTTCCTCGCGCTGGCCGGATCCATCGGTGCGCCCAGCCCGGAACTGCGGCGCGTCCAACGGATCGACGTGGTCCTCCTCACCGCGCTCGGCGTCGTCGCGGCCTGCGAGGTGGCGCCTCGCGCGAACTGAGCCGCGGGAGCCTCTCGGGATCGTGTCGAAGACGGCCGGACAGCTCCGATGTCACACTGAAGGGCCGAGAACCGGCCCTCACGACGGAAGGCGCAACGGTGAAGTACGTGATCCTCATCCACTCGAATCCCCAGCCCTGGGGCCATCCCACGGGCGACTACCTGGCCGAGCACAAGGCGCTTCCGGCCGAGCAGCGCGAGAAGATGAACGCCGACTTCGAGGATCTGCTCGGACAGATGCAGGAGCGGGGCGAGCTGCTCGGCGGTGAGGCCCTCGGCGATCCGGCGTCGTCGACGTTGTACCGCTGGGAGGCGGGCGCGCCGACCTCGAGCGACGGTCCCTATGCGGAGAGCAAGGAGCACCTCGCGGGGTTCTTCCTGATCGACGTCGCCGGACCCGAGCGCGCTCATGAGGTCGCGACCCGGTTCGCCGGCCCCGGCGAGACGGTCGAGTTGCGACCCCTCATGTGGCCCGGAGGCGACGACGACGCATGACTCCCGCAGTGGGCGAGGACATGTGGCGCCGCGAGACGCCGCACGTCCTCGCCGCGCTCGTCCGCCGGTACGGCGACTTCGCCGCCTGCGAGGACGCGGTCCAGGAGGCTCTGGTCGACGCCTCGCGCCAATGGCCGGCCGACGGGGTGCCGGCGAAGCCGCGCGGATGGCTGGTGCGCGTGGCGTCGCGCCGGTACCTCGACGGCCACCGTCAGGACATCGCGCGGCTGCGGAGGGAACACCGAGTGGCGTTGCTCGACGGTGTCGACCGGGTCACCGATCCGGCTGCGCCACTGGAGGATCACGATGCGTCGTTGGAGGTCCTGACCTATTGCTGTCATCCCGCGCTCACCATCGAATCCCAGGTCACGCTCGCGCTGCGAACAGTGTTGGGGCTCAGCACGAAACAGATCGCTGCCGTCTACCTCATCCCATCGGCCACCGTCGGTCAGCGCATCAGCAGGGCGAAGGCGACGATCGATCTGCAGCACCGGCGGTTCCCACCACCCGCCACGCGGCAGGAACGCCTCCCGGCGGTGATGCACGCCCTGTACCTCATGTACACCGCGGGCCACAGCCGCTCCGTCGGTGGGCATCTGCTCGACGTCGATGTCACGACCGAGGCGATCCGCCTGGCGCGACTGCTGCACAACGAACTCCCCGAGGAGACCGAGACCGCCGGACTGCTGGCCCTGATGCTGCTCAGCGAGGCCCGTCGGCCTGCGCGCACCACGCCCGACGGTGACCTCGTCCCACTCCGGGACCAGGACCGGGGCCGCTGGGATCACACCGGGATCGCCGAGGGCGTCGTCCTCATCGAAGCGGCGCTGCCCACGGGGCCGGTCGGCCCCTATCAGTTGCAGGCCGCGATCTCCGCGGTGCACGCCGAGGCTCCGACGTGGGAGCGGACGGACTGGCCGCAGATCGCCGCGCTCTACGCGATGCTCGCCCGGAGCGCCCCCTCCCCCGCCGTGACGTTGAACTACGCGGTGGCGATCAACGAGGTACACGGGCCGGCACGGGCCCTACGCATGCTGGAGCCCCTCCTGGACGATCCTCGCTTTCGGGGCAGCCACCGTCTGTACGCGGTGCGTGCGCCGATCCTCGAGGCCTTCGGCCGCCGCGACGAGGCCATCGCCGACTACCGGACCGCCGCCAGGCTGTGCACCAACATCCCCGAACAGCGCTTCCTCAACGCCCGGATCGAGGCTCTCGGGATCGAGCCCGACGGTGCCGACCCCACCTGATCCGCGCCCGGGCCGGGCTCATACCCCCAATGACCCGACATCGCGCGGGAGCTCAGCCCCGTGAAAGCAGAAAGCCGCCTCCGAAGAGGCGGCTTCTTTGCTCCCCCAACTGGACTCGAACCAGTAACCCTTCGTTTCAGTGTAGGGCTACTCCCCATGTTCGATGCGTTCTACACTTTCGGATACGTCCCTGGTCAGGCTACATTTTCGCGTTCGATCCGTCGTCTAGTCGCGCGGCGCTTCTCCGTTTTCACGCCATAAACACGCCGTAGAGCGGAGTTTCCGCGCCGTGGCGGCGAGCCCGCGACCTGCACCGATACGTGCACGCGATATCACGTCCGATCATCGCCGCTTCCCCTGCTCGTAGGCGTCGCCCAGTTCGCGATACGCCGTGGAGAACGCGCTGACCCACGAGCCGACGAATCCCCTGAGCACGCCCGCGACCCCCGACCCGCTCGTGCTCGCGGACTGAACGCGTCCGCGAGCACGAGCGGACCTCCTACCAGCCACGTTGTCCCCTCCGCCACCCTGGCTGGTCGGCGATTGTCGAGTCCCCCTGCCCTGCTGTTGGCGCGCCTGCTCGTCGCCGGGGAGCTTGTTCTGCACACCCGCGTCCCGCGCGCTCATCCCGTGCTCCCATGCCGTGAGCGCTTGCTCGAAGACGGGCTTGACCCGCCGATCCATCAGGCGCGCGTCCTTGAGCCCCCGCTTCTCCCTACCCCTATGCGGCTCCCAGACTGGACGGAACTCGCCGCTGCTGGTCTGGCACAGCCTCGCGCGCGGAGCTTGGCAGCGGGGGCACATCACGCCGTATACCCGCAGCCAGGGACCGAGAACAGGTGCCGTTCCTGGTGCTCGGCGGCGGGGACCGTTCTGCCGCTGATCACCCTGACCACGGCCCTTGGGCTTCTCCTCGGTCTCGGCCTCCTGCTGGCCCTGACCACGGCCTTGCGCGCGGCCTCGGGCCTCGGCCTGGCGCAGGAGGTCGGCGCTGACGGCCTGGTGCGCCACGATGGTGTCCTCGCTCGGACGCCTCGGGTGCAGGCCCGCCTCGTAGCCCGCGCGCTGCCATCCTGATGTGATCCCGTGGTCGGGCGCTGGTGTCGGTGTGCGGCTCATACGTCCATTGTCCGCTCAGAAACCCGCGCTGACCAGGAACAACACGGCGAGCGGAAGAGATTGCCCTAGTACGAGCGAAGGCTGATCGAGAGGAGATGGTCGTTGGCGACTTCACCGTACGGGTCTCCGCCTTGCCGAAGTTGACTGCGAACATGTAGTCGATCAGCGAGGCTGCCCGCTGCTTCTGGTGCGGACCTGGAACTCTTCTGTGGAGCCTAGGAGATTCGAACTCCTGACCTGACTCGGCGGACCCACGCACGCGCATGACCCCACCGCACGCGTGAAAGCTGCACGATAGACTCTCGAACCCGCCTCTTCGGCATACCCGTCTCGCGGATCAAACGCCGCGCCGCGACGGTAAATCCCCCCGAGCAGGCGGCCACGCGCATCATGCGGAACTCTAGGTCGCGTAGGTCGAAGGGGAATCCCTCGCCGCTCCGCTCACGTTCCCTGATCTGAGCGTGGAGATAGGTGAGCGCAGGCTCGAACGCTTCGTAGAGCGCATCCGCTGGCTCGGACAGCTCGTCCGTGACGAGGGACAGCGCGCTGATCCTCATGGCAAGTGTGGCGTGCGCGTTGACGGCGTGCACGTACTCGGCAGGTGCTGCGTCCACACTCCACGAGTAGCTTCCGTTCACTCTTCCGACCGCCTCGTTGGCAGTATCGAGGACCGCCGACGAGCGGTCCATGAGCATCTCCCGTAGATGCTTGTTACGTTCTCGCTCGTCTCCCCGACGGTTCGTCCAGATGACTCCAAACAGCGCGAGCGCACCGATGATCCCTGACCCGATCAGCGAGAATGTTGGCGTCATTCCGTAACTCCCCACTGCTTCTTACACGACTCCCACAGCTCAGCTTCCGTCGCTGCGCGCCCGGCGCGGAGTGCGCGCCAGTACTCGCGCTCTTCGGACATGAGCTGCTCCACCCATGCAGGCAAGGCGGGAACGGTAGCGTCGTCGGCAGAGTCGCTCACGACTCATTCGTTTCAGCGAACATCCCGACGGTGTACGGCGTGCACTTCGGCTTACGGTCGTCAGCATCCAGCCCTGTTCGCATCCCTGCCGCGACCAGCTGCTTCATGGACACGAGCGGACCCGCTAGCACATCTCCGAGGAGCTGGTCTAGGTCACCCTCCATAGCCACCAGGTTCGTCAATACACGCAGCAACTCCGTCAGCTCGATAGACCACTCGGGTGCCCAGTTGGGGTCGTGAAGCTCGTCGAGAGGCGAGGACACCTTCCCTGTCGGCTTCGCCATGCGGTATTTGAGCCACGACTGGACAACGGCGACGTTGCCCACCGTGTATCCGAACACCTCTGGGGTGACGTTCTCCCACCGTCCACTCCCAAGAGTGAGGACCCCCTCGTCGGAATGGAACTCGTATGATTCCGGGCGGGTTGGCCCCACCGACTTCATGTACTGAGGTAGCTCCTCGGGGGCGGTGTCGTCCACGGCCTCGGCCCTCTCGCCCTCCGCTCCGTACGTGGTCAACCACACTACGTGCTTGCCGAGCTGCACAGCGGTGTCCCACAGCGAGGGCTCGGCGGTGATCGGGATACGAATCCCAGGTGTAGACAACTCATCGGCGAACTGCTCTACGAAGGCTGGGTGTCCAGTGATCGCCGCAATATAGAACACGATGTCCGCTGCGGAGGCGGACGGTCCTATTTCCTTCTTCAAGGCAGCGTCGAGCCCTGGCGTGACGTTGGGCGACCCGTTCGGATGAAGCCGTGGCAAGGTGCGCCCGCCACGGTTGTTGAACGCATTGATGTCTGGCATGAGGGCGGAGAAGTGCAGCCCTGGGCCAGCGCCAGGATGGATCGAGTGTTGCTCCACGACGAACACCTGCCCGGGAACACGAGACTCCCATAACGGTGGGCGCGCCATGTCCATCAATCGGTTGTCCGCGAGGACCCACTGGCGGTCGAATGACCGAAACATTGTCTGCACAAGCTTGGGCTTCGCGATCAGCGGAACCGACGACAATGGTGTCGTATCGGTCTCGACATCCGCACCGGGTAGTGCCTTGGACCGCTTGTCGATCCGTCGGTCCCGTGTGACCTTGAACATGGCGTCCCGCACCTGCGGGTCGTTCTCGGATAGCAGCGTCCGCAGCCTCAGCTCCAACGATGCCTTCGATGGACCGATCACCCAGTTGCGGTTTGGAGTCACCCCTGTAGTTGCCCAGGGCATCAGGTCAAAGAGGGCAGGGAAGGAGTCCCAGTTTCCGGCAGCAGCGGGCGTGAACGTCGTCTGCCACCCCGTGCGAGCTGATCGCCATCTCTGATCGTCAAAGGTCAATGCTTCGAGGTTCTCAAACTTCGCCTCACGCAAACCGTCGAACTCGATGTACCTGATGTCGGCGGGGACATCTTCATCGGTGTCGGGTGTCCGAGCGAAGATGCCGATGCAGACAGGGGTCTCGATGTTGAACACAGCGCTCTTCGCGGGCGGCTTCTTGCCTTCGGGGGTGAGATTGATGATCCAACCGTGCGATGCCTTACGTCGCAGGTATTCCCGCATTCCTTTGAATCCTGGTCCCGTGAGGTAACCCGTAGCGGTGATGAAGCAGACGATCCCCGTATCGCCCTCGTCTGCGGCCTTCGCGGTGGACTCGAACACCTTCCAAGTCGCCCAACGCCAGAAGTAGATGTAGAGGTTCGACAGCGGGAACTCATTGCGCCCATTACCTTCCGTGCGGAAGGCATCCAGCGGTGCTACACCAGTGTTCGTGTCGATACCCGACTCGATCCACCCGCCGCGACCACCAGCTCGCTCCATGTACGGCGGGTTCCCGATGACCACCTGAACGTTGGTTTTGCGCTTCATGTCGTTCGCACGACGGCGCTGCTGAGCGATCAGTTGGAGGGTGTACGACAGACGGGTATCGCTGCCTTCGTCGGGGTCTTCGAGGGTGTCGGCAACGAACAAGTTCATCCCCTGACTCGGTACCTGCGCGCCGAACTTCTCAACAGCTCCAGCGACGCGCAGCTCCGCCACCGAGAACGGTCCTGACTGCAATTCGATCCCGTAGAGGCGGTTGATGGCCGAGGTCACCGCGTCGGCGGTCGCTCCATCCCCGTACAGCGCTGCGGCACTGTCGCCTATCCGCCGCAGCACCGACAGGGGGTAAGTGCCAGTTCCCATCGCGGGATCGACTACGGACACCGTTGGGCTGCGCAGCCCGTCGGGCTTGTTGAAGAACTCGGACAGCGCCAGATCGGTCAAGCGGACCATCCCGTCCACCACCTCGACCGGCGTGTAGTACGAGCCTGACTTCTTGCGCAATGCGGGGTCGTACTTGCCGAGGAAGTGCTCATACAGGTGGAGGTAGATGTCGGATGAACCAGCGGAGACCTTCGCCCAGTCGACCGCGCCGAGCGCGCGGGTGATCATCTCCACAGCAAGTCCAGCGGGCGAGTTCGCGATGTGCTCGGTGAGGAGGTTCAGTGCCCGCCCCATCAAAGTGTGGTGGTGTCCTTCGAGTTGCTTCGAGACTTCGTGGAGGCTCTGCGTCGCGATGTCAGTGCCATCGGATATCGCGAGTACGAGGGCGAACACCACGGTCTGCGCGTACCTGTCGGCGAACTGGCCGTCCGTGGAGTGGGGGAACAGCATCATCTTCCAGTCTTTGGCAAGACCGATGAATGGCTGAGAGTCGCGGTCTGCGCCCGCCTTCACCGCTCGCCTTTCGGCTCGAAGCGCAGCGGCTACTTCCTCGCGGAGCATGGCGGCGAGGGGAGCGAGGGTGTCCACGAGCTTTGTCAGCGAGGAGATCGGCGTCGGCGTCCACCCTAGGAACGCGCTGAGTATCAGCTCTAGGCGGGACGGGGCGGTCAGTGTCCCCTTCGTCTTCGTAAGGTCGGGGGTGTGCATATGCACGGGCTCGTCCACGAGTTCGCCGAATCGCCACAGCCGCCACTCAATGCCGTTCGTGTGCAGAAGGTTCGGCAGTAGTTCCAGCTTCTTCCACTGCTTACCGTTGTGCGAGTTCGGCGCGTACGTCGTCGGATCGAGCGAGACGCCAGGAGCCTTCAACTCGATGTGCCCGACCAGCAGCCCGTTCACCCGAACTCCGAAGTCGGGACGCACCGTCCCGTCGAGTTCGCGTACCTCGTCGTGAGCGACGACCTCCTTAGATGACAGCGCACCCACAGCGGTGATGAACTCGGACACTGGGCCGCTGAGCAGTGCCTCCCGCTCGCCTGGCCCCGACAGCTTCGCCTTCGCGCGTGCGCCGTACTCAGCTACTGCGTTCTCGAAATCACCCACGTGAGGAACCTACCGGCTTGCCTGTTCCGCCACTGTCCGAGTGCGACAAATCGAGCACGTCTGCCGACCGCAGCACCCGCGCGACGCCCGTTCCGACCGTGCTCGCGGACTGGAACCTGCCCCGGGCTTAGCCAGCCTGCCACGGGGACAAGCCGCCGACCTGCGCCTGTCGAGTCCCCCGCCGAGATTCTCTCGGTACTGTCAGGCGATGGTGGCACGGACGCGAGACCAGTTGCTTGAAGCCTTCGAGCAACAGATCGGATTCCTGGAACGCTCGAACGCGTGGTTCGACCAGGGGCACATCGACGAAGCCATTCGGATGGCGACACCACTGCGGGTACTGTTCCACGACACCGCGCAGTCGCACGCGCTCCTCGACCAGCTTGCCTTCCCTGAGCCACTGACGTGGATCGACACCGCTGGGATGCCCGACCCCAACAACCTGCTCTCCGTCTGGGGTCTCGTCCAGACTGGCATCGACATTGGTGAGCGCCGACCGACCTTCCGCGCTCCGCTCGGAGATAGACCTCCTTCGCAGATCATCACCAAGACCATGCGGCTGCCGCGTGGCTCACGCATCCTTCGCGAGTTCTGGTGGGAAGAGCCTGTGATCCGCGACAGCGAGGGCACCGAGTTCTCCCGTCAGGAGCTGGTGCTGACTGTTGCGAATAAGGAGGGCGGCGCGCACGTCGATCCGAAGATCAAGAACACCTACGACAAGCTCGCGAACAGCAACTCGATGGGCTGGACCTATCGCGACGGTGACCGCGACGAGGTTCCGCTGTCGAGCCCAGTGCCTTACGCGCTGCGGCAGATTTCCTATGAGGTGGTCGAGTCCGTGAACCAACAGCGAGACCGTATCCGCTAGCTCCAACACTGGTCCGCCCACGGGACGTGACCACGACCAGCGCGGCGATGTCGGTGCCCGCGACCATGATCTAGACCATGACCGCCGTCCCGCTGCATCGCGCGAGAGCCAGCCTGTCGTGGATCGTGTCCGAGGCGGCTTCGCACCCGGTGACGATCACGCGGCATGGACAGGCGGTGGCTGTGGTCGTGAGCCCCGAGCGGGTCGCCGACGGCGGGCCGATCACCTCGGACGTGTCCTCGGCAATCCGCGCCGACCTGATGCACGCCCTTGCTCTGA
Source organism: Tsukamurella pseudospumae (assembly GCF_001575195.1). NCBI lineage: Bacteria > Bacillati > Actinomycetota > Actinomycetes > Mycobacteriales > Tsukamurellaceae > Tsukamurella > Tsukamurella pseudospumae. The sequence continues at coordinate 441,547 of NZ_LSRF01000001.1, forward strand.
TCGAGGGCATGTGACCAGGACCGCTCTCCCAGCCGACGTGCTGCACCTGATGCAGCACCGTCGGGAATTGCTCGGGTTGTCCGACGATGACGAGGACACCCTCGCTGCCCACCGTCGTCGGGCGCGATCTGCGGTCCAAGATCGTCGGTGGGCAGAGGACCGCGAACGCCACTACTGGGCTCGGTACCGCCGCCAGGGCGACGTTCGTGACGCCACGAACGTCGGTGCGCGTATCGCCCGCGAGCGGGAGAGGCTGCACATGTCGGTGGATGATCTGGCGGAGGTCACGGGCATGTACCCCGTAGAGGTGGAGATGATCGAAGCCGGGGAGGCGACGGTGATCAGGGATCAGCTCATCGACATCGCCGAGGCGCTGTTCACGTCGGTGGCAGTGCTCACCGGAGAGGAACCCGCCCGTGTGTGAGAACGCAAATTACTGCCTCGTTCCGTACGTGATGTTCTACATGGGCGAAATGTGCGCGACGGTCCGCGTCTCCCTGGTCACCCGCAGCGGTGCGCGAGCGGTCGAGGGTCCGTGGGTGATGTGCGAGTACAGCCACGACGCTGGCTACAGGAGCTGGTGGCTCACATGTGATTTCCCCGCTGCGATGTCGATGCTCGGGCTCCCGCTAGCAGCCCCGTTTCTGTACCCGCTCATGGACACCTTGACCGATGCGCTCGGGGTGTCCCCGAACGTCTCTGTGACCTTGGACGGCGGCATCCTCAGCGTCGAGCTGATACCCGTGCTCGATGTCAACCTCGATTGACATGCTCTAGAGCATGGAACTGCCCCCCGACCCATGCAGGTCGGGGGCAGTGCTCGTGGTCTACGTCTCGACAGCGTTCCCGCCGACAGTGGGCGAGGGTGTCGGTGCGACCTCCTCCGCGTTGCTCTGCGGCGGAGTCGGCGCGGGCGTCGGTGCCGCGCTCTGCGGAGTTGGCGTCGCCTCCTGCGTGTTCGTGGTCGCGGGCGGAGCCGACGGTGCGGCCTCTTCCGTGTTGCCCTGCGGCCCCTGTGGCGGCACCGGAGACCCCGACGCCGCAGGGGTGGAGGGTGTCGGCACCGTCGGGACGGTGATGGACGGTGTGGTGTCGTGGAACGTGCGCGGGTCGAACACCGAGGGCTTGCTCGGCGAGGGGTTGCTGACGCCAAGGCTGCCCAGGTCGCTGCCGAGGCTCTGGGCCTTCGTCGCAGCGCCGTCCTGGATGTTGCGGGCCTTGCGCGAGAACTCCTCCAACCAGGCCGCGTCGTCGTTCATCCCGCCCTGGATTTCCGCAACCTTCTCGCGGATCAGGCCGAGCCAACGGACGAGGTTCTCCCGAGGCTCTTGCCAGATGCTCGCCGAGATATCGCAGTCCGTGCCCTCCTTGATTTCACGGTCGAACGCCTCGATGACGGCGGCACACTCAGCGTCCACGTTGAAATCGGGCGCATGGGCGCGGATGTCGCGCGCGGCCTTTTCGAGGCGGGCGTGGTCGATGACGCTCTGCGTGTTCGTGGTCATCGTGCGGCCCCCGATCCGATCACGGGCCGTGCGTCGGCGGGTGCCGCGCGCAGGGGCTCAGGGGCGCACTGTGGGCTGTCCACGCCGAAGACCAAGCAGTTGTGCAGGCGGGCGATCAGGGCCAGGGTCTCCTCACGCGGGGCGCTGCGCGCGGTCATCGCTCCGACGGCGACTTGCCCCACGACGCGATGGAGAAGATGCGCGCGGTCGCGCACGAAGGGCGGCGTGGGAACGCCCTGGCGGTCGTAAGCCTGGCATTCCTCGCTCGCATCGTTGGCGGCGTCGTCGCACTCAGCGAGCAACGCGCGCAGGCGTGCAAGGTCGGTGGCGGTGGTGATGGTGGGGTTCGACATGTCGAGTTCCTTTCGGTGGGGGTTACGGGGTTGTTTTCGTCAGGGACAGTGGGCGGGGCGCGCGTGGTGAAGGCACCCCATACGCAAGGGCGTTGCTTAGGACCGCGATGCTGCGCCTCAGCTTGTACGTCGCGGCGGTGGGATCGTCAGCGGCCATCGACATCTCGGCGATGAGCGAGGTGAGCTGCTGGCGGCGCTTGACCACGAAAGCAGGAACGTCCTTCCCCTCCCGTACGTACAGATCGCGTTCGGCATCGCAGTACGCGAGCGCTGCCTTCGCCCGCTCGACGAGTGAGTGGAGTTCGCAGCGCTCATCGGTCAGCGAGGCAGTCATAGCTCCACCGTTCCGTCGGGGTGCACGTCGCCGCCCGCAATGGTTTTCGGCGTGGTGGGCTTATTGCTCGGCGTCGGGATGTCCTTCAAGTCCTTCCCGAGCTGGCCCGACTTCTTCGCGGTGTCGGACTGAATCGCTTCCGTAGTCGTCAGCCACTTTTCGATCACGTCGGCCTGTTCGCTCAGCACAGGCGCGGCCTTCGCGAGAGCCTGCTGGAAATCGGCCTGCGACTTCGAGTACGCGGCGTCTGCGATCCTTGTCGCACGTGAGTCCGCCGTGCTCGCAACAGCGGGCACGGTCAGACCTGCGAGTTGGCCCGCCACTGCACGCAGCTCGTTCAGGCACTCGCGCAGTTTGGCGATGTCGGCCTTGGTGGGTTCGTCGGTCACGGGGACTCCTCTATCGCTTCGGCGGGGATGGTGGGATCGGCGCGGTCACGCCGGGTACGGCAGGCGGCGTGGGCGCGCCATCGGTTTCGCGGACGATTCCGCCCAGGGCTTCGGCGGCGACATCCTCGCCGCGCAGGCGGGGGTCGTTGGACTTGATGTCGGCCTTCGGACGGGCCGTGCCGCCGCCTGCTCCTGCACCATGTCCAGCGCCGCCCATCATTCCCATCGGGCCACGGGCCGCACTGTTGCTCGTGCTCGATCCCGAGCCGCCCGATGTGGGAGCGCCTCCGCCGCTCTTGTTCACGGCGGGCGATCCGACACCACCAGCTCCCGTCGCGGCAGCACCGCTGCCGAGGGTCGATCCGCCCTTGCCGATGTTCCCGAGCCCAGCGCGCTGTGCTGGTGTCTGGACGGGGCTGCTTGCCGTCGGGCGGACACCACCGCCACGGCTCCCGCCGTCCCCGGCGCGAACGGGCGTCGGCTGGCTGACAGGAACGCCCGTCGTACGCGCGCCCGACGGGGCGGCAGCGCCACCAGCGGGAGCACCTCCCTGGGGCTGAGCGCCACCCTGCTGGCCCTGCCCTTGCTGCGCGCCAAGGGCTTGCGGGAGTGCCTGCTGTCCCTGTTGCGGGGTCTGGCCCTTCGAGTCGGCGTTCTCCACGGCGTTCTTCTCCGCCGAGGGCTTCGCGCCAGCGGGCTTGTTGTCGCTCGGGGCCGTGCTCTTGTTCGGCGTCTCGACGCGAGGGGCGGGAGTGCCGCCAGGCACGATCTGTTGCACCGAGTCAGGGAGCGGCTGCCCGCCTCCCGAGACCTGCACGATCTTCGCGTCGTTGGCTCGCTGCGCGGCAGCTTGGGCCTCTTGTCCGTGCTTCGGGATCGGCTCTGCGTACTGCGTAGCCTGCGTCGCTGCGCCGTCCCAGACTTGATGCAGGTGCGACCTCGCGGCGTCCTCAGCGGCCTTCGCCGTCGCCGCGTTCTGCGCTTGTTGCGGGGTGCACTGCCCACCCGACCCGAGAGCCTCGTTCGCGGTCTTGCACGCGGCCTTGGCGGCTTTCAGCGTCTGTACGGCCTCGGTGTGAGCGGGTAGATAGCCCGCTTCGAGTAGTGCCTGCTGCTGCGCCGATGCGGCTACACCATGAAGTCGCAGAGCGATGTCTGTCAACGACTGCCCCAGCTTGGGCAACGCCGTGTTGAGTTGAGAGGGGAAGCGCCCGACGCTGTTGGTCTGCATGGTCAGGATCTTGTGGCCCAACTGCTCCACGGTCTCCGACAGAGCCTGATGCGACTCTGCTACCTGCGCCACCGCCGAGGGCTGGATCGTCTCCTGATCCTCGCTCGGATCGCCTTCTGCCACGGTGTGCTCCTACGTCGGTATATCCGTTTCGTATCCCACCTTCCTCGCGCGCGCGACTCGCTGTCCACTCACGACACGCACCGTGTCGCAGTGCGTGTCGCGACAGAAAGCGCCCCCGCTCCGATGTGGAGCGGGGGCGCTGAGGAGGTACGGCTGGTTCCGGCTACTTCGTGAGGAGGCGGACGTTTGGTCCGAGCTGCGGGAGTGCGGACACGATCTTGTCGGCAGGAGTGACGGGCAGCGCGATGCTCGGCTGACCGCTGACGAGCCCGTACAGCTTCCCTCCCGCGACTACGGGCGCGCCCTGGTCGCCAGGATGCAGAACGGGCTTGGTGCCCTCCCCTTCCCACGTCGCGCCCTTCGGCGGCATCGCGGTCAATCCGCCGATGTCCGACGACGCGCCTCGCACCGTCACGGCTGTACCCGCCGTCGGCGTGGTCACGCCGGAGATGTCGGACACCGCGCGCACGGACTTCGACAGCTTGACGGCGGGTACGGTCCACAGCCCGCCAGGGCCGTCGCTGACGCCCGTGGGAGACATGAGGATCGCGGTCGTCGTGCCGACTGTGTACCCGTCCACGGTCGTGGCTCCATCGTTAACCGCGACCGATCCCGACACCTTGTTGGTGCCTCCTGGCTTACGGCCTGCGCAACTCGACCCGCTGAGTGCCCAGGTGTCGGTGCCGTCGGTGACGAAAAGGCCGATGGTGCAGATGCGGTCACTGCCGCTCGGTGTTCCCATCCCCGCGTTACCTCCCGCGAACCTCAGCGGGTCTCCCGCGCGGAGAGTGATCGTGGCCCCGTCGGGGATCGGCTTCGCTGTCGCGCTCGGGGTGTCACAGGCAGGCAGCGCGATGGTCGAGGCCAGCGGAGCGCACGTGACCGTGGACAGCTTCGCGGGCGTGATCGGAGTACCGCTGCCCGTGATCGAAACGGTGCCCGCAGCGGGTTCGTCAGTCACGGGGCTGCCGCTCACTTCACGCGCGCACGCCGAAAGCGCGACTGCTCCAATCCCGAGCGCCGCGACCACCGTCATCGTCCTGCGCATGTACACCATCTCCTTCGCTCCCCTCACAATAACGTCTACATTGGTTGACGTCTACCCACAGCGCGCGAACGCCCCTGTGCGAAGCCCATTTTCATGTCACGTCCCCCGCTGTAGTCCCGCAGCCGAGACCGTGCACATCCCCATCCCCCCGCTCATCCCTCCCCGCCCGATACACCCTCGGATCATGCCCTTGGACAGTCCCACCCGTGCGATGCATTGCGAGCGCAGTATCCGTCAGCCTGCCTGCCGTCCGCTTGGCATCGCCCAATCGAGCCTGATCCCGCCCGAACAGCCTGTTTCCGCGCCTGATCAGCCTCAGCGCACGGATCATCGTACGGATCACGCTGCGGATCGTTGCGATAGTGAAGGCGGGCTCGCTTCGGATAGCGGTTCGGATCGCTGCGGGAGGGTGCGCGCGGGCAGTGCGCGCGTTCATAAACACAGCAGGTAGAGGTGCCTATATGGAGAGAACACGGCCATGTTTTCGCCGTGCCCGCGTCCGCGCGCCAGATCACGCTCATGGATGGCTGTGTAGATACAGATTCGCGGATCACGGATGGCTGCGAGCGGGTACATCTGCCCGTTTCGCCCGCTGCGCGGATGGGAGAACGCCCCTGTAGCTACCGTACAGGGGGTGTCCAGCAGGGTGATCCAATCCGCTATCCGTGGGGCTCATCCGTGGGCGTGATCCGAGCCGTGCGCGTGGGCGTGGTTGAGGGTGGGGTCGCGGCGGTGTCGGATAGGCGATATCGAGGGTGCGCGGAGAACGTGCATCGACCGAGTGCCACTACTTCGGTATCGCCCACCCATTTCGGTCGGGACTGCGCGGAGGGATCGCGCCAGGTCGTGCAGTGCCATAAGCAGCGCCAGAACGACTTGTGCCAGAAGCGGCTACAGCGGGCTTTCGCCTACTTGCCCGACACGATGCGGAAGGCGGTTCGCCTACTCACGCCGAACGCGGCGGCGAGTTCCGAGACGGGTTCGCCCGTCGCAGCCAACCGACGGAGCTGCTCCTGTCGCTCGGGTGCGAGCGCGGGCGGTCGTCCCGTCGGAAGTCCGCGCGCTCGACGGGCATCGCGGGCTGCCGACCGTCGTTCGCGTCCAAGCTCCAATTCCATCTCAGCTACGGACGCCAAGATCGACGCGACCATGCGACCCGTCGCGGTCGAGGTGTCGATGCCTTCACGGATCGAGCGGATGAGCACCCCGCGCTCGGTGAGATGAGCAATCGTGGTGGACACTTCCGCGACGCTGCGGCCCAGGCGATCCACGCCGTGCACGACGATCACGTCACCGGCACGGACATACGCGAGGAGGGCGTCGAGACCAGGGCGGCTCGTGCCCGCGCTGCCGCTGAGCTTGTCCGAGTACACCTGCGATTCAGGCACCCCAGCGGCGGTGAGCGCGTCGAGCTGAGCGGTCAAATCCTGGTGCGTGGTCGAGACGCGGGCGTAGCCGACGAGGTGGGGCGTCGAAGTGGTCATGGCCTCGACAGTGCCATTGTGATCTGACAGAACGGGACCGCGCGGTGTCACGTCCTTCGCGGTCAGTCCCCGTCGGGAACCGAGGGATCAGCGACTGCTCTGCTCGCGCGGTAGTGCCTGACCCTGCACGCGTCCGAGCACCACCGCCGACGGCGACCAGTGCGCGGTTGGCGGAGAAGCCGCGTGCAGACGGGGCATCGCAGGGGCGGAGTTTCCGTACGTCCACCTGGCGAATCACCTGGTCGCTGTTCGGAAACTCCGAGCCCAATCAAGGGCGTATTCGACCACAGAACCTCGGTGCGCGCGGACCCGCGTGGAGCGGTCGAGCCGCCCTGCGCGGTATGTGTCTCCAACTCATATCGGTGCCAGCGCGCGAGGGCTTCGTCCCACCGTCCACCGCCATAGCCCGAAACGACCACCATGCTCTCGGCGGCGAGCACGGCGTCGATCAACTCCGTGTGCGCCGCCGACGCCATCTCCATCCCGTAGTTCCACTTCCGCATCAAGTCGCCCGTGGGGCTGTGCTGCTCATACGGCGGATCGACGTAGATCAGGGTGGACTGCTCGACGCCGTACGCCTGCACCATCTCCACGGCGTCGCGGCACTCCAAGGACACCCCTGCGATCCTCGCGGCGGCGGGTCCGAGGCGTGCGGCGTATTTCGCGAGCGCGAGCGGCATCGGGTGCGAGGGGGCGACTTGGTTCCTCCATCCCGTGCGCGCCAGCGTCGCTGATCGCCCTTGGGTCAAGGCGACGAAAACACGGCGGGCGGTTTCCAGCTCATCGAGCTGATCGGGGTCGATGGTCAGTGCCAGCTCGCGCTCGGCTCGGCTATGGGGCGTGAGTGCGCAGGCTCGCTCCAACTCGGCCGGACGTTCCCGCAGCACCTTCCAGAACACCATCAATCGGCGGTCGGCGTCGTTCACGGTCTCTTGCTCGCTCGGCTGTTTCGCCAAGAGGACGGCCAGGCTGCCCGCGCAGGCTTCGACGTAGTGACGGTGCGCGGGAAAGCTCGCAGCGATCCGCGTGGCGAGCTTCGCTTTACCCCCGTAGTAGGGGGTCGGGACGCGAATCGGCTCGGGCGTGGTCACGTGCGAGACGTTACCGGGTACGCACTCAGGCGAGGTTGTGCCATGCCAGTTCGAAAAGCTGTGGGAGGACTTCCTCCACGGTCATGCGTGGTGCGCCGAACTTCTCGCGGAGCTTCGGCAGAGCAGTGGCCCAATCGTTGATCGTCTGCCCGATGCACCCTAGGAACGCGATGCGTACACCGTCGTGGGCGAGGACAGCGTAGTGCGCGACAGGCGTGACGTAGGTGATGCCGAACGTGTTCTCGTACCCGATTTCGAGTCCTGTGCCGTCCCAGTACGGGAAGCCCTGTTCATGTCCCGTGAGGAACTCGAACTTCCGCATGAGGAAGGGGCGCGCGGACGGAACTGCACGGCACACGGACTCCATGAAGTCGTGGTCTTCGATGCTGTTTCCCTCGTGGTCGTACACGTCGAACACATCAGGGGACACGGCGGGTGTAGGCGCGTACCGCGTATTACTCTCCGAGGCCACTGCGGCCCCTCTTGAGAAGCCCGCAGATCGGATGCCGTCGCGGAAGCTCGCCATAATCGCATCAGAGAGGGCGTCGTCGGCACGGGTATCACTGCCCGCAGCGACTCCAAGTTCGAACGCGCAGTGCGCGAGCACGAATGCGCGCGTCTCCTCGGCGTCGTCATCGTATTCATCGTCGTACTGGTTCTCGGTCATCAGGCGCTCCGTGTCTGTGTGTGTGGAGACGAGAGAACGCCCCGCAGAGTTGCGGGGCGTTCTAACGACTAGTCCTTGGCGAACTCGCAGCGTGCCTTCTTCTCGCTGACCTTGTTCACGGACACCAGCCGCCAGCCCTGCTTGCCCTCTTCCGCCGCCTTCTTGTCCACCATGTAGTCGAGGCTGGACAGGAGGCCGTCTTCCACGGTCACGGTCTTGTACTGCGTCATTCGCTTGCTCCTCATATCGTGGGTGAGACCCGCTCAGCGGGACACCACTACCTTGTCGAAGCACTCTTTCGCAGCGGTTATGAACGACCAAACGGCTCAAGGAAGCAGCACTTCCGCAGGCGCAGAACGTGTCACGTTCTGTCCCAGCTACTTCACTCGTGCCTGCTGCATGATCTTGTAGCTCGCAGATGCGGACTGCTCGGCGAGCTGCCGTGTCGGACTGAGGACCATCGAGACGTAGCGTCCTGCGCGCACTGAGCAAACGATGTTGGTCCCGCTCTGCCAGCACTTCCCGTTGTCGCGGGAAATGCCTTTGAGGTCGGTGAGCGTCGGGTTCTGACCATCCACAGCGTGATCGACGCGGAAGAACTCCGCCGCTGACACCTCCGACCGTGCGCGGAACACCACACTCGCACGGGTCTTCGCCACGTAGTCGAGGTCGAACCGTCGAACGTAGCCGGGGTTGCTCGTCATCAGCCCGTAGGTAGCGATGCTCATCCAGCCGTCGCCCCAGTCCACACCCTCGGAGAGCCCCAACTCATTCGACGGGATCGTCTTCGGCAAGGTCAGGGACATCAGCCCCTCGAAGTCCATGTCCACCTTCGGCTTAATTCCGTTCGGCGCATCGGAGGGCTTGTAGTCCGCCATCTTCGCCCAGAGCATCTCGCGGGCACGCTTCCCCAGACTGCCCACGGCTTTTCCTTCCTCGTCACCGAGCCCCACTGGGAAGTCCACGGTGACCACCGCGATCAGGTCGCCACGTGGAGCGATGATCGTCATGGACGCAGCGTTCTTCGTGGTGCGCTTCCCAGTCGTGACGAACCGCCAACCGTCCGCGTTCACTTCGCGAGGGGTGCCCGCCTGAACCTCAGCTCCGTTCGTCAATTGACCCACGAGCGAAGTTGCGGCGTCCGCCGAGGCGAAACGCATCAGCCCCATACGTAGGACACGCGTTCCCCCCTTGTTCTGCGCACCCGCGAACATCGCCGTCTTGAACGGTGCCGCCTCCACCATCTTCTGCTGTTTCGTGCCGAACGGGCTTAGGTTCGATTCAAGCCCGAGCTGCGAGGCAGACACCAGAGGCGTGGTGATCAGGTCAGGGACGCGCGCCGTGAGCGATGAATCCACATCCCACGGAGCAGGGATGCCGTCAGCGAGCCGCCATCCTTCCTGCTGCCAGGCATCAGCGGGTGTGCGCGCCTCCACTTTGCGGGGCTTGGTCACGAAGTTCCCCGTGTCGAGAGCAGGAGCCGCACTCGGATCAGCAACGGGCGTTCCCGCGACGGTGCCGCAGCCGGTGAGCACAATGATGAAGCCCCCGCAGAGCGCTGCCAGTGGTGTCCTGTTTCTCCCCATGCGGAGCACGCTACCTGGGGACCGTCCTGTTCGTGAGCAAGCGCAAGCGCCCGCCAAGCGCCCGTTTGGCGCAGGCCGAGAAGGTCGTTCTCGACGACGCGGGGGTGTCCCGCGTCCACCGACGTGGAGGGGAACGAAGATGTCGAAGGCGAAGCGGACGATGGCGAGCGTACTGATGGGCGCAGCGGTGCTCGGTGGAGCTGGGGCGGTCGGCACCGTCGCCGCCCCCGCAGCGAGCGCCACTCCATACGGCAACGTCGAGTGGGCGCAGCGCGGGCCGTTCAGCTCGGATTGGACCTGTGATCAGGCGCGCACGCAGATGAAGCGAGTCACCGTGGTCGGCGCGAGTTGCTACGGCACCCCGCGCGGTGGGTACTACTTCTCGTTCAAGCGCCAGGCGTCGCGGTAGTTCGCCGGACACAAGAGAGCCCCACTCCGAGATGTTCGGAGTGGGGCTCTTTGCTGGGCGCGGACAGGTCGGGCGATCACCCGACCAGGCGGATGGGAGTCGGCGCGGTGTCGGCGGTGGGCAGCTCTCCCATCTCCCGCGCGGCGCGGACGATCCGCTGCACCGCGCTGTAGCTGAGGCCGTCGAGTTCCTCCGCCACACGCCGTGACGATGCGCCTGAGACGGTGCGCATCAGCACGATGTGCACGGTCTCGGGGTCCGCCGTGGTGCGCCCCGCGCGCACCAACGCCTCCGCGAGTGAGGCGAGCGCATCGCCCTGGTGCGGCTCGGGTGCATCGGGCCGCACCCCGTCGAAGTCGGCGGTGCGGGGCTCCGCATCGGACGGGTGCACCACCTGGGGCGCGGGTGCATCAGCGGGTGCATCGCCCAAGGTCACAGCGCGGTGCGGACCTGGTGCGTCCGTGTCATCACCCATGTCGGTGGCCGAGGCCGTCGAGGTGTCGGCAACGGGCCGCGCATCGCCTGGTGCGGAGTCCGCACCGTCCTCTGCGCCCTCTGGTGTGGAGGCGTCGGCCTGGTGCGCATCGTCGGAGGCGGGTGCACCAGCGGTGCGCATCGCGGCGCGATCCACCGCCACGAGCACCGCCGTGGCGACCACAACGGGCACGTCCAGGAGAACAGGGAGGAGCCATGCCAGACTCTCCGGCCAACCACCGTGAACATCACCAGCGCCCTGGTACGGCATCAGGGCGAGTGCCTGCAACGTCACGAAGCTGACGATCCCCGCCCCGAGGGCAAGCCCAGCGACCGCGACCGCAGCGCAGTTGTACAGCGCGCCGCCGAGTTGTGCGGCGGCGAGATGGCTCAGCCCGTGGATCAGGAGGGCAAGCAGGATCGGCGGGATGACCGAGAGCACGATCTGCACAGGGAGGGAGGTCGCGATGCTCGGGATGTTGTGCAGCGCGTTACCGATGATTGAGAGCAACAGACTCAGCCAGATCAGGCGAGCGAAGTAGCTGCGCGCCCGCTGGGTGGGGGTAGTCGTCGTCGCCGTCGTCGGGCGACGACGGAAGAACGTAACGGGCTTCATGGTCGGGTCTCCTCGGTCTTGAGTGTGAGCGAGTGCCGTACTGCCTCGGCGACCGCGCGGTTGTAGTCCGAGCGAGCCTGCTCGCGCTCAGCCTTCGCAGCCTTGACCTCGCGCTCTGCACTCGCCTGGGCGAGGTCCGCGAGCCCGACGCGAACGTCAGCCGCCGCGACCGCTGCGGATGCGCGCGTGAGCGCCTCGGTAGCAGTCTCGGCGCGGCGCTGCTCCGCCTGCGCCATGGCAGCGTCCTGCTTGCGCATGAACGCGTTCACGTCGAACGCCGCAGGGTAGGTGTGCTCGGTGGTCTCGACCTCGGCGGGGGTGTTCTGGTTATCGGACATGATCAGTTCTCCTTGTCGTCGTCCGTGATGGAAAGGGCGGGTTCAGCGGGTACATCGGTGATCAGCTCGGCGTAAGCGGGCAGATGCTCCTCCATCGCTGTGAGCGTCGGTGCCTGGGAGGAGATGTGTTCCTCCCCGGCGAGCGCGCCAGCTTCACGGCGCAGGCGGGCGTATACGGACACGGCGTCGTCGAGCGCGCGAGGATCGCCCTCGGCGAGGCGGAGCAGCACCTGCTCGGCCTCCGTGCAGAGGGCGAGGAGGTGTGGTGTCACCCCGCCCAAACGCGGGGGACGTGACGGACGGAGCGCCGAGGACATCTGCTCCACTCGCTTGGTCTGGTCGAGGCCCAGGGCCATCCGTTCCAGCGCGGTGATGGACTCGGCGTCGGCGGCGAGAGTCAGCTCGCGGTCGGCAGCGATCCCTTCACGGATCAGGATGGACAACGGGAGCAGCCAGGCCGCACGGTGCGCGCGCTCGGAGATGCCCACCGCGCGAGGGTCGGGCTCGGGCAGCGGGGTCAGGTCGTCGGCGATACCGGGTACGTCCGCGCTCATGTGGCAGTGCGCGCAGCGCGGGTCGCTGCACAGCCCCACCTCGGGATGACGGTCGGGTTCATCCAGCTCGCGGCGGGCGCGGTCGGTGGCGCGGGCAGCGGCTTCGTCCAGGGCCTGTCGCGTGGGGATCGGAGGGAGCGGGGCGTCGGGGGTGAAGAACCGCGTCCGTACGGCTTCGCCGATCCAGCGCTCGCGTTCGACAGGGGTCAGGTGCGCGAGCTGCGGGTCGTCGCGGTCGATGGGCATAGTCATGGTCTCAGTCCTCCTGTCGGGTCTGGTCGGGGCGGACCCACTGCACGCGCCGTCGCGGCGGGTGATCGTGGTGGTCGTCGGCAGGCAGGGTCTGCGGGATCGAGTGCACGTAACTGGGACGGTCCTGGTAGGGCTGCCCGTATGGCGTGGGCACATCCCAAGGAAATGTTGCGGTGGGCTTGCTCGTGGTCGCGGCCTCGGACCCGTCCTCGGGCAGAGGCGGGACGAGGCGGAGGTGCCGTCGCGCGTGGACTGGGCGCTGGGGGTTCGGTGCAGACATGTCGGTTCCTTTCGAGGGAGGGATCAGGCAGCGGGGTTGGCGAGCCCGAGGTGAGTACGGGCGAGGGCAGCTTCGGAGCGGAGCCAGTCCCACTGCTTCTGCCCGAGGTGCACCACGCCCGCCGTGATCGCTTCATCGAGCACTGCGTGGACACCGAGAACCGCCTCGGGGGTGCCTGAGGCTTCCAGGCTGAGGAGTGAGCCGTCAGGGTCAAGCTCGAAAGCGGCGGTGACGATCTGCGCGAGACGGAGGTACGAGACATCGGGGCACGCGTAGATCGCGTCGGAGTACAGGCGGAGCACCTCGCGGTCGTACCTCGATCCCTCCGGGTACGGGTCGGAGAGCAGTGCAGCGATCTGGCGGTCCAGCTCGCGATCAGTGGTATCGCCCTCGACGGTGAACGCGGACCAGTCCATGCGGAGCTTGGTGGGCTCCACGCGGGGGCCGTGCTTCTGGGCGTGGAGGTGCGTGGCGAGGGCGGTGACCAAGGCATCGAGGGCGAGGCGCGGGATCGAAGCCTGGTAGGTCGCGATGGTCGCCTCTGCGACGGGCATCCCCAGCGCAGCGACACACGGGGGGATCACGCTCGGGGCTGCCGTGATGATGCGACGATTCCAGGCGGTGACGTTGAGCAGCTCCGCGCGGCACTGTTCTGGGGAGAACTCGATGGGCACGATGCCTGACTGCTTGATCCGCAGTCCCGACGGCATCCGCAGAGCCCACCGAGTGAGGGCGGCATCCGCTGCCTCGTCCGCCCCTGCTGCATACAGCAGACCGTTTCCCTCGCGGAAGTCGTGGGCAAGCACCTGCGCACACGCCCGCACCAGAGCGGGGTGCACCTCGGGCGTGGGGCGCACCAGATCGGTGAGGAGGTCGAGCGCGTCGGAGGGGGTCAGGGGCGTGGTGATCTGCCACGGACCCTCCGCCCCGAAATCGGACATCGGAGCGCAGTCGTCAACACGGAAGTTTGTCATCGTGCATCTCCGCTCGCCGTCAAAGATGTGATGGAACAGGCGATGGAGCCCGATTCACGCGGCGGAAGGGCTGAAATCGCACGGACCCTCCGCCCTGCGGACACGGACCCTCCACCGCGTCCTCCACGGAAACCCGCAGGTGGGCGCGGACCCTCCGTACCCTCCGTACCCTCCACTGCGAGGGTCGGAATCTGAGTCCGCTCATCGTTCAGGCTCAGCTCGCCCCAGAGAGAGAAGAAGTTCAATATATTAAACTTATTCTCTGTAGAGGGGGTGGACGCTGCGGTGGGCTCACTCTCAGGCAGAGGCACCCCCAGGCGGAGGGTACGGAGGGTACGGAGGGTCCGCTCTGACCAGGCGTTTTCCGAGGAGGACGCAGTGGAGGGTACGGAGGGTCCGATACCCCGCTGCGCGGTCATGTGAGTGAGCATCATGCCGCCCCCGCCCCGATAGCCACCGTCGGGAGGAAGGTGGCAACCGCGTTCCCCTTGATGTCGAACCGAGAGTCGGGGATCAGCGTGAGCTTGCCCTCCTCGACCAGCGAATCGACGCAGGCTCGCACGTCCTCAGCGGTCGTCTTCGGGGTCTTCTTGCCAGTGGGGTTCATGAACGAGTTGAGAGACGCGCACATCTCGGTGATCGTCCAGCCCAGCTCGTGCTTCACGGGCTTCGCCGAGACCCACTGCAAGGCGCGATCCATGATCTTCTTACGCAGCAGCTCGACGCGTTCCGCCTTGAGCGTCTTGAGGTGTTCCGACTCCGCATCGCGACGCTCAGCGGCGGTCTCACCGTCGGCGCGCGCCTCAGCCCTGACCGCCTGCGTGGCACCCTCAGCGGCGACCTGGCGAGCCGCGTCGGACATCTGCATGAAGATCACGGCGAGGTTCCACCAGTACGGCGTGATGAGATACGCGCCGTGCATCACTGCCAGCGCCACCGCGACCTTGAGGGTGGTGAGCATCGCATGGGAGTCACGGTCCTCCGCGTCTTCATCCCAGGTGCGCGCGCGTCGAGTGACCTTCATCAGCTCGCACACTTTCTTGCTCACGAGCACGCGGTGATGGTCAGGCGCGATGACGTACCCGGCTGCGTTGTACGGAGTAGTGCCGAACAACGGATGCAGGTAGAGGATGAACGGCTCCATCGTGGTGGCGAAGTCGTCATCGTCGTACTCGGACATGTCAATAGCGCCCGAGTCCTCCTCGATGATCTTCGACTTCGCTGCCGCCTTCTCCTCCTCGGACGGCTCCTCGCTCGTGCTCCCTGCGGAAGTCCAGGCGAACCGCCCCGTGAGCCCCGAAGCAGCGTCCACGGTGCCTGTGACACTTCCAGAGAGGGCTGGCTGGATGAGCATCTCGGTGCTCGCCCGATACTCGTGGTCCTTGGTGTAAGCGGGGTCGCCCTTGGTCTTCGATCCGAGCCCCTCACCCGGGTACAGCTTGAGCAGCTCGCCGTTGATCGCGTCGCCACTTCGGTTCTTGATCACCGAGAACTGCGTGACCTCGGTGTACACAAGTCGTGCGCTCGCACACTTGATCAGCATGTGCTTCTGCTTGAGGTCGTCCGTTACGCAGTCCACGAAGATGTCCGCGTACGCGGCACCGCTACCTGGGGTGATCTTCGGAGGCGCACCGATTGGCTCCTCCGTACCCCCAAGCCGCACCTCGATACGAGGCGACGTGCCCTTGCCGTCCGCCGTGAAGCCGACGTGCCCGACGAGAGTGTTCAGCGACCCGAGCTTTCCCCCGACGATGGGCGGTATCACGACATGCGGACCCACATGGTCGAGCACCTGCGTGATCATCGCACCGCACGAAGACCACGGGCTGATCCCCTGAGAGCGCGCCCAGTTACGGGTCGCCCGCAGCAGCTCGGTCTCACCGAAGAACCGCAGCTCGCGGTCAGGGTCCAACGCCTTCGCCCACTCAGACCGATGCGGCGGCAGCGGCGGCGTGGGTCCAGCATCGTCCACGTGAGGCACTACAGGCGGAAACACCTGCTGCATGAGCGACACCCGTTGAGCGCCCTTGAGCGCCTGCATCTTCGCGACGTGAGCTTCGCCCACCGCCGTGGTCTGGCAGGGATGCGGACCGAAGGTCAAGCCTCCCCAGTCCGAGTATGTCGGGGGAGCCGACACCAGCGAGAAGGGGTCGGGCGACCCATCTTTCTTGAGCAGCTTCTTGGACGGGTCGCCCCAACCAGCGTCCTTCTCGGTCACCCCGCCCGCGACCAGCTTCCCTGGCAACGAGGTATCGACGGTGATCTTGCCCGTGGTCGCGTCCACTGCGGGCTTGGTGGCGTTCGTCGTCGCCGCCTTCGGCGCAGCCTTGCGCGGCGCGCGCTTCTTCGGCGAGTCGCTGGACGACGTGGAGGATGGCGTGTTAACTTTGGTTGACACTTTGATCGGGTGTCCTTCTCTTCGGAGTTTCAGCGCCGCCGCCCTCGCCCAAGGGCGGCGTTCGCATTTCTGGGCTAAATCTGTTGCGCGCCTGGCGCGTCGAGGCTGTCGAGCTGAGCGAGCATGAAGCGGAGCTGGTTGATGAAGTGGGACTTGCCCGAGCCCGTCGCCCCGCTCAGCACCCAGCCGCCAGGGATCAGCACGCCGAGAGCCTGTGCTGGGGTGTCCTCTGCTGCGACGAGCTGCTGGTACATCCCCACTGCCTCGCTTTCAGCGAGAGTGAGGGCGGTCCCGTCCTGGTCCGTAAGCGTCAGCTCGCGGGTGTGCGGATCGGCAGTGATGGTCAGGTCCAGTCCACGAACCACGTGCGGAACGTCACCCTCCGCGTCGTCCATCAGTCGGTCCATTTCCAGCCAGTCGGGGTACACGGGCACCTGCGCGAGCGCCTGGTCGAGCGCGTCAGCGAGGTCTCGGGCAACATCGGCGGTCAGGTCCAGCTCGACGTGAGCGCCGTACCCGGAGGAGGACAGGGCGATAACCCCGCCCTGGTGCTGCCGCAGCGGCGCGATCCACTCACGGGCGACATCACCCTCGAAACCCCAGCCGCCCTCGGCGGTGAGGCTGCGGGACTCGATCATCACGATGGGGTCGCTGAAATCGACCACGCTCACCGTGATGTCGGTACCGTCGATGCGGAACAGGTCGGAGCAGGCAACGATCTTCTGCTCGATGCGGGTCACGGTCATGCCGTCGCCGCCTTGGAGGCGGCGCGCGAAGCGCTACGGCGCGCTGGACGGGGTGTGGACGGTGCGGATCGACGCGGACCTGTACGGGGTCCGACCAACTCGCCGAGCTGATCGAGGTCACTGACCCGAATCGAGAGTGAGCCGCTCGGGAGCTTCCGAGCGGGCAGCGCGCCCGTGTCGATGTTGCGGCGGATCGTCTTCTCGCTCACGCCGAGCATGGCGGCGGCGACGGAAACGCTGACAGCCTGCGCGGGGATGCCCGCGACCACAGGCGGGCGGAGGGGGGTGGGGGTCTGCCAGGAAAGGGCGGGGGTACGCAAGGTGGCGCTCCAACAGGTCGAAATCCGACCTGGGGCTCCCAACACGCGCCCAGTCCGTGCAGGCGGCGTGGCGATCCAGTGCGCCCGAGTGGGCTCGCCTTACCGAGTAGCCAGTCCCGTCACCCCGAGGGGCGCGGGATGCGCGACGGACTCGCGCTTACTTCAATCTTCGCACAATGGACATGCGTGGTCAAGGATTCCTCGAAACTCATTTCGAGTGGTGTCCTTGCGCTGCCGCTGAGCTAGTGGTGCATATCTGGTGCAGAACTGCCTCGAAACGAAGAAAACCGCCTGTTGCCAGGCGGTTTCTCGGTGGTCCTAGCTGGGATCGAACCAGCGACCTTCCCCGTGTGAAGGGGACGCTCTCCCACTGAGCCATAGGACCGAAGCTGCGTGCGACTCCGTGTTACCAGGGAGGCGAACGAGAGAGAACACTAACACGACCGCTGAGCGAAAGGGTAATCGGGCGCCCCATCAGCGATTACAGTTTCAACCCGTAAGCCGACGGGGCCTCGGGTGCGTTCCGACCACGCCGACTGCACACGAAACATGGGGTGACCTGCCGATTTGGCAGAGCGCGCGATGTTCACGTAGTGTTCTCTCTCGCACCGGAAAGGCGTTTCAAGCGCCGGTTCGGACGAATGCGGATGTAGCGCAGTTGGTAGCGCATCACCTTGCCAAGGTGAGGGTCGCGGGTTCGAATCCCGTCATCCGCTCGAAGTGGGCTTACCGTGGCGGTGTGGCCGAGTGGTGAGGCAACGGCCTGCAAAGCCGTGCACACGGGTTCGATTCCCGTCGCCGCCTCCAACACGCTCAGCCACTCCGCAATGGAGCGGCTGAGCCCCACTTCATGTAGGCGCGATTAGCTCAGTGGGAGAGCGCTTCCCTGACACGGAAGAGGTCACTGGTTCAATCCCAGTATCGCGCACAACACGAAACCCCCTGGAGTCCAGGGGGTTTCGTTGTATCTGCAGCCCGGAGTGTGCGGCGCGCCGGTCAGCGGGCCCGGTGTGCAGTTCTCGGGCGATGGGTGACCTCGCTGCGGTAGATGACCAGTCCGAACAGCCCCTGCTGGATGAACTCGTCCGCGAGATAGCCGTCGAGGTCCATCAGATCGGCACCGGGATCGGCTTCCAGGAACGCGGTCAACGCCGGGCGGATCGTTGAGACGGTCACCTCGAACGACTCCCCGCCGAGGTCGGTGATGGTCATTCGCGACGAGCCGTCCCAGTGCTCCACATCGGCCCAGTGCCGGATTCCGCATCCCTCAACAGCCTCGATCAGGACTCGTGTGGCGAAGGCATGGAACCGGTCCGGATCATGGGTTCCCACAGCTTGCAGCGCGACGCGGTAATTCACTCCGTGGCGCCGGCTGAAGTCCCGTGCGGCGCGCTTGCGTGCTGAGTTCGATGTCATCGTCGATCACCATCCGGATTCGGTGACGGAGTTGTCCGCGTCCTCCGCCACCCTGTTCGGTGGTGGTTGCGATGTCGCAGATCCGGTGGACCTTGCCCTCGAGCGCTGTCTGTGGCGACGCGGGCGCCTGACAACTCGGGTGGCTGTGCGAGCAGCTCTGAGTTGCACCGTAGCAGAGCGATGGGAGTCGGACGATCGCGCGCCGGAATCCTCGTAGACCTTCGTGGCAGGTGGATGAGGCGCTGTGCCGAGGATTGCACGGTTTCCCGCGCCAGTGGCGAAACCGTTGAGGCGGACGACGTCCCGGATGTGGACTGATCGGTGCGTGAACCGATCAGTTCGTTGATGTCCCACAAGGTTTCGGCTCCGATTCTGGTTCGCTCCGCAGAGCTTTCCATCGCGGACTGGGGTTCCATCGAACCTATGGCAGACATTCGAAGTTTCACCACTCTCGGCGGCGGATTCCCGAGTGTCGTGATCACCGCGATCGAACTGACCACGTCGATCGGAACCGACACCGAGTCGACGTGGGACGGTGTGGTCGCAGGTAGAAGTGGTATTCGTCCGCTGACCGGCGAGTTCGTCGGGGTCGAGATCGCCGACCTTCCCGTCCGTATCGGTGGGCAACTTCTCGAAGACCCGACGGCGGAGGTCCCGGAACGCCCGGATCGCCGATACGCGGGGGACATCAGTAAGCAACACGTCTCGAAACGACGGATGTCGTACGTCGAGCAAGCTGCGCACGTGATGACGAAACGGCTGTGGGACAACGCCGGTCGACCGGACGTCGATCCGACTCGACTGGCTGCCGTCGTCGGGACGGGACTGGGTGGGGGAGAGTCGATGGTCCAGGCTGTCGATGCCCTCCGTGATGGCGGGGTACGGACGGTCTCACCGTTCACCGTCCAGATGGCGATGCCCAACGGTGCCTGCGCTGTCGCGGCACTGGAGATCGGTGCCCGCGCCGGCGCCATCGCGCCAGTCTCCGCCTGCTCGACCGGCAACGAAGCGATTGCGCACGCCTGGCGCCAGATCGTGTTGGGTGACGCGGACATCGCGGTCTGCGGCGGAATCGAAGGACGGATCGACAGTCCGGTGATCGCCCCCTTCTCCATGATGCGAGCACTGTCGACGAGGAACGACGACCCCGCGCGGGCATCTCGCCCCTTCGACACGGATCGCGACGGCTTCGTGTTCGGCGAGGCCCAAGCGTTGATGATCGTCGAGACCGAGGAGCACGCGTTGGCACGAGGTGCGAAGCCGATCGCCCGACTCATGGGTGCGGGAATCACATCCGATTCGTTCCACATGGTGCAGACCGATGTCGAGGGGCGCGGCGGGGAGCGCGCGATGCGCCGTGCGGTCGAGGTTGCCGGATTGACCCCGTCAGACATCGATCTGATCAACGCACACGCGACGGCGACGCCGATCGGCGATGTCGCTGAAGCCAAGGCGATCCGGGCGATCGGTACCGACGCCGCGGTGTACGCGCCGAAGGGCGCGCTCGGCCACTCGATCGGTGCCGTGGGCGCCTTGGAGACCGCCCTCACCGCTCTGGCCCTGCGTGACGAGGTGATTCCCCCGACGCTCAATCTGGACAATCAGGACCCGGACATCGACCTCGACATCGTCCACGGCGATGCTCGTCGCGGACGGATCGATTATGCGCTCAACAACTCCTTCGGGTTCGGTGGCCACGACGTGGCGCTGGTACTGGGAAGGTACTGACGGACGCGCGAAAGACGCTCGAGTTTCGTATATCACGCCCGTGCGGACTCGATGAGTGTTCCCGCATTGTCACGGCTGCTCGCATCCGGGCGGGGTGAGCCACAACCTCGAACCGTGCGCGTCGCTGTCACACGAGCGTGTAACTGCCGAAACTCCAGTAGTGCCCTTCGCAGTCGAGTACGCCGTACTCCCGGGAGCCGTAGGGCATCGTCTGGATCGGCATGGCGATGGTCGCGCCCGCCTGCACCGCGCGGTCGTGGTGCGTGTCCACATCGGCCAGCGTGACGTAGACGCCGCCGGTCATCGCGCCCAGCGCGGAGGGGCTGCGCATCCCGAGCGCCGCCTCGTCGCTGCCGCCGAGCAGCATGACGCGCCCGCCGCCGGTATCGATCTCCACGCCGAGGACGGCACCGTCCGGATCCCTGTGTACGGCCGTGGCCTCGAAGCCGAAGGCGGTGCACAACCATTCCTGAGCCGCCGCGACGTCGTTGTAGAAGAGCATCGCGATGGCTGTCGTCGTCGGAGACGGATCTTCATTCATGAAGCCATCATCGCGATCGCCGTCACTGCGCGTCTTGGACGAATGTCACGTCCTCGAAACCCCCGAGGTCGGGGAGACGCCGGTCGGCGAACTGCTGTGGCGAGCACCCGGCGAACTCCCGGAACTCGCGACTGAGGTGGGCCTGGTCGTAGTAGCCGCAGCGGGTCGCGACGTCGACGAGATCCGTACTCCCGAGAAGGTCGGCGGCACGACCGAATCGGACGAGTCGGTGGACGACCTTCGGCGCGTGCCCGAATTCGCGGGCGAACCGACGATGCAGGTGCTGTCGGCTCCACCCGACCGCGTCCGCGACCTCCTGGACGGATCCGCCGGCGGTGATCGCCCGGCATGCCGCCACGAGTTGCGGCGCTGGATCACCGGCGATCGCGACCCGCGCACGGAGGGCGGATTCGACGATCCGGCACCGCTCGATCCAGTCGCGAGTATCGGCGAGCCGGTCGGCGAGGGCGTCGAGGTCGGGCCGGAACTCGCCGGTGTCCACGGCGCCGGGTACGTCCCCGAGCGGCGTTCCCAGGATCGCCCGAGCCCCCAGCGGCGTGAGGTTCGCCTGCACGCCCGCCTGGGATCCGGCGAAGTCCACATACAGTGGGCGGTCCCGGAGCGGAACCACGAACGAGGACATCGGGGTGCCGGCGGCAGCCGCAGTAGGACTCACCACGACGGGGTCCCCGAATCCGAAGATGATGACGGCCTCGGCAGCCGCCGGCTCGATGCGGCGAACCGCTCGGGGCGTGGATTCGTCGAATCCCTCGATCGACCGCACGAACGGTGCCAGCAGCGGATCGGGACGGTACAGGACCTGAGTCCAGCGTCCCAGGTCCGATTCGTGGCTCACCACGACGGCCGGTCGTTCCGATGACACCGCTTGAGCGTAGTCCCGCCGGCGCAGGGGATCGGTTCGAAATCGGCTGGACCTCGTCGTGGGCCGATAGCCTCGAGGACATGCCGATCACACTCGAGAACGTCGCGATCGCGGTGCGCGATCTGGAAGCGACCATCGCGTTCTTCACGGACCTTGGCCTCACCGTCATCGGCCGCCAGACGGTCAGTGGTGAATGGACCGACACCGCCGTCGGGCTCGACGGCAACCACGCGAAGATCGCGATGCTCGAGACACCCGGCGGGCAGGGGCACATCGAGCTGTTCGAGTACATCCATCCCGACGCCATCGAGACCGAGCCGACTCTGCCCAACGAGATCGGGATGCACCGCGTCGCCTTCTCGGTGGACGACCTGGACGAGGCCCTCGCGATCGCCGCGAAGCACGGCTGCCACCCGCTCCGTGGCGTCGGCACCTACGAGGACGTCTACCGGCTCACGTACGTCCGCGGGCCGAGTGGCATCATCGTGATGCTCGCGGAGGAACTCGGGAAGCGCTGACGACTCCGGCCGCAGCCCGACGGATCGCGGCCACTGCGTCGCGTACCCGCGGGTCCGCTGCGGCGCGCGCGGAGCTCCAGGTCGCGTACGTGGAGAGGTGACCGCCACCGTCGACCTCGAGGAAGACGACGTCCTCGTCGCGCAACAGGCGCGCGGTGGTGCCGGTGTCCCGCGTCGACAGGGTGAACGCCTGCCCGGCCGCGACGAGCTGTGCGACACCGGCGAAGTTGGAGTCCGGGACCGTCGCGCGGCGGTGCACGCCCGCGGATCGCAGTGTCTCGTCCAGTCTCCCGTACAGCGCCGGTGCCGCCGTCCGGTCGATCGATGCGAACGCGAGGTCCGCGAGCTCGGAGAGGTGCACCGAGGTCCGGTCCCCGAACGCGGTGCCGCGACCCACGACGGCGTACGTCGCCCGGCGCTCGAGGAGCACGGCGTCGACACCGGGTTCCTCGATCGGGCCGTGCGCGACGGCGAGTTCCAGCTCGCCGGCGCGGACGGCGGCGAGCAGCGGCCCGGTGTGGGCGGGGGACAGCAACGCCTCGATTCCGGGGCGGATCTCGGCGATCGCGCCGAGCACGAGATCGCGTGCCGCTCCGGACACGTCCGGCGCGATGCCGAGGGACATCCGCGCGGGCGCGGCGGAGGACGCGATGGCGTCGAACCGGGCCAGTACGTCGGTCGCCCGGGGCAGCAGCTCGGAGCCGCGGGACGTCAGGTCGAGGCTATGGTGCGACCGCACGAACAATGCGGCGCCGAGTTCCCGTTCGAGGTCGCGGATCCGGCGGCTCAGGGGCGACGCGGTCATGTGCAGCCGCTCGGCGGCGCGGGCGACGGTGCCCTCCTCCGCCACCGCCACGAAGTAGCGCAGATGCCAGATCTCCATCCCCGGACCCTACGCGCCACCGGACCGTTGCGGTCCGGTTCGCGGGCCCGAACGGTCCTGGCCCGACGGTGCCGGAGCGGCCTACCGTCGAACCTGGACGACGCGACGATGGAGGCGGACATGGAGCAGCGACCGGTGCGGATCGCCAATTTCTCGGGGTACTTGGGGGATCGCGCGACGGCGATCGACGAGGTGATGGCGGGCGACCCCGTCGACGTCATGGTCGGCGACTACCTCGCCGAGATCACGCTCGCCGGGCTCGTCGGCGCGTTCCGGTCGAACCCGCGGGCGGGCTACGTGCCCGTGTTCGTCGAGCAGCTGCGACCGCACCTGACGGCGATCGCGGACCGCCGGATCACGGTGATCACCAACGCGGGCGGGTTCAATCCCGCGGCACTCGCCGCTGCGCTCCGCGAGGAAGCGGCGGAGGCCGGAGCGGACCTGCGGATCGCGCACGTCGAAGGAGATGCCGTCTTCGAGCGACTCGAGGAGCTCGCCGCCGCAGGACACCGCCTCGACAACCTCGACACCGGCGCCCCGATCGATACCTGGCGCGCGGAACCGTTGGCGGCCAACGCCTATCTCGGCGGATGGGGCATCACCGCGGCTCTGGCCGAGGGGGCGGACATCGTCGTCTGCGGCCGCGTCACCGATGCCTCCCTCATCACCGGCCCCGCAGCCTGGTGGCATCACTGGGACCGCGAGGATTTCGACGCCCTCGCCGGCGCCGTCGTCGCGGGCCACATCATCGAGTGCGGTCCGCAGGCCGTGGGCGGCAACTTCTCCGGGTTCTCCGGACTCGGCGACCTGCGCCGGCCCGGCTTCCCGATCGCGGAGATCTCGGCGGACGGTTCCGCCCTGATCACCAAGCACGCGCGGGACGGCGGCGCCGTCACCGTCGACACCGTGACCGCGCAGCTGGTCTACGAGATCCAGGGCCCGACCTACTTGAACCCGGACGTCACCGTCGGGCTGCAGGGCGTGCGCCTGGAGCAGGACGGGCCCGATCGAGTGCGGGTGTCCGGCGCCGCCGGCTCGCCGCCACCCGCGACGACCAAGGTCGCGACCTTCGGAATCGTCGGGTACCGGGTGGTCGGGACCGTCTTCGCCACGGGCACTGAGGTTCCCGCGAAGGTGGACCTGCTGCGGTCGCAGCTCGAGCTCGACCGGCCCGACGGAGTGGAGGTGACCGTGACCCAGGTGGGCGTTCCCGCCGCCGACCCCGAGACCCAGTGGGAGGCGACCGTCGCGCTGCGCGTGCTCGCCACGGCCCCCACGGCGGAGGCTCTCACCGCGTACGGGCTGATCCGCCGCCTGGGCAGCCTCTACCTGCAGAGCTTCCCCGGCATCTTCCACGACGGCGCCTCGGTGCTCCAGGGCGCGCCCGTGCCGACCATCGACTACTGGCCCGGCCTGCTCCCGACGGCGGAGCTGTCTCACCGCGCGGTCCTCGACGACGGGAGCGTGATCGAGATCGCGCCTCCGGACGCGACCCTGGCGCCGGATCAGCCCGTGCACCCGGAGCCGGACCCGGTGCCCGACACCGGTCCGGTGCAGGAGGTTCCGCTCGGCACGGTCGCCTACGCCCGGAGCGGGGACAAGGGTGGGAACAGCAACGTCGGGATCTGGGCGCCGGACGCGGCCGCCTGGCCGTGGTTGCGCCGCTTCCTCTCCACCGACGAGGTGCGGCGCCTGTTCCCCGACGCCAAGGGCCTCGACATCGTGCGGCACGAGTTCCCCGAGCTCCATGCGGTCCACTTCGTGTTCCGAGGGTTGCTGGGGACGGGCGGATCGTCGAACGACCGCATCGACCAGGTGGGCAAGGCGGTGGGCGAGTACCTGCGGTCCCGGATCGTGCCGGTGCCCGAGTCCGTCCTCGCGGCAACCGGACCGGAGGCCCGACGGTGACCGACCCACTCGCCGAGCGCATTCGCGCCACCGTCGCGAACCCGGCGACGGACGACGGCTACGACCTGAACGCAGCACTGGACGAGGTGCTCGCCGCCCTCGGCATGACTGCCGCGGACATCGGCGGTGAGATCCGGTTCCGCGGAGCCGATCCCGTGGTGCCCAGCACACTGCGCCTCGCCGGGGCCACGTCGATCGCGCTCGCGGCGAAGTCCGCTGCTGTCGCGAAACTGTGGCGCCTGCGCGGCGGCGAGGGGCAGGACATCGACATCGACATCCGGCCCACCCCGCACCGCCTGTGCCCGTTCTACGACCGCCGCTGGGAGCTGCTGAACGGCTACCCGGCGGCCTCGTCGGCCGACGCCACCAATGCCTTCGGTTTCCGCTTCTACCGGACCCGCGACGACCGCTGGGTGATGCCGCTCAACCCCTACCCGAAGATCAAGGTCGCCGCGCAACGGCTCCTGGGCGCCCCCGACGACGAGGCCGCCGTCGCTGCGGCCATCGCCCGGCGGGACGGGCTCGAGCTGGAGGCGGCCGCCGCCGAGGCCGGGGTGGTGCTGCCGATGCTGCGGTCCGCGGGGGAGTTCCTCGAGCACCCGCAGTACGTCGACGGCGTCGCGGGCACGCCGCTGGTCGAGATCACGAGGATCGGCGAATCCGCGCCCGAACCGCTGCCGGCGGGCGAGCAGCCGTTGTCGGGGATCCGCGCCCTCGGGATGGGGCACGTCATCGCGGGTGCGGGCGCCGGGCGCGCGCTCGCCCTGCACGGCGCCGACGTGCTCAACGTCTGGCGTCCGGGCGAGCACGAGCACGACACCACCTACGTGACCGCGAACGTCGGGGTCCGGTCGTGCCTCCTCAGTCCGCACCGCGCCGACGGTGCCGAGACCCTGCGGGAACTCGCCGCCGGGGCGGACGTGTTCTACGCGAACCGCCGGCCGGGGTACCTGGCGTCGATCGGGATGTCCGCCGAGCAACTCGTCGAGCGACGGCCGGGCATCGTCCACGCCACCGCATCGCTCTTCGGCGGCGAGGGGCCGTGGGCCGATCGGGTGGGCTTCGACCAGACGGCGGGCAGCCTCGTGGGGATGATGAATCTCGAAGGCGGTGACGGGGACCCGGCGCTGCCGCCGATCCTCGTCGTCAACGACTACATCGTCTCGTGGCTCATGGCCGCGGGGATCACGGAGGCCCTCACGCGGCGCGCCGTCGACGGCGGGAGCTATCGCGTGCACGTCTCCCTGGTTCGCGTAGCGCTGTGGATCCTGTCACTCGGCGTCTTCGACCGCGACTACGCGCACCGGATCGCGGGGACGGCGGGGGAACACGAGTACCCGCAGCCCGAGACCTTCACCTCCGACACGCCCCTGGGGCGGTATCAGGGCGTGACGGACCAGGTTCGCATGTCCGGGACTCCGGGCGAGTACCGCACCGTCCTCGTCCCGAGGGGCTCGAGCGACGCGGTGTGGCTGCCCCGCTGAGCGATCGGTCCCGACGACCTCGCAGGGTGCTCACAGTCGAGTCCCAGGATCAGGACCTTTCCTCAGAGCATGACCGTTCCCGCGAGTGCCCCGACCGTCAACGGCGTGCCACTGCATCCGCTGCTCGTGCACTTCGCCGTGGTCTTCATCGTGCTCGCCGTGGTCCTCTCGATCGCGGCCGTGGTGTGGCCCGCTGCGCGTCGGCGGCTCGGCTTCCTCGTGCCGCTGGTCGCGCTCGTGGCCACCGCGCTGACGCCGATCACGACGAACGCGGGCGAGGCGCTCGCGGATACGAAGAAGCACATCAACCCCGTGCTCGCACAGCACATCGATCTCGGTCACGAGATGATCTGGTGGATCGCGCCGCTCTTCGTCGCGACCCTCGCGTTCTGGGCTGTGCACGACTTCCGGTCGGGCGAGGGGGACGGGCTGCACGGCGGGCGCCGGATCGCCGGGTGGGTCCTGTCCGTCGTGATCGTGGCGCTGGCGGTGGGCAGTGCCATCTGGGTCTACCGGATCGGTGACACCGGCGCGCAGTCCGTCTGGCTGTACTGATCGACTCGCATCTCCGGTTCCGGAGTAGGACGGACACGCCGACGGCGGCCGGGGCGTGTTGCCCCGACCGCCGTGCGGATCGAACCTGTCTCAGTGCACGTCGACCGAGGGGGTGTCGGTCACGTGCGGGCCGTTCGAGTCGACGCTCGCAGCGCCGGTGTCGGCGTCGACGCCGTGGTTGCCCGCGGCGGTCTGGGTCTCGACGGAGCCACTCGGGCCCGTCACCGAGGCGCTGCCGGTGTTCGTGTTCACCGTGGCCTGGCCGCCCGAGGCCTCGACCTGGCCGCTGCCCGCCGGGGTGTTGACGTTCGCGCCGCCGGTCGGGCCGGTGACGGTGCCGACACCGTTCGACACGTTCACGCTGCCGGTCTCGACGTGCGCCCCGCCGCTCCCGACGGGCGTGGTGACCTGGGTGCTTGCGGACGGTCCGGTGGCCTTGACCTCGGTGGGCGTCACCTTGAGATCGCCGGCGTCGCCGGTGACCTTCACCTGTGCGCCGGCCGGACCTGCGGTCACGGTGCCCGACGGGCCGTCGACCTCGACCTTGGTGGGCGACACCGTCGCCGTGCCGCCGTCGATGGTGCCGCTCACGACGTTCTGGCCCAGGACGGTGGTCCCGAAGGTCACGTCCGGAGCGGTGACGTCGAGACCACCGGTGCCGACCTTGATCGTCCCGGGAGTGACACCGAGGTTGCCTCCACCGAGCGGGGTCGTGATGGCGCCGGTGAGGCTGGGCGTCACGAGGACCAGCTGGCCGTTCTGGAAGCCGATGCTGCCCAGGTTCAGTCCGACGGTGCCGCCGCCGAGCGGCGTGGTCAGGCCGAGGTTCACGGCGGGAAGGCCGACGATGAACGTGTTGGGGCCGTAGGTCACCGTGACGGGGACGATCGTCGCGGAGGCCCCGCCGAGGCCGAGCGGGGCGGTGGCGCCGAGGCCGAGGGTCGGCGTCCAGGTGGTGAGACCGGTGAGCGGATTCGTGACGGCGGCGAGACTGGTGTTGAGGTTCAGGCCGCTGCCGAGCGGGCCGCTGATCGCGGTGTTGTTCCCACCGATGCTGCCGAGGCCGCCCGGTCCAAGACCGACGAGGCCGTACGTGGTGTTCGTCAGTCCACCGAGACCCAGGGGCGCACCGACTTTGAAGGTGTCGGACGTCCACGCCCCGATCCAACCCGGAGCGAGCGGCGTAGTGGGCGTCAAGATCGTGCTCGTGGCCACGGTGTTGGACACCGGAATCAGCCCGCTGATCACGGGGATCTGGTTCCAGGCGGCGACGCCCTGATTGATCGGCGGCGCGACCTGAGGGATGACGGCGATCGGGATGCCGCCGGGCAGCAGCGGGGCGGCGCCGAGGAGCGCGTCGACCTGGGGGTTGCCGGTCGGGGTGCTGGCGTTCGCGACCGCGGGCGCAGCCACCGTCATCGCTGCCGCTGCAGCGACCGCTGTCACGGCGACAGCACTGCGGCGCACCGTCTTTCGGGCATGCTTGGGTGACGTATGAGATATGGAAGGACCTCCGGTTCATGAAGGTGCGGCAAGCTCGAGCGAGGATGCCGATGGAAGGGATGTGGACCCAGGAGGAGGCTCGGCGCCGACACTCGGGATGAGTGTCTGAAGCCTGCCTGTGGATGTCCTGGGAGTTCTGAACTTATCACCATTCCCCAGCGATCCCAATGGTTTTCGGCGTCCTTTGTTCGAACCAATTTGGTTACCTCGCAGTAGCGAAAGCGACTGTCTTCTAATGGAACTCGTTCCAGGCGTTTGCGATCAAAAGTGGCTCCGCAATTGATGTGATGGTTTACGTGGGCGGGTTCCGGAATGGCGATCGCAACACGGGGAGAATGTCGGGCTGTGATTCCCGCGATTTCAGTCGGTACGGTGGAGTGATGGACGATCGGAGCACCGAAACCCTCGCGGGGCCGCGCGCGTTCCGCGCGCGCATCCGTTCCACCCGGCACGGTGCGCTGGTCTGGCGGATCGCGGTGGGCGTGATCGGCGGCATCGTCCTGGCGTGCGGCATCGTCGCCATTCCGTATCCCGGTCCGGGATGGCTGATCGTGTTCGCTGGGCTCGGCATCCTCGCCACCGAATTCGAGTGGGCCCACCGGCTTCTGCGTTTCGCCCGCGCCCGCTACGACCGGTTCGCAGCGTGGCTCTCGCGGCAGAACATCCTCGTCAAGGGCGCGTTCGCGCTGGGCACCTGCGCGATCGTGCTCGCCACGCTCTGGTTGCTCGGCGCCGCGGCCATGATCGGCGGCTGGTTCGACATCCACTGGCCCTGGCTCGCGAGCCCGATCTTCGGCTGACCTGTGGACCGCGACCCGATCGACGCACTCCGCCGCGGAACGGCGGCACCGGACCGGCGGGTGGCGGGAGTTCTCTACTGGTACGCCCTGTCCGGGGCGCTGACTCGGCTCGCCGCTGCGGGGTTCGACGGTGCCGACGCGCCCGTCCGGACCGGGGCCGGCGGATGGCCGGAGGTGGGGGAGGCGGCACCGTCGGACGACCCGACCGGCGCCCTGGCGCGTGCCTTCCACCGGCTGATCCCCGAGATCGCGCAGGCCTGCGGCGCGACGGAACGCTCGCTCTGGGCGATCGGGACGGACTCGATCGCTGGGGCGGCGCTCGCGACGGGGGAACCGCGCACCGTCGCCGATCGGATGCTGCAGGCGTGCGGGCCGGACGCCCCGGCGGCGCGGTTCGACGAGGTCCCGGGGCGCGGCACCGTCGTCCGGCGGGGCTCCTGTTGCCTGCTCTACCTGTGCCCCGGCATGAGCAAGTGCCTCAGCTGCCCCCGGCAGACGCCGCAGGAGCGGGGTGCGCGGCTCGCGTGAGCGTCGCCTCGCGCGGCGACCGGCCGCCCGAGACCGATAGGATCGACCGGACTGACAACCGCGTGCGGCCAGGTATGCCGCCCGCTACATGACTAGGAGCACCGTGAGCACCACCTTCGTCGTCCCCGCCGGAATCGCGGCCGGGGCAGCCATGCGCGACCTGGATCTGCCGAACAAGGGCCCCGAGGCGGTCGTGGTCGTCAAGACCGCCGACGGCACCCTCAAGGACCTGAGCTGGATCCCCGAGACCGACACCGAGGTCGAATCCGTCGCGGCGAACACGGAGGACGGGCGCAGCGTGATCCGCCATTCGGCGGCGCACGTACTGGCGCAGGCGGTCCAGGACGGCTTTCCGGGCACCAAGCTGGGCATCGGTCCGCCCATCAAGGACGGCTTCTACTACGACTTCGACGTCGCCGAGCCCTTCACCCCCGAGGACCTCAAGGGCCTCGAGAAGAAGATGAAGCAGATCATCAAGGCGGGGCAGCGGTTCTCGCGCCGCGTGTACGAGAGCAAGGACGAGGCGCGGGCGGAGCTCGCGAACGAGCCGTACAAGCTCGAGCTCATCGACGACAAGGGTGCGGCCGACGACAGCGAGGTCATGGAGGTCGGCGGCGCCGAGCTCACCGCCTACGACAACCTCAATCCCCGTACCGGCGATCGGATCTGGGGCGATCTGTGCCGCGGCCCGCACGTGCCGACCACCAAGTACATCCCCGCGGTGAAGCTGACCCGTAGCTCCGCGGCGTACTGGCGCGGCGACCAGAACAACGCCGACCTGCAGCGCGTGTACGGCACCGCGTGGGAGTCGCCCGAGGCGATGGACGAGTACCTCGAGCTGCTCGCCGAGGCGGAGAAGCGCGACCACCGCAAGCTCGGCGCGGAGCTGGACCTGTTCAGCTTCCCCGACGAGATCGGCTCCGGCTTGCCCGTGTTCCACCCCAACGGCGGCATCATCCGCAAGGAGCTCGAGGACTACTCCCGCCTCCGGCACGCCGAGGCGGGGTACGAGTTCGTCTACACCCCCCACGCCACCAAGGGGGAACTGTTCGAGAAGTCGGGACACCTGGACTGGTACTCGGACGGGATGTACCCGCCCATGCAGCTCGACGAGGAGCGCAACGCCGAGGGCCAGGTGACCCGGCAGGCCGTCGACTACTACCTCAAGCCGATGAACTGCCCCATGCACAACCTCATCTTCGACTCCCGCGGCCGCTCCTACCGCGAGCTGCCGCTGCGGCTGTTCGAGTTCGGCACCGTCTACCGGTACGAGAAGTCCGGCGTCGTGCACGGTCTCACCCGCGCTCGCGGGTTCACCCAGGACGACGCGCACATCTACTGCACCCGCGAGCAAATGGCGGGGGAGATCCGGGACCTGCTGCAGTTCGTGATCGACCTGCTGCGGGACTACGGCCTCGACGACTTCTACCTCGAGCTGTCGACCCGCAACCCGGAGAAGTCGATCGGCTCGGACGAGGCGTGGGAGGAGGCGACCGAGGCGCTGCGCGAGGCCGCGAGCAGCTTCGGCGTGGAGCTCGTCGCCGACCCGGGCGGCGCCGCCTTCTACGCGCCGAAGATCTCGGTGCAGGTCAAGGACGCGCTCGGCCGCAGCTGGCAGATGTCAACCATCCAGGTCGACCTCATGCTGCCCGATCGGTTCGACCTCGAGTACACCGGCAGCGACGGCCAGAAGCACCGACCCGTCATGCTGCACCGCGCACTGTTCGGCTCGATGGAGCGCTTCTTCGGCGTGCTCACCGAGCATTACGCGGGAGCGTTCCCCGCGTGGCTCGCACCGGTGCAGGTCGTCGGCATCCCCGTTGCGGAACAGTTCGGCGACCACCTGGAGACGGTCATCCGTGCCCTGAAGAAGCACGGGATCCGCGCCCAGGTCGACCACAGCGACGACCGGATGCAGAAGAAGATCCGCAACCACACCACGCAGAAGGTGCCGTTCATGCTGCTCGCGGGCGAGCACGACCGCGAGGCCGGAGCGGTCAGTTTCCGGTTCCGCGACGGCACCCAGGTCAACGAGGTGCCGGTCGACGACGCCGTGCAGCGGATCGTCGACTGGGTGCACGCGCGCCGCAACGAGTCCCCGACGGCCGAGCTGCTGGGCCCGGCGGAGAGCACCGTCGGGACCGCCTGACCGGACCGACGGACGAGACGGGGAGAGGAATCGATGACGGACGCCACGGACGGCGGCGCGCACACGGACTTCGGGGTCGGCGACGGTGACGAGACCATCGAGCGGCTCTGGACGCCCTATCGGATGCGTTACCTCGTCGATTCTCCTCCCGTCCCGGAGGGGAGCACGGCGTTCCTGGAGATTCCCAAGCTCGCGGACGAGGACGGGCTGATCGTGGCCCGGGGCGAGCACTGCTACGTCGTGCTCAACCTGTTCCCGTACAACCCGGGGCACTGCATGGTGGTGCCGTACCGGCAGGTGGCCGAGCTGGAGGACCTCACCGACGATGAGGCCTTCGAGCTGATCAAGCTCACCCAGAAGACGATCCGGGTGATCAAGCGGATCTCGCGGCCGGCGGCGTTCAACGTGGGCTTCAACCTGGGCCGGTCCGGCGGCGGCTCGATCGCCGAGCACCTGCACCAGCACATCGTGCCCCGCTGGCCCGGCGATGCGAACTACATCACCGTGCTCTCGGGCACTAAGGTGATGCCGCAGCTCCTCGGACAGACCCGGGCGCTGATGGCGAAGGCCTGGGAGGAGGTCTAGGAGTGTCGGCGATCTTCAGCCGGGAAGCGGTCTCCAAGGTCACGCACCCGATCGCGAGAGTCCTGATCAGGACCGGTCTCACGCCGGACGTGGTGACGCTGTTCGGCACGGTCTGCTCCGTCGGCGCGGCCGTGTGGCTGTTCCCCGCGGACCACCTGTTCTGGGGAACCATGATCATCTGGTTCTTCGTCATGTTCGACATGCTCGACGGTGCGATGGCCCGCGTGCGCGGGGGCGGCACGCGGTTCGGGGCCTGGCTCGACGCCACCTGCGACCGGGTCGCGGACGGCGCGATCTTCGCCGGCCTCGCCTGGTGGGCCGTGTTCACCGAGGACAACCGCTACAACCTGCTCATCCCCACCCTGATCTGCCTGGTCACCTCCCAGGTGATCAGCTACGCCAAGGCCCGGGCCGAGGCCTCGGGTCTCAAGGGCGACGGTGGCTGGATCGAGCGTCCCGAACGTCTCATCATCGTGCTCGTCGGGGCCGGCTTCACCGGCCTCGGCGTGTGGTGGGCGATCCACGTCGCGATGTGGGTGCTCGCGGTGACGAGTGTCGTCACCGTCGTGCAGCGCGCGCTGACCGTGCGCCACTCGCCGGGCGCCACCGAGCTGCTGCCGCTCCCGGCGGCGACCACGACGCAGGGTGAGGAGGGCGCGTGATCGACCCCCGGGAAGAGGCCGCCGACCTCGCCTATCGCGCCGGCTGGGCCCTGACCAAGCGGATGCCGGAGTTCGCGGCGAAGTTCCTCATCGACGACGTGGGCGGCCGCATCGGCGCCCGCGGCGACAACACGCAACTGCGCAAGAACCTGGCCCGGGTGCTGGGGACGACGCCGGACGCGGTGCCGCAGAGCCTGATCGAGGAGTCCTCGCGGTCCTACGCGAGGTACTGGCGCGAGTCCTTCCGGCTGCCGTCGATGGACCTCGTCGAGCTCGGCGCGACCCTGGACCAGTACGTCGACACCCCGAGCCTGCACGAGGCGATGGACGCGGGAACCGGTGCGGTGCTGGCTCTCCCGCACAGCGGCAACTGGGACATGGCCGGCGTGTGGCTGGCGCAGAAGTACGGCCGGTTCGCCACCGTCGCCGAACGACTCAAGCCCGAATCGTTGTTCCGGCGGTTCGTGGAGTACCGCGAATCCCTGGGTTTCGAGATCTTCCCCCTGTCCGGGGGCGAGCAGCCGCCCATGCAGGCGCTGGCGCAGCGTCTGCACGAGGGACGGCCGATCTGCCTGCTCGGCGAGCGGGACCTGGCGCGCCACGGCGTGCCCGTGACCTTCTTCGGCGAGCCCACCCGCATGCCCGCCGGCCCGGCCAAGCTGGCCATCGACACCGGCGCGCCGCTGCTGCCCGTGCACTGCTGGTTCGAGGGCGACGCCTGGGGCTTCACGTCCGAGGACCCGATCGACGTGTCCAAGGGCATCGAGGACGCGACGCAGCAGCTGGCCCACGCCTTCGAGCGGAACATCGCGGCGCATCCCGCCGACTGGCACATGCTGCAGCCCCTGTGGGAGGCCGACTGGTCGCAGGCGCGCCGGGACCGGATCCTGGGCACCGTCGGGCCCGATGCGCCCGATGAGGGCCCCGAGGTGCGCTGATGCGGATCGGGATGATCTGCCCGTACTCGTTCGACGTCGCGGGCGGGGTGCAGGCGCACGTCGTCGACCTGGCGCGCGTGCTCATCGAGATGGGGCACGAGGTGTCGGTGCTGACGCCCTCGTCGAAGGAGACGGTGCTGCCGGACTTCGCCGTCTCGTCGGGCAAGGCCGTCGCGATCCCGTACAACGGCTCGGTGTCCCGGCTCTCGTTCGGGCCCAAGGCCTTCGGTCGGCTGCGGAAGTGGATCCGCAAGGGTGATTTCGACGTGCTGCACGTGCACGAGCCCAACGCGCCCAGCCTCGGGATGCTCGCGCTGGCGATCGCCGACGGTCCGATCGTCGCGACCTTCCACACGTCCACCGAGAAGTCGCTGGTGCTCTCGGTGTTCCAGAGCGTGCTGCGCCCCTCGCACGAGAAGATCCGCGGCAAGATCGCCGTCTCCGAGCTCGCCCGGCGGTGGCAGATGGAATCGCTCGGCTCGGACGCGATCGAGATCCCCAACGGCGTCGAGGTCTCGCACTTCGCGAACGGCGATCTCCTGCCCGGCTATCCGCGCCCGGGGAAGACGGTGCTCTTCCTCGGTCGCTACGACGAGCCGCGCAAGGGCATGGCCGTCTTCCTCGAGGCGCTCCCCACGATCGCGGAGGAGCACCCCGACGTCGAGGTCCTCGTCATCGGCCGCGGCGACGACGAGAAACTGCTCCGTGAGGCCGGCCCCTACGCGAAGCACCTGCGGCTGCTCGGCGCCGTCACCGACGAGGAGAAGGCCGCCGCACTGCGGTCCGCCGACGTCTACGTCGCGCCGAACCTCGGCGGCGAGAGCTTCGGCATCGTCCTCGTCGAGGCCATGGCCGCCGGCACCGCCGTCGTCGCCAGCGACCTCAACGCCTTCGAGCGCGTCCTGGACGGGGGAGAGGCCGGCGTGCTGGTCCCCGTCGGCGACGGTGCCGCGCTCGGCTCCGCCATCGCCGGCCTGCTGTCCGACGACCTGCGCCGCGCGGAGCTCGTCACGCACGCGTCCGAGGTCGTGTGGCGGTTCGACTGGTCGGTGGTCGCCCAACAGGTGATCCGCGTGTACGAGACCGTCGCCGTGCCCGGCGTGGTCGTGACCATCGACGACTGAGAGGGCACCCGTGCTGAACCTGACCGCCACCACCGTGCTCGTCATCGGGCTGATCGTCGTCGCGGTGCTCATCGTCGCGGCGCTGGCGTACCAGACCGCGCACCGTCTGGACCGCCTGCACGTGCGCGTCGACCTGTCGATGCAGGCCCTCGACGCCGCACTGGCCCGACGGTCCGCCGTGGCCCGCGCCGTCGCGGCGTCGATCCCCGAGGACGCCGCCCGGGCGCTCCGCGGGGCCGCGGACCGCGCGGAGAACGCCGCGCCCGAGGACCGAGAGCCGCGGGAGAACCAGCTCTCGGCCGCTATCGGCGCCATCGACATCGAGACCCTGCCCCGCTCGCTCGTCGCCGAGATCGCCGACGCCGACACCCGCGTCACCATGGCCCGCAGGTTCCACAACGACGCCGTCCGCGACACCCGGGCGCTGCGTGGCCGTCGCTTCGTCCGCTGGCTGTACCTCGGCGGTACGGCGCCCATGCCGCAGTACTTCGACATCGTCGACCGGGGCGGTGTGCTCCCCGCCGCGCTGCTCGCGGAGACCGACGAACGCCGCGTGTCCGCGCGGGTCATCGTCGTCGACTCCGACGGCGCCGTCCTCCTCGTCCGCGGCCACGAGCCCGTTCCGGAGGGCGAATCCCCGCCCGGCCACTGGTGGTTCACGGTCGGCGGCGGCGTCGAGCGGGGCGAGGACCTGCGCGCGGCCGCGACCCGGGAGCTGCTCGAGGAGACAGGGCGGGCGCTCCCGCCGTCCGCCTTCGTCGGCCCCCTGTACCGCCGGGAGGCGGTGTTCACCTTCGACGGCGAGGTCTTCGACTCGGTCGAGTACTTCTTCGCCGTCGCCTGCGAACGGTTCGAGCCGGCACCGTCGGGCTGGACCGACCTGGAGCGGCGCACGCTGGACGAGTTGCGCTGGTGCAGCGCGGAGGAGATCCGGTCGCTCGCCGACCCCGTCTACCCCGCGCGCCTCGCCGACCTCGTCCCCGACGTGCGGGCCGCGCTGGCCGCCGGCTCGGCGCCGGACGTTCCGGCGCGCGTCGAGTAGGGGGAGCGATGTCGCCGAAGGAGATCTCCGGGTACCGGGTGCTGCGCCGCCTCGGTGCCGGAGGGATGGGCGAGGTCTTCCTCGTCGAGCACCCGCGGCTGCCGCGTCAGGATGCACTGAAACTGCTCGGTCCGCAGTTCGGCGGGGATCCCAACTTCGCGGCGCGGTTCCTGCGGGAGGCCGACATCCTCGCCGGGCTCCGGCACCCCAACATCGTCACGATCTACGACCGCGGCGAGTTCGAGGACCGGCTGTGGCTGGCGATGGAGTACGTCGAGGGCGAGGACGCGGCGCAGTACCTGCGCACGCGCGGGCCGCTGCCGCCGTCGACGGTCGCGGACGTGCTCGACCAGGTGGGCAGTGCGCTGGACTGGGCCTGGACCGAACGCAAGCTGACGCACCGCGACGTCAAGCCCGGCAACATCCTGCTCGAACCGTCCCGATCGGGGCGGCCGCCGGTGGTGAAGCTGGTCGACTTCGGCATCGCCAAGGCCAGTGACGAGGCGAGCTCGCTGACCGCGACCGGCGTCGCCGTGGGCACAATGGCCTACCTCGCGCCCGAGGTGATCGAGGGCAAGCCGCTCGACAACCGCGCCGATGAGTACTCGCTGGCGTGCACGGCCTTCGAGCTGCTCACCGGTGGCCCGCCGTTCGGGCCCGGGTCGCCCAGCTCGGTGATGATGGCGCACCTGAGCGCCCCGGTGCCGGATCCGGCGTCGAGGCTCGCCGGGCTGCCGCCGGGGCTGGCCGCGGTCTTCGCGCGGGCGATGGCGAAGCAGCCGCGGGACCGCTACGCCGACAACGCCGAGTTCGCCCGCGCCTTCCGGGCCGCGCTCGTCGCCGCGCGGCCGGACGGACGGCCCACCGTCGGGCCGACGTCGCCGCACCGGCCTCCGATGCCCGCGCCGGCCACGACGATCCGCCCGACCCCGCCGCCCACCCCGATTCCGGCGTTCACGGCGCCGCCCACCCCGGCGCCCGCGCCGCCCGCGCAGGGGAACGGCCGGGTCATCGGCCTCGCGGCCCTGGTCGCCGTGCTGGTCGTCGCGCTGGCGGCCGTCGGGTACCTCGCGTTCGGCCGCTCGGGTCCCGATGCGCCGGCCCCGACGGTGACCGCCACCGCGCCGCCCGGTGGGGCGACGCGCGGGGCGACGGGCGGGGCGACGGAGGCACCGTCGACCTCCGAAGCGACGACGAGCGCACGGGTCCCGACGGTGCCCGGCACCGACGCCTACGGCTTCATCGGCAGCCCCGCCCGGTGCGCGGGCGGCGAGACCCTCGAGCTCGCGATGCTCACCTCCGGCGCCGGATCGGGGTCACGGATCGTGATCTGCAGTTCCGGTGGTGCGTACACGTATCGGGGCGCCCGCGCGTCGGGCGACAACAGCGGCCTGACCCTGCCTGCGTCGTCCGCGGGATCCGGTTCGTACCGCGCGCGGAACCCGGATGTGAAGGGCGAGGCCCGCAACGACACGATCTACACCGTGAGCGCCGGCGGGTTGGTCATCACCCGCGGCGACGGTCGGTCGGTGGCGTCCGAGCCCGCCCGGTCCGTCTGGACCCGCTGACCCCTCGACGAGGCACGTGCGGGCTCTCCCGCTCCCGCGGGAGGTTTTCACCGAGCATCGGGTTGCAACCCACTATTGAGTGAACACTTCCCGCGGGAGGAGCTGTCCAGGAGGAGGCCGTGGGGTCGGAGGGCATCCCGCAGCTTGGTCCGCAGGCGATCCGGCTCCTTGCAGTCCTTCCAACGCCAATGCGTCGGCCACAGGCCGCGGTCCATGAGTTCAGTGTCGCGCTTCAGACGCGCCGCGGCATCGAAGCCCTTCTTCTCCTTGCTCTCGCCGTCGAACTCGCCGACGACGATCCCACCGAACAGGAAGTCCACCCGCGCCTCGAGTGCGCCGGCAGGGGTGAAGAACTCGCGCTGCAAGTCGGGGCGCGGGATCTCGGGCCAGGTCAGCATCAACGCCCTACTTCTGGATTCGCCGACGGACTCCGACCGGCCGTCCGCCTCGGGAAGTGCCGCGCGCAGCATCGCGATGCCGCGCCGTCTGCCCAGCCGATCCATTGCCGCGTGGATCTCGTCGAGGGTGACGCCCATCCGCAGCGCCGCATCCAGGGCGCAGATCGCCTGCTCGAAGTCGCCCGCGAGCGCGAGGTCGAGCGCCGTTCGCGCGGTCGTCGTCACCGCGATCCCCTCGACGACCGTGGCATCCGCGGGATCAAGCCGCCGGATGTGCACGCGCCGCTTCCCATCGACACCGCCGCCGCGCCGGCCGTCACGGGTGAAGTCGACGGTCTTCCAGTCGCGAGTCAACACCTCCATCCCGAGGAGTGCGGCCGCAGCAGCGTGACTGAGAACGAGACCGGCGTCCGACCGCTCGGCAGCGGCCCGCGCGGACAGCGCGAGCTCCACCCAGGGCTCGAGCCGCTTGCCCTGGTGGTAGCTACCGCGCCACACCCTGGTCATCTGCTGGTCGTCGAGCCACTTTCGGATCTTGCGATCGGTGCCGCCCGTCGCGAGCAATTCCAGCCGGTGCTTGCGCAGCACCGATTCACCGTCAGTCATCGTGATTCCCCCGAACCTCGGCGCCCCCACGCCGTCGGATTCCATTCTCCCCGATTCGCTGCCGGCCCGGCGTCGATCGGGAAGTCCGGCCGGCGCCGATACAGGGCGTGGAACCTCCGCGGGCGACGGTGCGACGCTTACCGCGGGAGGTAGTCACTAACCCCCGGGTTGCAACCCACTACTCGGTGAGAGATCCCCGCGGGAGCGGGGAGGCACCGTCGAAAACCCCCGCGAAAGCGAACAACCCCCGTGAGAGGGCGGCCTCGCCGTCAGCGCGAGGTGATGACGGGGCCGTCCGCGCCGGCTTCGACGGTGACGACACGGCCGTCGCGGTGCGCGGCCGTGAGCACACCGTCGGTGTCGCGCACTGCCCAGTTCCCCGCCCAATAGGTGCAGCCGGGCGCCACATCACGGATCGCGACGCCCCAGAAGGCGTGGTCCGGCACCGTCTGCACCTCGATCTCGCCGTCGTGGAGCATCACGCGCCACCCGTTCCAGCTGACCTCGGGGGACCGGTCGGACACCGGCCGGCGCACGATCACCGGCACCGACTGCCAGCCGTCCCGGATGTCCCAGATCCCCGGAGGGCAGGCAGGAGTGGCGAAGGCGTCACGTGCGGTTACCGCGTCTGCGACGACGAACAGCTCGAACGAGTGCGGGTCCTCCAGCTCCAGCCACCCCGCATCGATCGAGATGAATCGGCCGGAGTAGTCGATGAAGGTGCCTCCGACGGTGAACATCCAGTCGATCGCCATGTCGACCTCGTCGGCGACCGGTCCGTGGATCACGAACTCCTCGGTGGACGCGCTGATCCGAGGGAGCATCCCGTGCGTGATGTCGTCCGCAGTCAGGTATTGGTCCTCGCCGTCCGGCGACGGCGTCAGGGACCAGCGGGTCACGAACTCTTCGACGGCCTCGGGGGCGAAGCCCGGTCCGACGTGAAGATCCGCGTCGATGAGGAAGGGGAGTACGCCGACGGTGATGCTCATGGACGGTGCGTCGCTCTGCGCGGATGCCTACACATGCCGTCACTGTATCGACGATGTCGTGAAGTGCATGTCGCCTGCACTGTCCGGGTGTGTGCGCTGCGGCGACCCGGGCTGAAAACCGCGCACCGTCATCGGGAATACTGGAGCCCCGCATGTCCCAGCTACGAGGAGATCCGTCAGTGTCCACTGATCCCCAGACCGCACCCGTCACCGGCACCGCGCGCGTCAAGCGCGGCATGGCCGAGATGTTGAAGGGCGGCGTGATCATGGACGTGGTCACCCCCGAGCAGGCGAAGATCGCCGAGGACGCGGGCGCCGTGGCCGTCATGGCCCTCGAGCGCGTCCCGGCCGACATCCGCGCGCAGGGCGGCGTGAGCCGCATGTCCGACCCGGACATGATCGACGGCATCATCGAGGCCGTCAGCATCCCCGTGATGGCGAAGGCCCGCATCGGCCACTTCGTCGAGGCGCAGATCCTGCAGGCGCTCGGCGTCGACTACATCGACGAGTCCGAGGTGCTCACCCCGGCCGACTACGCCAACCACATCGACAAGTTCGCCTTCACGGTGCCCTTCGTCTGCGGCGCGACCAACCTGGGTGAAGCGCTGCGTCGCATCACCGAGGGCGCCGCGATGATCCGCAGCAAGGGCGAGGCGGGCACCGGCGACGTGTCGAACGCCACCACGCACATGCGCAAGATCCGCGACGAGATCCGCCGCCTGACCTCGCTGCCCGAGGACGAGCTGTACGTCGCGGCCAAGGAGCTGCAGGCGCCGTACGACCTCGTCGTCGAGGTCGCCAAGAACGGCAAGCTGCCGGTCACCCTGTTCACCGCCGGCGGCATCGCGACCCCGGCCGATGCGGCGATGATGATGCAGCTGGGCGCCGAGGGCGTCTTCGTGGGCTCGGGCATCTTCAAGTCGGGCAACCCCGAGCAGCGGGCCAAGGCCATCGTGGCCGCGACCACGTTCTACGACGACCCCGCCAAGCTCGCCGAGGTCTCGCGCGGACTCGGCGAGGCGATGGTCGGCATCAACGTCGACGACATCCCGCAGCCGCACCGCCTCGCGGAACGCGGCTGGTAACGGCATGTCGCCCGCCGGTGTCGCCCGATTCGCGCTAGCGTCGATGCTGCGTGTGTCGGGTGACACCGGAAAATCGTGAAATCAGTGAGGCGGAGGATGTCAGACCAAGCAACGGCCACCGAGGGATACGGGGCTCAGTCCTCCGTGTCCCCGGGACGATCACGGGTCGAGTCGGCGCCGATCGCGCTGCGCGTGCTCGCGTACATCGCGGACCTGTGCGTCGCGTCCACCGTGGTCGCGCTCGCCCTGATCGTCGACGTGGCCGCCGGTCTCGAGATGGGCTGGATCCTCGTCGGCGTCGGAGCGGCGATCGCGATCGTCGCGTCCATCGTGCTGCACGGTGTGTTCGGCGCCAGCCCCGGCAAGATCCTCGCCGGGCTCAGGGTCGTCGACGCGGACTCGCACCGCACCGTCGGATTCCCGGCCGCGGCCATCCGCTCGGTGGTGTTCAACGTCCTGGCCCCGCTCGTCTACCTCCCGGGCTGGTCCGTACTGGCCGACGGTGCCCGGCGCGGCATCCACGAGAAGGCCTCCCGTACGACCACGGTCGACGAGGCCGACGTCGCGACGGTCGTCCGCGCACCGGCCCCGGCACCGTCGGGCCCGCTGGGCGGCCTGGTGACCGGCGAACCGGACCGGGGATTGCAGCGCATCCCGACCCCGCTGCCCGAGGAGACCAGGATCGACCCGATCGGCGCCGAGGCGGCGACCGAGGTCGTCGAGGTCGAGGAGCCGCGCGAGCGCATGGCCCCGCCCGAGCTGCCTCCGCTGCCCGACGACGTCCCGGGCCTGCGCCCGATCCCGCCGCGCTTCGGTCCGCCCCCCACCGACGGCGACGAGCAGACCGCCGCGTTCCCGCCCGCCGCGGCCTTCGCGCCGCCGCCGCAGGCACCCCAGCAGACCCCGCCGCCGCAGGCACCCCAGCAGACCCCGCCGCCGCAGGCACCCCAGCAGACCCCGCCGCCGCAGGCACCCCAGGGCCCCGGTCCGCAGCAGCGTCCGGGCCAGCAGTTCCCGCCCGGCCCCGTCGGCCCTTCGGGTCCGGTCGGCCCCGGTTTCCCGGGAGGCGGACGTCCGGCGCCCGCCGGCCGTCCGATGCCGCAGCCGCCGCGCCCCGCCGCACCGACCCCGATCCAGTCGGGCGGCGTACCGATCGTGCTGCGCTTCGACGACGGTCACTCGGTGGACGTGCGCGGCGACGGCATCATCGGCCGCGAGCCGGTGCTGCCCGCGGGCGCGGACTCGTCCACGGTCACCAAGCACGTGCTGGTCGACGACACCGCGTCGGTGTCCAAGACGCACCTGCTGTTCGGCATCACCCGCGGTGAACTGTGGGTGGAGGACGTGGGCTCGACCAACGGGTCCGCGATCGCCTTCGGTGATTCGTGGACCGAGCTCACCAAGGGAATCAGGTACGCCGTGGAGAAGGGCAGCGTCGTGCACATGGGTCAGCGGAGTTTCAAGGTGTTCGGCGGATGACGACGGACGCGGGGGAGGCGCGCTCCGAGATCGTCTACGGGGCGCAGGGCGGCGTGTCCATGAAGTGGGTCGCCATCAGCAATCCGGGGCGGGTGCGCCTGACCAACGAGGACGGTGCGCTCACCGGCCCGGGCATGTTCCTGCTCGCCGACGGCATGGGCGGGCACGACGCGGGCGAGGTGGCCTCGGCCGCCGCCCTCGAGGCGCTCGCCGAGGTCTTCGGGCCGGAGCCGGCGGAGGCGCAGGTCGTCATGGAGCAGGTCGTCGACCGGCTGCGCGACGCGCACGCGGCGATCGAGGCCATCGACTCCGAGACCGGCAAGCGCGCCGGAACCACGGTGACCGGCCTGCTCCTGACCACCTACGAGGGCGTTCCCCACTGGTTGGTCGTCAACATCGGCGACTCGCGGACCTACCGGCTCGCGGAGGGCTACTTCGAGCAGCTCACCGTCGACCACT
This sequence comes from Tsukamurella pseudospumae, assembly GCF_001575195.1. Classification (NCBI taxonomy): domain Bacteria; kingdom Bacillati; phylum Actinomycetota; class Actinomycetes; order Mycobacteriales; family Tsukamurellaceae; genus Tsukamurella; species Tsukamurella pseudospumae. Next base: position 484,550 of record NZ_LSRF01000001.1, read on the forward strand.
CCCAGGTCCAGGAGCTGATCAACGGCGGCTTCCTCAGCCCGGAACAGGCGCGGGTGGACCCGCGGCGCAACGTGATCACCCGCGCCCTGGGCGCCGGGATGGAGCCCGACGCGGACTTCTGGATCGTGCCGGCGCAGCCGCACGAGAAGCTGCTGGTCTGTTCGGACGGTCTCAACGGCGAGCTCACCGACGACGAGATCCGGCAGATCCTCGACTCGGACGCGCCGATCGACGAGTGCGCCGATCAGCTCGTGGCCGCGGCCCTGAACGCGGGCGGTCGCGACAACGTCACCGTGATCGTGGTGGACGCCACCACGGAACAGACCGATCCGGACTGGTGACCTGAGTAGAGTCCTTCCTCGTGGCTGACATCGAAGCGCTGCTGAGTCTCGAACAGATCGACCGCGACATCTTCCGCGGTATTCACGCACCCTCGATCCTGGTGCGCACCTTCGGCGGCCAGGTGGCCGGCCAGGCGTTGCGTTCGGCGATCGAGACGGTCCCGGATGCGATGCAGGTGCATTCGCTGCACGGCTACTTCCTGCGGCCCGGTAACCCGGATGCCGACACGGTCTTCCTCGTCGACCGGATCCGCGACGGCAGGTCCTTCTGCACGCGGCGCGTGAACGGCGTGCAGAACGGCGAGGCGATCTTCTCCATGTCGGCGTCGTTCCAGCTTCCGGGGCAGGCCGGCATCGAGCACAGCGACGAGATGCCGCCGACGCCCGCCCCCGAGTCGGTGCCCAGCCCCCGCGAGGATCCGAACGCCACCCGCGAGAGCCTCGGCCTGTTCGAGGAGTGGAGCGACTGGGACATCCGCATCGTGCCGCAGGACGAGACCGCGCCCTACGCGGGTCGCGCGGTGCACCAGCAGGTCTGGTTCCGGCACATCGGCCGCCTGCCCGACGATCAGAACGTGCACACCAGCGCGCTCGCCTACATGAGCGACATGACGCTGCTCGGATCGGCGCGCGTCGCCCATCCGGGCGTCGACACGCAGGTGGCCTCCTTGGACCACGCCATGTGGTTCCTGCGCCCGTTCCGGGCCGACGAATGGCTGCTCTACGACCAGACGTCACCGTCGGCCGGTGGCGGGCGCGCGCTGACCGCCGGACGGATCTACGCGCAGGACGGCAACCTCGTGGCCGTCGTCATCCAGGAGGGCCTGCACCGCTTCCGGGAGTAGCCGCATAGGCTGGTGCCCCGTGACTGTGCGGATCGGGGTACTGGCTCTCCAGGGTGACGTGCGCGAGCACCGTCAGGCGCTCGAGGCGGTGGGGGCGCGCACGGCCGTGGTGCGTACGGCGGCGGACCTCGCGGCCGTCGACGGCATCGTGATCCCGGGCGGCGAGTCGACCACCATGAGCCGGCTGCTCGGCGTCTTCGACCTGTTCGACCCGCTCCACGACGCGCTCGCCGGCGGCCTGCCCGCGTACGGCTCGTGCGCCGGAATGATCATGCTCGCCTCCGAGGTGCTCGACACCCGACCCGACGCGCGCTGCCTCGGCGCGATCGACATGACGGTGCGCCGGAACGCCTTCGGGCGGCAGGTGGACTCGTTCGAGACGGACCTCGAGGTCGCCGGGATCGACGGTGACCCGGTGCGTGCCGTGTTCATCCGTGCGCCGTGGGTGGAGCGGGTCGGGCCGGGGGTCCAGGTGCTGGCCAGGGTGCCCGACGGTGCCGGGGAGTCGGCGGGTACGGTGGTCGCTGTTCAGCAGGGTGTGACGATGGCCACATCCTTCCATCCCGAGGTCACCGGCGATCTGCGGATCCACCGGCGCTTCGTGGACGTCGTCCGGGGCGCGTGACAACGCCGCCGTAGGAGCAAGGGGAGTGGCTTCGTGAGCTACATGCCGGTGACCGATTCGATGTTCCTGCTGGCGGAGTCCCGCGAGCATCCGATGCACGTGGGCGGGCTCCAGCTCTTCACCCCTCCCGAGGGCGCCGGACCGGATTTCGTGCGGTCCGTCGTCGAGACGATGCGCGGGCGCACCGAGATCAGCGAGAAGTTCGGCCGCCGGCCCGCGGATCCGGTGGGGATCCTCGGCAACACGTGGTGGTCGTCGGTGGGCGACCTGGACATGGACTACTACGTCCGGCACTCCGCCCTGCCGAAGCCGGGGCGCATCCGCGAACTGTTCCAGCAGGTGTCGTTGTGGCACGAGACGCTGCTCGACCGGCACCGTCCGATGTGGGAGGTGCACGTGGTCGAGGGCCTCGAGGACGGCCGGTACGCCGTGTTCTCGAAGGTGCACCACTCCCTGGTCGACGGTGTCTCCGCCCTCCGCTACATGACGCTCGCGCTGTCGAACGACCCGAACGACATGGAGGGCCGGGTCGTGTGGCAGCCCGGCCTGGGCCGGCGCAAGAAGGCGACCGCGCCCGCGACGGAGAAGAGCGGTGGCCTGTTGCCGTTCAACCCGCTGGACACGGTCAAGCAGGTCGGCGGGCTGACGGGCGAGGTGCTGGGCATGCTCCCGGCGTCGCTCAAGGTGGCGGGCAGCGCGTTCCGCGACCACGACTACACGGCCCCGTTCCAAGCGCCGCACACGATCTTCAACGTGCCGATCGGCGGTGCCCGCCGGTTCGTGGCCCAGTCGTACTCGCTCGATCGCATCGACGCGGTCCGCAAGGCCGCCGGTGCGACCGTCAACGACGTGGTGCTCGCGATGTGCGGCGGCGCCCTGCGCGCGTACCTGGCGGAGCTCGGCGAGCTGCCCGACCGCTCGCTGACCGCGATGGTCCCCGTCTCGCTGCGCAAGGACGCCGATGACGTGGAGTCCTCCAACGCCGTCGGCGCGGTCATCGCGACGCTGGGTACGGATCTGCCGGAGGCCTCCGAGCGGCTCGAGGTGATCCGCGAATCGGTGATCTCGGCCCGCAAGGTGATGGGCGAGCTGTCGCCGCTGCAGGTCCTGGCGCTCAGCGGCGCGAACATCGCGGGCTTGGCGCCCGGTTTCCTGCCGAACTACACCGGCCGCACCCGGCCCCCGTTCAATCTCATCATTTCCAACGTCCCGGGGCCGCGGGAGGCGATGTACTGGAACGGCGCCCATCTGGACGGCGTGTACCCCGCATCGATTCCGTGGGAGGGGCAGGCGGTGAACATCACGATCTGCACCAACAACCGGAACCTCGAGTTCGGGATCACCGCGTGCCGCACGTCGGTGCCGCACGTGCAGCGGATCATCCACCACCTCGAAGACGCGCTGGCTGAGCTGGAGCGGGCGTTCACGTAAACTCGCAGGGTTGATGCAGCGCACCCGAACGGAATCGAGGGATCGATGAGCGGCCATTCCAAATGGGCCACCACCAAGCACAAGAAGGCGGGGATCGACGCCAAGCGCGGCAAGCTGTTCGCCAAGTTGATCAAGAACATCGAGGTCGCGGCGCGCACCGGCGGTAGCGATCCCGGGGGCAACCCCACCCTGTTCGACGCCATCCAGAAGGCGAAGAAGTCGTCGGTCCCCAACGACAACATCGAGCGCGCCCGCAAGCGCGGCGGCGGCGAGGAGGCGGGCGGCGCCGATTGGCAGACGATCATGTACGAGGGCTACGGGCCCAACGGCGTGGCCGTCCTCATCGAGTGCCTCACCGACAACCGCAACCGCGCCGCGGGCGAGGTCCGGGTCGCGATGACCCGCAACGGCGGCAACATGGCCGATCCGGGCTCGGTGTCGTACCTGTTCGCGCGCAAGGGCATCGTCACGCTCGACAAGAACGACCAGTCCGAGGACGACGTGCTCATGGCCGTGCTGGACGTGGGCGCCGAGGAGATCAGCGACCTGGGCGAGCAGTTCGAGATCATCGCCGAGCCCACCGATCTGGTCGCCGTGCGCACCGCGCTGCAGGAGGCCGGTTTCGATTACGACTCCGCGGAGTCGGGCTTCCGCGCCTCGGTCGAGGTGCCCGTCGACGTGGACGGCGCGCGCAAGGTGTTCAAGCTGGTCGACGCGCTGGAGGACAGCGACGACGTGCAGAACGTCTACACCAATGTCGACATCTCGGACGAGGTCCTGGCGGAGCTCGAGGAGGACTGATCGTCCTCGCCGCGGGCACAGGATTGACGTATCGCATCGGGTCTACTGTCCGGTAATAATGCGTCAGGATATTCTCAGGTTGTGACTCGCACCCGAACGGCGCTGCGCCGTGCCCCGGCACTCGCCCTGGTGGCCGCCCTGCTGCTCGGCGCGGGCGGGGCCGCCGTCTGGGAGACGGGCCGCGCGGAGACGGTGCACGGGGCCACGGCCATCGGCGTCGGCTTCGGCGCCCTGGGCCGGGACGATGCGGCCGCCCGTCTGACGGAGGCGGCCCGCCGCGCGGATGCCGAGCCGGTGACGCTGCGCACCGACAAGGGCACCGTCCGACTCACGCCCGCGGAGCTCGGGCTGACCATGGACGTGCCCGGCACGGTGCAGCGCGCGATCGACCAGCGATCGCCGCTGCGCGACCTGGTCGGGCTCGTCAGCGCGCGGCACGTGCACCCGGCCTCCACGATCGACCGCGCGGTGTTCGACGCGGCGCTGGCCAAGGTGGGCGGCCCGCTCACGGAGGCGGCCGCCGACGGTGCCGTCGTCTACCGGTCCGGCAGGCCCGTCGCCGTCGAGCCCAAGGCCGGCGACCGGATCGACCCGGCGCACGCCGCGGCGGCCGTCGCCGCCGCCTGGCCGGACAGCACCGACATCGTGCTCCCCACGGAGAAGGTGACCCCGACCGTGTCCTCGGACACCGTGCACAAGGTCGCGACCGGAGCGGCGGCGCAGGCCGTCGCCGCCGAGGTCGTGCTCCGTCGGGACGGCTCCGGGCAGACGCCCGCGGGCACCGTCGGGCGCGTGTCCGGTGCGGACATCGGCACGTTCCTGTCCTTCCGGCCCGACGGTGCCGGCAACCTCGCGCCGAAGGTCGACCGGGAGGCCGCGAAGAAGCTGCTCGGCACGCGGCTCGAGTCGGCGGTCGCGAAGCCGAAGGACGCGGGGTTCAGCGTCTCGGGTGGCACGCCGACGGTGACCGACGCGGTCCCGGGTCGCGAGGTGGTGTGGGACCCCACGATCGACGCGGTGTCCAAGGCCGTCGTCGAGCAGTCCACGCAGGGCCGCACGGCGACGGCGCAGTTCAAGACCGTCGAGCCCAAGCTCACCACGGCGCGCGCGAAGGAGCTCGGCGTGCGGGAGGTCGTCAGCGAGTTCTCGACCGGCGGATTCAGCGACGCGTCCGGCGTGAACATCCGGCGGGTCGCCCAGCAGGTGAACGGCGCGGTCGTCCTGCCCGGGGAGACCTTCTCGCTGAACGGGTACACCGGTCCCCGCGGCACGGCGCAGGGCTACGTCGAGTCGGGCATCATCAACAACGGGCGCCCCGACAAGGCCGTGGGCGGCGGCATCTCGCAGTTCGCGACCACGTTGTACAACGCCGCGTACTTCGCCGGCCTCGAGGACGCCGGCCACACCGAGCACAGCTACTACATCTCGCGGTACCCCGAGGCGCGGGAGGCCACGGTCTTCGAGGGCGCGATCGATCTGCAATTCACGAACAACACGCCGTACGGCATCGTCATCGAGGCGAGCGGCGGCGCATCGTCGGTGTCGGTGCGGATGTGGAGCACCAAGACCCGAGAGGTGTCCTCGAGCACCGGCTCGCGCAGCCTGGCGACCCAGCCGTCGACCATCCGGCTGCCGAAGGGCCCGCACTGCGTCGCCAGCACCGGCCAGCCGGGCTTCACCACGAGCAACACCCGGACGATCACGGACGCCCGGTCCGGGAGCGTGATCTCGCGCCACACCCGCACCGTCAAGTACGACCCGGTGCCCACCGTCATCTGCGAGTGACCCCAGCCGAATTGAACACCGTTATGGAGAATCCGACCTGCGGGTTTGCTCTCCATAACGGTGTTCAATCGGGGAAGCGTGTTGGTGCGGACCGGCGTACTGGGCGCGGGGTATACTCTCGAACAAAGGTTTGAGTGTTCGACGGTGCGCGGAGGTGCGGTCATGCGGGTGATGGGGGTGGACCCCGGGCTCACGCGCTGCGGCCTGTCGGTGGTCGAGTCGGGACTGGGCCGCAAGGTCACCGCGCTCGACGTCGACGTGGTGCGCACGCCGCCCACGATGCCGCTGCCGGAGCGCCTGCTCGCGGTGTGGACCGCCGCGGAGTTCTGGATGGACACCCACGAGCCGGACGTGATCGCGGTCGAGCGCGTGTTCGCGCAGCACAACGTCTCCACCGCGATGGGGACGGCGCAGGCGGGCGGCGTCGTCGCGCTGGCGGCCGCGCGCCGGGGGATCGACGTGCACTTCCACACTCCGTCGGAGGTCAAGGCGGCCGTCACGGGCAACGGCAACGCGGGCAAGGCCCAGGTCACGGCGATGATCACGCGGATCCTCGGCCTGCAGAAGGCGCCGGAGCCCGCGGACGCAGCCGACGCGCTCGCGCTGGCGGTCTGCCACAGCTGGCGGGCGCCGATGATCGCGCGGATGGCGGAGGCCGATCGCAAGGCGGCGGAGCAGAAGAAGGTGTTCGAACAGCGGCTCGCGGCGCAGCGTCGTGCGGCCAAGAAGGTGACGGGGGGAGTGCGATGATCGCGTCGCTGCGCGGCGAGGTACGGCACATCGGTCTGGACCACGTCGTGATCGAGTGCGGCGGCGTGGGCTACAAGGTCCTCGTCGCCCCGAACACGGCCGGCACGCTGACCAGGGGGAGTGAGGGCTTCCTGCTCACGTCGATGGTGGTCCGCGAGGACTCGCAGACCTTGTACGGCTTCACCGACGGCCCGCAGCAGGAGCTGTTCCACCTGCTCCAGACGGTGCAGGGGGTCGGCCCCCGGCTCGCCATGGCGGCGATCGCCGTGTTGGACCCGGCGCAGATGCAGACGGCGATCGCGTCCGGCGATCTCAAGACGCTGTGCCTGATCCCCGGTATCGGCAAGCGGGTCGCCGAGCGGATCCACATCGAGCTCAAGGACAAGGTCTCCGCGGCACCGTCGGACGGCTCCGGCACGGCGGGGTCGACGGTGCCGGTCGGCGGCGTCGCGCAGCAGCTGATCGACGCGCTCGAGGGGCTCGGCTTCACGCCGAAGCAGGCCGAGCCGGCGGTGGCGGCCGCGGTCGAGGCGGGCGCGGGCAAGCCGGTCTCCGAGCTGCTGCGCGACGCGCTGAAGTCGCTGGGACGCGGCTGACGTGCAGTACGACGAGGGCGTCGACGGCGAGTTCGGCAGCGAGTTCGACGATGTCGAGGGCGTCATGGGCCCGTCGGCGCTCGCGGGGGACGACACCGAGTCGCTGCGGCCGAAGTCCCTCGACGAGTTCATCGGCCAGCCGAAGGTCAGGGAGCAGCTGCAGCTCGTGCTGCACGGCGCGAAGCTGCGCGGCGGCACCCCGGATCACATCCTGCTCTCCGGCCCGCCCGGCCTGGGCAAGACCAGCCTCGCGATGATCATCGCCGCCGAGCTCGGCACCGCCCTGCGGGTCACCTCGGGACCGGCGCTCGAGCGCGCGGGGGACCTGGCGGCGATGCTCTCCAACCTGGTCGAGGGCGATGTGTTGTTCATCGACGAGATCCACCGCATGGCGCGGCCCGCCGAGGAGATGCTCTACCTCGCCATGGAGGACTTCCGCGTGGACGTCGTGGTCGGCAAGGGGCCGGGCGCTACGTCCATCCCGCTCGACGTCGCGCCGTTCACCCTGGTCGGCGCCACCACCCGGTCCGGCGCGCTCACCGGTCCGCTGCGCGACCGGTTCGGTTTCACCGCGCACATGGACTTCTACGAGACGGCCGACCTGATCCAGGTCATCGAGCGGAGCGCGAAGATCCTCGGCATCACGATCGAGCGGGAGGCCGCGGCGGAGATCGGCAGCCGCAGCCGCGGCACACCCCGCATCGCGAACCGCCTCCTGCGCCGCGTCCGCGACTTCGCCGATGTCCGCGCCGACGGTGTCGTCACCGTCGAGGTGGCGCGCGGGGCGCTCAAGGTCTACGACGTCGACGAGCTCGGCCTAGACCGCCTCGACCGCGCGGTGCTCGGAGCACTGATCCGCAGCTTCGGCGGTGGGCCCGTGGGTGTTTCGACCCTGGCCGTCGCGGTCGGCGAGGAGCCGGGCACCGTCGAGGAGGTGTGCGAGCCCTTCCTCGTGCGCGCCGGCATGCTGGCCCGCACGCCGCGCGGCCGCGTGGCGACCATGGCCGCGTGGCACCACCTGGGCCTGACTCCGCCCGCCGGGGCGCTCGCCTCCGGCATCGAGGTCCGCGGGGATTTCGACACCGGCGACGAGCGCCTGTTCTGAGCGGCGACGAGCCGTGTTCTACCTCGGTGCGGTCAGGTCGTAGACGGTCGTCCCGTCGACGGTGTGCGCGGTGAAGGTCTTCTCCACCCACGCCTGGATCTCCGCGGCGGTACCGGAACCGCTACCGCCGAAGCCGAACCCGCCGGACTCCGCGAGGAAGTAGTGAATCCTCCCGTCCGCCACGTACTGCTGGAACTGCGCGAGCGTCGGTGACGGGTCGGTGCCGTTGAACCCGCCGATCGGCATGACCGGCCTGCCCGTCGCCAGCTGCGGGCCGGCCGCGCTGTTCGCGCCGACGGTCGCCGCGATCCAGGTGTAGCGGTCCGCATCCTGCAGGAGGAGGGCCTTGAGGGCCGCGCTCGGCTCACTGCCCATCAGGAACGACGGTCCGCCGCGCCCCCGCTCACCGTCGGCGCCCGGACCGGACCGCTCGGCGAACCGCTTCACGAACTCGGGCATGTCCTTCCCGCCTCGTCTCGGGCCGAAGCCGTAGCCGCTCGACGGTCCGGCGGAGACGATCGCGCCCTGCCGGGGCGTGGCGATCGTCTCGGCGGCGAAGGCGACTTGCCCAGCGGTCCCGGTGACGAGGGCCGCGACGGTGATGACGCCGACCAGGCCCCGTGCCTGTCGGACCGCGGGCACGAGCGTCGCGAGCAGCGTGACCGTCCCGATCGCCGCGGCGGCCGCGATCAGCCAGCGCAGCCAGGGATTCCAGTTCGGCGTCTGGACGAGGATGTACCAGCCGGTCGCTCCGGTCGCCGCGATGGCGAGGGCGCCGGCCACCCGGACCCACGGCCGCGCGCGCTCGCGCCATCCCACGGCGACGCCGATCGCGACCAGCGCCGCTATCGCGGGTGCCAGTGCGACCGTGTAGTACGCGTGGAAGATGCCCGCCATGAGGCTGAAGGTGATGCCCGTGACCAGCAGCCATCCGCCCCAGGCGATCACGGCGGCGCGGTCGCCATCGATCCGCGGCGCGCGGCCGCGCAGCACGAGGACCAGCACCAGGGCGAGGAGCGCCGCGGGGAGGAGCCAGGCGATCTGTCCGGCCTGCTCGGGCTGGAACATCCGCAGGATGCTCGGGTCGCCCCACATGCCGCCGCCCTTGCCGCCGCCGGGGAATTCGAACCCGGAGGGCAGGTCGGTTCGGCCCGGTAGGTACGACGATGCGTCCGCGCCGCGGCCCGGCACGACGCTGCCCTTCTCGTTGCCGTTGAGCCGGCCGAGGCCGTTGTAGCCCAGAGTCAGCTCGAGGATCGAGTTGTTCTGCGAGCCACCGATCCAGGGCCGCGACCCGGCGGGCCACAGCTCGACGGTGAGCAGCCACCAGCCCGCACCGACGACCATCGCGGCGCCCGCGGCGAACAGCTGCGCGATCCGCGTGCCGATCCGCGGCGGACCGGCGACGAGGTAGGTGAGCGCGAGTCCGGGGACGATCAGCATCGCCGCGAGCTGTTTGGTGAGGAAGCCGAACCCGACGAGGACGCCGCAGGCGATCAGCCAACGCCAACGGCCGTCCTCGACCGCGCGGAGCATCGCCCAGGTCGCGGCGATCATCAGCAGCACCAGGAGGGCGTCGGGGTTGTTGAACCGGAACATCAGGGCCGCAACGGGGGTCACGGCCAGTAGGAGTCCCGCGAGGAGCCCGGCGACGGGCCCGAACCGCCGGCGCACCGTCGCGTACAGCAGCGCGACCGACGCGACGCCGAGGAGGACCTGGGGTACCAGCATCGCCCACGAGTTCACGCCGAAGATCCGGGTGGAGAACTCCATGACCCACAGCGAGGCGGGCGGCTTGTCCACGGTGATCGAGTTCGCGGCGTCGGAACTGCCGAAGAACATCGCCTTCCAGCTCTCCGTGCCGGCCTGCACCGCCGCGGAGTAGAAGGAGTTCGCCCAGCCCGCCCGGCCCAGGCCCCAGAGGTAGGCGACGGCCGTCCCCACGAGGAGGACGGCCAGCGCGCAGCGTTCCGCAGTCCTGGTCACGGGGCGCCGCCCGCGGAGCGGAAGATCACACGCATGCCCAGGAATCGGGTCACCGTCGCGACGAGATTCGCGACCACGAGCACCGCCAGTTGGAGTTCCCGGCTCGCGTGGGGCGCGACGTGCGCGAGTGCGACGAGACTGCCCGCGGTCAGTGCCCACGTGACCAGGAAGACGACGAGTCCCTGTGCGTGGTGCCGCGCCGCGCCCTCGCGGCCGGTCACGCCGAAGGTGAAGGAGCGGTTCGCGGCGATGTTCCCGACCGCGGTGATGAGCAGCGCGGTGAAGTTGGCGGCCTGCGCCCCGATCACGGGGTGCAGCAGCAGGTACAACAGCGCGTAGGCGACGGTGCTCGCGACGCCGACCACCGCGAACCGGGCGAGCTGGCCGACCATGCCGCGGGGCACCCCGTCGACCTGCGGTTCCTCCCGCCCGAGGGCGCGGCGGACATCGTCGAGGGGGAGGCTGCCGGTGGCCAGACCGCGCCCCACGCGGATCACGCCCCGCAGGTCCTTCTTCACGGTGTCGACGATGTCGACCCGGCTGTCGGGGTCGTCCGTCCAGTCGACGGGGACCTCGTGGATGCGCAGGCCCGCGCGCTCGGCGAGCACGAGCAGTTCGGTGTCGAAGAACCATTCGCCGTCCTCGACGAGGGGGAGCAGTTCCCGCGCGACATCGGTCCGGATCGCTTTGAAGCCGCACTGGGCGTCGGAGAAGCGCACGCGCAGCGCGGTGTGCAGCAACAGGTTGTACCCGCGGGAGATGAACTCGCGCTTGGGGCCGCGGACCACCTTCGCGCCGCGTCCCAGGCGGGTGCCGATCGCAAGGTCGCTGTGGCCGGACAGCAGGGGAGCGACCAACGGGTACAGGGCCTTGAGGTCGGTCGAGAGGTCGACGTCCATGTACACCAGGACGTGGGCGTCGGACTCCGCCCAGACCCGGCGCAGTGCGCGGCCACGCCCCTTGGCGTCGAGGTGAACCACCCGCACCCCGTCGATCGCACCGGCGAGGGCACGGGCGACGGACAGGGTGTCATCGGTGCTGGCGTTGTCTGCGATGGTGATCCGGGCCGGGATGCCCAGCGCGCGGTCGAGGTAGGCGTGGAGGGTCTCCACGCAGTGCGCGAGGGTGTGGGCCTCGTTGTACACGGGGATCACGATGTCGAGGACGGGTGCGGCGCCCGTCGAGGCGGAGGAGGCGCCCATGTCGGCGCTCTCGGGGTCGTCCGTGGCCCTGGGGCCCGATGCGATCTCGGTTGTCATGGCACTGAGTTTCGAATGCCGCGCTGCCGTGATCCTGTCCTGAATCTGTGGGGTCGCTGCGAGCGGGTTAGATTCGTGACCATGGACGAGGTGGTGGGGAGACTCTCCGAGGCGGCGCACGGCGCCGGCTTCGACGTGGCCGAGCTCGACGACGGCTCCATCAGTGTCGTGAGCAGCGCGGGCGACGCCGGCGTCGTGGTCGTGCCGGACCGGGGGCGGCGGACCTATCGGCTCGAGGCACCCCTGCCGATGACGGCGGATTCCGGTGTGGTGCACGAGAGCTGGTCGCAGGTGGGGCCCGGTCCTCAGGTCGCGGCGGGCGGGTTCGGGGGGAAGCGGTGGACCGGCGGGGTGAGCCTCACGTACGACCCGAGGACTCGGCAATGGCTGGCGGACCCTTCCGGCCGGATCGACGGGTTCGTCCGCGGCGCCCTCGAACCGCACGGCTGGGAGCGCCGGTGGACGCGGACGAATCGATGGACGCTGGCCGCAGTGGTGGGTGTCGTCCTGCTGTGCATCGCGCTCTGGGCGGGCGTCACGGCGGCGTTCGCCGTCGCACTCCGCTCGACCCTCGCGCCCGGCTGGGTGTGCCTGATCTCGCTGGCGCTGCTCGGCTACGGGCTGTTCATGTTCTGGTGGGGCCGGATTCGCACGCGGTAGGGCGCCGCGGGGTCATCGAGGGTCGCCCGCGTTCCGCCGCCAGGCGCGGGGCGTGGTGTCGAACCGGCCGCGGAACCACCGCGAGAAGTTGGAGGGGCTGGAGAACGCGAGGATCTCGGCGATCTCGGTGAACGAGTACCGCCTGCCGGCCACGAGGTGTCGTGCCAGCCCGGCCCGGACATCGTCGACGAGTTCGGTGAACGTCGTGCCCTCGGCCGCGAGCCAGCGGTGGACGGTGCGCCGGTCCACTCCGAGGCTGCGCGCCACCTGCTCCGCGGAGCACCGTCCGGTGGGCAGCAGGAGGTCGACCAGTTCGCGGATCCGGCCCGTGGCCTCCTGGCCGGAGCCCGGCTCGCCGTCGAGCAGACGCCGGGTGTACATCCGCAGCTGCGGGTCGGCGGTCGCGGTGGGGCGGTCGAGGTCCCGCTCGTAGAGCGTGATCCCGTTGAGGTCGGCGTCGAAATGCAGTGCGCCGCCGAACATCCGGCGGACGATGTCGGCGTTCCGCGGCGGGGGATGACCGAACGACACCGACAGCGGCGACCAGTCGCCGCCCAGGAGCTCGCGCAGCAGGCCGTAGAGGACGCCGACGGCGAGGTCGATCGCCTGCCGGTCCGGTGCGGGGCGGTCGAGGTCGAGCTCCACGCGGAGGGTGGCGACACCGTCGGACACCGCGAGCCGGGTGTGCAGCGCCTCGTTGTACATGCGCTCGTGCCGGATGAGGATCTCGAGAGCGCTGCGCACGTCGGGCTCCTCGCGCAGCACCAGGCTGAGCGGGCCGAGGTGCGAGAGGCGTCGTAGTTCGGCCAGTCGCAGGCCGAGGTCGTCGCGTCCGGTGACCTGGGCGGTGCGCTCGAGCAGGTCGTTGACGGCGGCCGCCGGCACCCACCGGTCCTGGACCGCCATTCCGCGTGGATCCAGGCCTGCGGCGCGGAGCAGCTGCTGCGGATCGCCACCGAGTGACCGGGTGAGTTCGGCGTAGTTCGCGAGCGACGCGTAGCGGGCGAGCGGCTTCTTCGCTGTGACCATCATCACCACCTCGTCCCGATGTGAATAGTTCAGCGTCCCGAGAAGAACAGTTTAGCGCTCGATCGGCTCTTAATGTTCTCTGCATCACATTCCGATGCGAACCGACGAGAGGAACTCCCCGACATGGCGAACGCGATCCGTTTCCACGAGACCGGCGGACCCGAGGTGCTCCAGCTGGAGGAGGTCGAGGTGGGTGCACCCGGCGCCGGCGAGGTCCGGATCCGGCACCACGCGATCGGCCTGAACTTCGCGGACATCTACTACCGCACCGGCCTGTACCCGGTTCCCCTGCCGAACGGCATGGGCGTCGAGGCCGCGGGCGTCGTGGAGGAGGTCGGTCCCGGCGTCGAGGACTTCGCGCCCGGCGACCGCGTCACGTACACCTACACCGGCACCCCGCTCGGCGCGTACAGCACCCAGTTCGTGCTCCCGGCCAAGCATCTGATCCACCTGCCCGACGGCGTGGACTTCACCACCGCCGCGGCCTGCACGATGCGCGGACTCACCGCCTCGTACCTCCTGCGCCGCATCCATCCGTACCGCGAGGGCGACACCATCCTGCTGCACGCGGCCGCCGGCGGAGTGGGCCTGATCGTCGCGCAGTGGGCGAAGCTCCTGGGCCTGAAGGTGATCGGCACCGTCTCCACCGAGGAGAAGGCCGAGGTCGCCCGCGCCAACGGCGTCGACCACATCATCTACTACCGCCGCGAGGACACCGCCCAGCGCGTCCGCGAGCTCACGGACGGCAAGGGCGTGCCGGTGGTGCTCGACAGTATCGGCGCCGCCACCGTCGAGGCGTCGATGAACAGCCTCGCCAAGCGCGGCCTGCTCGTCTGTTTCGGCACGTCGTCGGGCCCGATCCCGCCGATCGATCCGATGCAGCTCGCGATCAAGGGCTCGCTGTTCGTCACGCGCCCCGGCCTCGCCGACTACATCGCCGACCCGGAAGAGCGCGCCGAGTTGGCCGGCGAGCTGTTCGGCCACATCGCCGCCGGCCGGGTCACGATCCAGGTGGGGCAGACCTACCCGCTCGCCGACGCGGCGCGTGCTCACAAGGAGCTCGAGTCCGGCGCCCTCACCGGCTCCTCGATCCTCATCCCCTGATCCGACCCGGCCACACAGAAGCACAGGCAGCACCATGACCGTCATCACCACCCAGCCCACCGCCACGATGCGCGCCGAGCGCCTGACCGCCCACATCGGCGCCCAGGTCACCGACGTGGACCTCGCACAGGTCGCCCACGACGACAACCTCTTCGCCGAGCTCCGCGCTCTGCTGATCCAACACAAGGTGCTCTTCTTCCGCGATCAGCCCATCAGCCGGGCGGACCACGTCGCGCTGGCCCGCCGGTTCGGCGAGCTCGAGAGCCACCCCGTCCTGGGCAGCGACCCCGACCATCCCGGCCTGGTCCGCATCTACAAGGACCTCGACAGCGACCGCGAGGCCTACGAGAACGCCTTCCACTGCGACGCCACCTGGCGCGAGTGCCCGCCCTTCGGCTCGGTACTGCGCTGCGTCGAGGGCCCCGACGTGGGTGGCGACACCATCTGGGTCGACATGGTGGCCGCGTACAACGCCCTGCCCCAGGACGTGAAGGACCGGATCGCGGACCTGCGCGCCCGGCACTCCATCGAGGCCAGTTTCGGTGCGCGCCTGCCGATCGAACAGCGCCACGCGCTGCACGCGAAGTTCCCCGACGCGGAGCACCCCGTCGTGCGCACCCACCCGGACACCGGCGAGAAGATCCTGTTCGTCAACGCCTTCGCCACGCACCTGACCAACTTCCACAACGACGCGAACATCCGCTTCGGCTTCGACTACGCGCCCGGCGCCGGCGACCTCCTGCAGTACCTGCAGCGCCAGGCCGCGGTGCCGGAGTTCCAGGTCCGCTGGCGCTGGACGCCGGACAGCTTCGCCATCTGGGACAACCGCTGTACCCAGCACTACGCGGTGCAGGACTACTGGCCGGCCGTGCGCCGGATGGAACGCGCCGGCATCGTCGGCGACCGCCCGTACTGAACGAACCCCCGTAACCCCGAACGCTCTCGAATCAATCAGCCCCACAACCACGCACAAGGAGAACCACCATGCATTTCCACGACGACGCCCTGTTCCCCGAGGTCCAGGAGAAGCAGGTCATCACGGTCGCCCCGTACGGCCCCGAGTGGGAACTCGACGACTTCCGCGAGGACCTCCCGCTCACCATGGAACAGCACGTCCAGCAGGCCGTGGACTGCTACGAGGCCGGTGCGACGGTGCTCCACATCCACGTCCGCGAGGAAGACGGCCACGGCAGCAAGCGGCTGAGCAAGTTCAACGAGCTGCTCTCCGGCCTGCGCGAGGCCGTGCCGGACATGATCCTGCAGGTCGGCGGCTCGATCTCGTTCGCCCCCGAGGGCGACGGCGCCGACGCCAAGTGGCTCTCCGATGACACCCGCCACATGCTGGCCGAGCTCGATCCGAAGCCCGACCAGGTCACGATCGCCATCAACACCAGCCAGATGAACATCATGGAGCTGATGACCGAGGGCGACATCGAGGGCACCTCGATGCAGCGTCCCGAGCTGTACGACACCTACCGCGAGATGACGGTCCCCGCCGGCCCCGAGTGGGTGGAGGAGCACCTGCGTCGCCTGACCGCCAACGGCATTCAGCCGCACTTCCAGCTCTCGTCGATCCCGCAGCTGGAGACCGTCGAGCGCCTGATCCGCCGCGGCAAGTACATGGGCCCGCTGAATCTCACCTGGGTGGGCATCGGCGGCGGCTTCGACGGCCCCAACCCGTACAACATCATGAACTTCATCAACCGGGTCCCGGACGGTGCGATCCTCACCCTCGAGACGCTCATGCGCTCGGTGCTTCCGGTGAACACCTTGGCGATCGCGCTGGGGCTGCACACCCGCTGCGGCAACGAGGACACGATCTGGGGCAAGCCGGGCGAGAAGATCAAGTCCGTCGATCAGGTCAAGCAGCTGGTGCGGATCAGCCACGAGCTGGGCCGCGACGTCGCCACCGGCAAGGAGGCCCGCGACATCTACCGCATCGGCGAGCAGTACAACTCCGTCGACGAGACCCTGGCGAAGCTGGGCTACGTGCCGAACCGCGTCGCCGGCCAGCTCGGTTTCACCCAGCACGCGTGAACGGATGAATGACAATGGCCCTCATGACCACCCGTTCGGGTGACATCGAGGACGCCGACGGTACGCCGGCGGGACCTGTCCGGTCCCGTCGGCGGATCTATCCGTGGGTCGTCTTCGGACTCGCCTTCGCACTGCTCCTGTCGGATTACATGTCGCGCCAGGTGCTCGCCGCAGTCTTCGTCCCACTGGGACAGGAACTGCACCTCGACAAGGCCCAGCAGGGCTCCTTGATCTCGGTGGTCGCCCTCATGGTCGGCGTCCTGACCCTGCCGGTGTCCATCCTGGCCGACCGGTGGGGCCGCGTCCGCAGTCTCGTGCTCATGGCGGTGCTGTGGTCGATCGCCACCCTGGCGTGCGCGTTCGCGCAGAGCTACGAGCAGCTGCTCGCGGCCCGGTTCGTCGTCGGCGTCGGCGAGGCCGCGTACGGCAGCGTCGGGATCGCGTTGGTGCTCAGCCTGTTCGCGCCCCGCGTCCACGCCGCGCTCTCGGCCTCCTTCATGGCGGGCGGTTCGTTCGGAACGATGGTCGGCACCGGCGTCGGCGGCCTCATCGCCGTGCACTTCGGCTGGCGCTGGTCGCTCGGCGCGATGGCCGTCCTCGGGCTGCTGCTGGTCGCCGCGTTCAAGCTCGTGGTCACCGAGGCGCGCGTCAGGCGCAACCAGGTCGACGATGCCGGCGCGGCACCGTCGTGGGAGAACGCCGAGCCGATCCGGGCCGGGCGGGCACCGCTCTCGAGCCTGTTCACCAACTCGCCCGTGCTCTGCGCGTACATCGGCAGCGGCCTGCAGATGTTCATGGCCGCGGTCATGCTCACGTGGCTGCCGACGTACTTCAAGGAGGCGTACCACCTCTCGGTCGACAAGGCCGGCGGCGCCGCGGCGCTGTTCGTCCTGCTCGTCGGCTCCGGCATGATCGTGTGCGGGTTCCTCGCGGACCGCTACAGCCTCAGCGACGGCACCCGCAAGTGGACGGCCGGCATCGCGTACTGCGTGATCGCCTTCGTCGCCCTCATGGTCGCTTTCCGGATGCCCACGGGCACACCGCAGCTGGTGCTGCTCGGCGTCGGCGCCTTCTTCGCGGCGGGCAGCTCGGGCACGGCGGCCGCCATGGTCGCCTCGCTCACGCACCGCTCGGTGCAGGCGTCGGCGATGGGCACGCTCACGCTGGCGAACAACCTGCTCGGCCTCGCCCTGGCGCCCATCCTGATCGGCGCGCTCGCCGATCGCCTGGGACTGATCGAGGCGCTGCAGCTCGCGCCGCTGGTGTACGTGCCCGCCGTGCTCTTCATGATCTTCGGCAAGCGGCTGCATCCGCGCGGGCTGGCCAAGCTGCAGGCCCTCAACACGGAGGTGGCGACGTGAGCACACCCACGTACGTGGTCGTGCCGGGCCTGCGGGGGAGCGCACCGTCGCACTGGCAGGAGCTGTTCGCGGCCCGGACGGAGGGCGCCGTCACGGTGCCCTTCCCGGAGGAGTCGCTGCGGCACTCGATCGAGGAGCGGACTCGCCTGCTGGGCGAGACCGTGGCCGCGATCGAGGGGCCCGTGATCCTGGTGGCGCACAGCGCCGGGGTGCTCGCGACGGTCCACTGGATCCGATCGCTGGCCGACGGTGCCCCCGCGCTCGACAAGGTGGTCGGGGCGCTGCTCGCGACCCCGCCCGACTTCGGCGTCGACTGGCCCGAGCCGCATCCGCGACCGGCGGAGCTGTCGGCCGCCGGGTGGGAGCCGATCCCGCGCCGGCGCCTGCCCTTCCCGTCGATCGTCGCGGCCAGCCGCAACGATCCGCTCGCGCGGTACCGGACCACCGCCGGTCTCGCCGAGGCGTGGGGGAGTCGGCTCGTCGATCTCGGCGATGCCGGGCACCTCAATCCGGCATCCGGGTACGGCGAGTGGCCGCTGCTCGACGAGCTCCTCGCCGAACTGGCGGTTCGGGCACCGTCGGAGACCGCGCCGTGACCGGGGCCGACGCGTCCGTGGTGGAGACGATGCGCGGTGCGGGGCATTGGAATCCGCTGTGGGACGGCGTGGCCGAGCTCGACCCGGAGTGGACCGAGTCCTTCATGCGGACGACGATGAGCACCTACCGGGGCGGCGTCCTGACCCCGCAGGTGGTGGAGCTGCTGTGCATCGCCGTCGACGCGGCCTGCACCCACCTGTACGCGCCGGGCGTCCGGCGGCACATGCGGGCGGCGCTCGACCTCGGCGTCGAGCCTCGGGAGATTCTCGAGGTGCTCAAGCTGGCGACCACGGTGGGGGTGCACTCGATCAACGTCGGCGCACCGATCCTCATGGAGGAGATGGCCGGACGGTCGCAGTGACCGCCCTGTCCCGAGTGCCGGGTGAGGGACTCAGGACAGTGCGGTGACGCCCAGCGCGATCAGCAGGCCGACCTTGACCACCTCGACGCCGATGTAGGCGACGTGCAGGTTGTGCTTGGGCATCTCCTCGGAGATGGCGTGGGTCGCGCTCTCGCCGATCACCCGGCGGTCCATGACGCGGCGCAGCGTCACGCAGGCCAGGAGGTCGAGCGCCGCCAGCACGAACAGGACGACGGTGACGGGGCGGTGCGGGCCCACGGCGAGCGCGATCGCGACGCCGAGGGCCAGCACCGCCTCGCACGCGTTGAGGGCGCGGAACACCAGCCGGCCGATCCCCACGCCGAGCGGGACCGTGATCCCGGGGGCGCGGAACTTGATCGGGGCCTCGAGGAACGAGATGGCGAGGATCATCCCGAGCCAGACGAAGGTCAGTGCGGCGGCGACGGCGTTCACGTCGGTGATCCTACGGAGGCGCCTCGCGGCGTGGCGAGCCCGAGCGGCTGATCCGGGACGGACGTCCCAGGCTCGGCATCGGGTGTTCGGGATGGACGTCCCGGCGGACCGTCGGGCGCTCGCGAGACGTGTCCGACGGACGGGACGCCCCCGTCAGCGCTCCACGCGGTCGCCGATCGCGGCGCGCAAGCCGGCGAGGTCGGGCACGGAATGCAGCCTCGGGTTGTCGCTCTGCGTCAGCGCGGCACCGGGGCACTTCGGGGTGCCGGCCCCGTTCGCGGAGATCGACGCGACCTTCTTCCCGGTGGCGGCCTCGTACAGGGTGCCGGTGAACCGGCCCTGGTACAGCGGGAGCGAGCCGTCGGAGAAGGAGCAGTCCGCCAGTTTCGGCCCCGACTCGACCTCGTCGAGGCAGGCCACGAGCTGGACCGTTTTGGCGTCGCGCGGCTGCCACTGGGCCGGCGCGGAGTAGTCGACGCGCACCTCGTCGAGGCCCACGTCGTCGCCCTTCGCGAACACGACCACCGGGTGCGGGGCGGCACCGTCGAAGGGCGCGGCGTCGCGGTAGAAGGTCGGCGTCGAATCGCACAGGTCCCGCAGCTGGTACGTACCCGTCAATTCCTTCGTGGCGGCCTTCGGCACCCAGAACATCCAGTACGCCGAGTAGGCGACCCCGAGCACCAGGACGAGCGCCGCCGCGTCGATCGCGCGTTTCGCGGTCGGCGAGTAGGGCTGCGGAGAACCGCCGTTCGCCTTCCTGCGACGCGCGGACGCGATGAGCCACACCAGCGGCGCGACGGCGACGACCGCCAGGATCACGCCGGGGACGTACCCGCCCTTCTGGAACGCGAGGAACGAGAACACGCCCGCTCCGAGCACGACGAGGAACAACAACCTGAACATTCTCCCCGGACCTCCCCTTGTTCGATCCGCGAAGGATAACGCACGGTGGTGACGGCTCTGCGACCGCAACCATCGTCGCGGTGACCTGCGGCGACGGGTTCGCACGCCGATCGTTGTCAGTCGGTCCCGATAGGGTTCGGGAGGACGACCGATCAGGGGGCGGATGCGATGACGGAGACCAGGCTCACGGGCGCGCGGGAAGACCGGGCGCGCCGGGTGATCGAGGCCCTCGCGGGGCCCGGGGCGGCGCTGCGCGCCGACCAGGAGACGGCGGTCGCGGCGCTGCTGGAACCCGCGGCGCGGGTCCTCGTCGTGCAGGCCACGGGCTGGGGCAAGTCGGCGGTGTACTGGGTCGCCACCGCGCTGCGCCGGGCGGAGGGCGCGGGGCCCGCGCTCATCGTCTCGCCGCTGCTGTCCCTGATGCGCGATCAGGTGGCGGCGGCCGAGCGGGCGGGGCTGCGCGCCGCCACCCTGAACTCGTCGAACTTCGAGGAGTGGAACACCATCGAGGCGGCGCTCACGGCGGGTGAGATCGACGTGCTGCTCGTCTCGCCGGAGCGGCTGGCGAACCCGTCGTTCGGGCGCCGTGTCCTCTCCGCGCTGGAGGGATCGCTCGGTCTGCTGGTGATCGACGAGGCGCACGCCGTGTCGGACTGGGGCCACGACTTCCGGCCCGACTACCGCCGCGTCTCCGACGTGTTGACACGGCTCCACCCGGAGACTCCGGTGCTCGCGACCACCGCCACCGCGAACGCCCGCGTGACCGCGGACGTGGCGGCGCAGCTCGGCAGCGCCACGCTCGTCCTGCGCGGCCCGTTGGCGCGGCGGTCGCTGCAGCTCAACGTGCTTCCGGCGCTCGCGCCGATCACCCGGTACGCCTGGGTGGCCCGGCACCTTCCGGATCTGCCGGGCTCGGGCATCGTCTACGCGCTGACGGTGGCCGACGCGGAGCGTCTGGTGGACGGCATCCGCGCGGTGCACGGCCCGGGGTACCCGGTGGCCGCGTACACGGGCAAGCTCGATCCGGACACCCGGGCCCGGCTCGAGGACGCGCTGCGCGCCAACGAGATCAAGGCCCTCATCGCCACCTCCGCGCTCGGCATGGGATTCGACAAGCCCGATCTGGGCTTCGTCGTGCACGTCGGCTCGCCGCCGTCACCCGTCTCGTACTACCAGCAGGTGGGTCGCGCCGGGCGCGCGATCGACCACGCCGTCGTCGCGCTGCTGCCGTCGGAATCCGATGCCGGCGTGTGGGACTACTTCGCCACGGCGACGATCCCGGACCCGCAGCAGATGGATCGGGTGCTCGGTGCGCTGGCCGACGACCAGACGGGGGAGGGTCGGTCGGCGATCGCCCTGGAGGCCGCCACCGGCATCCGTCGCACCCGCATCGACCTCATGCTCAAGCAACTCGCGGTCGACGGTGCGGTGGAGCGCGTCGACGGGGGCTACCGCGCGACCGGTTTGCCGTGGCACTACGACGGTGCCCACTACGACGGGATCGTCGCGACCCGGCGCCGCGAGGCCGACATCATGCGGGCCTACACCCGCGGCGAGCGGTGCCTGATGCAGCTGCTCACCGAATCCCTGGACGACCCCGAGGCGGCGCCGTGCGGCCGCTGCTCGGTGTGCCTGGGGCACGTCCCCGACGGTCTGGGGGAGCCGGTCCCGCCGGACACGGCCCGCGCGGTGGCGGGCGCGCTGCGATCCCAGAGCCAGGTCCTCGAGCCCCGGAAGATGTGGCCCGGCGGCGCCGCGGGGCGCAAGGGCCGGATCCAGCCCGATCTCGCCGCGGAGCCCGGCCGCGTCCTCGTGTTCGCGGACGCGCCGGAGTGGGCGGGCACCGTCGGGGCGGCGCGTGCGGGGGATGCGCAGGCGATCGACGACCTCGCCGGTGCGGCCGTCGCAGCGCTGTCGCGGTGGCGGGAGCAATGGCGGGCGCGGCCCGAGATCGTCGCGTCGCTGCAGCTCACCGACCGCCCGGCGCCGGTCGAACCCGTGGCCGACCGGATCGCCGAGGTGGGCCGGCTCGACCGCGTCACCCTGCCGGTGCCCCGTGGCCCGGCGCCGGGCCGGGACGCGTCGGGGGCGCAGGAGGCCGCGCACTGGCTCGATGCGATCACGGTCGACGGTGCCGCGGCGGGCGCGGTACGCGGAAGGTCGGTGCTGCTCGTCGTCGACGAGTCGGGGACCGGCTGGGCGGTCACCGTCGCGGCCGCCCGGTTGCGGGAGGCCGGAGCGGCCGTCGTCCTGCCGCTGGTGGTGCACCGTCCCGCCTGACCGCGCCGAGATGTGGAACACTGGAACACTGAGTGCTGTCCGCGACCCGGGCGGCCGCCGCCGCGGAGCGTCCGCGAACCCGACCCGAAGGATCGATCAACCATGGGCCAACTGCTGCTGCCCCTCCTGCTAGTCCTCATGCTCGTCTTCATGTTCTTCCAGTTCCGGAAGCAGAAGAAGCAGATGAGCGAGACCGCGGCGATGCAGGAGAGCCTCACCACCGGTACCAAGGTCATGACCAGCACGGGCCTGTACGGCACCGTCGTCGGCCTCGGTGAGGACACGATCGATCTGGAGATCGCCCCCGGCGTCACCACCACCTGGGTGCGCCGCGCCGTCGCCAAGGTCCTGACCCCCGAGGAGCTCGACGCGCCCTCGATCGAGACCATCGCCGACGAGGCCGAGATCGACCTGGACAAGCGCTCCGAGGACCGCTGACCCGCATCCGTCACCACCGACGAAGGTCTCCGGCGCCGAGCGCCGGAGGCTTTCACCACGCCGAGGAGTCGTAACCGCCCGTGGCCAGGAAAACATCGAGCAGCGACAGCAACGAGTCGCGGCTCCTCATCGCCTTCGGCGCGATCTTGCTCGTGGTCTTCGGGCTGGTGTTCTTCACCGGCGACCACAAGCCCACGCCCAAGCTCGGCATCGATCTGCAGGGCGGCACCACGGTGACCCTGCAGGCCGTCACGCCGGACGGGCAGCCGCCGAAGTCCGACCAGATGGAGCAGGCGCGCGACATCCTCAACAAGCGCGTCAACGGGCTCGGCGTGTCCGGCTCCGAGGTGAAGATCAACGGCAGCAACCTGGTCATCACGGTGCCCGGCACCGACGGTGACCAGGCGCGCACCCTCGGTCAGACCGCACAGCTCAAGGTGCGCCCGGTGCTGGGCACGCCGCAACCCGCGGCCGCGGTGAACACCCCGGTCCCGGATCTCGCCGACCCCGCCGCCGCGAAGAAGGCGATCGACGAGGCGAAGGCGACGCGGCAGTCGACCGACCCCGAGGTGCAGAAGAAGGCCATCGCCGCGCTGAACTGCGCATGGCCGTCCGACCCGATCGCCGGCAACGACGACCCCACCAAGCCGCTGATCACCTGCGACCGCCCGGATCCTGCGGACCCGACCAAGGCGCGCATGGTGTACACCCTCGGCCCCGCGATCATCGACGGCCAGTCGATCAAGAACGCCTCCTCCGGGATCCCGGACAAGAGCGCGCAGTACGTGGTCACGCTGGACTTCACCGGCGACGCGTCGAAGGTGTGGGCGGAGTTCACGTCCAACAACCGCGGCAAGCAGGCCGCGTTCGTGCTCGACTCGCAGGTGATCACCTCGCCGCAGATCAACGAGCCGATCACCGGCGGACAGACCCAGATCTCCGGATCGTTCACTCAGAAGAGCGCCGCCGAGCTGGCCGGCGTCCTCAAGTACGGCTCGCTGCCGCTGTCCTTCAAGGCGGGCACCGCGCAGACCGTCAGCGCCACCCTCGGTTTCGAGTCGCTGCGGGCCGGCCTCATCGCCGGCCTGATCGGACTCGCGCTGGTGCTGGTGTACGCGCTGGTCTACTACCGCGCGCTCGGCGTCCTGGTCGGGCTGTCGCTCACCATGTCCATCGCGCTGATCTACGGGCTCCTCGTGCTGCTGGGCCGGTGGATCGGGTACTCGCTGGATCTGTCCGGTATCGCCGGCATCATCATCGGCATCGGCATGACCGCGGACTCCTTCGTCGTCTACTTCGAGCGCATCAAGGACGAGATCCGCGAGGGTCGAAGTTTCCGGTCCGCGGTGCCGCGAGGCTGGGCCAGTGCGCGGCGCACGATCTGGACCGGTAACGCCGTCTCGCTGCTCTCGGCCGTCGTGCTGTACGCGCTCGCCGTCGGCGACGTGCGGGGCTTCGCCTTCACACTCGGGCTCTCGACCGCGCTCGACATCGTGATCGTGTTCCTCCTGACCCATCCGCTCGTGCACTACGCGTCGAAGACGGAGTTCTTCGCGAAGCCGTCGATGAACGGCCTCGGCGCCGTCGCCGCGATCGGCCGTGAGCGCAAGCGCGCCGCCGCAACCACCGGGGAGGCGTGAGCATGACCGACATCGTCACGGAGAACGAGAAGAAGGCCTCCTTCTTCAGCAAGCTCTACACCGGCACCGGCGCGTTCGACATCGTCGGACACCGGCGCAAGTACTACCTCGCGACCGGCCTGATCATCGTCGTCGCGATCCTGGGCATCCTGATCCCGGGCTTCAAGTTCAGCATCGACTTCGAGGGCGGCACGCAGGTGTCGTTCCCCGTCGGCAGCGCGCACGTCGACACGGCGAAGGTCCGCGAGACGGTCCGCAGCGCGACGGGCGTCGAGCCCTCGGCCGTGCAGACCGCCGGCACGGGTGCCGCCGCGACCTACCAGGTCTCGCTGTCCGAACTGGACAACGACCAGATCACCAAGGCCCGCGAGGCGCTGTTCCAGACCTTCCATCCGCCGGGCCGCGACGGCGCGCCGTCCCCGAACAGCATCAGCTTCTCGGGCGTCAGCTCCACCTGGGGCGACCAGATCACCCAGCGCGGCCTGCTCGCACTCGTGGTGTTCCTGGTGATCGTCACCATCTACATCGCGGTCCGGTTCCGCGAGTGGGACATGGCGCTCGCCGCGCTCGCGTCGCTGTTCTTCGACGTGATCGTCACCGCGGGCTTCTACGCCTGGTCCGGCTTCGAGGTGAGCCCGGCCACCGTCATCGGCCTGCTCACGATCCTCGGCTTCTCCCTCTACGACACGGTGGTCGTGTTCGACAAGGTCGACGAGAACGTGCGCGGAGTGCTGCACACCAACCGGCGCACGTACGGCGAGCAGGCGAACCTCGCCGTGAACCAGACCCTGATGCGCTCGATCAACACCACCGTGATCTCGGCACTGCCGATCATCTCGCTGATGGTGGTCGCGGCCTGGCTGCTGGGCGTAGGCACGCTGATGGACCTGGGCCTGATCCAGCTGGTCGGCGTCGTGGTCGGCGCGTACTCGTCCGTCTTCTTCGCGTCCCCGCTGCTCGTCTCGCTCAAGGAGCGGCGGCCCGAGTACAAGGCGCACACCGCCAAGGTGCTGGCCCGGCGGGCGAAGATCGCCGCCGGCGAGGACCTCGCTCCCGAGGGGGCGGCGGCGGTGCAGCTCGACAAGGCGCCGGCGCGGCCGCAGACCAAGCGGGCCCGGCGTCGTGACTGACACGCCCGGCCGCTCCGAGGCGGCGCGCGCCGTCGCCGAGCACACCCGTCACGTCGCGGACTTCCCGGCGCCCGGGGTCGTCTTCGCCGACCTCACGCCCGTGTTCGCCGACGGTGCCGCCCTCGCCGCCGTCATCGACGGCCTGGCCGACGCCGGCCGGGGTTCCGACGGCGCGGTCACCGTCGACCTCGTGGCGGGCCTCGACGCGCGCGGCTTCCTCCTGGGGTCGGGCGTCGCGCTGGCGCTGGGAGTGGGCACCCTCGCGGTGCGCAAGGCGGGCAAGCTGCCGCCGCCGGTGCTGCACGAGGAGTACGAGCTCGAGTACGGCACCGCCGCGCTGGAGATCCCCGCCGAGGGGATCGCGTTGCAGGGCAAACGGATCCTCATCGTCGACGATGTGCTCGCCACCGGAGGCACGGTGTCCGGTGCCGTGGCCCTGCTGCGGCGCGGGGGCGCGATCGTCGAGCGGGTGTCCGTCGTCCTGGAGCTCGAGGCGCTCGGCGGACGCGCGCGGCTGGGCCAATTGCCCGGCGGACCCATCGCGGTGTCGACGATCTCGGTAGGCTGAATCCCTAGTCCACTCACGACGAGGACGACGGGGAGGCACCATGTCGCTGCAGTCTCAGGGGCCCGACGCCGCGCGCACCCCCACCGCGGAGGCCGGGCGGCCCGCCGGCGGTCCGCCCGCCGCGGAGACGACGGGGTCCACCACGCGCCGCGTGCGCGCCCGTCTGGCCCGCAGGATGACGGGGACCCGCAACCACGTGCGGCCCGTGCTCGAGCCGCTGGTGGCGCTGCACCGCGAGGTGTACCCGAAGGCGGACGTCGCGCTCATCGAACGCGCCTACGACGTGGCGGAGCAGCGGCACGCGGACCAGATGCGCAAGTCGGGCGACCCGTACATCACGCACCCGCTGGCGGTCGCGACGATCCTCGCCGAATTGGGCATGGACACCACGACGATCGTCGCCGCGCTGCTGCACGACACGGTGGAGGACACCGGCTACAGCCTCGAACAGCTCGCCGCGGATTTCGGTTCCGAGGTCGCGCACCTGGTGGACGGGGTCACCAAGCTCGACAAGGTGGCCCTCGGTAACGCCGCCGAGGCGGAGACCATCCGCAAGATGATCATCGCCATGGCCCGCGACCCGCGCGTGCTGGTGATCAAGGTCGCGGACCGCCTGCACAACATGCGCACCATGCGTTTCCTCCCGCCGGAGAAGCAGGCGCGCAAGGCCCGCGAGACGCTCGAGGTGATCGCCCCGCTCGCGCACCGGCTCGGCATGGCCACGGTCAAGTGGGAGCTCGAGGACCTCGCGTTCGCCATCCTCCATCCCAAGAAGTACGACGAGATCGTGCGGCTCGTCGCCGATCGGGCACCGTCGAGGGACACGTACCTGGCGGCCGTGCGCGCGGAGATCAACGGCGCCCTGACGGCGCAGCGGATCGTCGCCGACGTGCAGGGACGGCCCAAGCACTACTGGTCGATCTATCAGAAGATGATCGTCAAGGGCCGCGACTTCGACGACATCCACGACCTGGTCGGCGTGCGGATCCTCTGCGACGAGGTGCGGGACTGCTACGCCGCCGTCGGCGTGGTGCATTCGCTGTGGCAGCCGATGGCGGGCCGGTTCAAGGACTACATCGCGCAGCCGCGGTACGGCGTTTACCAGTCACTGCACACCACGGTGATCGGGCCCGAGGGCAAGCCCCTGGAGGTGCAGATCCGCACCCGCGAGATGCACCGGACCGCCGAGTTCGGCATCGCCGCGCACTGGCGCTACAAGGAGACCAAGGGCCGCAGCGCCGGCGGCGCGAAAGGCTCGGACCTCGCCGAGGTCGACGACATGGCGTGGATGCGCCAGCTGCTCGACTGGCAGCGGGAGGCGGCGGATCCGGGGGAGTTCCTCGAATCGCTCCGCTACGACCTCGCGGTCAAGGAGATCTTCGTCTTCACCCCGAAGGGCGATGTGATCACCCTCCCGGCCGGGTCGACGCCGGTCGACTTCGCCTACGCGGTGCACACCGAGGTGGGACACCGGTGCATCGGTGCCAGGGTCAACGGCCGCCTCGTCGCACTGGAGCGCAAGCTCGAGAACGGCGAGGTCGTCGAGGTGTTCACCAGCAAGGCCGAGAACGCGGGGCCGTCGCGCGACTGGCAGACCTTCGTGGTCTCCCCGCGGGCGAAGGCCAAGATCCGGCAGTGGTTCGCCAAGGAGCGCCGCGAGGAGGCCCTGGAGAACGGCCGCGACGCCATCGCCAAGGAGGTGCGCCGCTCGGGCCTGCCGCTGCAGCGCCTCACCAACGCCGAGTCGATGGCCGGCATCGCCAAGGAGCTGCGGTACGCGGACGTCTCCGCGCTGTACACGGCGGTGGGTGAGCACCAGGTGTCCGCGCACACCGTCGTGCAGCGGATGCTGGAGCAGCTCGGCGGGATCGAGGAGGCCACCGAGGAGCTGGCCGAGCGGAACACCCCGTCGACCTTCGCGGGCCCGACGGCGGCCTCCGACGTCGGTGTGCTGGTCACCGGTCAGCCGGGCGTGCTCGCGAAGCTCGCCAAGTGCTGCACGCCGGTGCCGGGCGACGAGATCGTCGGCTTCGTCACTCGCGGGGGCGGGGTGAGCGTGCATCGCACCGATTGCACCAACGTGGCGGAGCTGCGCAAGGAGCCGGAACGCTTCCTCGATGTGAAGTGGGCGCCGTCCGCGTCGTCGGTGTTCCTCGTGGCGATCCAGGTGGAGGCGCTGGACCGGCACCGTCTGCTCTCGGACGTGACGAAGGTGCTCGCCGACGAGAAGGTGAACATCCTCTCCGCGTCGGTCACCACCTCGCGCGACCGGGTCGCGGTGTCGCGCTTCACCTTCGAGATGGGCGACCCGAAGCACCTCGGGCACGTGCTCAACGTGGTCCGGAACGTCGAGGGCGTCTACGACGTCTATCGGGTGACCTCGGCGCAGTAGGAGCGGACGGATCGGATGAGAGGGCGTGTTCCGCACGGGTGGCGAGCTCTACCGGTGGCGGTGATCATCGCGTGCACCGTGAACACGGGGTGCGCCGCAGCGACGCCGGGCGGCCCGGGACCATCGCCGACGGTGCCCCCGTCACCGTCGGGCACGCCGAGCGCGGTGGTGCCGTCCAACGGCACCACGGCCCCGTCCGACGGGGCGCGTCGCGCCGGACTGATCGACGTGACGACGTTCCTGCCCGACGCGGTGATCGACCTGCGGTACGCCACCGCCGATAACTTCGTCGGGGTGCAGCTCTATCCCGCGGGGGCGAAATGCCTGGTGCACGAGTCGATGCGGGTGGGCCTGACGACCGCCGCCGCGATTCTGCGTGAGCGCGGCGAGCGGATCGTGTTCTGGGACTGCTACCGCCCGCACTCGGTCCAGGTCACGATGTTCGAGAAGGTGCCGAATCCGGCCTGGGTCGCCGCGCCCGGCGCCTACTCGCGGAGCCACGAGACGGGCCGCTCGGTCGACGTGACGCTCACGTCCGGACACGGCCTCGTGGACATGGGAACCGACTTCGACGCGTTCACCCCGCAGGCGGCCGCGCACGCGACCTCCGGCGTCACCGCGGCGCAGCAGGCGAATCGCGAGCGGCTGCGGGCGGCGATGGCAGCCGGCGGACTGTCCGCCTACGCCGGTGAGTGGTGGCACTTCGACGGGCCCGGCGCGGGCGTGCAGCGCGCGATCGTCGACGTGCCGGTCAACTGACGCGGTCGGCCGACGTCGGTCAGTCGCGGCGCAGTGTCGCCGTGATCGTCATGGTGCGCCCCTGCGACGTCGAGTAGTACGTCGAGGTGAAGCCGATCGTGTCGTCGGCGTTCGCGACGAGTTTGATGTTGGAGGTCACGCACGTGCCGACGTCGATCGTCTCGACCAGGGCGGTCACGGCCCCGCTCGTGGATCGCTCGCTCCACCGTCCCGAGCAGCCCAACTGCGGGTAGCTCACCGTCGCCGACATCGGCCCCACGGCCAGGATGTCCGCCGACACCGTGAAGCCGGCCTGGTCGCCGACGACCGTGCCGGTCCAGGTGCCCACCAGTGAGCGTGTCACCGGCGTCCGACTCGCCCCGCTCGGAATGCTTCCCGTGGTCGTGGTGGGGCCGGCCCCCGTCGTCGTGGTGGAGGACGTCTCGGAGCCCCTCAGGTACAGGACGGCCACCGTCGCGAGAACGGCGACCAGCACGACCGCGAGGACGAGCATCGCCGGGACCGCCGCCGACCGCCGCTTCCCCGGCGTCGACGGTGCCTGCGCCGCCTGCGCCGGCGGAACCGCGGGCGACGCGGGGGTCACCCAGGTGCGCTCGCCGGGCGGTCCGGTGGGGCCCCACGGCTGCGGGACGCGCGCGGCTTCCGGCGCCGGCTCGGGCGGACGGTGGGCCGCGGGACGGGCTTGCGTGGGATCGCCGGCCAGGGCGCTCGCCGCGGCGGACGCCAACGACCCGCACGTCGGGAACCGATCGCGGGGCGACTTCGCCAGCGCGCGGGCGAGCACCGCGTCGAGCGCGTGCGGCAGCTCGGGGCGCGCGTCGGTGACGCGCGGCGCCGTCGCGGTCGCGTGCGCGTGCATCATCGAGATGTTGTCCGGTCGCGGGTACACCCGCTCGCCCGTCAGCAGTTCGTACAGCGAACAGCCCAGCGCGTACACGTCGACGGACGCCGTCGGCGTGACCCCGGCGAGGAGCTCGGGTGCCGCGTACGCCAGCGTGCCGACCATGGCCCCGGTACTGGTCAGCGTCGTCGCCTCGGCGACCGACCGCGCGATCCCGAAATCCGCGATCAGGGCCCGCCGGTCACCGGCGCCGTCGGCCCAGCCCGACGTGAGGAGCATGTTCGCCGGCTTGACGTCGCGGTGCAGCATCCCCTTGCCGTGCGCGAAGTCGAGCCCGGCCGCGACCTGGCCGATGATGTCCACCGCCTGCCGCGCGGGCAGCGGGCCCCGCTTCCGGACCAGCGCGGCGGCGTCGGTGCCCTCGATGTACTGCATCGCGATCCACATCAGGTCGCCGTCGGCCGCGGCGTCCTGCACCGCGACGATGTTCGGGTGGTCCAACTGCGCGGCGAGGTCCGCCTCCCTTCCGAACCGCTGCCGGAAGGCGGGATCGACGACCAGGCCGGGGGCGAGCACCTTCAGCGCCTGGTTCCGGGGCCGGCGGGGGTGACGTGCGAGGTAGACGGTGCCCATCCCGCCCGCCCCGAGCACACGGATCACCTCGTACCCCGCGACGACCTCTCCCGGCTGGAGGCGCGACCCCGGCTCGGCCATCTCAGGATTCCAGCGTCATCGTGGAGATATCCACCGGGACAGTGGGTTTGCCGTCGGTGACGGTGCCGGCCGAGGAGGCGGGCACGGTGCCGTTCGCGGTGATGCCCTTCTTCGCGATGTCCACCAGCGTCGTGATCCCGCTGCTGTTCGTCCGCCCGATCACGCTGTAGGTGGCCGGCAGCGCGGTGTCCCGGTACACCAGGAAGAACTGCGATGATCCGGTGTCGTGGTCGGAGCCGCCGTTCGCGTTCGCGACGGCGATCGTGCCCGCGGGGTAGACCACGGTCGGCTCGGAGCCGGCCTGGCTCGTCGACGGTGTGGTGGAGGACGTCAGGAACGTGGGAGCCTCGTCGGGGGAGGTCCATCCGGCGCCGCCCATCCCGGAGCCGGACGGGTCGCCGCACTGCAGCACGTACAGGCCGCCCCGGCCGCCGGTCGACGGTGCGTTCGTCTCGCGATGGCACGTGGTGCCGTCGAAGTACTTCGCGGCGATCAGAGTCTCGAAGGTCCGGACGTTGCAGGGCGCCTTCGCGCGGTCGAGCTCGATCGACAGGGTGCCCGCGCTGGTGGCGATCGAACCGAACAGCGAACCGGTGCTCGGCACCGCGGTTCCGCCGGGCTTGCCGATGGCCTTGTTCTTGACGGTGAGGGCCTCGAGCGCGGGAAGCGATTTCTCCATGGTCGCGTTCCGTTGCTCGGCCGAGTCGATCTGTGCCTGCACGGCGCTTCGCTCGTCGCCGGACAGACCGCTCAGCGTGGCCTTGACCTTGTCGATCTGCGACCGGGAGCTCGCGATGGCGGTCCGGGTCGCAGCGGCCTGGTCGGGGCGGTCGGCGAAGTCGCAGGTCACCGTCGCGCCGGCGGCGTTCGACGGCCCGGCGGCGGCCGAAGAACCGTCGCCCCGGGCGAGGACCACCGCTCCCGCCACGGCGGCGATGACGACGATCGCCGCGACCGCGCCGCCGATGAGCACGCCCCGGCGCGACCTTCTCGCGCCCGCCGGACCGGCCGCACCGGGACCGGTCGCACTGGGACCGGCCGCCGCCGGTGCCGGAGCCGGAGCGGGAACGTGCGTGGGCGCGTACTGGAACGCGGGCGCGGTGGGTGGCGCGGGAGGGGGCATCGTCGGCGGAACGGGCGCGCGCCGGGGAGCCGAGGCGAGTGCGGCGCGCAGGTCGGCGACGAACTCGGCGTTGTCGGGATAGCGGTCGCCCGGTTCCTTGGCGAGCGCCCGGGCGAAGACGGCGTCCGCGGCCCGCCCGAGGTGCGGGGCGCGCTCGGACAGCAGCGGCACCGGTGCGGTCAGGTGCGCGGCGGCCACGGCCCGCGCCGACTCGCGCGGATAGGGCCCGACGCCGGAGAGCAGCTCGAAAGCCGTGCAGGCCAACGAGTACTGATCGGATCGGTGGTCGACGGAGCCGCCCTCGATCGCCTCCGGGGCGAGGTAGGACATGGTGCCGATGGTCAGCCCGGTGGACGTGACGCGGACCGCGTCCTCGAGGGCCTTGGCGATGCCGAAGTCGGTGAGCTTCACCGACGCGGGCGCGCCGTCCTCGAAGCCGATCAGGATGTTCGCCGGCTTGACGTCCCGGTGCGTGACTCCGCGTGTCCGGCGGCCGTAGTCGAGGGCCGATCCGACCCCGTCGACCACGCGGAGCGCGAGGTCGGCGGGCATCGGCCCGTACTCGCGGAGCAGTTGCGCGGCGTCGGCCCCGCCGATGTACTCCATCGTCAGCCAGAGCCTGCCGTCGTCCTCGCCCCGGTCGTAGAGATGGACGATGTTCGGGTGGCTCAGCCCGGAGAGGACGTCGGCCTCCCGGAGGAAGCGGGCCTTGGCGTCCGCATCGCCGACCACCCCGCTCCCGAGCAGCTTCAGCGCATCCTGCCGCGGGAGGCGCGGGTGCTGGACGAGGTACACCTCGCCCATGCCACCCGCGCCCAGCCGGCGCAGGACGGTGTAACCGCCGATGGTGGCCAGCGGGTCGGCGGACCCGGACGGCCGCTCCGTCATGTCAGGAGGCGAGCGCCATGCTGGTGATGGTCACCGGCTCCTTGGGCTTGCCGTCGGTCACCGGCGCGGCGGGGGTGGCGGCCGGCTCACCGTCGTTGGGTGCGATGCCCTTGGCGGCGATCTGCTTGAGCAGTGTCAGGCCGGCGTCGTCGATCTTGCCGATGACGGCGTAGTTGGGCGGCAGCGTCGAGTCCTTGTAGACGAGGAAGAACTGGCTGGCGCCGGTGTTCGACACGCCGGCCGAACCGGACTGGGGATCCGCCTGCTGGTTGGCGTTCGCGACGGCGATCGTCCCCGCCGGGTAGATCGACGTGCCCGAGCCGCCCGTCATGGGGTTCGCGGGCGACGCGGCCTTGAGGAACGCAGGGTTCTCGTCGGGCGAGGTCCAGCCCGGACCACCGACACCGGAGCCCGAGGGGTCACCGCACTGCAGCACGTACAGCCCACTGGCGGCCGTCGGGGCGCCGCCGGTCTCGCGGATGCACGGGGTGTTGTCGAAGTACTTGGCCGCGATGAGCGTGGCGAAGGTCTCCACGTTGCACGGCGCCTTCGAGCGGTCCAGCTCGAATCCGATCGGACCGGAGTTCGTGGTCAAGGTACCGGTCAGGGTGCCGGAGTTCGGCACATCCTTCCCGCTCGGCTTGCTGACGGTCTTGTTGCGCTCGGTCAGCTTGTCGATCGCGGGGAGCGCCTTCTCGGTCCGAGCGATCTGGCGCTCGAGCTTGTCGGTCTGCTCCGAGAACGCCTTGATCTGCGCCTCGCCGGCGGTCTTCTGATCGCCGGTCATGGTGGCGAGCTGCTTCTGCGCGTCGGTCACCTGCGTGCGCCGCGCCGCGATCTGCTGCTTCTGCGCAGGCAGGTTCTTGTGCGTGTCGGCGACGGGATCGCGGTCCTGGAAGTCACAGGTGACGTGCTCCGACTTGAACTTGTTCTCGGCCGCCACGCGCAGGGGCGCGCGCGGACCCTGCGGCAGCCAGATGTAGCAACCGGCGGCGACGAGCGCGACCACGACCACACCGGCGATCGCACCGGCCTTGATCTTGCGCTTGCGCGCGTCTGCTTCACGCCGCTCGTTCTGCTTCGCGAGCTTCTCGCGCGCTGCCTGACGGCGTTCCTCATTGCTCGGCACGGTGTGACGACCTCCTCATTACCGACATCCGGCGGGCACAACTGATCGCCAAGTCTGCCAGTTAAACCTGATGGACGCCGCCACCGGGTCTGGTGCCAC
Source organism: Tsukamurella pseudospumae (assembly GCF_001575195.1). Lineage (NCBI taxonomy): Bacteria > Bacillati > Actinomycetota > Actinomycetes > Mycobacteriales > Tsukamurellaceae > Tsukamurella > Tsukamurella pseudospumae. The sequence continues at coordinate 518,580 of NZ_LSRF01000001.1, forward strand.
AATGGTCGGATGCTGATCACCGGATTCCCCGCGGGGGTGTTCCAGACCAACTGCTACGTCGTCGCAGCGGGTCCGGGCTCCGACGCCGTCGTCATCGACCCCGGTCAGGACGCCGTCGAGCCTCTCAAGCAGCTCCTGGCCGAGCACCGGCTGAACCCCGTCGCGGTGCTGCTCACCCACGGTCACCTCGACCACACCTGGACGGCGCAGCCCTTCGCCGACGAGTACGGGATCCCCGTCCACATCCACGACGCCGACCGGCCGATGCTCGCCGATCCGGCCGTCGGGATCGGCGCCGCCCTCGGCGCGATGATCGGGGACCAGGTGTTCGTCGAGCCGCAGAAGGTCGTCGAGCTCGTCGACGGCGAGCCGGTGGAGCTGGCCGGGATCACCTTCGGCGTCGACCACGCGCCGGGCCATTCCCCGGGCTCGATCGTCTTCACCGTCGCGGCCCCCGCGGTCGACGGTGACGGTGCCCCCGTCGAGGGGGAGACGGTCACCGTCGCCTTCGACGGCGACGTGCTCTTCCAGAGTTCCATCGGGCGCACGGATCTGCCGGGCGGCAGCCACGAGCGCCTCCTGCGCTCGATCGCCGAGAAGCTGCTGCCCCTGCGGGACGACACCGTCGTCCTGCCCGGGCACGGCCCGGCCACCACCATCGGACGGGAGCGGGCGATGAACCCGTTCCTGCAGGGGCTCACGGGCACGCAGACGCCCGCGGAGCGGAAAGGACGATACGGACTGTGAGCGCCGGTAGCTTCCAGGCTCCCAAGGGAATTCCCGACTACATCCCGGTGCCGTCGGGGGAGAAGAACAGCTCCGCCGACTTCCTGGCGGTGCGCAGTGCTCTGCTGACCGCGACGGCCGAGGCCGGCTACGGCTACATCGAGCTGCCGATCTTCGAGGACACGACCCTGTTCGCGCGGGGCGTGGGCGAGTCGACCGACGTGGTGGCGAAGGAGATGTACACCTTCGCCGACCGTGGCGACCGGTCGGTCACGCTGCGCCCCGAGGGCACGGCGGGCGTCGTGCGCGCCGTCCTGCAGCACGGCCTCGACCGCGGCCAACTGCCGGTCAAGGCCGCGTACGCGGGACCGTTCTTCCGGTACGAGCGTCCTCAGGAGGGCCGCTACCGGCAGTTGCAGCAGGTGGGCATCGAGGCCATCGGCGTCGACGACCCGGCGCTCGACGCCGAGGTGATCGCCGTCGCCGACCGCGCCTATCGCAGCGTCGGGCTCGACGGCTTCCGACTGGAGATCTCGTCGCTGGGCGACGCCACGTGCCGGCCGCAGTACCGGGAGAAGCTGCAGGAGTTCCTGTTCGCGCTCGACCTGGACGACGAGACGCGGCGCCGCGCCGAGATCAACCCGCTGCGCGTGCTCGACGACAAACGTCCCGAGGTCAAGGCCATGACGGCCGATGCGCCGCTCATGGTCGACTCGCTGTCCGACGATGCCCGCGAGCACTTCGAGAAGGTGCTCGGCTACCTCGATGCGCTCGGTGTGCCGTACGTCGTGAACCCCCGGCTCGTGCGCGGACTCGACTACTACACCAAGACCTGCTTCGAGTTCGTCCACGACGGCCTGGGTGCGCAGTCCGGCATCGGCGGCGGGGGCCGGTACGACGGCCTCGTCGAGCAGTTGGGCGGCCGGGAGGGCGTGACGGGCGTGGGCTTCGGGCTCGGCGTCGACCGCACGCTCCTGGCGCTGGCCGCGGAGGGCAAGCGCGCACCGTCGGCGCCGCGGGTCACGGCCTTCGGCGTGCCGCTCGGCGACGCGGCACGGGAAGCGATGGTGCCGCTGCTGGGACGCCTGCGGGCCGCCGGCGTGCGGTCCGACATGGCCTACGGCAACCGCGCCATGAAGGGCGCGATGAAGGCCGCGGACCGGTCAGGTGCCCGTTTCGCCCTGATCCTGGGTGATTCCGAGCTCGACCAGGGCGTCGTGATGCTCAAGGATCTGGCGAAGGGCGAGCAGCGGGCCGTGCCGATCGATACCGTCGTGGACGTGATCGTGACCGAGAGCGCCGAGGCGCCGGAAAGCGCGGAGTAGCCCTCGTGTCGTCCAGTCCTGCCGAGCCCGGCGCCCGCGACCCGCGGGAGCTGAGCGCGGAGGACGCCGTCGACGTGGACCTCATCCCGCCGCGGCTGATGCTGCCGAAGGTACGTCGCGCCCTGGCGATCGGCCTCATCGCGACGGTGATCGTCGGCGTGATCGTGACGGTGCTGGTGGGCGCCCCGTGGGGCATCGCCGTGCTGGTCGCCGGTGCCGCGCCCGGTGTCGGTGGTTACCTGGGCGTCGCTCGGCGCCGGGTCGTGCTCGATCACCGCGTGCTGACCCGCCGGACACTGCGGACACAGCGGATGAATCTCATGGACGCCGACGAGGTCGACCTGGTCGCGGAGGTGGCCCGGTTCGCGCAGGTCTCGCTCCGGCTGCGCCAGGGGAGGACGACGGTGCGCCTCCCCATCGCCCTGTACGAGGGCTCGGGGCGGGGTCGCGTGCGCGGCCGCGAGCTGCCGATGCTGGGCACTCGCCGGCTCGCGGAGGCGCTGGAACGCAATCGCCGGCCGGAGGTCGGCGACATCGCGCGGGTGCTCGCGGAGCAGGCGCGGGCCCAGTCGACGTCGATGCCGATGCGGGACCGGCCGCTGTTCCGCGCCGCGGGGATCGCGCGGGAGCTCGGCGGCGGCGAGGAGCTGGTGTTCTCCACCGACGAGGTCGAGGAGATCGCCCGCCCGCTCTGGTAGCGACGCGCTGTTCGAATACTTGACTCGACTCGAACGACGTGTTCGACTGTCGGTGTGCGATGGAATGGTCAGTTGTTGGGCGACGGCTCCGCCGAAGCGGGGTCGGGGGTGCGGGCGCTGCCGGGCCTGGAGGGCTACGGACGCACGGTCACCACGCCGGAGTTCGAGGGGATCACCTTTCACGAGGTGCTGTGCAAGAGCGCGCTCAACAAGCTCCCGGAGTCCTCGGCGATGCCCTTCACCTGGACGATCAACCCGTACCGCGGGTGCACCCATGCGTGCACGTACTGCTTCGCGCGCTCGAGCCACGAGTACCTCGAGTTCGACGCCGGCGGCGATTTCGACAGCCAGATCGTCGTCAAGACCAATCTGGTGTCGGTGCTCAAGAAGGAGCTCCGCCGGGCCTCGTGGCGCGGCGATCCGGTGGCGCTCGGGACGAACACCGATCCGTACCAGCGGGCGGAGGGGAGGTACCGGCTCATGCCGGGCGTCATCGGGGCGCTCGCGGGCGCGGGATCGCCGATCTCGATCCTCACGAAGGGCACGTTGCTCCGGCGCGATCTGCCGCTGTTGGTCACCGCCGCGACCACCGTGCCGGTGCAGTTGTCGGTGTCGCTGGCGCTGCTGGATCCGCTTCTGCAACAGTCTCTCGAGCCCGGTGCGCCGAAGCCCGCGGCGCGGCTCGACCTGATCCGCGCGGTCGCCGACGCCGGCTTCGACTGCCATGTGATGGTCGCGCCGGTCGTGCCCTACCTCACCGACGACACGGCCTCGCTGCGCGCGCTGTTCGAGGCCCTCGCCGACGCGGGCGCGACCACGGCCTCGGTCATGGCGTTGAACCTGACGGGCCGCTACCGGGACTGGTTCCTCGGCTGGCTGTCCGAGAACCATCCGATGCTGGTGCGGCGCTACCGGCAGCTGTACGGGGCGACCGGACGGGTGTCGGCGGAGTACCGCGCGCACCTGCGTGAGCGGGTGGCGCCGATGCTCGAGGAGTACGGGCTGCTGCGCCTGGAGGATCCCTATGGGAGCCCGCCGCAGCGCGCGGCACGTACTCCTCGGGTCCACGGCTCCGCTGCTCCGGACCTGCAGGAGTCGCTCTTCTAGACGAGTGCGTAACTGATGTGTTACGTTTTTGGGGTGAGCGTCTTCGCAGCCATCGCCGACCCGGTGCGGCGCCGGATCGTGGTGCTGCTGAGTAGGGCTCCGATGACCGCGGGGCAGGTCGCCTCCGAGTTCGACATCAGCCGACCGGCCGTCAGTCGGCATCTGCGCGTGCTCCGCGATGCGGGTGTCGTCGAGGGCGGACCGTCGGGCGGGGACGGGCGCGAGCGGACGTACGCGCTGCGGCTCGAGGCGCTCGACGAGATCGACGGCTGGCTGGCGCGGGTCCGCGGCTCTGCCGGGCTCGCGGGCCTGCTGGCCTCGCCCGCGTTGGACACGGAGGTGCGTCGCACGCGGCGCGACAACGCCCGCGCGGCGGACGCTGCGGGTGTCACGGAGATCGATGGAACACGAGAACGGGGAACGGCATGACCAAGCAGGCGACCGGGCGCGTGGTGATCACCGACGGTGGGCGCGACCTGATCCTCGAGCGGTACTTCGATGCGGGCGTCGACGACGTCTGGGCCTCGATCACGGAGTCGGAGCGGACGGCACGGTGGTTCGGCCCCTGGACGGGTGAGCCCGGAGTCGGCTCCGTCGTGCGGGTGACGATGGGCTTCGAGGAGGGGGCTCCCGTCATGCCGATGACCATCACGGCGTGCGAGCCGCCGCGGCGGCTCGGTGTGCATTCCCAGGACGAGTACGGCGAGTGGAACCTCGAGGCGCTCGTCGAGCGGGACGGTGACCGCACCCGGTTGACCTTCGTCCACCATCTCGACGCCGCGGCGAACGCCGCGGAGGTGGGGCCCGGCTGGGAGTACTACCTCGACGCCCTCGTTGCCGCTGAGAACGGCCGTGCAGCACCGGATTTCGACGACTACTTCCCGGAGATGTCGGCCCACTACGGCGGTGCCTGACGCCCGACGCCGGGCGCCACTAATGGCAATGGTTACTATTAGTGGCATGACCATCTCAGCCCCGTTGCCCGTCACGGTCCTCTCCGGCTTCCTCGGCGCCGGCAAGACCACGCTGCTCAACCATCTCCTCGGCAATCGCGAAGGCCTGCGCATCGCGGTGATCGTCAACGACATGAGCGAGGTCAACGTCGACGCTGCGCTGGTCGACCTCGGCGGGTTCGACCGCACCGAGGAGAAGCTCGTCGAGCTCAGCAACGGCTGCATCTGCTGCACCCTGCGCGAGGATCTCGTCGACGCCGTCGGCGCCATCGCGCGCCAGCGGACGCCCGAGGGCGACCCGCGCTTCGACCACCTGGTGATCGAGTCCACCGGCATCTCCGAGCCGATGCCCGTGGCCGCGACCTTCGACTGGACCTTCGACGACGGCAGCCGTCTCGGCGACCTCGCCGCCCTCGACACCATGGTCACCGTCGTCGACGCCAGCACGTTCCTCGGCGAGATCGCCCGGGGCACGAGCCTCGCACAGCGCGGCCTCGGCGCCGCCGCGGGCGACGAGCGGTCCATCGCCGACCTACTCATCGACCAGGTCGAATTCGCCGACGTCGTGCTCATCAGCAAGCTCGACCTGGTGTCCGCAGCCGCCGGCGGTGCGGTCGAAGCCGCCGTGCGCAGGCTCAACCCGCGTGCCCGCGTGAGTCCACTGCCGCGGGGCCGGATCGCGGTCTCCGAGGTGATCGGGACGGGCCTGTTCGACCACGACGCCGCGGCGTCGGTCGCGGGTTGGGACGACGAGGTGATCGGCGGCCACACTCCGGAGACCGAGGAGTACGGGATCTCGTCGACGACCTACCGCGCCGACCGCCCCTTCCACCCGCAGCGGCTCCTCGAATCCCTGGCCGAGGTTCGGGCGGTGCTGCGCAGCAAGGGTTTCTGCTGGATCGCGAGCCGGCCCGGCCTCGTCGGGGTCTGGTCGCAGGCGGGCCCGAACCTCACCATCGAGCCCGCCGCCTACTGGTCGCAGGTCGACGGTGCGCCACAGCAGGAGTTGGTGTTCATCGGCGTCCGCCTCGACGCCGCGACGATGCACGGGCTGCTCGACCGCGCGCTGCTCACCGACGACGAGGTCGCCGAGGGCCCGGCGGCATGGGTGGACTACCCGGACCGGCTACCGGCGTGGAACGTGCCGGCGCACCGTCATTGACGATCGAGGGCCGACCTCGCGGCGTCCCCGGCCGCCTCGGCGACGGTGGGGATCAGCGACAGGCGCGTGCGGCGCTCGAGCAGATCGGCGGCCGTGACCGCCCCCTCGGCGAGCGCGCCGAAGACGAGTTCCGCGCCCGTGACCTCCGTGCCGTCCGCCACCGGAAGGGTCAGCGCGGGGTCGGCCTCGCCGAGGGCCACGACGGTAGTCGCCTCGGTGCCGTAGGCGCGGACGAGCCGCTCGGGCGCGTCGATGCGCCGCAGGTTCTCCCGCGGGGCCGCGCCGACGAGCGGTAGCGTCCGGGTCGCGCACGGACCGGCGGGCAGGCCGGATGCGGCGAGCGCGGCGTCGACGGCGTCCTCCGCCATCCGCCGGTAGGTGGTGAGCTTGCCGCCGACCACGGTCACGAGGCCGTCGTCGCGGGTGAGTACCGCGTGCTTGCGCGAGACGTCCGCCGTCTGCCCTGCGCCCGAGTCGAGGAGTGGCCGCAGGCCGGCGAACGTCCCGACGATGTCGGCCCGGGTGAGCGGGGTACCGAGGGCGAGGCTGACGGTCGCGAGCAGGAAGTCGATCTCGTCGTCCGACGGCGTCGGGACGTCGGGCAGCGGACCGTCGGCCTCCTCGTCCGTGAGGCCCACGTACACGCGCCCATCGGGCTGCGGCAGGGCGAAGACGTACCGGCCGAACGAGCCCGGGACGGGCACCGTCAGGCCCGCGGTGAGTCCGCCGAAACTCTCCTGCCGGAACACCAGGTGGGTGCCGCGGCTGGGGCGCAGGACGACCGCGCTGTCGACCGTGCCGGACCACACGCCGGTCGCGTTGACGACGGCCTTGGCGCGCAGGGTGAACGAGTGCCCGGACAGCTCGTCGGTGAGGACGGCTGCGGTGCCCGTGACCTGCGACGCGGCGCAGTGCGTGAGGATCGTCGCGCCGTGTGCGGCGGCGGTGCGGGCGATGCCCACGGTCAGTCGCGCGTCGTCGGTGAGCCGGCCGTCCCAGTTCAGCAGGCCGCCGCGCAGTCCCGTTCGCTTCACGGTGGGCGCCATCGCGATCACCTCGGCGGGGGAGACGCGCCGGGACCGGGCGAGCTCGGATCCCGGGGTGCGGGCCGCGATCCGCAGTGCGTCGCCGGCGAGGAAGCCGACGCGGGTCAGCGCGGCGTCCTTGCGGGAGACGTCGTCGAGGAGGGGCACCACCTGCGGCAGGGGGCGGGTCAGGTGCGGCGCGATCACGCGGATCAGCGCGTCGCGCTCGACGGCGCTCTCGTAGGCGATGCCGACGGCGCCGGACGCGAGATAGCGCAGGCCGCCGTGTACGAGCTTGCTGGACCAGCGGCTGGTGCCGAACGCGAGGTCGTGCTTCTCGACGAGGGCGACGCGCAGGCCGCGGCTCGCGGCGTCGAGGGCGACCCCGGTCCCGGTGACGCCGCCGCCGATCACCAGCAGGTCGACGGACGGATCGGCGGCGAGGGCGGCGAGATCGGCGGACCGTCGGGCTGCCGAGAGGCGGGAAGCGGGCGCGACGTGCGCGAGGGATTCGACGGTCACGGGCGCAGGTACCTCTCGATGAGATCGAAGAGCTGCGCGTCGAGCAGATCGGCGGACTCGGTGAACACCGGTCCGGTGAGCGCCGAGGACCACGCCAGCTGCAGGACGACCGCGGCGTGCTCGGCCGGGTCGCCGGAGCGGATGCTCCCATCGGCCTGGCCCGCGGCGATCCCGCTGGTCAACGCCTCGATCTGGGCTCGGGACGTGCGGCCGGTGCGGTGCAGCAGGTACGGCATGAGGAATTCGGGATCGAGCTCGACGATCCGGCGCAGCAGCGGATGCGACCGGGCGGCGGAGGTCACGTGGGCCACGGTGCGGGCGATGGTCTCGCGACCCGTGGCACCGTCGAACAGCCCGACGGTGGTCAGCGCCGCGACGAACTCGCGCGTCGTGACGGCGGCGGCGAGGGCCTGCACGTTGGGGTAGCGGCGGTACAGCGTGGCGCGGGAGACCTGCGCGGCGCGCGCGACATCGGCCATGGTGGTGCGGCGGATCCCGATGGTGGACATGAGGTCGCGCGCCGCGTCGAGGATCGTCTCGTCGTCAACGGCGTTGGCGGGGCCCCGTGCGGTTGCACCCCGAGAATTGAGATCCTGCGACACCATGTGTACAAATGTATCATGACATCGTCTGAGGTGGATCTGCCCGTCGTCGCCTTCGAGCCCGGCCGCTGGGGCGACCCCGGCGCCCCGATGCACCTGTCCGAGTCGGTGCTCGGCGCGCTCACGATGCTCGGCATCGAGGGCGGCCCCGGGCCCGGCGCGGAGCTCTTCCTCATGCCGTCCCGGGTCTCCGGCCGGGCGCTGTCGGCCCTGCAGAAGACGGGCGCCGCGGTCGCTGTCGACGACGGTACGCGTCTGGCCCACCTTCGCGGCTACTCCACGCCGGACCTGCTCAAGTACCGCGCCGGCGACACCTCCGATGCGCCGGACGCCGTCGTCGTCCCGTCGACCGCCGAGCAGGTCGCCGAGGTGCTGGCCGTGTGCGCGGCGAAGGACCTCACACTGAGCCCGTTCGCCGGCGGCACGTCGGTGACCGGCGGCCTCGCGCCCGAGCGCGCCCGCCCCGTCGTCGCCCTGGACCTGCGCGCACTGACCGGCCTGATCGCGCTCGACACGGTCTCGCAGGTCGCGACGCTGGCCGCCGGGACCCGGCTGCCCGAGGCCGAGCGGCTGCTCGCCGAACAGGGCTTCGAACTGGGCCACTTCCCGCAGTCCTACGAGGGCGCGACCGTCGGCGGCTGCGCCGTCACCCGCTCCGCCGGGCAGTCCTCCATCGGCTACGGCCGGTTCGACGAGATGGTCGTGGGGCTCACCGTCGCGACTCCGCAGGGCGTCGCCGAGATCGGGACCGCGCCGAAGTCGGCCGCGGGACCGGACCTGCGGCAACTCTTCCTCGGCTCGGAGGGCGCGTTCGGTGTGGTCACGGCCGTGCGCGTCCGCGTGCACCCCGTCCCGACGGTGCGCCGCTTCTACGGCTGGCACTTCGCGGACTTCGCGGCCGGGGCCCGTGCCATGCGGGTGCTCGCGCAGGGGTCGGTCCGCCCGACGGTGCTGCGCCTCTCCGACGAGGTGGAGACCGCGCTCAACCTGGCCGACCCCAGCGCCGCGGGCAAGGCCGCCGCGGGTGGCGTCATGATGATCGTCGGCTTCGAGGGCGACGAGCCCGATGTCGACTGCCGCGACGGCTACGTCTCCGCCCGCCTCGCCGAGCTGGGCGGTCAGTTCCTCGGCGAGGAGCCGGGGGAGGCCTGGCGCGTCGGCCGGTTCCGCGGTCCGTACCTGCGCGATCCGCTCCTCGACGCGGGCGCGCTGGTCGAGACGCTCGAGACGGTCACCTTCTGGTCGAACATCGAGCGGCTCAAGGCCGATGTGACGGCGGCGTTGACCGCTGCGCTGGGCGACCAGGGCACTCCCGCCGTGGTGATGTGCCACATCTCGCACGTCTACTCGACCGGTGCGTCGCTGTACTTCACGGTGATCTCGAAGGCGCTGGAGGACCCACTCGCGCAGTGGGGCGCCGCCAAGGCCGCGGCGAACGCCGCGATCCGCGCGGCCGGCGCGTCGATCACGCACCACCACGCCGTCGGCACCGACCACCGCTCCACCTATGTGGAGGAGATCGGTGAGGTCCAGGTGACCGCGCTCCGCGCCGTCAAGGCCGCACTCGACCCGCAGGGCGTGCTCAACCCCGGGATCCTGCTCCCGTGACCGGCGCCGATGTCATCGCGGTCCTCAACCCGATCTCCGGCGGTGGGGCCGCCCGGGTCCGCTGGGCAGCGGTGGCGGAGGAGCTGGCCCGCCGGGACGTCACGACGCGCGTCGAGGAGTCCGCGTCCGGTGCCGACGCCCGCCGGCTCGCCGAGGAGGCCGCCGCGGCGGGCGCGTTGACCGTCGCCGTCGGCGGGGACGGCCAGATCCGCGAGGTCGCGGCCGGCGTGCTCCGCGTCCCCGGGGCGCCCATGGGCGTAGTCACCGCCGGACGCGGCAACGACATGGCTCGGCACCTGCGGCTCCCCGACGATCCGGCCGCCATCGCGGACGTGCTCTGCGACGGCTTCCGGCGCGATCTGGACGTGCTCACCATCGGCGACGAGATCGCCGTCGGCAATGTCTACGTGGGCCTCGACTCGGTGGCGACCGAGCTGATCAACCGACTGCGCTGGATGGGCCCGCTCGCGTACCGGCTCGCCCCCGCCATCGCCGCCCTGCGCTGGAAGCCCGCGGACTTCCGGATCGAGGTCGACGGTGCCGTCTTCTCCGGTCCGGTGCACATGGTGGTCGTCGCGAACTCGGGCTGGTACGGCAGTGGCTTGCACATGGTTCCCGCGGCCGCGGCGGACAGCGGGCGCGTCGACGTGCTCGCGGTCGACGGTGCTGCGAACCTGATGCGGCTCCTCGGCGCGATGGGCGAGGCGAAGACCGGCGCCCATGTCGCGCGGGCCGAGGTGCTCACCTTCAGCGGTCAGGAGATCACCGTGTCCGCCGACCGCCCGATCCCCGTCCACGCCGACGGCGACTACCTGCAGGAACTGCCCGTCACCGTTCGGATCCGCAAGGCCGTGCTGCCGGTGCTCGTGTCACGCTGACTGTTCGCTCCGAGGCGAGGGGATGTGGGGCCTGTCGCGAGGTGATGCGCGCCGTGCATCACCTCTGTGTCGCGGGCGGCGTGCAATGGGGGACAACATCATTCGAAGCGTTCTGCGACTCGGATCGCGGTTTCCGTCGCAGAACGCTTCGAATGATGTGCATCGCAGGGGCAGGGCCCAACGGGAATACACTCTTCTGCATGGGGGAGTTCCATCAGTTCTACGTCTCGCTCGGTCCACAGGACGACGGTGCTCCCGAGCGCGTGCGCGCGGCGCTCGCTGAGGTGTTCCGCTGGAGTGATCCGGCGAATGCGGCATCCACCTCATCGACTACGGCTGGATCGAAGGCGCCGATCCCGACCCGCATCAGCGGCTGTTAGCTCGCATCGGGCCCCGGCCGAGGTACCGCTGCGGCAAGCTCTGGGCGATCAGGTCCGCCCGCCACCGATCCCGGACCGTCGGAGTGCGGCCTACCGGGAGTGGCGTCGTCGTCCGGCGGCCGCACGAGGAGCAGCGCCACGACCGACACCGCAGCCAGCGCGGTCACGTACACGGCGAACGCGGTATCGCTGATGTGCAGGTGCATCCAGGCACGGATGTACGGCGCGGTCCCACCGAGCACGGCCGCCACCAGGGAGTACGTGACGCCGATCGCGGTGGTCCGCGACGCCGCCGGCACCAGTCGCGCGATGTACACGGGCTCGACCGACAGGATCGCCCCGATCGGCACCATCATCGCCGTCATGCACAGGTACAGGTTCAGGGGACCGCCACTGATCGCGGCGCTCACCGGCAGGCTGCCGAGGGTGACGACGATCGTCCCGGCGAGCATGACGGTGCGGTGTCCCACCCGGTCCGCGATCTCGCCCCAGACGGGGATCAGTGCGGCCGCGGTGGCGTACGCGGCGACCGCGGCCCACAGCGCCGCGGACTTGGACATCCCGCCGAAGGTGATCGCGAACGCCGAGGCCGAGTTCCCCCACGCGTAGATCGCCACCGTCGAACCGGCCACGACGGCGGCGACCGCGATCAACGCACGGCGATCACGACGCAGCGAGCCGACGTGGTACCGCACCGGCAGAGCTCGGCGGTCGTCGTCGGGCACCGGCTCGCGGAGGTACGCACGGAGCCCGAGTGCCGCGAGCCCCAGCGCCCCGCCGACGGCGAACGGGATGCGCCATCCCCACTGCCGCAGGTCGTCGGCGCCGAGCACCGAGGCCATCGTCGCACCCAGGGCCATCCCGGCGATCACTCCGATGTTGCCGGAAACGTAGACAGGCTCGACCACCGGCCGAGGTGCTGGCGGGGTGCGTTCTCGGCGATGTACACCTGCAGGCTGGGCAGTTCGCCGCCCTGCCCGAATCCCTGCAGCAACCGCAGGAGCAGCAGGATCACGCCTGCGGCGGCACCGATCTGTGCGTGGCCGGGCAGGAACGCCACGCCCAGGCAGCCGGTGGCGACGCACGCGATCGTCAGCGACAGCGACGTGGTGCGGCCGTACCGGTCCGCGATGACGCCGAACACGAGTCCGCCCAGGGGCCGGGCGATGTAGGCCGCGGCGAACACCGCCAGCCCCGCCAGCAGCGACTCCGCCACGGGCATGCCGAAGACGTACACGCCGAAAAAGGGGAGCATCGCGCTGTACACACCCCAGTCGAACCACTCGAGCGCGTTGCCGGCGCCGAGCGCGGCGACCTTCCGCCAGCCCTGCAGCGGGCGTCGTCCGGACATGTCAGGGCACCTCCAGGTGGTCGCGCAGGGTGCTCCCCGCGTAATGGTCGCGGTACCGTCCGGCGGCCCGGAGCAGGGGGATCACCTGCCGGTAGACCTCGTCGACGGACCCGCCCGCGCCGAGGACGAAACCGTCGGCGGCACCGTCGTCGACCCAGCCGAGCAGGGTGTCTGCGATGGACCGTGCGCTCCCCGCGAGGGAGAGGAATCCGGATCCGTTGCGGTACACGCCGAGGAGCTCGCGGAGCGTGGTCCCGGGCTCGGCCGCAAGGTCCCACAGGCCCTCGACGGTGCCGGTGATCGGCGCGGACTGCGTGTCGACGCGGCCGCGGGCGGCGAGGATCCGGTCGGGGAGCGGCGCGTCGAGGTCGAGCCCGCCGAGCGGGACCCCGAGCAGCGCGCCGACGGCGTCGCGCAGGCCGGGGCTCTCGACGGTGTCCAGTTCGTCGTCGACGAACAGGCGCACGCCCGGCAGGTACTTCACGGCACCGGGATCGCGGCCCTGCGCGGCGGCGAGCTCGCGCAACCGCGTGCGCGTCCGGATCGCGCCGGACCGGCTCGGGTTGATCCCGAAGACCGCGTCGGCGTACCGCGCCGCGAATGTCAGGCCCGCAGCGGAGGACCCCGCCTGGAACAGCACGGGCCTGCCCTGCCGGTCCGACGGGACGTCGAGCCAACCGTCGAGGGTGACGTGCGCACCGGAGAAGTGCACGTCGGCGATGGCATCGGTGTCGACGAAGCCGCCGCGCGGCCGCCGGTACGCGGGATCCCAGGACGCCCACAGGGCCAACACCGCGTCGGTGACCTCGGCGGCGCGGGCGTACCGCTCGTCCTTGGCCGCGAGGTCCTGCCCGTAGTTGCCCGCGCCCTGGATCGAGGTCACGATGTTCCATCCCGCGCGCCCGCCGCTGAGGTTGTCCAGCGACGCGATCTGCCGGGCGAGCGTGTACGGCTCCGAGAAGGTCGTCGACGCCGTCGCGATCAGCCCGATCGACGACGTGCGGGCCGCGATCGCGGACAGTGCCGTGAGCGGCTCGAACGGGATGAGCGGGCGCGCCGCGAACTGCGCGCGCGGTTTGCCCAGGAAGTCGGCGTAGAAGAGCGCGTCCACGCCTGCGTCCTCCGCGCGCGCCGCGAAGTCGAGGAAGTCGTCCGGGCTCGCGACGCGGGGGCCGCCCCGTCGGGCCCGTTCGGCGAGCTCGGGCAACTGGGCGCCGACGGCCTCGACGACCAGGTGGATCCGGCTCATGCCCGGATCCCCTGGTCGGCGTCGGGCGCGGTGCACAGCCAGGTGCGGATCGGCATCGAGGTGACGGCGCCCGTCGCGTCCAGCCTGCGCTGGGCGGCCGCGGCGACCGCTGCGCGCTGCGTGGCGTGGTCCGGGAACAGGCCCTGGTAGTAGTCGCCGAAGGTGCTGTCGACGTAGTCGGCGAAGGCGGTGCCGTCCGCGGGTGCGGTCCGGGCGGTGTGCTCGACCGACTCGACCTCGCCGAATGCGCCGCGCAGAGTCCGCTCGAGCGCGACCGCCGGGAGCGTGCGGCGCGAAACCGGGACGACCCCGGCACCGTCGAACTGCGCGGCGGTGGCGCCGGCGGCCTCGGCGATCACCGCGTCCGTGCCACCGAGACCGGAGGCCTCGAGGACCGGATGGTAAGTGGTGAGCACCGCCGCGCCGCCGGTGGTGAGCGCCGTGGCGATGCGGCGCACGACGGCGCTCTCGCCCGGATGCAGCCAGTGCAGCACCGCGGTCATCGTGATGACGTCCGCCGAACCGTTCGGCACGAGCGCGGAGAGCGGCTCGCGGAGGTCGTGGACCGCGAAGCGCACCCGGACATCGCCCGCGTGCCGCGCCCGCAGCTCCGCGATGCGGGGCACCGCGGCGTCGAGCCCGGTGATCGCCGCCGACGGTGCCGCGCCGGCGAGCGCGTCGATCAGCGCGCCCGTGCCGCAGCCCAGGTCGACGACCGACCGCGCTCGCGCGAGCCGCTCGCCGAGCGCGGCGACGACCCGCAGCGCGTCCGGCGTCTGCCGCAGCCTGCTGTGATCGGCGTAGCCCGCCATCCGGTCGTCGTGCAGGACGCCGGCGGTCATCCGCGCGCCCCGGTCACGATCGCCCCGAGCAGCAGAACGCCGATCGCGGTGCCCGCGTGCATCGCGCTGGTGTTCCAGGCGCTGGCCGATGCTCGCCGGTCGCCCGCCGCGAGCGCGAGCGCGGTCTGCTGTTCCGTGACGAATCCGCCGCTGCCGACGAACCAGACCAGGAGCGCGATGAGCGCCGGTGCCGCGCCGTGCGACAGCGCGAACGCGCCGAGCCCGACGCCGATCACCGCGATCCACACGGTCAGGCGCGCGGCGAGTGGCAGCCCGGAGCGCGTGAGTCGGCCGCCGAGCAACGCGCCGGTCACGCTGCCGAGCCCCACCAGCACGCCCACCAGGCCCAAGGCGCCCGCGCTCCAGCCGAGCCGCTCGTGCAGGATCTGGCCGGCGTAGGCGTACGCGCCCAGGCTGAACGCCTGGACCACGAAGGTCAGCGCGAGGATCGGGCCGACGCGTCGGTCGAGCGCGACGCGCAGGCCCTCCTGGAGTGACGGTGCCGTCCCGCCCGGCCGGGCACGGGGAACGGCGCGGGCGAGCACGGCGATCGCCGCCGCCGTGCCGGCGGCCAGGGCGACGAAGCTGAACTGCCAACCCAGAGCCGCGGCCAGCCCGGCGCCGACCGGGATGCCGATGACCTGGCCCGAGGAGAAGAAGGCCATGCCGCGGCTCATGTACCGCCCGATCGATTCCGGATCGGGCGCGCTGTCGGCGAGGTAGGCCCAGATGCTGGGTCCGGCGAGCGCAGCGCCGAGCCCGCCGACCGCGCGGGCGGCGATCAGCACGGCGACATCCGGCGCCAGCGCGCAGCCGAGGTTCGCGACGAGGAACAGTGCGGCGCCCACGAGCAGCGGTGTGCGCCTGCCGATCCGGTCGGACACCGAGCCGAGGAGGGGAGAGGCGACCGCGTAGACCAGCACGTAGGCGGTGGTCGCGTTCGCAGCGACCGCGACGGAGGTGTGCAGTGCCGCTGTGATGGTGGGCAGCAGCGGCGAGATGAGGAAGGTCTCGGCGCCGATCAGGAACAGCAGCAGGTACGCCCCGGCGACCCGCGGGCGTGCGGGGGCGAGCACGGTCGGGGTACTCACGCGAAGGTCCAATCGCAGCCGCGCTCGCGCAGGCGGACGGTGGCCGCCAGCTTCTGGTGGCGCGCGTTCGCCGACACCGAGCGCGTGCAGAACTCGCACGGACTCGTCAGCGTTATCGGAGTGCCGGCGGCGCGGCGCTGCTCCCGATAGGTCCAGATTCCGCAGCGGTCGACGGTCACCCGGCCGTCGTCGCTGTGTACCGCCGAGTCGTAGAGATCGAGCTGTGCGTGCAGCCGGGCGGGGAACTCGGTGCGAGGATCGTCCATCGCGGTGAGCTGCCGGTGGATTCGCGCGCTGTGCTCGGTCCAGTCCTCGATCGTGTCGTAGGAGATCCGCTCGATGACGAACTTCTCCATCAGGGCCTGGGAGGTGAAGAACAGGCGCCGCGCGGCCTCGGGGTCGGGGTTGCCGCAGAGGCCGTCGATGTCCTTGTCGAGCTGCGCCGCGATCGCGAGCCAGGTCGCGAGCAGCTTGACGTCACCCCTGGCGGCGAGCATCGACGACAGCCCGAGCTGTCCCTCCAAGACGCGGATCAGCCACAGCCGCGCTGCGGATCTCGTTTCCATGTTCTGGAGGCTAAGTAATTCGTATCGCAAACCTCACCGTTGCGCGAACCACGATCGTGGGTCTTGACCGCGGGCCGTCCGGACGCTATACGCGGCGCGATTCAGACGATTGCGGCGCGGAGGGTGTCCAGGCCCATACCGCCGAGGGCGAGGGCGTCGCGGTGGAAGTCCTTGAGCGTGGCCCCGGGGTGCGCGGCGAGGTACGCGTCGCGGGTCTGCTCCCACACCCGCTGGCCCACGGAGTACGACGGTGCCTGCCCGGGCCACCCCAGGTAGCGGTGGTACTCGAAGCGGAGTTGCTCGTCCGCCATCGCGACGTGCGAGCGCAGGAACGCCCAGCCCTTCTCGTAGCTCCACTCGCCCCCGCCGACCTCCGCCGGGGCCTCGAAGCCGCAGTGCACGCCGATGTCCAGGACCACCCGCGCCGCCCGCAGACGCTGCGAATCGAGCATGCCCATGAGGTCGCCGTCGTCGTCCAGGAAACCCAGGTCGCGCATGAGTCGCTCCGCGTACAGGGCCCACCCCTCGCCGTGTCCGGAGGTGAACGAGTACAGCTTGCGCCACCGGTTGAGTGGCGCGATCACGGCCTGCCCGATCTGCAGATGGTGGCCCGGCACGCCCTCGTGATAGACGGTCGTCTTCTCCTGCCAGGTGTGGAACTCGGTGACGCCCTTGGGAACCGACCACCACATCGCGCCCGGTCGGGTCAGGTCCGCAGACGGGCCGGTGTAGTAGATGCCGCCGCTGCTGCTCGGCGCGATCCGGCAGTCGAGGTGGTGCAGCTCGGCGGGGATGTCGAAGTCGGTGCCCGCGAGCGCCGCCACGGACGCGTCCGAGGTGCGCTGCATCCATGCCTGTAGTGCGTCGGTGCCGTGCAGCGCGTACCGCGGTTCGGTGTCGAGCCGCGCGAGGGTCTCGGCGACCGTCGCGCCGGGGTACAGCCTGCCGGCGACCTCCCGCTGCTCCGTGACGATCGCCGCCAGCCGCTCCTGCCCCCATGTATAGGTCTCCTCGAGGTCGACCTCCGTGCCGAGGAACAGGCGCGAGTACAGCGGGTAGGCCGCCCGCCCCACCCCGAGGCCACCGGGCCGGTCCACGGGGATCGAGGACGGCGCGATCTCGGTCTCGAGGACCTCCGCGAACCGCGCGAAGGCCGCTCGGATCGCGTCCGTCAGTCCCGACGGTGCCGGGTCGGCGAGGCGGTCCGCGTTCGCCGCGACCTGGTCGCCGGCCTCCCGGGCCTGCGCGAGTACCTCGCGGACCTGGAGCTCGGGGAAGGGCCAGGACCCGTCGGCGAGGCGTGCACGCAGGCCGGAGATCGCCGACTCGACCGCCGACGGGACGGCCGCGAGCCGGGCCGCGAGCCGCGGGTCACCGTCGGGCATGAGGTCGAAGACGTCCCGGATCGCCTGCAGGGGAGAGGCGATCACGTTGAGATCGCCGATGTCGTGGCCCGCGTCGGCGATCTCGACCGCCACGCCGAGCCGCTCGCGGAGCGCGGCCGCGGTCACCCGGTCCGCGTCGTTCTCGGGCGCGAGCCCGGCCAGCTCCGTGAGGGTCTCGCGGGCCACCGCGGCACGCGCGGCGACGCCGGCGGGGGAGAAGTCGGTGAGACGGTCGTCGAAATCGGTGATCCCGACCGCGGTGGCCTCGATCGGGTCCGCCTCCGCGAGTCGCCGGGCCAGACGGTCCGCCAGTGCGTCGATCGGGGTGCCCGCAGGAGTGTTCTCAGCCATGGACCCACCCTATGTTCGCGCCGGGCCCCGCGTGGGTCAGGTCCTGCTGTCCGGCCGTTTCCACGTGGCCGTGTTGAGCCCGCCGATCGCGATGACGGCGAAGGCCGTCAACGCCCAGAAACCCCACGGCTCCCAGTGTTGGTGATGGGAGAGCTCGTAGGTCTCCTTGAGCGCGATGAGAGCCGCGCCGCTCGCGACGAGCAGCCACGCCCGCGCGACGGCGAAGAAGTGTGCGAGCTTGCTCATCTGTTCCGCGGTCAGCACCTCGCGCAGAGTCGCGACGTACGCCGCCTGACGGCGCCGCGTCAGGTACACCGCCACTGGCGGGAACAACCACCACCACCGTGACAGCCGGGACGGCGGGGCCGTCGCCTCGACGGTGGCTCGGATACCGCTGAGCTCCGACGCTTCAGCGTCGAGCTCGAGCCTCGACTGCACCAGCGGCCCCGCGACGAGCAGCCACCCGCCGAAGAACGCGGCCCAGCGGATCAGCGTCTCGAGCACGCGATCAGACGGTGCCCGCGAAGGTGTTGCACTGGTTCGGGTCGCCGGTCTGGTAGCCCTGCGAGAACCACTTCACACGCTGCGCGGAGGTGCCGTGCGAGAACGACTCCGGGTTCGGGTTGCGGCCGGCGTTGCGCTGGATCGTGTCGTCGCCGATGGCCTGCGCGGTGGTGATCGCGGTCGTGATCTGGTCCCGGGTCAAGGGCTTGAGCATCGCGTTCGCTCCCTTGTCCGCATGTGCGGCCCACACCCCGGCGAAGCAGTCCGCCTGCAGCTCGACGCGGACCGAGCCGCTCTGCGCGCCCGTACCCTCCCGCGACTTGTTGATCGTGCCGATCAGCTTCTGGACGTGATGCCCGAACTCGTGGGCGACGATGTACTCCTGCGAGAAGGCCTCGGCGGAGCCGCCCATGCGCTTGATCACGCGGTCCATGAAGTCGATCTGGAACACCGAGACCTCGTCGCTGGGGCAGTAGAACGGCCCGGTATCGGCGCTGGCCACGCCGCACGCGGTGTTGATCGAGGTCGCGCCCGCGGGCATGATCAGCGTCTTGCCCTTCGGTGCCCGGTAGCCCTGCAGCACCGTCGGCCAGACCTTGTTCAGCGAGATCGTGGTCGCCTTGATCCGGCACGCCGTGTCGCTGTTCGCCAGTTCGATCGTGCAGGAGTCGAGGTGTTTCTGCATCTCCGCGTCCGCCTGCGAGACGCCCGCGTTACCTCCCTGACCGCCCTGCTGCGCATTGTTCGACGATCCGCCGCCCGTGAGGTCGACACCGAAGATCAGGCCGAGCACGACGACGACCACGGCGCCGAGGCCGCCGCCACCGATCATCATGCCGCGGCCCATGCCGCCGCCGCCGCCCGCACCGACGTTTCCGCCCTCAAGCGGTCCATTGCCCTGGAAGGTCATGCGCAACAGCATTCCATGAGACGGGTGTCCGCGGGTGCAACAGTTCCCCGTAGCATGTCCAGGGTCGAGTTTTCCGTCGAAAGGACACCCCGAAGTGCTGCGCACCCACCTGGCCGGATCGTTGCGGGCGGAGGATGCCGGCACCGTCGTCACCCTCGCGGGTTGGGTCGCCCGCCGGCGTGACCACGGCGGTGTCATCTTCATCGACCTGCGCGACAGCTCCGGCGTCGCCCAGGTGGTGTTCCGCGAGTCGGACGTCGCCGAGCAGGCCCACCGCCTGCGCTCCGAGTACTGCGTGCTGGTGACCGGCACCGTCGAGAAGCGGCCCGAGGGCAGCGAGAACCCGAACCTCCCGTCGGGCGCGATCGAGGTCAACGTCAGTGAGCTCGTCGTGCTCAACGAGTCCGCGCCGCTGCCCTTCCAGCTCGACGAAGAGCCGGGCGAGGAGGCGCGCCTGAAGTACCGCTACCTGGACCTGCGCCGCGAGGGCCCCGCCGCCGCGATCAAGCTGCGCAGTCAGGCGAACGCCGTGGCGCGCAACATCCTCGCGCTCAACGATTTCACCGAGATCGAGACGCCCACGCTCACTCGCTCCACCCCGGAGGGCGCGCGCGACTTCCTGGTTCCGGCCCGCCTGCGTCCCGGCACCTTCTACGCCCTGCCGCAGAGCCCCCAGCTGTTCAAGCAGCTGCTCATGGTGGCCGGCATGGAGCGGTACTACCAGATCGCCCGCTGCTACCGCGATGAGGACTTCCGCGCCGACCGCCAGCCCGAGTTCACTCAGCTCGACATCGAGATGAGCTTCGTGGACCAGGAGGACGTGATCGCGCTCGGCGAGCAGATCGTCAAGGCTCTCTGGTCGCTCATCGGCCACGAGATCCCCACCCCGATCCCGCGTCTGACCTACGCGGAGGCGATGCGTCGCTTCGGCTCGGACAAGCCGGACCTGCGCTTCGGCCTCGAGCTGGTCGAGTGCACCGAGTACTTCAAGGACACGCCCTTCCGCGTCTTCCAGTCGCAATACGTGGGCGCGGTCGTGATGCCGGGCGGGGCGAGCCAGCCCCGACGCCAGCTCGACGCCTGGCAGGAGTGGGCCAAGCAGCGCGGCGCCCGCGGCCTCGCCTACGTGCTGATCGGTGAGGACGGCGAGCTGACGGGCCCCGTCGCCAAGAACCTCTCCGACGACGAGCGGGCGGGCCTGGCCGCGCACGTGCACGCGCAGCCGGGCGACTGCGTGTTCTTCGCCGCCGGTGCCACGAAGCAGATGCGCGCCCTGCTGGGCGCGGCGCGCGGCGAGATCGCCGACAAGCTCGGCCTGATCAAGGACGGCGACTGGGCCTTCACCTGGGTCGTCGACGCGCCGCTGTTCGAGCCCGCCGACGATGCCACCGCCTCCGGCGATGTCGCCGTGGGCGACGGCGCCTGGACGGCCGTCCACCACGCCTTCACCAGCCCCAAGCCGGAGTCGGTGGACACGTTCGACACCGACCCGGGCAGCGCCCTAGCGTACGCCTACGACATCGTCTGCAACGGCAACGAGATCGGCGGCGGTTCGATCCGTATCCATCGCAAGGACGTGCAGGAACGCGTCTTCGCGATCATGGGCATCGACGAGGAGCAGGCGCGCGAGAAGTTCGGCTTCCTCCTCGACGCCTTCTCCTACGGCGCCCCGCCGCACGGCGGCATCGCCTTCGGCTGGGACCGCGTGGTCTCGCTGCTCGCCGGCGCGCCGTCGATCCGCGAGGTCATCGCGTTCCCGAAGTCGGGCGGTGGCGTCGATCCGCTGACCGAGGCGCCCGCCCCGATCACGGTGCAGCAGCGCCGCGAGTCGGGCATGGACGCCAAGCCCAAGAAGCCGGAGCCGGCCGCCGCGGACCAGGTCGCCGAGCAGAAGTAGCCCGTGCGCCACATCCGGGTGATCAGCCCGCCGGAGCGCACCGCCGCGGTGCTCGACATCCTGCGATCCCGGCCGGGCGTCACCCACATCACGCTCGCGCCCGGCGGCTCGATCGAGCCCTCGGGCGACGTGATCGGCGCGGACGTCACGCGGGAGGCGGCGCACCGGGTCCTGCAGGGCCTGGAGGCCCTCGGTATCCCGGCCGACGGTGCCGTCACCGTCGCCTCGCTCGACACGGTCCTGTCCGCCGCCGCGGACGAGGTCGAGCGCGCAGTGCCCGGCGACCCGTCGGACGCGGTGGTCTGGGAGGAACTGACGGCCCGGACCCGCGAGGAGTCGACGCTCAACGTCACCTTCCTGGCGTTCCTGGTCCTCGCGGTCATGCTCGCCGCGGTCGGCGTGGTCACGAACTCGCCGGTCACGGTGGTCGGCGCGATGGTCGTCGGCCCGGAGTTCGGTCCGCTCGCCGCGATCGCGGTGGCCCTCGCGACGCGGCGCCCGCACTTCGCGCTGCGCCCGTCGATCGCGCTGCTCGTCGGCTTCCCCGTGGCGATGGCGTGCACGTGGATCGGGGCCGAGCTCGCGCTCGCCGCCGATCTGTACCCGGAGGACGTGCTGGCGTCGGCGGCGCAGGTCGACTTCATCTACCGCGTCGGCCCGTTCTCGCTGATCGTCGCGCTGCTGGCCGGCGCGGCGGGCATGATCTCGATGGTGACCGCGAAGTCCGCGGCGCTGGTCGGGGTGTTCATCTCGGTCACGACGGTGCCGGCCGCCGGGTACGCCGTGGTCGCCGCGACGGTCGGCGACTGGCACCGGGCGCTGGAGTCGACCGCGCAGTTGGGAGTCAACCTGGTGGGGATCGTCGTCGCGGGATTCCTCGTGCTGGCACTGCGTCCGGCGGCCTGGCGCGACATGCGGGAGCAGGTGGGACTGTGAGCATCGACGCGCTGCGCGCACTCGACCGCGAGGGCCTGCGCCGACTGAGCACCCGCGTCCGGGGGCTCATCGACGACGAGGGCATCACCTACAACGCCCTCGACGCGCTCCCGACGACGAACGACCCGGTCGAACCCGGTCCCTGGCGGCTCGACCCGCTGCCGGTGCTGCTCGGCAGCGAGGAATGGGATCACCTCGCCCGCGGCGTCGCCCAGCGGTCCCTGCTGTTCGACGCGGTCCTGAAGGACTTCTACGGCGAGCAGCGCACCGTCCGGACCGGCCTGGTGCCGCCCGAGGTGCTCTTCGCGCACCCCGGGTACATCCGGCGGGCCGTCGGCGTACCGTCGCCCGGCCCGCGGTCCCTGTTCCTGCACGGCGTGGACCTCACCGAGACCGCCGGCGCCGACGGTGCCGCGCGCGGATACGTCGCCGTCGCGGACCGGACCCAGGCCCCGTCGGGCGTGGGCTACGCGCTGGCCGACCGCCGGGTGACCTCCCGCGCCCTCCCGCGCGAGTTCCGCACCGAGACCCCGCGCCCCGTCTCGTCGTTCGCGGCCGCCCTGCGGGTGCAGCTGATCGAGGCGGCCCCGCCGGGCGCCGACGACCCGACCGTCGTGGTGCTGAGCCCCGGCGCCTTCTCGGAGACCGCTTTCGACCAGGCCTACCTCGCCTCGGTGCTGGGCTTCCCGCTGGTCGAGGCCGCGGATCTGACGGTCCGCGACGGCGGCGTCTTCATGCGCGCCCTGGGGCGGATGAAGCGGATCGACGTCATCTTGCGCCGCGTCGACTCCGAGTTCTCCGACCCCCTCGACCTGCGGACCGACTCGCAGCTCGGCGTCGTCGGGCTGGTCGAGATGATGACCCGCGGGGCGGTCACCGTCGTCAACACGCTCGGCTCGGGCGTGCTCGAGAACCCCGCGCTGCACGCGTTCCTGCCGCAGCTGTGCCGCGCGCTGCTCGACGAGGACCTCCTGCTCGCGTCCACGCCCACCCTGCACGCCGCCACCCCGGCCGGGCGTGCCACCCTGGACGGTCCGCTCGACGAGATGCTCGTCATCGACTTCGCCACGGGGGAGCGCGTCGTCGGCGACGCCCTGTCCGCGGGCGCGGCGGACGACCTGCGCGCCCGCGTCGCCGCGGACCCGTCCGTCTGGTGCGTCAAGACCCTCGTCCCCGCGACCGGCCGCCCCGCGATCGACCGCGGCACCGTCGTCGAGCGCGGCTTCGCGCTGCGCGCCTTCTCCCTCGCCCAGGAATCCGGGTACTCGGTGCTGCCGGGCGGGCTCGGCCAGGTCCTGCTCGACGGTGCCGCCGGGTCCCTGCTCAACTCGTCGGCGGCGCGTGATGTCTGGGTGCCGACGTCCGAGGACCTGCGAGCCCCGGCCCGCGTGGCCACCGCACCCCGGTCCGGGCGGGTCGGCGCGGCGCCGAGCGGGCCGATCGCGACCGCCCGCGTGCTGTCCGACCAATTCTGGATCGGCCGGTACGCCGAGCGCGCCGAGGCGACCGTCCGGCTGGTGTCGGTCGCGCACGACCGCAGCCGCGAGTTCCGGCACCGGCCCTGGCAGGCCGGCTCCGCGGTACTGCAGCCCCTGCTCGACGCGGTGGTCGCGGCGTCGGTCACCGACCAGTTGGGGCGGATCGTCGTCGAGGGCGCCGAACAGTCCGATGTCACGGCCCGGCTGCGCCGGCTCACGCTCGACGCGGACGTGCCCGGCACCGTCGTGCATTCGGGCGTGCGGCTGCGCGCCTGCCTGCGGGCGGTGCGCGACCAGATGTCCACCGACACCTGGCTGGTGCTCAGCGGCGCCGAGCGGTCGTTGGCGCGCCTCGCGGCCGACCCGGACGACGGCGGCGAGCAGCTCGATCAGACGCTCGGCGAGGTCCTGGTCTCGCTGCTCGCGTTCTCCGGGCTCGCCCGTGAGTCCCTCGTGCAGGACCCGGCCTGGCTGATGATGGACGCCGGCCGCCGGATCGAGCGATCGCTGCAGCTCAGCGCCGTGACCCGGGCGATGGTCGTGCCGACCGCGGCGGCCGACGTCGACGCGGGCATGCTCGAGGCCTACCTGGTGACGTGCGAGTCCGCGGTCACGTACAGGCGCAGGCACCGGGCCGTGCTCCGGGCGAGCGCCGCGGTCGACCTGATGTTCCTCGACGCCACCAACCCGCGGTCGCTCGTGGCCGCGCTCGGGGCGCTGGCAGAGGGCCTGGCGCAGCTGCCCGACGAGCTGCGCAGCCCGACCTGCGAGCGCACCGTCGGCGAGGCCCTGACCCGGCTCCACCGGTTCGATCCGGACGAGGTCGAGACCGTCGTGGACGGCCGGCGCGCCGAGCTGGAGGGCCTGCTGGACGCCGTCGACGAGGCGCTCCGCGAGGTCTCCGACGTGCTCGAACGAACCCGTTTCGCACTGCCGGCCGCGGCGCGCCCGATCTGGGTGGGGGTGCAGTCGTGGGGCTGAGCTTCTCCCGGCGGACCGAGGACTCCCGGTCGCGCCGCTACCGCGTGGTGCACGAGACCACCTACACCTACGACGCCGAGGTCACGTCGAGCTTCGGCCGCTGCTACCTGTCGCCGCGGGAGCTGTCCGATCAGCGCGTCGACGAGCACGCGATCACGATCGGGCCCGAGCCGACCGACCGGTCGGAGGGCGTCGACGCCTTCGGCAACACCGACACCTACTTCCACGTCACGACCCCGCACACGCAACTCACGGTCCGCGGGGAGTCGCTCGTGGTGGTCGACCCGCTGGACCGGGCCGTCACCGACGAGGGCGCCGCGCTCGCGCCGTGGGAACTCGCGCGGCCGGTCGGCGAGGCCGGCGCGGTGGCCGTGCAGTACCGCCTGGACCAGCGCCCGCCGGAGATCGACGACGCCGTCCGCGCCTACGCCGACGCGGTCTTCACGCCCGGCAAGCCGCTGGTCGAGGCGATCGAGGAGCTGACGACGCGGATCTACACGGACTTCGCGTACACGTCCGGCGCGACCAATGTCTCGACCCGGGTCGGGACGGTGATGGAGCGCCGTCAGGGCGTGTGCCAGGACTTCGCGCGGGTCGCGATCGCGTGCCTGCGGTCGAAGGGCCTCGCGGCCCGGTACGTGTCGGGCTACCTCGCCACCGAGCCGCCCCCCGGCCAGGACCGGGTCGTCGGCGCCGGGGCGACCCACGCGTGGGCCGCGGTGCGGCTGCCCGGCGATGTCTGGCTGCCCTTCGACCCGACCAACAACAAGTTCGTCGACGAGCGGCACGTGACCGTGGCATGGGGCCGCGATTACGAGGACGTTCCACCCCTGCGCGGCGTCATCTACACCGAATCGAAGGGGTCGAAGATCCATGTCTCCGTGGACGTCGCGCCCCTGCCGGACTGAGGTAGGTTGGAAGCGATGGTTGCCGCGCTGGGGTACGAGACGACGGGGGCGGCCCTCACCGCGGTGGAGGGTCTGCTGGGACGTCGGGTCGGCGCACCCGTCGAGCTGGGCGAGCCGGAGGATCTGGGCGGCTCGGGCCGCACGCTGGTGATGCGCGTGCGGGTCCTGCACAACAACCCGCTGTTGCCGCGCACCGTCGTGATCAAGCAGCTCCGGGCCCCCGATCACTCGGACGCCGATCATTCCGAGGCCTTCGCCCGGGAGGGCGCCGCCTACAAGTTCGCGACGGCGCTGCCGGTCGACGCCCGTCCGGGCCCGCAACTGCTCGCCTCGGACCCGGACGCGAAGATCCTCGTGCTGCAGGATCTCGGCGAGGGCGAGACGATGGCGGACCGGTTGCGCCGCACCCCGTCGTCCGGCGCGGCGACGGTGCTCTCCGCGTGGGCCCAGGCGCTCGGGCGCATGCACGCGGGTACCTACGGACGCGAACGCGACCTGTCCGTGCTGGCGAGGCGCGAACACACCGATTCCCGCAACGACCCGGTCGCGGGAGAGGCCGCGCGCGCCGCGCTCGCGGTGCCGCGCGCCATCGGCGGTATCGACGACGGTGCCCGGTCGGTCCTGGACGCCGCGGTCGCGATGTTCACCGAGGGGCCCTTCCGCGCGTTCAGCCCGTCCGACGTCGGTCCCGACAACACGCACGTGGTCGGCGGCGCGGTGCGCTTCCTCGACTACGAGTGGGCCGGCTTCCGTGACGGCGCGCTCGACGTGGCCTACGTCCTGCTGACCTATCCCGACTGCACCGCGGACGGCCACTCGACCGAGCACGACATCGCGATCGTCGAGGCCTGGCGGTCCGAGGTGGTGCGGCTGTGGCCCAGGCTGGCCGACGATGTCGCCCTGCGCCGGCACGTGACCACCGCGAAGCTCGCCTGGCTCACGCTCGCCACCTACTGGGCGCTGGGTCTGGACTCCGCGAGCCGGATCGACGCCGGCCACCTCGACAGCCTGCCGGCCTGGTCGAACGACGATCTCGCCGCCCGGTGGGACCGCCTCGCCGCCGCGGACCCGCGGCTGCGCGACATCGCGGTCGCCGCCGCCGCGGAGGTCCGCGCGCTGTGACCGGCTCCCTGTTCGGCGACGACGGGGACCTCGGAGCGCCACCGGAGGCACCGTCGGCCCGCGGTCCGGTCGAGTTCGTCCCCACGCACGCGGGCACGCCCCTCGCCGTCCGCCTCCGGCCCCGCGGCCTCGAGGAGGTCCTCGGCCAGGAGCACCTGCTCGGCCCCGGCACGCCGCTGCGCAGGCTGATCGACGGTGCGGGCGCCGCCAGCGTGATCCTCTACGGCCCGCCCGGTACGGGCAAGACGACGATCGCCTCGCTGATCTCCGGCGCCACGGGGCGTCGGTTCGAGGCCCTCTCCGCGCTGTCCGCGGGCGTCAAGGACGTGCGCGCGGTCATCGAGGTGGCGCGCCGCCGGCTGCTGGTCGACGAGCAGACGGTGCTGTTCATCGACGAGGTCCACCGGTTCTCCAAGGCACAGCAGGACGCGCTGCTGGCGGCGGTCGAGAACCGCGTCGTGCTGCTCGTCGCGGCGACCACCGAGAACCCGAGCTTCTCCGTCGTCTCGCCGCTGCTTTCGCGCTCGCTCATCCTGCAGCTGAGGCCGCTGGAGCCCGAGCACATCTCGGAGCTGATCGACCGCGCTCTCACGGACGCCCGGGGCTACGACGGCGCGCTGACCATCTCCGACGAGGCCCGGGAGCACCTGGTGCGGCTGGCCGGAGGGGACGCGCGGCGCTCGCTGACGGCGCTCGAGGCCGCCGCGGACGTCGCGCTCGGGGAGCAGGTCGACGAGATCAGCCTGGAGATCGTCGAGTCGTCGATCGACACCGCGGCCGTGCGGTACGACCGCGCCGGAGACCAGCACTACGACGTCATCAGCGCCTTCATCAAGTCGATCCGCGGCTCCGATGTCGATGCGGCGCTGCACTACCTGGCGCGGATGATCTCCGCGGGGGAGGACCCGCGGTTCATCGCCCGGCGACTCGTCGTGCACGCGTCCGAGGACATCGGCATGGCCGACCCGCAGGCCCTGCTCGTAGCCACTGCGGCGGCGCAGGCGGTCCAATTGATCGGCATGCCGGAGGCGCGGCTCGCCCTGGCACAGGCCACGATCCACCTGGCCACGGCCCCCAAGTCCGACGGGGTGGTCTCCGCGATCGGCGCGGCCATGGGCGACATCGGCGCAGGCAAGGCGGGGGCGGTGCCGCCGCACCTGCGGGACGGCCACTACGCGGGCGCGGAGAAATTGGGCAACGCGCAGGGCTACGTGTACCCGCACGGCGTGCCGGGCGGTGTCGCCGCGCAGCAGTACCCGCCGGACGACCTGGTGGGCGTCGACTACTACGCCCCCACCGATCACGGCTTCGAGCGGGAGATCGGCCCGCGGGTAACGCGGCTGCGCGGGATCCTGCGTCGCCGGTAAGGTTCGTAGGTCGAGATCGAAATCTTTTACGCGAAGGATCGTTGTGCAGACCCATGAGATTCGGAAGCGGTTCACGGACCACTTCGTCAAGGCCGGACACACCCAGGTGCCGAGTGCGTCGCTGGTCCTGAACGACCCGAATCAGCTGTTCGTGATCGCCGGCATGGTGCCCTTCGTGCCGTACTTCCTGGGCCAGCAGACGCCGCCCTACGACCGGGCGACGTCGATCCAGAAGTGCGTGCGCACCCTCGACATCGAGGAGGTGGGCATCACCACGCGCCACAACACCTTCTTCCAGATGGCCGGCAACTTCAGCTTCGGCGACTACTTCAAGCGCGAGGCCATCCGCTTCGCCTGGTCGCTGCTGACGAACCCCGTCGACGAGGGCGGATTCGGGATGGATCCCGAGCGCCTGTGGTCCACCGTGTACCTCGACGACGACGAGGCCCGCGACCTGTGGCTCGAGGTCGGCCAGGTGCCCGAGCGCATCCAGCGCCGCGGTATGAAGGACAACTACTGGTCCATGGGCATCCCCGGACCCGCGGGCCCGTGCTCGGAGATCTTCTACGACCGCGGCCCCGAGTACGGCGTCGAGGGCGGCCCGGAGGCCGACGAGGACCGCTACATCGAGATCTGGAACCTCGTCTTCATGCAGAACGAGCGGGGCCAGGGCGGCGGCAAGGAGAACTTCGAGATCCTCGGCGAGCTGCCGAAGAAGAACATCGACACCGGCATGGGCGTCGAGCGCGTCGCCTTCCTGCTGCAGGGCGTCGACAACGTCTACGACACCGACCTGCTGCGTCCCGTCATCGACCGCGCCCAGGAGCTCACGGGGCAGGTGTACGGCCGGCGACCTGAATCCAACCCGGAGCACGACCGGCTCTTCCGCGTCATCGCCGACCACACCCGCACCGCGGTGATGCTCATCGAGGACGGCGTGAACCCCGGCAACGACGGCCGTGGCTACGTGCTGCGCCGCCTCCTGCGCCGCGTGGTGCGCTCGGCCCGCCTCCTCGGCGCGACCGGCGAGACGATGGGCGCCTTCGTCGACACCGTCATCTCGACGATGACCCTGTCGTACCCTTCGCTCGCCGACGACGCCGAGCGCATCCGGAACATCGCCACCGGCGAGGAGCAGGCCTTCCTCAAGACTCTCGAACAGGGCACCACGCTGTTCGGCAATGCCGTGGACTCGACCAAGTCCTCGGGCCGGACGGTGCTCTCGGGCGACGACGCCTTCACACTGCACGACACCTACGGCTTCCCGATCGACCTCACGCTGGAGATGGCCTCCGAGGCCGGCCTCACGGTCGACGAGGACGGCTTCCGCGCGCTCATGGCCGAGCAGCGCCAGCGCGCCAAGGACGACGCGAACTCGCGCAAGTCGGCGCTGGCCGACCTGTCGGTGTTCCGCGAGTTCGTGGACCGCGGACCCACGGAGTTCACCGGCTTCGACGAGCTGGTCTCCGACGCGCAGGTGCTCGGCCTGATCAAGGACGGCGTCCGCGTACCCGTCGCGCACCAGGGCGACGACATCGAGATCGTGCTGGACCGCAGCCCGCTCTACGCGGAGGCCGGCGGTCAGCTCGCCGACATCGGCACGATCACCACCGCCGCCGGCGCGCAGATCGTCGTGACCGACGTGCAGCGCGTCGCGAAGACCGTGTGGCGCCACCAGGGCACCGTCGCCGCCGGCGAGGTCGCCGAGGGCGACACCGTCACCGTCGCGGTCGACCCGTCGCACCGGCACGGCAGCACCCAGGGGCATTCGGGGACCCACCTGGTGCACGCCGCGCTGCACCAGGTGCTCGGCCCCAATGCCGTGCAGGCGGGCTCGCTCAACAAGCCCGGCTACCTGCGCTTCGACTTCCGCTGGTCGGGCGGCCTGAACGAGCAGCAGCGCGCCGACATCGAGCGGGTGACCAACGAGGCCGTGCAGGCCGACTACGCGGTGCACACCCAGGTCACCGACCTGGAGACCGCGAAGAAGAGCGGCGCGATGGCGCTGTTCGGCGAGAACTACGGCGAGCGGGTGCGCGTCGTCGAGATCGGCGGGCCCTTCTCGATGGAGCTGTGCGGCGGTACGCACGTCGCCAGCTCGGGTCTGGTCGGCCCCGTCACCCTGCTCGGGGAGAGCTCCGTCGGCTCGGGCGTGCGTCGCGTCGAGGCCTACGTGGGCCTCGACTCGCAGCAGTACCTCGCGAAGGAGCACGCCCTCGTATCCGCGTTGTCGAGCTCGCTCAAGGTGCCCTCGGAGGAGGTGCCGGCGCGCGTCGAGTCGCTGGTCACCCGGCTCAAGGACGCCGAGAAGGAACTGGAGAAGCTGCGGGCGCAGGCGGCGCTGTCCGCGCTGGCGGAGCTGGCGTCCGCCCCCGAGCGGGTGGGCGCCGTCCGGCTGGTCGCCGCGAAGGCGCCGCAGGGCGTCACCGCCGGTGAGCTCCGCGGTCTGGTCATGCAGCTCAAGGGCCGCCTCGGCGCTGAGCCGGCCGTCATCGCCCTGTTCGCGGTCGACGGCGACAAGGTGCCCTTCGTGGTCGCGGCCAACGACGCCGCGCAGGAACTGGGCGTCAAGGCCGGCGACGTGGTCAAGGCCGCGGCCCCGTCGGTCGGCGGGCGCGGCGGCGGCAAGGCCGACATGGCCCAGGGTGCCGGATCGGACGCCTCGGGCATCGACGGCGGTATCGCCGCGGTCCGGGCCGAGGTCACGCGGACGGTGGGCGCCTGACGGTGAGCGGCGCGCAGCCCGCGTGGGAGCGCGGCCGTCGGCTCGCCCTGGACGTGGGGAAGGCCCGCATCGGCGTGGCCGTCTCGGATCCCGACGGGATCCTCGCCACGCCGGTGGAGACGGTCCGCGCCGCGAAGGACGGCTCCGACCTGCGGCGGATCGCGCAACTGGTGGTCGACTACGAGCCGATCGAGATCGTCGTCGGGATGCCCCGCACCCTGCGCGGCGAACGTGGGGCCTCGGCGAAGATGGCCGAGGGCTTCGCGCGACGGCTCGCCGGGGTCCTGCGTACCTCACAGGCAACGCCGCCACGGGTATGTTTTTCTGACGAGCGCTTCACCACGGTCACCGCGCAGCGTGCGCTGCGCGAGAACGGGGTGCGGGCGAAGGAGCAGCGAGCGGTGATCGATCAGGCCGCCGCGGTGGCCATCCTGCAGGGATGGCTCGACGAGCAGAGGCCGGTGCCCGGCCCCGAGGAGGTCGGCGAGTGAGCGACGGGTGGAACAGGCACCGCGCGGAACCGGTCGCGGTCGGCGAGCAGCGGACCACCCGGGCGGACCGACGCAGGGCCGCGCGACAGGCGCAGGTGAAGCGCCGCCGCCGCATCGCTCTGCTGTCGATCCTGGTGGTCTTCCTCGTGGCGGTCGGCGCGGTGCTGTGGACGGTGCGCGGTTCGTTGTTCGGGGGCGGGGCTGCTCCGGAGGACTTCGCGTCGGGTCAGTCGGGTGCCGAGGTCGTCGTGCACATCACCGGTGAGAACAACTCGGACTTCGCGCAGAACCTCGTGGACGCCGGGGTGGTCAAGTCGGTCGGCGCGTTCAACCGGGCCGCGGGCGACAAGCCGATCTCCGCGGGCTACTACGAGCTCCGCATGACCCTGCCCGCGTCCGAGGTCGTCACCATGCTGGTGGACCCGGCGCGGACGCACCGCGTGGGCATGCTCAACGTCTCGCCCGGTGCGGTCCTCGACGACAAGCGCAACAAGGACAACAAGGTCGCGCCGGGGATCTTCAGTCAGCTGTCCGCGGCCACGGCCCATACGGACGGCGGCGTGAAGAAGCAGACGGCCAAGGCGGATTTCGTCAAGGTGGCCTCCACGGCGAGTGTCGCCGATCTCGGGGTCCCCGACTGGGCGGCCGCCACCGTGAACCGGCTCAAGGGGGATCACCGCCGCATCGAGGGGCTCATCGCGCCGGGCGTGTGGGACCAGATCGACCCGTCGGGCACGCCGGTGTCGATCCTCAAGGAGCTCATCACGGCGTCGGCCAAGCAGTACGAGGCGCAGGGCCTGCTCGACGCGAGCCGCACGTCCGCGGCGAAGCTCGCGCCGTACCAGGTGCTGGTGTCCGCGTCGATCGTCGAGCGCGAGGTGAACCAGGCCGACGACTACCCGAAGGTCGCGCGGGTGATCCTCAACCGGCTCGCGAAGAACCAGAAGCTCGAGATGGATTCGACCGTCAACTACACCGAGGCCGTCACCGGCATCGACGTGGTGGGCGAGCAGCTGCTCAAGAAGACCGAGTGGAACACCTACGCCAAGACGGGTCTGCCGGCGACGCCGATCGGCGCGGTGGGGATCCCGGCGCTGGTCGCGACGGAGAACCCCGCACCGGGGCCGTGGCTGTACTTCGTCACGGTCGACAGCCAGGGCACGACGCTGTTCACCGACGACTTCGCGCAGCACGAGCGCAACCGGCAGAAGGCCTGCGACACGAAGTTCCTGACTGCGGGCTGCGGTCGGTGACCGGATCGCGACGCGCGGCGGTCCTGGGGAAGCCGATCGCGCATTCGCTGTCCCCGGTGCTCCACAACGCCGCGTTCCGCGCGTTGGGTCTGGACTGGACCTACGAGCGGATCGAGTGCGACGCCGATGCTCTGCCGGGCCTGGTCGCCGGCCTGGGGTCGGAGTGGGTGGGCCTGTCCGTCACGATGCCCGGGAAGTTCGCGGCCCTGGCGTTCGCCGACGAGCGTACGGAGCGCGCGGTCACCGTCGGGTCCGCGAACACGCTGGTGCGCACCGAGGCCGGGTGGCTGGCCGACTGCACGGACGTCGACGGTGCCGCCGGCCTCCTGGACGAGTGCGGCGCGGCGGGGGAGTCGGCGGTCGTCGTCGGTGCCGGCGGCACGGCCCGCCCGGTGTTCGCCGCGCTCGCCGACCGCGGCTTCCGCAGGGCGACGGTGCTCGCCCGCTCGGAGTCGCGGGCGCAGGACGCCCTGCTGTGCGCCGCGTCCTTCGGCCTCACCGCGTCGTGGGCACCGCTCGCGGCGGACTCCGTGCCGACGGCGGACGTCGTGGTGTCGACGGTGCCGGGATCGGCCCAGTCCGAAGACTTCCCGCTCGTGGACGCGCTGTCGTCGGCGGCGCCCGCCGTCGCGGACGTCGCCTACGATCCCTGGCCCACGCTACTCGTGGCGGCGGCCGAGTCGAAGGGCGCCCGGACCGCCGGCGGCCTGACGATGCTGCTCGCGCAGGCGTACCGCCAGGCCGAATGGTTCACCGGCCGGCCGGCGCCGCGCGCCGCGATGGCGGCCGCGTTGGCCGCCGCGAGGGCGGAACGATGACGGACTTCCGGTATCGATTCCGGCCGCGGTACTACGAGATCGACCGCCAGGGCGTGATGTTCAACATGTGGTACCTGGGCTACGTCGACACGGCGGTGACGGAGTTCTACGCCGACCGCGGGGACGGCTACGAGGCGCTGCTGGCGGCCGGATTCGACACCCAGGTCGTGCACGTGGAGATGGACTACGCCGCGGGCCTGACCGACGATCGCGATGTCGAGCTGGTCCTGCGGACCGGGCGGATCGGGAACAAGAGCTTCACCCTCGAGTTCGTGTTCCGCACGGACCTCGACGCCGAGGTCCCCACCGACGCCGTGTCGGGCCGGGTCGTGCACGCGGTGATCGCGACCGACGGGTCGGGATCGGTCCCGGTCCCCGATCTGCTGCGGAACGTACTCCTGTCCTGACACACTCCCGGTGTGGAGTGGGGGCTCTTCGGGGGATTCGCCCTGGCGCCGTTCGTCGCGTGGTGCGTCGCGCTGTGCCGGTTCGACGTGCGCGAGCGACGCCTGCCGAACGTCCTGACCCTGCCCGCCGCGGCGGCGGCACTCGCCGTCGCCCTCTGGCAGGCGTTCGACGGTGCGCCCTCCGCGCTCCTCGGTGCGGCGCTCTGGACCGTGGTGAACGGCGCGGCCTTCCTCGCCCGCGGCATGGGCGCGGGCGATGTGAAACTGGCGCCCACGCTCGGTGCCGTCGTCGGGGGAGCGGGCGGGGTACCGGCGGTTCTCGTCGCGGTCCTCGCCGCGCAGGCGATCACCGTGGTGTGGGCGCTGGTCGCTCGTGGTCGGACGGTGCCGCACGGTCCGGCGATGATCGGCGCCGCGTGGTGCGTGGTCGGGCTCCCGCTCGCTCTCGGTATCGGTCTCGGGTGAGATCCGTTGCGGATCAGGGCCATCCGGGCGCCGCGGGCACGGATCCGGCATCGACCGCGGCCACCAGTTGCGCGTGGTCGCGGCGGTTCTGCTCGGCGTACGCGAAGGCGAAGTCGACGAAGCCGTCCTCGACCCGCGCGGCTCCGCCGAGGTAGCCGTCGATCTTCGTCGCGTCGCCGCTGCGGGCGTGGGCGCGGGCCAGGACGTGCCCGCAGGCCTCGGCGAACGACGGCAGGCGCGGCGCGACGAGGTCCCCGTCGGGGATGACCTTGCCGTCGCGGAACTGCCGGACGTAGTAGTCCATGCCGTCGATGGAGGTCCAGCCCACGAACATGTCGGTGGCGGCCTGGATGAGTCGCTGTCCCTGGACGACCCGCTCCCCGTGTGCCGAGTAGCGGCTGGGGCCGAGGAACTGCTCGTACACGGACGGACCGGCCTGCTTGACCTGCAGGAGCAGCGCGTCGCCCGTTCGCCGTTCCTCGCTCAGGGTGAGGAAGACGCGCATGCCCACGCTGCCGACGCCGACGACCTGTTGCACGGCGTCCACCAGGTCGTAGCGCGACCAGAGGTGCGCGACGTGGTCCGCGACGCTGTCGCGGTACTGCCGGAAGACGGTGTCGAGTTGCTCGGCGTAGTGGCTCAGCGCGTGGGTGCGGTAGGGCGGTGCCTCCGTGAGCTGGCGGTCGCCGTCGACCACCTGGGTGAACTTCCGGAGAGCGCCGCGCTGGGAGCGCTTGGCGGCGCGCTTCTCGATGTACCGTTCGAGACGCTGCTCGTCGTCCGGAGCCACGTAGTTCATCAGTTGCGTCATGTCGACGCTGTCGTACCAGATGTCGAGCTCGGGCCAGGTCGAGTAGCGTGCGATCCAGTCGCGGTAGCCGCGGAACCCGCTCCGCACGGCGTCGGCCGTGGTTGCGGGCGGCAGCCCATTCGTTTCGGCAAGAATGACGAGGCTCGCGAGGAATCGTTTGAGATCCCATTCGAAAGGACCGGGTAGTGTTTCGTCGAAATCTCGGAGATCGAAGAGAAGATTCCGTTCGGGGCTGCGCCACAATCCGAAGTTCAGCACGTGCGCGTCTCCGCACAGTTGCACGGTGAGGTCGGTGTGCGGCGCCGACGCGAGGTCCGCCGCCATCACCGCCGCGGCGCCGCGGTAGTAGGTCCACGGCGTGGCGGCCATGCGCCCGTGCCGGAGGGGGAGGAGTCGTTCGTCGCGGATGTCGTTCTGCGCGAGGATGGTTTCGAGCGCGTCGTGACCCCGCGATGTCGGGTTCCAGTCTCCGATGGTGCTCCGCGGTACTCGCTTGCGTGCCGCCCGGCCGACGGCGGAGCTGACATCGGCGGTCGTCCGTGGTTCGTCCATCGGTCGATTATCGACCATTCAGGGCGTTACCGTGCCGATGAATCGAGAAAACTCGGGAGCGGCCCGATGGCGTCGCCGGAAATGAGGGAACTCCGGGCTCGGAATTCATTGTCCGCCATTCTGTGGCGACCCGCCGACGTGCTACCGTTCGCCTTTCCGACTCCGGGTGTTCCGGCGTCTGCGCTCGAGCCGTGGGGTGAGTGATGATGATGGACGTCGATCGTGTCGATGCGGCCACTCGCAATCGGGCGGTGGCGGCGGTCCGACGGTGGGTCGGTCGATTCTCCGCGACGGGGCTGGTCGTCGCGCTCGCGTTCTTCGCGGGGTCGATGACCCCGTCGCTGCTGCCGCGCCCGTGGTTCCTGCAGTCCGCGGCGACCGGCCTGTCCGTCGCGGTCGGCTACGGGATCGGGGCCGGTCTTGCCGCACTCGTGCGCGTGGGCGGCTTCCGTCCGGCGTACTCGGACCGGTTGCGCCGCACCGGATGGTGGGCGCTCGCGGTGGCCGCGGTGCTCGTGATCCCGGTGTTCACCGTGCTGGGCCACCACTGGCAGCAGGTGGTACGTGACCTCATGGGGGTGCCGAGGGAGCCGGCTCCGCTCTATTCGGTCGTCGTCCTGCTGTCCCTGGTCGTCGCGCTGTTCGTGGTGCAGATCGGCAGGGGGATCCTGGTACTGGCGCGATGGGTGCGCCGGGGCCTCCTTCGGGTACTGCCGCCGCTCGTCGCCGGTGCCGCGACCGTCGTCGTGGTGGCGGTCGTGCTCGTGCTGGCCGTCTCGGGGGTCGTCGACCGCGGGATCATCGGTACGGCGGCGGCCACCGCAGAACTCACGGACAAGAGCACCGCGCCGGGCGTGGAGCAGCCGAGCGTCCCCGAACGGAGTGGATCGCCGGCGTCGGCGGAGGCATGGGATTCCCTCGGGCGTGAGGGGCGCACGTTCGTCGCGGGCGGACCGTCGGCCGAGCGGATCGCGCAGGTCCTGGGCGCGCCGGCCAAGACGCCGATCCGGGTGTACGCGGGGCGGGTGTCGGCCGATTCCGTGGACGGGGTCGCGAAGCGGGTGGTCGCCGAACTGGAGCGCACGCACGCCTTCGAGCGCAAGGTGCTCGCCGTCGTCACGACGACCGGGCGGGGCTGGATCAATCCGAACGTGGCGTCGTCGTTCGAGTACATCAACGGCGGAGACACCGCGATCGCGGCGATGCAGTACTCGTTCCTGCCGAGCGCCCTGTCCTTCGTCGCGGACCGGCAGCCGCCGCTCGACGCGGGGAAGGCGCTGTTCACCGCGGTGCGCGAGCGCTGGTCGCGGTTGCCCGCGGACGCCCGGCCGAAGCTCGTGGTCTTCGGCGAGAGTCTCGGGAGCTACGGCGGTCAGGGCGCCTTCCGCGACGCGCCGGACATGCTGGCACAGGTCGACGGTGCGCTCCTGGTCGGCACTCCCAACTTCGCGCAGCCGTGGCGCGGGCTCACTGAAGCCCGGGACCAGGGTTCGCCGGAGCGGTTGCCGGTGGTCGACGGTGGTCGCAACATCCGGTTCGCGTCGCGGATCCAGGACGTGCACCAACCGGCGACGGCGTGGTCGTTCCCGCGGGTCGTGTACTGGCAGCACGCCGGCGACCCGATCACGTGGTGGAACAGGGAGCTGGCGTACCAACGGCCGGACTGGTTGCGGGAGCCGCTCGGGCCGGACGTCGATCCGCTGATGCGCTGGCTGCCGGTCGTGACCTTCTGGCAGGTCACGATGGACATGGTGTTCTCCGCCGATGTGCCGAACGGGTTCGGTCACTCCTTCGGTCCGGACGCGGTGTGGCTGTGGCGCGACATCCTCGCGTCGGACCTGCCGCACGCGGTGGTCCAGCGGATCGAGGACACGATGAACGGCCGTTGATCCGGTGTCGGGGCGACGACACGTCCGAGGGGGCCTCGGGGCGGCGTCCGTTCCGGGAGGCCCGGGCTTCAGGTCGTGAGATCGCGAAGGAGGGTGTCGAATGCCTGCTGCTGTTCGCGGCTCAGGGGGGACAGAAGATCCCGTTCGCGCTGGATGTGGCCGGGTAGCAGGCGTTCGATGAGGTGTCGGCCCTCGGCTGTGAGCGTCACGCTCTTCCCTCGTCCGTCGCTGGGGTCGGGGGTGCGGGTGACGAATCCGGCCGCTTCGAGCCGGTCGACTCGGGCGGTCAGTCCCGCTCGGGTGATGAGGAGTTGATCCGCCAGGGTCGCGGGGTTCAGAGCGAAGGGCGTGCCCGATCGGCGGAGTGTCGCAAGCACGTCGAACTCGCCCCTGCGCAGCCCCTCAGCTTCGAGGGGAGCCTCGATCGCGGCACGGGCGGCCGCCTCGAGATGGGCGAGCCTGCCGATGATGCTCATGGGCAGGGTGTCCAGACCGGGGTATTCGGCATGCCATTGGGCCATCGCGGCGTCGACGTCGTGCACGCGCCGAGACTACGCCTTGACGGACATCGTTAGATGGTTAATCATCTTAGTAGTTAGTCATCGAACTACTTGGAGGCGTCATGATCATTCGGAACACGGAGATTGTCGGCGAAGGGGGCGGCCCGCAGATCGACCTGTTCGCCGATGCTTCCGCCACCGACGGGGCGGCGAGCGTGCAGCGAGTGCGGCTCCCGGCCGGCGTCGACGGCGCCTCGCCGCACTTCCACACTCGATCGACGGAGATCTTCTACGTGCTCGAGGGTGCGCTGGAGATGCTCATCGACGAGGACATCACAGTCGTCGGGGTCGGCTCCCTTGCGGTGATCCCACCGAACACGGTGCACGCCTTCGCGGCCGGTCCGGCCGTGGCCACGAGCGCATTGATCGTGCTCACACCCGGCGTGGAGCGGTTCGGCTACTTCCGGCTGCTGCGCGACATCGCGTCGGGTGCCGCTGCTCCGTCGGAGCTCGTCGCCGCCAAGGAGGAGTACGACAATCATTTCGTCGACAGCCCCGTCTGGCGCGAACGCGCCCGGAGCTGAGCGGGGTCACGGCGGCAGAGGGGGCAGCTTCCGGGCTTCCTCCGGATCCGCTCCCGGAGGGCGAGGAGGCCCCGTCGGATCTGCCGGCGCATGAACGACGGGACCGCCTGCAGGTAGGGCAGGCGGCCCGGGCGGGGCCGAGCGCGGTTCGATTCCCTTCGATCCACGCTGAGCGCAAGGGGTCACAGACGAATCCCCGCGGCCTACCGTCGAATCCGTGACCGCGCCTACCTCTCGCCCTGTCCTCGGGATCGCCCTGGAGCCGTTCGGCTGGCATCCCGCAGCGTTCGCGGAGGTCGGCGCGGACCCACTGGAGGCCACCTCCGCGGAGCACTGGGTTGGGCTGGCCCGCTCCGCGGAGGTGGCCGCCGCCGACCTCGTGACCTTTGAGGACTCGTTCACGCTCACCGCCCGTGACCGGCTGACCGGGCGGTTCGACGCGACGCTGCTGGCGGCGCGCCTGGCGCCGTCGGTGCCACGGATCGGGCTGGTGCCGACCGTGACCGCCACGCACACCGAACCCTTCCACGCCTCCAAGGCGGTCGCGACGCTCGACTACGTGAGCGGTGGCCGCGCGGGCGTGCTCCCCGCCACCACGGGCGCCGCCGCCGACGCGGCGCTCTTCGGCCGCAAGAACCCGCAGGCACCGGCGTCCCTCGCCGAGGAGGCGCGCGAGTACATCGAGGTTCTGCGCGACCTGTGGGACAGCTGGGAGCACGACGCGATCGTCAAGGACCGTGCCACCGGCCGCTTCATCGACCGGGACCGCCTGCACTACATCGATTTCCAGGGCGAGAACTTCTCCGTCAAGGGCCCGTCGATCACGCCGCGGCCGCCGCAGGGGAGCCCGCCGGTGATCGTCCGTGTCACCGGCGCCGAGACGGAGACGGTCGCCGCCCGCGCGGACGTGGCGATCGTGCCCGCCGCGGCCGATGAGGCCCTGGCGGCGACGGCCTCCCGGCTCCGCGCCGCGGGCGTGGCGCGCATCCTCGTCGACGTCACCGTCCACCTCGCCGATTCCGAACGGACGGCGCTGCGCCGCATCGAGAAGTTGGACCGCCGCGAGCCGGCGGACGACGACACCGTGGTGTTCGCCGGCACGGGGGAGTCTCTCGCCCGTACGGTCTCCGGATGGCAGGCGCTCGGCTTCGACGGTGCCCGCCTGCGCCCCGGCGTCAACGCCGTCGACCTTCCCCGCCTGCGATCCGCCTTCGCGCCACTCCTGCCGGGCTCCCCGCGGGCGGGCACACTGCGCGACATCCTCGGCCTCGCGCCGGCCGTCAACCGTTTCGTCGCCGTGAAGGGTGCCTGATGACCTCGCTGAACGTTCTCGACCTTGCGCCGATCGCCGACGGATCGAATCCCGCGGCGGCGCTCCGCAACACCCTCGAGCTCGCGCGCCGTGCCGAGGACTGGGGGTACGGCCGCTACTGGGTCGCCGAGCACCACTTCGCACACGTCGCCAGCGCCGCCCCGGCCGTGCTGATCGGCGAGATCCTCGCCGCTACGAACCGGATCCGTGTCGGGTCGGCGGCGGTGCTCGTGGGCTTCACCACCGCGCCCACGGTCGCCGACGCCTTCGGTGTGCTCGCGGCGTTGCATCCGGGCCGCGTAGACATCGGACTGGGCCGCACGGGGCAGCGGCTCCGCACGCCGCCGCCCGGTGCGCCGGGGCCGAATCCGGCGATCGTCGCGGGTTACGAGACCCTCTACCACCCGCACGCGCAGCCGCCCGGCTTCGCGGAGCAGGTCGACGACGTCCTGGCGCTGATCGGCGGCACCTTCACCGCCGACGGGCGTCCGTTGCGGTCGCCCGTCGCCGAGGCCGCCCACGACGCGCCGGTCTGGCTCTTCGGCAGCAGCGGCGGGGAGAGCGCACAGGTCGCCGGCGGCCGTGGGCTGCCCTTCGTCGCGAACTACCACGTCAGCCCCGCAACGACTCTCGACGCGGTCCGCGCCTACCGCGAGGCGTTCCGTCCGTCCGATCGGCTGGCGGCGCCCCGCCTCGTCGTCAGCGCCGATGTCGTGGTCGGCGACACCGACGCGCAGGCCCGGGAACTCGCCGCGGGCTTCCCCGCGTGGGTGCATTCGATCCGGTACGGCGCCGGCGCGATCGCCTACCCGCGGGACAGCGCAGCCCTCACCGATGCCGAGCGGGCGGCGGTCGCCGACCGTACCGAGACGCAGTTCGTGGGCGAGCCGGGGCGCGTGGCCGACGGCCTGCGCGCCCTGGCCGAACGCACCGGGGCCGACGAGATCGTCATCACCTCGGTCACCCACGACCACGCCGCGCGCCTGCGCAGCCACGAACTCCTGGCGAAGGAATGGGGACTCCTGTGACCACCGGATACGAGGGCGTTCCGGTGCGCGAAGGCGCGCACCGTAAGCAGATCCACCTCGCCGCGCATTTCCCGGGCGTGAACCACAACACCGTCTGGTCGGATCCCGCCGCGCGGAGCCAGGTGGAGTTCGACTCGTTCGTCCATCTCGCCCGCGCCGCGGAGCGCGGGAAGTTCGACTTCTTCTTCCTCGCGGAGGGGCTGCGCCTGCGCGAGCATCTGGGGCGCATCCACGACCTCGATGTCGTCGGCCGCCCCGACACGTTCACCGTGCTCGCCGCGCTGGCGGCCGTCACCGAGCGCATCGGGCTCGCGGGCACGATCAACACGACCTTCAACGAGCCCTTCGACGTGGCACGGCAGTTCGCGACGCTCGACCATCTCAGCGACGGCCGGGCGGCCTGGAACATGGTCACCAGTTCCGATGCCTTCACCGGTGAGAACTTCCGGCGGGGCGGCTTCCTGGCGCACGCCGACCGGTATCGGCGCGCCGACGAGTTCGTCACCGTCGCCCGGA
Source organism: Tsukamurella pseudospumae (assembly GCF_001575195.1). Taxonomy (NCBI): domain Bacteria; kingdom Bacillati; phylum Actinomycetota; class Actinomycetes; order Mycobacteriales; family Tsukamurellaceae; genus Tsukamurella; species Tsukamurella pseudospumae. Next base: position 559,855 of record NZ_LSRF01000001.1, read on the forward strand.
AGTTCTGGGACGGCTGGGGCGGCGATCAGATCGTGCATCACGGAACGCAGTTCGACGTCCGGGGCAGCGCGCCGCTCCCGCCGTCGCCGCAGGGACACCCGGTCCTGTTGCAGGCCGGTGATTCCGGGGAGGGACGCGACTTCGCTGCGGCCCAGGCCGACGCGATCTTCACCCGGCACGGCTCGCTCGAGAGCGGCCGGACCTTCTACGCCGACGTCAAGCGGCGCGCCGCGGATCGCGGCCGTAACCCGGACCATCTCAAGGTCTTCCCCGGCGCGGCCGCGGTCATCGGGGGCACCGCCGACGAGGCGGCGGAGAAGGCCCGCGAGATCCGCCGCAGCCAGGTCGGCCCGCAGACCGCGCTCAACTTCCTCGAGCAGGTCTGGGGGCGCGAACTCCAGTCCTTCGATCCCGACGGTCCGCTGCCCGACGTCGAGCCGGTCTTCGAGGCCCAGGCGGTGAAGGGGCGTGTCCTGCATGCGGACCCGCGCGAGATCGTGGCCACGTACCGTGCGCGCGCCGAGGCGGGCGGGCTGTCCATCCGGGAGTTGGTGATCGAGCTCAACACACGGCCGCAATTCGTGGGGACCGCGCAGCAGGTCGCGGACGAGATCGACACCTACGTCCAGGCCGACGCCGCCGACGGCTTCATCCTCGTGCCGCACCTCACTCCGACCGGTCTCGACGACTTCATCGCCCAGGTGGTTCCGCTGCTGCAGGAGCGCGGGGCGTTCCGATCCGAGTACGGCGCCACGACGCTCCGTGAGCACCTCGGGCTTCCGGTTCCGGAGGTCGGCGGGGCCGCCCGCCGCGTCGGTTAGCGCCTCTTCACCCGTTCGTCGCGCGCGTCCGCCGTGGACGGGCTACGGTGCCGCCATGAGTCGAGCGATGCGCCCCGATATGTCCGGTATCGACCCGCTGGCGGTGAACCTCACCCACCGCGTCTGCGTGGGCGACCTGCCCACCCGGGGCGCCCGGACCTTCGGCGATCGGATCGCGATCGTCGACGGCGAGCACGTGGTCAGCTACCGGGAGCTGGAGAGCCGGTCCAACGCGCTCGCCCGCGGCCTGCAGGCGCGCGGCTACGGGCGGGGCGACGCGATCGCCCTGCAGATGCAGAACCGCTGGGAGTTCGCCGTGTCGCTGTTCGCGTGCGCGAAGCTCGGGGTGGTGGCGATGCCGCTGAACCTGCTGCTCGCGCCCGGCGATGTCGCCTACCAGCTCGGGGACAGCGGTGTCCGCGCCGTCATCACCGAGGACGTCTTCGTCCCCGCGCTGACCGCCGCCCTCGGCGCCGCGGAGAACGTGGTGGAGGCGGTGTACGTGGTGTCGAACGGCGCGGGGGAGATCCCGGCCGAGGTGGGCGGCGTACCGTCGACCGCCTTCCCGGAGGTCCTCGATCCCGACGGCTCCGTGGTCGAGACGATCGTCGAGGACCGGGACGTGCTCCACTGCCTGTACACCTCCGGCACCACGGCCCGCCCGAAGGGTGTGGTCACCAGCCATGTGGCGGTGCACATCTCGGCGCTGTCCTCCGCGCTCGGCCTGGGCCTGCGGCCGGACGTGCAGCCCGTGGTCCAGCCGATCGCGCTGCCGCTCTTCCACGTCACCGCGCTCGACGCGCTCCTCATGCCCACTCTCATCACCGGCGGAACCGCCGTGCTGCTGCGGGGATTCGATCCCGAGAAGCTGGCGCGGGCCTTCGTCGACCATCGGGTCACGCACATCACGCTGCTGCCCATGATGTGGGCGGCGCTGCTCGCCCAGCCCGAGCTGGACGACGAGAACACCGCGTCGCTGGTCGCCGGGATGTACGCGATGGCGCCGATGCCGGCCGAGCTGCTCGCCGCGCTGCGGGCGCGGTTCGCCTCCGCCGCCATCGTTCTCGGATCCGGGCAGACCGAGACCACGCCCGCCTCGGAGCTGCAGTGGGCCGGCCATCAGGGCGTCAAGGACGACTCCTGGGGTCCCGCCACGGTGTCCACCGACGTCGCGATCATGGGCGCCGACGGTGCCCTCCTCCCGCCCGGTGAGGTCGGCGAGATCGTCTACCGCTCACCGCAGCTCATGGAGGGCTACTGGAACAACGCCGCCGCGAACGCGGAGTCCTTCGCGCACGGCTGGTTCCACGGCGGCGACATCGGCTACCTCGACGACGAGGGCGTCGTCTTCTTCACCGACCGCGCCAAGGACATCATCAAGTCCGGCGGCGAGAACGTCTCCTCCGTCGAGGTCGAACGAGTCCTGCTCGGCCACGACACCGTCGCCGAGGTCGCGGTCGTCGGTACCCCGCACGAGCACTGGGGCGAGGCCGTCACGGCGTTCGTGGTCGCGGCACCGTCGGGCGAGCGCGACGTCGACGCGCTCCTCGCGTACGCCAAGGACAACCTGGCGGGCTTCAAGGCGCCCAAGGAGATCGTCTTCGTCGACGCCCTCCCGAAGACCGCCACCGGCAAGATCCAGAAGAACCTCGTCCGCACTCTGCGGGAGACGCATACCTAGGCGGCGGAGGCGAGCGCCGGGAGTAGTCCGAGTGCATCGGTGAGGATCTGCTCGTAGTCCCGCACGTCGAACTCGTAGGGCAGCTCGAGGCGGAATTCGGTGACCGGTCCGGTCTCCGGCGCGAAGGCGGGGTCCACGGCGAGTCGCTCGGCGATCTCCGCGACGGGCCCGACGAGGTCCTCGGCGAACAGGGTCCGCCTGTCCCCGTGGGCGGTTCGGGTGCGTTCGTACCGTGAGCGCGCGTACGCGCGGTACCGGTCCGCGGTGGAGCGGTCGGCGCTGTCCGTCGGCACGATCACCCGCCCGACGGCGACCCGTTTGCGGTCGCCTCCGGACCGCCGGAACGCGTCGATGAGCCGGGCCTGCACGGTCCCGAAGTCGTCGGAGTCGACACCCGCCGCCGAGACGATGTTGCCGGTCAGCAGGTGCAATCCGGCCTCGCCGGTCCACCGCGACGAGCCGAGCGAGGTTCCGCCGTACCAGGACCGGTCCGCCAGACCGGGGGAGTGCGGCTGCAGCCGCGGCCGCTGTACGTTTCCGGGCGACTCGATCCGGGTGCCCTCGTCGCCGAGGTACGCGCCGCGCAGATGCTCGACGGTGCGCGCCACCCGCGCGTGCCCGGACTCGGTCGGGCGGTGGTCGAAGACGAGGTCCGTGAGCAGGTCCGCATGCGGCATCCCCGTCGAGAACCCGGCCTGGACGCGTCCGCGCGACAGGGCGTCCGCGAGCGACAGATCCTCCGCGAGCCGGAAGGGGTTCTCGTAGCCGATGGGGATCACCGCGGTGCCGAGCTCGATCGTCGTGGTGCGCTGGGAGGCGGCGCCGAGGAACACCGCCGCGGAGGAGATCCCGTGCTCCAGGTGACGCTGGCGCACCCAGGCGCCGCGGTAGCCGAGCTCCTCGCCGAAGGCGATGAGGCGCAAGGTGTCGTCGAGGCCGGCTGCGGGGTCGTCGTCGGCGTAGTTGCCGGGCGTGAGGAAGGCGAGGGACTCGATCCCCATCAGAACCCCGCGGTCGGGTTGACCTCGGACTTCGGCAGTGCCGAGGTCGGCACCTTCCATTTCTCGAACAGCTTCTGGTACTCGCCGCGGGCGATGAGCGTGTTGATCGCGTGGGAGATCGCCGGGGCGATCGGCGAGCCCTTCGCCGTCACGAATCCGACGACGGTGGTGGAGTACTCGCCGAGGAAGGTCGTGCCGGGCACCTTGTCGACGAGGTACCGGAGCGAGAGCGTTGGTCCGAAATAGGCGTCGACGCGGTTGTTCTGCAGGTTGAGCACGATCGCGCCCTGGTCGTCGAGGTACTGCACGGTGTACGCGGGCTTCCCCTTCGACGTGCACTGCCCGGTGCCCTTCTCCAGGATCTGCTGGAAGGTGGTGCCCGACCCCGTCACGATCTTCTTGCCGCACAGGTCCTCGAGCGTCTTCACGCTCGTGAGACCGGATTTCGACGCCCCCACGAAGGCCTGCCCGTCGTTCAGGTAGGTCGCGAAGTCCACGACCTCGAGGCGCGGTTTGGTGACGCCGAAGTTGCCCTGCCCCACCTGGTACCGGCCGTTCTGCACTCCCGGAATGATCGTGGAGAACGTGCCGATCTCCTGCTTCCACGTGACGCCCAGGGCTTTCGCCACAGCCTCTCGCAGGTCCACGTCGAGGCCCACGGGGGTGCCCTCGGGTACCTCGCCGGCGTGGGGGAGGTTGTTGATGCCGGGCTGTCGGGTGAGGCCCAGCGTGAGTTCCGTCGTTCCCTCGGGAAGCAGGGCCCGCGCGGCGGGATCGACGGCGATGCCCGACACGAGATCCTGGGTGGGCACGGGGTACGCGGAACTCCCGGTGGACGGGTCCGACGGTCCGCCGCACGCCGCGAGCACGGTGGCGGCGGTGACGGCGACGGTGGCGAACAGGGCGCGGCTGCGCATGGATGTCTCCTGGTGCAGGGGGATCGGATGGTTGGAGGTGGTGGATCAGCGGACCGCCGCGAGGAATTCGCGGGTGCGAGGGTGTTCGGCGTCGGAGAAGATCGTCGCGGGCCGGCCGGTCTCGACGATCCGGCCGTCGTCCATGAAGATGACGGTGTCCGCGACGTCTCGGGCGAAGCCGATCTCGTGGGTGACGACGACCAGCGTCATGCCCGACTCGGCGAGATCCCGGATCACCGCGAGGACCTCGCCGACGAGCTCCGGATCGAGCGCGGAGGTGGGCTCATCGAAGAGCACCACGTCGGGACGCATCGCCAGGGTGCGCGCGATCGCCACGCGCTGCTGCTGCCCGCCGGAGAGCTGCGACGGATACGAGTCCTCCCTCCCCGCCAGGCCGACGCGCGCCAGCAGCTCCCGGCCGCGGCGGGCGGCCTCGTCGGCCGGAACGCCGTCGGCGTGCTGTCCCTCGGTGAGGTTCTCCAGGACAGTGAAGTGCGGAAACAGGTTGAACTGCTGGAAGACCATGCCGATGTGGCGGCGCTGGCGCGCGACGTCCCGCGGGTGGAGTTCACGCAGGACCGTCTCGCCGCGGCGAGCGCCGCCCTCGCCGTACCCGATGAGGTCGCCGCCGACGCGGACGTAGCCGTTGTCGGGTCGCTCGAGGTGGTTGATGCAGCGGAGCAGTGTCGACTTTCCGGAGCCGGAGGGGCCGAGGATGACGACCACCTCGCCGGGGGCGACGTCGAGGTCCACGTCGCGCAGTACCTCGCGGCCGCCGAAGGATTTGCGCAGGCCGCGGATCTCGATGGCGCTCATCGGCGCTCACCTGCCGAGTCCGCCGATACCGGCACCGTCGGGGGCGCAGTGGTGCGGGGGAGTCGCGGCCGCAGGCGTGCGGCGTCGCGGAGGATCTCGCGGAAGGGGCGGGCGTCCCGTCGACCCCGGCTGAACCGCCGCTCCACGAAGTACTGGCCCACTGCGAGGACCGAGGTGATCACGACGTACCAGGTGGTCGCGACCAGCAGCAGCGGCATCACCTTGAAGTTCTGGTTGTAGACCAGCTGCACCGAGTAGAGCACGTCGGTCACCGCGATCACGCTGACCAACGAGGTCGACTTGAGCAGGCCGATCAGCAGATTGCCGGAGCCCGGGATGATCGCGGGCATCGCCTGGGGCAGCACGATCCGCCGGAAGATGCGGCGCGGGCCGAGCCCCAGCGACCGGGCGGCCTCGGTCTGCCCCGGCGGCACCGAGACCAGGCCGCCGCGCACGATCTCCGCGGCGAACGCGGCCACGTCCAGCGTGAGCGCGATGATCGCGGCCACGATCCCACTGATCAGGTGCGTGGTGTCGACGGTGACGAACTCAGGGCCGAACGGGATCCCCAGCGACAGGCGTGGATACAGGGAAGCGAGCTGGAACCAGAACAGGAGGAGCACGAGTGGCGGTACCGACCGCACGAGCCAGACGAAGCCGAAGGACACCGCCCGCAGCAGTGGTCCTCCCCACAGCCGCATCGCCGCCAGCCCGATGCCCAGGACGAAACCCGCCGCGAACGTGACCGCGGTCAACCACAGGGTGAGCCACAGCCCTTTCAGGACCGCCGCCTGGGTGAAGTAGTGGGCCACGATGGGCCATTCGAAGCGCTGGTTGGTGAGCAGCGTGTTGACCAGCATCGCGCCGAGCACCGCGACGACGGCCGCGGCCGCCCATCGTCCGGGCCGTCGGCGCGGGACGAGCCGCACCGGAACGGATGTCGCGCCCGACTGCGCTGTGGTCGACACGGCGCGTGTCGGGGAGATGATCGTTGTCGCCATGATGTCCGACCGTAAGCCGGTGGCGTGCAGTGGAGAAGGGTTTCAATCGGCCTGACCGGATGCCGCGACCCCGGTCTCGAAGGCGTACCGCACGGCGTGCGCGCGGTCGCGGAGGTGGGCCTTGGCGAACAGGTTGTTGATGTGCGTCTTCACCGTCGACTCGCTCACGAACAGCCGGCCCGCGATGTCCCGGTTCGTCAGACCGTCGGCGATGAGGCGCAGCACCTCCCGCTCGCGGGGCGTCAGATCCGGGGCGGGCGCCGCCGCGCGGCCCGACGGTGCCGGACGTGCGCTCGCGCCGCCCGTCGCGGAGGCGACGAGCCGCTGCTGCACCTGCGGGTCGAGCACCGACTGCCCGGCCGCGGCGGCCGTGATCGCCGCTGCGATCTCGGCGCGCCCCGCGTTCTTCGTCAGATATCCGCGGGCTCCCGCCTGGAGGCCGAGGAGGATGGACTCCTCGTCGTCGTAGGTGGTGAGCAGGACGACGGCGGTGTCAGGAGCGTCGGCGAGCACGCGCTCGGTGGCCCCGGCACCGTCGAGGTTCGGCATCCGGAGGTCGGTGAGGAGCACATCCGGGCGGTGCTCGCGGACGAGCGAGACGGCCTCGACGCCGTCGGCTGCGGCCCCCACGACCTCGATGCCCGCCGTGAGGTCGAGCATCGCGGCCAGCGCCTCGCGGACGGCGGCCTGGTCGTCGGCCACGACCACGCGAATGTCGTTCACTCAGAGCTCCTTCGTCGGAACGGTGGGCGGCGGGACGCTCAGGCGTACCGTCCACCCGCCGTCGTCGTTCGGACCCGCTTGCAGCGTGCCACCGATCTCCGCCGCGCGCTCGCGCATCCCGATCAGGCCCATGCCCGAGCCGCGCACGCCGTCGGCGGGACGGCCCGGACCGTTGACGACGGTGAGCTCGGCACCGTCGGGTATCCGGACCAGGCGGGCCCTGACGGGAGCGCCGGGCGCGTACCGTCGGGCGTTGGTGAACGCCTCCTGCGCGACGCGCAGTACCGCGCGGACCTGGGGATCGGTCAGCTCGACCGGCTCGGTCTCGACGCTCTCCTCCGGGCCGTCCGCGAGCGCGGCGAGGGTGGTCGGCAGGTCGACGGTGTCCTCGCGCAGCGCGTGGACGGCGCCGCGGGCCTCGGTGACGCCGTCGGCGATGGCGCCACGGGCGCGCTGGACGGCGGCGCGGGCATCGTCGGGACGGCCGGCCTCGAGCAGCGCGTCGGCGAGTTCGAGCTGCATACCAGCGCCCGAGAGGGTGTGCGCGAGGACGTCGTGCAGGTCGCGCGCGATGCGGGCGCGCTCGGCGAGCGCGCCGCTGCGCGCCTCCGACTCCGCGGTGAGGCGGGTCTGCTCCACGAGTTGTTCCAGCGCGCGCGTTCGTTCCCGCCGTGTCCGGCCCGCGATGCCCGCCCAGACGGTGACCATGACGGACCCGCCGATCCAGAGGGCGTTGAAATCCGCGGGCCCGGTGAGGAGCGCGGTGGTCGTGACGCTGCCGCCGGTCAGCAGGGCGAGTGGGATCGAGGCCCGCACCGGGAACTCGCCGCCGGCGTAGACGGTCCCGGTGTACAGCAGGACGCCGACCGCCGCGTTCGGCTGGATCCCGAAGAGCACGCCGACCGCGACGGCCGACACCGCCTCCATCGCGATCCGGGCGGGTAGTGGGACTCGACCCTCCGGGAGGAACCGGACGGCGGCCACCGCGGCCACGATCCCGAACAGCAGGACGGACCAGGGCGGGTCGCGGTGGAAGTCGAGCGTCACGGCTGCCACGACGACGCCCGCGAGGGCGATGATCATCGCGATCCGCATCCGGTAGACGTCCGCCACCCGGCAATGATGGCACGCGGAAGTGCGCGGTGCTTCGGACCCGCGGCCGGAACCCGGGATGGTTCGGTTCGTGATGGCTAACATCGAATGCATGCGCGTGATGGTGTGGCTGATCGTCCTCGCGGTCTTCTGCGGGGCGATGTGGGGCGCGTTTCTCGGGTGGGACCACGAGTACTACGAGGTCGACGGTGTGGCGCAGGGTCCGTACAGGCCCTGGCAGGTGATCGCGTGCGGTGCGGCGATCGTGCTGGCGTCGACGGTCGTGTTACTCGTCCTCCGGCGGCTCTGGCTGCTCGTGGTGATTCCCGTCGTCGCGGTGGTCGGGTTCGCCGTCCCGTGGGCGTGGTGGGCGTCGCAGGACACCACCGGCCTGTGGCTGGCCGGGCTGTTCTTCCTCCTGGTGGGCGGCACGACCGGGCTGACGGCCTGGCTCGCGCTCGTGTTCGGTGCGGATCAGGCCGTGCGTGCCGTACGGCGGCGCGGACGGGCCTCGGACGGGGCGCCCACGCCCAACCCGTGGGGCTGACCAGGGCGGGGTGCGGAGCGTCGCGAGGCGAGTGGGAAAATGGCCCGCATGTCTACGTCATCGATGTCCAGTGCCGCCGCCGACCTGACGGTGCACTCGATCATCGATGCCCGCGCGCGGCTCGCAGGGGTGGTCTCGATGAGTCCGCTGCAGCCGTGTGAGCGGCTGTCCGCGCTGACCGGAGCGAAGGTCTACCTCAAGCGCGAGGACCTGCAGGTGGTCCGCTCGTACAAGATCCGTGGCGCGTACAACCTCATGGCTCAGCTGACCGACGCCGAGAAGGCCGCGGGCGTGGTGGCGGCATCGGCCGGCAATCACGCCCAGGGCGTGGCGTTCGCGTGCCGGGCCATGGAGGTGCACGGCCGGATCTACGTGCCGACGACCACACCGAAGCAGAAGCGGGACCGGATCCGCGCGCACGGCGGACGCTACGTGGAGCTGATCGCCACCGGCGAGACCTACGACGCCGCTGCAGGGGCTGCGTTGGAAGACGTCGCGGCCACGGGTGCCACCTGGGTGCACGCCTTCGACGATCCCCGCACCACGGCGGGTCAGGGCACCATCGGGGTCGAGCTCGTCGAGCAGCTCGGCGGCGTCGTCCCCGACGTGACCGTGATGCCCGTCGGCGGCGCCGGCTGCTTCGCCGGTGTCACCCGCTACCTCCGCTCGCAGTCGCCGACGGTGACCATCGTGGGCGCGGAGCCCGCCGGCGCACCGTCGTTGGCCCGGGCGATCGAGGCGGGCGGTCCGGTCGAGCTGGCCTCGATCGATCCGTTCGTCGACGGTGCCGCCGTCAAGAAGATCGGCCGGATCGGCTACGACGTCGCCGTCGCCGAGGGCGGCGCCGTCTGGCCCGCGCACGAGATCCGCGATGTCGCGGCGGGGGAGCTCGGCATCATCGAGGTGGACGAGGGCGCCATCTGCACGGCGATGCTGGACCTGTACCAGAACGAGGGTGTCATCGCCGAGCCCGCGGGCGCGCTGTCGGTGGCGGCGTTGGCGCAGTTGCGGTTCGAGCCCGGCGCGACCGTGGTGTGCCTGCTGTCCGGCGGCAACAACGACGTGTCGCGCTACAACGAGGTCATCGAGCGCTCGCTGGTGCACAAGGGTCTCAAGCACTACTTCCTCGTGGCCTTTCCGCAGGAGCCCGGTGCGCTGCGTCGGTTCCTCGACGAGGTGCTCGGTCCCGACGACGACATCACGCTGTTCGAGTACGTCAAGCGCAACAACCGCGATACCGGCGAGGCTCTCGTGGGCGTGGAGTTGGGGCGCGCCGGCGATCTCGGGGCACTGCTGGAGCGGATGAACGACTCGCGGCTGCACTGCGAGCGGCTCGAGCCCGGGTCGCCGGCGTATCGCTACTTGACCTGATTCAGTCCGGCTGCTTGCAGCCCTCGCACAGCCCGGCTGCGCGCGCGGAATCGTTGAGCGGGCCCGCACAACCCAGGCATCGCGTGCCGCGGAACAACACGCGTGATTGCCGATGGATCGGGGTCGCCGGATCGACTGCGAATGCACGCGCGTGCGCCGCGTAGAGAAGTGGATGGTTCGCGGCCAGAGCCGAGTGCAACTGCGCCGGCGTCTGTGGGTACCGCGTTCGTCCTCGGCAAATGACGTCGAGGATGGCAACGTACGTCTCATGTGAAACACGTCGACTCAAGAACAGATCCGGGTTCACCGCCGCGGCGAGGCCTGCGGCGTGTATGTCGTTTGGAGCGAAATCATCGACGTCCTCCGTCACCAGGTAGGTGGCATGCGCGGCTGCTGCATCAGCCAATATCTGTCGGTCTTTCGCGGACGTCGACGTGAGTGAACCGCTGCGGATCCGCACCGGAAAGGGCGAGTGCGAATCCGTGCCGCGTTCGAACCTGCGCCACGGACACGGCATTTTCTCGCGCATGGCGGTCTGCTTCGATCTCGGCGTACGCACTCCACGTGACACGAAGGTCCTCCGTGTACCCCGCCGCAATCAGAAGCAGGGAACGAGTAACCGGCTTTGCGAGAACGTTCGCGTCGAGGAATTCAACCGCGGTATCAGCCACGGCGCAGATCGACCTCGAAATCGTCCTGGCTCTGTTCGGCGATTGAAATCATCATCTCCTCGCGGTACCGCGCGAACTCCTGCGTGGTGATGCGATGCCGGTTGCCGACTTTCAGTGCGCGGATATCGCCGGATGCGATCCGGCGCGAGATCGTTGCTCGGGAGACCCCGAGCCGATCGGCCATTTGCGCCGGAGTCATCGTGTCGAGCTTGGCGGTCAGCTGGACGGAGTAGCCGTGCTCCGCGGCGTCCCGGAGGAATTCGATCACCGGATGCGCCCACGCGGGCTGGTGGTCGAGTGAGATCGGCTGCTCGGGATCGGGCGAGGTGTGGAGGGTGGCGGTCATACTGCAGCCTAGCTCACTATGAACAGTTAGTCGATCCAAGTGTTCACGGTCTAGGCGTCGGGGCCCGGGGCGAGTGCCTCGGGCAGCTCCCGTGACTCGCCGAGGACGTGCTCGGAGAGGAAGGCGAACACTGTCTCGTACCAGACGGTGACGTTGCCGGGCTTGAGGATCCAGTGGTTCTCGTCCGGGAAGTACAGGAACCGGTGCTCGGTGGAACCGTCCGGAGCCGCCGGCAGCCCCGAGTCCGCGAGCAGCTGGGTCCACAGGGTGAGGGCTTCGGAGATCGGGACCCGGTAGTCCTTGTCGCCGTGGATCACGAGCATCGGCGTACGGATGTCCGTGACGGCGTGGTGCGGCGAATTCGCCTCGGCCATCGCGGGCGTCATCTCGGTGCGCCAGTAGAAGGGGGCATCGGTCGTGGTGCCGAAGCCCGGTAGCTCCCACAGTCCGGCATGGGAGACGATCGCGTCGAACCGGTCCGTGTGCCCGGCGATCCAGTTCGCCATGTATCCGCCGAAGCTGCCGCCCATCGCCGCCGTGCGTGTCTCGTCGATGTCCTCGCGCTCCTCGGCGGCGTCGACCGCGGCTATGAGGTCGGTGAAGACGGGCCCGCCCCAACGGCCCCAGCCGCGCTGGATGAAGTTCTGCCCGTAGCCCGTCGACAGCGCCGGATCAGGCAGCAGCACCGCGTATCCGCGCGCGGCGAGCAGCCACGGGTTCCACCTCCACTGCCAGGTGTTCCAGCTGCCCAGCGGGCCGCCGTGCACCCAGAGGAGCAGCGGCGCCGGATGATCCGCGTCCGCACCCACCGGAAGGACGAGCCAGGAGCGGGTACGGGCACCGTCGGGCCCGGTGGACGTGAGCTCCGTGAGCGTGCCGGGCGGGTCCGGGTGCGCCGCGACCGGCGGGAGATCGACGACGGTGCCGCCGTCGATCCGGACCGGGTGGGACGGGGTGAGGTACGACGATCGGAGGGCGAACGCCGTTCCGCCGTTGGTGATCTGGAGCGAGGAGTACGCGGCGTCGTCGCCGGTGAGTTCGGTGGCCCGTTCGGTGTCGACGCGGAAGACCGGGGCGTGGCCGTTGTCGTCGGCTGCAAGGTGGACGGCGTCGCCGTCGGGCAGCCAGACGGGTGCGCCGGGCCAGCGGTCCCACTGTTCGGCCCACTGCGTGTCCTCGCCGGTGGCGAGGTCGTGGACCCAGAGGGTGACGGTCGGGGCGCTCTCCGGCGTGCTGATGGACTCCCGGAGGTAGGCGATGCGCGCACCGTCGGGCGAGACGGCCGGTGCGTGCGCCTCGAAGGCTTCGTCGTCGACGATCGGCAGGGCGTCGCCCGTCGTCGTGTCGACGCGGACCAGCCGGGCGCGGACCGCGGTGCCCCGGGCGGCACCGTCCTCGACGACGACGAAGGAGCCGTCGGGGGAGAGCGACGGGTGGGGCTCGATGAAACCGCCGAAGGGCAAGGGCGCGAGCGGATTCGCGCCGTCGTCGTCGATCCGGTACAGCCATGGGATCGCGGGTCCGAGGTCGGTGTCCCAGTAGCGGACGACGGCGGCGGAGTGCAGGATCGCCGAGACCTTGCCGGTCTTGCGGGCCTCGCGGATCCGGCCGTCGGTGGCATCGTCCTCGGCGAACCGCGGGCCGACGGCGAGCACGACCCCACCGCGGGCGATGGGGTTCGAGAGTCCGCCGGGGGCCTGTGCCCGCAGCACCGGCTCGCCGGCGGCCGGGAGTTCCCAGATCGCGGGGACGGCATCGTCGCCGTCGCCGTGCTTGCGGACGAACAGAAGTCTCGTCCCGTCGAAGGTCGGCGACGATGCGGGGCGCGCCGGGTCGGTGAGCCGGCGGGCGGGTTCCGCCCCGGTGGGGTCGATCTCCCACAGGGTGCCGGCGTACTCGGCGCCGTCCTTGGTCAGTTCGCTGACCGCGGCGACGAGGCGCTTCCCGTCCGGCGACACCGTGAGGGCGTTCGTGCGGGGGAGGGCGAGGTACTCGGCAAGATCGGTGAAGGTTCCCACCCCGCCGAGTCTGCCCGATGTCGCGGCGGAGCGGGTGGCGCCTGCGTAGGCACAATGGGATCGAGGAGGTGCGTCATGGCGAAGTTGGAGCACGCGTTCGTCGGGGACTTCGATCGGGCCCTGGAGGTCCTCGACGCCGAGATCACCGGAGGGAGCGCTTCGGCGTCGTACGAGGACGGGAGCACCCTTGCGGTGGGCGATTGCCGGATCGCAGTGCGCGTCTACGAGAGATACAGCCTCGTCGGCTCGAACCGGGTGAGTCTGAGTCTCACACTGGTCGGACACGGCGAGCAGTTGTACCTGACCGGCATCACTTCCGGCGGCAGCCAAGCGGTCTTCTTCAAGGTCAACACCTTCGGCGAGGACGCCTTCCTCGACAAGCTGAGGAAGGCGATCGGAAGGCTCTGACCATGAGTGGCCTTCGTGTGCCAAAGATCTCGCGGCGGAGTCGTCCATCATGGATGATCCAGTCGTGGGAACGGATCGAGACCGCGCTCAGCGAGAGTCCCGAATCGCGACTCTCGCCGATCTGCTCTGCAGCTGCGATGGCGCCGAGATCGACTTCGGGCCGGAGAGACTCGGGCTGACCGCGCGCACGCCCGAACTATGAGACGGGCCAGACCGTGCGTGAGGCGCACCGTCGGGCGCGGATGACAGGATCTGTCAGCCGACCGGGACCACCGGCTGCTGGGCGCGGTGCGCGGCGACACGCTGCTGGAGGAATTGATTCTGGGCGAAGAGGGTGACGCCGATGAACAGCATCGTGGTCACGCCGGCGAAGCCGTGGCCGGTGTGGTCGCCCATCGTGGCGGGAACGACGAAGTCCACGGCCACGTGCAGGCCGATCGCGACGATCCACAGCCCGATCGTGGCGGCCGTGCCCTGCCGGAGGTAGGCGCCGTCGGGGCCGGGGAAGACCTTGGTGGTCAGGGCCCGTGGGTAGGCGAGCGCGACGGCGATGGCGAGGCCGATCACCGCCGCGATCACGTGCCCGGCGCCCACCGGACCGCCGTGCGAGACGTACTGCACCGTCTGGACGAGACCGACTGCGGCCAGGACGAGCGCGATGCGGGAGGTCTTCTCCTTGAGCGGACGGGCCTGCAACTGGCGGTAGAAGATCCAGCCGATGGCGATGACGGCGATGACGGCGGTGGTCGCTGAGTTCATACCGCAGACTCTTCCGCGATCAGCGCGGAGCCGGATCGACCGACGGGTGGAGATCCGGGTGGAGACGTAGCCTCGACCCATGCAGATCACGCAGTCCCTGACCCCGGCCGCCGTCGAGTTCCTCTCCGCCGGAACGCGGACGGGGCACCTCGCCTACCTCGCGACCGACGGGCGCCCGCTCACGACGCCGGTCTGGTTCGTCATCGACGACGGTGCCCTCGTCTTCGCCACGGGACGGGGCACGCCGAAGGGGCGGTTGCTGGCGAAGGACCCGCGGGTCGCGGTGTCGGTCGACCTGCAGGAACCGCCGTACGCCTTCGCGCAGGTGCAGGGCATCGCCGAGTTCGTCGACGATCCCGAGTACCTGCTCCAGATCTGCACGGCCTGCGGAGTCCGGTACATGGGCGCCGAGCGTGGCGAGGAATTCGGGCGGCGCAACGCCGTCCCCGAGGAGGTCGTGGTGCGAGTCCGCCCGACCCGGGTGCTGTTCAACGGGGACGTCACGGCGTAGGGCTCAGCCCAACTGGTCGACCGCGCCCTTGATCAGCTCGAGGCTGTGCACGCGCTCGTCGCGCCCGGGGATCATCCCGGCGATCATGAGCTCCTGCGGCTGCGTGCGCTCCAGCAGCGAGCGCAGTTCGTCGCGCACGGTGTCCTGCGAACCGACGATCCAGGCGGCAGTGGTGGGCGCGATCGCCTGCTCCTGATCGGCCGTCAGTGGCTGCGCGGCGGCCTGATCGAAGGTCAACATCCGGCCGGGGTTGCCGGTGCGCACCCGGTACATCGACGCCTTCGCGGGTCCGGCGATCCGCTGGGCCTGCTCGTCGGTGTCGGCGGCGATCACGGTCACCGTCAGCATGGCGTTGGGGGAGTCGATGTCGCCGGGGCGGAAGTTCTCGCGGTACTCGGTGAGGGCGGGCAGCGTGGCCTGCGGCGCGAAGTGCCGGGCGAAGGCGAAGCCCAGGCCGAGCAGGCCCGCGAGCTTTGCGCTGAAGGTCGATGAGCCGAGCAGCCACATCTCGGGATTCGAACCGGTGCCCGGAGTGGCGGTGATCGCGGCGTACGGGTGGTCGGCGGGGAAGTCGTCGCGGAGGAAGGCGCGGAGGTGCGCGAGCGCCTGCGGGAAGTCGTCGACCGACTCGCTGACCTTGCCGCCACGCAGCGCGTGCGCGGTGAGCTGGTCCGTTCCGGGCGCGCGCCCGATGCCGAGGTCGATGCGGTTCGGGAACAGTGCGTCGAGCGTGCCGAACTGCTCGGCGACGACGAGGGGCTGGTGGTTGGGCAGCATGACTCCGCCCGAGCCGACGCGGATCGAGTCGGTGGCGGCCGCGATCTGGCCGATGAGGACGGCCGGGGCGGAGCTCGCGATACCGGGCATCGAGTGGTGCTCGGCGACCCAGACCCGCTCGTACCCGAGTCGTTCCGCCTCCTGCGCGGTCGCGATCGTGTCGCGGAGTGCGTCGCCGAAGGAGGCACCGTCGACGACGGGAGCCAGCTCGAGGAGGGACAGGCGGGGGCGGGGGAAGGAAGCTTCGGTCACAGAAGAGACAACCGGGGGCGGTCCGGAAATCTTCCCGGACCGCCCCCTATCGGACTGTGTCGGACGCTACAGGAGCCCGCGCAGCAGCTCGACCTGCTGTACGCGGCCCGCCGCGTCCTCCGCGATCGGCACTACGTTGAGCACCGTGGCGCCCGCTTCCTCGAAGGCCGCGATCCGCTCCTTGACGAAGCCCTTCGGGCCGATCAGCGAGACATTGCGTGCCAGCTCGTCGGGCACGGCCTCGACGGCGGCGGCCTTGTCGCCCGCGAGGTAGAGCTCCTGGATCCGGTCCGCCTCGGCGCCGTAGCCGTAGTTGGTGGCCAGCGTGTGGTAGAAGTTCTTGCCCTTGGCACCCATGCCGCCGATGTACAGCGCGAGGTGCGGCTTGACGAAGCCGAGCAGGTGATCGACGTTCTCGCCGATCGCGAGCGCCGGCCCGGCGTAGACGTCGAGCTCGCCGAGCGCGGGATCGCGCTTGGCCTTGCCTTCCGCCACCGCATCGCCCCACACGTCCTTGGCCTTCTCGGGCAGGAAGAAGATGGGCTGCCAGCCCTCGGCGACCTCGGCGGCCAGCGCCACGTTCTTCTGTCCGAGTGCGGCAAGCAGGACCGGGATACGGTCGCGCACAGGGTGGTTGATCAGCTTGAGCGGCTTGCCCAGGCCGGTGCCGCCGTCCTCCTCGGTGAGCGGCATCGTGTAGTACTTGCCGCGGTGCTCGAGCCGCTCGCGGCTCCAGACCTTGCGGCAGATCTCGATGATCTCGCGGGTACGGCCGATCGGGGCGTCGTACTTCACGCCGTGGAAGCCCTCGATCACCTGCGGGCCCGATGCGCCGAGGCCGAGGATGAACCGGCCGTCGGAGACGTTGTCGAGTCCGGCGGCGGTCATCGCGGTCAGCGTGGGCGTGCGGGTGTAGATCTGCAGGATGCCGGACGCGAGCTTGATGCGCTCGGTCTTCGCGGCGAGGTAGCCGAGCGCGCTGACGGCGTCGAACGAGTACGCCTCGGGGACGAAGACGATGTCCAGCCCCGCCCGCTCCAGGTCGAGGACCTCGTCGGCCGTGGCCTTGAACCCGTCCGTGTAGTTGATGCCCAATCCGATTCGCATACGGGCAAGGTTCTCACAAAGCGATCGCTTAGCAACAGGGTGGCAGGAAAAGTGACTTCATAGTGCGCGGCGCAGGACGACGAAGGATTCGCCCGGCACGGTCGTCGCGCCGCCCTGGACCGACGGTGCCGCCCACTCCAGCACGGGGGTGCCCCCGAACGGCGCCGTGACCGGCGGGTCGGAGACGTTGACGATCAGCGTGAGGTCGCCGCGGTGCACCGCGAACCAGGTGGCCTCGCCGGGGTGGTCGACGGTGACCGCGCGCAGATCGTCGACGGCGAGCGCCGGGTCGTCGCGCAGCGCGATGAGCGCGCGATAGCTGCGCAGCAGCCGGGCGTGCTCGGGGTGTTCCCGCTCGGTCCAGTCCAGATGGGACGCCGCAAAGGTGGCCGGGTCCTGCGGGTCGGGCACCTCGCCCGGCGGCCAACCGTGCGCGGCGAACTCCGCCGTGCGACCCTCGACCGTCGCGCGGGCCAGCTCCGGCTCCGGGTGACTGGTGAAGAACCGGAAGGGCGTGCGCGCGCCCCACTCCTCGCCCATGAACAGCATCGGAGTGAAGGCGGAGAACAGGACCAGCGCGGCCTTGATCGCGAGCCGACCGGGGGACAGGTACTCGGACGGCCGGTCGCCCCGGGCGCGGTTGCCCACCTGGTCGTGCGTGCAGGTATAGGCCAGGAGCTGCGACGGTGCCACCACCGCCGGGTCGATCCGCTCGCCGTGCACCCGCCCGCGGAAGGAGCTGAAGGTGCCGGCGTGGAAGAAGCCCTCGGTGAGCACCGTCGCCAGGCACTCCGGGCTGCCGAAGTCGGCGTAGTAGCCCTGCCGCTCGCCGGAGACGTAGGTGTGGATCGCGTGGTGCACGTCGTCGTTCCACTGCGCCGCGAGCCCGTAACCGCCGCGGTCCGCGGCCGTGACCAGGCGCGGATCGTTGAGATCGGACTCCGCGATCAGCGCCAGTGGCCGACCGAGCTCCGCGGACAGCTCGGTGGCCAGCGCCGCGGCGTCGGCCAGCAGGTGTCGGTCGGGATCGTCCACGAGGGCGTGCACCGCGTCGAGCCGCAGCCCGTCGACCCCGTAGCGGCGCAGCCACCACGCCATGTCGTCGAGGATGAAGCGCCGCACCTCGGCACTGCCCGCGCCGTCCAGGTTGATCGTCCGGCCCCAGGTGTTCGCGCCGTCGGTCTCGTACGGGCCGAACCGCCCGAGGTAGTTGCCGGACGGGCCGAGGTGGTTGTGCACCACGTCGAGCAGCACGCCCAGCCCGACCTGGTGCGCGGCGGCGACGAACCGCTCCAGGCCCGCCGGCCCGCCGTAGGGCTCGTGCACGGCGAACCAACCGACACCGTCGTAGCCCCAACCGTGCGTGCCGTTGAAGGCGTTGACCGGCATGACCTGGACGAAACCGACGCCCAGTTCCACGAGGTACGGGAGCCGCTCGACGGCCGCGTCGAAAGTGCCCTCGGAGGTGAACGTGCCGATGTGCAACTCGTACACGACGGCGCCGCGCAGCTCCCGGCCCTCCCAGCGCGGCGGCGCGACCTCCGGGATCAGGGCCGACGGTGCGTGCACTCCGTCGGGTTGGCGCGGTGACCGCGGATCGGGGAGTACGGTGCCGTCATCGTCGAGCAGGTAGCCGTACCGCGCTCCCTCGCGGGCCGGTGCCGTGGTGCGCCACCAACCGCCGGGGTCGGCCCGCATCGGGTGCACCGCGCCGTCGAGCCAGAGACGCACCCGATCCGGGCGCGGCGCCCACACCTCGAACCGATGATCGGCGAGAGAAGGGGGCGGCATGGACATCGGTGAAGAACGATAGCGTCAGTGCAACGCCTCCCACTCCGGGGTGCGTGCGCGGTGCAGCGCCAGCGCTGCCACCGCCGACTCGACGGATTCGTGCCGACCACCGGAGATGCACCCGACGGACCGGAACTCGTGCTGGTCCAGCAGACGGAACCGCCACATCTCGTCGAGAGAATCGGCACAGATGTGGGTGGTGAGCGTGACCACCGCGGGCACACCGAGGCAGGCGTTCCCGTCCTCCGCGAAGAGCTCCCCGAAGGTGCGCTCCCCGAGCCGGACGTACAGCGTGTCGCCCATCGGGACCTCACTGAGCACCGACCGCGCCCCGTCCAGCACCAGCCTGTCGTAGATGTCCGCCGTGAGCTCCCAGGCAGTGGACATGCCGGCACAGCGGATGAGGAGGTGCGCCACCTCCTCCGGATCCTCCAGCAGCCCGAGGATCGAGTTGCGGCCCTCGCGCAACGCCCGCACCTCGATCGCGCCGCCGGGCAGGGATTGGGCCGTGAGCCGCGACGTGGCGACCGTCATCACCAGCCGACCCGTGGGCAGCAGATCGGCGGGGAGGCCGTGCTCCCGGAGCGATTCCGCCACCCGTGCCAGCGACGAGGCGCGGATCCGAGCGCCGCTGACGCCGGCGCGCGCGGTGGCGGACTGGGCGAGTGCCGTCCGAAGCGGCCGCGGGGTTTCGCTGTTCATGTTCACGAGTGTGCGCGGACCCACTGACAAGTTTTCTACTCGCGCACCAGCAGGGCGACAGGATGTTCGAGGAGAACCTCGGCGAGTGTCGCCCGACCTGCGAAGACGTTCCCCGTGAGACGATCCGTCCATGCGCCCCCGCCGAGGTCCACGCGTGTGCCGCGCCAGCCCCCGGCGCGGTCGAGGACCAGGGAGCGGCGCGTCGCGAGGGCGGCCACGTCGGACGATCCGCCTTGCGGGCCGCGGTGGAACCCGAGCAGGTGATCGGCACCGGGGCCGTCCGCGCGGAGCGGAGTGTAGGAGCCGCCGACGAAGCTGTCCGGGCGCTCGCGGCGCAGCCGCAGCGCTGCGCGCACCACTGCCCGCTTGGGGTGCGAGTCGTCCCGCAGCGCCGTCCAGTCGACGGGGCGGCGGTTGTCGGGATCCACGAGCGAGTCCTCCCATCGCTCCGTGCCCTGGTAGATGTCGGGCACGCCCGGCCCGGCGAGCTGCAGCAGCTTCTGCGCGAGGGAGTCGGAACGGCCGTGCGGAGCGAGTCCGGCGACCAGCTCCGCCATCTCCGTACCGACCGGACCGCCCAGCACCGCGTCGAGAAACGTGTGACCGGCGGCCTCGAAGGCACCGTCGGGCGAGGTCCAGGAGGTGCCGATCCGGGCCTCCCGCATGGCCTTCTCGGCGTACGCGTGCAGCCGGCCCCGCAGGTCGTCGGTGACCGCGCCGTCGTCGGGCAGGACGCCGAACACCGTCTGGAGCAGGAACAATCCTGTGACCGGATCGGGTGCGGAGGGCAGCTCGGGCAGCCACCGCTCCACCGCCGTCGCCCAGTCGCCGGAGCACTGGCCGAGCACCCCGATCCGGGCCCGGACGTCCTCACCGCGCTTGGTGTCGTGGGTCGAGAGGGTGGTCATCGCCGCGGGCCACTCGACGGCGCGGCGGGACAGGGCCGGGTGGGGATCCTCGGGCCCGAAGTCCGACGGTGCGCCGCCCACCTCCTGCAGGGAGATCAGCCGGGCGGCGCGGTAATAGGAGGTGTCCTCGAGGGACTTCGCCGTGAGCGCCCCGGTGAGCTGGGCGAACCGGTGCGCGCTGTCCCGGCCGAGGGAGCGCGCGGCCGCCACGGCCTCGGTCGCGGTCGCCTGCCCGGGCACGGCCTCGCCGAAGGTCGACCGATAGTGCGCATAGGTTCCCGTGTTCGCGGCGGGGACGTGCAGGACCGGGTAGTCGTCGCGGTAGTAGGGGATCTCGTTCATCCACGCCAGCGCGGCCTCCGCGAGCGCATCGATGGGGACGGACGTACCGGTCTCCTCACGGACCGACCGGGCCAGCCGGAGGAACTCGGGGCGCAGATCGCGGGCGGCGAGCTCGTCTCGGAGTCGGAGGACCGAGCTGGAGTTCCACCGCACGGCACCGTCGTCCCCGGTCCAGCGTGTGTGGAGATCCGTCAGGCCCGGCTCCCCGGCGGGGTCGAGCAGGGCGTGACCGAGCTCGCGGAGCGCGTCGTAGCCCGTCGTTCCGGCGACGGGGAGATCCGGATCGAGCGGCTCGTCCGGCTCGAGGATCTTCTCGACCACGATCCAGGCGTCGGGTCCGACGAGCTCGCGCAGCCGGCGCAGGTAGTCGATCGGATCCGCCAGGCCGTCGGGGTGGTCGACGCGCAAGCCGTCGGCGATCCCGTCCGCGAACCAGGAGCCGATCTCGGCGTGCGTCGCGGCGAACACCTCGGGGTCCTCGACGCGGACGCCGGCAAGGTCGTCGACCGTGAAGAACCGCCGGTAGGAGCGCACCGGGGACCGCCAGGGCACCAGCCGGTAGGGCTGCGCGTAATGCAGTCGCTCCGCGTCGAGGCCGCCCACGTCGCGACCGATCGGGAACGTGCGGTCGTGGTAGCGGAGCACGGGCTCGGGCCCCGTACGGTCGACGGCGAGCGCCGCCGCGTCCTCCTCGGAGGCCAGGACCGGGATCGCGAGCTTGCCCCCGGCCCCGTTGCGCGGGTCCCAGTCGATGTCGAAGACGTGCGCGAACGCGGACATCCGGCCGAGGCGCAGTACATCCCACCACCACGGGTTCTGCTCCGGGCGGCCCACGCCGAGATGATTCGGCACGATGTCGATCACCAGGCCGAGGCCGTCGACGTGCGCCGAGTCCGCGAGCCGCTCGAGGCCCTTGCGGCCGCCCAGCTCGCCGCGCACCGTCGTCGGGTCGACGACGTCGTATCCGTGCATGGAACCGCGCACCGCTTCCAGCACCGGCGACAGGTACAGGTGGGTCACGCCGAGATCCGCCAGGTAGGGCACCTGAGCTGCGGCGTCGTCGAACGTGAAGGCAGGGGAGAGCTGCAGGCGGTAGGTCGAACCCACCCGACGTTCCTTCGGGCCCAACCCGCTCGTGCCGTGCACCCGGCCAGAGTAACGCGGCTATGGTGGCCCGACATGACGCCCGATGAGATCCTCGCCCTGGACGCCCGCACCCTCTGGCACCCGTACAGCGCGGTGGGTGGTACCGGGGCCCGGGTGGTCACCTCGGCGGAGGGCGTGCGCCTGACTCTCGGCGACGGATCGCAGGTCATCGACGGGATGAGCTCTTGGTGGGCCGCGATCCACGGCTACCGCAACCCGGTGCTCGACGCCGCGGCGAAGGCGCAGCTCGACACGATGTCGCACGTCATGTTCGGCGGGCTGACTCATGAGAGCGCCGCGCGGCTGGGCGAGCTCCTGGTCCGGATCACGCCGGACGGTCTGGACCGGGTCTTCCTCGCCGACAGTGGCTCGGTGTCGATCGAGGTCGCCGTGAAGACCGCGCTGCAGTACTGGCGCGCCCGGGGGATCAGTGGCCGGAACCGGCTGCTGACCTGGCGCGGCGGCTACCACGGCGACACCTTCACGCCGATGAGCGTGTGCGACCCCGACGGTGGCATGCACTCCCTGTGGTCGGACGTCCTGGCGACGCAGGTCTTCGCGCCGGCGCCGCCCGCGGAGTACGACGAGGACTATGTCGCCGAGCTGGATCGCCTCGTCGGCGAACACGCCCACGAGCTCGCGGCCGTCATCATCGAGCCGGTCGTCCAGGGCGCGGGCGGCATGCGCTTCCACCCGCCCGCGTACGTCGCGGCCCTGCGCGACATCACGGCCCGGCACGGGGTGCTGCTGATCTGCGACGAGATCGCGACCGGATTCGGGCGCACCGGGACGCTGTTCGCGTGCGACGCCGCCGGAGTCACACCGGACATCCTCTGCGTCGGCAAGGCCCTGACCGGGGGATACCTCACGCTGGCCGCGATGCTCTGCACCGACGAGGTCGCGCTGACCATCTCGAACTCCGACCAGGGTGCGCTCATGCACGGACCGACGTTCATGGCGAACCCGCTCGCCTGCGCGATCGCCGTGGCCAGTACGGAACTGCTGCTGTCGCAGAACTGGGCGGCGCGGGTGGGTGCCATCGAGCGGGGACTGCGGGACGGGCTGGCGCCGCTGCGCGCAATGCCCGGCGTCGTCGACGTGCGCGTGTTGGGCGCCATCGGCGTGGTGCAGCTCGACCGGCCGGTCGACATGACCGTCGCCACTGAGGCGACCGTCGCCGCCGGGGTCTGGCTGCGACCCTTCCGCGACCTCGTCTACACGATGCCGCCGTTCATCAGCACGCCCGCGGATGTGGCCGCGATCTGCGGAGGGGTCTCGGCCGCGGTCCGCGCGGCGCTACAGTGATCGGGTGAACGGTGTTCAAGTAGATGCGCTGGGGTGGCTCGACGGCTACGCCGCGGACCGCGCCGAGGCCGGCCTGCGTCGCACGCTGACGGCGCGCCGCCCCGACGAACCCGGGCTCGACCTCGCGTCGAACGATTACCTGGGCCTGAGTCGGCACCCGCGCGTGCTCGCGGCCGCCGCCGACGCCCTGCGCGTCTGGGGAGCCGGCGCCACCGGATCGAGGCTGGTCACCGGCACCACCGAACTGCACGAGTCCTTCGAGCGCGGCGTCGCGGAATTCCTGGGCGCGGAGGCGGCGCTGTGCTTCTCGTCGGGATATCTCGCGAACCTCGGTGTCGTGACCGCGCTCGCGGGCCGCGGTGCCCTGGTCGTCTCTGACGGCGGCTCGCACGCCTCGCTCGTCGACGCCTGCCGCCTCTCCCGCGCGCGCATCGTCGTCACCCCGCGAGGAAACGTGAACGCCGTTCGGGAGGCCCTCGCCGCGCGCACCGAGGTCCGCGCGCTCGTCCTCACCGACTCGGTCTACAGCGCGGACGGCATGCTCGCCCCCGTCGCGGGCCTCTACGCCGCCGCCCGCGCGCACGGCGCGGTCCTCGTCGTCGACGAGGCGCACGGCCTGGGGGTCCGAGGCGACGGCGGGCGCGGTCTCGTCCACGAACTCGGCCTTGCCGGCGCGCCCGACCTCGTCGTCACGGCCACCATGTCCAAGGCCCTCGGCTCCCAGGGGGGCGTCGTCCTCGGACCTCAGAGGGTGCGCGCGCACCTCATCGACGCGGCGCGTCCGTTCATCTTCGACACGGGCCTCGCCCCCGTGGCCGTCGCGGCCGCGGCCGCCGCCCTCGCCGAACTGCGGGCCGACCCCGCGCTCGCGAACCGGGTCCTCGACCGCGCCCGCGCCGTGGCCTCCGGCATCGGCGCGCCCGAGCCGACATCGGCGGTGGTCTCGCTCGTCCTCGGCGAGCCGGAGCGGGCCGTCGCCGCCCGCGACGCCTGCGCGGCGCAGGGCGTGCACGTCGGTTGCTTCCGGCCCCCGTCGGTGCCAGAAGGGACCTCGCGGCTGCGGATCACCGTCCGCGCCGATCTCACGGACGCCGAGGTCGACGCCGCCGTCGCAGTGATCCGGCGGGCGGTCGCATGATCCTCGGCGTGACCGGCACGTCCACCGGCGTCGGTAAGACGGTGGCCACGGCCGCCCTCGCCGCGGCGCTGCGGACCGCGGGGCCGGTCACCGTCGTCAAGCCCGCCCAGACCGGACTGCCCGACGGTGCCGATCGCGACGCCGACGGTGCGCTGTCGGACGCGGCCGAGGTCGCGCGGCTGGTTCCCGGGGTGGAGACGGTCGAGCACCGGCGGTACCCGGAGCCCCTCGCGCCGCTCACCGCGGCCCGCCGCGCGGGTCTGGCGCCCCTGGGCCTCGACGAGGCGGTCGAGATCGTGCGGCGTGTGGAGGGGACGGTCCTCGTGGAGGGGGCCGGCGGCGTCCTGGTGCGCCTCGGCCTCGACGGAACTCGAACACCGTTCACACTCATCGACCTGGCCCGGGAACTCGGCGCGGCGGTCGTGGTGGTGGCCGATCCCGCCCTCGGCACGCTCAACCACACCGAGCTCACCGTCCGGGCGCTGGAGGCCGGCGGGGTCGCCTGCGCGGGGATCGTGCTCTCCCGCTGGCCCGAGGCCCCGGGCCTGGCGGAACGTTGCAACCTCGTCGACCTTCCCGAGCTCACCGGAGTGCCGATCGTGGGCAGGGTGCCCGACGGTGCCCCCGCGCTCGCGCCGGCGCGGTTCGGTGCGCAGGCCGCGTCGTGGTTCGACCGGGAGTGGCTGGCCGGACTCGCCCGACTGTGACCGACGGCCCTTGAACACCGTTCATGAATTGAACGCTGTACAGTGCTCGGTAACCGCGACGCCACGGTGTCGCACACCACAGCCGACAGCGCACAGCCGACGAGGGAGATCTACATGACCGGGGTCCTGGCCGACATCATCGAGGTCGCACGCGAGCAGGTGCTCGAGCGCGGCGAGGGACTGAGCCAGGAGCAGGTCCTGGCCGTGCTGCAGTTGCCCGACGAGAAGCTCGACGAGGTCCTCCAGCTCGCCCACGAGGTGCGCATGAAGTGGTGCGGCCCCGAGGTCGAGGTCGAGGGCATCATCAGCCTCAAGACCGGTGGCTGCCCCGAGGACTGCCATTTCTGCAGCCAGTCGGGCCTGTTCGAGTCGCCCGTGCGCTCGGCGTGGATCGATATCCCGTCGCTGGTCGAGGCCGCCAAGCAGACCGCCAAGACCGGCGCGACGGAGTTCTGCATCGTCGCCGCCGTCCGAGGCCCGGACAAGCGCCTGATGAGCCAGGTGGCCGCCGGCATCGAGGCCATCCGCAACGAGGTCGACATCCAGATCGCGTGCAGCCTCGGCATGCTCACCCAGGAGCAGGTCGACGAGCTCAAGGCGATGGGCGTGCACCGCTACAACCACAACCTGGAGACCTCGCGCTCGCACTTCCCGAAGGTCGTGACCACCCACTCGTGGGAGGAGCGCTGGGGCACCCTGCAGATGGTGCGCGAGGCCGGCATGGAGGTCTGCTGCGGCGGTATCCTGGGTATGGGCGAGACGCTGGAGCAGCGCGCCGAGTTCGCCGCGAACCTGGCCGAGCTCGAGCCCGACGAGGTGCCGCTCAACTTCCTCAACCCGCGCCCCGGCACCCCCTTCGGCGACCTGGACGTGCTCGAGCCGAACGAGGCGCTCCGGTCCATCGCCGCGTTCCGGCTGGCGCTGCCGCGCACGATCCTGCGCTTCGCCGGCGGCCGCGAGATCACCCTCGGTGACCTGGGCGCCGAGAAGGGCATCCTCGGCGGGATCAACGCCGTCATCGTCGGCAACTACCTCACCACTCTGGGTCGGCCCGCTGAGACCGATCTCGACCTGCTCGGCGAGCTGAAGATGCCGATCAAGGCCCTGAACGAGACGCTGTGACGGTCGTGGCCGACAAGGAGCCGGTGTACAACGAGTTCACCGGCAAGCCGCTCGCCGAGGGGGCGCCCGTCTTCGCGGCGGCGCTCCTCGGCCTCGAGCCGCCGCGCTACTGCGCCTACTGTGCGCGCCGGATGATCGTGCAGGTCAGCCCCGACGGCTGGACCGCCCGCTGCTCCCGGCACGGCGAGCTGGACTCGAAGAGCCGCGAGCGCTGACGCCGGCCGCACAGGAACGGTCGATACGCTTACCCTGATGGCTATTCGAACCGCGCCCAGCGCGACCTCCCACGTCGTGGTGCCGATCGTGGTCGGTGCGGTCCTCGGGGCCGCCGCCGCCCTCGTCTGGGGAACGACGGTGCCGGGCGTGCGCGGGGTGGTGCTCTCGTCCGGGCAGACCGTGCTGCGCACGGACTACCTGGACAATTTCTTCGTCGCGACGGCCGCGTTCGCGGCGGTGTCGACGGTCGGCGGGCTGCTGACCGGTGCGGCGCTGTTCCGCGGCGCGCGCCGAACGCCGCGCGGTGTCGGGATCACGCTCGGTGCGGCGGTGATCGGCGTGGTGGTCGCCGTCCTCCTCGGCCAGGCGGTGGTGAACGCCCGGTTCACTGGACCGGTCGCCGCCGGCTCGGACTTCACCGCGGCCCCGTCGATCCGCCTCGACGGTGCCAATCTTCTCGCCCCGGCCGATCACTCCGGCGGCACGATCGCGGACCTCGCGTCGTGGGTGCTGGTCATGGTGTGGCCGGGCGTCGCAGCCCTGTGGTGCACGGTGATCGCTCTGTTCGGCCGGTTGGCGGACGACCGTCTAGCCGGTGTGCCCGCGGAGCAGGTCGGCGAAGTCGGTGACGGGGCCGAGGTCGGTGCCCTTCCCGGAGCGCCGTGGGGCGCCCAGGTCCGACGGTCCGCCGAAGCCGGCCACGGCACCGTCGGACGTGACCAGGGCGCCGGCGAGCTCACCCCCGGCCCGTGAGATCCGGGCCGCGAGCTCGGACGAGCCGAAGTCCTCGGTGGCGGCGAACACGCCGGTCGGGAGGGTCCGGGCGCGCAAGTAGCCGAACAGCGGCCGGAGCGCGTGGTCCAGCACCAACGAGTGTCGCGGCGTGCCGGCGGTGGCGGCGATGAGCACGGGCACCCCGGTCAGTGAATTCGGGTCGAGCGCGTCGAAGAACATCTTGAACAGCCCGCTGTAGCTGGCGGTGAACACCGGCGAGACGGCGATGACGCCGTCGGCCGCAGCGAGCGCATCCTGCGCCGCGGTCAGTGCGGGGGTGGGAACGCCCGTGGTCATCACCGTCGCGAGGACGCGCGCGAGCTCCCGGACCTCGATGACGGCGACCTCCAGCGCCTCACCCCGGGCCGAGACCCCGGCCAGGACGGCATCCGCCAGCTGGTCCGCGAGCAGTCGGGTGGACGACGGCTCGGACACGCCGGCCGTGACGACGACGAGGGAACGCGACATCGTCAGGCCTCCTGTCCGGCGAGCAGGGCGGCGGACGGCACCACGTCGTGATGCGGCGAGTCGGGACCGGCCGCGACCAGCGACTCGTGCGTCGGCGGATTCGAGGGGACGTGGGCGGGGCGGCGCAGCTCGAACTCCTTGCGCAGCACGGGAACCACCTGGGTGCCGAGGATCTCGACCTGCTCGAGCGCCTGCTCGAGCGGCAGGCCGGCGTGGTCGACGAGGAACAGCTGGCGCTGGTAATCGCCCGCGTAGTCGGCGAAGCCGAGCGTCTTCTCGATCACCTGCTCGGGGGTGCCGACGGTGAGCGGGGTCATCTTCTCGAAGTCCTCCAACGACGGGCCGTGGCCGTAGACGGGCGCGTTGTCGAAGTAGGGGCGGAACCGGCGCTTGGCCTCGGCCTCGGTCTCGGCCATGAAGACCTGACCGCCGAGCCCGACGATCGCCTGGTCCGCGGAGCCGTGCCCGTAGTGCTCGAAGCGCTGCCGGTACAGGCGCACCATCTGCTCGGTGTGTTCCTTGTTCCAGAAGATGTTGTTGTGGAAGAAGCCGTCGCCGTAGAAGGCGGCCTGCTCGGCGATCTCGGGCGAGCGGATCGAGCCGTGCCACACGAACGGCGGCGTGCCGTCCAGCGGCGCCGGCGTCGAGGTGTAGCTCTGCAGGGGCGTGCGGAATTCGCCCTCCCAGTCGACGACGCTCTCGCGCCACAGGCGGCGCAGCAGGTGGTAGTTCTCGATGGCCAGCGGGATGCCCTGGCGGATGTCCTTGCCGAACCACGGGTAGACGGGGCCGGTGTTGCCGCGGCCGAGCGTGAGATCGACCCGCCCGTTCGCGAGGTGCTGCAGCATCGCGTAGTCCTCGGCGATCTTCACCGGGTCGTTGGTGGTGATCAGTGTGGTGGCGGTGGAGAGGCGCAGCTTCTCGGTGCGGGCGGCGATCCAGCCGAGCATCGTGGTGGGGGAACTGGGCACGAAGGGCGGGTTGTGGTGCTCGCCGGTCGCGAAGACGTCGAAGCCCACTTCCTCGGCCTTGATCGCGATCTTCGTCATCATCTCGATGCGGTCGTGCTCGCTGATGGTGGTGCCGGTGGTCGGGTCCGCGGTGACGTCGCCGACGCTGAAGATTCCGAACTGCATGTCGATCCTTCCCGTTCGGGCCTCCATCGGGCCCTTCGAGAACTGTAACGGACCGTGGTCCGATTATGTTCCCGAGGGTGATCAGCGCCGTTCGAGCACGTCGGCAGTGGTGAGGACGCGCACCTGCCGGTCCGGTTCGGTGAGCACCGTCAGGAATCCCGGCTCCGCCTTGAGGACGTAGCCGTGCACGGTCCCCGTCTTCGTCACGACGTCCTCGAGCGGCACCCACGGCGTCTCGACGAGGCCGGCGATCGCGAGCAGGCCGATCCCCGCGATCAGAGTGGCGCGCCGGAACACGAACTCCGTGAACCGGCGGAGCACGCCGTGCCGCCAGAACAGCCGCATCGCGACGACGAGGAGCCCGACGACCACGGCGCTGATCGGCACCCAGACGTACCGATAGGTCGCCGACAGGGCGACCGCGGCGGCGATCAGCAGCGCGAGCGTGAGGCTGGTGTCTACGACACCCGTGCGAGTGCCGCGGATCGGCCACACCAGTTTGAGCAGCGTGATCGGCAGCAGTAGGGCCACGAGAGCTCCCGTGAACGCCGCGTCCCCCATCAGAGTCCCGAAGAACATGGTCAGCGCGTCGTTGACGTCGGTCACCGCCATGATCGCCGTCGCGGTGTTCCAGTCCCAGTCCGCCACGGCCAGCAGTCGCAGCAGGAGGAACAGGACGGCCGCGCCGGCGCCAATGCTCAGGCCGCGTGCGACGTCGCCGGTCTCGTCGGCCGCGATCTCGGCGGACGACTCCTCCGACGGGCCCTCGGACGTGCTGGTCATGGCGCTCCCGGCTCGGGTGTCTGGGTCGTCAGGAATTCTCGCGCAGCGCGCCGTCCGGCGTCGAGCAGCCCCTCACGAGCCGCGGTGTCGAGATCGAAGTCGAGGCTCCCGACGGCGCCGGTGTCGATGTAGACGGTGCGGTTGGTGATCCCCTCGTCGGCGAGGCGGTACCGGTTCGAGTCCTGGTCCAGCGCGGTGCGCAGACACCCGACGGCGAGCTGCAGCGGACCGTCGAGTGGCGCGTCCGGTGCGTGCACGCTCGGACGCGCCGACAGCTTCATGCCCCACGTGGGCCAGCGCTCGACGCGTCCGTCGGACCTGTCGAACATCCGCACAGGGAAGGCGGAGAGGAGTGCGCCGTCGACCCAGGTCACCGCGCCCCGGTCGGTGTTCACCCGCACCGGCCGGAAGTAGAAGGGCACCGACATCGAGGCGCGCACGGCCGCGGCGACCGATTGTTCGTCGGCCCGTAGGCCGTACTGGTCGTAGTCCCAGGGCAGCCGGACCAGAACCCGCCGACTGACGTCCGAGACGTTCACGACCAGCGAGTAGCGCTGGTAATCCGCCAGGCCGCACCCCGGGTCGTCGATGATCCGCAGGTCCTCGAAGGTGCGCACGCCCGCATCGGCGAGGAGGGGCGTGAGCCAATCGAGGAGGTGGTCACCCGAATGCATCCCGTCGTGCAGGAGGACTGCCGCACCGTCGCCGACCGGGCCGAACGCGCGCTGCGCGCGGGACTCGTCCGCGAACCTCCGGTAGTCGACCTCGTGCATCGCGTCCACGAGATCCTCGATCGGGCGGCCGGCGCGCTGGTACGCGGCGACGAGCGCTCCGACCACCGCACCGCAGCTGGTGCCACCGATCCGCGGGAACCGGTAGCCGGCGGCGGACAGCTCCGTGATGGCGCCGAGCAGCGCGATGCCGCGGATCCCGCCGCCTTCCAGGACCAGATCGACATTGCGCGGGTGACCCATGTGGCCACGGTAGCCCGCGTGACGGAGCGGCGGTGGTCGTTGTTTTTGTACCGCAAGTTCGGCTGCACCGTCGCCCCGTGGCGTCCTACCATCGGATCGTCCGAAACGACGGAGGCGCTGACCATGTCGACGATGACCGACCTGCAACTGCTGACCGAACTCGAGCCCGTGGTGGAGGACAACATCAATCGTCACCTCCGCGTGGCGAAGCCGTGGAGCCCGCACGACTACGTGCCGTTCGGAGACGGCCGGAACTTCGCCGCGCTCGGAGGGGAGGACTGGGAGCCGGGGCAGTCGCCGCTCTCCGAGGTCGCACGCGTCGCGATGATCACCAACCTCCTCACCGAGGACAACCTCCCGTCGTACCACCGCACGATCGCCGACAACTTCTCCCTCGACGGTGCCTGGGGCACCTGGGTGGGCCGCTGGACCGCGGAGGAGAACCGGCACAGCATCGCGATGCGCGACTACCTCCTGGTGACCCGCTCCGTCGACCCGGTCAAGCTCGAGCGTGACCGGATGACGCACCTGGAGCTCGGGGTGGAGGCCCCGGAGCAGTACGGAGGCGTCCTCGACCAGGTCGTGTACGTGACCATCCAGGAACTCGCGACGCGGGTCAGTCACCGTCAGACCGCCCGCGTGTGCGACGAGCCGGTCGCGGACGCGCTGCTCAAGCGCATCGCCACCGACGAGAACCTGCACATGGTCTTCTACCGGAACCTCACGGCCGCGGCGCTCGACATCGCGCCCGATCAGGTGCTGAAGTCCATCGTCAAGGTGACCACCAACTTCGTCATGCCCGGCGAGGGCAAGCCGGACTTCCGCCGCAACGGCGTGCTCATGGTCAAACACGGCATCTACGATCTGCGGCAGCACCTCGACGATGTGCTCAAACCCATCTTCACGATCTGGGGGCTGTTCGACCGGACCGATGTCTCGGCCGCGGGCGAGCAGTACCGCGACGAGCTGGGCCGCTACCTGGAGAAACTCGAGGCCGACGTGGTGCGGTTCGAGGAGAGTCGCGCCCGTGCCGTGGAGCGGGAACGGGCCCGGGCCGCCCGGAAGTCCGCCTGATCTCCGCGGGTCCGACGGTGCGCCGCACCCGGCAGGGTGCCGTCAGCCCGGCGGGCGCAGCGTCGCGAACTCGTCGGTGATGCGCAGGTAGGAATCGGTGAACCGGTACAGCGCGGGCGGGCGCCCGCGCGTGGCCTGCCCCGTCTCGCCGGTCGCCGTGATCACCGAGCGTCGCGAGAGGATGCGCAGCAGGTTCGTCGCGTCCACGGGGTAGCCGAGCACGGCGACGTACACATCGCGGAGCTGCGAGACCGGGAACGCGCGCGGCGCCAGTGCGAAGCCGATGTTCGAGTACGACAGGCGCGCCGCGAGGCGCGCGCGGGCGCGGTGCACCATCGCGGCGTGGTCGAAGGCCATCGTGGGGAGGGCCTCGACGGGGTGCCAGGTGGTGTCGTCGGGCAGTCGTGGGTCGGTGCCGGACCGGACGAGGCCGAGGAAGGTGGACGCCAGGGTGCGATCGGCGTCCTCGTTCGCGGGCACGCGATGGGGGTCGGAGAACTCGGCGAACTGCTCGAGGTGGGCGACCTCGGTGAGGTCGACCTTCTCCGCGAGCAGCCGGCGCGCGCTCGTGGGGAGGTCCTCGCGCGGATCGAGCAGGCCGCCGGGGAGCGACCAGGCGCCCTGGTCCGGGGCCATCGCGCGCTGCCACAGCAGGACCTCGAGGACGCCCGATGGTCCCGCCGGCCCCGACGAGGGAGTGACCCGGAACACAGCGGAGAGGACCTCGTGCGCGACCCGGTGCGGGGGAGCGGTGCTAGCATCGGCCATATATCGATCATAGGTCGATAAATAGTCCGACAGAAAGGGAGGCGCCGCGATGACCACAGCCACGTCCGCCGCCACCGCATTCAGCTCGCCCCTCTACGACCGGATCGTCGAGGGCGGTGGCATGTACACCGGCGTCGACGGCGACCGGGAGTGGGCCGCCGAGGTCAAGCGACTCGCGAAGCTCCGCGATGCCACGATCCTCGCGCACAACTACGAGCTGCCCGCCATTCAGGACGTCGCCGACTTCGTCGGGGACTCGCTGGCGCTCTCGCGCATCGCCGCCGACGTCTCGACCTCGACGATCGTCTTCTGCGGCGTCCACTTCATGGCGGAGACGGCGAAGATCCTCAGCCCGGAGAAGACGGTCCTCATCCCGGACCAGCGCGCCGGCTGCTCGCTCGCCGACTCGATCAAGGCCGTCGAACTGCAGGAGTGGAAGGACGAGCACCCGGGTGCCGTCGTCGTCTCCTACGTCAACACCACCGCCGAGGTGAAGGCGCTCACCGACATCTGCTGCACGTCGTCGAACGCGGTCGAGGTGGTGCAGTCGATCCCCGAGGACACCGAGATCCTGTTCCTGCCGGATCAGTTCCTCGGCGCGCACGTCAAGCGCGTCACGGGCCGGCAGAACATGCACATCTGGGCGGGCGAGTGCCATGTGCACGCGGGCATCAACGGCGACGAGCTCGCCGCGCAGGCCAAGGCCCACCCGGATGCCGACCTCTACGTGCACCCGGAGTGCGGTTGCGCCACCTCCGCGCTGTACCTGGCCGGCGAGGGCGCCGTCCCCGACGACCGGGTCAAGATCCTCTCGACCGGCGGCATGCTCGACGAGGCGCGCGCCACCGGCAAGAAGGAGGTCCTCGTGGCCACCGAGGTCGGCATGCTGCACCAACTGCGCATGGCGGCGCCCGGGGTGGACTTCCGCGCCGTCAACGACCGCGCGTCGTGCAAGTACATG
The DNA here is from genome assembly GCF_001575195.1 of Tsukamurella pseudospumae. NCBI lineage: Bacteria > Bacillati > Actinomycetota > Actinomycetes > Mycobacteriales > Tsukamurellaceae > Tsukamurella > Tsukamurella pseudospumae. The sequence goes on from NZ_LSRF01000001.1 coordinate 592,989, forward strand.
AAGATGATCACGCCGGCCGCGCTACTGCGGTGCCTGGTCGAGGGCAAGGACGAGGTGTTCGTGGACGCCGCGATGGCCGACGCCGGCCGCAAGGCCGTGACCCGCATGATCGGCATCGGGCAGCCCGGCGGCGGGGAATGACGACCGGGGCCGAGCGGCCCGACGCTGCCGACCTGCTCGTCGTCGGCGCGGGCGTTGCGGGGCTCACCGCCGCGATCGCGGCGGCCGATGCGGGCCTGACGGTGACGGTGCTGTTCAAGCCCTCGGTGGGCGGCGCACCGTCGACCTCGACGGCGTACGCGCAGGGAGGCATCGCGGTCGTCGACGTGAACGACCCGGAGGACTCCGTCGAGCGGCACGTCGCGGACACCGTCGCGGCGGGCGGCCCGCTCGTGGACGTCGAAGCGGCCCGGTCGATCCTGGCCGACGGTCCGACCGCGGTGGACCGGCTCATCTCCTGGGGTGCGCAGTTCGACCGCCGCCCCGACGGCACGCTCAAGCGAACCCGCGAGGGTGGGCACTGCCTGTCCCGCATCATCCATGCCGGGGGCGACGCCACCGGTGCGGAGGTCCAGCGCGCCCTGACCGCGGCCGCGAAGACCCGCACGACGCTGACCGCGCGGCCCGGCCAGGCGTACGCCCTGCTCGCGAACGGCGACCGGATCGTCGGCGTGCGCACGCCCGACGGTGACGTCTTCGGCCGGACGGTGCTCCTCGCCACGGGCGGCGCGGGGCACCTGTTCGCCAGCACGACGAATCCGCTCGGTGCGACGGGCGACGGCATCGCGCTCGCGGCCGCCGTCGGCGCGGACGTCCGCGAGCTGGAGTACGTCCAGTTCCATCCGACGATGCTGTACACGCCGGGCGCGCGCGGTCGGCGACCGCTGATCTCGGAGGCCGTCCGCGGCGAGGGCGCGCACCTGCAGGACGCGAACGGCGATGCGGTCATGGCCGGCGTGCATCCGATGGGCGACCTCGCGCCGCGCGACGTCGTGGCCCGCGCCGTCACCGACGCGATGGAACGCACCGGCGCGCCGTGCGTGTACCTCGACGCCACGATGATCCCCGATGTCGCGCAACGTTTCCCGACGGTGACGGAAGCCGTCCGGGGCGCAGGCCTGGACCCGCAGACGGACCTCATCCCCGTCGTCCCCGGCGCGCACTACCTGTGCGGCGGCGTGGTCACCGATCTCCACGGCGCGACGACCGCGCCGGGCCTGTACGCGGCCGGCGAGGTCGCGCACACCGGCCTGCACGGCGCGAACCGCCTGGCCTCCAACAGCCTGCTCGAGGCACTGGTCATGGGCCTGCGGGTCGCGTCCGCGGCGCAGGTCGCCCCCGCGCTGCCCGACGGTGCCGTGCGCCCGATCTCGCCGTCGACCGCGCGCGCGGAGCGCCCCGAGCTCCAGGACGCCATGACGCGCTTCTGCGGGGTCCGGCGCACCGTCGACGGCCTGGACGAGCTCGGCGCGCTGCTCGCCGACCCGGGGTTCGTCGTCGACGAGCCCGCGGCCACCCCGCGCGATCACGAGGACGGCGTGCTCGCCACCGTCGCACGACTGATGGCGGCGCAGGCGCTGGCCCGCCAGGAGACCACGACCGAGGCGCTGGAGGCGACCCGATGACGGAACTGACGCTCGAGCCCGACCGCGCCGAGGTGGTGCGGCTCATCCGCACGGCGCTCGACGAGGACCTCCGGTACGGCCCGGACGTGACCAGCGAGGCCACGGTGCCCGACGGTGCCACCACCCTCGCGAAGGTGATCAGCCGGGAGCACGGGGTGCTGGCCGGCGTGCCCGTCGCGGAATGGGTGCTCGACGAGGTGGTCGGCCCCGGCAACTACCGGGTGCCCGCGAAGATCGCCGACGGCACCGTCATCGCGCCCGGCGACGTCGCGATGGCGATCGAGGCACCGACCCGCGCCCTGCTCACCGCCGAGCGCACGATGCTCAACGTGCTGACGCATCTGTCGGGCATCGCGACGGCGACCGCGGCCTGGGTCGAGGAGGTCGACGGCACGGAGACGAAGATCCGCGACAGCCGCAAGACGCTGCCGGGCCTGCGCGCGCTGCAGAAGTACGCGGTCCGCGCCGGCGGGGGAGTCAACCACCGGATGGGGCTCGGCGACGCCGCACTCATCAAGGACAACCACGTGGTCGCGGCCGGTTCGGTGACGGCGGCGGTGGAGGCGGTACGCCGTCGTGCACCGGGGGTGCCGCTCGAGGTCGAGGTCGACTCGCTCGAGCAGCTCGACGAGGCCTTCGCGCTCGGCGTCGATCTCGTTCTGCTGGACAACATGCCGCTGTGGATGACGCAGTCCGCGGTGCAGCGCCGGAACAAGACGGCCCCGCGGACCAAGCTCGAGTCGTCCGGTGGGCTGCACCTCGACGTGGCGCGGGACTACGCGCGCACCGGCGTCGACTACCTCGCCGTCGGTGCCCTCACGCACTCGGTGAGGGCCCTCGACCTGGGGCTGGACATGTAGCGAGGGTCACGAGGCGGGCGGTACTTCGGAGAGCGCACAATGGGACCCATGATCGTCAACGCATATGGGGCCGTGTCCGCCACCGAACCGCTGGAGCCGATGACCGTCGAGCGGCGCGATCCCGGCCCGCACGACGTCCAGATCGCCGTGCGCTACGCGGGCATCTGTCACAGCGACATCCACACCGTGCGCAGCGAGTGGGGGCCGGCGCGGTACCCCGTGGTGCCGGGACACGAGATCGCCGGTGAGGTCACCGCGGTCGGTTCCGAGGTCACGAAGTTCGCCGTCGGCGACCGCGTGGGCGTCGGCTGTTTCGTCGACTCCTGCCGCGAGTGCGCGGCGTGCCTGCGCGGCGAGGAGCAGTACTGCGAGCGCGGCATGGTCGGCACGTACAACGCCAAGGGCCGGGACGGGCAGCCCACGCAGGGCGGCTACTCGACGGGCATCGTCGTCGACGAGAACTACGTGCTGCGCGTCCCGGAGAGCATCGACTACGCCGCGGCGGCTCCGCTGCTCTGCGCGGGGATCACCTTGTTCAGCCCGCTGCGGCACTGGAAAGTGGGGCCGGGCACCAAGGTCGCGATCATCGGTCTGGGCGGCCTCGGGCACATGGGCGTCAAGCTCGCCGCCGCGATGGGCGCCGAGGTCACGGTGCTCAGCCAGTCGCTGAAGAAGATGGAGGACGGGCTTCGCCTCGGCGCCGCGCACTACTACGCGACGTCCGATCCGGACACCTTCAAGGTGCTGCGCAACACGTTCGACGTCATCATCAACACGGTGTCGGCGAACCTCGACATGCACCAGTACTTCGGCATGCTGGCTGTGGACGGCACCCTGGTCGAGGTCGGCCTGCCCGAGAACCCGGTCCCGGTCAACGTCTTCGACCTGACCCGCAACCGCCGCAGCTTCGCCGGTTCGATGATCGGCGGCATCGCGCAGACCCAGGAGATGCTCGATTTCTGCGCCGAGCACGGCATCGGCTCCGAGATCGAGCTGATCTCCGCGGATCAGATCAATGAGGCCTACGAGCGTGTGATCGCCTCGGACGTGCGGTACCGCTTCGTGATCGACACCGCGACGCTCGGTTAGCGCCGGCCGCGCGGGGCGCACGTGTCGTTCGGAAAGGCGATGCGCGCCACGCATACCCATTGTTCTCCCAGCTCAGGGACGTTTTTCGGAGGCGGGGATATGCATGAGGTGCATACCCCCGCTCAGTTCACATAGCGGCCGCGAAGCGCTCTACGCCACTGGTCGGAGGAGGGGTATGCGTTTCCCGCATACCCCTCCTCTTCGAAAGGCCATCTGACCTGCAATTTCGTGGGTATGCACCGTGTGCATGCCCTTTCGGCATGCACCTGCCCTCTCCGCTGCCAGCATGCGCGGTCCTGGGACGCGAAACCCCGTTGGGGAAGCACTGCATACGCGGTCTCGCTACAGCTGATTGATGCGGATCAGGTTGCCCGCCGGATCGCGGAAGGCGCAGTCCCGCACGCCGTAGTCCTGATCCATCGGCTCTTGCACCACGTCGGCCCCCGCACCGGCGACGCGCTCGAACAGGCCGTCCAGGTCGTCCGTCGAGAGCGTGATCGCCGTGTAGGCGCCTTTGGCGATGATGTCGAGCACGGTGGTCTTCTCGTCCTCGGTCAGGCCCGGGTCCATGGCCGGCGGGTGCAGGAGGATCGAGGTCTGCGGCTGCCCGACCGGTCCGACGGTGAGCCAGCGCATGTCCTGGTAGCCGACGTCCTTGCGGACCTCGAATCCGAGCGTATCGCGGTAGAAGCCGAGCGCGGCCTCCGCATCGGTGTGAGGCAGGTAGGCGAGCGAGATCGTGATGTCCATGCCCCACAGGCTATTGCGGCGCGGCGGGCGGCGCTTCTCGATTCCTGACCGGTCTCATCACCTGCCGCGCGAGGCAGGCGGGGATGCCCTCCGCGGCCGCGCTGTGGTCGCGCTTGTACACGCTCGGCGGCACGCCGACCAACTCGGTGAACCGGGTGCTGAAGGTGCCCAGCGATGAGCTGCCGACCTCGAAACACGCGTCGGTGACGGACATGTCGCCCCGGCGGAGCAGCATCATCGCCCGCTCGATCCGGCGGGTCATCAGGTACGAGTACGGCGATTCGCCGTAGACGCGGCGGAACTCGCGGCTGAGGTGCCCGGCGGACAGGTGCGCGCCCCGCGCGAGCTCCTCAACGTTCAGCGGCTGCGCGAACTCCCGGTCGATCCGGTCCCGTACGCGGCGCAGTACCGCGAGATCGCGGGCGCGCTGCGCGGGGTCAGGACTGCGGGCGCCACTTCTTGGCGTACTCATCGACGTACTCCTGACCCGTCAGCGCCTGGATCTCCTGCATCAGCCGGTCCGTCACGGACCGCTCGAGCGCGTGCCGCTCGTCCGGATCCGACGGGATGTCGTACTCGATCGGCTCGATCGGCTTGGCGATCTTCACCTGCACGCGCTCCGCGTGCCAGCTGAAGGGGCCGGGCGGGGAGACCTTGTCGGTGCCGACGACGCCGACGGGGATGATCGGCACGTTCGCTTCGAACGCGATCCGCACGAGGCCGGTGCGGCCGCGGTAGAGCCGGCCGTCGGGGGACCGCGTGCCCTCGGGGTACATCCCGACGAGGCGCCCCTCGGCGAGCAGCTTCTTCGCGGTGTTCAGCGCCGCCGTCGCCGCGTCGCCGCCGGTGCGGTCGATCGGCACCTGCCCGGTCTGCGTGTAGAAGAACTTCTGCAGCTTCCCGGAGATGCCGGGCGCGGTGAAGTAGTCGCTCTTGGCGAGGTAGGAGATGCGGCGCGGCACCACCAGGGGCACGAACAACCAGTCCGCGATCGACAGGTGATTTCCGGCCAGCAGAGCCGGACCGTCGACGGGGATGTTCTCGAGCCCTTCGACGACGGGCCGGTTGATCACGCGGATCGTCGGTCCCACCGAGACGTGCTTGACCAGCCAGTACAGCAGTCCCTGGTCGCCGTGGTTGCTCTCAGCCATGGCCGACAACTTACCGGACCGTCAGGTGGTGCGCGGACCGTCGGTCCCGGCTGTGACGGGCGCCGCAGCGCCCGACGCCCTGGGCGGAAACGGGCTGGCGCGGGACCCATAGAATGAGGTCATGCCTGATCTGCAGCTGACCCGTCTCGACCTGCGTGGTCGCCGCCCGTCGCTCACCGAGTTGCGCGCGGCGCTTCCGCGCGGCGGCGTCGACGTCGACGCCGTGGTGCCGCAGGTCCGCCCGATCGTGGACGCGGTGGCCGAGCGCGGCGCCGACGCCGCCCTCGAGTTCGGTGAGACGTTCGACGGTGTCCGCCCGCCCTCGGTCCGCGTTCCCGCGGCGGCGCTGGAGCGTTCGCTCGCGCAGCTGGATCCGGCGATCCGTGCGGCGTTGGAGACCGCGATCGAGCGGGTCAGGAAGGTGCACTCCGATCAGCGTCGCGTCGATACCGTGACCGAGGTGGTGCCCGGAGGCACCGTCACCGAGCGGTGGATCCCGGTCGACCGCGTCGGACTGTACGTACCCGGTGGCAACGCCGTGTACCCGTCGTCCGTCGTCATGAACGTCGTGCCGGCCCAGATCGCCGGCGTCGGCTCGCTCGTCGTGCTCTCGCCCGCGCAGAAGGACTTCGACGGTCTGCCGCACCCCACGATCCTCGCCGCCTGCGCGCTGCTCGGCGTCGACGAGGTGTGGGCCACCGGCGGCGCCCAGGGCATCGCGCTGGCCGCGCACGGCGGCACTGATCTCGACGGCGCCGAACTCGCCCCCGTCGACCTCATCACCGGTCCCGGCAACATCTACGTGACGGCCGCGAAGCGGCTCTGCCGCGGTCTCGTCGGCATCGACGCGGAGGCCGGGCCCACGGAGATCGCGATCCTCGCGGACAACACCGCCGATCCGGTGCACGTCGCGGCCGACCTGATCAGCCAGGCCGAGCACGACGTCATGGCCGCGTCCGTGCTGGTCACCACGTCGTCCGAGCTCGCCGACCGCGTCGACGAGGCGCTGTCCGCCCAACTCGAGGTCACGCGCCACCGCGAGCGCGTGGACACCGCACTGCGCGGCCCGCAGTCCGGCACCGTCCTCGTGGACGGCATCGACGAGGGCCTCGACGTGGTCAACGCCTACGCCGCGGAGCACCTCGAGATCCAGACCGCGGAGGCGCGCGCGGTCGCCGGCCGCGTCCGTGCCGCCGGCGCGATCTTCGTCGGCCCGCACTCGCCGGTGAGCCTCGGCGACTACGCCGCGGGCAGCAACCACGTCCTGCCCACCGCCGGTTGCGCCCGGCACAGCTCGGGGCTGTCGGTGCAGACCTTCCTGCGGGGAGTGCACGTCGTCGAGTACGACGAGGCCGCGCTCAAGGACATCGCGGGCACCGTCGTCACCCTCGCGAACTCCGAGGACCTGCCGGCGCACGGCGAGGCCGTGCGGCTGCGCTTCGAGTCGCTGAAGGGTGGGAACGCGTGACCCCGCTTCCCGGTGAATCGGTGACGCTGGACCAGCTGCCGATCCGCGACACGCTGCGCGGCAAGGAGCCCTACGGGGCGCCGCAGCTGCCGGTGGCCGCCGCGATGAACACCAACGAGAACCCGCATGCGCCGAGTCCCGCGCTCGTCGCGGACATCGCGAAGGCCGTCGGCGAGGCCGCCGCCGCGATGAACCGGTATCCCGACCGCGACCTGGCCGCGCTGCGGAACCGGTTGGCGGAGTACGTGACCGAGCGGACGGGCACCGTCGTCGGTCCGCAGAACGTGTGGGCGGCGAACGGCTCCAACGAGATCCTGCAGCAGGTGCTGCAGGTGTTCGGCGGTCCCGGTCGTACGGCGATGGGATTCGTGCCCAGCTATTCGATGCACCCGATCATCTCGGACGGCACCGACACGCACTGGATCCCGGGAAAGCGGACCGCGGACTTCGCGCTCGACGTGGACTACGCCGTCGGTGCCATCGACGAGCTGCGGCCCGACGTGCTGTTCCTGACCAACCCCAACAACCCGACCGGGCACCTCATCGCCGAGGATGACCTGATCCGGATGATCGAGGCTGCGCCGGGCATCGTCATCGTCGACGAGGCCTACGGGGAATTCAGCTCGGGGCCGTCCGCGGTGCGCCTGCTGGACCGCTTCGGCGGCAAGCTGATCGTCAGCCGCACGATGAGCAAGGCCTTCGCCTTCGCGGGCGGCCGGGTGGGTTACCTCGTTGCGGCGCCTGCGATCGTGGACGCCATCCAGCTGGTGCGCCTTCCGTATCACCTGTCCGTGTTCACGCAGGCCGCCGCGATCGCCGCGATCGATCATCGCGCGGAGACCCTCGCGTCCGTCGCGCACCTGTCCGCCGAACGCGACCGGATCGCGGCGCGGCTGCGGGCCCTGGGCTACCAGGTCATCGAATCGCACGCGAACTTCATCCTCTACGGCGGCTTCGCCGACGAGGCCGCCGCCTGGCGTACCTACCTCGATGGGGGAGTCCTGGTGCGCGACATGCACATCCCCGGGTTCCTCCGCGTGACGGTGGGCCTGGACCACGAGAACGACGCCTTCCTCGCGATCAGCGAGAAGCTGGCACCGAAGAACGACGGAGACCGCTCATGACCGATCGCATCGCCCGTATCGAGCGCACGACGCGCGAATCGTCCATCGTCGTCGAGCTGAACCTCGACGGCACCGGGAAGACCGAGATCTCCACGGGCGTGCCCTTCTTCGACCACATGCTCACGGCGTTCGGCCAGCACGGCAGCTTCGACCTGACCGTGCAGGCCAAGGGCGACATCGAGATCGACGCCCACCACACGGTGGAGGACACCTCCATCGTGCTCGGTCAGGCGTTCGCGGAGGCGCTCGGCGACAAGCGCGGCATCCGCCGGTTCGGCGACTGCTTCATCCCGATGGACGAGACGCTCGCGCACGCGTCGGTGGACGTCTCCGGCCGGCCCTACGCGGTGCACACGGGCGAGCCCGAGTACCTGGTCAGCTCGGTGATCGGCGGCTACCCGGGGGTCCCGTACTCGACGGTGATCAACCGCCACGTCTTCGAGTCGCTCGCCATGAACGCGCGCATCGCGCTGCACGTGCGGGTGCTCTACGGTCGCGACCCGCACCACATCACCGAGGCCGAGTTCAAGGCCGTGGCCCGCGCCCTTCGCGCGGCCGTCGAGCCCGACCCGCGGGTCACGGGCGTACCGTCGACCAAGGGAACGCTCTAACCCCACGTTCCGGGGGCCGACGGTGCGCCGCCGGCCCCGGGACGCGTCGGCCTACTAGGCCTCGCCGCGCCGGATCAGGTTGCCGTGCGGGGTCTCGAAGTCGACCTTCTGTCCGCGCAGCCACGTGTCCTTCACGACGCCGGCGAGAGCCTTGCCGTCGTACGGCGAGATGGCGTTCTTGTGATGCAGGTGGTGGACGTCCACGACCTGCGCGGCCTCGGGCTCGAAGATCGCGAAGTCCGCGTCGAAGCCCAGGGCGATCCGGCCCTTGCGCGTCATGCCGGCCAGCTTGGCGGGGTTCGCGGACATCCACTCGAGCACCTGCTCGAGGCCGATACCGCGGCGCTTGGCCTCGGTCCAGATCAGGGACAGACCGAGCTGCAGCGAGGCGACGCCGCCCCACGCGACACCGAAGTCGCCGTTCTCGACGTCCTTGAGGTCGATCGTCGAGGGGGAGTGGTCGGAGACGATGCAGTCGATCGTGCCGTTCTGCAGTCCCTCCCACAGCAGCTCGCGGTTCGACGCCTCGCGGATCGGCGGGCAGCACTTGAACGCCGTCGCGCCGTTGGGGATCTCCTCCGCCAGCAGCGTGAGGTAGTGCGGGCAGGTCTCGACGGTGAGCTTGACCCCGTCGCGCCGCGCGCTCGCGATCATCGGCAGTGCGTCCGACGAGGACAGGTGCAGCACGTGCGCGCGGGCGCCGGTCCAACGGGCGCGCTCGATCACGTCGGCGATCGCCTTGTTCTCGGCCCCGCGCGGGCGGGAGGCGAGGAAGCCCGCGTACTCGGCTCCGGTGGGCTCGGGGGCGTGGTCGATCGAGCACGCGTCCTCCGCGTGCACGATCATCAGGGAGTCGAAGGTGGCCAGTTCGGCCATGTCCTCCTGCATCTCGTCCACCGTGAGCGCCGGGAACTCGTCGACGCCCGAGTGCAGCAGGAAGCACTTGAAGCCGAACACGCCGTCGTCGTGCAGGCCGCGCAGCTGGTCCTTGTTACCCGGCACGGCACCGCCCCAGAAGCCCACGTCGATGTGGGCCTTGGGCCCGGCCACCTCGCGCTTGAGGCGCAGGGCCTCGCGGTCGACGGTGGGCGGAATCGAGTTGAGCGGCATGTCGACGAGGGTGGTGACGCCGCCGGCGGCGGCTGCCTTGGTCGCGGACTCGAAGCCCTCCCAGTCGGTACGACCGGGCTCGTTCACGTGCACATGGGTGTCGACGAGTCCGGGGATCATCACCTGGTCGTCGCGCAGTTCGATGACCTCCCGGCCCGTGAGGCCGTTTCCGAGCGGCTCGATGGCGACGACGCGGCCGTCGCGGATCCCGACCTCGCGGGCGACCGTCCCGGCGGTGGTCACGATGCGGCGGCCGCGGACCACCAGGTCGTACTCGGCACTGTCCGTGCTCATGCAGGTTCTCCTTCGCTGGAAATTCCGTGTCGCGGAATTTCGTCTCGATCCTGGGGCCACACTAGGTGTGACCTGCGCCACTAGTCAAGATCCAAGTTTCCGCCGTGTGAGGATCTTATTCCGACATGCGACATCCCTCTTGACAGAGCCGCTGGTATAGGTCTTACTTATCGCTACCAGTGGAAGAACAGTTCCGCACAACGGAATGAATTCGAGCGGTCAGCCAGCAGGAACGAAGGCCCAGCATGACAGAAGAACTCACCCCCCGCGCAGGCGCGCCGGAGGCGAATCCGATCCGACTCGGGGACGCCGCGGTCACCGACCTCCCGGACGTGGACGCGCTGAACCGGCTCAGCGACGGCCTCTACAACCGGGATCTCGCTCCCACGAAACGTACCGGTCGTACCTGGGGTGGCTACAACATCTTCACCCTGTGGGCGAACGACGTGCACAGCCTCGGGAACTACGCCTTCGCGATCGGCCTGTTCGCGCTCGGCCTCGGAGGATGGCAGATCCTCCTCGCGCTCGGCCTCGGCGGCGTGTTCCTCTTCCTCCTGCTGAATCTGTCCGGGTTCATGGGCGAGAAGACGGGTGTGCCCTTCCCGGTCATGAGCCGCATCTCCTTCGGCATCCGCGGCGCGCAGATACCCGCGCTCATCCGCGGCGTCGTCGCGATCGCCTGGTTCGGCATCCAGACCTATCTCGCGTCGGTCGTCCTGCGCATCATGATCGTCGCCGTGATTCCGAGCGCCGACACGCTCGATCACAACCGCTTCCTCGGTCTCTCGACACTGGGGTGGATCGCATTCGTCGTGCTCTGGGTGATCCAGCTGGTGATCGTGAGCTACGGCATGGAGATGATCCGCAAATACGAGGCCTTCGCCGGCCCCGTCATCCTCATCACGATGGCGGCCCTGGCCATCTGGATGTTCGGCAAGGCGGGCTGGTCGATCGCCTGGACCACGCCCGAGTCGAAGACCGGCCTCGACATGTGGCTGCAGATCGTCGGCGGCGCCAGCCTGTGGGTCGCCATCTACGGCACCTTCGTCCTCAACTTCTGCGACTTCACCCGCAATGCGAAGTCCAAGAAGTCCATCGTGCGGGGCAACTTCTTCGGCATCCCCCTCAACATGCTGCTCTTCGGTGGCATCGTGATCACCCTCGCCGGGGCGCAGTTCAAGATCAACGGCCAGGTCATCGAGTCGCCGGCGGACATCGTCAAGACCGTCCCGAACACGCTGCTGCTGGTCCTCGCGTGCCTGGCGCTGCTCGTACTGACCGTCGCGGTCAATCTCATGGCGAACTTCGTCGCGCCGATCTACGCGCTCAACAACCTCTTCCCGAAGCAGCTGAACTTCCGGCGCGCCGGCCTCATCTCCGGTGTCATCGGCATCGTCATCCTGCCGTGGAACCTCTACGACTCGCCCGCGGTGATCACCTACTTCCTGGGCGGCCTCGGCGCTCTTCTGGGCCCGCTCTTCGGCATCGTCATGGCCGACTACTGGCTGATCCGCAAGTCCAAGGTCAACGTGCCGGACCTGTACTGCGACCTGCCCGACGCGCCGTACTACTACCGCGGCGGCGTCAACCCGCGCGCCGTGATCGCCCTGATCCCCACCGCCGGTGCGGCGCTCCTCATGGCATTCGTTCCCGCGTTCCACGTCGTCTCGAACTACTCGTGGTTCATCGGAGCCGCGCTCGGCGCGATCGTCTACCTGCTCGTGGCCGACCGCAAGGGCCCGTTCGTCGACGTCTCCGGCGAGCCGATCGCCGTTCCCAGCAAGCACTAGGAGCACCCGCCATGCGCATTCTCGTCGCCAACGTCAACACCACCGAGTCCATGACCGCGGCCATCGCGGAATCCGCCCGGTCCGCCGCGTCCCCGGGGACCGAGATCATCGGCATCACACCGCGATTCGGCGCGGACTCCTGCGAAGGGAACTTCGAGTCCTACCTCGCGGCGATCGCCGTCATGGATGCGATCACCCGGTACGAGGGCCCGTACGACGCCGTCATTCAGGCGGGCTACGGCGAGCACGGCCGCGAGGGCCTGCAGGAGCTGCTCGAGGTCCCGGTCGTCGACATCACCGAGGCCGCGGCGTCGACCGCGATGTACCTGGGGCACAAGTACTCCGTGGTCACCACCCTCGACCGCACCGTCCCGCTCATCGAGGACCGGCTCAAGCTGGCCGGTCTCGACGCACGGTGCGCCTCGGTCCGGGCCTCGGGTCTCGGCGTGCTCGAACTCGAGTCCGAGCCCGAGCGCGCCGTCGAGGCGATCGTCTCCCAGGCCCGCGAGGCGGTCGAGCGCGACCACGCCGAGGTCATCTGCCTCGGCTGCGGAGGCATGGCCGAGCTCGAGGAGAAGGTGTCGGCCGCAACGGGAGTCCCCATCGTCGACGGTGTCCGCTCGGCCGTCACGATCGCGGAGGGGTTGGTCCGCATGGGACTGCGCACCTCGAAGGTCCGGACGTACGCCACCCCGCGACCGAAGGTCGTGACCGGCTGGCCGATTCAGAGTTGACACAGACCCCATGCCCGACACGAAGGGAACGACCATGAGCACGACTGCTGCGCCGACCAAGAAGCCCTGGTACAGATCGTTGTTCGTGCAGGTGCTCATCGGCATCGCCGCGGGCATCAGCACCGGCATCTTCTTCCCGGACTTCTCCCACCACCTGGCTCCGCTGGGCCAGGGCTTCATCAAGCTCATCAAGATGCTCGTCTCGCCGCTGATCTTCCTCGTCGTGGTGACGGGTATCGCGAAGGTCGGCAGCATGGCGGCCCTCGGCAAGATCGGCGCGAAGGCGCTGCTCTGGTTCACGGTGTGCACGACCTTCGCGCTCGCGTTGGGCCTGCTCGTCGGCAACGTGGTGCGGCCCGGTGCCGGACTGCACATCGACCCGGCGACGCTCGATGCGAGCGCCATCGATGCGCAGACGCACGGTGAGAAGTTGCCCGGCGGCGTCGACTTCGTCATGAACATCATTCCGACGTCGGTCGTCGACGCGTTCGCGAAGAACAACCTGATGCAGGTGCTCCTGTTCGCAGTACTCTTCGGTGTCGCCCTGGCCGCGATCAGCGAGAAGGTGCAGCCGATCCTGCTCGAGGTGATCGATCAGGCGATGCACGTGATCTTCCGCATCGTCAGCTACATCATGTACCTGGCCCCGATCGGCGCCTTCGGCGCGATGGCGTTCACAGTGGGCAACTACGGCGCGAGTTCGCTGGCGTCGTTCGGCATGCTGGTCGTGGCCTGCTACGGCGCGGCGATCGTGTTCATCCTCATCCTCTCCGTCGCGGTGCGGCTCATCACCGGCGTGAGTACGTGGAAGTTCCTCAAGTACTGCCGCGAGGAGTTCATGCTCGCGCTCGGCACCGGCTCGTCCGAGGCCGTGATGCCGTCTGTGATCAAGAAGCTCGACGCCGCCGGCTGCGACCGCTCGGTCGTCGGCCTGGTGATCCCGACCGGCTACTCGTTCAACCTCGACGGCGCCGCGATCTACCTGTCGCTGTCGATGATGTTCCTCGCCCAGGCCGTCGGCGCGGATCTCAGTGTGGGGCAGCAGATCGCGATCATGGGAATCCTGATCCTCAGCTCCAAGGGGATGGCCGGCGTTCCGGGTTCGGCGTTCGTCGCGTTGTCGGCGACCGCCGCAGCCGTCGGAGCATTCCCGGTCGCGGCGGTGGCGCTGCTGCTCGGTGCGGACCGTCTGATGGATTCCATGCGCGTCGCGACGAACCTCCTGGGGAACTGTCTCGCGACCTTCGTGATCGCGCGCTGGGAGGGCCTCCTCGACACCGAGAAGATGAAGGCGGTCCTCGAGGGCACGCTGGTCGTCGACGATCCCGATGACGTCCGTGCACACCCCGGTCACGGCACCGCGGCGTTCCCGCCGCGCGCCGACGCGGTGACCGTCGCCGATGGCGTCACCGATCCCGAAGGAGCGAAGAATGTCTGAGTCCACCGCCGCCCACGCAGAGGGTGCAACGGTCGCCATCCTCGGCAGCTGGGGCTACTACGGACTGTTGGACGACGCGCGCTCCTACCCGGTCGACACGCCGTACGGTCGCCCGTCGGACGACGTCGTCATCGGCACCGCACACGGTCGACGCGTGGCGTATCTGACGCGGTCCGGGCGCGAGCGGAACATCCCGCCGCACCGGATCAACCACCGCGCCAACATCTGGGCGCTGCACCACCTCGGGGTACGGCACATCTTCGGCGCCACCCCCGCGGGGGCGTTCGATCCGTCGATCGGCGTGGGCACCGTCGTGGTTCCCGATCAGCTCGTCGACCGGACCGGCGTCACCGACGACACCTTCCACGACGACGAGGACGTCCGCGTGTCCTTCGCGGAGCCCTTCGCCGCGGACACGCGCGAGGCGGCGATCTCGGCGCTGCGCGAGCAACGCTGGGTGGTGGCCGACGGCGGCGTGGTCGTCGCGATCCGCGGCCCGCGGTTCTCGACGACCGCGGAGTCCCGGTGGTACGCCGCGCAGGGCTGGGACGTGGTCTCGACGACGCCCTATCCGGAGTCGGTCCTCGCCCGCGAGCTCGGCATGGGCTACGCCTGCGTCGCGTTGGTGACGGACCACGACGTCATCGCCGAGACGCCGTGGCCGGTCAGCCAGGAGCAGGTGGAGCGGACCCTCGACGCGAACACGATGCGCCTGCGAGAGGCCCTCGTCCGGGCGGCGGCCGCGCTGTCCTGACCGGTTTCCGCGTACGACGGTGCCGCCTCCCGGAATCCGGGAGGCGGCACCGTCGTACTGCGTTGCGCCCCAGGATGTTGCGCGGCCGCCCCGCCGAGATCCGGAACACCCGACCACGCTCCCGCGGGGGTTGTTCAGCCGGTAGTGGGTTGCAACCCCCGAGTCCGTGAACACCTCCCGCAGGAGGCGGGACGCAACGGCGTCCGCGGTCCCACGGGCCGGAGACGACGGTGCCGCCTCCCGGGACTCCGGGAGGCGGCACCGTCGTACTGGCGTGCGTTACAGGGCGATCTGGCGGTTGACGTCCTTGTAGAGGAGGTAGCGGAAGTTCGACGGTCCGCCGGCGTAGCAGGCCTGGGGGCAGAAGGCGCGCAGCGACATGTAGTCGCCCTCCTGCACCTCCACCCAGTCACCGTTGAGGCGGTAGACCGCCTTGCCCTCGAGGACGAAGAGGCCGTGCTCCATGACGTGCGTCTCAGCGAACGGGATCGACGCGCCGGGCTCGAAGGTCACGATGTTGCAGTGCATGTCGTACGCGAGGTCCTGCGGGTCGAGGATCCGCGTCGTGCGCCACTTGTTGTCGGTGCCGGGCATCGCGGAGGGCTCGATGTCGCGCTCGTTGCCGACGGCGACCTTCGGGGTGTGGCCGGCGAGCGGCTCGTAGCGCTTGCGGATCCACTGGAAGACGGCGGCACCGTCGGCCTTGTTGGCGACGGACCAGGGCGTCCCGGCGGGGATGTACGCGTAGCCGCCGGAGGTGAGCGCGTGGGCGGTGCCGTCGATGGTCACCTCGAGCTCGCCCTGCGTGAGCAGGAGGAAGCTCTCGACCTCGGGCTGGGGCTCCGGAGCGTCGGAGCCGCCGCCGGGGGAGACCTCGACGATGGACTGCGCGAACGTGGTGGAGCCGCCGGCGACGGGGCGGTTGAGGACCCACGCGCGGGTGTTCGTCCAGCCCGGGAACACCGACGTGACGATGTCGCGCATGACGCCGCGGGGGATCACCGTGTACGCCTCGGTCACGATGGCGCGGTCGGTGAGCAGATCGGTCTGCGGCGGGTGCCCGCCCTGCGGCGAGTAGTAGAAGGGCTCGGTGGCGCTCATCGGTTCTCCTGGTTCTGGATGGGACGGTTCAGGGCGAGGTCGCGCACGGTGTCGACCGTGACCTCTGCGGCGGAGGCGACCTCGGCGGCGGTGACCGCCCCGCAGGTCACGCCGCGGTGGATGAAGGACGCCAGCGCGCGGGCCGTCGCGGGCTCGTCGAGGATGGCGGAATCGATCTTGTGCACGTAGTTGCGCAGTCGGGTCGCGGCGGCGTCGAAGCCCTCGCGGTAGAACGCGTAGGTCGCGAGGTAGCGGGTGACGAGCTGCGCGGGATGCAGGTCCCAGCCCTGGTAGATCCCGCGCTCGAGGTGGCGCCGGACCAGGCGCGCGTGCAGGCGCCAAGCGTCCGCGACGTGGGCGGGGTCGCCGATCGGGAGGATGTTCGTCGACCCGTCGGACAAGTGGACCCCGGTGCCCGCGACGGCGAGCTGCATGACGTTCTTCGCGTGGTCCGCTGCGGGGTGCTCCATCGACTGGTACTGCGCGGCGATGCCGAGCGATGCCGAGTAGTCGTAGGTGCCGTAGTGCAGCGAGCTGACGCGGCCCTGTCCGGCGTGGATGAGCCGGGCCACCGGGGCCGTGCCGTCCGCGCCGAGGATGACCTGCGGCGTCTCGACCTGCACCTCGAAGCGCAGGCGGCCGTCCGGCAGGCCGAGGGACTGCTCCAGCCGGCCCGCGACGTCCACCATCGCCTCGACCTGCGCGACGGTGGTGACCTTGGGCAGTGTCAGCGTCAGTCCCTCGGGGAGCGGGCCGGCCTCGACGAGCGCACCGAGGAACAGGTCCAGCGTGCGGAGGCCGCGCGCCCGGGTCGGCGCCTCGAAGCATTTGAACCGGATCCCGATGAACGGCGGGGCGACGCCGTCGGCGACCGACTTCGACACGGCCGCAGCGGCAGTGAGGACGTCCGCGTCCTCGGCCTCGTCGCCGCGATCGCCGTAGCCGTCCTCGAAGTCCAGGCGCAGGTCCTCGATCGGCTCCGTGCTGAGCTTGTGCCGGACCAGGTCGGCGAGCGCGGGATCGCCGGCCAGGCCCACGATCTCCGCCACCGCCGCGACGCCACCGGCCTCCTCGGCCGCGGCGATCGCGGCGACGCCCCACGTGCAGGCGGTGTCGGGGGTGAACCGGTCCGCCGGGATGTACGCGGTCTGGACCGGCTGCCGGCGGCCGTCATCGCCCGGGTAGCCGTGCGCCAACAGCGCATCGGTCTCCGCCAGCCGCCCCTCGATCGCGGCCAGAGCGTCGTCGGTGAGCGATCGAGTGGGCATGGGACCTCCAGTCGGTAAATGGAAAAGTAATTCCGTATGGTGGAGAATACGCCGATCCGTGTGGTCACACAAGGGTTTCGGAGGTTCCGCCGCGCACGTCGCGCGGGCCCGTTGCGCTCGCGCGGTGGACGGTGCGCTATCCGGCCGGGATCGCGGCCGGGATCACCGGTGCCTCGCCGCCGATCCACACGCGCGCGACGTCCGCGGCGGTGCCGAGCGAGAAGATCTTCGCGAGTGCGTTGTCCGCCGTCGCGGCCTGTCGCAGGCAGACGTCGAGCGGTTGTCCCGCTGCGGGACGGACGAGGATCGCATCGAACTGCCTCCCCACCGACAGGTCGCCGACGTCGTCGAGGCCGAGGGCCTGCGCGCCCGCACGCGTCGCGAGGTGTAGGAGGTGCGCAGCCGTGAGGGGGACACCGTCGCCCATGAGCAACTGCTGCATGAAGTACGCCTGCAGCCCCTCCTTGAACAGCGAGAACCCGCTCCCGGCACCGACATCGGTGCCCAGAGCCACCCGGACGCCGTGGTCGAGGTGGCGGCGCAGCGGGAAGGATCCGCTCGCGAGCGCCGAATTGGAAGTGGGGCAGTGCGCGACCGACGCCCCGGCGCCCGCCAGGAGAGTGAGTTCCGCGTCCGTCGGATGGGCGTTGTGGGCGAGGACGGAACGTTCGGTGATGAGCCCGTGCCGGTGGTACGTGTCGAGGTAGTGCGCCGATCCGGGGAAGAGCCCGGCGACGGCGGCGATCTCCGCGGGGTTCTCGTTCATGTGGGAGGTGAACCACAGCCCGGGCACGTCCTCCATGAGGGCGGCGCCGCTCGCCAGCATGTCCGGCGTCGTCGAGTACGAGAACCGCGGCGTCACCGCGTATCGGAGCCGGCCTCGGCCGTGCCATCTGTCGGCGAGGTCGCGGCCCTCCTTGTAGGACCGTTCCGGGGTGCTCAGCAGGGGCTCGGGCAGATTGTGGTCGCTCGTGACGAGCCCCGCGGTCATCCGGACGCCCACCTGTTCGGCCTCTGCGAAGAGCGCGTCGACGGCGTCGTGGAAGTGGGAGCCGAAGACGAGCGCCGTGGTGGTGCCGGCCGAGGCCAGCCCGGTGAGGAACTCCCTGGCCACCGTGCGGGCGTACCCGGGGTCCTCGAGGCGGCACTCCTCGGGGAGTGCGCACTGGTCCAGCCAGTCCAGGAGGGGCATGCCGAGCCCGCCGATCGCGCGGATCTGTGGGTAGTGGACGTGGGTGTCGACCATGCCGGGCAGGAGCACGCCGTCCCGGAGGTCGGCGACCTCCGCCGCGGGGTGGCGTTCGGCGACACCCCGGAAGCCTCCGCGATCGACGATCACGCCGGCCTCGACGGCGATGCCCGCGTCGTCGTCCGCACGGAGGGCTCCACCTGTGAACGGATCGTCGGGGGTGTCGAGGACGCGGCTGCGGTAGATGATCATGAGTGTTCTCCTGGAACGGATATCGGGAACCTGGCGAGGAGGTCGGCCGCCACGCTGACCGCGATGGTCGCGGGGTGCTTGCCGACGAGTGTGCTCAGCCCGATGGGGGATTGGATGGTGTCGATGGCCTCGGCGTCGTGGCCGGCTTCGGCCAGCAGGGTCCGGAATCGACTCCACTTCGCGGAGGAGCCGATGAGTCCGATGCTGCCCAGTCCGGGTGTGCGGAGGGCCTGGTCGCAGAGGTTGAAATCCTCGGCGTGGTCGTGGGTCATGATGAGGACGTGGGTGCCGACCGGCAGTTCTTCCAGCACCGATTCCGGGAGCATCGAGTGCCGGAGGTGCACGGTGGCCTCGCCCGGCTCGATCTGTGCCGCCGCCGTGAGCTGTTCGGGGCGGGAGTCGGTGAGGTGGAGCTCGATGTCCTGCCGGGACAGGATCCGCGCGAGTTCCATTCCCACGTGGCCGATTCCGAAGATCGCCACCGCCGGTACCACCGGCAACGGTTCGAGCATGATGACCACCTCGCCTCCGCAGCACTGTCGCCCGTGTTCGGTCCGGGCCTTGTCGTTGAGCCGGAGCGTCAGGGTCTCCGGCACCGTGACCCCGCCACGGATCATGGTCCGAGCGCGATCGATCGCGGTCAGTTCGAGATTGCCGCCGCCGATCGTGCCGAATTCGCCGTCCGCAGAGGCGATCATCTTCGCGCCGGCCTCCCGCGGGGCGTGGCCGCGGACGCCGATCTGGGTGATCAGCACGGCGGGTCGCCGGTCGCGGCGGAGGCGGGCGGCGTCGCCCAGCCAGGTCATGTCGACCTCAGCCGAGCGCCGCGGGGGCCGGGGCACGCGCGCCGATCGCGTCCGGGACCGCATCCCGACGGTGACCGTTCCGCTCCGGTCCGGCGGTGCGCGCGTTCTCGACCGCCCAGTACACGGCCTCCGGTGTGGCGGGCGAGGCGAGTTCGACGCTCGTTCCCGGAGGACCGAACGCGGCCGCCGCCTGACGGAGCGCCTCCCGGACGGAGAAGGCCAGCATGAGCGGCGGCTCGCCGACGGCCTTCGAGCCGTAGACCGCACCGTCCTCGTGGGCCTTGTCCAGCAGCGCGACCCGGAAATCAGGCGGCATCTCGGAGAAGCTCGGCAGCTTGTAGGTACTGGCGGACTGCGTGAGCAGCCGTCCGCGGGTGGGCCGGTCGCTCTCGTCCCACCGGAGGTCCTCCAGCGTCAGCCAGCCCGCGCCCTGCACGAACCCGCCCTCGATCTGGCCGAGGTCGATGAGCGGGGACAGGGAATCGCCGACGTCGTGGACGATGTCCACGCGGCGGAGCCGGTACGCGCCGGTGAAGCCGTCGACCTCGACCTCGCTCGCTGCCACACCGTAGGCGAAGTACTTGAAGGGCTCACCCTGCATGGCCTTCGCGTCCCAGTGCAGGCCCTCGGTGCGGTAGTAGCCGGAGGCCGAGAGCTGTACCCGCTGGAAGTACGCGGCGTGCACGACCTCCTCCCAGGTGAGCTTCGCCGAGGACGCGCCCAGCCCGCTGATCACGCCGTCGTGGAAGCGCACGTCGGACGGATTCGTGCCGAGGAGTCCGGCGGACACCGTCGCGAGCCGGTCGCGGATCTGCTCGCAGGCGTTCTTGACCGCACCGCCGTTGAGGTCGGCGCCGGAGCTGGCCGCGGTCGCCGAGGTGTTGGGCACCTTGTCGGTGCGCGTCGGGGCGAGCCGGACCCGCGACAGCGGTACGCCGAGCGTGGTAGCGGCGACCTGGAGCATCTTCGTGTGCAGCCCCTGGCCCATCTCGGTCCCGCCGTGATTGATCAGGACGGAGCCGTCCTTGTAGACGAGGACGAGCGCGCCGGCCTGATTGAACGCGGTGAGGTTGAACGAGATGCCGAACTTGACCGGCGTGAGGGCGAGCGCGCGTTTGGTGTGCGTGTGCGCCGCGTTGAACGCGTCGATCTCGGCCTCGCGCGCCTCGACATCGCCGGATGCGATGACCTGTTCCCACGCGGTCCGGACTCGGTCGGCGTGCCGGACCGGCTGGCCGTAGGGGGTGCTCTGGCCGTCGCCGTAGAAGTTGCGGCGCCGCAGTTCCCGTGCGGACAGGCCCAGCCGGGGCGCGCAGGCACCGAGGATGTCCTCGATGACCAGCATGCCCTGTGGTCCGCCGAACCCGCGGAACGCCGTCTGTGAGGTCTTGTGGCACTGGGCGATCCGTCCGTGCACCGCGATGTTCGGGATCCAGTACGCGTTGTCGATGTGGCACAGCGCCCGGGCGAGGACGGGCTCGGAGAGGTCGAGGCTCCAGCCGCCGTCGGCGGTGAGCGTCGACTCCAGGGCGGTGATGTGGCCGTCGTCGTCGAAGCCCACCCGCCACGTGGCGTGGAAGCCGTGCCGCTTGCCGGACATCGTCATGTCCTGGGTGCGGTCGAGCCGCAACCGGACCGGGCGCCCGGTCAGGGTCGCCCCGAGGGCGGCGATCGCGGCGAAGCCGTGCGGCTGCATCTCCTTGCCGCCGAACGCCCCTCCCATCCGGAGACATTGCACCGTGACGGCGTTGCTCGGCAGCCCGAGGACGTGCGCGACGATGTCCTGCGTCTCGGACGGGTGCTGCGTACTGGACTGCACGAAGATCTGGCCGGCCTCGTCGACCTGTGCGAGCGAGGCATGGGTCTCGAGGTAGAAGTGCTCCTGCCCGGCGAACTCGAACTCGCCGGAGAAGGTGCGCGCGGCGTGTGCGAACCCGGCCTCCGGATCGCCGCGGCGCACCGTCGGCCGAGCGCCGTGGAAGCTCTCCGCGGCGATCGCATCGCCGAGGGTGATCAGCGACGGGAGCGGCTCGAGTTCGAGCTCGACGGCAGCGGCGCCGAGGCGCGCGGCCTCCAGCGTCTCGCCGAGCACCCAGCAGACGGCGTGTCCGTAGAACATCACCTCGTCCTCTGGGAACAACGGCTCGTCGTGTTTGATGCCGGCATCGTTGACCCCGGGGACGTCGGCCGCGGTCAGCACGCGGACGACGCCGGGAACACGCAGGGCCGGCTCGGTGTTCAGTGCGACGATCCGGGCGTGGGCGCAATCGGACTGGACCGGGTGGGCGTGCAGCACGTCGCGGGTGCGCCCGACGAGGTCGTCGGTGTACAGGGCGGCGCCCGTCACGTGCAGGACGGCGCTCTCGTGCGGCACGTCCTGGCCGACGACGGCGTTCGCGGGGCGCTCGGACAGGTGGCTCATGACAGCTCTCCCCGGGCGACGGTGCCGGTCGACACGGTGGACTCGGCGTGGAGCTTCTCGAGGGAGCGGCCGAGCATCGCGGCGCGGTACCGCCCGGATGCGCGGTGGTCGTCCATCGGGGTGCCCTCCGCGCGGAGGATCTCGGCGGCGGCGAGCACCGTGTCGTGCGACCACGGGCGTCCGATCAGTGCCTGTTCGGTAGCAGTGGCGCGTAGTGGGGTGGCAGCGACACCGCCGAGGCCGATCGCGGCTCGGGTGATCGTGCCGTCGTCGATCGTCAGCGCGAACGCGACGGCGACGCTGGAGATGTCGTCGAAGCGGCGTTTGGCGATCTTGTGGAACGCCGTGACCGGACTGAGCGGCACCGGAATCCGCACCGCCTTGATCAGTTCGTCGGGGCGGCGCACCGTCTGCCGGTAGCCGGTGAAGTACTCCGACAGCGGGACCGAGCGCTCCCCGGACCGCGACGCGAGGATCAGCTGCGCCTCGAGGGCGAGCAACGCCGGTGGAGTGTCGCCGATGGGCGAACCGGTGCCGAGGTTGCCGCCGAGCGTGGCGGCGTTGCGGATGAGCCGCGACGCGAACTGCGGGAAGACCTTCGCCAGGAGTGGGATCCGGCCGTCCAGCCGTCGTTCGATCTCCGAGAGCGTGAGTGCGGCGCCGATCTCGACGGCGTCGGCGTAGACGTTCAGCTCGCGCAGTTCGGGAAGGCGGTCGATCGCCACGACGAGTGGTTCTCGGCGACCTTTGAGGTTCACGTCGACGCCGAAATCGGTGGAACCCGCCACCAGCACCGGGGATTCGTCCGCGGCCAGCAGGTCGAGCACATCGTCGAAGGAGGCGGGACGGAGGAATCGCCCGTGCGCGCTGTGGATCTCGGTCGGTTGCGGCTCCGGTGCGGGTTCGGCCCGCCGAGCGGCCAGTGGGTCGTCGTCGGCGGGTTCTGCGGGAAGTCCGTACGCCGCATCGCGGATCGGGCGGTATCCCGTGCAGCGGCAGAGGTTTCCGGACAGGGCGTGCAGGTCGAAGCCGTTGGGGCCGTGTTCCTCGTCGTGCGCGGGGCAGTCGTTGGATCCCTGCGGTGCGGAGGAGCTTTCGCAGGCGCGATCCGGCCGGTAGTACTCCGCCGCCATGCTGCAGATGAATCCCGGTGTGCAGTAGCCGCATTGCGATCCGCCGCGCAGTGCCATGGCCTGCTGGACGGGGTGCAACAGGTCGGGGGATCCGAGCCCCTCAGAGGTGATGATCTCCTGGTCGGCCAGTGCCGCAGCGGGGGTCAGGCAGGCGTTGATGGCCGTCCACCTGGTCCTATCCCCGGGTTCGTCGGGGTCGCCGGGACGGGCGACGAGGATGGAACACGCTCCGCACTCGCCCTCCGCGCAGCCCTCCTTGGCGCCGGTCAGGCCCTGGTCACGGAGCCAATCGAGTGTGCTCGTGTGGGCGGGTCCCGTGAAGGCGTGGGGTTCGCCGTTGACTGTCACACGACATCCGGTCAGCGTTTCGATCACCGCTGCATCCCTACTGAACCCGGGGACGGGTTCCGTCAGGCATGGTTCGTGTAGCTGAGCTGGACCGCTGGTTTTCCATGCGAACAGGGTCCAGAGCTTGATCATAGGTGACGCGAGTCACAGTGGGAAGAGTGTTTCGGAATTTTGTTTCCGCATCCCGGACTCGGTCGACCTACGGCGTGGCGACGTCGGTGCATATGTGCACGTCAGCCGCCTATCAGGGCCGTGATGGGTCCGCGGACGAAGTACAGGATGAACCCGACCGAGACGGCCCACAGGAGCCAATGCGCCTTCTGGCCGCGGCCGCTGAGCACGCTGAGCAGGGCCCAGGTGATGAAGCCGACGCCGATGCCGTTCGCGATCGAGTAGGTCAGCGGCATGGTCACGATCGTCAGGAACGCCGGCAGGGCTACCGAGAAGTGTGTGAAGTCGATCTCGCGGATCTGGGCGACCATCATCGAGCCGACGACGACGAGTGCCGCCGCGCCGACTTCCATCGGGATCACCCCGATGACCGGCGCGAAGAACATCGAGGCCAGGAACAACGCGCCGGTCACGCAGGCCGCGAGGCCGGTGCGTGCGCCCTCCGCGATGCCCGCGGCGGAATCGACGAAGACGGTGTTCGACGAGCCGGACGACGCGCCGCCGGCGACCGCGCCGAGGCCCTCGACGACGAAGGCGGATCGGATGCGGGGGAAGGTCCCGTCGGGCTGCCCGAGCCCCGCCTGCCGTGCGAGGCCGGTCATCGAGCCCATGGCGTCGAAGAAGTTGGTGAACACCAGGGTGAAGACCAGCATGGTCGCCGAGAGGGCGCCGATCCGCTCGAAGGCTCCGACCAGGTCGAACTGGCCGATCAGACCGAAATCGGGGAGGGCGACGACATGGCTCGGGAGCTCCGGTGCGCTCAGATTCCAGCCCTTGGGGTCGGGGTGATGAGGGTCGCCGACGGTGCCGAGCTTCGCGAAGTGCTGCACCACGATCGCGACCAACGTCGCGACGATCATGCCGATGAGGATCGCTCCGGGGATCCGCCGAGCGACCAGGACCGCGATGAGCAGCAGCGCGAAGATGAAGACCGCGGTCGGCAGAGCGTCGATCGATCCGTCGTGGCCGAGCTGCACCGGCGGGCCGGCGGGCGTCCGGGTCACGAAACCCGAGTTCACGAAGCCGATGAAGGCGATGAACAGGCCGATTCCGACGGTGATCGCCGTCTTCAGCTCCGCCGGAACCGCGCGGAAGATCGCGGTCCGGATACCGGTGGCGCCGAGGACCACGATGATCACGCCGTTGATGATCACGAGCCCCATCGCCTCCGGCCAGGTCACGTCTTTGACCACCGCCACCGCGAGGAAGGAGTTCATGCCGAGGCCCGCTGCCAGGGCGAAGGGCAGGCGAGCGACCAGGCCGAACAGGATGGTGATGACGCCCGCAGTCAGGCCGGTCACGGCGGTGACCTGGACGAATCCCAGTGTGCCCTGGGCGGCGTCGGCCGAGCTGCTGAGGATCAAGGGGTTGAGCACGACGATGTAGGCCATCGCGACGAAGGTGACCAGGCCGCCGCGGATCTCCCGCGGAACGGTCGACCCGCGACGGGTGATCTCGAAGAATCTGTCCAGAACGCCGGTGCCGGGCGAGCCGGTGGTCGGCGGTTCGACGCGTTCGTCGGCCGCGTCCTTCTGTGAGCTGGTCATGATGGTCCTCTCGGTCCGAAACGGGGGAGTGGCACCCGTCGGCGCAGATGCTCCGGCGGAGCGGCGAAGATGCTGGAAGTCGATCGAAGACGATCGTCGGGCGGCGCAGAATGCGGTTCCGCCTTCCGGAATTGTGATTCCGGTCACGTCGAGTGAAACACGCCGTCGCGGGGCTGTCAAGAACATGTTCAGGGAAGAGTTGGTGTGACATGTGCGGTGCGACAACGGGTGCCGCCATCGCTGCGGAGTCGAGCCCGCGTCGCGGCAGTGAATGCGGACGGAGCGGTTCCGGGATGCGGACCAACGGTTCCGCAGGGGAGATGTGGTCGAGGTGATGGTCAGGTGCGCGATCGGAAACCGATACCGCGATACGGAACATTGAACGGAATGAATGTGGGTAGTCTCGATACGGAACAGTAGGTTTTGCACGGTGCA
The DNA here is from genome assembly GCF_001575195.1 of Tsukamurella pseudospumae. NCBI lineage: Bacteria > Bacillati > Actinomycetota > Actinomycetes > Mycobacteriales > Tsukamurellaceae > Tsukamurella > Tsukamurella pseudospumae. The sequence goes on from NZ_LSRF01000001.1 coordinate 618,459, forward strand.
TCGCACGGTAGGGGGAGCGCATGGCGGGGAAGTCCACGACCGGAGTGCAGTCCGTCGAGCGCGCCTTCGAGTTGCTCGAGCTCATGGGGCGAGCGGGCGGCGAGTGCTCATTGAGTGAACTCTCGGCCGGCACGCCTCTCCCGCCGCCGACCATCCACCGGCTGCTGCGCACCCTCGTCGGGATCGGGTACGTCCGGCAGCTGCCCAACCGACGGTACGCACTGGGGCCGCGCCTGATCCGGCTCGGCGAGGTCGCGAACCGTCAGCTCGGCGCGGTCGCCGTGCCGGTCCTGCAGTCGCTCGTCGACGAGCTGGAGGAGACCGCGAGTCTCGCGGTCCTCGACGGTGACATGGTCATCTACACGGGGCAGGTGCCCTCACCCCACAGCATGCGCACCAACAACGAGGCGGGTCGCCGCGTGAACCTGCACAACAGCGGGGTCGGCAAGGCGGTGCTCGCCGAGCTCGACGACGCGCGGATCGTCAAGCTCGTCGGTCAGGCGGGCATCCCCGCCCCGACGCCGCACAGCGTCAGCACCCTGTCGGGTGTGTTCGCGGAGGTCGAGACCGTCCGAGCGCGCGGCTACTCGATCGACGACGAGGAGCAGGAGGTCGGCGTCCGCTGCTTCGCCATGGCCGTGCCCGGCGCGCCCACCCCGATGGCCGTCGGCATCTCGGGCCCGGTGTCGCGCCTGGGTGAGGGCTTCGAGGAGCGCGCCATCCCCGCGCTGCAGCGCGCCACCGCCATCATCTCCGATGCGCTGATCGGCGCCCGCGAGTTCTGATCCGGACGCCCCGCGGATGGTCCCTGCACCAGACCTTCCGATCACAGTGAGTCGTGACGGAATGGCGCCCGCCTGTCACCCGTTGAGCACAGCATGACGACAGCAGTGGTGGCCACGGCGTTCGGAGGACCCGAGGTCCTCGAGGTGATCGATGAGCAGCTCCCCGCGCCCGGGGTGGGGCAGGTGGTCGTCGAGGTGCGTGCCGTCGGGGTGAACCCGATCGACTACAAGCGGTACAGCGGGGCGTTCGGCGACGATCCGTCGACACTGCCCCAGCGGCTCGGACTGGAGGCGTCGGGTGTGGTGACAGCCGTGGGTCCCGACGCAGTGGGGCCTCAGGGGCCGATCACCGTGGGCGATGAGGTGGTGGTCTACGCCCCGGGCGTCTACGCCTCGGCCGTCGTCGTTCCCGCTGCCGCGGTGCTTCCCAAGCCCGCAGGCCTGGTCTGGGAGCACGCGGCGGGCATACTGGCCACCGGCCTCACGGCGTGGGACGCGCTGGAGCGAATCCGGCTGCAGGAGGGCGAGACCGTCGTGATCCACGGCGCGGCCGGTGGCGTCGGCCTTCTCGCGGTGCAGCTCGCGAAGGCGCGCGGCGCCACCGTGATCGGCACTGCACGCGAGGTCAACCACGACTACCTCCGGAGCCTCGGCGCGACCCCGGTCGTGTACGGACACGGACTGGTCGAGCGCGTCCGCGAGGCTGCCCCGGGAGGGGTCGATGCGGCGATCGACACCGTCGGGACCGATGAGGCCGCGGACGTCTCGCTCGAGCTCGTTCCGGAGAAGCAGCGCGTCGTGACGATTGCGGGGTTCGAGCGCGCCGCTCGGGACGGCTTCGTGGCGATCGGTGGGCCCGATCCTGAGAGCGCACGAATCCGCGAGTCGGCGCGGATTCCGCTGTTGGAGCTCGCGGACGCCGGCACCGTGGTGACCGTGATCGCGAAGACCTTCCCGCTGGCCGAGGCCGCGCGGGCGCACACCGAGCTCGCGGCGTCGCACGCCAGCGGGAAGTTCATCCTCATACCGTGACCGGGTGACCGGGTGACCGGGTGACCGGATACTCCGGTGCGGGCCGCGGCGCGCGCCGATTAGGCTGGAAGACATGAAGAAGGTGGCGATCCTCGACTACGGCTCCGGCAACATCCGGTCCGCGCATCGCGCGATGGAGCGGGCCGGGGCGGAGGTCACCGTCACCGCCGATCCGAAGATCGCCCTCACCGCGGACGGGCTCCTGGTTCCCGGAGTGGGTGCGTACGAGGCGTGCATGGCGGGCCTGAAGTCGGTGCAGGGCGACCGGATCATCGGCGAGCGTCTCGCGGGCGGCCGACCGGTCATGGGGATCTGCGTGGGCATGCAGATCCTGTTCGACAAGGGCATCGAGTTCGGCGTCGAGACCGACGGCTGCGGGGAGTGGCCCGGCACCGTCGAACGGCTGCAAGCGGAGGTCGTGCCGCACATGGGGTGGAACACCGTCGAGGCCCCGCAGGGCTCGCGCCTGTTCGCGGGCACCGACGCCGACACCCGGTACTACTTCGTGCACTCGTACGCCGTGCAGCGGTGGGAACTCGACATCGCCGACCACATCCGCGCGCCCAAGGTCACCTGGGCGGACCACGGCGGCCGGTTCGTGGCGGCCGTCGAGAACGGGCCCCTGTGGGCCACCCAGTTCCACCCGGAGAAGAGTGGCGACGCCGGCGCGATCCTCCTGAAGAACTGGGTGGACACCCTGTGACCGGTAAGCGCGGCCTGTCCCTGGGACGGCTCGCGCTGTTCTCGCTCGGCGCGGCGGTCGCCGTTCTCGCGGTCGCCGTTGTGCTGCTCAACGTGCTGCGTCCGAGCCCGGCGATCGGGCTGTTGATCGTGGGGCTCGGCCTCGTCGGTGCCGTCGCCGCGATGGGCTTCGTGTCCAACCGCATCGTCGGGCGGGCCGCGGCCGGGCGGGACGACGAAAATCCCGACGACACGACGCATTAGACTGGCCGCGTGAGTCTGGTACTTCTTCCCGCAGTCGATGTCGCCGACGGTCAGGCCGTCCGCCTGGTTCAGGGGGAGGCCGGCAGCGAGACGGCCTACGGATCGCCGCGCGATGCCGCCCTCGCCTGGCAGAACGACGGGGCCGAGTGGGTGCACCTCGTCGACCTCGATGCGGCCTTCGGGAAGGGCTCCAATCGTGAGCTCCTGGCCGGCGTGATCGGCGAGCTGGACGTCAAGGTGGAGCTGTCCGGCGGCATCCGCGACGACGACTCCCTCGCGGCGGCCCTCGCCACCGGCTGCGCCCGCGTCAACCTCGGCACCGCGGCGATCGAGAACCCGCAGTGGTGCGCCAGCGCGATCGCCCGGTACGGCGACAGGATCGCCGTCGGCCTCGACGTCAAGCAGATCGACGGCCAGTGGCGCCTGCGCGGACGCGGCTGGGTCACCGACGGCGGCGACCTCTGGGAGGTGCTCGCGCGCCTCGACGAGGACGGCTGCAGCCGCTACGTCGTCACCGATGTCTCGAAGGACGGCACGCTCACCGGTCCCAATCTGGATCTGCTGGCGGCCGTCGCGAACGCCACCGATGCGCCCGTCGTCGCGTCCGGCGGCATTTCCGCACTCGAGGACCTCACCGCCATCGCGACGCTCGTGGACGCGGGCGTCGACTCCGCGATCATCGGCAAGGCCCTGTACGCGGGCCGCTTCACCCTGCCCGAGGCCCTGGCGGCGGTGTCGCGCTAGTGGCCGGATTCCCCGCAGGCTTCTTCAGCGACCCGGATCGGCTCCTGGCGCTGGCGGGCGAGGCGCTCGACGCGGCCGCGCCCCGATTCGTCGAGGGTGTAGGAGCTCCCGCCTCGGTCGCCAAGGGCCCGGCCGATTTCGCCACCGACCTCGACCTCGAACTCGAACGCCGGATCGCGGGCGCCGTCGCCGAGTCCACCGGGGTGCCCGTGCACGGCGAGGAGTACGGCGGCCCGGCGGTCGACGAGGGCACCGTCTGGGTGCTCGACCCGATCGACGGAACGTTCAACTACTCCGCCGGCTACCCGGCCACCGGGACGCTGCTCGGCCTGCTGCACGACGGGAGACCGGTCGCCGGGCTCGCCTGGTTCCCCCTGGTCGGGGACTCCTTCTCCGGTCATGTGCAGGGCCCGGTCCGCAACCGAGGCAAGGACGTGCCGCCACTGGGCGATGGTGGGCTCGACGACGCGATGATCGCGGTCGGCAGCTTCAGTCGAGGCAGCAACGGGCACTTCCCGGGCGACTACCGCTACGCCATCCTCGGCGAGGTGTCACGCCGGGTTGCGCGGGTCCGGCAGTTCGGGTCGACGGGCGTCGACCTCGCCTACACCGCGGCGGGCGTGCTCGGGGGTGCCGTCGTGTTCGGGCACCATCCCTGGGACAACGCCGCCGGTGCCGCCCTGGTGCTCGCGGGCGGCGGTCGCGTGACCGACCTCGCGGGCGAGGAGTGGCACGTCGGTGCAGATTCGGTGCTCGCCGGGTCGCCCGTCGTCCACGACGAGCTGCTGGCCGTCGTCCGCTCGGTCGGCGCACCGTCGGACTACCGCGGCGACCCGGGGCACTCCGGAACCCTCAGCTACTGAACCACTTTCGAAGGAGGCGGAACCGATGACGGTGGCCGTGCGCGTGATCCCGTGCCTGGACGTCGACGACGGGCGCGTCGTCAAGGGCGTCAACTTCCAGAACCTGCGCGACGCGGGCGATCCCGTTGAGCTCGCGGCCGCGTACGACGCGCAGGGCGCCGACGAGCTGACCTTCCTCGACGTCACCGCGTCGAGCTCGGGCCGCGGGACGATGCTGGAGGTCGTGCGTCGTACCGCGGAGCAGGTGTTCATCCCGCTCACCGTCGGCGGCGGCGTGCGCTCCGTCGAGGACGTCGACACCCTGCTCCGCGCCGGCGCCGACAAAGTGTCCGTCAACACCGCCGCGATCAATCGGCCCGAACTGCTCAAAGAGCTGTCGAACCGGTTCGGCAGCCAGTGCATCGTGCTCTCCGTCGACGCGCGCACCGTGCCGGAGGGGGAGGAGCCGACACCGTCGGGCTGGGAGGTGACCACGCACGGCGGGCGCAAGGGCACCGGTCTCGACGCCATCGAATGGGCCCGCCGCGGTGAGGAACTCGGCGTCGGGGAGATCCTCCTCAACTCCATGGACGCCGACGGCACCAAGGCGGGATTCGACCTGCGGATGATCGGCGCGGCCCGCGCAGCGGTGCACATCCCCGTCATCGCCTCCGGCGGCGCCGGCGCGGTCGACCACTTCGCCCCCGCCGTCGAGGCCGGCGCCGACGCGGTGCTCGCTGCCAGCGTCTTCCACTTCGGGGACATGACGATCGGGCAGGTCAAGGCCGAGATGGCCACGCACGGTCTGGTGGTCCGACGGTGACCGCGCTCGACGGGGAGATCGCCGCACGGCTCAAGCGCAACGCCGACGGGCTCGTCGCCGCCATCGCCCAGGAGGAGGGCACGGGCGACGTGCTCATGATGGCGTGGATGAACGACGAGGCGCTCGCGCTCACCCTCGCCACCCGCAAGGGCACCTACTACTCGCGATCCCGGAAGCAGCTGTGGGTCAAGGGCGAGACCTCGGGCCATGTGCAGGAGGTCCGCGACGTCCGGCTCGACTGCGACGGGGACACCGTCCTCCTCACCGTCCGGCAGACGGGGCCGGCCTGCCACACCGGCACGCACACCTGTTTCGACGGCGATCTTTTGCTCGGTCGGGAGTGAGAGCTACGCGCTGAGCGTGCGGAGGAAGGCGAGCGTCTCCTCGACGTGCGCCACCGCCCGCAGCTCGCCGATCACGATGTGCAGCACGGTCCCGTCGGTGTCGATGAGGAAGGTCCGCCGCTTGACGGGGGCCACAGCGTACCGCCCCCGCAGGACGTCGTACTCGGCCGCGACGGCACCGTCGGCGTCGGTGAGCAACGGGAAGCCGGGCTCCATGACGTCGGCGAAGGCCTGCGTCCGGGCCGCCGGGTCCATGCTGATGCCGATCCGCGCCGTGCCGCGCCGGTCGAACTCCTCGCCCGCCGCGCGGAACCGATCGACCTCGGCGACGCAGACGGGCGAACCCGCCGTGAGGTAGAAGAAGACCGCGGCGCGGCCGTCGCCGCGGAGCTCGGACAGGGTGCGGACGGTGCCGGTGCGGTCGGGGAGTGCGAACTCGGGGGCCTGCTGGCCTATGCGCATGGCCACGAACCTACCGGCGCTGGGATACTGGCAGGCGATGAGTACCGCACAGCAGCCGAACCTGCAGCCCGACGGCGCGACCACCAGCGCGGACGAGTTCCGCGCGCTCGCGGACCGGCACCGCGTGGTGCCCGTGATCCGTACGGTCCTCGCCGACGCGGAGACCCCGTTGTCGGCGTATCGCAAGCTCGCCGGGGGCCGTCCCGGCACCTTCCTGCTGGAGTCCGCCGCGGCGGGGCAGTCCTGGAGCCGATGGTCGTTCGTCGGGGCGCCGGCGCCGTCCGCGCTGACCGTCGTCGACGGTGCCGCCACCTGGATCGGGAAGGCGCCGGCCGGCGCACCGTCGGGCGGCGATCCGATCGAGGCCCTGGGCGAGGTGCTGCGGCTCCTGAGTTCCGAGCGGATCGAGGGATTGCCACCGCTGAACGGCGGCATGGTCGGCTACCTCGCCTACGACGCCGTGCGGCGCCTGGAGCGGCTGCCCGACACCACGGTCGACGACCTGCACCTGCCCGAGATGGTGTGGCTGCTGGCCACCGATCTCGCGGCGATCGACCATCACGAGGGCACGATCACGCTCATCGCCAACGCGGTGAACTGGGACGGCTCCGCGGACCGGGTCGACGAGGCGTACGCGGACGCCGTCCACCGGCTCGACGCCATGGAGGCGGCGCTCGCGGCGCCCCTGGCCTCGTCGGTCGCGTCGTTCACCCGGCCCGAGCCGGACGTGACGGCCCAGCGGACCGTCGAGGAGTACAGCGCGATCGTCGAGAAGCTCGTCGGCGACATCGAGGCCGGCGAGGCGTTCCAGGTGGTGCCCTCGCAGCGCTTCTCCGTGCCCTCGGAGGCCGACCCGATCGACGTCTACCGCGTGCTGCGCGCCTCGAATCCGAGCCCGTACATGTACCTGGTGCAGGTCCCGGCGCCGGACGGCTCGCTCGCGTTCTCCATCGTCGGGTCGAGTCCGGAGGCGCTGGTCACGGTGTCCGACGGTGTCGCCACCACGCACCCGATCGCGGGGACCCGCTGGCGCGGTGCGACCGCGGAGGAGGACCTGCTGCTGGAGAAGGACCTGCAGGCCGACGAGAAGGAGAACAGCGAGCACCTGATGCTCGTGGATCTCGGCCGCAACGACCTCGGCCGTGTCTGCACGCCGGGCACCGTCCGGGTCACCGACTACCGCCGGATCGAGCGGTACAGCCATGTCATGCACCTGGTCTCGACGGTGTCCGGTGACCTCGCGGACGGCAGGCAGGCCCTCGACGCGGTCGCGGCGTGCTTCCCGGCGGGCACCCTCACCGGTGCGCCGAAGGTCCGGGCCATGGAGCTCATCGACGAGGCCGAGATCACCCGCCGCGGTCTGTACGGTGGCATCGTCGGGTACCTCGACTTCGCCGGCGACGCGGACACGGCGATCGCCATTCGCACCGCGGTCCTCAAGGACGGGACGGCGTACGTGCAGGCGGGTGGCGGCGTCGTCGCCGACTCGGTGGGTGAGTACGAGTACAACGAGTCGCGCAACAAGGCGCTCGCCGCGCTCAAGGCGGTGGCGGCGGCGAACACCATGCGCGCGGTCTCGGAGGAGGCACGATGAACGCGAAACGGAACCTGGCACTGGTCGCGCTCCTGCTGGCCGGCGCAGCGGGCGCCGCGTGGGGCGCGGGCCGGATGTCGTGGATGGGCGTCACCCTGACGGACGGGCTGACGGACGCACGAACGATGGAGGTCGCAGGGCACACCTGGGCGCCCGCGCTGTCCGCGCTGTGGCTGGTCTTCCTCGCGGCCATCGCGGCCGGGCTGGCGCTCAAGACGTGGGCTCGGGCGCTGGTGGCGCTGATCGTCGCGGCGGCCGCGATCGGCACGGCGTATCCCGCGCTGACGGTGCTGACCCAGGAGCCCGACATCGGCTACCTGGAGAAGATCCTGCGCGGCGACGCGGTGATGGGCAACAAGGACTACATCTCCGCGGTCGCCAAGACCGCGGGGGGCCCGTCCGTGGCGCTGGTCGCGGGTCTCCTCGCCGTCGTCGCCGCGGCGCTGTTGGTGCGCGGCCTCCGCGCCGGCGGGATGGGGTCGAAGTACGTCTCGCCCGCGGCGCGTCGCGCCCAGCTGGAGCAGCGGGTGTTCGACGATGCCGCGGTGGAGGAGGCGTCGGAGCGGGACCTCTGGGACGCCCTCGACGGTGGCGAGGACCCGACGACCACCGGCGCCGCCGAGGCGGGTCGAGTGGAGAGCTCGTCACGCGAGGGGGCCGCGCCCGACCGCCCGCGGACGGAGGGCTAATCTTGGACCACGCTGCACGCTCCACGAAAGGCCCGCTGCCGTGACATCACCCACTGTTCTCGACTCGATCATCGAGGGTGTGCGCGCGGACGTGGCGGCCCGTGAAGCCCTCCTCGACCTCGCCGCCGTGAAGGCCGCCGCGAAGGCCGCGGAACCCGCGCTCGACGCCACCGCCGCGCTGCGCGCGCCCGGTATCGCGGTCATCGCGGAGGTCAAGCGGGCCAGCCCGTCGAAGGGCGAGCTCGCGGGCATCGCGAATCCCGCCGCGTTGGCGTCGGAGTACGAGGCCGGGGGAGCGCGTGCGATCAGCGTGCTCACCGAGGAGCGCCGGTTCAAGGGCTCGCTGGCCGATCTGGACGCGGTGCGCGACCGGGTCCGGATCCCTGTGCTGCGCAAGGATTTCATCGTGTGCCCGTATCAGATCCACGAGGCTCGTGCCCACGGTGCGGATCTGGTGCTGCTCATCGTCGCGGCGCTGGAACAGCCCGTGCTCGTGTCGCTGCTCGACCGCGTGGAGTCGCTCGGCATGACGGCCCTCGTCGAGGTGCACACGGAGGACGAGGCCGACCGCGCGCTCGAGGCGGGTGCCACCGTGATCGGCGTCAACGCCCGCAACCTCAAGTCCCTCGACGTCGACCCCGAGACCTTCGGCCGCATCGCGCCCGGCCTGCCCTCGTCGGTGATCAAGATCGCCGAGTCGGGCGTGCGCGACAGCCACGACCTCCTCACCTACGCGGGCCAGGGCGCCGACGGCGTGCTGGTCGGCGAGGGACTGGTGACGGCGGGCGACCCGCGGACCGCGGTCGCCGACCTCGCCACCGCGGGCTCGCACCCCAGCTGCCCGCGCCCCGCGCGATGATGCGCTGACGCGGGGCAGCCGCACGGACTCAGGTCTTCGCGGAGTTGCGACGCTCGAGCTCGCGCAGGGCGATCTGGATGGCGCCGCGGACGGGGTCGACGGTGAGCACCCGCAGGTCGGAGACGCCCCGCATCCCCAGGTGGTGCCGAACACGGCGCTGCAGTGCGGGCTGGTGCACGGCGAGGCCGCCCGCCAGGACGACGGGGCCCGCCGAGCCGATGCGATCCGCGACGGACAGCGCGATGTCGGTCAGGGCGATCGCCGCCTGGTCCACGATGTCCGTGCTCACCGGGTCGCCCGACTGCGCCAGCTCGAAGACGACCCGGGCGCGTCCGGCCCAGTAGCGTCGCTCGGGCTGCGCGTAGAAGTGGTCGAGCAGCTCGTCGGTGTCCTGCAGGCCGCAATCGGCCGCGAGCTGCTGGCCGAGGTGATCCGCGGGCTCCTCCCGATCGATCCGGATGAGAGTGCGGCGCACCGCCTCCTTGGCCACCCAGTAGCCGCTGCCCTCGTCCCCGAGCAGGTAACCCCAGCCGCCGGCGCGGGCGTGCTTGTCGCCCGCCCGGCCCCACGCTACGGCGCCCGTACCGGAGATCACCGCGATGCCGTCGCGGACGCCCGCTGCGGCGAGGATGAGCTGGCTGTCGTGCACAACGCGGACGCGGGCGCCGGGGATCCGGTCCGCGAGCAGCCGGGTCAGCGTGGCCGCCCCCGCCGGTGTCTCGACGCCGGCGGCGCCGGCGCACACGGCGCCCACGCCCTCGACGCCGAGCCGGGCGAGCGCGATGTCGAGCTGGCGACCGGCCTCGGCCTGGCCCACCGACGCGATGTTCGCGCTCCCCGCGAGGGCCTCGGCCACGACCACGCCGTTCTCCGCGCGGACCGCCTGCGTCTTCGAGCCTCCGATGTCGAGGCCGATCACCGCGGTGTTCACTTGACCGCGACCTCCGCCTGACCGGCACCGGGCTCGCCGGTCGTGGTCGGCCACTTGCCGCCGTTCTCCCAGTAGTGCTGGATGTCCTCGAGCTTGCGGCCCTTCGTCTCCGGGGCGAACTTGAGCACGAACAGGAAGGCGAGGACCGACATGACGCCGAACAACGCGAAGGTGCCGGTGCCGCCGAGCAGCTTGCTGTGCAGCATCGTCAGGGTGAGCTGGGCGACGATCGCGTTCGCGACCAGGTCGGAGGTGAGCATGGCCGACGAGCCGTAGGCGCGCAGGCGAGCGGGGAAGGCCTCGCCGGCGTACACCCAGACGAGCGAGCCGAAGCCGAACGAGAAGCCGATGGTCACGAGTACGAGGCCGGCGAAGCCCACCACGCTGGCGGTCTTATGGGTCTCGAAATCTCCGTCCGCCATCTGATACGCGGTGATCATCACGACGAACGCCAGGATCATCGTGCCGATGCCGCCGAGCAGGATGGGGCGACGACCGAAGCGGTCGATGGTGAAGATCGAGATGATCACGGCGAGCAGGCCGAAGAGCTGCACGAAGGCGGGCAGCATGTACGTGCCGAAGTTGTCCTTGAATCCCATCGACTTGAAGATGTCGGGGCTGTAGTTGACGATCGCGTTGATGCCGGTGATCTGGATGAAGAAGCCGAGCACGACGACGAAGAACGTGGCCCGGAGATAGGGCTGGCGGAACAGCTGGCTGAGCTTGCCGCCGGACTCGTCCGACAGTTGCGCGCGCATCTCGGCGATCTCGGCGTCGATCTCCGCGGCGGAGGCGGTGGGTTCGACAGCGGCGAGAGTGGTGCGTGCCTCCGCCTCGCGGCCGCGGGTCATGTACCAGCGAGCGGTGTCGGGCAGGCGGAGCAGGACCAGGCCGACCAGAATCGCGGGAACCGCGGCGATACCGAGCATCCACTGCCACGCGTGCTGCTGGTCGGCGAGGAGGAAGCCGAAGACGTAGCCCAGGATGATGCCGAAGATCGTGGCGAACTGATAGGTCACGAGCATCGCACCGCGCCGTTTCGCCGGTGCGGATTCCGCCACGAAGACCGGCACGACCACCACTGAGATGCCGACGGTCAGTCCGAGGAGGAACCGGGCGGCGTACAGCGTCACGAGCCACGGCGACAGCGCCCCGAGCAGGGCGAACACGGTGTAGCCGGCGGCGACGGAGACCATCGCCTTCTTGCGGCCCACCTTGTTGGCGAACCAGCCGCCGACGATGGCGCCGAGGATCTCGCCCACGATGACCACGGTGACCAGTGCCTGCGTGGCAGTGTCACCGAGATGGAAGTCCGTGGCGATGAAGTCCTTCGCCGCGGCGATGTTCGACGTGTCGTATCCGTAGATGACGCCGAGGCTCGCTGCTGCGACGCCGACGAGGACTGCGCTGGACTTGGCAGCCTGCCTACCGCTCATGCTCTCTCCTTGAGGTCCGCCCAAGTGGTCTACACCACTTGGGGTTGATCAAGAGTGGCATAGACCACTTGTACCGTCAAGGGGTAGTGTGGAACACATGACGATCCCTCGCGCGAGGCACACCGAGCCGCCCCGTTATTTTCGCGCGAAGATGGAACTGCAACGACGGATCGGCGATTTGGGGCACGGCGACACGCTGCCGGCCGAGCGCAGGCTCGCCGAGGAGCTCGGCGTCTCGCGCACGACGCTCCGAAAGGCCCTCGCCGAGCTGTCCGCGGAAGGCGTGTTGCGCCGCGAACACGGCAGCGGGACGTACGTCGCGCCGCCGAAGGTGGTGCGGGTGCGTCAACTGACCTCGTTGAGCGAGGATGTCGGCGTCGACGGCAAGACGGTCGATTCGCGGGTGCTGGCGTGCGACCACGTCCCGGCGGACGCGGAGACGCAGGCCGCGCTCGAGCTGTCGCGCGGGGCGCGCGTGTACCGGGTGACGCGGCTGCGCATCGTCGACGACGAGCCGCTCGCCATCGAGATCGCCCACCTGCGCGGACCGCTGCGCGGGCTCGCGGGGCGGTTGGCGGAGGACGGTGCCTCGCTGTACGAGGCGCTGCGCGTGCACTACTCGCGGGAGATCGCAGCGGTGGAGGACACGGTGGAGACGGCGCTGGCGTCTCCGGACGAGGCGGAGCTGCTGGCGGTGCCGACGGGGCATCCGATGCTCATGGTCCACCGCCTGGGGCGCGGGGTGGACGGTGTGGCCCTCGAGTGGACGCGCAGCGTCTACCGGGGGGACCGGTTCAAATTCGTGGCCCGTGCGACGAGTCCGACCGCGACGACGGGCGTCGCGGCCGAACCCGCTGCGAGCTGACGGTGGTGTGGGGTCGGGGCCTCACTTGTCGGTGATCGGCAGCCCCGGCGGGTTGATCTCCGAAGCGGGCACGGCCTCGGCCTCAAGGCCCCAGCGCTGCAGCACCTTCGCGTAGTCGCCGCTGCGGATCGTCGATTCCAGCGCCGCCTGCACCGCACGGATGATCCCGCTGTCCTTGCGAGTGGTCGCGCCGATCAGGCCCTGCAGCGTGGAACCCGCGCCCGATACCCGGCCGACGATCTTCGTGGCGTTCGGCGTGCCCCTGGTCTGCGCCACATGGAACGCCGATATCGGGTTCGGGCCGAAGTAGGCGTCGATCTGGCCGGATGCGAGCGCGGCGTAGACGCCGGTGTTGTCCTGGTAGTTCTTGATGGTGATCCCCGGCTTCCCGGCGGCGCGCAGGTCGGTGTCGTAGCGCTGCAGGATCCGCTCCTGGTTGGTACCCGATCCGACAGCCACCGTCTTCCCGGAGAAGGAGTTCCCGTCGGTGAACGTGAAGGTCGACGAATCCTGGACCTCGACGGCGAGATCGTCCTTGCGATAGGTGGCGAAGTCGTACTTCTGCTTGCGCGCCTCCGTGACGGTGACGTTCGAGACGCCCAGGTCGAACTGACCGCTGTCGATGCCCAGGAAGAGACCCTCCCACGAGGTGTTGGACTCCTCGAGCTTCAGGCCCAACGCGCCCGCGATGAGGTGGGCGATGTCCGACTCGTCGCCGATGAACACGCGCTCGTCGTCGGTCGCGGGGAAGTAGAACGGCGCATTGCCCGCACCTGATCCGTGAGCCACGCGGAGGGTCCCGCGGTCGCGGATCGCCTGGGGGAGTAGCGAGGCCGCGGCTTCGTTCTTCGCCGGGACGATGCGGTTCTGCTTGCTGGTGAGGTTGAGCTGTTGGCCCGCGGCACCGGTCACGCTCGCGGTCGTCGACTCCGTGGTCGCTCCGCCGCAGCCCGCGAGCACCGAGCCTGTGAGGGCGATCGCCGCGACGAGCGCGGGGAGTCTGTGTCGGGTCGTCGTTCGGGTGGTCATGCGGTCTCCTTGGCGGTCCAGTGGGCGAGAAAGGTGCGGGTGCGGTCGGTGGCGGGACGATCGAGTACGGCCGATGGCGAACCGACCGCGACCACGCGGCCACGGTCGAGGAAGACGATCCGGTCGGAGATGCGGCGGGCGAAAGCCAGCTCATGGGTGACCACGACCAGGGTCCGGCCCTCGGCGGCGAGCTCCGCGATCACGGCGTTCACCTCGCCGACGAGCTCGGGGTCGAGGGCGGAGGTCGGCTCGTCGAACAGGATGAGGTCCGGGTCGAGCGCGAGGGCGCGAGCGATCGCGACGCGCTGCTGCTGGCCGCCGGAGAGCTGCCCGGGGTAGTGGCCGGCGTGCCCGCCGAGGCCGACGCGGTCCAGCAGCTCGCGCGCACGGCCGTCCGCCTCGGAGCGGTTCCGCCCCAGTGTCAGACGTTGGGGGCGCGCGACGTTCTCGGCCGCCGTGAGGTGGGGGAACAGGTTGAACTGCTGGAAGACGAAGCCGATCCGCGCGCGCTGGCGCCGCAGTTCGCGTTCGCGCAGGGCGACGAGGTGATCGCCGCGTCGACGGACGCCGACGAGCTCGCCGTCGACGCGGACGACGCCCGAGTTCGGTTCCTCCAGATGGTTGAGCAGCCGGAGTAGCGTCGACTTCCCGGAGCCCGACGGTCCGATGATCGAGACCACTTCGCCGGGTGCGACGGTCAGATCGACGCCGCGCAGCACGTCGTCGTGCCCGAAGCGCTTGGTGAGTCCCACGGCCTCGAGGCGCGGACGCGGATCGATGGCGGTCATGCGGCGTTCTCCTTCGTCGAACTCGTCGAGGCCCCGTAGCCCCGCGCGAGACGCTTCTCGAGGTAGTGCTGGCCGATCGACAGCACCGTGGTCAGCAGCGCGTACCAGGCGACGGCCACGAGCAGCAGCGGGATGATCCGGCCGTTGCGGCCGTAGATCACCTGGACCTGGTAGAACAGGTCCGGTAGCGCCAGGATGAAGACGGCCGTCGTGCCCTTGAGCAGGCCGATCACCTCGTTGGCGGCGGGCGGGACGATCGTCCGCAACGCCTGGGGGAGCGTGATCCGCAGCAGGTGCGCGGCCGGCGGGATGCCGAGGGCGCGGGCGGCGTCGTGCTGGCCGTCCGCGACGCCGAGGATCCCGGCGCGCACGATCTCGGAGCCGTACGCGGCCTGATGCAGGACGATGCCGATGACGGCCGCGGTGTACGGCGAGAGCAGGTCCTTGGTCGGCGCGTCGACGAACGTGGGGCCGAACGGGATTCCCAGTCCGATCGTCGGATAGAGCGCGCCGAGGTAGCCCCAGAACAGGATCTGCACGATGAGCGGGATCGAGCGGAACAGCCAGATGAACGCGAAGCCGAACGCCGTGAGGACGCGGTTGCCGGACAGGCGGGCCAGCGCCAGCACGCCGCCGAACAGGAAGCCGAACACCGCGCCGATCGCGGTGAGCTGCACCGTGAACCAGAGGGCCTCCAGGATCGTCGGGCTGAACAGGTAGGCGCCGAACGTGGGCCAGTCGAAGCGCGGGTTGGTCACGGCGGAGACGGCCAGTTGCGCGAACAGCACGACGGCGACCGCGACTGCGAGCCAGCGGCCCCACTGCGCGCGGTGACGTACGGGCAGCGCGGCGAGTTCGGCGAGCTCGGGGTCGGTGGTGATCGCGTGCGGCCGGGTGAGGGCGAGGGTCATGACGCTCCGGAGGGTTCGGTGGCGGGCGGATGGACGAGGAGCAGAGGGATCGCGGCGCGTAGTTCGAAGCCGAGCCCTTCGTAGAGCGCGCGGGCGCTGGTGTTCTCGGCGGAGGTGTGCAGGAACGGGGTGTCGCCCCGCTGCCGGATGTGGTGACCGACCGCGCGGACGAGACGGGTCGCGAGGCCCCGGCCGCGGTGCGCGGGGTCCGTGCAGACCGCGCTGATCTCGGTCCACCCGGGCGGGTGGAGGCGCTCCCCGGCCGCGGCGATCAACCTGCCGCGTTCGTCGCGCAGTCCCAGGTAGAGCCCCAGTTCGACGGTGCGCCGTTCGAACGGACCGGGACGCGTGCGGGCGACGAGATCGAGGATCTCGTCGGCGTTCCGCGGACCGAGCACCTCGGCGTCGTCGTCCGGAGCGGTGGCGAGGGCGGCACCGTCGTACTGGACCAACGGGACCTCGCCGACCACCCGCCACCCCGCGGGGAGCGGCTCCCGCACGCCGCGCAGGGACAGCGGGATGCCGGGCACGGCGAGCCGGGCCAGGGCGTCGAACTCCTCGGGGTTCGGCCGGACCGGATGCCCGACGAACCGCGCGACGTCCGGCCGGTAGCGGACCACGGCACCGTCACCGAGGCGGAAGCGGGCGTGCGCGCCGCGGAGGGAGGCCCGGACGGGATCGTCGAGGACGTGGCCGAGAGTGGTGGTCATGCCCGGAAACATTCGTCGGGCAGAGGGATTCGCGGAATGTTTGGCGTCGCCGTGATTCCACTTTGACGGGATGGGGATAATCGTCGTGTGAGCCTCCCAGAAGCGAGTACCGGACTGTCCCAGCGATCGGCCTATGAGCCGGACGGGACCGGTCATTGGGGCGCCTGGGGAGGTCGGCACGTGCCCGAGGCGCTGATGGCCGTGATCGAGGAGGTCACCGCCGAGTTCGAGAAGATCCGCAGCGACGACGGCTTCCTCGACGAGCTGGACCGCCTCCAGCGCCAGTACACCGGCCGTCCGTCACCGCTGTACCCGTGCGTGCGCCTGAACGAGCACGCGGGCGGCGCACAGCTGTACCTCAAGCGCGAGGATCTCAATCACACCGGCAGCCACAAGATCAACAACGTGCTCGGACAGGTGCTGCTGGCCAAGCGCATGGGCAAGCCGCGGGTGATCGCGGAGACCGGTGCGGGCCAGCACGGCGTCGCGACCGCGACCGCCTGCGCGCTGCTCGGGATCGAGTGCGTCGTCTACATGGGCAAGGTCGACACGGACCGCCAGGCGCTCAACGTCGCGCGGATGCGGCTGCTCGGCGCCGAGGTGATCGCCGTCGCGTCCGGTTCCGCATCGCTCAAGGACGCGATCAACGAAGCGCTGCGCGACTGGGTGAGCAACGCCGACACGACGTACTACTGCTTCGGCACCGCGGCGGGCCCGCACCCGTTCCCGCTCATGGTTCGCGACCTGCAGCGCATCGTCGGCATGGAGGCGCGCGCGCAGGTGCTCGACGCGGCGGGGCGCCTGCCGGATGCCGTGGTCGCCTGCGTGGGCGGCGGGTCGAACGCGATCGGCATCTTCCACCCGTTCATCGGCGACGCGGGGGTGCGGCTCGTCGGCTGCGAGGCCGCCGGCGACGGGGTCGAGACCGGCCGCCACGCCGCGACCTTCACCGGCGGCAGCCCCGGCGCCTTCCAGGGCGCGTATTCGTACCTGCTGCAGGACGAGGACGGCCAGACCATCGAGTCGCACTCGATCTCGGCCGGGCTGGACTACCCGGGCGTCGGCCCGGAGCACGCGCAACTCAAGGAGGACGGCCGCGCGGAGTACGTCCCGATCACCGACACTCAGGCGATGGACGCGTTCGCGCTGCTGTGCCGCACCGAGGGGATCATCCCCGCGATCGAGTCGGCGCACGCCGTCGCGGGCGCGCTCGAACTGGGGCGCGAGCTCGGCCCGGGCGCGGTGATCGTGGTCAACCTCTCCGGCCGTGGCGATAAGGACGTCGATACCGCCGGGAAGTGGTTCGGACTGCTCGACGAGCAGGGAGATGTCGTCGGCCAGAAGGTGATCGGCGCGGAACTGAACACGGAGCTGCGCAACGCGGAGTTCGAGGGGGAGAACAAGTGAGTGCACTGGCACCGGTCTTCGAGCAGTGCCGCGCGGAGAACCGCGCAGCACTGGTGACCTACCTGCCCTGCGGGTACCCGTCCAAGCAGGGCGGCATCGACACCGTGGTCGCGATGGCGGAGTCCGGCGCCGACATCGTCGAGCTGGGCGTCGCCTACAGCGATCCCGTGATGGACGGCCCCGTCATCCAGCGCGCCGCCGACGACGCCTTGCGCGGCGGCATCCGGGTGCGCGACATCTTCGCCTACGCGGAGGCGGTCGCCGGCGCGGGCGCCGCGCCGGTCGTGATGGCGTACTGGAACCCCGTGCTCAAGTACGGCGTCGAGGCCTTCGCCCGCGACCTCGCCGCGGCGGGTGGTAGGGGCCTGATCACGCCGAACCTCATCCCCGAGGAGGCCGAGGAGTGGATCGCGGCGGCCGATCGGTACGGGCTCGACAAGATCTTCCTGGTCGCGCCGTCGTCGACCCCCGAGCGGCTCGCGATGACGGCCGACGCGTCGTCGGGGTTCCTGTACGTCGCCTCGACGATGGGCGTCACCGGTGCGCGGGACGCCGTCGACAATGTCGCGCCCGAGCTCGTGGCTCGGGTGCGTGCGGTGTCGGACATCCCGGTAGGCGTGGGCCTCGGCGTGCGTTCGCGCGAGCAGGCCGCCGAGATCGCCTCGTACGCGGACGCGGTCATCGTCGGCTCCGCTCTGGTGAGCGCTGCGGGCGAGTCGTTGGACGCGGTGCGGACCCTCACCGCGGAACTGGCCGAAGGGGTGCGAGCTGGCCGCTGATTCCACCGAGCCGGACAAGGCCGCGTCGCAACGACGCCGCGGCCGTGGGCCCCGTCGTGCCGCCCATCGGGTCTGGCGAGCGCTGACCTACAAGCGCGGGTGGAAGGAAGCCGGGCGCAAGGAGTTCGCGTTCGCGACGCAGGCCATCGTCTGGCAGCGCAGCCAGAACGCGTTCCGTCTGGTGATCGCCGGGCTGGCGATCTCGATGCTGCCGATGGGCCTCGTGATGCAGTTCAATCCCGTCGGGCCGCACGGCGTCCTGGCGCGGACTCTGCACCTGGGGTCGAACGTCGCGGCCGTGGCGCTGGGCGTCTGGTGGCTGTTGCGCCCGTGGCCGACGGCGCGCGGGGCCATCTGGTTCCTCGTCCTCTCGGATCTGGCCTTCGGCGTCGCGCTGACCGTGCTCAGCGCCCCGGAGGCCCGTATCTGCGGGACGATCCACCTCGCCATGCTCGGCATGTACGCCGCATTCCTCCTGGGCTGGCGCATCCTGGTGCTGCACTGCGGGTACACGCTGCTGCTCATCGCCGGATACACGCAGTACGCGATCTGGTTCGAGGGCCGCACGCTGATGGACCTGTACATCTTCACGACTCCTGCGATCGCTACGGTCGTCGGCCTGCCCGTCGTCATCCAGGTGATCGTGGAGATGGGGCGTCGCAGTATGACCCGGGTCGTGGCCGAGTGGCACATCGACGAGCTGACCGGTGGCTTCAACCGACGCGGGATGAAGCTGGCCGTCATGCGTTCCGTCACGCGGGCCGCGGCGCTGGGCGTGTACGTCGTCGGCATGATCGACCTCGACGGCTTCAAGAAGTACAACGACACTCACGGCCACTTCGCCGGCGATGAACTGCTGCGGGAGGTCGCTCGGACCTTGCAGAGTCTCGGCGACGACGTGCTGGTGGCGCGCAACGGCGGCGACGAGTTCGGCGTCTTCGCGATCCGGCGCACGCACGCCGACGCGCGGCGCCTGGTCGAGGACCTGCGGGCACTGATCGCCGTCCGCGGAGACCCCTCGACGGGGCTCGTGGCCAGTGCCGGAGCGATCATCGCCGCCGCGGGGGTCAACGATCCCCTCGACGACCTCGCCACCACCGCCGATGCGGCGCTGTACGAGGCCAAGCGGTCGACGGCGACCTCCGTGGTCGTCCACGACCTGACCCCGGCAGCGCGGTGAACGCAGGGGCGGTACTGAGGTCGACGGTGCACCGCCTCGCCGACCGTGAGGCGTGGCGGCGGGCGGGCACCGCGGAGTACGCCTCGGCGTCGTCGTGGCTCAAGGTCCAGGGCGGAGGTCTCGCGCTCCGGGTCGCCGTCGGCGGGCTCGCGCTGATGATGGTTCCGCTGTGCATCGGCGTCCTCTTCTCAGACGCACGGCCGAGCACGCCGATCGCGATGGCCGTGTTCGTCGTGAGCTCCAGCGGCAGCGCAGTGCTCGGCGTGTGGTGGCTCCGACTTCGTCGTCCGTCTGCACGCGATGCGATCCGATTCGTCGCGGTCGCGGACGTGTGCCTGTTCGCGGGCTGCCTGGCGCAGTCGGGTGCCGCCCGCATCAGCGGCACCACGTACCTGGGCATGCTGGCGATGCTCACGGCGTTCCTTCTCGGCTGGCGGATCCTGCTGCTGCACTGCATGTTGTCCGTCGTCGCTGTCGTGGCCACCACCGTGACGACGATGGTGGTCGACGGGGCCACCCTCGGCGAGCTCTACGCCACGCTCGCTCCCGCTGTGGCCATCGTCTTCGCCTTGCCGATGATGGTCCAGTTCGTGGTGGAGTCCGGTCGGCGCGGCATCGGCGTGGTCGTCACCGAACGGAACCGTGATCCGCTGACCGGCGTCTACAACCGGTTCGGGCTTCAGGCCGCACTCCGGGTGCTCGCCCGGAGGGAGCACGGCGCCGCGTTCGTGGCGATGGTGGACCTCGACGGGTTCAAGCAGTACAACGACCGGCACGGTCACCTGGCCGGCGATCAACGGCTCGTGGAGGTCGGGCGCACGCTGCGTGGCGGCCTGCCCGGAGCGCTCGTCGCCAGGATGGGCGGCGACGAGTTCCTCGTCGTGGCGGTGCGTCCCTCCCGGGCGGAGACCACGGCCCTCGTCGACCGCTTGCGGGGTCTCCTCGCCGACGGTGCGCCGCCCGCGATCGTGGGTAGCGCGGGCGTGGTGGTGCGCGGGCCGCTCGCCGCGGACGAGCTCGCCCGGGTGGTCGCCGAGGCGGACCGGGCGCTCTACGCGGCGAAGGGCGATCGGTCGGTGCGGCTCGTCGTGCGTCAGCAGAGCGGCGAGGAGGAGTGAGCGCCGTCACCGCAGGGAATCGGAGGTGAGAATCGGACCCTCGGACCGGTAAGCTGGACCGTTGTGATTACCGCGACCGATCTCGAAGTGCGCGCCGGCGTCCGCACCCTGCTGACCGCACCCGGCGACCAGTTGCGCGTGCAGGCGGGCGACCGGATCGGCCTCGTCGGCCGCAACGGCGCCGGCAAGACCACCACGATGCGCATCCTCGCCGGGGAGGGCGAGCCCTACGCCGGCAAGATCATCTCGTCCGGCGACGTGGGCTACCTGCCGCAGGACCCCCGCGAGGGCGACCTCGACGTGCTGGCCAAGGACCGGGTGCTCTCGGCCCGCGGCCTCGATCAGATCGTCGCGCAGATGGCGAAGCAGCAGGTCCGGATGGCCGAACTCGTCGGCGACGAGCTCGACACCGCGGTGCGCAAGTACGGCAACCTCGAGGAGCGCTTCTCCTCGCTGGGCGGTTACGCCGCCGAGTCCGAGGCCGCGCGGATCTGCAACAGCCTGGCCCTGCCGGACCGGGTGCTCGAGCAGCCGCTGCGAACGCTCTCGGGCGGCCAGCGCCGCCGCGTGGAGCTGGCGCGCATCCTGTTCGCCGCGTCCGACGGGTCGGGTGGGAAATCGGACACCACGCTGCTCCTCGACGAGCCCACCAACCACCTCGACGCCGACTCCATCGGCTGGCTGCGCACCTTCCTGCAGAACCACGACGGCGGACTCATCGTGATCAGCCACGACGTGGACCTGCTCGCCGACGTCGTGAACCGCGTCTGGTTCCTCGACGCCGTGCGCGGCGAGGCGGATGTCTACAACATGGGCTGGAAGAAGTACATCGACGCCCGCGCCACCGACGAGCAGCGCCGTCGTCGCGAGCGCGCCAACGCCGAGAAGAAGGCCGGCGCGCTCCGCGTGCAGGCCGCGAAGATGGGCGCCAAGGCGACCAAGGCCGTGGCTGCGCAGAACATGCTGCGCCGTGCCGAGCGGATGATGAGCGAGCTCGACGACGTGCGCGTCGAGGACAAGACGGCGCGGATCAAGTTCCCCGCGCCGGCGCCCTGCAGCAAGACCCCGCTCATGGTCAAGAACCTCACCAAGACCTACGGGTCGCTGGAGATCTTCACCGGCGTCGACTTCGCCATCGACAAGGGCTCGCGCGTGGTGGTCCTCGGGCTCAACGGCGCGGGCAAGACAACGCTGCTCAAGCTGCTCGCGGGCGTCGAGACGCCCGATACGGGCGGCCTCGAGCCCGGCCGCGGCCTGAAGATCGGCTACTTCGCGCAGGAGCACGACACCCTCGACGACGCGGCGTCCGTGTGGGACAACATCCGGCACGCCTCGCCGGACGCGGGGGAGCAGGATCTGCGGAGCCTGTTGGGCGCGTTCATGTTCACGGGTCCGCAGTTGGAGCAGCCCGCGGGCACGCTCTCCGGCGGTGAGAAGACCCGCCTCGCGCTGGCGGGCCTCGTCTCCTCCGCCGCGAACGTCCTGCTGCTCGACGAGCCGACGAACAACCTGGACCCGGTGAGCCGCGAGCAGGTGCTCGAGGCGCTGCGCTCGTACGAGGGCGCCGTCGTCCTGGTGACGCACGACCCGGGCGCCGCGGAGGCGCTCAATCCCGAGCGTGTCATCCTGCTGCCCGACGGCACCGAGGACCACTGGAACGCCGAATACCAGGAGCTCATCGAGCTGGCGTGATCCCGTTCGAGGTCACAGGAGCAGCGCCCCGACCAGGTAGCTGATCAGCATGGTCGCGGCTCCGACGAGGACGGTGCGCACGATGAGCCGGCGCACCGAGATGTGGCTGCGCCGACCGGCGATCACCGAGGTCAGGACCAACGACGCGATCACGGCGATGGCGATCGCCCACACCTCGACGCCCACCGGCACCGACACCGTCAGCACCAGCGGGACGATCGCGCCGCTGACGTAGGCGAGGGACGAGGACAGCCCTGCCCACGCCGGGTGCCAGGCGGGGATCGGCCGGACGATGCCGTGCTCGTACTCCAGCTGCGCCGCCAGCGCGTCGCGCGCGCTGAGCTGCGCCGCAGCGGCCGCTGCGGTTGCGGGGTCCAGGCCCTTCGTCTCCCAGTAGGCCGCCAGTTCCGCCAGCTCGTCGTCAGGTGCGGCGGCGAGCTGAGCGCGCTCCTCGTCGATGATGTGCGTCTCGGCATCGCGTTCGGCGGCGTCCTCCGCCCACTTCGCGCCCCCGACGGCGAGCGAGCCGGCGATCGTCGCCGCGCAGGCGGCGGTCATCAGCACAGAGTCGCCGGCACCCGCTCCCGCGAAGCCCTCGAGGAGTCCGGCGGTGCCGATGATGCCGTCGTTCGCGTCGACGGCCCAACTCCGGGGCGACGACGTACGGCGCATCCGATACCGTGCCCGCGACCAGGCCGACCGTCGCGGCGCGAGCGGACCGTCGATCATTGCGGTGATGCTACCGGCGGACGGACTACGGAAGGATCGAGTCCACGTAGCCACCGTCGACCCGGACGGCCCCGCCGGTCGTGGCGGAGGCGAGCGGGGAGCTCAGGTAGACCACCATGTTGGCGATCTCCTCCGGCTCGATGAGCCGTTGGATGAGGGACTGCGGGCGGTGCAGGCGCATGAACTCGCGCTGCGCCTCGTCCCACGGCAGGTTCGTGTCCACCAGCTGGTAGACGAAGTCCTCGACGCCGGCGGTGTGCGTGGGCCCGGCGATCACCGAGTTCACCGTCACGCCCGTCCCGGCGGCCGCCTTGGCGAAACCCCGAGAGACACCCAGCAGCGCCGTCTTGGACACGCCGTAGTGGATCATCTCGGCCGGGATGACGATGGCGGAGTCGCTCGCGATGTTGAGTACCCGGCCCCACCCGCGGTCCATCATGTCCGGCAGCACCAGACGCGTGAGGCGCACGGCCGCAAGCACGTTCACGTCGAAGTAGCGGCGCCACTCGTCATCGGAGACCTCGAGCGGATCCTCGGCGCCGAAGACGCCCAGGTTGTTGACCAGGACGTCGACGGGGCCGAGTTCGGAGATCGCGTGCTCGGCCTCGACCTCGACGGTGACGTCCGCGACGACGGGGATCAGATCCGCTCCGGGGACCTGCCGGCCAAGGGCGGTGATGGCCGCCGTGACGCGGCCCTCCGATCGGCCGTTGATCCCCACCCGCGCCCCCGCCTGTGCGAGTCCCGCGGCGATGGCGAGGCCGATGCCCTGGGTCGATCCGGTCACGAGGGCGGTCCGCCCGCTCAGGTCGATACGCATGCTCTCGACCCTAACCGCGGTCCGGTCAGGCGCGCTCCGCGTAGACGAGATCGTTGTTCTCATAGCCCATCGGCGGGCCGACGAAGTTCCCGCCGCAGGTGACCATGATGAGCGTCTCCGGCCCGTCGAGCCGGTTCAGGTCGTCGGTGGGCAGCACGCCCTTGTTGACCGAGGCGGTGCGGGTGACCCGGTAGGCGATCCGAGCACCGTCCTTGCCGGTGAGCTCCACCCGATCGCCCTGCTTCAGGGTCGAGATCCGCTTGGCGTACCCGGTGCCCTGCCGGGCGTCGTCGACGTGCCCGGTGATCACCACCGATCCGGCGCCTGCGCCCGGGAGCGCCGAGTCGACCCACCAGCCGAGGCGTCTCACGTCGGTCGGTGGGTACAGGGCGCCCTGCGAGTCCGTCGCGACGGCGTCGACCGGCGCGTCAGCGTCACCGACGGTGACCGTGACCGGCGTCGTGGGCTCGCTCGCCGTCGCCGTGACCGGTGGCCGGAGGTCGCTCTGCGCAGACGGATTCGACGACGGTGCGCTCGCCGTCCCGTCGACTGTGCTGCCACACCCGACGAGGGACAGCACCGCCGCGGCGGAGACGACGAGTGCGGCCGCGCGGCGCATCAGAAGGTCCTGCCCGACGGGATCGAGGCGATCGGGACGCGGACGCCGGGGTTGCGGACCACGGGCCCGGCGTCGATCTTCGAGTTCGTCACCCGGACCTGGAACTGCGGGGTCAGGCGCACCTCGAACGCGACTGCAGCGGCATCGCGGACGTAGCCGGCGGGTGCGGCGGTCTCGGTCGCCTTGTAGCAGCCCGACGGAAGCGAGAAGGCTGCGATGCCGTTCGCACCCGTCGTGACCGCGCGGACGGCCTCGTCGCTGCCGCATCGGGAGATCAGGAACGACGCGCCGGCCAACGGGGCGCCGGTGATCCGGTCGGTCTTGACGAGGGTGCCGTTCGTCTCGACCTCGCCGGGCGGGATCGTGACGCCGCAGCGGAATCGGAACGCGAGGCGGTTCACGGCGTTGCCCTCCACCCGGGCGTACGCGTTCGGGCCGACCAGTACGCACGACGACGGCCAGGCAGTGGGCACCACGCTGACGCATCCACGCGGGAACGCGCCGCCGCCGTTGCCGGCGCTGTCGGTGCGGGCGCCGCCCAGCGGACGCCAGGTGTCGCACTCGGCGACCGCGTACTCGGACGCGACGCCGTTCCCGTTCTGGTCCCGGGCGGTGATCGTGAAGCGCACGTTCTTGTTCGGCGGCGGGGTCGTCGAGGTCGGCGGGACGATGCCGCCGCGCTCGAGCACGAACCTGAACTCGGCCCGGCCGGAGTCCGTGGTGATCGTCTGCACGACGGGCGAGAGCAGTCGCCAGTTGGTCGGCGTGTGATCCATCCGGGCGCTGACGCAGGGGCCGGTGACCGTGGTCGCGCCACCGTCGGCGAGCGAGGCCCCCGGGCCGCCCTTACAGCCCTGGACGTGCACCGTCGCGCCCGGCACGCTCGCGCCGCTCGGGTCGACGATGCGCACCGCCCCGACGGTCAGCCGTCCGGGCGGGCCCTGCGGCGGCACCGTCGTCGTGGTCGACGGTGCCTGGGTCGTCGTGGTCGGCACCGTCGAGGTGGCGGGTGTGGTGGTCGCCGGCGTCGTCGTGGTCGGCGCGACCGTGGTCGTCGGCGTGGCGGGTGCCGGCGCCGGGGATGTCGTGGTCGTGGGTGCCGTGGGCGGCGTGGTCGGCTCGGCGCCCGCGACTGCGGGCAGCAGTCCCATCATCGACACCAGCGCGACCGGTAGCACCAGCGCGCGTCGGATTCGGTTCCTGGTCGCGTTTGTCATCGCGTCCTCCTCTTTTCGTTCCCCCATGGCGATGTCGTTCGACACGAGGAAGATCGGGAGGAGGGACGGAATCCGTTAGCCGTGTTACGAGATCGTTATTGCCCCGCGACGGCGCGGACGACCGCCGCGGCTCCGTCCTCGCGGCCGATCGCGCTGCTCAGGACGCCCGCGGCCGTCCGATACCGGGTATCGCCCACCGCGGCACGTATCGCCTCCGCGAGGGAGGAAACCATGACCTTCGTCCGAGCGATCGGCGCGGTGCCGGCCCCGAGCGCGTGCAGCCGCCGGGCCCAGAACGGCTGGTCGCCGCCGGGAGAGGGGAGGGGCACCGTCGGGATACCCGCGCGGAGGGCGGCCGCGGTGGTGCCCGCGCCGCAGGAGTGCGCTACCGCCGCGACTCGGGGGAGGACGTGCTCGTAGGGGACGGTGTCGATGTTCAGGACGCCGTCGCGGTCCGGAACCCGAAGGCCGGCACCACCGGATTGCACGATGCCACGGACACCGGCGACGGCCAGGGCCTCGTCGATGATCGAGGACAGGCGGTCCCGTTCCTGCGCCGGCACCATGAGCGAGCCGAGGCCGACGAGGACGGGTGGCGGACCGTCGGCGAGGAAGGCCTCCAGGTCGGGCGAGGGCGACCAGTTCCGCGGCGTGGGCGACCACCAGCTGCCGACGACCTCGATGCCCGGGCGCCAGTCCGCCGGGCGGGGGAGCACGCTGGGCGACCATCCGCACAGGATCGGCCACTGCGCGTGTGAGCGGTCGTGACGGAGCGCGCGGGCAGACCGCTTCGGCAGGCCGAGGTCGCGGCGCAGCTCGGCGACCACCCCGCCGTACATCCGGTCGACGGTGCCCTCGGCGAACCGTCCGGCGGCCCGGTTGATCGCGCCGCCGGCCGACCACGCGCCGAGCAGGCTGGGCGGGTACTCGCGGGTCGCGGACAGCGGCTGCAGTCGGGCGCCGATGATCGGGATTCCGCGGGCCTCGGCGAGGGCGTGCATCGCCGGTTCGGCGAAGGGCGTGGCGAGCACGACGTCGGCGGAGACATCGGCGACGGCGTCGAGGAGGCCCCGGCTCAGCTGCCGGATCCCTGCGGGTTTGACCAGCTTCAGCGCGTCGGCGAGGGAGGGCTCGCCGTCCGGTTCGCCGAGGTCGAGGGGGATCGGGCGGGCGTCGAGGCCCAGTTCTGCTGTCTCGCCGTCGAGCTCGTGGTTGGTGGTGATCGTGACGGTGTGGCCGGCCTCCTGGAGCCGGAGCCCCACGCCCGCGAGCGGCATCGTGTCGCCGCGGGAGCCGTAGGTGGCGATGAGGATGTGGGCCATCAGTTCTCCTGGTCGGTGCGGGTGGCGCGGGTGAAGGCGTCGACGAGATCGTCGGCGTAAGCGTCGAGGTCGAACCTCGGGTCGGTGAGGGTGGCGAGGATCGCGGAGCCGACGGCGCCGCGGATCGCGGTGGCCATGGAGGCCACGTTCAGTGGCCGGAACTCGCCGGATTCGATGCCGCCCGCGAGGATCACGTCGAGTTCGACCTGAGAGCGGGCGTCGTCGTGGCTCGCGTCGACGGAGACGCCCTGGAGGCGGCCGCCGTCCTTGGTGCGGAAGCCTCCGGCGATCTCCATGAGCGCGAGCTGGTGGTTGCGGTGGGTGCGCATGTACCGCAGGTGCGTGCGGATGTGCGCCTCGAGCTTCGCCGCGGCGGTGGGTGCCGCCTCGACCGCGGGCACCATCTCCGCCAGCAGGGTGGAGTAGAACTCGTGTACCACAGCTGCGATCAGGCTGTCCTTGTCGCCGAAGTGGTACAGCACCACGCTCATCGCCACGCCCGCACGGTCCGCGATCTTGCGCACGGACGCCTTCCCATAGCCGAGCTCGGCGATGGTGTCGATCGCGCACCCGGCGATCTGCGCGCGGCGGGCCTGTTCGGTGAAGGTTTCGGTAGATCGCATGATCGAATCCTAGATCATATGATCTACGACGGCTAGAGGAGTCGGTCGGACCGCTCGGTCGTGCCGGGCTCGATGAAGTGCTCGGTCCGGACCACCGGCGCGATCAGCCAGGCCGGGAGCCTGCGGAGGATGCGCATCAGGCGGGCGACGCGGCCGGGCCCGTTGATCTCGGAGCGGTGTGCGCCGAGCGCGCGCTGCTTCGCGGCGACGAAGGGCCGCACGTCGATCCGGTGCGTGATGTCCGCGGCCGGGGTGAACCAGGTGCGCGCGGCGTCGAGGTCGTGGTCGCGGGTCAGGCGCAGCTGCGTCGTCACCGTGAGGAGGCGGACGGCGGCCTCGCGAGGCACCGTCGCCTCCACCAGGCGCACACCCGACAGCTCCGCGGCGCGGCGCGCGATGCGATGGACGGCGACGTGGTCCCGGTGGCCGTAGCCACCCTGCTCGTCGTAACCGATGAGCAGGTCCGCGCCGAGCTCCCGGGCGATCGCCGCGAGGCGCTCCGCGGGCTCGTCGACGCCCGCCCGGACGAGGCGCACCCGGCCCGGAGGGTCGGGGTGGAGGTCACGACCGTGCCCGCTGTCCGCGTATCCCAGCCAGCGGACCTCGGTGACACCGAGCTCGGTGGCGGCACCATCCAACTCGCGTAGGCGTCGCCGCGGATCGGGCTCGTCGTCGCCCCGCATCATGCCGTCGGTCGCGACGACCAGGACCACCCGATGCCCGCCGGCCGCCAGCTTCGCCAGCGTGCCGCCCATGAAGATCGACTCATCGTCGGGGTGAGCGTTCAGCGCGACGACGGTGCCCATGCCCACCTTTCTACCATCGATTGAACACCGTTACGGAGTTCGCGACCTGCGGTTTTCCTCTCCATAACGGTGTTCAATTCGGATGGGGGTCAGCGGGTGGTGGTGAGTTCGCCGAAGGTCGCGTACCGGGCGTCGGAGCGGGCACCGTCGGGCGTGACCTGCTTGTCGACGAGGATCACCTGCCCGATGAAGGGTTCGACGATGCCGACCATGCGGATCGGCGCGGCGATGATGAGCTGGAATCCGAACTGCTCGAAGGCCCGCAGCGACTGGGCGGAGAAGCGCTCGTCGGACTTGCTGAAGGCCTCGTCGAGCATGAGCGGCGCGAACGCCGGCTCGTTGGATCCGTCGATGCCGTGGCTGCCCAGCGCGAAGCTCAGCGCCGCGGCGAGGCAGAACGCGACCAGCTTCTCCTGCTCGCCACCCGAGTTCGTCGCGGTGTTGCGGTAGGTCACCACCGCGGGGGCGTCCGGCTCGGCGCCGACCGCGTTCTCCCTGCCGTAGAAGGAGTATCCGGTGCGGACGTCCAGTACATTCTCGGTCCAGCGGCGCGACTCGGGGTCGTCGCCCGTGAGCCGCAGGACCAGGCCACGGATCCGCTTGAACTGGGCGGCCATGGCCGCGGGCTCGGCGCGCTTGGCGGCCGGGGCGTCGCGGACCATCTCGTCGACCAGCTTCGCGAACTCGGTGGCCTCCGGCGTGGGCCGGGCGGCGTACGCGATCTGGAGGTACGTGCCCTCGTTGAACTCGACTCGGCGCAGCCCGGCGTTGACGTCGGCGATGCCGCGGGTGATCGCACGATGCGTGTCGTCGACCTCCTTGAACAGGTTCGACACCGAGTGGCTGACGTCGGTCGTGATGAGCCGCCGGAACTTCTCCGTGGCGGCCGCGAGCCCGTGCGCCACGAGGTTCTCGTGCACCGCAACGAAATCCGGTGCCGACGCGGCTTCGGCGGACAGCTCGGTGGAGGCGTCCGGCCACTCGCGCAGGAACTGCTCCGCGGTGCGGACGATCCGCGACTCCGCGGCGTCGCGCTCGGCGGTCGCCGCGTTCTGCTGGCGTTCCAGCTCCGCCCGCAGGTCGGCCCGGACCTCGCCGAAGGTATCGAGGGTGAGCCGGCGGGGCTTGGCCTCGTCGGCCGTGAGCAGGTGCCAGAGCGCGGTGGCGAGGAAGTCCTCGTCGGGCTCCGAGAGTCTCGGCCCGCTCTCGCCGTCGATCTTCTCGAATTCGGCCAGGAGGTCGTCGAATTCGGAGCCGGCGCGGTTCATGGTCTCGGTGAGTCCACCGATCCGGGTCTGCGCCTCGGCCAGCTCGCCGTAGGCGTTGTCGGCCTGCAGCTCCAGCTCGCCGAGATCGGCGTTGCCGGACCGCGCGTCGGAGATCCGGTCCGCGAGCTCCTCCGCCTCGGCCTTCGCGGCCCAGTGGTCGAGCTCGGCCCACGAGGTGTAACCGAGAACGCCTGCGGCACTGTCGGCGACGGCCTTGTGCTCGGCCAGGTCGTCGCGCAGCGTGGCCGACGCGTCTGCAGCCTTGGCGTGCACCGCGGCCAGCTCGTCCCGACGACGCTGCAGGGCCTCGCGCTTGCTGCCGGTGTTGGTCCCGAGGACCCACTGCGAGCGGTCGGCGACGGAGCGGCGGTCGTCCTTGCGGAACCGGCCGCCCGCGCTCTTGACCAGGCCCTCCGGGGTCACGGCCTGCTCGTGCCGCTCCAGCTCGGCGGGAGAGTCGACGCACGTGTGGCGGGCGGCCCGCGCCACCGCGCCGGCCAGCCACCGTCCGGTCGCAGAGGTCTCGTCGACGGTCAGCTTCTCGGCCAGGGAGCCCGGATCCGGGCGCGTGCCATCGGCACCGTCGACCACCTGGTACGTGAGCACGCCCTGGACCCGCACCGCGTTGACGTGGTCGGCGACCGCGCGCTGGTGCTCCGCAGGCACGAGCAGCGTGGTGGCCAGCGGCCGGAGGACGCGCTCCGCGGCCGCGGCCCACGTCGCCTGCTCCGCGGGCCGCACGTCGATCAGCTCCGCGGCGTAGGGCAGCTCCTCGGCGGGAACGCCGGTGGCGCGGGCGATCGCGTCGCGCTGATCCAGCAGCGCGGGCGGCAGCAGGGACGCTCGGCGGTCCAGTACGGACAGCTCGTCGTCGACGGATTCGACCGCGCGGCGGGCGTCCGACTCGTCCGTGTACGCGGAGTGCACGCGACCCGCGAGCGCCTCAGCGGCCTCGGTCGCCCGATCGCGGATGCCCGGAACCTGTTCGCGCAGCGCGGCGAACTCCTCCGCCGACTCCGGCGCACGCTCGCCGAGCTTCTCCACCGCGGCCGCGAAGCGCTCGTACGCGCGCTCGCGGGCCTGGGTCTGCAGCTCACGGGACTGCAACTCGGCCTCGAGGACGCCGACCTCGCCCTGCTCCTGCCGAAGCCGGTGCAGCAGGTCGTTGTAGCGCATCTTGCGCTCCTCGGCCCGGTCCTCCCAGCGGGCGATCTGCGCATCCATGCCGGCGCGCTCGCCCTCGATGCGGTCCATCTGCTCCTGCAGCAGCCGCAGCTTGTGGCCGCGCAGGTAGGACCGCACGGGGGCGCCGAGCAGGTCCGCCGCGCGGGTCGTCCCGACGGTCGCCGACCGGTACCGCTCGTAGGCCTCCGGCATGGGCCGCAACACCTTCTCCTGCGCCTCGGCCCGCGCCGCGGCGCGATAGGCCTCGTCGAGCTGGGTGAAGTTCTCCACCAGGCGTTCCGCGCGCGCGTAGGTCTGCGGCCGGTCGAGCATGTAGGTGCGGATGAAGGCGTCGAGGTCGCCGACGTTCTTCATCGCCTTGGCCTTGCCGAGCAATGCCAGCGCAGCGCTCGAAGTGCCGATGCCCACCCGCCGGCGCAGCGCGTCCTGGTACGCGGCCTGGGTGTCGAAGGACTCGACTCCGCCGTGCCGCGAGCGCCATCCGCGGGTGTCGAAACCCGCTGTGGCCCAGTCCTGCAGACCGAGCAGGTCGAACGCGCCGGAATGGATCTGGTACCACGACTTGAGGGAGGCCCCGTCGGTCCCGCTGCCGGGGAACCACTTGACGGCGACGGCGGTGGTCACGTTGCCCGCGCCGTTGTCGTAGGTGGCGGCGACGGCCGACCAGGTCGCCGAATCCCCGCGCAGGTACTGGACTTTGGACTGCTGATGCTCGTCGTCGTTCACCGACCACGCGCCGCGCACGTAATCCGCCATCGAGCGGGCCGCGCGCTTGGCGCCCTTGGCGGTCATGTCCGCCGACGCGTTGAAGGACTGGTCGTAGGTGGGCAGCAGCACGACCGAGTGCGCATCCATCAGCGAGGACTTGCCGGAACCTGACGGGCCGGTGAGGATCACGCCCCGATCGTCGATGGGGAAGTCCTTGTAGCCGTCGAAGGTTCCCCAGTTGACCACCTGCAGGCGGGTCAAGCGGTACTGGCCCATGTGCTTTCGGGTGCTACGCACGCTCACGCCTGCGCCTCCTGCTCATCGAGGTCGACGGTGCCGTCGCCGTCCGCGTCGTCGACGGGCGCTGCCGCCTCGCCCAGATCCTGGTCGGTGCTGGCGAGATCGCGGTATGCGGCGGTGTAGAGGTCCACCTGCTCGGGGGTGAGCAGCGAGGCGATCACCGAGTGCACGGCGTACCGATCGCTGGTGCCGATGCGGCGGATCAGGCGGCGCGTCTCCAGTTGGTTGATCGCGGCGTCGGCCTTCTTCACGAAGCCGGCCTCGTCGGTGTCGCGCGCGGGCCGGAAGGTCAGCAGGTGGTCGAGCATCTCCTGTCGCTCGACGACGGCCGTCTCGTCGGGGCTGGAGAGGTGCTTGAGTCGCAGGAACAGGGCGAGCACCGACGCGGCGAGCGAAAGGCTCTGTGCACGCAGCAGATTGCGCTGACGCGGATCGTTCTCGCTGACCTGCCGGGTGAAGGCGTGCTTGGTCTCGCGGTTGATCTCGAGCAGCAGGTTCAGCTCGGAGAGCCGGCTGCGGAGCAGCGTCTCCTCGGCCTCGATCACGGCCCAGTTCTTCGACTTGGCGGACACGTGGGGGGCGGCGATCAGCTCCTGCAGGGCGTAGCAGACCGAGTTCGGCAGCGCGGACGTGTCGCCGTCGAAGCGGGGCGCGGTGTCGGCGCCGCGCAAGGACTTGATCGCGTCCTCGTCGGCGATGCTGAAGTCCGCGAGGTCGATCTCGGGGAGTGCCTCGTCGGCGGGCACGTCCAGCGTCTCGATGTCCAGGGCTTCGTCCGACATCAGGCCTCCTGCTCGAAGAGTGTCGTGGGCTCGGGCGCGGCCGAGGCGGGGGTCAGGGGCGGGAGCGCGGCGGCGAACTCGACGTGCGGCACCGTCAGCTCGCGGGGCCCGCGAGCCGTGTGCGCGACGACGGTGACCGGACGGTCCGCGTCGACGGTGCCGTACCGGGCGCCGAGCGACCAGATGCCCACGACATCGCCCGCGCGGGGTGCCTCGATGGCGGCGAGGACCTCGGCGAGGGTGACACCGTCGGACATGCCGACCTGCGCGTTGATGGCGGACGCGAGGGAGTCCCAGTCGATGGCCTCGCGGCCGACGAGCCGGGCCGGGTCGATGGTGAACTCGCCCGAGGTCTCGCGGACCTCGGGCGGCAGGGTGACGATGCCGTCGTGGAAGCGCAGGGCGCCGACGGAACTCGTGTCGACGGCGGTCATCGGGACGGCGAGGCCGGTGTCGCGGCCCGCGGAGACGGTGTCGAAGGCGTCGACGGCCGCGCGCTGTGCCTCGGTGATCCGGGCGCGCAGCGACTGGTACTGGAGGAAATCGCCGTCCTTGACGAAGGTGTTGATGCGGCGGTACACCTGCCCGCGGATCTCGTCGACGCGCTGGACCTGCATCCACATGCGGTCGAGGAAGCCGGTGAGGGAGTCCCTGAGGTCGTCCGGGAGGTCGATCTCGTGGACCACCGAGGCGACAGAGGTCTCGAGCTGGCGACGCAGGCGGTGGTCGGAGAGCAGCGTGTAGAAGGCGTCGAAGGCCTTGCCCTCGGGGGTGTTCGCGAGCTCGTCGTGACCGTCGAAGAGGCGCTGCAGGGTCTTGGCGTAGGCCTCGGCTTCGCTGGACTCGGAGGCGTCGAGACCGTGGGTGAGGAGTGCGCGGGTGTGCTCGCGGAGTTTCTCGCCGTAGCCGAGGATGTCGGCCGGCATGCGCTCGGCGAGCGAGCTGACGATCTTGAGGTCGTCGACAACCTTGTCGCGGTCGTACTCGGGGATCAGGCCCGCCCGGAGCGCCTCGCGGCGCCGGGTGAGCTCGGCGATCTGCTCGTCCAGGGCGCGCAGGTGATCGTC
Source organism: Tsukamurella pseudospumae (assembly GCF_001575195.1). Taxonomy (NCBI): domain Bacteria; kingdom Bacillati; phylum Actinomycetota; class Actinomycetes; order Mycobacteriales; family Tsukamurellaceae; genus Tsukamurella; species Tsukamurella pseudospumae. The sequence goes on from NZ_LSRF01000001.1 coordinate 651,870, forward strand.
GGGGTCGGCGCTGACGGTGACCGCCACCGCGGACAGCCGCGCCGTGACCAGCTCGAGGGCCGTCTCGGTGGCGACGTTGCGGTCCAGCGAGACGGCCTGCACCTGGCCCAGTGCGGTGGTGGCGCCGCGGGTGAGCTGGATCGCCTCGCGGTCGTTCTCGTCGAGGGTGCGGGAGACGAAGCCGTGCTTGACCCACTGGTCCAGGACGTCCGGGCCGGCGGGAACGGGGCGCGCCCGTTCCGTGAAGTGACTCTGGAGGGACTGCAGGTCGACGGTGAGCGCGTCCCCCAGCTCCTCCGCGTCGACGGGGCCCGTGCCGAGGCGTGCCGCCATCAGGGCCAGGTACGCGACGGCGTGGGGAGAGCGCAGGAGCCTGAGTGCGACGTCGTTATCGGCGTTGTCCGTGAACGCGGCGTACAGCTGCGCAGCCGACTGCGCCATCGTGCACCTCCCGTTCGATAGATCGTCAGCGACGGTCCAGTGTATCGGGGATGTCGGAGGCTGCGAGGGAGGGCGTTCGCTGGACGACGACTCTCCGATTCTGTCCGGTTCGGACCGGCGCTTCTCAACGGGAAGTGGCTACTCGGCGATCCGGCGGATCAGGTCCGAGAGGTTCACGCCGAGGGCGTTGCTGAGTGCGACGAGGGTTGTGAACCGCGGGTTCGCCGGCGTGCCCTTGCGCCGATCCGATAGTCCGCTCTCCAAAAGTTGGAGGTGGTTGGTGCTGATCCCGACCTCGGCGGCCAGCGCTTCCTGACTGAGTCCGCGATCCACGCGCAGCCGTCCGATCTCGGTTCCGAGCCGGTGCGACAGCTCTTCCTCGATCGGGGACTTCGGCACCGATCAAGCCTGAGGGCGCCCACCTGTCGGAGCCACCATGTATACATGGGAGGATCGTCCGGTTCGGTGTATTTGGACGGGGGTGAGCATCGGTGGCTGGGGAGCCTTACCGCCTGTCCTTCACCACCGGCGGATTGCTGATGAACGAGTGCGCTGCGGTGGCGGGGCTGTTGCTTTCCGAAGGCGATGCGTCGCGCGCATGGTCTGTTGCGGTGGAACGGAATGTCGTCCAGCAGCGGGTCCGAAGGTCGACGGTCCGCGTCACGAGCGAAGCCGTGCAGCGTCTCGCTGTAGTGCCTCGGGCCGGTCTGCGAATCATCGCGGACGGTCCCGGCGCGCAGTCCCGAATCCTGATGTGGGTCGCGGCATGCGCTCGCTACCGGTTACTGCGGGACTTCGGCCGCGAAGTGCTCCGAGATCGTCTTCTTGCGGAGCGCCCGCTCGTCGAACCCGATGATTTCGAGACGTTCTGGAACGTGCAGTCCGCGTGGGTGGACGCGCTGCGGGACGCGGCACCGTCGACCCGGGTGAAACTCCGCCAGACCACCTTCCGGATGGCTCGGGATGCCGGGTTCCTGGACGAAGCCGGTCGGGTCGTCGCGGCGGCGCTGACGTCGGACACGGCACAGGTGATCTCCGAGCTGGACGCGTCACTGGTGATGAGTCTTCCGCTCCACGACGGGCAGTTGGCGGGCATCGGAGCCGAGGTAGGGGGCCGTCATGACTGAGCCGATCCACGAGGATCTGTCGCCGGCCGAGCGGTTCGACCGCGCGTACGCGGTGATGCGCTCGGACGACTTCCTGCACATGCGGGGGCAGCTCGGCGAAGTGCCGTACTTCATCCTCGGGCATCCCGCCGCGGACGAGCCGGAAGTGGGTGCGCAGGTCAAGCGCCTCGTGGGTCGGCTCCGCGCGGACGGCATCGAGGTGTGCGAGGTGGACCTCTGGGCCCTCGCGCGGGCGATGTGGGCCGAGACCGGCCAGTGGGACGCGATCCTCGAGCAGGAGTCCGCGCTGCCCAAGGATTCGTTCGCGGACGTGGGGAACGTGATCTCGCCGCAGAAGTACCTGTCGCCGCGTATCACTTCCATCATCCGCGCGCAGGAGCCCACGCCCCAGGTGGTGGTGCTGACCCACGTCGGGCGGCTGTACCCGCTGGTCCGGGCGCACACGATTCTCAACACCCTGCAGCCACTGTTGTCCGATCTGCCCGTGGTGCTGGTCTTCCCGGGCGAGTACCGGCAATCGCCCACGCAGGGAGCGTCTCTCGTGCTGTTCGGGCAACTCCTCGACGACGACTACTACCGCGCATTCGACCTGCTGAAACTGGGGAACCCGTGACGAATCTGGAAGAGATCCTGGCGAAGGACATCGACCGCCCACTGGACGGCGTCGTCAAGGCGTCCAGCTCGGGGAAGTTGCGCGACGAGGTGCGCGAATACGTGATCACCGCGGAGGTGGCCGATCACCTACGGGATCTGTTGGAGGCGTACACCTTCCCGGGCGAGGCGCCGTCGAACGGGGTGTGGATCGCCGGGTTCTTCGGCTCGGGCAAGTCGCATCTGCTCAAGATGCTCGCCTACCTCCTCGGTGATGTGCCGGGAGCGGAGCTCTCCCGCTCGGACGTGGTCCCGGACTTCCAGGCGAAGCTGCCGGCCGAGGACGCGATCGTCCGCGGCGCCCTGGGGCGCGCGGCGGCGATCCCCGCAACCTCTTTGCTGTTCAACATCGACGAGAAGGTCGACAAGAACAACAAGGACGAGCCGGGCGCGCTGCTCGACGTGTTCGTGCAGGTCTTCTACGACGCGGCCGGGCTGTACGGGAAGAGCCCGTACATCGCGCGGTTCGAGCGCGACCTGGCGGCGCAGGGCGTGCTCGATCAGTTCAAGGCCGCTTTCGAGCGGCACTACGGCAAGCCGTGGGAACAGGGCCGCGAACTCGCGGTGTTCGCCGACGCTGCGGCGGAAAAGGCCTACGCCGAGGTGACCGGGCAATCGATCTCGGCGCCGCTCGCCACCTACCGGCAGACGCACAGTGCCACGTCGATCGAGGCGTTCACCGAGGAAGTGGCGCAGTGGCTCGATGCGCAACCGGCCGGGCACCGTCTGGCCTTCTTCGTGGACGAGATCGGGCAGTTCATCGGGCAGAACACGCAACTCATGCTGAGCCTGCAGACCATCACCGAGTCGTTGCACTCGCGGTGTCGTGGTCGCGCCTGGGTGTTCGTGACTTCCCAGGAGGTGCTCGAATCGATCCTGGGCGACCGGACGAAGGAGCAGCAGCAGGACTTCTCGAAGATCCAGGCGCGCTTCGCCGTTGCGCTCAAACTCGATTCTCGCAACGTCAAGGACGTGGTCTCGCGGCGCCTACTGGAGAAGACGCCGGACGGCGTGGAGCTGCTGTCCGGGACCTATGAGAGCAAGCACGAGCGGTTCCGGTCGCTGTTCGCGTTGCAGAGCCAGCGCCCGTTGAGCAGCTACGCGAACGAGTCCGACTTCGTGAACACCTACCCGTTCGTGGACTACCAGTTCGAGCTGTTCCACGACGCGATGCGCGGCCTTTCGGATTTCAATGCATTCACGGGGAAGCATTCGTCGGTGGGTGAGCGTTCGCTGCTGGGAGTCACCAAGGACATCGGCTCGTCGATGAAGTCGGCTGGCGTGGGCGAGCTCGCCACGTTCGACATGTTCTTCGACGGCATTGAGAAGTCGCTCAACTCCGACATCAAGCAGAACGTGATTAGCGCGTCGCGCAACATCACCGGACCCGATCGAGACCTGCAGTTGCGGCTGCTCAAGGCGCTGCTCATGACGAAGTACGTCGACTGGTTCGAGGCCACGCCGCAGTCGCTGTCGGTGCTGCTGACCCCTGAGATCGACGCGAACATCGCAGCCCTGCACACCGACGTGGAGCGTGCGCTCAAGGAACTCGAGCGGGCTACCTATGTGCAGCGTTCCGGCAGCGCCTACTCGTACCTGACGAACGAGGAACAGGACGTCGAGAAGGCGATCAAGAACCACGCCCGCAACGACGCCGACGTCAAGAAGCTCCTCAACGACGAGATCGTGGCCGCCACGGGTGTCGGGGGCAAGATCCGGCACGACGCGACAGGTGTGGATCTGGGGCTCGAGCGATGGCTAGACGACGAGCGGCAGGGGCGAACCGAGCCGCTGAGCGTCCGGTTCATCACCCCGTACGGGTACCGCACCGTCGACGATGTGAAGCAGCAATCGATCGGGGCGGCGGGCGCGCTGTTCGTGGTGCTGGACCTCACGGACCGCACGAGGGACGACATAGAGCTCTTCGTCCGCACCAACAGCTATGTGCAACTGCAGATGAAGTCGACGTTGCCTGAGTCGCGCCAGCGAATCCTGGCCTCTCACGGCCGTGCGAACGTCGAGCGCGGGCGCGCCGTACGTGCGGAGGTGGCGCGTGCCGTCGCGAACGCCGATCTGGTCCACAACGGGACGATCATCCAGGTTGGCGGCGGCAGCGCGAAGGATCGGGTCAACGCCGGGTTGCAGGTGGCGATCGAATCGCTGTACCTGCGGATCAACGAGGCACGCGCCGCCTCGAGTCTGACGGACGGCGACATCGGCCGCATCCTGCGCGACGAGAACACTCTCGACCTCGACGTGACCTCGTCGCTCGACGAGCTGGCACGCACGGTGGTCAACGAGGTGCAGTACGCGAAGACGCGTCAGGTGGACGCGACCGTCGGTCATCTCGTGGAGCATTTCGCGAAGCCGCCGTTCGGGTGGTCCACGACGGCGGTGCTCGCCATCATCGCGCATGCCGTGGTCACAGGGCGGGTGCGGCTGCGGCTCGACTCGCGGACCCTCGTCCGCAGCGAGATCGCCGGCGAGCTGACGAACCGGCACAAGCACCGTCAGATCCATGTGGACGAGGTGCGCGCGCACGACCCCGCCAAGGTGCGCAAGCTGCAGCGGTTCCTCACGGACTTCGGCGACACCAGCGACACGTTCTCGAACACCGACGACCTGATCGAGAAGGTGCGGACCGAGCTGGCCGGGACCGCCGACGAGGTGGCGCGGTGGGCCGGCGAGCCGTACCCCTTCACCGAGAAAGTCCGGGCAGCGGCCGCCCGGCTGCGGGCGCTGGTGGACGGGCGGCCGGCCGAGTGGTACCTCGGTGAGTTCCTCGACGACGCAGACGATCTGCTGGATCTCAAGGAGGACACTCTCGATCCGATTCGGGGGTTCCTCAACGGTCAACAGCCGGCCGTGATCGCTGCGGCGAAGCGGTTCCTGCAGGACCGGGAAGCCGAGCTGCACGACGCGGACGGCGACGACCTCGCGCAGCTCAGAGCTGATCTCGGCGACCCCGACTTCCTGCGCGGCGAGGTCGTGCCGCGGATCAAGCGGGTCCACGAGCGCCTGCTCTCGCACGTCGACGGTGCCGTGGCGCGAGATCGCGACGCGCTCGCCACGGCGATCGACGACCGCATCGCCGAACTAAAAACCAAGCAGGAGTACCTGGACGCAGATCCGGCGGGTCGCGAGCGTGCGATCCGCGCTCTGCAGATCTCACGGAACGCGGTAGCCGCTCACAACACGCGGGGCGCCGTGGCGATGGCCAGGCAGTCGTTCGAGGCCGCGTACCGGGCGGCGATCGAGGTGCTCGTCGCGGCGCGCGCGTCGAGCGAGGACGGCGGGGGTCGAGGCGCCGAGCCGGAACCCGACGAGCGGCGGGGCGGCGGCAATCCTCCCAAGAAGCCCATCACGGTCACTGTGCACGTCTCGGACATCGATGTGCCCGGCGCGCAAGCCACCTTGCGCACGGTGGCGGATGTTGATCGCTACATCGAGCAGCTGGGCGCGGGCCTCCGCGCCGCGGTCGAGGCCGGGAAGACGGTGATCCTCTGATGGATTCGTCGAAGCTGGAGAAGTTCGCCACCGCGGCTCGCGTCACCCTCCTCGATCAGATGGCGGGCCTGGTGACCCAGGCGTTGAACGATCCGAAGATCGCCGCCGAGTACCCGAACGACGTCACAGGACTGCGCGCCGCGGTCTCCGAACACGGCGAGACCTGGGTCGCGGACACCGCCGCCCACACCTGGTTCAACCGCCTCACAGCGGCCCGGTTCATGGACGTGCGCGGGTTCTCCGGGCCCTACCGTGTGGTCTCGCCCGCGGCGGATTCCGCGTCGAACCTGCCCGAGATCCTCCTCCGGGCGCAGTCCGGCGAGTTCGGCGATGAGATCTCCGAGCGCACGCGCAGTGAGGTGTCTGCTCTGCTCAGCGGACGGCGCACCTCGGAAAATCCTGAACTCGAGGCCTACACGCTCCTGTTGCGCGCGATGTTCGTGGCCTGGTACCCGTCGATGCCGGAGGTCTTCACCGGCCCGGCCGACTGGATCCGCCTACTGGTGCCGGCCGACCTGCTCGCGCCGACCTCCGTTCGCGAGCGGGCCGTCACCGTGATGGACGACGATGCCTGCGCGACCGTTGAAGTGGTGGGCTGGCTGTATCAGTTCTACAACTCCGATCTCAAGGACGAGATCAACAAGGCCAAGGTGCCGATCGACGCAGCGGAACTTCCCGCCGTCACCCAGCTGTTCACGCCGCACTGGATCGTGCGGTACCTGGTCGAGAACTCCCTGGGGCGGCTGTGGCTTCGCTCTCGCCCGAACAGCGCTCTGCGCGAGCACATGCCGTACTTCGTCGAGCCGATCGAGGGCCAACCCGACACGGGCATCACCGTCGAATCGCCCGAGGAGATCCGCCTGGTCGACCCGGCCTGCGGCTCCGGCCACATGCTCACCTACGCCTTCGACCTGCTCTTCCACATCTACGAGGAAGCGGGCTACGCGCGCACCGAGATTCCGCAGAAGATCCTCACCCACAACCTTCGTGGCCTTGAGATCGACTCGCGCGCCGCGCAGCTCGCGTCGTTCGCGCTTGCCATGAAGGCTCGGGAGAAGGACCGTAGGTTCCTCACCCGCAAGGTCGACGGTGCCCCCGTCCGCCCGGACATCGTTCGGATCGAGCCTCTGACCTTCGACGGAGACGATGTGGAATTGCTGGCGCGGGGCCTCTGTCGCGATGACCGCGCAGCGCTGGAATCGCTGCTGCAGGCGTTCGTGTACGCGGACACCTTCGGCTCGCTGATCCGCGTCGACCCGGTCGGCATGGCCGTCCTGCGCCGTATCCTCACCGACGCCGAGCAGTCCGACGGTGCCGACACCACCTTCGAGGCCCGTCGCGAGGTCCTCGTCCGGGCGCGCCGCCTGTACCGGCAGGCAGATGCGCTGGAGGACGATCAGTACCACGTCGTCGTTGCCAACCCGCCCTACTTGGGCAGCGGCAACATGGGCGGGCAGCTCAGCGACTTCGCGAAGGCACGGTTCCCCGAAACCAAGGCCGACCTCTATGCGATGTTCATCGAGCGGAACGCGGAGCTCGCTCGTCCGTCCGGCTCGGTCGCAATGGTGACGATGCAGTCGTGGATGTTCCTGACCTCGTACCGCAAGTTCCGCGCGCGGCTGCCAGAGTGGGGGCACATCGTGACCATGGCACATCTGGGAGCGAGGGGATTCGACTCGATCGGCGGCGAAGTCGTGCAGACCACCGCATTCGTTGTTGATATCGCATCCCGGCGGACTGGAAACGGGCAATTCTTTCGACTTGTCGAAGGTCGATCCGAAGAGGAAAAACGATCCTGTCTAGTTCAGGCGAATAACGCACAAGGTGACGCGCGAATTCGTTTCGTCAGTTCAATGAACGAATTTGAGGCAGTGCCCGAGTCTCCGATCGTGTATTGGTTGTCCGACGGATTGCGGTCGTCCTTTCACAGTCACTCGCTGCTTGGGAGTGTAGCGAACGTGGTCAATGGTCTCACCACTGGTAAGAATGAACGGTTCGTTCGCCAATGGCATGAAGTGGCAATCTCGCGCTTTACTTCGAAATGCCTCTCCGAAGAGGATTCTCGAAATGTTGAATTTCGTTGGTTTCCCTACAATAAGGGTGGGCAGTTTCGTCGGTGGTTCGGTAACATGTCTGAAGTTGTGGACTGGCAAGATGCGGGTAGGAGAATTGAGAGCTTCGGCCACTCGTTTCCCAGGTCTCGCTCCTTCTACTTCCGTCCGTCGATTTCGTGGTCGAAGGTCGGTACCGGCGATACCTCGTTTAGATACTTTCCGCCCGGATTCGTATTTGACGTTGCTGGAATGTCGATATTCCCGGAGCAGGGGATCTCGTTCTCCCACCTTCTTGGGTATCTGAACTCTACCTGCGCGAGTGAAACGGTCGCGGCTCTGTCGCCGACTATCAACGTCGAAGCGGGCCAGGTCAGGAATCTACCGGTGATTGCTGACGTGCTTGACGATGTATGTGAGTGCGTAGATCGTTTGGTCTCGATATTTCGATCGGATTGGAATGCTCGGGAGTGTTCGTGGGATTTTGTTTCACATCCGACGATTGGTCTGGGTTGCTCGGATCTGGTTGAGGCCTCGGGAATCCTGTGGGGAAACTCGATCGCTATTGCGGAAGAGGCTCGCTCGCTCGAGCAGAGAAATAACGAACTATTCGCACGTGCGTATGGCCTGCAGGCGGAGGTTCCTGTCGCCGTATCCATCGATAAGGTGTCGGTGACTCTTAATCCGCACTTCAGGTACCGTCCGAGCAATTCGCGCTCCAGGCGCGAAGAGGAATACCGCGCGTTATTCGATCAAGACCTTGCTCGGGAGCTCCTGTCATACGCCGTCGGGTGCATCATGGGCCGGTACAGCTTGGATGAACCTGGTCTGATTTTGGCGGATGCGGGTTCGACCATCGCAGATTTTGAGGTCAAGGTACCGAACTCGCGGTTTCGACCGGACGATGACGGGATCGTACCGATCACGGAGAATGAGTATTTCCCGGACGATATCCTCTCGCGTATTCGGGAATTCCTATCCGTCGCGTTCGGCGAAGAGAATCTCACCGCAAACGTGAGTTGGATCGAACACGCGCTCGGATTGGGTAAGCGGAAAGATCTGCGGCAGTACTTTCTCAAGGACTTCTACGCCGATCACCTCAAGATGTACTCGAACCGCCCGATTTACTGGCAGGTGTCGTCGAATTCGAAGCAACCCAACAAGGGCTTCAACGCGCTGGTCTACCTGCACCGGTACACGCCGACGACGCTCGGCATCGTCCGCGAGAACTACGCGAATGACATGCTGGATAAGCAAGAGGCCCGTCTCACGACCATCGCGCACGCCCTCGACACCGCTGACAAGTCTGAGGCGAGGGATCTCATCAAGGAGCAGGACGAGCTGACTCGGGTGCGGCGCGAGGTGCAGGACTGGGTGACCACCACGCTGTTCCCGTTGTCCACCGCGGAGATCGCGCTCGACCTCGACGACGGCGTCAAGCAGAACTACCCGAAGCTCGGCGCGGTCCTGAAGTACGTGAAGGGTCTGTCGTGACGGCAGCACCGTCGAACCGGATTGGCGAGCTGCTGGCGGAACGGTTCGCCAGCAGCCCGGTCATCACCTGGATCGACGTTTCGGGGGAGTACTCCGCAGGTCTCGACGAGATCGTCGGCGTCCTCGGCGCTGGGGCCTACGACGTGGTCGTGCATCGGGTCGAGGGCAATGAGCTGGGGATCAAGACGCGGGTTTACGCGGACCTCGACGACCCGGTGCGCGACAGGCGGCGCCGGCACCTCGTGTACCGCACCGGGGAGAGGCCTTCGCGGCCGGACAACTGGCTCCTCGACCTGGAAGCCGGGTACGGCGTGTTCACGGCCGACACGGCGGCAATCTTGGTCCACGAACTGGGGCTGACCGACCGCGACGTCGACCCGGTCGTGGAGCGGCATTCGTTCGCGTTCGCAGTACCGGGCCGGATTGCCGCGGTACGCGCGCGGCTGGCCGACGTCGATCCAACACTTCCACCGAAGGATCTCGCCGCCAAGGTACTGGCGTTCCTCTCGGCGGAGGTCCTGGGGCTGGAGGGGAAGGACAGCCATCGGCTGCAGGACATCGTGACCGCGCTGTTCGTGGATTACGCCGACGACGATGACACCGGGTATCAGGCACTGGCGGACGCGGACCTGACGGACTTCCTGTGGAGCGGTTGCGCCGATATCTACGGTTACCGAACCGACTCACCGAGCGTAGCCGGCCTGGTGACATGGTTGTTCGACCAGGCCTGGCAGCAGTGGCCCGAAGCCCGCAACCCGGCGCGGATCGATTTCGAGCGGCTGCGCGACGGCCGTCAGTACGACCAGCTGTTCAGATACTTGGCGCGGACCGCCGAGCGTGACCTGAACATCGCTGACCGTCTGCGAGATGCCGACCACGCGCTCGACCAGCTGGCCGCGACCAACGTCTTCCCGGTAGTCGACGAGGCCGTCATCGGCAGGCTCGCGGCCGCCATCCACCGGCGAGAACTCGCGCCCGATGCGGTCCGCGAGATCCTCGCGAAGCGGCGCACTACCACGTGGTTCATCGACCAGCAGCACTCCTACGCCGCGCTTGAGGCGGCTGCGGAGTGCCTCACCCGGATCGAGGCCTTCCTGCCCGTGATGGCGGACGCCACCGACGGTGTCCGCAGCTACGCCGCCTCGTGGGCCCCCATTGACGGTGCGTACCGGAGTTTCCGCAACTACTTCGCGACCGCCGAGACCGAGCTGCCCACGGAACTGGCGGACAAGGTTGAGAAGCAGTACCTCCTCAAGTACCAGCGCCCGCTTGCCGCCGCGTGGCAGGAGCAGGTCGACGCGCTGTCGGAGTGGGCCGTACCGGGAGTCGAGCCCCTGCGCGGATTCGCCGCACACGACCTGCCCGCGAAGGCGAAGACTCTTGTCGTCATCTCCGATGCGTTCCGCTACGAGGTGGGTCTCGAGCTCGCGCAGCGCGTGAACCGGGAGAACGACTGGTTCGACGCCACCGTCGAACCACGGCTCGCGCCCCTGCCCTCCCTGACGTTCGCGGGGATGGCGACGATGCTGCCCCACAGCAGGCTCAGCCTGCACGGCGAGTCCGTCCGGGCCGACGGTGCTTCCACCTCCGGACTTCCTGCTCGGAACGCGCTGTGGGCCAAGGTGCACGCCACGGCGATCGACTTCGACGAGGTGATGTCGATGAGTCCGGCGGACCGGAACGCATTGTGGCAGAGCAATGATGCGCTTGTCGTCTACCACGACACGATTGATAAGGCCGGCCACAAGGCGCCGCACCAGGTCCCTGACGCCTGTGCGACCGCGGTGGGCGACCTGCTGCGGATCATCAAGAGCTTCGGCAGCGGGAAGATGCGCGCTAGTCGCGTCCTGGTCACGGCGGACCACGGGTTCCTCTATCAGCGTTCGGACCTCGAACCCACCGAGTACTTGAGCGAGACGCCGCAGGGTGAAGTGGTGGCGTTCGGACGCCGCCACGTGATCGGCGACGGACTCAAGGACCAAGCCGCCTTCCGCACGTGGACGCCGCAGGCGCTCGGCTACGACAGCGGAGACGAAGTGCAGATTCCGCGCGGATTGCACAGGCTGCGCAAGCAGGGAGCCGGCTACCAGTACGTGCACGGCGGGGCGTCGCTGCAGGAGGTGGTCGTGCCACTCGTGACGCTCATTCGCGGGCGCAACTCCGCGGTGAGCAAGGTGACGGTGGACGTCAACGTCAGCACTCCCACAATCACGACGAGCACCGTCATGGTCACCCTGCTGCAACGCGACCCGGTGCAGGGCAAGACACGCGGCCGTGAGCTCGTTATCGGTGTGTACGCGCCCGACGGTGCGCTGCTATCCGGGGAGCGGACGGTCGATGTGGCGAGCGAGGCGCAGGACATCCGCGACCGGGGCCGCACCGTCGAACTCGTGCTGAACGAGGAGGCGGAGCGGTACAACGGCCAGGTGATCACGATCCGCGCGGAGGAGCGGATCAACGGTCAGACAACTCCCTACCAGAGCACCACCGCGACACTGCAGCGCGGCTTCGGAGGTTTCAATGACGCTTTCTGACAGTGCGGGCGATCTGGTGAGCAACGTTCCGATCGACGACGATCCCTCGGCTGAACCCGATTCGGGCACCAGTGATACCAGTGAACTGGACGCCAAGGCGAACGTGCAGTTCCCCGGCTTCGTGGTGCGCAAGGATCTGGTCGGGCGGATCAAGGGCAACGCGGTCGTGCCGGGCTACGTGCTCGAGTTCCTCCTCGCGCAGTACTGCGCGACCGACGATCCAGCGACGATCGAGTCCGGGATCGAGGCGGTGCGGGACATCCTCGCCAAGCACTACGTGCACCGCGGCGAGGCGGAGCTGATCAAGTCGACGATCCGGGACCGCGGGAAACACCGGGTGATCGACAAGATCTCGGTGGTGCTCGACGAGAAGCGCGACAAGCACACCGCCTCGTTCGGAAATCTGGGACTACGCGGTGTGCCGATCGATGACGGCACCGTCCGGAACAACCGGAAGCTGCTCACCGGGGGCGTGTGGTGCATGGTCGACGTCGAGTACCTCGGGGGCGAGGCGACGGACGATCGATGGATGATCGCGGCGCTGCGGCCCATCCAGCTGGGTCAGTTCGATGCTGCGAGGTACATCGCCGCGCGGGAGTCGTTCACCACCGACGAGTGGATCGACCTGCTGGTCTCCACGATCGGCTTCGAGCCGTCGAAGCTGTCGCCCCGGGCCAAGTTGCTGCAGCTGGTGCGGCTGGTGCCGTTCGTGGAGCGCAACTACAACCTCGTCGAGCTCGGTCCGAAGGGGACCGGCAAATCGCATGTGTACTCGGAGTTCTCGCCGCACGGAACTCTCATCTCCGGCGGAGAGGTGACCGCGGCGAAGCTGTTCGTGAACAACGCGAGCAAGTCGATCGGCCTGGTGGGCTACTGGGACGTGGTCGCGTTCGACGAGTTCGCGGGCCAGAAGCGCGTCGACAAGACTCTCGTCGACATCATGAAGAACTACATGGCGAACAAGTCGTTCTCGCGCGGCACCGACACCCAGACCGCCGAGGCGTCGATGGTGTTCATCGGCAACACCTCTCGCCCGGTCCCGACGATGCTCGCGCATTCCGACCTGTTCGAAGCGCTGCCCGAGTCGTATCACGACGCCGCGTACCTCGACCGGATCCATCACTACCTCCCAGGTTGGGAGGTGGAGATAATCCGCCGTGAATTGTTCACCAGCGGGTACGGATTCGTCGTGGACTACCTGGCGGAGGCGTTGCGGCATCTGCGCTCGCTCGACTTCTCCGACCGGTACGCCGGCGAGTTCACCCTCAGTGAGCAGATCTCGCAGCGCGATCGCGACGGAGTGCGCAAGACCTTCTCCGGTCTGATGAAGCTGATCCACCCGGGAGGCGAAGCGCAGCCACCCGAGATCGAAACGCTCTTGCGGTTCGCCATCGAGGGTCGTAAGCGCGTCAAGGATCAGATCCTCCGCATCGATTCGACCATGGACGACGTGACCTTCGGGTACACGGACGCCCGCGGCGCGTGGCACGACGTGGCGACGCGCGAGGAACTCGACTATCCGCGTCTGTATCACCGCGATGCGGCGGTCGCAGAAGGCGATCACGCGGACCGGGGTGAGGCACCGTCGGACAACGCGGGCGGGAGGGTGCCGCTCGGCGGGACCACCGTGGCCGCCGCCGACGGCCCGTACGTCGAGGAGCTCTTCACCGGGGTCATCGACGTCCCCGACGATTCGATCGGGCATTCCTACGCGAATCTGCTTCTGCCACATCTGGTCGGCGCGACGAGGATCGAGATCATCGATCCGTACATCCGCGCGCCGTACCAAGTACGCAACCTCTACGATCTCCTGCTCGAGGTCATCGGCGCGAAGGCCGCGGAGGACACGGTGTCCGTCAAGCTGGTCACGGCGGAGGAGAAGACGAGCGAGGACCGGAACAGGGCCCAGCTCATCGGGCTGCTGGAGATCAAGAATGCCGTGGCCGAGGGCGGTGTGGAATTCGATGTCGAGTTCCGGCCCGGCATCCACGACCGCCAGATCACCACGGACACAGGCTGGCGGATCTTGCTCGGGCGTGGGCTCGACATCTTCCAGCCGTACAGCGGCTCCGGCAGGTTCGACCTTCGGCACCGCTTCCAGGAGTTCCGTCGGGCCAGGGCCACCACCGTCACATTCATCAAGACCGACTGACACACCAGGATCGGGCAAAACATGTCATACGTCCCCGATGGCGTCGTCCGTAGGACGGCAGCGGAGGGACGGGGACATGGGAGAGTTGGTAGCGGCGAGGGGCTCGGGCGAGCTGTTCGAGCAAGTCTCGGTTTTGATCGAGGACACGCGCACTGCGGTCGCGGCGCAGGCGAACGTAGCTCTGACGCTGATGAACTGGCAGATCGGTTGTCTCGTCGGGACGGAGGTACTCGCCGGTGAACGGGCCGAATACGCTCAGGAGATTGTGGCCACACTGTCGCCACAACTGACGGAGCGTTTCGGCCGTGGGTTCGACAAGTCAAGCCTCCATCGGATGGTGCGCTTCGACCAGGTGTTTCCAGACCGTCAGATTGTGGCCACGCTGGGGCAACAATTGAGCTGGAGCCACTTCAAGGTGCTCCTGCCCGTGTACTCGGCTGAGGCGAGAGCCTTCTACGTCCAGCAGGCGCTCGATGCGCGACTCAGTGTCCGTGCGCTCCGAGAGCTGATCGGGAGGCAGGGTTTCGAGCGCCGAGAGATCGCGAACGCGCAGACCGCGGGCGGGTCGGCGGTGCCGCTGGACAGCTTCCGGGATCCGTACCTGCTCGACTTCCTCGGCCTCAAGGACGTCCACGCCGAACGGGATCTGGAAGAGGCGCTCATCCGCGAGATGGAGACCTTCCTCCTTGAGGTCGGCAACGGGTGGACCTTCGTCGCCCGCCAGAAGCGGATGACGGTCGGTGAAGACGACTTCACGCTGGACCTGCTCTTCTACTCCCGCCCGCTCCGCCGGCTGATCGCGGTCGAACTCAAGGTCGGAAAGTTCCGTCCGGCGTTCAAGGGCCAGATGGACCTGTACCTCAAGTGGCTCAACCGCTACGAGCGCCGAGACGACGAGGAGGCGCCACTCGGCCTGATCCTCTGCACCGAAGCGAGCCGGGAACAGGTCGAACTGCTCGAGATGCACAAGGACGGCATCGTCGTGGCCGAGTATTGGACGGCCCTACCTCCGAAGGATGAACTGCAGCGCCGGATCACGCAGATCTATCGAGATGCACAGGAGCGGGTGGCACGTCGCTCCTTCGGTGCCGCTCGAAACACTGACGAAGAGTCGGGCTGATCGGCCCGTAACGCAGTGGCCAGTTCCGGTTCACCGCGGCCGCTTACCGTGCGGTGCATGAACCTGCGCCGCCTGTCCGTCGTGTCTCTGTCCCTCGCGTTGCTGACAGGGGCCGCGCCGGCGGGTTCCACGCCGCCGGCGGCGCCGCGCACCGTCGACCTGCAGGCGCACCGGGGAGGGCTCGGCCTGCAGACGGAGTCCACGCTCGAGGGCTTCTCGGCGGCCATGCGGCTCGGTGTCACGACCCTGGAGCTGGACACGCAGGTGACGAAGGACCGGAAGGTCGTGATCACGCACGACCGGAAGGTGGACTCGCGCAAGTGCGTCGACACCGCGCCGGCGACCCCGGGCGATCCGCAGTACCCCTACGTCGGCAAGTACGTGCGCGACCTGACCTACGCTCAGATTCGCACCATGAACTGCGGATACGAGAAGGTCGCGGCGACCCAGCGGGTCGTGAGCGGCGCGCGGATCCCCGAACTGCACGAGCTCTTCGACCTCGTCCGCGCGCGACGCTCGCCGGTGCGGATGAACATCGAGACCAAGGTGGAGGCAGGGGCACCGTCGGAGACGGCGCCGCGCGGCGAGTTCGTGCGGGCGGTCGCGGGGGAGATCAGCCGGTCGGGCCTGGCACGGCAGGTCACGATCCAGAGCTTCGACTGGACCGCGCTGCGGGAGATCGGACCACTACTGCCCGGAGTCGGCCTGATCGCGCTCACCAACGGGGAACAGTTCCTGCAGACCGGGAAGCCCGGCGCATCGCCCTGGCTCGGTCTGGACGTGGACACCTACGAGGGCGACTGGGTCCGCGCCGCGAAGGAGACGATCCCGGGCCTCACCGCCGTGTCGCCCGTCCAGGGTGACCCGCAGGACGGCGGGATCGGCGACGCGGGCTTCGTGCGCTTCACCACGCCGGCCCTGATCCGGCGCGCGCACGCCAACGGGCTCACAGTCGTTCCGTGGACCGTCAACGACCCCGCCACCATGCGCGCCCTGCTGGGCGACGGCGTGGACGGCCTGATCACGGACTACCCGGATCGTGCCCGTGCGGTGTTCCGCGAGCTGGGGATCGCCCTGCCCGAGGCGTCGTAGAGCCGCCGTCAGTCCGACATCCCGCGCTTGCTGAGCTCGTTCCGATCCGCCCACCGGATGATGTCGCCGCGATTGAGGGCGACGGCGAGGAGGTCGGGGAAGGCATCGGGGGTGCAGGCGAAGGCGGGGATCCCCATGTCGGACAACGCCGCCGCGATCTCCCGGTCGAAGGAGGGCGCGCCCTCGTCGGACAGAGCGAGCAGCACCACCACCTGGATCCCCGCCGCCTGCATCTGCGCGACTCGGGTGAGCATCTCCTCCCGCACGCCGCCCTCGTAGAGGTCGGAGATGAGCACGAAGATGCTCTCCTGCGGCCGCGTGATCAGGCCCTGGCAGTAGGCGATCGCGCGGTTGATGTCGGTGCCGCCGCCCAGCTGGGTGCCGAACAGGACGTCGACGGGATCGTCGAGCTGCTCGGTGAGGTCGACGACCTCGGTGTCGAAGACCACGAGTGAGGTCCGCACGGACCGCATCGAGGCGAGCACCGCCCCGAACACCGCGGAGTACACCACCGACGCGGCCATCGAGCCAGACTGGTCGATCGCGAGCACGATGTCCTTCGACACGGCCTGGGACCGCCGGCCGTAGCCGACGAGCCGCTCGGGCACGACGGTCCGCTGCTCCGGCAGGTAGTTCTTCAGGTTCGCGGCGATCGTCCGATTCCAATCGACGTCGCGCAGGCGCGGCCGGTGGGTGCGCGCCGCCCGGTTCAGGGCGCCGCCGACGGTGGCGCGGGTCCGGTCGGCGATCCGCTTCTCCACCTCCTCGACCACCTTGCGCACCACGGCGCGGGCTGTCGCCTTCGAGGTCTCCGGGATCGCGCGGCCCAGCGTGATGAGGGTGGTGACGAGGTCGATGTTCGGCTCCACGGCCTCCATCAGCTCGGGCTCGAGCAGCAGCTGATGCAGGCCCAGCCGTTCGACCGCGTCGTGCTGGACGACCTGCACCACCGTCGAGGGGAAGTACTCCCGGATGTCGCCGAGCCAGCGCACGACGGACGGTGCGGAGGCACCGAGACCGCCACGGCGGCCGTCGTTGTCGTAGAGCGCACCGAGCGCCTTGTCGATCCGCGCATCCGTCCCGGACGGCGTGGGCAACCCGGACGCGGACGCGCCCAGCAGCAGCCGCCAGCGCCGTTCCCGTTCGTTCATGCGGGCACCTCCGCCAGTCCCAGGAGCAGCGCCGCGGTCGCGACGGCGGGTCCGGCCAGTCGAGCATCGAGCGTCGCGGCCTCGGGGTCGACGGTGCCCGGGTCGTCCCCGAGCCGCACGACGCGGTCGCCGAGGTTGCGCCGCACACCGGCGTCGAAGTCGCCGAAGGTCCGCCGTAGCAGGGGCAGGACGTCGACGAACTCCTGCTCGCCGAGCGAGAGCAGCCAGCCGTCGAGCACGGCGAGGAGCGCAGGATCGTGCACGAGGACGATGCCGCTGCCGCCGAGGAAGCCGGAGATCCAGGCGGCCTTCGCCGTCGTGTCCGCGCCTGCGGACAACGCTCGGTGCAGGCGCAGCGCGGCGTCCTCGCCGGAGATCGCACCGCTGTCGAGCAGCAGCCGGGTCACGCGGCCGACGACGGAGCCGTGGACGTCGGGGCGGTCGGCGACCGTGAGCAGCGCTGCGTACCAACGGTCCCGGTCGGTGTCGCCGAGAAGCCCGATCACCTCCTCCACCTGATCCACCCGTCCCGCCAGGACGCCGGCGGCCTCGTCGCCGAGCCCCGTGACCGCGGACGGCAGACCCACGCAGGCGCGGAGCAGGAGCCCCGAGGACACCTCGGCGAGCGCGGCGGTGTCGGTGCCGCGGACATCGCCGTAGCGCTGGGTCCGGCCGAGCGCGGGCAGTGAGGCCAGCAGCGCGTCGACGTCGTGCGCGACCGCCGCGCGGTCCGAGATCGCCCGGAGCAGGCGGGTCACGGCGGGCGGGAGGTCTGCCACGAGCGCGATCTCCAGCGCACCCGTGACCTCGGCGAGCGTCGTCGCCTCCTCCGCCAGTGCCTCAAGGCGTCGGACGGCGGCGTCGGGCACCGTCGTGCCCCAGATGGACGCGACTACCACGTCCACCGCGAGCTCCGGCCGCCACTGCAGCGACCAGCCCTCCTTGAAGGTGCCCTTGCCGGTGGTCTCCGCCGGATCGCCCCACTCGACGCCGAGGATGCGGAGGCGATGCAGTAGATGGGATTTCGCCACGTCGTTCGACTTGCGCAGGTCGAGCACGAGCTGCTTGACCGCGGCGTCCGGCTTGAGCCGCAGCGTGCGCGCGGTCGCGTCCAGGTCGGCCTGCAGCGGCACGACCGGCAGGTGCTCGGGCACCGCGCCCAGCCGCTCGCCGACGACGGCCCGCTCCCGGACCAGCTCGGCGAGGGACGGCGCACCGTCGCACAGGACCGCGAGAGTGGCCTCGTCGACCTCGGCGAGGCCCGCGAGCGGCCGGCGGCGCAGCGTTGCGAGGGTCTCGGCGAGCCGGACGCCCTCGATGATGTGCGCCGACGAGACGGGGACGTCCTCCGCGCGCAGGAGTTCCGCGACGAGCGTCAGCCACCGGACCACGACCTCGTCGGGTTCGGTGGTGAACAGGTGGTGGTACCAGCCCGGGGACGTGACGCCGGCGCCGTAGCCCGACGCCGTGGACAGGCGCGAGTACGACCACGGCACCCACGCGGACCGCGCGCGCACCTTGGGCGCTCCGGCGAGGATCCGGTTGTCGGCGGCAGCCGTCGGCAGAGTGCCCGTCAGCGCGGGGACGTGCCAGGCGCCGCAGACCACCACGACCGTGCGCACCCCGTCGCGTTTCAGGGCTGCACGCAGGCACTTGCGCATGAACGCCTCGCGCCGCTGCTCGCGGGTCGGCTCGGCACCGTCGGCCGGCGCGGCCTCCACGTGCTCGCGGACCGCGCGCATCGCCTCGGCGAGAGACTCGAAGACGTCACCCTCGCCCCGGGATTCGATGACGTCGTCCCACCAGCGCTCCGGGTCGTCGTAGCCCGCAGCCGCTGCGAGTGCGGCGATGGGGTCGGTGCGGAGGTCATCCTCGTCCGACGGTGCCCGCTCCGGCTTCGTGTCGTCGGGTTCCGTTGCGGCACCGTCCGGCTCGGACTCGGCCGCCGGTACCGGTGCGCCGAGGGCGGCGAGCGACTGCGCGGCCGGCAGGTCGCAGAACTCGACGGGGACGTCGTGCCCCACGGCCCAGCGGGCGGCCTGCCACTCCGGCGAGAACACGCCGAAGGGCCAGAATGCGGCCGTCGCGGGATCGTCGGCCACGTACCCCAGCAGCGCTACGGGCGGAACGAGGTCGGGATCGACGACGTGCGCGAGCAGCTCCGAGGCGTCCGACGGACCCTCGATCAGTACCGCGTCCGGACGGAGCCGTTCGAGTTCCGCCACGACGGCCCGCGCGGAGCCGGGGCCGTGGTGCCGGATCCCGAGGACGTGGACCTGCGCCTCCTGCGCCGCGGACGTCATGGATCAGTGTGTCTCGCGCGCCGCGCGGTAGAAGTCCGACCAGCCCGGCCGCTCCCGGACGACCGACTCGAGGTACTCGGTCCAGGCGACGGCATCGGCGACCGGATCCTTGACGACGGCGCCCCGGATCGACGCGGCGACGTCGTCCGGCCGGAGGACCCCGTCGCCGAAGTGGGCCGCCATCGCCGTGCCGTGGGTGATGACCGAGATCGCCTCCGCGGTGGAGAGCGTGCCGCTGGGCTGCTTGACCTTCGTCCGTCCGTCCTCGGTGAGCCCCGATCGCAGCTCGCGGAACACGGTGACGACCCGGCGGATCTCGTCCGCCGCGGCGGGGAGCTCGGGGAGATCGAGCGCGCGGCCGAGCGAGGCCACCCGCTGCGAGACGATCCGCACCTCGTCGTCGGCCGTCGCGGGCAGGGGGAGGACCACGGTGTTGAACCGGCGGCGCAGCGCGGACGACAGCTCGTTGACGCCGCGGTCCCGGTCGTTCGCGGTCGCGATCAGCGAGAACCCCTTCGCAGCTTGCACTTCCATTCCCAGCTCCGGGACGGGGAGCGTCTTCTCCGAGAGCACCGTGATGAGAGCGTCCTGCACGTCCGACGGGATGCGGGTGAGCTCCTCGAGGCGCGCGACGCGCCCCTCGGCCATCGCGGTCATGATGGGCGAGGGGACGAGCGCCTCCCGGCTGGGCCCCTCGGCGATGAGCCGGGCGTAATTCCAGCCGTACCGGATCGCCTCCTCCGGGGTGCCCGCGGTGCCCTGGACGAGCAGCGTCGAATCGCCGCTGATCGCCGCGGCGAGGTGCTCCGACACCCACGTCTTCGCAGTGCCCGGCACGCCGAGAAGCAGGAGCGCACGGTCGGTGGCCAGCGTCGCGACGGCCACCTCCATCAGGCGCCGTGGGCCGATGTACTTGGGCGTGACGACGGAACCGTCGGGAAGCGTTGTCCCGCAGAGGTAGTCGACCACCGCGGACGGTGACAGACGCCAGTGGGCGGGGCGCGCCGCCGAATCCTGCTGGGCGAGCGCCGCGAGTTCCGCGGCGTACACCTGCTCGGCGTGCGGCCGCAGCAGATCGGCGGTGTCGCCGGTGGGGGTGGCGGTCATGGCAGCTCCTGTTCGATGGCGGTGCGCAGGCGGAGGATCTCGGGCAGTGCGGCGAAGTATCGGGCGCGCACGGGCGACGCCGCGGCGAGGATCTGTGCGGCCCGGTCGGGCCACGGCGATGCCGGGCCCACGGGGAGCCGGGCGGCAGCGGCGTCGAGCAGCACGTCGACGCCCTCGTCGAGCTGCCAGTCGGTGCCCTGCGCCGCCCTGTACAGGATCGTGCCCACGCGATCCGCGAGGTCGGGCGGCCACGGGCCGGGAAGCAGCGCGAGCGCGCCGGGCGCCCCGGTGGTGGCGAGGGCAGCGGACCAGCGCGGGTCGGAGCGGAACGCGGCGGCGGCGGTCCAACCGGGCAGCAGGTCGTCCCGGTCGTCGCGCGCCGTCACGAGATCCGACGGTGCCGCCCCGAGCAGGTCCTCCCAGTCCGCCAGCGGCAGCGCCGCGGTGATCTGGTCGGCCCACTGCCTGCGCCACGTGCGCCCCATCCCGGATCGATGCCCGACGATGCCGTCCCGCGTGTCCGCCGCGTCGAGACCGTCCGGGGTGCGGACCGTGAGCTTGAGGCCCCCGAGGAGCCCGCGGCTCAGCGAGACGTGCTCGCGCGCCCGGTCGCGCATCCGTCGGTGGTACGACGTGCCGACACCACCGGCCAGCGCCTCCTGCGCCGCCGCACGGACCTCCTTGCTCCGGTCGTCGAGCGCACGCTCGAGCAGTGCGTCGTCGCCGGGGCCGGCGGGGATCACCGCCAGCGCGCGCAGCAGCGCGGCGCGGCCGGCCACCCGTGTGTCCTTCCAGGCGGCGTCGACCAACTCGGTCGCGGCCGCCGGATCGGTCCGGCGGACGGAACGCACGTAACGCGCCCGCGCTTCGTCGGAACCGTCTTCCCAGTCCGCTGGGTCGGGGCGGTCCCCGTCGAGTCGGGCACCGATCGACGGTGCCGCCGCCGCGAGCCAGGCGCCGCGGGGCCCGACGAGGGTACTCACAGGCGCCGCCGCGCCGGGACGCTCGGCCGTGAAGCGCAGGAGGCGGGGGATGAGGTCGGTCGGCGCGCGCAGCCCGGCCTCGGCGACGCGGCCGAGGCACCAGGTCTCGCTGTCGGAGTAGCGCAACGCGGAGACGACGGTGCCGGCCAGCGCGCGTGGCATGGGCGGGCGCGAGTCCTCGTCGGCGGCCGGGAGCGGCGTGAGTCCTCGGATCGGTGCGGCGCCTTCGGCATTGAGTGCGGTTGCGGTCAGGGCGGCGGTGTGCAGGACCAGGATGTTCGGGGGTGCGTCCGCGGGAACACGGGCGAGGGCGCCGGAGATCACGGGGTCGGCGCCCGTGCGCTCCGCCCGGCGGGTCCCGGTGCCGAGCAGCGCCGCGGACACAGTTGCCGGCCAGTGTTCGGCGGTCACAGCGCGACCACCTTGTCGTGCGCCAGGACCGACAGTGGGACGAACGCCGTCGCGTCGAGGAGGCCCGCGACGACCACCTCGGACCCGCCGGACACGGCGAGCAGCGTCCACCACGCCTCGTCCGTGACGCGCAGCGGGACCGCGAGGCCGTCGCGATCGACCAGGTGCGGAGTGTCCGAGTGGGCGGGAGTTCCGGCCAGGAGCACCGGGTGGTCCACGACCCACGGGTCGGCGGCGCACCGTCGGGCGCGATCCGCGCGGGCCCGCTCGCAGGTGACCCCGGCTCGAACCACCGCCGGCCGACGGCCCGCCATGTCCCCGGCGACGAGCGCGCGCAGGCCGTCCGGGTGGAAGGCGAGTGGCCCGACCTCCGTGGCGCCGACAGCGGGGCGGCGGGGGAGCGACGGACCGCCGCGGACCTTGAAGTCGAGGATCACGGCCCACCGGCCGGTCTCCTGGCCGTGCAGCCAGGTCCGCCGGGTCGTAACGTTCTCCTCGACGGTCTCGGTGCGCCCCAACGCCGTCCACGCGTCGTCGATCGCGGGACCGGCGAGGACATCGGCGGAGGCCACGGGATATCCGACGTGGCGCCGGACGGTGGCGGCGATCTCGTCGGGGAGTGCGTCCAAGCGGGTGTGGGCCTCGGCGAGCATCCAGAGCAGCCCGAGCTCCCGCAGGAGCCGGTCCGGCCAGCCCGCGCCGACGACGGTCTGCGGCAGGCGCCGCACCCGGGTGGCCAGCCCGGGGGCCTTCGCGTCGACGAGTCGGCGGGCCAGGGGATCCACGCGCGAATACGCGTCACCGTCCATTCCCGAGAGCCCGGCGTGCACCTGGTCGAGCAGCCAGAGTCGCAGTTCCGCGATGCCGCCGGCGACGGTCTCGGTGCGCTGGGCCGCCGTGCGGGCGGAACGTTCGGGGTCTTTGGGTGCGGCGGCCCGATCGACGGCCTGCGCGCGGCGTTCGCTGCGGGAATCGAGCCACGTCGCGGCGAAGTCAGCGGGTTCCTGCGCGTCCGGAACGCCGCCGTCGGCCCAGAGCAGCAGGAGGCCGAGGGCATGCTTGCACGGGAACTTGCGCGACGGGCACGAGCACTTGTACGCGGGTTCCGCGAGCTCCACGACGGTCTGGTAGGGCCGCTTGCCGCTGCCCTGACACTGCCCCCAGACCGCGGTCGGCGTGGTTCCGATGCCCGACCAGGGCGCGGGCGCGCTCAGTTTCTCACCCGCCCGAGCCGACGAGACGTCCGGCGCGAGCTCCAACACCTGATCACGCGTCCAGCGATCCACCCCCACAGGATTCACTCAAGCACAGATCCGCGGGCGGTGCCACGTCGCGCGGCACGCGCGTGGACTTGTGTACGGGACGGGTTCAGGTCGACTAGTGTCCGGTTCATGAAGACGAAGATCGCTGGTGTAGTCACTCTTGCCGCTGTCGCACCGTTGATGGTGGGCTGTTCGATGTTCGGGACGAAGATGGACTTCGGGAAGCTGGAGTCGAAGATCGCCGACAAGTTGAACACCGAGTACTCGAAGCTGGGGCAGAAGGTCGACTCGGTGACGTGCGACAAGTCGGACGACAAGCCGAAGCCCGGCGCGACGTTCACGTGCGACGCGAAGCTCGGCGAGGTCACGGTGCCGGTCAAGGTCACCGTCAAGGACAAGGACATGAACGTCGATTTCGTCACGACGAAGAAGCTCTACAACCTCGCGACGGTCGGAACGCAGCTCGCGCCGCAGGTGACCCAGCAGGTCAAGCAGTCCGTGACGATCGATTGCGGTACGGGCTTGAAGGCGGTCGAGCCGGGTGCGTCGTTCACCTGCCCGGTCAAGGGTGCCAACGGATCCACGGGCACGCTGACTCTCAAGGTCGGCTCGATGGACGGCACCGACGACTGGTCGGTCAAGTAGCGAGGCGCAGGAGGTCACAGATCTCCTATTCACATGTGCATCACACACCTCAGTAGTGTAGTTTCCCACCGGTAGACTCATTTGTCACGGAGGGCAACATGCGTGTCTCTGGTTTCTTTCGTTCGATCGTTTCGCTGACGGCCGCCGTCGCTGTGGCCGCCACCCTGGCCACCGGGCCGGCGGGGGCGGCACCGTCGACGTCGACAGCGTCGACGACGTCCCTGACGAACCAGGCGTTCGAGCGGCAGGCGGCCGGCGACACCGCCGGCGCGCAGGCGGCCATCAATCAGATGCCCGTCGATCAGGCGCAGAAGGTCGTCGCCGTGATGACGAATGTGAACAAGGCGCTCACCTTCCCGCTGACCGATCAGGTCCCGGGTGGCGTCGCGGCCGGCACCGCCATCGTGATCCTCGGCTTCGGCCTCGAGGACAACGGCGCGATGCGGCCGATCCTCGTCGAGCGGCTGACGAAGGGGCTCGCGGTCGCCCAGGCGTACCCGGCGTTCCCCATCGTCGTCACGGGCGGCGCCCCGAAGGCGGGCAAGACCGAGGCGGCCGCGATGAAGGAGTGGCTGCTCGCGCAGGGTGTGTCCGGCACGCGGATCTACACCGAGGAGAGTGCCGGCTCCACGCAGGCCAACGCGATCAACACGGCGGCGCTCATGCGGCAGAACGGCTTCGGCAACGGAGCGGTACTCGTGACCTCCGCTGATCACACCCGTCGGTCGGTCGCGGACTTCCTCGTCGCCGGTATCACGCTGCAAGCCGTCGTCGCCTCGGACGCCAAGATCCAGTCCGCGCCGATGTCCACCAGCGGCGTGGCCGCGGTGTACCGGGACGCGCGAGGCGTGGCCAAGATCTGACGCGCCCTGTGCGAGTGCAAGGTTTCTCGGCGGTTCTGGAACTTGTCGGTCCCGTGTGCAAGCGTTGACCTCATGACCGAGTACACGGCGCCGGTGGGCGCACCCGTCTGGATCGACCTGATGACCCACGATGTCGATGCCGCGGCGGCGTTCTACCGCGCGGTGTTCGGTTGGGAGGCCGAGCCGCCCAACCCGGAGTTCGGCGGGTACCGGAACTTCCGCGTGAACGGCAACCGCGTCGCGGGCCTGATGGGCGCGAGGGACGGCGGGGACGGGCCGGGCGACATGTGGTCCACCTACCTGCGCACCGATGACGCGGCGGCCTCGCTCGACGCGGCCGTTGAGGCGGGCGCGTCCGTGATCGTCCCCGCATCGGATGTCGGTGATCTCGGTCGGTTCGGCTTCGTCATCGACCCCGTCGGTGCGGCGATCGGCGTCTGGGAACCCGGCACCCACGCCGGCTTCGTCGAGCGCGGCGTCCCCGGCACGCCCTACTGGTTCGACTGCATGAGCCGCAGCTACGACGCGTCGCTCTCCTTCTACCGCAAGGTCTTCGGGTGGACGCTGGAGGAGATCGGCAGCGGCGGCAAGGAGGGCTCGTTCGGTCCCGACCGGTACAGCCAGGTGCTCGCCGGTCCCGCCGGCGCGCAGGAGGGCGTCGCCGGGATCATGGACGCGGCACCGCTGTTCGACTCGGGCGTGTTCGGCGACGGTACGCCGTCGTTCTGGCAGGTCTACATCACCGTCGAGGACACCGACGCCGCGGCGAAGCGCATCATCGACGCAGGCGGGCAGATCCTGCGGGCGGCGGAGGTGACGCCGTGGGGAACGATGGGATCGGCCACGGATCCCGGCGGCGCGGTGTTCCTGTTCGCCACCCCGCCCGCAGGGCGGTAGGCCGCCGGAGGGCGGTAGCGGGCCGGAGGACGGTGGCCGTCCGGGACGCGGTGGCGGGCCGAGGCTACGGCTCAGTCCGGCGCACGCTCTCCTCGACCAGGTCGAGCACGGCCTCCAGGCCCGCCGTCGGCCGGCCGGACGCGAGGTGCGTCACCAGGCCGTCGAGCACCAGGTCCAGGTAGGCGAGGATCACGTCGGTGGGCAGGTCGTCGCGCAGCCGGCCGCGTTGCTTCTGCCGCTCCAGGCGCCGCAGCGTCGCGTCGGTCAGCTCGGCGCTGCGCTCGGTCCACTCGGCGCGGAAGTCGTTGTCGTTCTTCAGTCGCCGTGCGATCTCGAGCCGGGTCCCGAGCCAGTCGAAACGTTCGGGGTGGACCAGCATGTCGCGCATGACCTGGACCAGGCCCTGCTCGGCCGCGATGTCGGCCATCCGCTCCGCGTCCTCGCGGGCCAGCGCCAGGAACAGCGCGTCCTTGTCGCGGAAATGATGGAAGATCGCGCCCCGCGACAGTCCGGTCGCGGCCTCGAGGCGGCGCACCGTGGCGCCGTCGTAGCCGTACTCGGCGAAGCAGGTCCGCGCACCGTCGAGGATCTGACGGCGGCGCGCGGCGAGGTGGTCATCGCTCACCTTGGGCATATGGATGCTCCTGATGGAACGGGGACGGCGGGCCCGGCCGCAGGGGCCGGACCCGCCGTCACTCGTGGTCGACGATCTTCGATCAGCTGTTGACCATGTTCCGCAGCACGTACTGCAGGATGCCGCCGTTGCGGTAGTAGTCCGCCTCACCGGGGGTGTCGATGCGGACGTCCGCGTCGAACTCGACCTTGGTGCCGTCCAGCTTGGTGGCCGTCACGTGGACCGTCTTCGGGGTGACACCGTTGTTCAGCTCGGTGATGCCCGCGATGTCGAAGGTCTCGGTGCCGTCGAGGCCGAGGGTCTTCCAGGACTCGCCCTGCGGGAACTGCAGCGGGACGACGCCCATGCCGATCAGGTTCGAGCGGTGGATGCGCTCGAAGGACTCGACGATGACGGCCTTGACGCCCAACAGGCTCGTACCCTTGGCCGCCCAGTCGCGCGAGCTGCCCGAGCCGTACTCCTTGCCGCCCAGGACGACCAGCGGGATGCCGGCGGCCTGGTAGTTCTGCGACGCGTCGTAGATGAACGACTGCGGGCCGCCCTCCTGGGTGAAGTCGCGGGTGTAGCCGCCCTGCGTGCCCTCGAGGCCGATCGTGTCCAGGACGCGGTTCTGCAGGCGGATGTTCGCGAACGTGCCGCGGATCATCACCTCGTGGTTACCGCGCCGGCTGCCCAGCGAGTTGTAGTCCTTGCGGGCCACGCCGTGCGAGTCGAGGTACTGCGCCGCCGGGGTGCCGGGCTTGATCGGGCCGGCGGGGGAGATGTGGTCGGTGGTGACCGAATCGCCCAGCAGCGCCATGACGCGGGCGCCCGAGATGTCGGTGACCGGCGCGGGCTCCATCGTCATGCCGTCGAAGTACGGCGCCTTGCGGACGTAGGTCGAGTCCTCGTCCCACTGGAAGGTGTCGCCCTCGGGGGTGTCCAGGTTCTGCCAGCGGTGATCACCGGCGAAGATGGTCGAGTAGGACTTGCGGAACATGTCCTGGCTGATGGCGTTCTTGATCGTGTCGTCGATCTCCTGCGCCGAGGGCCAGATGTCCTTGAGGTAGACGTCGTTGCCGTCGTTGTCCTTGCCCAGCGAATCGGTCTCGAAGTCGAAGTCCATCGTGCCGGCGAGGCCGTACGCGATGACCAGGGGCGGCGAGGCCAGGTAGTTCATCTTGACGTCGGGGGAGATGCGACCCTCGAAGTTGCGGTTGCCCGAGAGCACCGCGACCACGGTCAGGTCCTCGTCGTTGACGGCCTTGCTGATCTCGTCCGGCAGCGGGCCGGTGTTGCCGATGCAGGTGGTGCAGCCGTAGCCGCCCAGGTAGTAGCCGAGCTTCTCGAGGTACGGCCACAGGCCGGCCTTCTCGTAGTAGTCGGTGACGACCTGCGAGCCGGGAGCCATGTTGGTCTTGACCCAGGGCTTGGTGGTCAGGCCCTTGTTGACGGCGTTACGTGCGAGCAGCGCCGCGCCGAGCATGACCGACGGGTTCGAGGTGTTGGTGCAGGAGGTGATGCCCGCGACCGCGACCGCGCCGTGATCGAGCACGAACGTGCCGCGCTCACCGGTCACGGTCACCGGCTTGGAGGGACGGCCCTCGGCGCCGTTGGCGGCCGACTGGACGTTGACGGCACCGTCGTCCGCGAAGCTGAGCTTGGCGGGATCCGAGGCCGGGAAGGACTCCTCGATGGCCTCGTCGAGCTGGGTGTGCGGCGCCGGGTTGTTCTGCTCGACGTAGTTGTGGATGTCCTTGCGGAAGGCCGTCTTCGACTCCGACAGCAGGATGCGGTCCTGCGGACGCTTCGGGCCGGCGATCGACGGGACGACGGTGCCGAGGTCGAGCTCGAGGTACTCCGAGTACGCGGGCTCGCGGTCGGCGTCGTGCCACATGCCCTGCTCCTTGGCGTACGCCTCGACGAGCGCGAGCTGCTCGTCGGTGCGGCCGGTCAGGCGCAGGTAGTTGATGGTCTCGCCGTCGATCGGGAAGATCGCGGCGGTGGAGCCGAACTCGGGGCTCATGTTGCCCAGCGTGGCGCGGTTGGCCAGCGGAACCTCGGCGACGCCCTTGCCGTAGAACTCGACGAACTTGCCGACGACGCCGTGCTGACGCAGCATGTCGGTGACCGTGAGCACCACGTCGGTCGCGGTGACGCCCGGCTGGATCTCACCGGTGAGCTTGAAGCCGACGACGCGCGGGATGAGCATGGAGACCGGCTGGCCCAGCATGGCCGCCTCGGCCTCGATGCCGCCGACGCCCCAGCCCAGGACGCCCAGGCCGTTCTCCATCGTGGTGTGGGAGTCGGTGCCGACGCAGGTGTCCGGGTAGGCCTGGCCGTTGCGGGTCATGACGACCGGCGCGAGGTACTCGATGTTGACCTGGTGGACGATGCCCATGCCCGGGGGGACGACCTTGAAGTCGTCGAAGGCGCCCTGGCCCCAGCGCAGGAACTGGTAGCGCTCGCCGTTGCGCTGGTACTCGAGGTCGACGTTGCGCTCCAGCGCGTCGGCCGTGCCGAAGACGTCGAGGATCACCGAGTGGTCGATGACCATGTCGGCGGGGGAGAGCGGGTTGACCTTGTTCGGGTCGCCGCCGAGCGCCGTGACAGCCTCGCGCATGGTGGCGAGGTCGACGATGCACGGGACACCCGTGAAGTCCTGCATGATCACGCGCGCCGGCGTGAACTGGATCTCGACGCTCGGCTCGGCCGAGGGATCCCAGTTCGCCAGGGCGTTGATGTGATCGGTAGTGATGTTCGCGCCGTCCTCGGTCCGCAGCAGGTTCTCTGCGAGGACCTTCAAGGCGTAGGGCAGCTTCTCGGTGCCGGGCACGGCGCTGAGGCGGAAGATCTCGTACGACTGATCGCCCACCTCGAGCGTGCCGCGCGACGAGAAGGAATCGATGCTCTTGCTCACGTCAGCTCCACTCAACGTTTGTGGTGTGCACCGACGGGCTGTGTCGGTGCCTGAAACCGATAATACAGTACGCTTGTCCTGTGAGAGGTCATTGGGCTGAACCTCGCGGGACGCAGCTCATTCTGCCTCGTTCCGGGCGCGGCCGTGGGCGTGTCGTACTGTGAGGGCCATGGGGCCCGTGCCGATCATCACCGCCGTACCCGCCGACGTCGACCTGTCGGCCCTCGAGGCGGACCTCGCGCACGACGGCGTCGCCGTCCTCAGTCCGGCCCACCAGGACTCGGTGCCCGCGCTCGTCGCCGTCGTCCGTGACGCCCGGGCCAAGGGCATCGAGAACTTCAAGGTGGTCGTCCTCGCGCACGACTACGACCCGGACACCTCGCTGCGCGACCTCGGAACCCAGGTCGGCAAGGACATGAAGGCCAAGGGCGAGGACGCGATGACGATCCTGGTGATGTCGCCCAATCAGGTGGCCGGGTACTCGACGCAGCTGAGCCGGTTCCAGATCGAGAAGGGGCAGGACGGCCACACCGGCCGCCTCGCGCTCAACAATCCGCCCAAGGCCACGCAGGACTTCGTGGACGTCGCGCACGACGCCACCTTTCCGTGGACGGCCGTCACGGTCGCCCTCATCGTGTTCGTCGCGGCGCTCGCCGGAGTGGCCCGGTCTGTGACTCGCACCCGCAGCCGCGCGGTCGACGCCGCCCGCCGGGCCGCTGCAGCGCCGGCCGGAGTGGTGAGCACCGTCGAAAAGAATGGCGCCGCGGCCGCTCCGTCGAACGAATAGCGCACATTCATTCGAAATTCCAGCTGTGTGATTCGCGGCCGGTGTCCGATTCGAAATAGTTCATCGATTGCATCATCGATGCAGTTCAGTGCTGCTTTCCGGGAAGTCACACGTGTGTAGTTTGTGATTACTGTTTTCTATTGTTGTGAAAGTGCCGTACGGTACGTCTGAAGCCAATGTTGTGCGTGTTGCACACGCGTACTCATCGGGTCTGAACGAGTCTTGAGTTGAGGGAGACACCTTGAGGCGTACGGCACACCCCGCCACGAACATCGCTGCGCGGTCGCTGCTCGCGGTCGTCGCCACCGGTTCGCTGATGGTCGGGACCGTTGCGGCCACCGGCTCCGCCATGGCCGAGCCCGGCGGCGACAACGCGAACCCCGCGAACGTCGTCGCCGCCCTGGTCGACCGCATCGCGCAGGCCGACCAGCGCATCGCCGACCTGCGTGGAGATGTCGCGACCAAGCGGCAGTCCGTCAATCGCGCCGTCGTGGACCTGCAGTCCGCGCAGGACGCTGCGCGTGCCGCCACCGGCGCAGTGAAGGTGTCCGAGACCGCGGTGACGGAGTCGAACACGCGGATCAAGTCGGCCCAGGACACGTTCGACACCGTCGTGCGCGCGGCGTACGAGCAGGGCAACAGCGCCGGCGCACTGGTCAACACGCTCGGTGGTGCCGACCCCGGCGTCGCCGTGGACCGCGCGACGACCCTGCGGATCGTGGCGGACAAGCAGCGTGTCGCGCTGGGCGACCTGCAGGCCGCGAAGGTCCGCGCCGAGGCTTCCCGTACCGCCGCCCGTGCCGCCAAGGTGCAGGCCGACTCCGCCGCCGCTGCCGCGGTCGAGCGGAAGAAGACCGCCGAGGACTCGATCACCACGACGGTGGCTGCGCTCGGCACCCAGGAGCAGGAGCAGGCAAGGCTCACGGCCCAGCGCACTCTCGCGCAGCGGGCTCTCGACGAGGCCAAGCGCGCCGACGACCGCGCCGCGCAGCAGAAGATCTACGCGCAGTACGTCGTCGACGAGCAGCAGACTCAGCAGATCGCGGCTCCCGCCGCGGCGGCGGCACCCGCGGCCCAGGCCGCGCCGGCCGCAGCGGCTCCCGCGCAGGCGGGCACCGTCGACTCCGCGGATCCGCTGGCCGCGGCTCGGACTTTCGCACAGGGCATCGTCGGCCAGGCATCGTCGTTGTTCACCAACCCGTTCGGCGCCGTGACGGGGCAGGCGACCCCGGCCGCTGCAGCACCCGCCGTACAGGCGGCCACCAGCGCAGCCGGCCAGAGCGGCGCGCAGATGATCGAGACCGTGATCCAGCGGGGCATGTCGGTCATCGGCGTGCAGTACGCCTGGGGCGGCGGCAGCTGGAACGGCGCGACGAAGGGCGTCCGCGACGGCGGCGTCGCCGACAGCTACGGGGACTTCAACCGCGTCGGCTTCGACTGCTCCGGCCTGATGGCCTACATGTACGCGGCCGTCGGCATCGCGCTGCCCAAGTACTCCGGGTACCAGTACACGACCGGAAACAAGGTCCCGATCAGCCAGCTCAAGCGCGGCGACATGGTCTTCCGCGGTCCCGGCGGCACGCAGCACGTCGCCATGTACCTGGGCAACAACCAGATCCTCGAGTCGCCGCAGTCCGGCGGCGCCGTGCGGATCGCGCCCTTCGACGCCTCGACCTTCCTGTCGCAGGGCGTCCGCGTGATCAACAGCTGACCGCCGACGATTGCGTACTCTCGTGGGAGTGGGCCGCGACGGCCCGGATCGGACGGGCCCGCGCGGGCCGGGGGAACGACGACGAAGGGGTCTTGCGTGACGCATTCTCAGGGGCTGGAGAACGGGACGGGCGGTGCCGCCTCGACCGATGAGGTCAAGCTGCTGGAGCGGGCCGTGTACGAGGTCAAGCGCGTGATCGTGGGCCAGGATCAGTTGGTCGAGCGCATCCTCGTGGGCATGCTCGCCAAGGGCCACGTGCTGCTCGAGGGCGTCCCGGGTGTCGCGAAGACCCTCGCCGTCGAGACCTTCGCGACGGTCGTCGGCGGCTCCTTCTCCCGCATCCAGTTCACGCCCGACCTGGTGCCCTCCGACCTCGTCGGTACGCGCATCTACCGGCAGGGCAAGGAGCAGTTCGACACCGAGATCGGCCCGGTCTCCGCGAACTTCCTCCTCGCCGACGAGATCAACCGCGCTCCGGCGAAGGTGCAGTCGGCGCTGCTCGAGGTGATGGCCGAGCGGAAGGTGTCCATCGGCGGCAAGACCTACCCGATGCCCGATCCCTTCCTGGTGCTCGCGACGCAGAACCCCATCGAGAACGAGGGCGTCTACCCGCTGCCCGAGGCGCAGCGCGACCGCTTCCTGTTCAAGGTGGTCGTCGGCTACCCCTCGATCGAGGAGGAGCGGGAGATCGTCTACCGGATGGGCACCACCCCGCCCATCCCGTCCCAGGTGCTCGACCCCGCGACCGTGCAGCGCCTGCAGCGCGCCGCGAGCGAGGTCTTCGTGCATCACGCCCTCGTCGACTACGTGGTCCGCGTGATCGCCGCTACCCGCACGCCCCGCGAGTTCGGGCTCGACGACGTCGCCTCCTGGATCACCTACGGCGCCTCGCCGCGTGCGACCCTCGGCATCGTCGCCGCCGCGCGCGCCCTCGCGCTGCTCCGCGGTCGCGACTACGTCGTCCCGCAGGACGTCGTCGAGATCATCCCGGACGTGCTCCGGCACCGTCTGGTCATGAGCTACGACGCGCTGGCCGACGAGGTGACCGCCGACCAGGCGATCGGCCGGGTCCTGCAGACCGTTGCACTGCCGCAGGTCGTGGGCCAGGCGATGCCGCAGCAGCAGGCGCCGCAGCAGTTCGTGCCCGCGCACCAGCCCCAGGTCTGACGATGCCGCACGCCCCGCTCCCGAGCTTCGCCGGCGGCGAGGTCGACGAGTCCCGCATGCAGGCGTCGCTCAAGACGCTCGAACTGCTCGTGCGGCGTCGGCTCGACGGTGTCCTCAAGGGCGATCACCAGGGCCTGCTGCCCGGTCCCGGCTCCGAGCCGGGGGAGTCTCGCCCGTACACGCCGGGCGACGACGTCCGGTTGATGGACTGGTCCGTCACTGCCCGCACCACGCATCCGCACGTGCGGCAGATGATCGCCGACCGCGAGCTGCAGACCTGGATCGTGGTCGATCTGTCCGCGTCGATGGACTTCGGGTCCACCGGTGGAACCAAGCGGGACCTCGCCGTGGCCGCGTCGGCCGCGGTCGTGCACCTGGTCAGCGGCGCCGCGAACCGCGTCGGCTGCCTCGTGACCAACGGCGCGCAGCTCGTGCGGGTCCAGCCCAAGTCCGGTCGCGCGCAGCGGCAGAAGGTGCTCAAGGCGATCGCGACGGCTCCCCGCGCGGTCGAGGGCACGCGCGGTGACCTGCGCATCGCGCTCGACGCGCTGCGCCGGCCCGAGCAGCCGCGCGGCCTGATCGTGGTGATCAGCGACTTCCTCGGCGACGTGGACTACGTCCGCGAGCTGCGCGGGCTGGCCGCCCGGCACGAGGTGCTGGCTGTCGAGGTCCTGGACCCCCGTGATGTCGAGCTCCCCGCGGTCGGCGAGATCGCTCTGCGTGACGCCGAATCCGGTGCCGTGCGCGAGCTCACCGTCACCCCCGACCTGCAGGAGCGGTTCGCTGCGGCCGCGCAGGCGCACCGTGCGCAGGTCGCCCGAACGCTGCGCGGCGTGGGCGCGCCGATCCTCGAGCTGCGCACCGACCGCGACTGGCTGGCCGACATCGTGCGGTTCGTCGCCGCGCGCCGACGTGGATTGGCCGGTGCTTCCTAGATGGGCGGATTGACCTCGCTCGCCACGCCGATCTGGCTGCTGGGCATCCTCGTGGTGCTGGCCATCGTGGCCGGGTACGTCTACAACGAGCGGCGCCGCGAGAAGCGTGCACTCAAGTTCGCGAACATGTCGGTGCTCGATTCGGTGGCGCCGCCCGGGCGCAACCGGTGGCGGCACGTCCCCATCGCACTGCTCAGCATCGGCCTGATCCTCATGATGGTCGCCCTGTCGGGGCCGCAGGCCATGCGGAAGGTGCCGCGCAGCAAGGCGACGGTCGTGCTCGTCATCGACACCTCCCTGTCGATGCAGGCCACCGACGTCAGTCCCAACCGGCTCGACGCGGCCAAGGAGGCGGCGAAGAAGTTCGTCGGAGAACTGCCCGCCGGGATGAATCTGGGCATCGTGTCGTTCGCCGGCACCGCGCAGCTGCTGGTCTCGCCGACGCCGGATCGGTCGCTGGCGACCAACGCGATCGACCATCTCGACCTCGCGCAGCGCACCGCGACCGGCGAGGGGATCTACGCGGCGATCCAGTCGATCAAGAACATCCGGGACGTGCTGGGCGGCAAGGACAACGCGCCGCCGGCCCGGATCATTCTGGAATCGGACGGTAAGCAGACGGTGCCGACCGACCTCGACGATCCTCGCGGCGGCTTCACCGCGGCGCGCAAGGCCAAGGAGGAGGGGATCCCCATCTCCACCATCTCCTTCGGCACGCCGGGTGGCACGGTGAACATCGAGGGGCAGAACATCCCCGTCCCCGTCGACGACGCCTCCCTGAAGAAGATCGCCGATCTCTCGGGCGGCCAGTTCTTCTCCGCGTCGTCGCTGAGCGACCTCAACGAGGCGTACGGCACGCTGCGCGACGAGATCGGCTGGGAGATGCAGAAGGGCGACAATTCCCGGGTCTGGGTGCTCTGGGGCACGGTGCTGCTCGTCCTGGGCGCGGCGGGCGCCGTGGCGTACAACCGGCGGTTGCCGTGACACGCTGCCGGATACCCGGAGATTTCCCCGCTCGCGCGGGCGATTGATACGTTGTCTTCCATGTCGACATCTGAATTCACGCCCCGGTCCGTCCTCGTCACGGGCGGTAACCGCGGTATCGGCCTCGCGATCGCACAGCGCCTGGCCGCCGACGGCCACAAGGTGGCCGTGACGCACCGCGGCTCCGGCGCCCCCGGGGGCCTGTTCGGCGTGCAGTGCGACGTCACCGACAACGACTCCGTCGAGGCCGCGTTCAAGGCCGTCGCCGAGCACCAGGGCCCCGTCGAGGTGGTCGTCTCCAACGCCGGCATCACCGAGGACACCTTGGTCATGCGCATGAGCGTGGAGAGCTTCGAGAAGGTCATCAACGCCAACCTCACCGGCGCCTTCCGGGTCACCAAGGCTGCGACCCGCGACATGCTCAAGAAGCGCTGGGGCCGGTTCATCTACCTCGGCTCCGTCGTCGGCCTCGCCGGCACCGGCGGCCAGGCCAACTACGCCTCGTCGAAGGCCGGCGTGGTCGGTCTCGCCCGTTCGGTCACCCGCGAGATGGCTTCCCGCAACATCACGGCCAACGTGATCGCGCCGGGCCTGATCGACACGGACATGACTCGCGAGCTCCCCGCCGACATGACCGAGCCGCTCATCAAGCAGGGCATCCCGGCCAAGCGCATCGGCCAGCCGGAGGAGGTCGCCGCGGTGGTCTCGTTCCTCGCCTCGGACGACTCCGCCTACGTCACCGGCAATGTCATCAACGTCGACGGGGGCCTCGGCATGGGCCACTAGGCCCGTTCCGCGCGCCGACGGCGCACCGTCGAATCAGCACAGCAGCACCCGAAACCTGAAGGAGGCACGTCCGTGACCGGACTGCTCGAAGGCAAGACCATCCTGATCACCGGCATCATCACCGATGCCTCCATCGCGTTCTCGGCCGCCAAGGTGGCCCAGGAGCAGGGCGCCACGGTCATCATCACCGGCATCCCGGATCGGCTCCGCCTGATCGACCGCATCGCCAAGCGTCTGCCGCAGGAGGTGCCGCCCGCGATCCCGCTCGACATCACCGACGAGGAGTACCTCGGCACCCTGGCCGACAAGGTCCGCGAGCTCGCGCCACAGGGCATCGACGGTGTGCTGCACTCGATCGCCTTCGCGCCGCGCACCCTCATGGGCCCGGACGCGGTGCCCTTCCTCGAGGGCCCCGGCCCCGACGTGGCGAAGTCCTTCGAGATCTCCGCCTGGAGCTACGCCTCGCTCGCGCGCGCCGTGCTCCCCGTCATGAACGAGGGCGGCTCCATCGTGGGCATGGACTTCGATCCCCGCACCGCGATGCCCGATTACAACTGGATGGGCGTGCAGAAGGCGGCACTCGAGTCGGTGAACCGCTACGTCGCCCGCGAGGTCGGCTACGCGAAGAAGATCCGGTCCAACCTCGTGGCCGCCGGCCCGATCAAGACCCTTGCGGCCAAGGCGATCTCGGGCACCGCGACCGACGACGCCAAGAAGCTCAACATGCTCAACCAGTACTGGGACGGCGCCTCGCCCATCGGCTGGAACGTCGACGACCCGGAGGTCGTGGGCAAGAGCATCTGCGCACTGCTCTCGGACTGGCTGCCCGGCACCACCGGCTCGATCGTCTACGTCGACGGCGGCGCCAGCCACAACACCTGGTTCCCGGAGGAAATGATCAACGCGCAGTCGTGACCCACGACGCGCTGCTGGTGCTCTCCTTCGGAGGGCCCGAACACCCCGACCACGTGCGGCCGTTCCTCGAGAACGTCGTCCGTGGTCGTGGCGTACCACCCGAGCGCCTGGACGCCGTCGAGCAGCACTACCTGCGGTTCGGCGGCGTCTCGCCGATCAACGAGCAGAACCGTGCGCTGATCGCCGCCGTCGAGGCGGAGTTCGGTCGCCGGGGCCGGGAGCTGCCCGTGTACTTCGGGAACCGGAACTGGCACCCCATGGTCGAGGACGCCGTCGCCCGGATGAAGGACGACGGCGTGCGCGACGCGCTCGTCTTCGCCACCTCGGCGTGGGGCGGCTTCTCCGGCTGCCGGCAGTACGACGAGGACATCGCCCGAGCGCTGGCTGCCGTCGGCCCGGGTGCCCCGCGGTTGACGAAGCTGCCCCAGTTCCACGATCACGAGCTGTTCCTGGAGTGCTTCGCGGACGCCGCCGCCGCGGCGCTGGAGACGGTGCCGGCCGGCTCGCGTCTGGTGTTCACAGCGCACTCCATCCCGGAGTCCGCGGACGTCAACGCCGGACCGCCCGGGGTGTCGAACCTGTACTCGCAGCAGGTTCGGGACGCCGCCGCGAACGTCGCCGCCCGGCTCGGCCTGGAGCACGACGTGGTCTGGCAGTCCCGGTCCGGCCCGCCCCAGGTGCCGTGGCTCGAGCCCGACATCTGCGACCACGTCCAGGCCCTGTGGGACGAGCGGGTTCCCGGCGTCGCGGTCGTGCCGATCGGCTTCATCTCCGATCACCTCGAGGTGATCTGGGACCTCGATACGGAGGCCCGCGACCTCGCGGCCGAGCTAGGCATTCCCTTCGCCCGCGCCGCCACCCCGATCCACGACCCGCGGTTCGCCACCATGGTCGCGGATCTGGTCGACGATGCGGACGCGGGCCGGTCGTCAGGGCTCGGTGTCAGCGTCGACGGTGCCGCCTGCGTCGAGGGCTGTTGCCCGGCGGTCCGGCGCCCGAACCGGGCGTGAGCCGCAGGTCGCGCGGTCTGCGGGCGGTGGCCGCGGTGGCGATCGTCGCGTCGTGCGGGTCCGGCTGCGGCACCTCCTCGCTGCTCGTACCGTCCTGGCGGACCGAGATCCCCTCGGCGCCGAGCGCGCCCGTCACCAGCGGCCAGGATCTGCAGGCGACCGCACTCGACTTCTTTCGGATGCTCAAGGAGAGTCGCTTCGATGTGGCCTGGACGCTGCTCTCGGTGCGCTGCCGGGCCGTGACGAACCTCGACGACTTCGCGCGTGCCGAGAAGCAGGAGGCCTGGTTCTTCCGCACGAACGGGATGGTACCGACGATCTCCGTGCGGGTTTCGGGGCTCACCGGCACGGTCACCATGAACTGGCCGCGCGGCGCGGATCGGCCGGCCACTGTGCCGTGGATCGCCGAGGCCGGCAGGTGGTGGAACGACTCCTGCTCCTGACCATTGTCAGGAGACGACCGGTCCCGGTGCGCCACGGGCTTCACTGATTGCAAGCGGGGCTGTGCTGCGGCGTGCTATTGATGACAACGAGCGTTGTCACACTGGCGCTGGTGGTCCACCGGTGATCGCCCGCGACGGCGCACCCGAAGGAGTCGGTCCATGCATGTTCCGCGGCGAAGCAACGACCTACGCGCGAGGACTCTTGTCGCGGTCCTGGCTCTGATCGTCGGGTGCGCGACCCTTGCCCCCTCGGCGCCCGCGGCGGCCGCACCGTCGTTCCTCGACGTCCGGGTGACGAACGGCGAAGGCGAGTCGGCGGGTGGAATCGCTGCCGCGCTACCCGACACCCGCGCCGAGCTGGAGCCCCTCCTCGCGACGGCCCGTCGCTCGGGTGCGAGTCCGCAGCGGTACGCGACGCTCCTGCATCAGTACTGGTTGGTCCGGGGCGCAGACCGGGCCGGCATCGACCTCGCGAAGTGGGACCCCGCCCTCGGGCTCGGCCCGAACCGCGGGAACGTCGACAAGGTCTACATCAACTACCTCGGGCTCGCGCGGGAGCGGCCCGAGCTGTACTGGGCGGGCATGGCGGGGATCGCGGGCGTGTCCTTCGCGGCGGGGTTCTACGACCTCGACGATGTCGCGTCGATCATGAGCGTCCCCGGTGTGGGGACGCTGGCGACGGCGATCGGCGGCGTCGTGAACGCCGTCGGGCCGCAGCAGGTGCTCTCCGCCCTGCCCGCGGACGTCCGACTACTCGTGACCCGTGGACCGGGACTCACCGACGCGGACCTCCGCTGGTACATCCAGCGGCTCCTGATCATGCAGAAGCACATCTTCATCGACATGGTGCCGATGCACGAGGCCTACCTCGACGGCGGCGCGGAGGCGATCGGCGAGTACGCCCGGGCCGGGCTCATGGACGACAACATGCGGCGAGCCTGGGACTCCGTCGCCGCGAACACGCCCGCCCGGCTGACCGACGCGCTGGTCCGCATGGCCTCGCGCGAGCAGAACCAGATCGTCGCGGACCAGTGGGACGTCACGTCGGCGGGGCGCGGCGTGATGGGGCGGGTGATGTCGTACGTGACCACGCTGGCGGGGAAGCCGGCCGTACCCGACACACCGGCGCCCGGCAACTACGCGCCGATCGACGTGCGGATCGAGCCGGGGCCGGTGCGCGTCCGCGCGCCCCTGCCGGCCTTCAACTGGGCCGATCGGGCGCCGCGCTGGAAGTTCATCGCCGACGAGCTCGCGCCCAAGTACGCCGCGGCGATCCAGCGGCACCCCGCGGAGACGAGGGCGCTCCTCGCGACGCCCTTCCCCGAGCTGGCGGCGCGCGGGCGGCTCATGCAGCGAGTACCGGTCGTGCTGGCGGACCTCACCACCGGATGGTGGGTCGGCCCGGCCTGATCCGTCGGCTCAACCGCGTAGTTCGTCGCGGCAGACGGCATTGACCGCGGCCACCCGGGCGGCGCGGACGGTGCGCCACAGGTCCCGGTACGCGGCGTCGCCACCCTGGGCGGACGCCAGCGTGAGGCCGGCGTAGGGGTTCTCCGTGCCCGCGACCAGCAGGATCGCCTCGACCATCCCGGCGCTGTCGAGCACGCGGTGCGCGCGCTCGGACGCGCTGAGCGGCAGCCGGTGGGCGCCGAGGTATCGGGTCAAGTCCATCACGAGGCGCCGGGGGTCGTCGGACGCGTCGGGCGCGGGCGGCAGGCCCGCCAGCGCAGACGGTGCCTCCCGGACCGCGCCGCGCAACTCCTGTTCGGCGCCGCCCAGCGGCATCGGGTCGGGGTCCACGAGGGCGGGTTCGTGCAGGAAGGCCTGCCAGCGCATCACGTCCGCGGCCTCCGGCGTGGGAACCAGGGCGATCGACGAGGACGCTCCGTCGAACACGACGACCTCGCCCCGCGCCATCGCCGCCTGTTCGAGATCCGTCCCGGCGGGGAGCCCGCGCGCGTCGCCCGGCGCGGGCAGCAGCAGCCGGACGGTGTGCGGGGCGAGCGCCCGGATCTCGGCGAGCAGGTCCGGGAGGTCGCCGTCGACGACGGACTGCACGGGCGCCCACTCGCTCAGCGCCGCCAGCAGCTCATCGGTGCCCGCCGATCCCGCGAGCCAGGCCGACGACCACACGGCGAAGCCCTGGGCGGGCCCCGCGGTGGCGCGGCGTGCGAGGGTGGCGACGGTACTCATGGCCCGACCAGCTTACGCGCCGGATCCCACCGAATTTCTGAAACATGTTCTAGCAAACGCTCCGCGGATCTACCCTGACCGGCATGAGTGAATCGGACACCTTCGCCGAGCAAGCCCGCCCGGCGTCCTCGCAGCGCAGTCCCGACGAGGTGCGAGTGCGGCTGCAGCAGTGGTTCGCCGAGCGGGAGCCCGGCGCAGAGATCCTGGACCTGCAGCTGCCGGAGGGCAACGGCATGTCCAGCGAGACCCTGCTCGCGCCCGTCCGGTTCGGCGACGACGAGCGGCGCCTCGTGATCCGCGTCGCGCCGCGGCCGGAGTCCGATCCGGTGTTCCCGAGCTACGACCTTCCGGCCCAGTTCGCGGTCATGCGCCATGTGCTGTCGTACGGGGTGGCGGCACCGTCGTGCCTGTGGGTCGAGGAGGATCCGTCCGTGATCGGGGCGCCCTTCCTGGTGATGGACCGGATCGACGGCGAGGTCCCGCCGGACGTCATGCCCTACACCTTCGGCGCCTGGCGGCCCGACTCCACCGACGCGGACCTGCGGGAACTCGGCGACGCGTCGGTCGACGTCATCGCGACGATCCACGGTGTCACCCCGCCGGGCGACGGGATCCCGATGCCGGAGCCGGGGGAGACGGCCCTCGCCGCGCACCTGCGCCGGCTCCGGGCGTTCTACGACTGGGCGGCGGAGGGGCACCGTCGGGCCCCCGTCCTGGACCGCGCGCTCGCCTGGGCGGAGGACCATCTTCCGGGCCACGCGGACGCTGTACTCACCTGGGGCGATGCCAGGATCGGCAACCTGATGTACGTCGGCAACACCCCGGTCGCGGTGCTGGACTGGGAGATGGCCACCGTCGGGCCGTGCGAGTTGGACCTGGGCTGGTTCGTGTACCTGCACCGCTTCTTCCAGGACCTCGCCGAGCTCGCGGGCCTGCCCGGCCTCCCCGGGTTCCTCCGCCGCCAGGACGTGGAACGACGGTACGCCGACCGCACCGGACACGTACCGCGCGACATGGACTTCTACACCGCGTACGCCGCGATCGTGCACGGCGTGATCATGTACCGGATCCAGACCCGCGCCATCGACTTCGGGGCGTCCGTCCCGCCGGAGAACCCCGACGACATGATCCTGCACCGCGCGAGCATCGAGAAGATGCTCGACGGGACCTACTGGGAGGCCGTGCCGTGACCGGATCGAAGCGGGGTTCGCCCCTGCGCACCTGGAGCGGCTCGCCGCTGTCGCCGGCCGACGACCTCCCCGTCCACCAGGTCGCCGATGTGATCCGGCACCCCGCGACCTCGGACCGCAACTTCTACGACCGCTACTACTTCAACGCGCACAACGGAACCGCCGACGAGCCCTTCCTGGTGCTCGGCCTCGGCGTGTACCCGAACCTCGGCGTGGTGGACTGCTTCGCCGTCGCACGGCACGACGACGACCAGATCGTCTTCCGGGCGTCGAAGGCACTCGGCGTGGACCGCACGGACACGGTCGTCGGACCGCTGCGGTTGGAGGTTCTGGAGGGGCTCGAGCGGCTGCGGATCGTCCTCGAACCGGGGGAGGACTACGACCTCGCGTTCGATCTGACGTTCACCGCGACCGGGCCCGCGCACCTCGAGCCGCGCCACTTCCACCGGCAGCTCGAACGGGTCACCTTCGACACGCAGCGGTTCGTGCAGGTCGGATCCTGGGCGGGTTCGTTGACCGTCGACGGCGAGAGGTTCGACGCGAGCACCTGGCGCGGCAACCGCGACCGGTCGTGGGGCGTGCGGCCCGTCGGCGAGGCCGAGCCGCCGGGCCGCCGCGTCACCGAGGCCGGCAACTTCTTCTGGATCTACTCCGTCCTGCGCCTGTCCGAGGCCACGATCTGCGTCGTGCTGCAGGAGGACATCCGCGGGCGGCCGGTCGTCGAGGACGCCACGTGGATCCCGCACGACGGCTCCGAGCCGCGCTGGCTCGGCCACGTCGCCCACGACATCGACTTCGTCTCCGGGACCCGCCGGGCCCGGGCCGCCCGGCTCGCGTTCACGGGATCCGACGGTGCCCGGACCGAGGTCGACGTCGCGATCCTCACCGCGAACCACTTCGGCTTCGGCACCGGTTACGGCCTCGATCAGGACTGGCGGCACGGCATGTGGCAGGGGGAGGAGAAGGTCGAGGGCCGGCGGTTCCGGGTGTCCGAACTCGATGTGAACCTGACGATGCTCGTCCCCGTCGAATACCTCGCGACGTGCACCGTCCGGCACCCCGACGGCCGAACCGAGGAGGGCGAGGGCCTGTTCGAGTTCGGTGCGATCGGCCCGCACGAACGGTACGGCTTCACGCAGTACGTCGACCCGGCTCCCTGACGGGCGGTGTGGGCTCCCGGGTTCCGGGGGCTCGTTCGACTACGGTTGGTCGCCGTGGCGAACAGGTACGGCGACATCTACGCGGGGCACGCGAGCAAGAAGGCGCGCGTGATCCCCGAGGTTCCGGCCGACCGCGACCTCGTGGTCGAGGACGCGGCGACCGGCTTCTGCGGCGCCGTCGTCGGCTTCGACCGCAGCTACGACGGAG
This sequence comes from Tsukamurella pseudospumae, assembly GCF_001575195.1. Taxonomy (NCBI): domain Bacteria; kingdom Bacillati; phylum Actinomycetota; class Actinomycetes; order Mycobacteriales; family Tsukamurellaceae; genus Tsukamurella; species Tsukamurella pseudospumae. The sequence goes on from NZ_LSRF01000001.1 coordinate 694,683, forward strand.
ACCTGGTCAAGCTCGAGGACGGGCGCGGCAAGGTCCGCGTGTTCGTGATGCGCCCGGCCGCGTTCCTCATCGACGGTGCGCCCGTCACGCTGGTCCGCCCGACGGCGAAGGCACCGTCGGGCCCGGTCCGCAGCGCGTCGGGCTCGACGCGCGTGGAGGGCGTGAAGGCACGCGTGGCGCTACCGAGCCGGATCTGGGTCGAGGGCATCCATGACGCCGCGATCGTGGAGCGGGTGTGGGGCCACGACCTGCGCGTCGAGGGCGTCGTGGTCGAACAGCTCGAGGGCCTCGACCACCTCGGCGATCGGCTCGCGGAGTTCCAGCCGGGCCCGGGACGGAAGGTCGGCGTTCTCGCCGACCACCTCGTCGAGGGCTCGAAGGAGTCGCGGATGACGCAGTCCGTGGGGAAGTACGTCATGGTCACCGGCCACCCGTTCATCGACATCTGGGCGGCGGTCAAGCCGGCCGCCGTCGGGATCGCGGCGTGGCCGGACGTGCCGCGGGGCGAGGACTGGAAGACCGGCACCTGCAGGCGGCTCGGCTGGGGCACGCCGCAGGACGGCTGGCGCCGCGTGCAGGGCGCGGTGACCTCGTTCCGCGATCTCGACGCGTCGCTGATCGGCGCTGTCGAGCGACTGGTGGACTTCGTCACGGAGCCGGACTGAGGCGATATCGCGGCGGGTCGGGATAGAATCCGCAGGTGACATCGACCCCGACGACGAAACCGGACACGCGGCAGCAGATCCTGCGGGCGGCTCTCGACTGGGTCGACGAGGCGGGACTGACGCGCATTTCGATGGGCGCGCTCGCCAAGCGGGCGCGGTTGGCCCGCGCGACGCTCTACCAGCACTTCACCGGCAAGGACGCCCTCGTCGAGGCGGTCGTCTCGAGCGAGCTCGAGAAGTTCTACAGCCGGATCCACGCCTACGCCGATCCGATCGCCGACAACGACGAGCGGCTCGCCGCCGGATTCGCCTACGCCTACGCCTACCTGCGGGAACACCGCGCCCTGCAGCGGGTGCTCGCGATGAGTCCGGCGCTGATCCTCCCGTACATCCACGGCGAGTCCCCGCAGATCCAAGAGGGGCGGCGCTTCTTCCTGCGCGAGATCCGGCGCGACGAGTACCGCGACGACGCCGATGTCGAGGCGATGGCGGACTTCTTCGTCCGGCAGCTGCACTCGCTCCTGCTGACCCCGCTGCCGCCCGTCGAGGGCCTGGTCGACGGGCCGGACCACCGCGGACCGTCGTCGGCGAACGTCGAGGCGGGCCGACGGTACGCCCAGACCTTCGTCATCCCTGCGCGGGCCCAGTTCGTGCGATAGACACCCCCGACAACCTGGGGATATAGACAGAATTCTGGACTCTGTCTGCCGGTGGTGTTACGTTCGCCACATGACCGATACGACTCTGCCCGAACGCACCCGTGAGAGCGTGGCCGATCGACTCCTCGGCGGTTCCGTCAAACGCTCCTACGCGCCCGTCGTCGACATCGACTGGGACGCCCCGATCGATCCCGACAAGTTCTTCCTGCCGCCGCACATGTGCACGCTGTACGGCACCGACATCTGGAACGCGATGTCGCGCGAGGAGCAGATCGCCCTGTCCAAGCAGGAGATGGTGAACCTGCTGTCGATGGGCATCTGGTTCGAGAACCTGCTCAACCGATTGCTCCTGCGCGACCTGCTGACGAAGGACCCGACGTCGCGGGACGCCTTCTACTCGCTCACCGAGATGGGTGATGAGTGCCGCCACATGGTGATGTTCGGCAAGGTCATCGACCGCGTCGGCGAGCGCCCGTACCGGCTGCGCGGATGGAAGCTCGCCGTGGTGAAGTACGTTCTCGCGCCCGTCATCCGGGGCCAGGCGGTGTGGATCGCCGCGCTGGTCGGCGAGGAGATCTTCGACGCGCAGCAGCGTCAGATCAAGGACGATCCGGAGCTGCAGCCGATCGTCGCGCGGCTCATGCAGATCCACGTGACCGAGGAGGCCCGGCACATCGGTTACGCCCGTGACGGGGCGCGCCGCGGTCAGGCCGATCGCACCCGCCTGCAGACCCTGCTCGTCGGGAACCTGCACGCCGGGGCCGCGTTCGGCTTCCGCATGCTGTTCGCGAACCCGCGCATGTACGCCCGGGTCGGCCTCGAGCCGATGGTCGCCTATCGCGCCGCGATCACCAACCCGCACCACATCAAGGCCAAGCAGGACGGCTTCCGCGACCTCGGCCGGTTCCTCGACTCCGTCGGGCTCATGGGTTCGTTCGCGCGGTGGTCGTGGCGCAAGGCCGGGTTCCTCGCGTGAGAACCGCGGAGGCGCCGCGCATCGTCGTCATCGGCGCTCGCGTCCCGGGCGTCGACGGTGCTCTCGTCGCACCGTCCGATGTTCTCGGCCTGCGGTTCCGGCCCGACCGGGACGCCTGGACCGTGACGACCCCGGCGGGGGAGACCGACTACGACCTGGTGGTCCTACCGGGCACGACGGCCGAGATCGCCGTGCCCGCACTCGATCCGCGCGTGATCGCGCCGACCACGGTCGGGCCCGCGGACGCGGAGCGCGCCTACCTCGGGATGCTCGTCGACGGCGTGCCGAATCTCGTGCTCACCGACGGGTCGAAGGTCCAGCTCGAGACGCTGCTGGCGTGGCTGAGGTGGATGTACACCGAGGCCGCCACGCGGATCCTGGCCAGGCCGCCGGTCACCGCCCGCTGGATCCAGCGCGGCCGGCGCGTGCCCTCGCGGCCCGATCGCGACGCCGTCGACCTGTCCAACGACCACGTCCGCGATGAGGGCGTCTACACCGGCTCCGCCGTGTTCCGCTCGGGCGACTACGAGGCGGTCTCGCCCGTGCGCCTCGCCGGCCACCTCGAGCCGCTCGACGGCAACTACCACTGGTACGGCACCGTCGACGACCTGGAGATCGGTGCGGCACTGAAGAAGATGCCGCGCGGCAGCGTCACGGTGGCCGTCGGTGGGGGCGAGGGGGCGCCCGCGATGGTCACCGACAAGACGGTGTGGGGCACCTACCGCCTCGTCGGCGTCGGAGCGCCGCCGTACCCGCTCTGAATCAGCGCGCGTCGGCACCCGGCCCGGCGACGAGGCGGCAGATCTCCGCGACGACGAGGTCCGGATCGGTCAGTGGGACGTTATGGCCGGAGTTCTCCGCGAGCACGTGCCGGCCGTGCGGCGACGCGGCCGCCCGTCGAGCGTGCGCGGCCGTGCTCGCGGCGCGGATCTTCGGCGCTCGGTCGGTCTTCACGCCGGAGATGACGGTGACGGGGATGTCGCCGAGGGACGGCGGCGAGTCCTGCCATGCGGGCAGCTCCGAGCGGAAGGTCGTGAGCTCCTGCTGCATCGTGTCGATGGCCACGGGCGTCGTCGCCTCGCGGGCGAGATCCGCCTTGACGTCCGCGGGCACGTCGCCCGCGAGACGGCTGGTCAGGAGGCGGCTGACACCCGTCCGCGCAAGCACCCGGAGTACCACGAACATCACGGAGTCGGCGTAGGGGAACATCGGCCGCAGCATCGCGCCGATGCCCTCGTCGGACGGGTCCACCAGCACGAGACCGCGGATGCGCTCGGGTCGTCGCGCCGCCGCGAGCCGCACGATCGGCCCGCCCAGGCTGTGGCCGACGAGGACGAACCGGCGATCGGGATCGCCGGCGGCGAGTCCGTCGAGGAGGTCGTTCAGGTCGTCGGCCATCCGCTCGAAGGTCCGGTCGACGGTGTCCGGCGCACTGCGCCCCAGGCCCGAGCGGTCGTAGGCGACGGCCGTCGCGAACCCGGCGACCGCGGGTTGCACCAGGGCCCAACCGGATCGGGTGCCGCCCGCGCCGGCCTCGAAGACGACGATCGGGGAGCCGGGCGGACCGTCGAGCTGCGCGGCGTGCAGCCGCCTGCCGTCGCGCGTCGTCGGGTACCGGCTGTTCCCCTGGGTGCTGTCGGCCACTACTGCACGCTACCTACCCGCGCGGCGGGGGCGTCGCGGTCGCGAGCCGGCGGATCTCCTCGACGATGAGCTCCGGGTCCGTGAGGGGCACGTTGTGCGCGGAATTCTCCGCGACCACGTGGCGTCCGTGCGGGGACGCGGCGGCGCGCACGGCGTGGGAGGCATTGGCGGCGGCGCGCATCGACGCGTTCATGCCGTCGCCGGCCTTGGCGCCCGAGATGACGGTGACCGGGATGTCGCCGAGATCGGGGGCGGCGCTCCGCCAGGACTTCAGCTCGGTCAGGAAGGTCGCCGCCTGGCGGCGGTGCGTGGACATCACGCCGGGGGTGAAGGCCTCGCGGTGCGCGTCCGCGCGGACATCGGCCGGGGCGTCGGCGAACTGGCCCGCGTACACCCGCTCGAGCAGGCCGACGCGGGCCAGCACCCATCCCACCCGCACCATGACCTGTTCGAGGACGCGGAACGGCGTGCCGAACAGCACATCGGCGGCCTCGTCCGTCGGATCGACCAGCACGAGGCCCGCCACGCGGTCGGGCCGACGGGACGCCGCGAGCCGGACGATCGGACCGCCCGCACTGTGCCCGACGAGGACGAACCGACGGTCCGCGCCGACACCGTCGAGAACATCGTTCAGATCGTCCGCCATGCGATCGAGCGTGCGGGCCACCGGGTCCGGCGCGCTGCGTCCCAGACCGGATCGGTCGTAGGCGACCGCCTCCGTGAACGCGCCGACCGCGGGTTGGACCGCGGCCCACGATGACCGGCTCGCCGCCGCGCCGGCCTCGAAGACCACGATCGGCGCGTCGGCCGACCCTGGTAGGACCGCGGCGTGGAGTGTGCGCCCGTCGCGGGTGGGCAGGAAGGTGCTGTCGCCCTGCGTGTGCATCGGACCCCCGTCATCGACTAGTAAGGTAAACCTAACACGAAAGGTGCGCCGCGGTCGTCCGAGTTTCTGGCAGGATCGAGGTATGGTAGCGGCGCTCTGGCTGATCGGCGCGATCCTGCTGGCCGTGGCGGAAACGGCGGCCGGCGAGTTCACTCTGCTCATGCTCGGCGGCGGCGCACTTGTCACGGCCGGCGCCACGAGCGTGTTCGACCTGCCGCTGTGGGCCCAGGGGCTGGTGTTCGCGCTGTCGTCGGTCATGTTCCTGCTGCTGGTGCGCCCACCGCTGCGGCGGTACGTCGAGCGCAAGCGGGGCGACGCGCCGTCGTACCTGGAATCGCTGCCCGGAACGAAAGCCCGCGTGCTGCAGGCCGTCTCGGGTGGCGACGGCGGGCGGGTGATGATCGGCGGCGAGGAATGGTCGGCGCGCACCCCGTACGAGGGGGTTGCGATCCCGATCGGCGTCGAGGTCACCATCGTCGAGATCGACGGTGCCGTGGCGATCGTGGTCGACAGCTGACGAAGACCCACAACGGAGAGGAAGAGGCATGGACGGCATAGGAATCGGGCTGGTCGTACTCGTCGTACTGATCCTCGCGGCGGTCGTGGTGCTGGTGAAGGCACTGGTGCTGGTCCCGCAGGCGCAGGCGGCGGTGATCGAGCGGCTCGGCCGGTACACGAAGACGGTGTCCGGCCAACTGGCGCTGCTCATCCCGTTCATCGACACGGTGCGTGCCCGGGTCGATCTGCGCGAGCAGGTCGTGTCGTTCCCGCCGCAGCCGGTGATCACGCAGGACAACCTCACGGTGAACATCGACACCGTCGTGTACTTCCAGGTGACCCGCCCCGAGGCCGCGGTGTACGAGATCAGCAACTACGTGGTCGGCGTCGAGCAGATCACCACCACCACGCTGCGCAACGTTGTCGGCGGCATGACCCTCGAGGAGACGCTGACCTCGCGCGAGAAGATCAACGGCCAGCTGCGCGGCGTGCTCGACGAGGCCACGTCCCGCTGGGGCCTGCGCGTCGCGCGGGTCGAGCTCAAGTCGATCTTCCCGCCGCCGTCGATCCAGGAGTCGATGGAGAAGCAGATGAAGGCGGACCGCGAGAAGCGCGCCACCATCCTCTCCGCCGAGGGGCATCGGGAGGCGGCCATCAAGTCGGCCGAGGGTGACAAGGCCAGCCGGATCCTGCTGGCCGAGGGCGAGCGGCAGGCGGCGATCCTCGCGGCGGAGGCCGATCGCCAGGCCGAGATCCTCCGCGCCGAGGGCCGACGGGCCGCCGCCTACCTCGAGGCGCAGGGTGAGGCGAAGGCCATCGAGACCACCTTCTCGGCGATCAAGTCCGGCCGCCCCACGCCGGAGCTGCTCGCCTACCAGTACCTGCAGACCCTGCCCGAGATGGCGCAGGGCGACGCGAACAAGGTGTGGGTGGTGCCGAGCGACTTCAACGCCGCGCTGCAGGGGTTCATGCGCAACCTCGGCACGCCGGGCTCCGATGGCGTGTTCCGGTTCGAGCCCTCCGAGGACGCGCCCGCGACCGCCCCGGACATCGACACCTCGGGCTGGTTCGAGACGCCGGAGCCGGTGGCGCCCGTCGTGGTCACCAAGGACGAGGTGCCCGACGCCCCGATCGCGCCGACGACGAAGAACGCCGCACCCGTCCCGGACGCGGAGGTCGCGCAGCCCTCGGACGCCACCGCGCAGCTGCCGCTCGGGCAGAGCGCGGCGCAGTGGCAGCAGTCGCCGTACGAGGTGCAGCAGCCGGGCCTCACTCCGCCGCAGCACGCGCAGGAGCCGCAGCGGGACTACTGACTGCGATCCGGACGGGTCAGCAGCGCGCGGGCCTCGTCCTCGACCTGCCGGATCAGATTCTGGATCCGGCCGGTCCGGTCGATCACGGCGTCCATCACCATGCCGAACGGTCCGCGCGCGACCATCAGCGGCACCCAGCGGCGCGGCGAGACGATCCGAGCGCGTCGCGCCGTGATCCCGCGGACGATGTCCTGCGCCAGGCGCTCGGGCGTGATCGTGCGCCCGAGCGGGCCGGGGTTCGCGAGCTCGACCAGCTCGTTCGCCGGTGTGCCCGCCCGGTGCGAGGCCTCGATGATCGGCGTCGCGATCCAGCCCGGGTAGAGCACGCCCGCGGTCGCGCCCGTGCCGGCGAGCTCCGCGCGCAGCGCCCGGCCGAAGGCCTCGACCGCCGCCTTGGACATCGCGTACGGGGCGTTGGCGACGCCGTTGAAGAAGGCGTAGATCGACGCGGTCACGAGCACGTGGCCGCCGGCATCGACGACGTGGGGCAGGCAGGCGCGCACCGTGCGCCACACGCCGAGGAGGTCGACCTCGAGGATCCGCTCGAACTCGTCGACGGGGGACGCGAGGATCGTCGTGGGCTGCGCCGCCGCGATGCCCGCGTTGGCGAAGCAGACGTCGATCGCACCGAAGGCGTCGAGGGTGCGCGCGACCGCCGCGTTCATATCGTCGGAGCTGGTCACGTCCCCCGCGAGGGCGAGGGTCCGCGGGCCGAGCTCGGCGGCCAGCGCCTCGGGCGCCCGCAGATCGACCAGGGCGACGTTCGCGCCGGCGGCGACAAGGGTCCGCGCGGCGGCCGCGCCGATCCCGCTCGCGGCGCCGGTGAGGAAGACGGTGCGACCGTCGAGGGTGGGGAAGGCGGGCATGTCGATCTCCATCGTGGTCGTGCGTGTCCGGGCGTCCACTTCAGGCTAGGGGACGCGGACTACGCGGGCATCGTCTCCGGAGACCGAGATCCGGGACCGGATGTCGTCGTGCGCGGACGAGTCACCTCCCGAGGGCGACGGCCACCCCCGCGCACGCCACGGCCCAGAGCACCGAGACGAAGGTGCCGATGATGAACTGCTCGGCCGCGCCGGGATGACGCAGCTCCGGGTAGCGGGCCAGCCCCTTCGCGGCCACGATCACCGCGAGACCCGCGGCGAAGTTCGCGAGGACGCACACCGCGATCGCGGCCCGTTCGAGCACGCCGATCGCGAGCCCGCCGCGCAGCGGCGGCTCGGGGACGGGGTCACCGCCGGACGGCTCGCCCTCGGTGTCGCCGTCGGACGGTGCCGGATCCGGGGTGTTCCGGCCGGTCGCACCGGCGAGCGTGAACGCGGCGGTCACCAGGGCGCTGCCGCCCGCCATCGCGGCGACGACGGCCGCGACGCGCGCGGCTGCGAGCCCGAAGCCGGTGGCCGCGGGCGCCGCGAGCGCAACGACCGCGGCCGCCCCGACGAAGAGCGCCGGGACGGCCGCCGCCACGACGCCGGCGACGCCCTCCGTGCCGCGGCGCGCGGCGAGCACTCCGGCGACGGCGGCCGCGACCAGCAGGACGACGACGAGGGCGATCATCGCGCGACCCCCGGATCGGCGGCCGGCGCGACGTCGGCCGCGCCCAGCAACTCGACCGCCAGCGCGCGCCCCGCCGGCTCCACCGACCAGCCCGCCGCCGCCGCCCGCTGGGACGCCGCCTGGCGCGAGACGCCCAGCTCGGCCGCCGCGGCCGTGATCGACATGCCCGTGTTCAGCAACGCGGTCACCTCCTGCCCCTCCCGTGATCTGCGGCCCACGATAAGACCGAGCACTGACAGGATCGCCTCGGCGCGTCCGGCGGCGGCACCGTCGGCACCTCTGACCTGCACGGGAACGGCGACGCCCTTGGCGGCCTCCACCGCCGCGCGCGCCGCCTCGAAGGCGCGGCCCCTTCCCGCACGGGTCTGGTCGGGGAGTGGCAGCTCGACGGGGCCGGTCCCGATCCCGACGCTCCAGTGCCCGTCCGCGAGGAGCGCGAGGGCGGCGTCCACCGCGACGGCGGCGTCGTCGGTGACGGCTTGCAGTTCGTCGCCCGCCGTGCGGTCCGGCGACCGGAGCCAGCGCAGCGGGCCGAGCAGCTCCCGCGCACCGTCGACCCGATCGGCGTCCTTCCGGCTGCCCTGTTGGTCCGCTGTGATGACGATCATCTGTCAAGCCTAAACCCTTGCGGCGACCGCTCGCAAGGATCACGGCTTGCGGATCAGTGGAGCCCGGTGGTCAGAGCCTGGATACCGAGGCTGGAGGCGGACACGGTGATCCACAGCAACCCGCCGAACAGCAGGGGTGTCCACCCGGTGCGGCGCAGTGCGCTCAGGTCCGTCGACAGCCCGATCGCGGCCAGTGCCCAGGTGATGAGCAGCGTCGAGGCCAGCCCGAGGGTCGACCGCAGATCGGCGGGGAACGGGACGATCGAGTTCAGGCCCGCGAGCGCGACGAAGCCGACGAGGAACCACGGGACCAGCTTGATCGCCCGGGGGCGGGGCGCGTCCGCGGTCGTGGGACGCCGGCGTGCGACGACATAGGCGAGCACCAGGACCACGGGAACGATCATCAGCGCGCGGGTCAGCTTGACCACCACGGCGGTACGGGTGGCCTCGTCGCCGTAGGTCACGGCGGCGGCGACCACGGACGAGGTGTCGTTGACCGCGGTGCCCGCGAAGACGCCGAACGCGTGCTGCCCCATGTCCAGCATGTGGCCGAGCCACGGGAACGTGAGCACTGCGGCGACGTTGAAGACGAACACCGTCGACAGCGCGTACGCGACCGTGGAGGGCTTCGGGCGCAGCACGGGCGTGACGGCCGCGATGGCCGACGCTCCGCAAATGGCGGTACCCACGCCCAGCAGTGTGCGGAGCGTCGACTCGATCCCGAGCCACTTGCCGAACAGGGCCGCGGCGCCGAAGCAGACCGCCATGGTCCCGAACATCACCGGGATCGACGACCGGCCGACCGCCCACGCCTGTCCGAGCGAGAGCTGCGACCCGAGCAGCACGACCGCGACCTGCAGGGCGACGCCGCCGGTCAGCGCGAATCCGGTCGCCGTGCCGGGCCACCGCCGGGCGGGTCGCAGCGCGGTCGCGAGTGCGGCCCCGAGCAGGACCGCCGCGACGGGGGCGCCGAGCACCGGGATCACGCGACCGACGACCGTGGCGACCGCGGCGACGGCCAGCGCCAGCGCGGCGCCGGGGACGGCGCGACGCAGGCGGGAGTGCGGTGCGGTCCGGGTGTCCGACGGTGCGGCGGCTGTGCTCATGCCTGCAACTCTCGCGGGGATCACGGGCCGACGGTAGCTATGGATCAGCTATCTACCCATAGACTGACACTATGGAAACGCCGTCGGTGGAATCACTGCGCCTGCTCGTAGCGGTCGCGGACCTCGGGTCGATCTCGGCTGCGGCCCGCGAGTGCGGGATCTCGCAACCCAGCGCCAGCTCGCGGCTGCGCCACCTCGAACGACAGCTCCGCCTCGACCTGCTCGACCGCCGCACCCGCGGCGCGGAGCTCACCCCCGAGGGGGCCGCCGTCACGGAGTGGGCGCGCACCGTCGTGAGCGCGATGTCGGCCCTGCAGACGGGGGCGGAGGCGCTCCGCTTCGACCACACCGTGCGGATCGCCTGCAGCCAGACCATCGCCGAGTACCTCATGCCCGCCTGGCTCGCCCGCTTGCGGGAGCACACCGACGAGCCGGTGCACCTCACCGTCGGCAACTCCGCGGCGGTGATCGCCGATGTCCGTGCCCACGTCGCGGACCTGGGCTTCATCGAGGGGCCGACGGTGCCCGACGACCTCGCGTCGCGGACCGTGCGGACCGACCGCCTGCTCCTCGTGGCGGCGCCCGGCGACGCGCTCACCCGGCGCCGCGACGATCGGCCCGTGACTGCGGCCGAACTCGCGGAACTTCCGCTCGTCACGCGCGAGCCGGGCGCCGGCACGCGTGACGCCCTCGAGGCGGCCCTGCGCCGCGTCGGGCTCGCCCCGAACCCGAGGTCGGTGGCCCTCGGCACCAACGCCGCGGTGAAGATCATGGTCGCCGCGGGCGGCCGGGCCGCCGTACTCAGCGAACTCGCCGTCGCGGCGGAGCTCCGGGACGGTCGCCTCGTCGAGGTTCCCACCGATGGCGTGGACCTGCATCGACGCCTGCGCGCGGTACGGCGCAAGGACGCCGCACCGCGCGAGGTGGTGCAGACGCTGCTCGCGGTCAGTTCCGGCCGCGCCGCCGGAACGCCGACAGCACACCGAGGATGACGACGGTGACCAGCACGAGGAACATCGTGTTCGCGGCGGCGCCGAACAGATCGCCGCGGTCCGACTGGGTGAACACCGTGACGGGCAGAGTGCGCCAGGACGCCGGGTAGACCATGATCGTCGCGCCGAGCTCACCCATGCACAGCGCCACCGACAGGCCGGCGGCCGCGGCGATCGAGGGAGCCAGCAGCGGCAGGCGCACCGTCACCAGCAGGCGCAGCGGCGAGGCGCCGAGCGAGCCGCCCACCTTGTCCAGCATCGGGTCCAGTTGCGAGACCGCGGCGGAGACCATCGAATAGGCGAACGCGAACACGAGGATCGCCTGGACGAGCACCACGATCGCCGGGGTGCCGCCGAGCACGATCGGCGGCGCAGAGAAGGCCACCAGCACGCCGAGGCCGACGACCACCGACGGCACTGCGACCGGCAGGTGGAAGAAGGCGTCGACCACGCCCCGCGCGCGGCCCGGCAGGCCCGGCACCGCGAGCGCGGCCCACGTTCCCGCGACGACCGCGACCGCCGAGGCGAGGATCGCCGTCTGTGCCGAGACGCCGATGCTGGCGGCGTTCTCGGGTGTGAACACGTCCGCGACGTGTGCCGTCGTCAGGGCCGACGGCAGCACCGAGGTCCAGCCGGCGCTGAACGCCGTGATCACCGTGACGGCGATCGGGGTGATCACCAGACCCAGCAGCACGAGGGCGAACACCGCCCAGACGGCGACCCGCGCCGCCGGATTGCGCACCAGCATCAGTGCGTTCCCTTCTTCATGAGGGCGCGGTACACGGCGTACGCGCCGACGGAGATGATCAACTGCACCGTGGCCAGTACGGCCGCCGACGCGAAGTCCTGGCCGACGATCGACCGGGTGTAGACGAGCATCGGGACGGTGATCACGTCCTTGGCGCCGGTGAACAGCACGATCCCGAACTCGTTGAGCGTCAACAGGAAGGTGAGCGATCCGGCCGCCGCGAGCGCGGGTAGCGCCGCCGGCAGGATCACCGTGCGGATGATCCGCACCGGCCCCGCGCCCAGCGACGAGGCGACGTCGATCTGCACCGTCGGGAAGCGACCGAACGCGGCGAGCATCGGCCGCACCACGAACGGCGTGTAGAAGGCGATCTCGGCGAGCACGACGCCCCACAGCGAGGTGGTGAACGAGCCGGTGGGCAGCCCGACCGCCTGCAGGACGCCGACCGGCCCGAGCAGCACGCCGAGCGCCAGCGGGATGAGGAAGCTCGGGAACGAGACGACCACCTCGATCAGCCGGGCGACCGCCCCGGCCCCGGGGAACGGGACGAAGGCGAGCACCAGGGCGAGGAAGGTGCCCGCGATCAGACAGCCGACCGTCGAGAGCACCGCGACCTCGAGCGTCGTGCCCAACGCACGGAGAACCGCACCGTCGGTGAGCGTGTCGCGCCAGGTCGCGAAGCCGGCCGGGCGCTCCGCCTTGTCGGTGAAGGTGCGCGCCACGATCCCGACCAGCGGGTACACCACCGCCACGAGGATGAGGGCGACCGGCGGCAGCACCCACACCCACCGCGGCACCGCGAACCGCCCTTCCGCCGGAGGCGCGGGCGGGGCCGGCGGGGCGTCGAGGACCGCGGTCACGCCGGGACCACCATGACATCGCCGGGATCGACCTCGGCCCAGAGTGTTTCGGCGCGCAGCGGCGCGTCCACGAGCACCGGCACGTCCACGCCGATCGTCTCGCCGGTCTCGACGATCCGCGCGGTCACGTGCCGGACCGCGCCGCGCCACTGCTCCTGCTCAACGGTCACGCGCACGCCGTTCGACGGCGCCGTCCGCGTGAACCGCCACGCCCACGGCCGGACCGCGAGGAGATGGTCACCGTCGGGCAGGGGGCGGGAGGTGTGCAGCGCACCGCTCGGGAGGACGTCGGCGCCGCCGAGGAAGGTCGCGGTGAACCGCGTGGGCGGCCGGTGGAACAGATCGGCGGTGGTGCCGATCGCCTCGAGCCGGGCGTCGCGCATGATCGCGACGCGGTCCGCCAGGGCCAGCGCCTCACTCTGGTCGTGCGTGACGTAGACCATCGCGACATCGGGCAGCTCCGCACGCAGCCGCTGCAGCTCGCCGAGCATGTCCTTGCGCATGCCGGCATCGAGCGCCGACAGCGGCTCGTCGAGCAACACGACCTCCGGGCGGGTGGCGAGCGCGCGGGCGATCGCCACCCGCTGCTGCTGGCCGCCGGACAGCTGCCCGGGCAGCCGGTCCGCGTAATCGCCCATGCCGACCATCCCCAGCACCTCGGTGACCCGCGGCGCCACCGCGGACCGCTCGACGCCGCGCGAGCGCAGCCCGAAGGCGACGTTCTTGGCGACGGTCATGTGCGGGAACAGTGCGTAGCTCTGGACGACGATGCCGATGCCCCGCTTCGCCGGGGAGAGGTGCGTGACATCGCGCCCGTCGATGGTGACGGTGCCCGAGGAGACGCGCTCGAAGCCGGCGATCGCCTTGAGGGCGGTCGACTTGCCGGAGCCCGACGGCCCCAGCAGCGCGACGGTCTCGCCGCGTGCGACCTGGAAGCTGCAGTCACGCAGGGCGGTCGTGTCGCCGTAGACGACGCTCACGTTCTGCACCCCGACCGCCGTCCGACGGCGGACGGTGCGGTCCACGGCGTCGTCGTCGAGGCCCTTCGGCGCGACGATGCGCTTCGGTGCGGTCACTGGCCGGTCGCCTTCTCATAGCTCTTGACGTCGGCGTCGAGGCCGGTGAGCACCCGGCTCCAGTCCGGGTTCCAGATCTCGACGCCGTCGAGGGCCTTGCGGAAGGCCTCCCACTGCGGGCCCGACGGGGTGACATCGGTGCGGACCGGTGCGCCCCAGGACTTCTCGGGGACGTTCTGCTGGACGTCCTTCGACAGCAGGAACTCCATCAGCTTCGTGCCGTTCGCGGAGTGGGGCGCCTTGTCTGCCAGGCCCATGTAGTACGGCAGCGGCAGGGTAGTGCGTTTGCCGCCGAAGGTGGGGTAGAAGACCTCGTAGGCGACCTTGTCGGCGGCGATCGCCGCGAGCGCCATCTGGACGTCGGAGTTGGCCACCGTCAGCTCGCCCTTGGAGGTCTTCGGGCCGAGCTTGCCGGTCGACGTCGACGGGCCGACGTTGTTCGGCTGCAGATCCTTGAGGTACGTCAGCGCGGCCTCCTTGCCCATGACGTGCTGCAGGAGCAGCAGCAGGGCGGTGCCGTCCCCGGCCTTGCCGGGCGTGGAGTACTGGATCTTCTGCTTGAACGCGGGACCGGTGAACTCGGCCCAGTCCGTCGGCTTCGGCTGTGCGGCGGTGTTGCGGATCATCGCGAAGTAGTTGTTGACCACGGCCACGTACGTGCCGTCGGCGGACTTGAGCTCGGCGGGGACCGACGAGGTGTCGACGTCCGACTTCACGAGCGAGCCCTGCTGCTGCGCCTGCTGGATGAACGGCGGCAGCGTCACGAGCACGTCGACCTGTGGGTTCGCCTTCTCCTTCTGCGCGCGGGAGACGACCTCGCCGGAGCCGGCCTCGACGAGCGAGACCTTGATCCCGGTCTTCTTGGTGAAGTCGGCGAACTCGGCCTTGTACCAGTCGCCGAGGCCGTCGGCGCTGTAGACGGTGACGGAGTCCGACGAGCCGGATCCGCCGCCGGTGCCGCCGCACGCGGCGACGGCGAACACCGCCGCGACGGCCGTGATCGCGCTGAGGGAACGGGTGATGCGCATGGGGGATTGCCCTTCGTTCGGGTGGAGCGGAGGTGGGGGTGTGGCGGGGTGTTCGATCAGATGGGGAAGTGGCGCCGGGCGAGCCCGTGCGCGATGGTCATGCCGACGCCGGAGGTGACGATGCGGACTGACAGGCCCGGTGCCGGCTCGGCGACGAGGTAGGGGCGCAGCGCGCTGGAGGCGTAGACGCCCTGCCAGCGCTCGATGATCGGCAGCCCGCTCAGGCCCATGACGCGTGCGGCCTCGGCGCGGAGGGTCTCGGTGACGGCCTCGTCGAGGAAGGGCTCCACGGTGCGGTCGGTGTGGTGCGAATCGCCGATGATCAGCGTGCCGTCGGGGCGCTGCGTGAACATGACGTTCGCGTCGATGTCGAGCAGGTCGGGACGTTCGGCCGCCATCCGCGTGCGGAGCGCGGCGGCGGCCGCGGTCTCCGCGAACGCCGGGTAGCGCAGGAGAGAGGTCGCCGTCAGTACCGCGGGGGTGACGACCGTGCCGGGATCCGCGGCGCGGGCCATCTGCAGGGCGCACCGCCGGACCAGGTGCTCCTCGGCGAGATCCGGGAAGTGGTGGTCGAGATCGTGCCCGACGCAGACGATCACTCGCTCCGCATCGACGGTGCCGCGGCTGGTGTGCGCGCGGACGCCGTCGAAGCCGAGGTAGGTGGTGCCGAACCGGACCTCGCCGCGGTCCTGGGCGTCGACCCAGGCGGCCAGCCGCGCGACGGTGACGCGGGGGTCGACCCGCAGGTCGGCCAGCAGTGCTGCGCCCCCGATCACGTCGTCGGCGCCGCCGCCGGGCAGCGCGTTCCGCACCTGTGCCGGGGTCCGCAGTTCGACCTCGCCGGCCCGGCGGTCCGCGAGTTCCTCGAGGACGGCGAGCTCGGTCGCGTGCCGCGCGACGGCCAGACCCCCGGTGGCCCGGGCGCCGAGCCCGGCGCGGGCGTCCAGGTCGAGCCAGCGGTCGCGGGCGAGGTGTGCGAGATCGGCGAGGTCCCCGGACTGGCCGGTCACGCACGCATGCCCGAAGTTGCGGATCGACGCCCCGATCGCCCGATCGTCCCGGTCGATGACGGTCACCGTCAGGCCGCGATCCAGCGCCTCGACGGCGTGGGCCAGCCCCACGATGCCGGCGCCGACGACGAGGACGTCCACTGCGGTGTTCATGTCGTCCAGCGTGACGGCCCGTACCTGGACTTGGCAAGACCCGGAACACGATGTCTATACAAGTTGTATCGCTGTACATCGAGGTGGTGCTGCTGTTCACGCGACGTTCATGTGGACAGACGGTTGGGGGCGATTTCACTTGTATACTCAATGGTGTGGTCGCAGCTCAGCCTCTTCATCAACGCCTCGCCGCGGAGTTCCGCGCGCGCATCGCCTCCGGTCGCTGGCCGGAGGGGGAGCAGGCACCCAGCGAAGCGGCGCTGTGCGAGGAGTTCGGCACATCGCGCGGCCCGGTGCGTCAGGCCCTCGCGACGCTCCGGTCCGAGGGGTTGATCGTGGGCGGGCAGGGGCGTTCGCCTCTGGTCCGGCGCAATGTTCCGAGTCACGCCGCCAGCGCCCTCGGGTCGTTCACCGCGTGGGCCCGGGAGCACGGCCACGAGCCGGGGCAGCGAACAGTCCTGCAGGCCCGCGTCCCGGCGTCCGCGGCGATCGCCGAGCTGCTGCAGGTCGAGGTGGGGGATCCGGTCCTCGAGCTCCGCCGGGTCCGCACGCTCGACGGTGCCCCCGCACTCTCCGAGGCCATGTACTTCGTGTGGGACCTCGGGAAGCGGCTGATGGAGTTCGACCCGGACTCCGGGTCGGTGAACCGTTTCCTCCTCGACGCGGGCGCCGACCTCTACGCCTCCACGCATCAGATCGACGCCGTCACCGCCGGCGCGGAGGATGCGGCGAACCTCGGGCTCGCCGAGGGGGCTCCGCTGCTGCGCGTCCGGCGGCTGACCACCGATGCCGCCGGCACCGTCGTCGAGTACGCCGAGGACCGCTACGCCCCCGGCGTCACGACCGTGATCGTCGAGAACCGACTCTTCGCAGCGCCCGATCGGGCGCTGCGCTCCGTACCCGTCAGGAGAGACGCATGACCGCACACCCCATCGAGCTCGTCGCGCTGGACATGGCCGGCACCACCATCGACGACGGCGGCGCCGTCTACGAGGCGCTGCGCGGCGCCGTCGAGGACGCCGGCGCCACCGTCGCCCAGGCCGATCTGCAGGTATGGATGGGCACCGACAAGGTCGAGGCGATCACCAACCTGCTGCGTCTCGGCGGCGTCGAGCCGACGGCGGAGCGGGTCGATGCCGGATTCGCGCGCTTCCGCGAACGGCTGCAGCAGGCTTACACCGCGACGCCGCCGACCGCGATCGCCGGCGTGCCCGAGGCGCTGCGCGAGATCCGCGCCCTCGGCGTGAAGGTCGCGCTGACCACCGGCTTCGACGACGCCGTCGCGCTCCCGCTGCTCGCCGCCATCGGTTGGCGGATCGGCGAGGGCGAGGGCGCCGTCGTGGACGCGGTGGTCACCACGTCCGACGTGGCCGCGGGTCGCCCGGCGCCGTACATGATCCACCGCGCGATGGAGCGCACGAGCGTGCGCGATGTCGCCCGCGTCCTCGCTGCCGGCGACACCGCCGTCGACGTGCAAGCCGCCAACAACGCCGGTGCGGTCTCGGTCGGTGTGCTCACCGGCAAGGCCGACGGTGCGACGCTCGCCGAGGCCGGAGCGGATCACGTGCTCGGCGGCGTCGTCGACATCCCCGGGCTCCTGCGCGTCCGTCCTTAGGCAAGTGCAAGCCCTTGCGGTGAACCCTGTCAAGCCTCAGGTCTTGCGGGCATGCGGGCGTCGAGCAGAAGGCCTGCGATCCCGACCGCCATCAACGCGCCACTGACCACCACGAGCCAGGGCGACGACTCACCGGTCAGCGCGTCGCCCAGCAGCACGACCGCGATCGTGCCGGGCGCGAGGCCGGCCACCGTCGCCGCGAGGTACGGCCAGAAGCGCACCGGCGAGAGCGCGGACGCGTAGTTCACCAGAGAGAACGGCGCCACCGCGATGAGCCGCAGCGACCCGACAGCCAGCCAGCCCCGGGCCCGGAGCCGCGCGGCGATCGGGAGGTAGGCGCGGTGCTCCCGCACCCGCGCGAGCACCACGGACGGATGCCGCTCGTCGACGGCGCGCACCGCGAGGAAGGCGATCACCGCCGCAGCGGTGGACGCGACCATGCACAGCAGGATCCCGATCGGACCGAACAGCACGCCCGCGGAGACCGTGAACATCGTCCGGGGAATCGGGAACACCGTCACCACCGTGTGGGCGACGAGGAACAGGACCACGAACCAGGTGCCGGTCGAGTCCGCCCACCCCCGCACCGTCGAGATACCGGGGTGCGGGAGCAGCATCCCGACGACCACGAGAGCGAGCACGAGCACGCAGCCGATCGCCGCGCGGACGACGAGGGCGCGGTCGCCGGGCCGCAGCCGGGATTCGTTGTCGCTCACGTCGAGCCAAGATACGCGGTGTGCGCGCGGAGTGCCGCGACCCTACTGGGGCGTAGCAAGCGCAATCGGTTAACGTGGGTTCTCATCGACCCGGCGTGTGCCGGGCCACAGGTGAGGAGGTCTCGTGGCGGACAACCCGTACGACGCGTGGCGTGATTCGGTCGGTGCCGTGCTCGCGAAGTCGCGCGGCGGGACGCCGCCCGAGGACCCGATCGCAGCACTGACCACCCCCACCGAGGACGACGGCGTCGACATCGCGCCGCTGTACTCGCAGCGCGATGAACTGCCCGAGGCCCCGCTGCCCGGCGCCTTCCCCTTCGTCCGCGGCGGGAACCCCACGCCCGACGTCCGCCTGGGGTGGAAGGTCGCCGAGCGCTTCGCCGAGGGCACCGACTCCGCTGACGTGCTCGGTGCGCTGGAGTCCGGCGCGAGCGCGCTCTGGATCACCCGCGCGGATCCCGCGCCGCTGCTCGAGGGCGTGTACCCGGACATGGCGCCGATCCTGGTCTCGGCCGGTGGCCGTGCCGCCGAGGCCGCCACACAGGTCTACGCCGCCCTCGACAAGGCCGCCGAGTCCGACGCCTACCGCGCCGACCTCGTCCACGTCAGCCTGGGCGCCGCGCCGCTGACCTCGCAGGTCGTGGGCCGCGCCGATATCGCGCTCGACGAGGCGACCGAGCTCGCCCGCAGCGCCGATGCGCGGGTCGAGGACGTCCGGGCGATCGTCGTCGACGGTGCCGACCTACACAACGCCGGAGCGACGTGCGCGCAGGAGCTGGGCCTGACCGCCGCGGCCGCGCTCGACCACGTCCGCGCCCTCACCGCCGCCGGGCTGTCCACCGCCGACGCCCTGGGCCAGCTGACGATCCGCCTCGCTGCGACGGACGACCAGTTCCTCACCCTGACCAAGATCCGCGCGTGGCGCACGGTCTGGGCGCGCGTCGCCCAGCAGCTGGGGGAGCCGAAGGCGGGCAACGCGCCGGTCCACGCCGTGACCTCGCTGGCCGCCACCACGCAGCGCGACCCCTGGGTCAACATGCTCCGCGTCACCGTCGCCGCTTTCGGCGCGGGCGTCGGCGGCGCCGATTACGTGACCACGCTGGAGTACGACGAGGCCCTGCCCGGCGGCGTCGAGGGCTACTCGCCCGCGTTCGCCCGCCGCATCGCGCGCAACGCCCAACTGCTGCTGCTCGAGGAGTCCAACCTCGGTCGGGTCGTCGACCCGGGTGCCGGATCCTGGCACGTGGAGTCCCTCACCGACGACCTGGCGCGCGCCGCGTGGGGCGTGCTGCAGGAGGTCGAGCGTGCGGGCGGGTTCGGCCGGGGCATCGCCGACGAGTCGATCGCCACCCGCCTCGGCGAGGCCGCGGACCGTCGCGACTCCGCGGTCGCGCGGCGCGCCAAGAAGATCACCGGCGTCAACGAGTTCCCGAACCTGGCCGAGCCGGCCATCGCACCGTCGGCGGCCACGAACGGCCCCGTCGTGCGGTCCTACGCCGCGCCCTTCGAGGCGCTGCGCACCCGCTCCGACGCCTTCCTCCGGGAGCACGGCGTGCGGCCGCGGATCCGGATGGTCACGATCGGCACCGTCGCCCAGTACAACGGGCGGTCCACCTTCCTCACCAACCTGCTCGCCTCCGGCGGCATCGAGACCGTCCTGGACGCGGTCGAGCAGGCCGCGGGGAGTGCCACGCTCGACGGCTCGGCCGGCGCGCGGATCGCTGTGCTCGCCGGCTCCGACCCGGGCTACGCCGAGGAGGGCGAGGCGCTGGCTCGCGCGCTCCGCCACGAGGGGAATCTCGTGCTGCTCGCGGGTGCGCCCGGCACCGTCGACGACGGCCTGATCGACATCTACCTGCACGCGAAGATCGACGCGGCCGCCGCGCTCGACGACCTGCTGACCCGATTGGGGGCGTGATGACCAGCGAGATCGCCAGTTTCGCCGACGTTCCGTTCGAGGACCTGCCGGGCGCGACACCGTCGAGCGCCGACGTCGACGCCTTCGTGGACGCCTCGGCCAAGGCCTACGCCTACACCCCGGACCAGCTGACCTGGACCACGCCGGAGGGCATCGACGTCAAGCCCGTCTACACCCGCGCCGACCGCGATGCCGTCGCGGCGGCCGGCTACCCGGTGGACTCCTACCCGGGGACGGTGCCCTTCCTGCGCGGCCCGTACCCGACGATGTACGTCAACCAGCCGTGGACCATCCGGCAGTACGCCGGCTTCTCGACCGCCGCCGAGTCCAACGCCTTCTACCGCCGCAACCTCGCGTCGGGCCAGAAGGGGCTGTCGGTGGCGTTCGATCTCGCCACCCACCGCGGCTACGATTCCGACCACCCGCGCGTCACCGGTGACGTGGGCATGGCCGGCGTCGCGATCGACTCGATCCTCGATATGCGCCAACTGTTCGACGGCATCGACCTGGGCGGCGTGTCCGTCTCGATGACGATGAACGGCGCCGTGCTGCCGATCCTCGCGCTCTACGTCGTGGCGGCCGAGGAGCAGGGTGTGGGCCCCGAGAAGCTCGCGGGCACCATCCAGAACGACATCCTCAAAGAGTTCATGGTGCGCAACACCTACATCTATCCGCCCGCGCCCTCGATGCGGATCATCTCGGACATCTTCGCCTACACCTCGCAGAAGATGCCGAAGTTCAACTCCATCTCGATCTCCGGGTACCACATCCAGGAGGCCGGGGCCACAGCCGATCTCGAGCTCGCCTACACGCTGGCCGACGGTGTCGAGTACATCAAGGCAGGCATCGAGGCGGGCCTCGACGTGGACAAGTTCGCGCCGCGCCTGTCCTTCTTCTGGGGCATCGGCATGAACTTCTTCATGGAGGTCGCCAAGCTCCGCGCCGCGCGCCTGCTGTGGAGCGAGCTCGTGGCGGAGTTCGACGCGAAGAACGCCAAATCGCTGTCGCTGCGCACGCACTCGCAGACCTCGGGGTGGTCGCTCACCGCGCAGGACGTGTTCAACAACGTCGGACGCACCTGCGTCGAGGCCATGGCCGCGACCCAGGGCCACACCCAGTCGCTGCACACCAACGCGCTCGACGAGGCCATCGCCCTGCCGACCGACTTCTCGGCCCGTATCGCCCGCAACACGCAGCTGCTGCTGCAGCAGGAGTCCGGGACCACGCGCCCGATCGACCCGTGGGGCGGCTCGTACTACGTCGAGACTCTCACGCACGAGCTGGCAGAACGCGCCCGCGCCCACATCCGCGAGGTCACCGAGGCCGGCGGCATGGCGAAGGCGATCAACGAGGGCATCCCGAAGCTGCGCATCGAGGAGGCGGCCGCCCGGACACAGGCCCGCATCGACTCGGGGCGGCAGCCGGTGCTCGGCGTGAACAAGTACCAGGTGCCCGAGGACGCGGCGATCGAGCTGCTCAAGGTCGACAACACCAAGGTCCGGGGCGAGCAGCTGGCGAAGCTCGAGCAGCTGCGGGCCGAGCGCGACCCCGAGGCCGTCACGGCCGCCCTGGCGAACCTCACTCGCGCGGCCTCGGCCGAGGGCGGGGCGAACCTCGAGAACAACCTGCTCGCGCTCGCGATCGACGCGGCGCGGGCCAAGGCCACCGTCGGCGAGATCTCCGACGCCCTCGAGCAGGTCTACGGCCGACACCAGGCCGAGATCCGTACGCTCAGTGGTGTGTACCGCGAGGAGGCCGGCGCGTCCGGCAACATCGAGACCGCCATCGGCCTGGTCGAGAAGTTTGAGGAGGCCGACGGCCGCCGCCCGCGCGTGCTCATCGCGAAGATGGGTCAGGACGGCCACGACCGCGGCCAGAAGGTGATCGCCACCGCGTTCGCCGACCTCGGCTTCGACGTCGACGTGGGCCCGCTGTTCTCCACGCCGGAGGAGGTGGCCCAGCAGGCCGCCGACAACGACGTGCACGTGGTGGGCGTGTCGTCGCTCGCCGCGGGCCACCTGACGCTGGTCCCCGCTCTCCGGGACGCGCTTGCGGAGGTGGGCAGGCCGGACATCACGATCGTGGTCGGCGGCGTCATCCCGCCGGGCGACTTCGACGAGTTGTACGCGGCCGGCGCCTCGGCGATCTACCCGCCCGGCACCGTCATCGCGGACGCCGCGGTGAACCTGCTGCACGAGCTGGGCGGCAAGCTGGGGTACCAGCTGGCGTGATCACCGTCGCCGAGCTCGCGGAGGGCGTCCGCGCGGACAAGCGCGCGGTGCTGGCGCGGGCCATCACCCTCGTCGAATCGCGGCGCCCGGATCATCAGGCGCTCGCGCAGCAACTGCTGCTCGCGCTCACGCCCGCCCCGGACGCGCCGATCGCCACCCGCGTGGGGATCACCGGCGTGCCCGGGGTCGGCAAGTCGACGACCATCGAGGCGCTGGGCAATCACCTGATCTCGTTGGGGCACAAGGTCGCCGTGCTCGCGGTGGATCCGTCGTCGACGCGCTCCGGCGGCTCGATCCTGGGCGACAAGACCCGCATGGGCACCCTGGCCGTGAATCCGCGCGCGTACATCCGGCCCTCGCCCACGTCCGGCACGCTCGGCGGGGTCGCGAAGGCCACGCGCGAGACGATCGTGCTGCTGGAGGCTGCGGGCTTCGACGTGATCCTGGTCGAGACCGTCGGCGTCGGGCAGTCCGAGGTCACCGTCGCGAACATGGTCGACACCTTCACCTTCCTCACCCTGGCCCGGACCGGCGATCAGCTGCAGGGCATCAAGAAGGGCGTGCTCGAGCTCGCCGACGTGGTGGCGGTCAACAAGGCCGACGGTGACCACATCGTCGAGGCCCGGGTCGCCGCGCGCGAGCTGTCGAGCGCGCTCCGGCTGATCCACCCGCGCGGATCGCTGTGGCGGCCACCCGTGTTGACGCAGAGCGCCATCGAGGGCACCGGCATCCCCGAGTTCTGGGACGCCGTCATCCGGCATCGCACGACGCTGCAGGAGGCGGGGGAGTTCGACCGCCGCCGCCGGCAACAGCAGGTCGATTGGACCTGGACCATGGTCCGGGACACGGTCCTGTCCCGGGTCGAGCAGTCCGACGGTGTGCGGTCCGTCCGGTCCGGGGTCGAGGCTGCAGTCCAGGACGGCTCGCTCACACCTGCGTTGGCCGCCCAGCGTCTGCTCGACGCCTTCGACGGCCGCTGACACGTCAGAGTTCGATCGGCCTGTGCGCCAGCGCTCGATCGACGATCGCTTCGGGTGTCATTTCGTTGGCGGGTGTACCGGCGGCCGGATGGAAGATCAGGTCGATCGGCGCCGGATGCGGTACATGCGCCGAGAGCACCGCGACCCACCATTCGGACAGTGCGTCCGCGGATATGATGCGCCGCACCATGTCCGCCAACTCGTCCCGTGTCGGATCGAGCCGTGCAATGTCGGCCGAACGGGCCTCGACATATGCGGCCACCGCCGCTTCGCTGGGCGACACCGCACCGAACCGGCTGGTGAGCCACCCGGGGTCCACGTCGATTCCGGCCCTCGTGAGCTTCGCCGCCACGTCCGCGGGCTGGATGCCGCGTTCGAGTGCGTCGTAGGCATCGGTCATGGCGTTGCCCCATTGGTCGGCCTCGCCCGGAAACAAGTGCGCGCGCATGAGTCATGCTCTCATGGCTGGTGATGCCCGGGTTGCCCGCTGAAATCTGGTCCGCGCTGATCACGCAGGCCCTCAGGCCCCGGACCGCTGGTCCGGGGCCTGCGGGCGCGAACGTGCCGGGGCCCGCGCGAACGCCGGCCCCGGCATCGCCGGATCGTCAGGACTTCGCGGCGAGCGCGTCCAGCTTCTCGATGATGTCCGGCACTCGGTCGAGGAGCGCGAGCTTGGTGTCGAGCTGCTCGAGGAGGGACTTGACGTCCGCCACGGCGCTCTTGACCTCGGTGAGCGTGCTCGACACCTCGGTGAGCGTGCCGTCCACCGTGCTCAGCGTCGAGTCGACCGTCCCCAGCTTGGTGTCGACATCGGTCAGCGTCGAGTCGACGGTGCCGAGTTTGGTGTCGACGTTCGCGAGGGTCGAGTCGACGGTTCCCAACTTCGTGTCGACGCCGGCGAGGGTCGCGCTGACCTCGCTCAACGTGCCGTCCACGCGACCGAGCGTCTCGTCTGCGCTGGTGAGGGTGCGATCCGCGCGACCGATGATCTCGGTCGGGTTCTTGGGGAGGAATCCCATGGAAGTCTCCTTCGTCGTGACTGTTGGAACTGTTGGAGAGGAACTTACTCGAGAGTCAGTTCCTCGTCGAGACAGGCCGCCCCCGCCCGTGTGAGGATGGGGTCATGTCGGCAATGCTGATCTGCGCGTCCACACATCACGGCAACACCCGGAAGGTGGCGGACCGGATCGGCGGGGTGCTGGGCGCGGCCGTGGTGACGCCCGCCGAGGTCACGGCGGAGCAGATCGACGCCGCCGACCTCATCGGATTCGGTTCCGGCGTGTACTGGATGTCCTTCGATCCGGCGCTCGTCGAGCTGGTGCGGTCACTGCCGGTCCGGCAGCGCGGTGCGGCGTTCGTGTACGCGACCAGCGGGCTGCCGGAGACGCCGTTGCGCCGATACACCCGCAGCCTTGCGGATCTGCTCGGAGGCCGTGGGTTCCGGGTCGATCCCGAGGTGTACCACTGCCGCGGATGGGACACGATGGGGCCGTTCGGTCTGGTCGGCGGCATGAACCGCGGCCGTCCCTCCGACGCCGATCTCGCCGCCGCGGAGGACTACGCTCGGCGGCTGCTCGCGCGACAGGGGTAAGTCGACGCCGTTCGGCTGCGGTGTTGTGGGATAGCTCACATCGGCCTACTGTGGCGCTTGTGGCTTCAAATGTTGCCGAGTGGATCGCAAATGCGTTGTACGCGTACGGACTTCGTAACGCGTACGGAATCCACGGTGCCAATTCCGAGGATCTGTTCGCCGCGCTGCTCCGCGCGCCCGCGGACCGTCGCCTCGCGGTGACCATCGCCAAGCACGAGTTCGGTGCCGGCGCGATGGCCGACGGCGCCACGCGCATGACGGGTCGGCCGGCGTGCCTCGTCGCCACGTCCGGCGGCGCGGCGATGAACTGCGTTCCCGCCCTCGCCGAGGCGTACCAGTCGCGCGTTCCGGTCCTCGCGCTCATCGGCAGCCCGCCGACCACCGGCGAGGGGCGTGGGGCGTTCCAGGACATGTGCGCCGGGCCGCGGACCGTCGACGTGCTGACCGTGCTGCGGGGTGTCACCGGCTTCGCCGCCAAGGTCGCCGGTCCGGACGACCTCGGACCCGCCTTCGACGGTGCCCTCGACGCCCTCGAGCGTGGCCTGCCCGCCGCGCTGCTGCTCCCCAAGGACGTCCAGCTCGCGCCGTGCCCGGGCCTGCCGCACCGCACCGCCGCGCCGCGGGCGAGTGCTGCACCGTCGGACGAGGTGGTCCGGACCGTCCGCGCCGCGCGCAGGCCCCTCTTCCTGCTCGGCGAGGCGGCGTCGCGGGCGCGCCTGGCCGGCCCCGTGGCGGAGCTCGCGGCGCGCACCGGCGCCGTCGTCGCCGTGACGCCCAACGGCCGTGACGCCGCACCGGACGTCGGCGTGGTCGGCGTGGCGGGGGTGATGGGGCACCCCTCGGTGACCCGGGCCGCCGCGGACGCCGACCTGGTCCTCGCGCTGGGCACCGACCTCGACCTGATGGACCGCAGCGGCCTCGATGCGGTCATCGACGTCACCTGCACCGTGCACGTCGGGGCGGAGCCGCCGCTGCGCGAGGTCACACTCCACGAGTCGAGCCGCGACCTCGCCGCCTACACCCGCGCCCTCGCCGCCGCGGTCGGCGGACGCACCCGCGCGGCGTGGACCGCGATCGTCCCCGAACCGATCCTGGTACCCCGGAACGACTCCGGAATCATGACCTGCGCCGACGCCGTCGATGCCCTCGCGCCGGCGATCCCCGCCGACGCGCTGGTCTTCGCCGACGCCGGCAACGCGGGTGCCGCCGCGGTGCACCGCCTGCCGCTCGGCAGTGGGGAGAGGTTCCTCGTCGCCCTCGGGATGGGCGGCATGGGGCACGGCATCGCCGCCGGAATCGGCGCCGCCATCGCCACCCGCCGGCCCACCGTGATCCTCGCCGGCGACGGCGCCTTCTTCATGCACGGCATGGAGATCCACACCGCGATCGAGGGCCGCGCGCCGGTCGTGCTCGTCGTCCTCAACAACGACGCGCACGGCATGTGCGTGGCCCGCGAGGACAAGTTCTTCCCCGACCTGACCAGCATCAACCGGTTCCGCCCGAGCCTGATCGGCGCCGGCCTCGCCGCGATGTTCCCGTCCCTGCGCGCCCGCTCGGCCACCACGCCCGACGGTGCCCGGGCCGCGTTCGCCGACCTGCTGGCCGGACGGGGCGGCGGACCGTCGGTCCTCGAGATCGCCACGGACCCCGCCGAGATCCCACCGTTCGCAGCACTTCTGCCCGACACCGCGAAGGAGCACCGATGATCCCGACGATCGACATCGAGGGGACGATCCGGATCGAGAGCCACCCCCGCCCGGTGGCCCAGCCGATCCTCGTCGACCGCATGCGGTCGGTGTACCCGCACCAACAGATCTACGGCGATTTCTGCCCCGTCCAGTCGTACGTGAACGCACCGCCGGACGAGCTCTTCCACTGGCTCTCCGACAC
The DNA here is from genome assembly GCF_001575195.1 of Tsukamurella pseudospumae. NCBI lineage: Bacteria > Bacillati > Actinomycetota > Actinomycetes > Mycobacteriales > Tsukamurellaceae > Tsukamurella > Tsukamurella pseudospumae. Next base: position 721,403 of record NZ_LSRF01000001.1, read on the forward strand.
CCGTTCCCTCGAGGAGTGGACCTACAGCCTGCGCGGCTTCCGCGAGACCGACGAGCCCGGGCTGTGGGTGGCGCGGGACATGCTCGGCGCCGACACCGAGATCTACACGCGGACCGTCGCGCATCCGGACGCGCGGACCGTCGATTACCACTGCGCCTGGGACCAGGGGGAACACCTCTGGATGATCTACCTGATGCGGGTCGTGGACGCGCAGACGGTGCTGAACCGGCCCGGATCGGTGGTGCTCTGGAACAACTGCCACCACCCCTTCTACGACGAGAATCCGTACCCCGACACGGCACCGCCCGGCCGGCCGGTGTGGGTCGGCGACCTGTGGGACACCTTCGGCGCCGGGCACATGATGGAACTGGAGAACCTCAAGGCCATCGCCGAGCACCGCCACGCCCACGGACAGCCCGTCAAGCCCGACTGGATGTCCTCATGAGCGCCCCGGCCGCGACCCCGCGCATCGTCGGGCTCGCCTCGTACCTCCCCGAGAACCGCGTGCCCGCGGACTACTTCCGGGAGTTCGCCGACGCCGACAGCCGGACCCTCACCGCGAACCCGATGTTCGCGCCGCCCGCGTTCCGGCACCACGCGGCGCCGACCGAGTCCAACGTCGAGCTGATGTGCACCGCGATCGACCGGCTGCGCGAGCAGGTGGGCGACGCCGCGCTGCAGGCCGACGTGATCCTCAGTCACTCGCAGCTGCCGGACCTCCCCGTCGTCGGGTGCGGCGGCGACGTCGCGCGCCGGCTCGGCATGCACCCGTCGCTGGTTCTCGACATCCACAACGGTGGCTGCGCGGCGTTCCTGCTCATGCTGCAGCTCGCGCGCACGATGTTCGCCGCCGGAACCGCCCGGTCGGCGCTCCTGCTCACCGCCACCAACGCCGCCGGCAACGTCTTCACCCAGGACCGGGTGCGGAACCTGCCCCAGGCCGCCATCCCGGGCGACGGTGCCGCCGCCGCGCTCGTCGTCGCCGATCCGGAGGCGGGCGGGATGACGGTGCGCCACGTCGTACTCGCGCAGCACAGCGAGTACGCGGGCGACATGACGGCCGCCGTCGAGCCGCCGCGGAAGTACTGGGAGGCCGGCGAGGGACAGCTGCACGTCGGCTTCACCGAGGCCAAGATCGCGAAGGTGCTTGCCCGCGGGAACCGGCTGGTGCCCGAGGTCGCGCTGGCGGCGGCCGCGGCGGGCGGCCTCACCGGGCCGCAGGTGGACCACCTCGTCACCAATCAGCCCAACCGCACCTTCCTGCGGAACTGGCGCGAGGCCCTCGAGCTCCCGCCCGAACGGCACCCGGACACCTTCGACGAGTGCGGCAATCTGTTCGCCGTCGGTGTCCCGCACACCTTCGCCACCGCCCGCGGGGACGGCCGGATCGGCGCGGGGGAGAACGTGGTGCTCGCCGCCTTCGCCCACGCGGGGGACTTCGCCGCCGCGGCGCTCGTCGGGACCTGAGCCCGGCTCACGCGCGGCCGGCACCGGCGGGAACGCCGACGCCCGCGGGCAGGAAGTGCGCGGCCACACCGAGCAGCGCGGCGCACGAGAGGCGCACCTTCTCGGAGTCGGGTTCCTCGCCGGTGATGATCGGCGAGTAGACGAACGCCTCGGCGGTGCGCAGCAGGACGTAGGCGAGCAGATCGACGGGCAATTCCGGGACGTACCGCCCCGCGGCGACCTCGGCGTCGATCACGGCGACGATCCGCTCGAGGATGCGGTGCTGCACGCCACCGGCCCGCGTGGTCGTCACGCGGAAGGCGCGTTCGGGCTCGCGGCGGACGAAGGGCGCGAACGCGGTCCCGCGGTCGGAGACGGAGGAGAAGTCGCCCAGGACGTTCGCGATCCGCACGGCGCCCTCACCGTCGGCGGTCCGGGCGACGTCCGTACTACTCGGTCGAGCGGGCTCCGGGCGCCGGCCCGCGCGTCTGCACCATTTCAGCAGAATGACTCATCGTGCGTCGCCGAACTGCGGGAAAGCGGGAATCTCCGGAGGTCCGGGATCGCAGGGCCCGGCAGCCCGCGGCGGATCCGGCGACCTCGGGGCGGCCCGCGGGAGCGGCCCTTCTAGGCTGTGACGCATGACACTCTCGGACGCCGCTGCGCACCAGGACATCACCACCGTCGGAGTACCCACGCACTGGTACAACCTGGCCGCGGAGCTGGACACGCCCATCCCGCCGCACCTGCACCCCGGCACCAAGGAGCCGGTGCAACCCGAGGACCTGGCGCCGCTGTTCGCGACGGGCCTGATCGCGCAGGAGGCGTCCACCGAGGCGTACCACGAGATCCCCGAGCCGGTTCGGGAGATCCTCTCCATGTGGCGTCCGTCGCCGCTGATCCGGGCCAGTAGGTTCGAGGAGGCTCTCGGCACCACGTGCCGGATCTACGTCAAGTACGAGGGCGTGAGCCCCGTCGGCTCGCACAAGACCAATTCCGCTGTGGCCCAGGCCTACTACAACCATCTCGACGGGGTCACCAAGCTCACCACCGAGACCGGGGCCGGCCAGTGGGGCAGCGCGCTGTCCTTCGCGGGCGCGCAGTTCGGCATCGACGTCGAGGTGTGGCAGGTGCGCGCCTCGTACGACTCCAAGCCCTACCGCGGGCACCTCATGCGCACCTACGGCGGCACCGTGCACCCCAGCCCGTCCGACCTCACCGAGTCCGGCCGCGCGATGCTGGAGAAGGACCCGAACACCACCGGCAGCCTCGGCATGGCCGTCTCCGAGGCGGTGGAGGTCGCCGCGAAGGATCCCGAGGCGCGCTACGCGCTCGGCAGCGTGCTCAATCACGTCGTGCTGCACCAGTCCGTGATCGGCCTCGAGGCGGTCGAGCAGCTCGCCCAGCACGAGCAGGGGGCCGACGTCGTGTTCGGTTGCGCGGGTGGCGGATCCAACCTGGCCGGTCTCGCCTTCCCGTTCCTCCGGGAGAAGATCCACGGCCGGCAGGACCCGCGGGTGGTCGCCGTCGAGCCCGCCGCGTGCCCGTCGATCACGAAGGGCGAGTACCGCTACGACCACGGCGACGTCGCCGGCCTGACGCCGCTGCTCAAGATGCACACCCTCGGCATGGACTTCGTGCCCGACCCGATCCACGCGGGCGGCCTCCGGTACCACGGCATGGCGCCGGCGCTGAGCCACACCGTCGAGCTCGGACTGGTCGAGGGCCGCGCGGTCGAACAGAACGACGCCTTCGCGGCGGGCGTGCTGTTCGCCCGCACGCAGGGCATCGTCCCGGCCCCCGAGTCCACCCACGCGATCGCGGCGGCGGCGGACTACGCCCGCGAGAACGCGGACGAGGTGCTCGTCATCGGCCTCTCCGGGCACGGCCAGCTCGACCTGCCCGCCTATGCGGAGTACCTGTCCGGCAACCTGGCCTGACGCGCGGTCGCTACGCCCCCGGCGCGTCCGGCGGTGTGGCGGGCGAGCCGAGTGAGCGCCGGATCTCCTCGAGCTTGGCCTTCGCCGCCTTCTCCCGCTCGGCGAAGGCCCGCTCGGCGTCCTGCCCGGCCGTCGTGCCGTGCGCGAGCTCCTCGGCGCCCAGCGCGGTGGTGGTGCGGCGCTCGATCTTCTCGCGCACGTGGTCGAAGGTGGGCACACCGGCGGGCGTGTAGCCGGTGACCTCCGCGTACGACGGTGCCGTCGGCCCCGCGGGCGCGACCGGCAGCGTGTCGACCACCTCCGCGTCGATCGGCGCCTCCTCCGCGCCGGGGCCCCCGGGCGCCGTCGGGTCGGTCTGCGGGGTCTGCGGGTGATCGCCGGGGCTCGCCATGCTCCCAGGGTAGCGCCGCGACGGGGCGGCACCCCCGGCGTCGACGCGCCTACCGGAGCGCTCGGGTGCGCCAGCGACCCAGTTCCTCGCGATCCACGGCGCGGCTCCACAGGAAGCCCTGCGCGAAGTGCGCGCCGGCGGATGCGAGCGCCGCCGACTCCTCCGCGGTCTCGACGCCCTCGGCGATCACGTCGAGGCGGAGCGCGCGCGCCATGGCGATCGCCGCGTCGAGCATCGCCTCGAGCTGCGGATCGTCGTGCCCGGTGGACGCGACGACGACGGACCGGTCGATCTTGACCAGCGCGAGATCGAGGTACCGCAGCTGCGCGAGGCTCGACCAGCCGGTGCCGAAGTCGTCGAGTGCGATGCGGACCCCCAGCTCGACGAGCCGGTGCGTCGCGGCGAGCACGTGCCGCTCCGGGACGACGCGCTCGTTGATCTCCAGGATCAGCCGGTCGGGGGCCAGCCCGCTGCTTTTCAGGGCGCGCTCGACCACGTGCGGGAGCAGCGGGTCCGCGAGATCCTCCGAGGCCAGATTGACGGAGACCCACCCGAGCTCCGGCGCGGCCGCGAAATCGGCGCAGGCGCGCTGAAGCACCAGCCGCGCCAGGTTCGGCAGCAGGCCCAGGGCCTCGAGGTGGGGGAGGAAGTCCCCGGGGGCGAGTTCCTCGCCCCCGGGGCCGACGATCCTGGTCAGGGCTTCCGCACCGACCATCGCGCCGGTGGCCAGGTCCACGATCGGCTGGTAGCGCACGATCACGTCGCCGGCGTCGATCCGCTCCCGCACGTGGGTCACGAGCGCGAGCCGTTTCTGCTGGGGGGCCCGCAGCCCGGCCGAGTGCCGCACGATCCGGTTCCGGCCGTCCCGTTTGGCCTGGAGCAGCGCCAGGTCCCCGTCGATGAGCAGTTGCGTGATGCCGTCGTCGGTGGCCGGGGATTCGACCAGGCCGATCGAACAGGTGACGGACAACTGCAGCCCGTCGACGTCGACGGACTCGGCCATGGCGACCCGCACCCGTTCCGCCCAGTCCTCCGAACGGTCGGCGGCGTCGGTGCGCGGTCGGAGGACCACGAACTCGTCGCCGCCCAATCTCGCGACGAGGTCACTCGGCAGACTCGCGTCCAGCAGGCGCTGCGCGACGAGCTGGAGCACCTGATCGCCCACCTTGTGGCCGAGCGAGTCGTTGATCCGCTTGAACGAGTCCAGGTCGATCCAGAGGACGGCCAGCGCGTCGCCGTCGAGGCGGCGCTCCCCGACGACGACCGTCGCGCGCTCGATGAAACTCGCGCGGCCGAGGAGGCCGGTCAGGTCGTCGTGATCGGCACGCCAGCGCAGGCGGCGGTTCAGTACGCGGATCTCCTCCTCGGCGCGCTTGCGGTCGGTGATGTCGGTGTGCGTGCCGATCAGGCGGGTCGGCGTGCCGTCCGGCCGGGACTCCATCACGCGGCCGCGCGCCGAGATCCAGCGCCACTCGCCGTTCTTGGCCGCCATCCGGTGCTCGAACGAGAACTCCTCGATCTCACCCCGCAGCACGGGCCGCATGACCGCGGTGCAGGTCGCCACGTCGTCGGGGTGGACGCGCTGCTGCCATGCCTCGACGGTGTCGTCCACCTCGTCGAGGGCGTAGCCGAGCATCGTCTTCCAGCGTTCGGAGTAGAACACGGACTCGGTGGTGAGGTCGCGGTCCCAGATGCCGTCGCCGGCACCGTCGATCGCGAACTGCCAGCGCTGCTCGGCGCGCCGGAGCAGGGCCTGGTCGCGCCGGCTGGTCGTGATGTCGCGGGAGATGCCGATGAGGCCGACGATCTCGCCGGTGCCGTCGCGGTAGGGCGCCTTGTTCGAGAGGTACGTCCGGCGCGTCCCGTCGACCTCGACGTACTCCTCGACCTCGTGCCCGATCCCGGTCTCCATGATGGTGCGGTCCGTTGCCATCAGCGTCTCGGCGATCGCCGCGAACAGCACGGTGTCGTCGTGGCCCACCGCGTCCTGCGCACGCACGCCCATGAGCCCGGCCACCGCTGCGTTGACGTACTGGTAGCGCCCCGCGCGATCCTTGATGTAGACGAGGTCGGGCGCCGTGTCGATGACCGCCTGCAGCAGCTCGGTGGCACGCTGCGACGACGACCGCGACTCGATCACGCGCTCCTCGAGCCTGCGCCGAGCCTCGTCCATGGCCTGATCCGACGCGACCCGCGCGGTGATGTCGCGCGTGATCCCGGCGACGACCGGGCGCCCGTCGAGCGTGAGGTACAGCAGGTGCACCTCCACGGGGTAGTCGCTCCCGTCCTTGCGGCGCATCATCGCCGGGATCACCAGCGAGGCGCCGCCGCGCGCCCGGTCCAGGTTGCGGCCGGCCTCCTCGGCCGAGACCTGCACGACATCGAGGAGGTGCATGTGCAGCAGCTCGTCCCGGGTGTAGCCGGTACTCGCGCACCCGGCGTCGTTCACCTCGATGAGAAGGCCGTCCTCGTCGTGCACGAAGAAGCCGTCGGATGAGCGGTCGATGAAGGCGCGCGCGATGTCGGCGTCCCAGGGGGGTCTCGGCGGCGTCGCCGGGGTGCGGTTCACGGAGTCGGCGGACACGCCCCGGCCCTGATCTGTGCGATCACGCGCTGCAGGTGCAGCCCGCGGAGGACGCCGAGCGGGTGATCGGCCCCGGTCGAGATCGATGCGAGGAACTCGTCGAGCAGGACGCGGAAGCACTCGGTCGACGGCGTCTCCCGACTCTCGAGCACGGCCAGGCCCGCCGCGGAGTGCGCGGAGATCCGCATCACCGTCGGCAGGACGGGCGTCCGCAGGGAGAGCGACAGGGTGGAGGCGGCACCGTCGGCGTGTGTGAGCTGCGCGGTCCACGTATCGCTCCCGGCGTCGTACCGGGCGGAGGCGACTCCCTCGACGGTGCCCACGGCGGCGTCGACCAGGTCGATGACGTGCGGCCCGACGTCGTACAGCGCGCCCTCGTCCTGACGCCAGGCGGACGCGGCGAACTTGCCCGCCAGCGCGGCGCCGGAGAGCCACTGGGCCTCCGCGGCGATCGGCTGCAGCTCGGCCGCGCGGGCCAGGAACTCGCGGGTCTCGGGCGCGAACCGGCGGGTGAGCGCGAGGATCGACCGGACCCCGGCCGCGGTGACGGCGTCCGCGAGCGCGACGGCGCCTTCGAGGTCGAGGGCGATCGGCTTGTCGAGGATCACGTGCTTGCAGGCTCGGGCGGCGGCGGCCGCCAACGGGGCCTGGACGTTCGGCGGGACCGCGAACGCGACGGCGTCGACGGCGTCGAACAGCGCTGCGGGGGAGTCGAAGGCGCGTGGGAAGACCTCCGCGGCGGCGGCCGGGTCGCGTGCCCACCCGCCGACGAAGTCGACTCCCGGGTGCGCCGCCAGGGACGGGGCGTGCGTCTCCCGTGCCCAGGGACCCGCTCCGACCAGACCGATGCGCACCGTCACGCGCCCGAGTCTGCCACGGCGTGGTCACGGGCGAACACGGAGTGGCGGAGAGCGGCGTACGGGGCGGCGACGGTGATCACGTCGCCGCCCCGTACCGGCTCAGCCGCGCACCAGCGCGGCGCGCGCGTCCGCGATGAACCGCTCGACGTCCTCGTCGGTCTTGAGGTCGAGGATCGGTGCCGGCTCGGAGAGCAGCCCGAACAGGGCCGCACCCACGGCGTCGTCGGCCACCGCGCCCGCGAACACCGGGCCGGCGACGAAGGCGTACTCCGGATCACCGAGGAACAGGCGCGTGACCTCGGCGGCCGCGTGACCGCGCTCCTCCCAGTGCCGGTCGAACTGGTCAGTGATCCATGCGGCCGTGAAGTCGGATTCGCGGGCCTCGATGGCCTCCACCAGCGCCGCGACCTGGATCAGTCCGGTCTGCGCGCCCTGCCCGGCGATCGGGTCGAACGCGATCGCGCTGTCGCCGAGGGCGGCCACGGGGCGTCCGCCGCGGGTGTACCCGACGCCCTGCCGCACCGTCGGGGTGACTGCGCCGCGGAGCCAGGACCTCGGATCCTCCTCGATGACCCGCAGCTTCTCGATGTCGGGAAGGTCGTCGGGGAAGTAGTCGCGGTAGATGCTCACGACCACCTCGAGGGCGCTCTGCGCGTCCGTGACCTCGCCGAACCGCTCGACCCAGGCACCGTCGGGCTTGGCGAACCCGAGCACGCTCCACGACGCTCCCGCGTCCTTGTGCCAGTACGGGCCGATCCAGATCTCGCCGTGATCGGTGTGCAGGTTGAACACGTTGTGCTTCCCCGCGCCGTGGCCGCGGGCGGTGAAGACGTCCGGTCCGTGCCCGAGGCCGGTGAACGCGGCCGCCAGCAGGTGTCGCTGCGGGGAGCGGTAGACGGTGCGCGACTCGTCGACGGGGAACAGGCCGGACAGTCCGCCCTTGCCGGTGGAGACGAGCGTCAGGTCGTGCGCGCCGGCGATGTCGTCGAGATTCTCCGGGGTGACCGTCTCGACGTGGAAACGGCCGCCGGCCTGCTCGAACAGCCGGATCCGGTCGTACGCACGCAGGCGCACGTCGATCCCGGCAGCGGTGTAGGTGAAGTCGGGATCGAACGCGAGCACGTCCTGCAGCGCGCCCGGCTCGCCCGTGTTCAGGCGGGTGTTCATGCCGGTGGAGAGCGGCGCGTCGGCGTAGAGCTCCTCGACGAGGGTGTGGTCGACGTCGCGCGAGTGCCCGAACAGGACCGCGGTGCCGGTGGCGGGCACCTCGTCGCGGAGCTGTTCGGCGGTCCGGTCGCTGTACAGATCGACCGGGTGCCCGGCGCGGGCGAGGACGAGCGCGGCGGTGGCTCCCACCACTCCGGCGCCGATGATGGCGATACGTGCCTGGGTCATGGTCGTGCCTTTCGGTGGTGTGGCTAGCGGACGTTCTCGGTGCGGGAACCGGCGTTCCACGCGTAGGGCAGGTCGGCGCCGTTGAGCAGCAGGTCGCCGACGGCGCGGGCCTTCTGGATCGCGGGATTGTGCACCGCGAGGGTGCGGGCGTTGCGCCAGTGCCGGTCGAGGCGGAGGTCCGCGTCCACGATGGACGCGCCGCCCACCTCGAACAGGTCGCTGGTCGCCTTGAGCACGAGGTCGATCACGGCGAGCTGGGCGTGTGCCGCGGCCAGTTCGGCCTCCGGCACCAGGTCCTCGTGGACCCGACGGTCCGCCAGGGCCCGGTCGAGCACGTCGGCGACGGCGAGCACGGACTGCTTCGCCGCCCAGGCGGCGCTGGAGAGCCTGCCGATCACCTGCTGCACGAGCGGGTCGTGGCGCTGCAGGTCGGCGGCGGCGTGGGAGAAGGTGCGGGTGCGCGCCTGCACCCACGCGACGGTGTCGTCGGTGGCCCGCTGCGCGATGCCCGCGAGGCCCGCCAGCTGGACGAGCTGCAGGTACGACGTGGCGTACGTCGCGCCGGGCGCGCCGTAGCCGGCCCCGAGCAGACGGTCCGCGGGGACGGCGACGTCGGTGAACACCGTCGTGCCGCTGGCGGTGAGGCGCTGGCCGAAGCCGTTCCAGTCGTCGACCTTCTCAACGCCCTCGGCGTCCGCGTCGACGAGGACGCCGACGCGTTCGCCGTCGAGGTCCGCGGCCACCAGGATCTGATCGGCGTAGAGCGTCCCAGTGGAGTAGAACTTGGTGCCGTTGAGGCGGTATCCGTCCGCGGAGTCCTTCGTGAGGGTGGTCGCGTAGCCGCCGACGGACCCGGCGCCGGGCTCCGTGATGGCGTTGCCGACGACGGTGCCGTCGACCACGGCCCGCAGCCACCCGTCGCCCGCGGGCGTGTTCGCCAGCCGCTGGTCCTCGACGAAGTTGAGGTGCACGCGCAGCGCCTGCGGGATGTTGGAGTCGGCGGCGGCCAGGGCGATCAGCTGACGGAAGAACTGGCGCAGGGTCACGCCGCCACCGCCGAGCTCGCGGGGCACGCGCAGGGCGGTGAAACCGGCCTCCTTGAGCAGCGCGATCGGCTCGTGCGCGAGCTCGCGGTCGCGTTCGCGGGCGACTGCGCCCTCGGCGATGCGGGCGTACAGCGGGCCGAAGGTCGCATCGAGTTCCGCGTCGGTCGGGGGAGCGATGAGGGAGGTCGTCATGGGCGACAACTGTGGTCTGCGAACGAGATTCTGACGAGGATTCCCCGCGCCGTGAGCGATATTCGTGGACGATCGACGGCGAGTTGCGTCCGATTCCGCCCCGCGGCGCGGTAGAACCTGTTACAACTAGAACACGTTCTGCCGAGCTGGACGGGTTCGCAGGTCAGGAACAGGAGTGCGCATGAAGTTCAACCTCGCCGACATCTTCGAGGCGGTCGTCGACGCGGTTCCGGAGCGAGTGGTCTTGAGCTACGAGGGTGAGCAGACCTCGTACGCCGAGATGGACGCGCAGGCGAATCAGGTGGCGCATCTGTTCGCCGCGAACGGCATCGGCGCCTTCGACCACGTCGCGCTGTTCCTCAAGAACAGTGTGGAGCACGTGCAGTCGTTGGTGGCGCTGATCAAGATCCGCGCCGTGCCGGTGAACGTGAACTACCGGTACACCGGGCCCGAGCTCGAGTACATCTTCACCAACTCGGACTCACGCGGCATCGTGGTGGAGATGCCGGAGCACCAGCGCACGCTGGCCGGCCTCATCGGCAAGCTGCCCGACCTGCGGACCGTCTTCGTGGTCGGCGAGATCGACCCCGAGCTCGCCAACGCGGTCGACGGTGCGCCCGACGTCGCGCTCGTGCCCTTCGCCGACGCGGCATCCCGCTCCACGGCCCGGGACTTCGAGCCGCGCACCGGCGAGGAGCACTACATCATCTACACGGGCGGCACCACGGGCTACCCGAAGGGCGTCGTCTGGCAGCACGACGACTTCTTCCGCAAGCCGCTCTCCGCCGGCGTGCCCTACGGCGGCGAGCCCCGGACCTCGTTGGACGAGGTCGGCGAGGGCGCCAAGCAGTTCCCGCCGCTGGCCTTCCTCATCGCCGCTCCGCTCATGCACGGCGCGGCCGCGTACTCGCTGTTCACCTTCTTCGTGCTCGGCTCGCGCGTGATCCTCGAGCGCGACTTCAAGGCCGAGCAGATCGTCGGCAACATCAAGCGCGATCAGACCCAGACCATCCTCATCGTCGGCGACGCCATGGGTATCCCGCTCGTCGAGGAGATGGAGAAGCAGAAGGACACCGCCGACTTCTCGTCGCTGTTCTCGATCACGTCGGGCGGCGCCATCTGGTCCAAGCACGTGCGCGACCGGATGGCCGCGATCAAGCCCGAGCTGATCCTCCGCGACAACTTCGGAGCGTCGGAGTCGGGCAACGACGGCGTCATGACGCTCGACGAGAACGGCAACCTCAAGGCCCCGCCCACCGAGAAGATGATGGTCGTCGACGAGTCCTTCGTCGAGATCACCACGCCCGGCACGGTCGGCTTCATCGCCCGCGTCGGCAACGTGCCGCTCGGCTACTACAACGATCCCGAGAAGTCGGCACGCACCTTCCCGACGCTCGCGGACGGCCGGCGGATCTCGGTGCTCGGCGACATGGGGTACCCCGCGGAGGACGGCGGCATCGTCTTCCTCGGCCGCGGCAGCCAGTGCATCAACACCGGCGGCGAGAAGGTCTACGCGGAGGAGGTCGAGGCCACCCTGCACGGGCACCCCGCGATCTCCGACGCCCTCGTGGTCCCGGTGCCCGACGCGCGGTACGGCCAGCGGGTCGCGGCCGTCATCTCGGTGGCGGAGGGGCAGGAGCGTCCTTCGGTCGAGGACGTGCAGACCTTCGCTCGCAGTGAGCTCGCCGGCTACAAGGTGCCTCGCACCATCGTCTTCGTCGACGAGGTCAAGCGGACCCCGGCCGGCAAGGCCGACTACCGCTGGGCCAAGTCCACCGCGGAGGTCGCCGCGGAATCGGAGCAGCCGGCCTGACGGACCGATTCTCAGTGCGTGTCGGCGCGGGGCGGTCGGACTGTGTCCTGCGAACGGCAGTCCTGCGAACGGCTCCGCGATTTTGGCCGATATGGACAGCGCGCCGAACACGCTCGTGCCCAACATCTTCTGAAGCGTTCTGCGACCTCCGCTCGCGGAATCTTCGCAGAACGCTTGGAAAGTTGTGAAGCCACTCCTGGTGCGCGGGTGAACTCGGCCCGCCCAACTGTCCGATCTTTGGTGCGTCTCGGTGACTGCACGTCGGCGTGTCGGTGATGACACGCACCGAAGATCAGTCGTCCAACTCGATTTCCCGGGGGAGCTTCCGTCGACTTTGCTCGCGGATCTCCTCCAGGATCGCGTCGAACGCGTCACTCGCCTCGTCGCTGATGGGTTCCTTCATTGTCAGGGCATCCGCAAGGCTCACCCAGGGCTTGGATTGATCGTTGTCCGTCATGTCGCCTCGCTTTGCCAGCGGTTTCGCTTGAGCGTAGGACGCACGGCGGGCGCGATCTACCGGTCTTCCAGCCAGTTCAGGTACGCCGCGCCGCGGGGCGAGAGCTCGTAGCCGACCTCGTGGCTGATGGTCAGGCCCATGCCCTTGAGCTTGCGGATGTCCACCTTCATGGGCAGCAGGTCCACGCCGCGCTCGGCCGCGAGTTCCTTGGACACGACGTGCGGGTGCTCGCGGATCCACGTGAGGATGTCGCGGGTCCAGGGGCCGGAGTCCCGCTTGTCGAGTCGGGCCAGGCGAACCGCCAGGGCCTCGAGCGCGGCATCGTCGGGCAGTTCCTCGCGCAGGGCGAGCCGCGGGTCCGCGCCGGCGTACTCGAGGTGGATCCGGTAGACGTGTTCGCCGCCGCGGGCGGACCGCTCCCGGCGGGGCGCGTCGGGATCCCGCGGCCGCAGCGCCCTCCGCAGCGCGGCGGCGTCCTTCATCCCGGCCGCGCGCGCCGCCCGGTCGCTGATCCTCTCGACGTCGGGCACCCGCGTGACCCGGGTGAAGCGCAGCACCCCGGCCGGCGTGACCTGCGTGCCGCCCACCTTGACCCGGGGCGTGTCCCACCGGCGGTACTGCGTGGTGACGGTGCCGTCGCGAACACCCTCGGCGATCGCCTTCGGAATCATCATGGGAGTCAGTGTGCGGCAGCGACCACGACGTCGCGGCAGATCTCCATGTGTCCGGTGTGCTGGGTCAGCTCGCGCAGCATGTGCGTGAGCACCCACTCCGGCGTCGCGGTCGCCGCATCGCGCCGCGTGGTCCCCGTCGCCGCAGGATTGCGGATACCCGTCGCCGCCACGCCCGCCCACCGCGGGAGGTCCGCGCGCAGGCCTCGCACGATCGCCCGGGCCTCGTCGACGGTGCCCGTCGCGACGAACTCGGACGATCGGTCCCGCGGGACGTCCTCGCCGGCCAGCAGCGACCCGCCCCAATAGCCCAGGGCGCCGCCCATGTGCGTCACCAGAGCGAAGACCGAGTTGCCGCCCGGCGTGGCGTGATTCACCGTGCGGTCGTCGAGGTCGGCCAGCACGGAGTCGACGGTGTCGAGGGTCTCCGACGCCACGGCGAGGAACGCCGCGATCTGCCCGTCAGTCGCGGCCACGGGCGAGCCCTGCGATCGAGTCCACCAGGTCGTCGAAGAACGCGGTCTGGTCGGTGGCGACCGCGATCTGCGCCGTGTCCGGGCGGTTCCACGCGCCGTGCACGTCGGCGACGGTCGTGCCGCGGGTGAGCGATCCGGTGAGCTCGACGTCCACCGGGAACGAACGGGTCTCCGCGATCGCCGGGTCCAGTGCGACCGCGGCGGCGAAGGGGTCGTGCATGTGCGCGATGTAGCCGAGGTCGTGGTCGCGGTGGAACTCGAAGTAGAAACGGATCGCATCCGACGCCGCGCGGATCACCCGATCGCTCGCGGCCGACCGCGTACCGTCGGGATCCTCGGGGCTGAGTACCTCGGCCGGGCCGGACCCGGCGGCGTCGGCGAGCCGCACGACGTGGTCGGGCGTGAGCTCGATGGTCTCCGTCAGGTCGAGCGGGCAGAGGATCGGCAGGGGCGTGCCTGTGCCGTCGAGCTCGCCGTACGCGCGCAGCACCTCCCACAGCGCCTCCGGATCGACGGCGACGTTCCACTCGGAGGTGGGCGTGGTGTTGCCCGGATGCCAGAAGACGCCGCCCATGATGACCAGACGGCGCAGCCGCGTCAGGATGCCGGGGTCGTCGCGCAGTGCCAGGGCGAGGTTCGTGCACGGGCCGGTGACCAGGGCCACGACCTCGCCGGGGTGCGCCCGGGTCAGGTCCGACCACGCCTGCGCGCCCGGGACGTCCGACGGTCCGCGGCCGGGCGTGGGCAGGTCGGCGTATCCCACGCCGAAGGGCCCGTGCGTCTCCTCGGTGGTCATCAGCGGCGTCGCCAACGGCGCGTCCGAACCGACGAAGACGTCGATGTCGCTGCGGCCCAGGAGTTCCAGCCAGCCGAGATTGTTCTCGACCACCTGCGGCGCGGGCACGTTGCCGGCGGACGAGACGATCCCGAGCAGGTTCACCTCGGGCTTGCTCAGCAGGTAGAGCAGCGCGATCGAGTCGTCGATGCCGGTGTCGCAGTCGAACAGGATCTTCGTTTCCGTCACCCCGTCGACCCTAGTCGCCGGTCACCGCGGCGGCGGGCCACCCATCACCACGGCGAGGGCTTGTAGTCCTTGAGGAAGCAGCCGTGCAGGTCCACGCCCGCCTCGCCCTGCACGATCGGGTCGTAGACGCGGGCGGCCCCGTCGACCAGGTCGAGCGGGGCGCGGAAGCCCTCCTCCGCGAGGCGCATCTTGGTGTGGTGCGGGCGCTCGTCGGTGATCCAGCCCGTGTCGACAGCGGTCATGAGGATGCCGTCCTGCTCCAGCATCTCGGCACTGGAGGTGCGGGTGAGCATGTTCAACGCGGCCTTGGCCATGTTCGTGTGCGGGTGGCCGGGGCCCTTGTAGCCGCGCCCGAACTGACCCTCCATCGCGGAGACGTTGACGACGTACTTGCGGCGCGCGGTCGACGCGGCGAGTGCGGGGCGCAGCTTCGAGATGAGGATGAACGGCGCCACCGAGTTGCACAGCTGCACCTCGAGCAGCTCGAGCGGCTCGACCTCCTCGACGGTCTGCACCCACGAGTTGGTGTGCACGAGATCGGGCAGCAGGCCGCCCGCGTCGATGGCGGTGCCGTCCTCGATCCGCGCCGCGGACGACGACCCGCCGCGCAGCGCGAGCGCGGTCAACGCGGCGGGGTCCAGCGCCGCGAGATCGCCGGAGACGCCGCCGGTGTGCCCGTCGAGGGCCTCGGTCAGGGCGGCGGGATGCGCGGAGCTCGCTCGGCCGAACCGGATGATCCGGCTCGCCAGCTCGGCAGGGACGTCGCCGGACTCGGCGTCGACGAGCGCGGAGTACGCGCCGGGGGAGCGGCGCACCGTCTGCGCCGCGTTGTTGATGATGATGTCGAGCGGGCCCCGGGCCGCGACGGCATCGGCCATCGCGCTGACCTGCGACGGGTCGCGCAGGTCGATGCCCACGATGTGCAGGCGGTCGAGCCACTCGGCGCTGTCGGCGAGCGCGGCGAACCGGCGGGCCGCGTCCGTCGGGAACCGGGTGGTGATGGTGAGGTCGGCACCGTCGCGCAACAGTCGCAGGGCGATGTACATCCCGATCTTGGCCCGGCCACCCGTGAGCAGCGCGCGCCGGCCCCGCAGGTCCGTCGTCGCGTCGCGCTTGGAGTGGCTGAACGCCGCGCACTCCGGGCACAGCTGGTGGTAGAACGCGTCGATCCGGGTGTACGGCTGCTTGCAGATGTAGCAACTCTGCGGCCGCAGGAGCTCCCCGGCGCTGTCGCCCACCGTGGGCGTGGTCAGCAGGACCCCGGCCGTCTCGTCGTCGATCCGCTCGGCGTTGCCGGTGGCCGTCCGCTCGAGGACGTCGCGGTCGGCGGCCTTGACTTTGGAGCGGGCGGACTTGCGTCGTTCGCGCTTGAGCAACTTGAACATGTGGCCCACGGCGCGCTGGACCTCGACCGACTGGGGGTCGCCGTCGTCGAGGAGCGCGGCGGTCTCGAGCACGCGATGGAACGCGGCGAGATCCTCCGGCGGAATGGGGCTGATCGTGTCGGGCATGCGAACAGTGTCCCTCATGACGGGAGGGGCACCGTCGTGTCACTGGCCGACAGGTCGAGGGTGACCGACTTCTTCTGCCAGTGCATCCTCGTGATGGTGAGTGCGTCGAGAGCGGGTGGGATCACCGTGGGGCGGAGCTCCTTGACCCACGAGTCGATCGCCCACGCGACGGGGATCGGGACCGGGATCACGGCGATCGGCATGGACAGGTCGGTCACCCGGAAGGTGAGGCGGCCCGCCTTGACGCCGACCGCGACGACCACCCGGATGTCGACGCCGAGCCCGAACGCCACGGGCAGCCCGACTGTCATCCCCAGCGACTTCCGGCGCGGCATCAGTGTCACCGAGCTGACGGTGATACCGCCCACCCCGCCGCCGGCCTGGGCAGCCTCGACCACGTGGCGGATCCACGACAGCCGCAGCGTGGCGGTCGCGGTGAGGGCGTCGACCCGCAGCCCGTCGGGCACCGGCGCGACGCCACGGGCGTGCCCGTCGAGGATGATGGCGTGCGGCCCCGCCCCGACGTCCCGGGTGGTGATCTCCAGGCCGGACAGGCGCCGCTGCAGCAGCTGCAGGAGCACGGGCCGGCGCACGTCGAGCACCACCGACGGGGTCGCCCCGAGGACGTCGGTGCACATCCCCACGAGTTTCGTTCGGAGACCCTCGCGGGCGATCCGCTCGGCGAGAAGCGCACCCACCACCGCGATCACGACCAGCAGGACCGCAGCGCCGAGCACCCACATCCGTGTCTCACCCCCCCGCTCGTCGCCGCGGTCAATTATGCGACGGGCCGCCCGGCCCCGCGCCGGGTGGCTTCCCTGCGCGCTTCGCCCGCGTGCTCCGCGCGGTCGTGATCTACTCGACGGGTGGCCACGATCCAGATCTGCGTGATGGGGGTGTCCGGCTCCGGGAAGTCGACGGTGGGCGCCGAACTGGCGGACCGTCTGGGCCGGAGCTTCGCCGACGGCGACGACTTCCACAGCGACGACAACCGCGCCAAGATGGCGGCCGGTCATCCGCTCACCGACGACGACAGGTGGCCCTGGCTGGGAACCATCGGGGCGTACCTGCGCGACGAGATGATCGCCGGGCGGCCCACGGTCGTGGCGTGCTCCGCGCTCAAACGGGCGTATCGGGACCGGATCCGGGCCGCCGGCGCCAGCGTGTACTTCGTCTTCCTCACCGGCAATGAGGGGCTCCTGCAGGAGCGTATGCAGAGCCGTGCGGGCCACTTCATGAAGGCGGGCATGCTCGATTCGCAGCTGAGCATCCTGGAGCCGCTGGACCCGGACGAGTTCGGCGTGACCGTCAACGTGTCCGGCGACGTTCCGCACATCGTCACCGAGGCACTCGCGGATTTCGCGGCGACCGAGGTGCCCGGCATCGCCTGAGCGTCAGCTCCCCTCGCGCACCGGGCACCGAGTCCGGGTGTAGATCGTGGGCATACAGAGGTTGCAGTGCGTGCAGCGGTCCGGCTCGTCGGGGCGATCCTGCATACGCCGGACGAGGTCGGGCGTGCGCAGCAGCCCGCGGCCCATCGCGGCGAACTCGAAGCCCTCCGCCATCGCCCGGTCGACGGCGGCCCGCTCGGCGATCCCGCCGAGCAGGATGAGCGGCATCGACAGGGCGGCCCGGAACCGGCGGGCGAGGGCGAGGAGATAGGTCGGGCGGTACGGGTACTCACGGAGGAACACGGGGCCTGCGGCCCGGAGCCCGGCCCGGAGCGCTGGGCTCGGGAAGGCCGCCGCGAACTCCCGGCGCGGTGGCGTGCCGTGGAACAGGAACATCGGGTTGAGGAGGGAACTCCCCGCGGTGAGTTCGAGCGCGTCGAGGGTGCCGTCGGCCTCCAACCAGCGCGCCGTTCGGAGCGCGTCGTCCGGGCTCAGTCCGCCGGGCACCCCGTCGGTCATGTTGAGCTTCGCGGTGACGGCGAGCCTGCCGCCGACCGCACCGCGGACGGCCTCCGCGACCTCGCGGGCGAGGCGGGCACGGCATGCGAGATCGCCGCCGTACGCGTCGCGCCGGTGGTTGAGCAGCGGGCTGAGGAAGGCGCTGATCAGGTAGTTGTGGCCGAAGTGGAGTTCGACCGCGTCGAAACCGGCGTCCTCGGCGAGGCGGGCCGCGTCGGCGTGCGCCCGGACGATCGCGCTGATCAGTGTCGCGTCGGGCCGGAGGGTCGCGCGCAGCGCCAGCGGGCTGATCATCCTGCTGGGTGTCACGGGGCGACGGTGCTGGGCGCCGTCGGCGACGGGGCCCGCGTGTCCGAGCTGGGCCGACACGGCCGAGCCCTCGGCGTGGACCGCGTCCGCGAGCCTGCGGAGGCCGGGAAGCGCCTCCGGGCGCATCCACAGCTGCCGGCGCTCGGTACGGCCCTCCGGGGCGACGGCGCAGTAGGCGACCGTCGTCATGCCGACGCCGCCGCGCGCGAACTCGGCATGGAAGTCGATCAGGTCGTCGGTCACCAGCGCGTCCGGCGTGCGCCCCTCGAAGGTCGCGGCCTTGATGATCCGGTTGCGTAGGTCGACGGGGCCGAGCCGGGCCGGGGCGAAGGCGTCCTCCATGACCGGATTAGAACATGTTCTGTTCAGGTGCGGGTGGCGATCGCGGAGGTCAGGCCGCCGAGTGCGAGCACTGCCGCGCTACCGAGCGCGACCGTGCCGAGGCCGTTGCCGAGCGCAGCGGCGAGAGGTGCGCCGAGACTCGCTCCGCCGAAGATGGCCACGGTGTAGAGCGAGGCGGCGGCGCCGATGGCCGGTGCGCCGAGCCGGGTCACCTCCGCCACCACGGACGGGGCGGCGAGAGCGATCGCGCCGATGACCGCGAACAGGCCGATCCCGACGGTGAGCGTCTGAGCGGTCGCGCAGAGGAGAGCGCCCGTCACGGCGATGCCGACCGCGGCCAGGATGCGGGCGCGTGGCGGGGCGGCCGACAGGCGCAGCGTGATCAGGCCCGCGACGACCACCGCGGGGAGCGAGCTCGCGCGCAGGATCAGGAGGGTCGCCGACGGCCAGCGGCCGTCCGCGCCGAGCGCGGTGTACAGCGCCACGAGAGCGCTGAGAAAGGTCAGCCCGGTGCAGTAGAGCAGGACCAGTCGCGGACGCATCAACAACCCGGGGATCGCGCGGTGCACCGCGCCCGCGGACGGACGATCATCCGCAGGTGCGGTGTCGGACGGAAGGAGTGTCCGGGCGGCGACCGCCGCAACGGCGGCGGCCACCGCGAAGACCACGAACACGCCGGTGATCCCCGCGAGTGGCGCGATGAGCTGCGCGACGACCTGGCCCACCACCGCCGAGGCCAATCCGGCGCCGATCGCGGCGGTGTTCAGTGGCACACGCGCCGACGATGGCGCGGTTCGCGCGATGTACGCGAGCGTGGCCGGCGTGAACGCCGCGGCCGCGAGCCCCTGCGCCGCGCGTCCGAGCAGGAACCACGGCGCGGACGGCGCGAACGCCGCCAGCAGCGTGATGGCGGCGGTGGCGCCGGCGCTCGCGACCATCAACCGGCGGGCGCCGAACCTGTCTGCGAGCGGACCGAGCGCGAGGATCCCGGCCGCGTAGACCAGGGCGAAGACGGTGCTCGACAGCGCGGCGGTCGAGTTCGTGTGTCCGGACAGGCCGCGGATCTCGGCGGTCAGCGGCAGCACGACGTAGAGCTGCCCGACGATGGGCAGGGCTCCGGCGGCGGCGATGACACCGGTGCGGAGCAGTACGGATCGGGATGGCGCAACGGTCGCGGTGGTCGTCATGCGGCGACCGTACCAACCGTACGGTTGGCGGTCAACCGTACGGTTGGCGGTAGTCTGACCGCGTGATCGACGCTGCAGGATACGAATCCACGCCCACGAGTGAGGCGTTGATCGCCGCCGCCCGGACCGAGTTCACGCGGCGCGGGTTCGACGGTGCGCGGGTCGCACGGATCGCCGCCGAGGCCGGGGTGAACAAGGAGCGGATCTACGGGTACTTCGGCAGCAAGGAGGGGCTCTTCGAGATCGTCATGGCGAAGGCGCTCACCGAGCACGTCGAGCACAGCCCGTTCCTCGAGGGGCAGACCCTGACCGACCACGTGATGGCCGCGTTCGACCATCACCGCCGCGACCCGGAGTTGGTGCGCCTGCTCATGTGGGAATCGCTGCACTACGACGCCGACGAGGGCGAGACCCCGCCGTTCAGCGATGCCCGCCGGGAGTTCTACCGGCGCAAGGTCGAACGTCTGCGGGCCGTCACCGGCGGTACGGACGACCTGCGCGCGGCGATCGCGCTCTACGTCGCGATCGGACTGCAGGCCGCGCCCTTCATGATCCCGCAGCTCGGCGCCGTCATCCTCGGTCGTCCGCTCTCCGACGACGACGTGCAGGGGCTGCTCCGGCCTCTCATCGAGCAGACGGTCCGGTTCATCGAGGAGCGCCTCACCGACGAGGGCTGAGCGTCAGGGCCGCCGCAGCGCGCCGGTGAACATCATCGACTTGTAGGGGTGGCCGACGGCGGTGTTCCACTGCGAGACGACGAGGTGCGCGGAACGCAGCGTCGACCCCGGAACCAGGTATCCGCCGTACAGCTGTGCGACGCGGCCCGCGGCGTGGTCCTCGTCCTGCCACGAGCTGCCGTGCAGCACCGTGACCGGATCGGACCACACGCCGTCGATCCGGTCCGCGAACCTGGCTGCGATCCGGTAGCCGGCGGCGTCGAAGTACGTGAGCACCCACACGCCCTCGACCAGGGATAGGGAGAGCTCCCCGTAACCCCGCCCCAGGCTCAGGTCGGTGGGCGGGTTGCCCCACGCCCACCCCGTATCGGCGCGCCAGCCCCACGGCTCCCACTCGACATCGATGCCGTCCCGCAGCGTTCCCAGTGTCTCGGTGCGCATCCGGTGCAGGCGCAGCCCCTTGTCGCGGCTGAGGCCGCCGGTCGAGACGGTGTAGGTGTAGCCGTCGGGTGCGGGGCACATCGCCCACATGCACCAGCAGCCGTCCGCGTGCCCGGCGTTGTACTGCGCGACCTCCCGCCAGGACTGTGCACCGTCGTCGCTGCGGTACAGGCCCGTCCGGACGACCGTGTCCAGGCTCTGCATCCTCATCGTGTGCAGGTACAGCGCACCGTCGACCTCGATGCAGGTGGTCGGCAGGATGGTGGTGAACCGGCCCGTGTCATGGCTGTAGTCGAGCAGTTGCCGGGCGCGCTGCGGATCGGGCCCCGCGGGGCGCCGGACGACACCGGCCCGGTCGCCGAACAGGCCGACGGGGGAGCGCCAGTCGCCGGCGCCGATGCTCAGCCCCTCGAAGGTGTCGCCGAAGACGTAGAGCACCTCGTTCCCGACCCGACAGGGGATTCCGAGGTCGGTGCCACCGACCCCGAATCGCGAGGCGGGTGTGATGTCGCGCAGCTTGCGGAACGGGACGGGTTCGATCGACTGGGGCACGTCCGCCACCCTGCCAGACGGTCCGCCGTCGCGCGGAGTCCGAGGGCGGGGGACAAGATCCGGCGAACTGTTCCGACTGCTCCGGATCGCGCGGGATTCCGTGGCGCGCGTGCGTCATCGGGCGCACCATGGAGAGATGGATACGTTCACAGGACGCGAGCTGTACGAGGCATTCCACGCGGACTACGACGCCGTTACCGAGCGGGACGCGCGGATCTACGACGCGGAGGGGCGGCTGCTCGCGCGCGGCAAGTTGGCGGCACTGCGACTGGACGAGTCCCGCGGCGGGGAGCAGATCGAGTACAGCTTCTCGTCACTGCACGGTGACGTGCCGTGGGATCCGAGCCACAGGATCGAGCTCGCGCCGCAATTGGTGCGGTAGTCGGCCCGGGCGTAGATTAATACAAGGTTTGCTTGTATTAATCGAGAGGATCGCCCGCCATGCCCGAGAAGGTCCTGCGCGAGAAGGTCCTGCGCCACGTGCGCGCCGCGGACGAGGCGCAGACCGTGGCGGAGATCGCCGGGGCGACGGACGTCCCGAGTACGACCGTGCGCTTCCATCTGCACGCCCTCGCCGAGGACGGGCTCGTCGAGGCGGCCGCCGCACCGTCGGACGGCCCGGGCAGGCCCAGCATGCTCTACCGTGCGCGGCCTGCGATGGACCCCTCGGGCCCGCGCGACTTCGCGCTCCTGGCGCACCTGCTCGTGGACGTGCTGGAGTCCGTGCCCGGCGCGACCGAGCGCGCCCGGCGGTCGGGACGCGTGTGGGGGACCGAGCGAGCGCGGTCATCCACCGACGCGGTCGCGGATCTCGTAGGGCTGCTCGATGAAGCGGGATTCGCACCGGAGCGGCGCGCCGAGGGGATCCGCCTGAACCGCTGTCCGTTCCTCGAGGTCGCGCGACGGCGACCCGGCGTGACCTGCGCAGTGCACCGCGGCATGATCGAAGGAGTTCTCGGTGCGCACGACGCGGACCTGGAGCTGGTCGACCTGGAGTCGTTCCTGGCCGGCGATCACTGCCTCGCGACGATCAGGCCGTCACCGCCTGGTCGATGAGCCGCCGTAAAACGCGAAAACCCCGGCCGGAGCCGGGGTTTTCGTTCTGTGCGCGGAGGGGGACTTGAACCCCCACGTCCATTAGTAGGACACTAGCACCTCAAGCTAGCGCGTCTGCCATTCCGCCACCCGCGCTGGGAAGCTCGTTAACCGTAATCCACGGCGCCCCGGGAATCCAAATCGCCACGTCGGGCCACCCGCGAGAGCCACCGTGTCGGCGCCGGACGTGTTAAATACAGGGCGTGGCTACGACTGACGTGAACGCGCTCGACGAGGTCGTCGAGACCGTGAGCTCCCTGATCCGCTTCGACACCTCCAACACGGGTGAGCTCGAGACCACCCGGGGCGAGGAGGAGTGCGCCAGGTGGGTCCAGGCGCGCCTGGAGGAGGTCGGCTACGAGACGGAGTACGTCGAGTCCGGACAGCCCGGCCGCGGCAACGTCTTCGCCACCATCAAGGGCGCCAACCCCAAGCGCGGCACGCTGCTCGTGCACGGCCATCTGGACGTGGTGCCGGCCGAGCCCGCCGACTGGAGCGTGCACCCGTTCTCCGGCGCCGTCGAGGACGGCCACGTCTGGGGCCGCGGCGCCGTCGACATGAAGGACATGTGCGGCATCATGCTCGCGCTGGCCCGGCAGCTGAAGTCCACGGGCACGGTCCCGCCGCGCGACATCACCTTCGCCTTCCTCGCCGACGAGGAGGCGGGCGGCACCTGGGGCTCGCACTGGCTGGTGGAGCACCGTCCGGACCTGTTCGCGGGCGTCACCGAAGCCGTGGGCGAGGTCGGCGGCTTCTCGCTGACGGTCGACACCCCGTCGGGCGACAAGAAGCGCCTGTACCTCGTCGAGACCGCCGAGAAGAGCATGTGCTGGATGCGCCTGACCGCGAAGGCGCGGGCCGGGCACGGCTCGTTCGTGCACGAGGACAACGCGGTGACGCTGCTCTCCGAGGCGGTGGCGCGGCTCGGCCGCCACAAGTTCCCGCTGGTCCTCACCGACACGGTGATCGCCTTCCTGCGCGCCCTCGATCGCGAGTCCACCATCGACATCGACCTCGACGGTCCGGACCTCGAGGGGCAGCTCGCCAAGATCGGCGGCCTGGCCCGCATCGTCGGGGCGACGCTGCGCGACACCGCGAACCTGACCATGCTCCGCGCCGGGTACAAGGCGAACGTCATCCCGCAGACCGCCGAGGCCGTCATCGACTGCCGCGTGCTGCCCGGCCGCCAGGCCGCGTTCGAGCGGGAGCTCGACGAGCTCCTCGGCCCGGACATCGAGCGGGAGTGGATCACCAAGCTCGATTCGTACGAGACCCAGTTCGACGGTGACCTCGTCGACGCCATGAACGACGCGATCCTCGCCTTCGACGCCGAGGGCAAGACGGTCCCGTACATGCTGTCGGGCGGGACCGACGCCAAGGCCTTCGCGAAGCTGGGTATCCGGTGCTTCGGCTTCGCGCCGCTGCAGCTGCCCGAGGAGCTCGACTTCGCGGCCCTGTTCCACGGCGTCGACGAGCGCGTGCCCGTCGAGTCGCTGTTGTTCGGCACCAAGGTGTTCGAGCATTTCCTGATGAACTCGTAGCCTGGAACCGTACCGCGCGAAACCCGACGAGAGGATGCCCACCATGACCGCTGCGTTCGACCCGTACGCCGGCCTGCCCGCCCTGCCGAAGCTCACCGTCACCTCCGAGACCATCACCGACGGTGCCGAGCTGCCCGTTGCGCAGCGCAGCGGGATCATGGGCGCGGGCGGGCAGGACGTCTCGCCGCAGCTGTCCTGGAGCGGCGCGCCCGAGGGCACCAAGTCCTACGCCGTGACCTGTTACGACCCGGACGCGCCCACGGCCTCCGGGTTCTGGCACTGGGCCGTCGCGAACATCCCCGCGTCCGTCACGTCCCTCGCCGCCGGCGCGGGCGACGGTGCGCCGGGCTCCCTTCCCGAGGGCGCGCTCACGCTGAACAACGATGCGAGCCTGCCGCAGTACGTGGGCGCCGCCCCGCCCGCCGGCCACGGCCCGCACCGGTACATCTTCGTGGTGCACGCCCTGAGCGTGGAGAAGCTGGACCTGCCGGCCACCGCGACGCCGGCGTACCTGGGCTTCAACCTGTTCGGCGCCGCCATCGCGCGCGGCTCGATCAGCGCGACCTACGCGCAGCAGTAGCCCGACGACGACAGGCCGCGCCCGGGAGTCCCGGGCGCGGCCTGTCGCGTGGTCGTGGAAGTGCTCGGCGGACCGGGTCAGCGATCGACGCCGACGGCGTCGGAGATCGACGCGAAGCCGTCGGCGCGCAGCCGCGCGGCGAGCTGCTTGTGCACGGACCGGGTCCAGAGCGGGCCGCCGTAGATGAACTGGGTGTAGGCCTGCACCAGCGAGGCACCGGCGCGGATGCGCGCGTAGACGTCGTCCGCGTCCTCGACGCCGCCCACGGAGATCAGCACCAGCCGATCATCCACGCGGGCGGAGAGCCGCCGCAGCACCTCGAGCGAGCGCGCCTTGACGGGGCGGCCCGACAGCCCGCCCGCGCCGATGGCTTCGACCTCGCCGGCCGGCGTGTCCAGGCCGTCGCGGCTGATGGTCGTGTTGGTCGCCACGATCCCGGCCAGGCCCAGCTCGACCGCCAGGTCGGCGACCGCGTCCACGTCCTCGTCGGCGAGGTCGGGGGCGATCTTCACCAGGACGGGCACCGTGACGGTGTCGAGGACGGCCTGCAGCACGGGTCGCAGCGACTCGGTGGCCTGCAGGTCGCGCAGGCCGGGGGTGTTCGGCGAGGAGACGTTGACCACGATGAAGTCGGCGAGCGGGCCGAGGAGCATGGCGCTGATCCGGTAGTCGTCGGCGGCCCCCTCGAGCGGCGTGACCTTCGTCTTGCCGATGTTCGCGCCGATCGGCACCGCGGCCGGCCCCGCGTCGCGCTTGCGCAGCTCGTTCGCGGCGGCGCCCGAGCCGTAGTTGTTGAAGCCCATCCGGTTGATCAGCGCGTGGTCGGCGGGCAGCCGGAACAGGCGCGGCGTGGGGTTGCCGGGCTGCGGGTGCGCGGTGACGGTGCCGATCTCCGCGAAGCCGAAACCGAGGGCGCCCCAACCGTTGACGGCGCGCGCGTTCTTGTCGAAACCCGCGGCGAGGCCGACGGGCGCGGGGAAGCGGACCCCGAACACCGTCTGCTCGAGGATCGGATCGCGGAGCGCGAGGCACCGTCGGATCGCGGCCCGGACGGGCGGAACGGCGGTGGTCCCGCGGATGAGGCCGAACACCAGGTGGTGGATGCGCTCCGGCGAGATCAGGAACATCACCCTCAGCAGAGCGCGGTACATCGCGGACATGGCGTTCACAACCCCTTCGTGGCGTCCGGCGGCAGCATGCCGGACGTTTTCGTGCGTTTGCGGCGCAGCAGCACCCGCCGAGATCCGTCGGTGTACAGCCGGACGCGGGACAGCTCCCACCCGCCGAACTCCGCCTCGATGGCGAGCCGCATCGCCGCGGTCACCCGCGAGACCTCCCGCGGCAATCGCAACGGCAGGAAATCGTACTCGTCCTCGTCGGGGGCGCTCCGGGTGCCGGTGGTCAATGTCCGTTCCCTATCGCGTCGGGATCGCCTGGATGCCGCCGCCGGTGGCCGACTGCACGTACAAGGTCCCCGTCTTCGCGTCGACGGCGATCGCGTTGGGCTGGCGCACCGTCGGGAACAGCTTGCGCTGCTCGGGGATGCCGGTGCCGAGCGCGTACCCGACCACCTGGTTCGTCGCGGTGCGGGTGATCCACATCAGCTTGTCGGTCGCGTCGTAGTCGACGGCCCACGGAGAGCCCGTCTCCGGGTACAGGAAGCGCTCCATCAGCGGCGCGGCCGTGTACCCGATGATCTGGTTCTTCCCCGTGTCCACGGCGAAGACCCGGCCGTCCGGCGTGATCGTCGCGTTGGTGACGCCGCGGCCCACCCGCAGTCCCTTGCCGATCTTCCCGCCCGCCACGTCGACGGTGGTGATGGAGGACTGCAGTCGGTCGACGACCACCACGTCGGAGCCGTCGGCGAGGACTCGGCTCGCCTCGACCGGGCCGGAGATCCGGCGGGGCTGGTCCGATACGCGCAGGACGACGATGTCGCCCTTCGCGGTCCCCGCGAGCCCCCAGACGCTCTCGGCGTCCCCGGACTTGCCGCCGTAGAGGGAGACCGTGAGCGCGCCGCCTTCGATGCGTTGCGTATACCCCTTGTCGCCGGTGATCGTCATGACGCCGTTGTCCGTGGCCACGAGGAAGTCGCCGTAGGGTTGCTCTCCCCAGCTCGGTACGACCTGGTGGGTCCTTGCTCCGGCGTCGATCCGTGCGACCTCCTTGAGCCCGCCGTCGACGGTGTACAGCACCACGTCGTTGCCGACCAGCGTCGCGAGCCGCCGGCTCTTCGCGTCGAAGGCCAGTCCCTCACCGGCGCCGGACGGGGTCACCGTGCCGGCGGGCGGCACCGTCGGCTCCGGCGCGACGGCCGCCTGCGCCGGGACGATCGTGGGGCGGCTCTCCCGCGAGGGGGTCGTCGAGCACCCGGCCAGGGCGACCGCGGCGACGACGGTGAGGGCGGCGATTCGGGACGCGAATGTGCGGGTCATGATCCCTCGAAGCTACCGCGCCCGGCCGATCACCGGTCCGCCCGGTAGCCTGCCCCGGTGGACATGACGTGGTTGCAGGCGATCGTGCTCGGTGTGGTGCAGGGGCTGACGGAGTTCCTCCCCGTCTCGTCCTCGGGGCATTTGCGGATCGTGTCGGGGATCTGGTTCGGCGACGACGCGGGCGCGTCGTTCACCGCGGTCACGCAGCTCGGCACGGAGCTGGCGGTGCTGATCTACTTCGCCCGGGACATCTATCGGATCGTCGTGGCGTGGTTCCGCGGCCTGTTCGACAAAGCGGCGCGCGGCGTCGACTACCGGATCGGCTGGTACGTGATCATCGGCACGATCCCGATCGGCGTGTTGGGCTATCTGCTCAAGGACGAGATCCGGACCGCGGCGCGCAACCTGTACCTGGTGGCGACCATGCTCATCGTGTTCTCGGTGGTCATCTTCGCGGCGGAGTGGGTGAGCTCGAAGTACTTCGCGAACCGGCAGCGGCCGCTGGAGCAGGTCACCGCCCGCGACGGCATCCTCATGGGCCTCGCTCAGTGCCTGGCGCTGATCCCCGGCGTCTCCCGCTCCGGCGCGACGTCGAGCGCGGGCCTGTTCCTCGGGCTCAAGCGCGAGGCGGCCGTGCGGCTGTCGTTCCTGCTCGCGATCCCGGCGGTCACCGCGTCCGGCCTGTTCAGCCTGAAGGACGCCTTCGAGCCCGCCGGGGAGGGGCTGCACGCCTCGGGCCCGCAGTTGCTGGTCGCGACGGTGATCGCCTTCGTCATCGGCTACGCCGCGATCGCCTGGCTGCTCAACTTCGTCGCCAAGCACTCGCTGAACTGGTTCGTCGGCTACCGGATCCTCGTGGGCGTGCTCGTCCTCGGCCTGCTGTGGGGCGGCGTGATCAGCGCGACCTGAGCGCCCGCCGCGCGGCCCCGATGAGCGGGTCGCGCGCCGCGCCGCGCCGGTAGGCGAGCGCGGTGTGCCGGACCACCTCGAGCGGCTCGAGCAGCACGTCCGCGGGGACGTCGACGGCGGCGAGGTCGGGGATCACGGCCACGCCCTGGCCGGCGGCGACGAGCGCGAGGACGGCCGGGAAGTCGTCCGTGCGGTGCCGCACCCGCGGCGTGAACCCGGCGTTCTCACAGGTCCGGACGGTGGCCTCGTCGCACATCGTGCCGACCGTGCCGGAGATCCAACGCTCCTCGGCGCAGTCGGCCAGCGTCCGCGGACGGTCGCGGTGGACGGCCAGGTGGACGGCCTCGTCGAACAGCGGCTCGGTGTCGAGCGAAGGGTCGGTGCGCGCGGGCAGGCAGTCGTAGCGCTGCAGGAGCGCGACGTCGAGCCGTCGTGACCGCAGTTCCTCGGGGGCGGTCGCCGGGTCGATCTCCGTCACGCGCACGCGCAGCAGGGGATGGTCGCGGGACAGGCGCAGGAGTGCGGGCGTCACGACTGTGCGCATCGCCGAGCCGAAGGCGCCGATCCGCAGTTCCCCGGTGACCTCCGTGCTCAGGGCGTCGAGGTCGGCCCGGGCCCGCTCGAGCCGCTCGAGGATCGCGTCGGCGTGCCCGACGAGCACCCGACCCGCCTCGGTGAGCCGGACACTGCGCCCGGTGCGCTCGAGCAGCGGCCGCCCGGCCTCGCGCTCCAGGGTCGCGAGCTGCTGGGACACCGCCGACGGCGTGTAGTCGAGCGCCTGCGCCACCGCGGCGATGGTGCCGCGCTCGGCGAGTTCGCGGAGCAGCCGCAGTCGGTGAACATCGAGCATCAGATCAGCTTACGCTCGACATCGAGTTCTCCCGCTGGACCTACCGCTCGGCATGCCGGAACCTGATAGCCATGCAGCTCACCGGCCTCCACGTCCCCCTTGTCACGCCGTTCGCGGCGGACGGCACCGTCGACCTCGTTTCGCTCGAGCGCCTCGCGCACGACACCCTCGCCGACGGGGCCGACGGCCTCGTCGCCCTCGGCACGACCGGCGAGCCCGCGACGCTCACCGACCTCGAGCGGACGGCCGTCGTCGACCTGATCGGCGGGGTCTGCGCCGAGCACCGCGCCGTCTTCACCGTCGGCGTGGGGACCAACGCCACGGAGGGCACCGTCGAAGCCCTCCACGGCGTCCACCCACGCGCCGACCTCGCGCTGGTCGTCGTGCCCTACTACACGCGGCCGTCCGAGCCGGGCGTCGTCGAGCACTACCGGCGGATCGCGGGGGAGAGCCCCGTGCCCGTGATCGTCTACGACATCCCGCAGCGCACGGGTCGATCGCTCTCGCTGGAGACGCTGCTGAGGCTCGCCGAGCTCGACGGGGTGGCCGGATTCAAGCACGCCGTCGGCGGCGTCACGGACACGACGGTGCGCCTCCTCGCCGAGACCGGAGCGGGGCTGCCCGCCGGCGTGTCGGTGCTGGCGGGCGATGACCCGTTCGTCGGCGCGATCCTCGCGCTGGGCGGGCACGGCGCGATCTCGGCCGGCGCGAATGTCGCGGCGGGGGAGTTCGCCGCACTGGTCGCCGCGTGGCGCGAGCACCGGATCGAGGAGGCCCGGGTCCTCGGCGGCGCGCTCGCCGGCCTCGCGACCGCGCTGTTCGCCGAGCCGAACCCGACCGTGATCAAGGGCGTCCTCGCCGCGCAGGGCCGCATCGCGACGCCCGCCGTGCGCCTGCCGCTGCTGCCCGCGTCCGACGGTGCCGTGGCCGCGGCGGCAGCCCTCGCCCGGGCCGCAGTGACCGCGTAGGCGGCGCGCTCGGCCCCCGCGCGTTCTACGCTGGTGACGATCACAGGTCCGTTGGGGGAGGTAACGATGTTCGGTCGTAGATGCGCGGCGATCGCGGCGGCGACGGTCCTGACCCTCGTCGCGGGGTGCTCGCCGACCGGCGCTCCGGCGACGTCGCCGAGCAGCTCGTCGGCGGCGCAGGCGTGGGTCGACGACGAGGTCACGTTCGACAGCGGCGGCGTGACGATCCACGGCACGCTCCACCGCCCGGCGTCCGGGGCTCCCGTGCCTGCGGCGCTCCTCATCGCCGGCAGCGGCCCGACCGACCGGGACGGCAACTCCCGGCTGCTCCCGGGCGCCGTGAACACCCTGAAGTCGGTGGCGGACAAGCTCTCCGCCGCCGGTACGGCCAGTCTGCGGTACGACAAGCTGGGCTCCGGGGCGACGGGGATCGGGAAGTACGCCGCGGATCCGGCGGCGATCGACGCCGAGGTCTTCTCCACCGAGGCGCGCGACGCCCTCGCCTTCCTCGCGTCCCGGCCGTCCGTCGACCGGGACCGCCTGTCCGCGTACGGCCACAGCGAGGGCGCGCTGTTCGCGCTCCAGCTCGCCACGTCGACGACGGGACCGTCCGTGAAGGCGCTGGGGATGCTGGAGCCGCTCAGCGTCCGCTACCTCGACCTGCTCTCCCGGCAGATCACCGACCAGGTGACCACGGCCGAGAAGGCGGGCCAGGTCCCGCAGGCCGACGGTGACGCGCTGCTCGCCGCCCTGGCCACGACGATCGCGCAGGTCCGCGCCGGCGGGACGGTGCCCGCCGACCTCCCGGCCTCCTTGAAGTCCACGTTCAACGCGAGCACCGCGCAGTTCCTGCAGCAGCTGGACCGCATTGACCCGCCGGAGCTCGCGCGCACCCTGCCCGCCCGTTATCCGGTACTGCTGACCTGCAGCGACGCGGACATCCAGGTCAGCTGCGCCGACGTCGACCACCTGGCCACGGGCCTGACCGCGGCCGACCTCACGTACGTCCACCTCACCGGCGTCTCGCACGTACTCAAGCAGGACCCGAGCCGCGCACCGTCGAACTACGGGGCGGACCTGCCCTTCTCCCCGCAGGCGGGAACCGCGATCACCGAGTTTGCCCGCACGCACTGACCGCGTCCCCGCCCGGTCGGGTCAGCGGGTCTGCCCGTCCCGGTTCGGGTTGCACTCCTGCTGGTAGAGCCTGCTGTCCAGGTGGACGTCGCGGGCGCGGTCGCGCCCGAGGTTCCACTCGATCCACGACGCGTCCCGTGGACCCTGCTGCACCGAGCACTGCGCGACATCGAGCGGGAGCCGCGCGATCGCCGCACGGGCGTCGGGGCCGAGGGTGGCGAGGTACGCGGTGTCGACCTTGCCGGTGTCCTCGAACCGTTGGACGTTGTGCTCGGCGATCCAGGCCTCGGGGTTCATCCAGCCGAGCCCGATCACCACGAACGCGGCCGACGCCAGCGCCGCCCGCGGCAGTTGTCCGACGCGACGCAGGGCCACGCACGCGATCGTGAGCAGCAGGAGCAGCCCCATCCACAGCTCGAACGCGTCGACGACGAGCCGCAGCGTCGTGAAGCCGTAGGCCTGCTGGTAGACGTGCATCCGGTACAGCGCCGACACGACGACGACGAGGGCGAGCGCGCACAACGACCCCAGGGCGCCCGCCAGAGCGGCCAGGTCGGACTTCGACTCCCGCGGCGCGGCCCACCAGACGAACGCGACTGTGAGGAGCGCCAGGAGCGTCGCGACGGTGAGTTGGCCGAAGCCCTTGTGCACCGACTCGGCGTAGGTGACGCCCGCGGTGCGCTGCACGTAATCGTGCCCGGCCCACATCGTGGTGGCTTGGGCTGCGACGAAGCCGGCGAACATCGCGATCACCACGCCCAGCGGGGCGAGCCATTCGAACCGCCGGACGGTCCGCGACGGTCCGGCGGGGATCCCGGGCGCGTGCACGGGGCGCGGCGGGTTGATCGCCGTGTACAGCGTGCCCAGCGCCAGCGCGCCGATCGCCGCCGCGACCAGCACTCGGAGGACGACGGAGCCACCGTCGAACGTGGGTATCAGGGCCTGGACCCAGGACCCGAACACGGCGTCGCCGGTGGCGAACAGTGCTCCGAACACCAGCAGCGCCACCACGCACAGCGCGGCGGTCCGCACCACCGGCCACCCGACGGGCAGGGACCGCACGGTCCCGGCGGTGCGCCGCGCCCACGGCGTCGCGCGCAGGAGCGACAGCGGCCACGTCACCGCGGCCGTGAGCAGGTCGAGGACCGTCCTCCCCGCGGAGAGCGCGGAGAACGCCAGCGGCACGAGCACGAGCAGCATCAGCGCGGTCAGCCAGCCCGCCGCGCGCAGCACCATGAGCGAGACCAGCGCCGTGCCGAGCGCGGCGACCAGCCAGGTGTAGGGCGACGCCCGGTGCCGCGAGATCCCCAGCGGTACCAGGAGCAGGGCGGCCACCACGATGAGTCCCGCCAGCGACACCGCGTAGTGGTACGGCAGGATCACCGCCGCCACGACGCCGATCGCCGCCGCCGCGCCCAGCAGCGCGGGCCGCGGCGTGAGGTCCTTCTCGGGCCAGAATCCGCCGAACATGAAGTCGGTGCCGGACGGCGGAGCGACGGGCGGCCCGTACAGCCGGGGCGCCTCCCCGGGCCGGAGCGGCGGGATGGGTGCCTGCAGGGGACGTTCGACGGGCGTGCGCGACGGTGACCAGGGGCCGTGCGGGCCCGACGGGGACGGGGGAAGTGTCATCGATCCTCCTTCGACGATGCGCATCGCACGGTATGCACGACGGTGCGCGGAACACTTTCAAATAGCGTACGTGGCGGCCGCGCATAGACTCGGGAGCATGACCGTGATCCTGCTCCGCCACGGCCGCTCGACCGCGAACACCTCCGGTGTGCTCGCGGGGCGCGGCGAGGGCGTGGCGCTGGACGAGACGGGCCGCTCGCAGGCCGCCGATCTCGTCGGCCGCCTCGCCGATGTCGACATCGTGGCCGCCGTTCGCTCGCCGCTCCTGCGCTGCGAGCAGACCCTCGCGCCGCTCGCCGCCGCGCACGGCGTCACGCCGGAGGTGGACGGGCGGCTCGTCGAGGTCGATTACGGCGCCTGGACGGGGCGCGCCATCAAGGACCTGCTGCAGGAGCCCCTGTGGAAGACCGTCCAGGAGCAGCCCTCGGCCGCCGTCTTCCCCGACGGGGAGGGCCTCGCCGACGTCCAGGCGCGCGCGGTCGCGGCGGTGCGCGAGGCGGACCGCCGGTACACCGAGCAGTACGGACCGGGCGCCGTGTGGGTGGCGTGCAGCCACGGAGACGTCATCAAGGCGGTCATCGCCGACGCGCTGGGCACGCACCTCGACCAGTTCCAGCGCATCTTCGTCGCACCGGCCTCGGTGTCGATCGTCACCTACGGTCCGAACCGCCCGCTGGTGCAGTGCGTGAACTCGTCCGGTAGCGTCGCGCTGCCGAAACGTCCAGCTGAGGAGGCAACCGTGGGAGGCGAGGCATGAGTCGCTCCGTCCACGTTTTCCGGACGCCCGACCGGTTCGTCGCGGGCACCGTCGGGCAGCCCGGCGACCGCGCGTTCTACCTACAGGCGGTACACGACTCGCGGATCGTCTCGGTACTGCTCGAGAAGCAGCAGGTCGAGGTCCTCGCCGAGCGCATCGCCGCGCTGCTGGACGAGGTCTCGCGCCGTTTCGGCATGGAGATGCCGCCTGCGGGCACGCCCGTCACCGACCTGCAGCCGCTCGTGATGCCCGTCGATCCCGAGTTCCGGGTGGGCACCATGGGGCTGGGCTGGGACTCCGAGGAGCGGGCGGTCGTGATCGAGCTGCTCGCGATCACGGAGCAGGAACTCGACGAGTCCGTGGTGCTCGCGGACGACGCCGAGGAGGGCCCGGACGCGGTCCGGGTGTTCCTCACCCCGAAGGCCGCGCGGGAGTTCGCGAACCGTTCGGAGAAGGTGCTCGGGGCGGGCCGTCCGGCGTGCCCGCTGTGCGGCGAGCCGTTGGACGCCGACGGCCACATGTGCGTGCGCCTCAACGGCTACCGGCGCGGCGCGGCGTTCGGCAGCGGCACCGATGACGAGGACCAGTAGGTGGATCTCACGGTGGACCTCGAGACCGCCGACCTGAAGATCCTGGGCCGCATCACCAGCGCGTCCAACGCCACCCTGTTGTGCGAGCTCGGCGACACGGGTGAGCGCGCCGTGTACAAGCCGGTCCGCGGCGAGGTGCCGCTGTGGGACTTCCCCGACGGCACGCTGGCCGGCCGCGAGGTCGCCTCCTACCGCGTGTCCGAGGCTCTGGGCTGGGGTCTCATCCCCGAGACCGTCCTGCGCGACGGGCCGCTCGGCACGGGGATGGTGCAGCGCTGGGTCGACGAGCCCGACGCGGAGGACGGCCCGGACCTCGTCGACCTGTTCCCACTGGACGGCGTGCCCGAGGGCTACCTGAAGGTGTTCACTGGCTACGTGGAGGACGAGGACGCCCCGGACGGTATCGCGGAGGTGGCGCTGGCCCACGCCGACGATCCGCGCCTGCGCCGGCTCGC
Source organism: Tsukamurella pseudospumae (assembly GCF_001575195.1). Taxonomy (NCBI): domain Bacteria; kingdom Bacillati; phylum Actinomycetota; class Actinomycetes; order Mycobacteriales; family Tsukamurellaceae; genus Tsukamurella; species Tsukamurella pseudospumae. The sequence continues at coordinate 755,570 of NZ_LSRF01000001.1, forward strand.
GGTCCTGGACGTCATCATCAACAACGCCGACCGCAAGGGCGGCCACGTCCTCCTCGGGCCGGACGGCCGGGTGCAGGGCGTCGACCACGGCATCTGCCTGCACAGCGCTCCCAAGCTGCGCACGGTCCTGTGGGGCTGGGCCGGGCGCCTCGTGCCCGACGAGCTGCTCGCCGACCTCGAGGCCTTCCGCGCCGCGCCTCCCGACCTCGCGGGCCTCATCACCGACGAGGAGCAGGCGGCCCTCGTCGAGCGCGCGGCCGAGCTGATCGATCTGGGCGCCATGCCCCTGCCGACGCCCAGCCGGCCGATTCCCTGGCCCCCGTTCTGACCGGTCCGGGTCAGCGGCGGGGCCTGCGCCACCAGCGCCGACGGTGCGCCGTCTCCGCGTGTCCGGCATGGGCGTCGCGTTTGTGCCGGCACACCGCGCCCGCCGCCGCGACCTCGTCGGGATCGAACCCGTCGGGCACGGGCCCACCGTCGACCAGGGCCCGGACCAGGGCCTCCTGACGCTCCCGCAGGCTCATGACCACACCTTCCTCGCATCGTCGGTGATCGGCGCGCACCCCGCCGCGCCGGCGATGGCATCGAGCTCGTCGAACAGCTCCGCGGCCGGCGGGTACCGTCCGTCCCGCTCGAGCATGAACGGGACCTCGGCGCGCTCCCGCAGCGCCGTGACCAGTTCCAGCACACCGCGATTCACCGGGTCGGTGTGCGTGTCGTGGTACCGGCCGCCGCCCTCGGATCCGCCCGCGACGTGGCTGTACGCGATGCGGTCGACGGGGAGCCGCGCCAGCTCGCCGAGCGGGTCCAGCCCGCGGTTGCGGGCGTTGGCGTAGACGTTCGCGACGTCCAGGACAAGGAGGGCGCCGGTCCGCTCCAGCAACTCCGCGAGGAACTGTCCCTCGGAGTACTCGTCCTCGGGCCAGCGCAGGAACGCCGCGATGTTCTCGACCGCCAGCGGCACCGGCAGCGCGTCCTGCATGCGGGTGATGTTGCGCACCAGCACGTCCAGCGCTTCGCGGGTGCGGGGCACCGGCAGTAGATGACCCGCCTCGATGCCACCCGCGCGGACGAAGGCGATGTGCTCGCTGACGAGGGGAGCGCCGAAGGCCTCCGCGCAGGCGGTCAGCCGGTGCACCCGGTCGGGCTCCAGTTCGTCGACCCCGCCGAGCGAGAGGGCCACGCCGTGCGGCACCAGCGGGACGCCGCGGTCGCGCAGGTCGGTCAGGAGCGGATCGGGGACGGCGCGCGTGCGCCGGATCGGCACCGATTCGGCGATCACCTCGCAGAAACCGGGCCGCAGGTCCGCGATGACGCCGGCGATCTCGCGGCGCCACCCCAGTCCGAGGTCGCCGAGGGCGGGAACGGTGCGTGTCACGGTGCTCATCCTCCGCACCCGCCGCAGCCGCCACAACCCCCGCACCCGCCGCAGCCTCCTCCGCCGCCTTCCCCGCCGCAGGACGCGCCTCCGCACGATCCGCCACCGTCGCCGGAGGCCTCAGCGCTCCCGGCCAGCTCGACCGACCCCGCGAAGGCATCGTCGAGCTGCCAGACCGCGGCGGTGCCGAAGAGCGCCACGGAGAGCCCGACGGCGGCCGCACCGTAGGTCGCGAACGACGGCCGGCGCGACGGCGCCAGGTAGTCGAACCGCTTCCGCTCGTCGGCGACGAGCCGATTCCCCGCACGCGTCTCAGGGGAGACGGTCCACAGGTGCGGCAGGACGAACATCCCGAGGAGCATGGCGGGGACGACGATACCGGGGACCAGCATGGCGTCCTCGATGTCGCCGGAGGCGACCGCCCGGTACACGAGGAACACCCCTGCGGCCACCACGGCGGTGACGGGCGCGGCGCCGACCCGCATGCGCCACCGGACCTCCCCGGTCCGCCACAGCCCGCGCGCGGCGAGCGAGCTCTCCAGAGCCGCACGCTCCTCGTCGGTGTCCACCGTCAGCTCGTTCGCGGTGCGGGTGGGGTCGGCCACCAACCGAGTGAGGACGGCCCGGGTGAACGGGTCGGCGTGCGGGCCCAGCGGTCGCGCCGGGTCCGGTCGGCCGTCCGCGGTCACGTGCCCGCCGGCGCGCAGCATGCCGAGGGCTGCGACCACGGGCGCGCGCACGTCGCGCAGACGCGCCAGCTCGGGAGTCGTCAGGGGCGGACCGTCGACGGGCCGGACGTCCGCGAGCCGTCGCCAGATCACGGCGAGCACGATCCCGCCGGCCAGTAGCAGCTGGTACCAGCGCAGCTCCGCGGGGAAGAGGACGTCGGCGACGTCGCACAGGGTCTCGCCGTTGTCATCGGTGAATCGGATCGGGCAGTCTCCACGCATGGCGAACACCTCCTGGTGCGGATAGGGGATAGCACGCCCTCGCTGCTGAAGGCATGATCGGGAAGAAGGCGGAACGAGGAGAGCGGAGGGTCTCAGGACCGCCGGGCACGGACGGTGGACACCGATTCGGGTCCTCGCTCAAAACAGCTGGGGGACATCGTGTTCACCTCCGCGGGTAAAGGGTTGTTCACGTTCCGGCAAGCATGACCCGCGGTCTCGTCGAAGACCAGCGCTGCGAGGCAAGAGTTTGCTGAGAGTTCCTGTGGCACAGCGTTCGTGCTGCTCCAGCGCGGTGACGCTCCGCTCCGACCGGGTCCACCGACCGGGTGCACCGCTAGCATCGCGCGGCGACTCGGCCTACCGATCACAGGTTCCGGCCCGAAATCCACGTCGACGCACCGACGCATAGGGTGGAGGCATGCGTTCCTGGCCGACCCCCACCGTTCCCAGCGTGCCCGGACCGTCGGTCCCGCTGCGTCTCTACGACACCTCCGACGCGGCGGTGCGCCCGGTCAACCCCGGCGCGGTGGCGGGGATGTACGTGTGCGGCATCACGCCCTACGACGCAACCCACCTGGGTCACGCCGCCACGTACCTGGCGTTCGACCTGGTCAACCGGCTGCTGCGGGACAACGGCCACGACGTGCACTACGTGCAGAACATCACCGATGTGGACGATCCGCTGTTCGAGCGGGCGGATCGTGACGGCATCGACTGGCGCGACCTGGGCGCCCGCGAGATCGACCTGTTCCGGGAGGACATGGAGGCCCTCCGGGTCATCCCGCCGCGCGACTACATCGGCGCGGTGGAGTCGGTCGGCGAGGTCGTCGACTACGTCGGGAAGCTCCTGGACAACGGGTCCGCGTACATCGTGGACGATCCCGAGTTCCCGGACGTCTACTACCGCTCCGGTGCCACCGAGCAGTTCGGCTACGAGTCCGGCTACGACCGCGCCACGATGGAGAAGTTCTTCGCCGAACGCGGCGGCGATCCCGACCGTCCGGGCAAGCACGACAGCATCGACCCGATCCTGTGGCGCGCGGAGCGGCCGGGCGAGCCCTCGTGGCCCTCGCCGCAGGGGCCCGGCCGGCCCGGCTGGCACATCGAGTGCGCCGCGATCGCGGCGAACCGCCTCGGCGCGAGCTTCGACATCCAGGGCGGCGGCAGCGACCTGATCTTCCCGCACCACGAGTACTCGGCCGCGCACGTCGAGGCCGCCACGGGCGAGCGTCGCTTCGCCCGCCACTACGTGCACGCCGCGATGATCGGCCTGGACGGCGAGAAGATGTCCAAGAGCCGCGGGAACCTCGTCTTCGTCTCGAAGCTGCGGCGCGCGGGCGTCGACCCCGCCGCGATTCGGCTCGGTCTGTTCGAGGGGCACTACCGCCAGGACAGGCCGTGGTCCGACGCGGTGCTCGAGCGCGCGCTGGCGCGCTTGGACCTGTGGCGCCGGGCCTTCGCGGCACCGTCGGGCCCCGACGGTGCCGAGCTGATCGCCCGGGTCCGCCGGTACCTGGCGGACGACCTCGACACCCCGCACGCGCTCACCGCCATCGACGCGTGGGCCGAGAAGGCCCTCTCCACGGGCGGTCCGGACGCGGGCGCTCCGGCCGCCGTGGGGGCCGCCGTCGACGCGCTGCTCGGCGTACCTGCCACGGCCTGACGCCCCGACACGCTATATTTCGCCTGTGAGGACCGTCAGCGAGCTGGCCCCGGATCTGACCGAGGGCGTATGGACCGTGCAGACCCGCACGTCGACCTACGTGGTGGATCTGGCAGAGAAGACCCTGATGCGCGCCCCCGGGATCGGCGGCGACTCCGAGGACGAGCAGTGGAGCATCAGCGCGCTCCGGCGCGACTCGGAGGACATCCCGCTGCTCGGCATCAAGAGCTGCCGGGTGGGGGAGTCGGCCCAGTTCTGGGTGCGCGCCGCAGACGACCCGGACGTGCGGACCTGGCGCATCACCACGCCGGTCGTGTCGATCGAACGGATCGGCTAGCGCCGGGACGGATCCGCGGCGCCGATCACGGGCCCGTACCGGGATCGCGGCGCCGCAGGTACTTCTCGAACTCCTCGGCGAGCGCATCGGCGTCGATGTGCTGCTCGACGTCCTGGGCTTCGGCGTCACCCCGCTCCTCGAGCCCGCGGACGTACGCGGCCACGTCCTCGTCGTCCTCGGTCATCTCCGTCACGGAGGACTCCCAGGCCTCGGCCCGTTCGGGCAGGTCGCTCAGCGGCACCGCGAGATCCAGGACCTGCTCGACGCGCTGCAGCAGCGCGACGGTGGCCTTCGGGTTCGGAGGCTGCGAGACGTAGTGCGGCACCGCCGCCCACAGCGAGATCGCCGGGTACCCGGACCGCACGCACGCGTCCTGGAGGACCCCGGTGATCCCGGTGGGGCCCTCGTACCGGTTCTGCTCGAGCCCGAAGCGCTTCGCGGAGTCCGCGTCGTAGCCCGTCCCCGTGACCGGCACCGGACGGGTGTGCGGCGTGTCCGCGAGGAGGGAGCCGAGGATCACCACGCTGTCGATGTGCAGGTCCGCGAAGATCGTCAGCAGCTGCTCGCAGAACGCGCGCCAGCGGAAGTTCGGCTCGATGCCGCGGAGGAGGACCACGTCGCGGTCGGCCTTCGGCGGACGGCACACCGACAGCGTCGTCGACGGCCAGTCCACGGCCCGGGTCACCCCGTCGACCTGCTTGATGGTCGGCCGATTGACCTGGAAGTCGTAGAAGTCGTCGGAATCGACCTCGGTCAGCAGCGTCGCGTCCCAGGTCAACTCGAGATGCTCGACGGCGCCCGACGCGGCGTCGCCCGCGTCGTTCCAGCCCTCGAACGCCGCGATGAGCACCGGGCGGTCGAGGTTCGGTGGATAGATCACCGGGTCAGCGTACGCGCAGGCCCTGAAGATTCGATTTGCCCGCACCCACTACCCTGGGACTATGACCCGTACGCATCAGCAGCCGCTGCAGTCGAAGTTCCTGGAGGCGGCGGAACGCCGTGTTCTCATAGGCGACGGTGCGATGGGCACGATGCTGCAGGCGGCCGAGCTGACCCTGGACGATTTCCTGGGGCTCGAGGGCTGCAACGAGATCCTCAACGACACTCGCCCGGACGTGCTCGAGGGCATCCACCGCGCGTACTTCGCCGCCGGCGCGGACGCGGTGGAGACGAACACCTTCGGCTGCAACCTGAGCAACCTCGGCGACTACGACATCGCCGACCGGATCCGGGAGCTGTCGTACAAGGGCGTCGCGATCGCCCGGAAGGTCGCGGACGAGTTCGCGGTCGACGGTGAGCCGCGGTTCGTGCTCGGTTCGATCGGCCCGGGCACCAAGCTGCCCACGCTGGGCCACACCTCGTTCGAGGTGATCCGGGACGCGTACGCGGAGGCCGCGCGGGGGATGCTCGACGGTGGCGCGGACGCCTTCCTCATCGAGACCTGCCAGGACATCCTGCAGTCCAAGGCCTCGGTGCTGGGCTGCCAGATCGCGATGACCGAGCTGGAGCGCCGTATTCCGATCATCGTGCACGTGACGGTGGAGACCACCGGCACCATGCTGCTCGGCTCCGAGATCGGGGCCGCGCTCACGGCGCTGGAGCCGCTGGGCATCGACATGATCGGCCTCAACTGCGCGACCGGCCCGGCCGAGATGAGCGAGCACCTGCGGTACCTGTCGCGGCATTCGAGCATCCCCGTGTCGGTCATGCCGAACGCCGGCCTGCCGGTGCTGGGCAAGAACGGCGCGGAGTACCCGCTGACACCGGAGGAGCTGGCGGAGGCGCTGTCGGGCTTCGTCGGCGAGTACGGCCTCGCGTTCGTGGGCGGCTGCTGCGGCACCACCCCCGAGCACATCCGGCAGGTCGCCGAGGCGGTGCGCACCACCGAGCAGGCCCGGCGGGCCCCGGAGTCGGAGAGTTCGATCAGCTCGCTGTACACGACGGTGCCGTTCGCGCAGGACAGCTCGATCCTGATGATCGCCGAGCGCACGAACTCCAACGGCTCCAAGGCCTTCCGTGATGCGATGCTCGCGGGCGATCACGACAAGTGCGTCGACATCGCCAAGGACCAGATCCGCGACGGCTCGCACATGCTGGACCTGAACGTGGACTACGTGGGCCGCGACGGTGCGCTGGACATGGCGGCGCTGGCCGCCCGCCTCGCGACGGCGTCCACGCTGCCGATCATGATCGACTCCACCGAGCCCGAGGTGATCAAGGCCGGCCTCGAGCACCTCGGCGGCCGGTGCGCCGTGAACTCGGTGAACTACGAGGACGGCGACGGTCCCGAGTCGCGGTTCACCAAGATCATGGAGCTGGTCAAGGCGCACGGTGCGGCCGTCGTGGCGCTGACCATCGACGAGGAGGGCCAGGCCCGCACCGCCGAGTGGAAGGTGCGGATCGCCGAGCGCCTCATCGCCGATCTCACCGACAACTGGGGCCTGGCGCTCGACGACATCATCATCGATCCGCTGGTGTTCCCCATCTCGACCGGCCAGGAGGAGGTCCGTCGGGACGCCCTCGAGACCATCGAGGCCGTGCGCATCCTGCACGCGAAGTACCCGACGCTGCACTTCACCGTCGGCCTGTCCAACGTGAGCTTCGGCCTGAATCCGGCGGCCCGGCAGGTCCTGAACTCGGTGTTCCTGCACGAGCTGACCGAGGCGGGGCTCGACTCGGCCATCCTGCACGCCTCGAAGATCCTGCCGATGAGCAAGATCGAGGACGTGCAGCGCGAGACCGCCCTCGACCTGGTCTACGACCGGCGGGGTCTCGACGGCGTGCAGTCCGAGGGTGACCCGGACTACCTGCCGCTGACCAAGCTGATGGCGCTGTACGAGGGCGTCTCCGCCGCGGGTGCGCGGGAATCCCGCGCGCAGGAACTGGCGAAGCTCCCACTGTTCGATCGTCTGGAGCGGCGCATCGTCGACGGTGAGCGCGAGGGCCTCGATGCGGACCTCGACGAAGCGCTGCTGACCAAGCCCGCGCTGTCGATCATCAACGACACCCTGCTGTCCGGCATGAAGACCGTGGGCGAGCTGTTCGGCTCCGGCCAGATGCAGCTGCCCTTCGTGCTGCAGTCCGCCGAGGTGATGAAGGCGGCCGTCGCGTACCTCGAGCCGCACATGGAGAAGGCCGATGACGACGCGGGCAAGGGCCGGATCGTGCTCGCCACCGTCAAGGGCGATGTGCACGACATCGGCAAGAACCTCGTCGACATCATCCTGAGCAACAACGGCTACGAGGTCGTCAACATCGGCATCAAGCAGCCGATCGCCGCCATCGTCGAGGCCGCGGAGGACAAGCACGCCGACGTCATCGGCATGTCCGGCCTGCTCGTGAAGTCCACCGTGGTGATGAAGGAGAACCTGCAGGAGCTCAACGCCCGCGGCCTGGGGGAGAAGTACCCCGTGCTGCTCGGTGGCGCGGCGCTCACGCGCGCCTACGTCGAGACGGACCTCGCGGAGGTCTACGACGGCGAGGTCAGCTACGCCCGCGACGCTTTCGAGGGGCTGCGGCTGATGGACGACATCATGTCGCTCAAGCGCGGCGAGGGCCCGGACCCGAACAGCCCCGAGGCGCTCGCCGCCGCGGAGAAGGTCCGCGAGCGCAAGGAGCGGCACGCCCGGAGCAAACGGATCGCGGAGAAGCGCAAAGCAGAAGCCGCGCCGGTCGTGGTGCCGGATCGCTCCGACGTGCCGCTCGACTTCGAGGTCGCGACCCCGCCGTTCTGGGGCACCCGCGTCGTCCGCGGCATCGCGGTGAGCGAGTTCGCGCCGCTGCTCGACGAGCGCGCCCTGTTCTTCGGGCAGTGGGGCCTGCGCGGCGCCCGCAAGGGTGAGGGCCCGTCGTACGAGGAACTGGTGGAGACCGAGGGCCGGCCCCGGCTGCGGTACTGGCTCGACAAGCTCAAGTCCGAGCACATCCTCGACCATGCCGCCGTGGTCTACGGCTACTTCCCGGCCGTGAGCCACGGCAACACCATCGACGTGCTCGAATCGCCGGATCCCGATGCGCCCGTGCGCTACTCGTTCGAGTTCCCGCGGCAGCAGCGCGGGCGGTTCCTCGCGATCTCGGACTTCATCCGCGACCGCGACACGGCCCGCGAGCGCGGCGAGGTCGACGTACTGCCCTTCCAACTGGTCACGATGGGGCAGCCGATCGCCGATGCGGCGAACGAGCTGTTCGCGGCGAACAGCTACCGGGACTACCTGGAGCTGCACGGCATCGGTGTGCAGCTCACGGAGGCGCTTGCGGAGCGGTGGCACCAGCGCGTGCGGCAGGAGCTGATCCTGCCCGGCGGCCGGAAGGTCTCCGACACCGATCCCAACGCGGTCACGGACTTCTTCGACCTCAAGTACCTCGGTGCGCGGTACAGCTTCGGCTACGGTGCCTGCCCGGAACTCGAGGACCGGCGCAAGATGGTCGAGCTGCTCCAGCCCGAACGGATCGGCGTCGAGCTCTCCGAGGAACTGCAGCTGCACCCCGAGCAGTCCACCGACGCCTTCGTCCTCACCCACCCCGAGGCGAAGTACTTCAACACGTAGGCCTGCCGGGTATGGACGACTACAGGCTGCACCTGCAGGCCGGGGAGCCCGGCGAGCCCGCCTGGTTCTGGCGGCTCGACGATGCCGCCGGCCTGCAGATCGCGGCGGCGACGGCGGGGTCGCTCGACGGTGCCCTCGACGCGGTGAAGGCCGTGGTCTCCGCGCTGGGCCTGGACCTGCGTCAGTAGGTGAGGGCGGTGAGGTCGACGTCCAGGGCTGCGGGTACGTCGACGGCGATCCGGCCGGTCACCGTCGAGCCCTTGAATCTCCCGTCGACCAGCGCGAGCACCTCAGCGCTCTGTTCGTCGACGTCGACGATCCAGTAATGCGGGATCCCCGCGCGTGCGTACTCGTCTCGCTTGGTCACGCGGTCAACGCGGTGTGAGCTGGGCGAAAGGATCTCGATCACCAGGACCACGTCGGCGGCGGTGAGCGTGCCCGTCGACCCCGAATGACGCACGAGAACGTCGGGTTGCCGCACGGTCGGTGGTGCCGTGGCATCGAGGATCACGTCGATCTCGGTGGCAACGCGATACTCAGCCGGCAATTGGGCCTTCAGGACGTTCCGCAGTTCATGAACTGCGTCCGAATGTTCTTCCCTCGGACTCGGCGACACTTCCAGTAGCCCCCGGCACAGTTCCGCACGCCGCAGCGATTCGTCCTCCCCCAAGGCGAACCAGTCCTCCAGCGTGAGCAACGCGGGATTCGGTGCAGCGGTCATGGTGCCGATGTTACTGCGAAGCCCTGACAGCGACTACTGCTTGCGGACCCGGCTGGTCGGGGTCGGCAGGTTCGGGGTGGCCTGCAGGTACTTCTCCAGCGCGTCGAGGTCGATCCCGCCCACGGTGAGGTCCGTCGACTGGGTGAAGACGCTGAACCCGTCGCCGCCGGCGGCGAGGAAGTTGTTCGTGGTCACGCGGTACTTCGCAACGGTGTTGATCGGCTGATCACCGATCTTGACGCTGTCCCGCACCACCTTCCGGTTCGGGGCGCCGTTCGGGTCGTAGCTGTAGGTGATGCCCGACGGTGCCAGCACAGTCGCCTTGGCGGGGTTGCGCCACTGCTGCTCCAGGAGATCGATGATCTGCTGGCCGCTCAGGGAGACGGTCACGACCTGGTTGCCGAAGGGCTGCACGGTGTACGCGGCGCCGTAGGTGACATCGCCCCCCTTGAGGTCGGCGCGGACGCCGCCGGGATTCATCAGGGCGATCTGCCCGGCCGCCTCGTTCGGCGGCCGCGTGGTGAACAGCATCGCGTCGGCGATGACATCGCCGAGCGGCGAGTCTCCGCCGGGGAACGGATCGCGTTTGAGATCGGTGGGGATCGTCCCGATCACCCGGTCCGCGCGCGGCTTGGCCTCCTTCTCGTAGAACTCGACGAGGCGCTGGGTGGCGGCGTCGGCGGGGATGTCACGCCCGACGACGCGGTTGACCGCGGTGGCCTTCGCCGCGGGACCGTTGAAGTCGAGGGTGATGTCGGTGATCAGCCGGCCGTAGGACGCCGCCTGCGTGACGGTGCGGCCGTCGATCGTGCAGTTGTAGGCCTGGTGCGAGTGCGCCGTGACGATCGATGTGACGGCCGGGTCGATCGCCTTCGCGAGCTCGGGGACGGGGGAGGAGACGTCCTTGCACGCGTTCGGGTCCGCCTCGCCGGTGCCCTTCTGTGCGCCGCCGTCGTGCATCGTCGCGATGATCGCCTGTGCGCCCGCAGCCTCGATCTCGGGCACGTACTTGTTGATGGCCTCGGCCTCGTCGCCGAAGGTGTAGCCGCGCACGCCCTCCGGCGCGACGATGGTCGCGGTCTCGGGCGTCACGGTGCCGATCACGCCGATCTTCTTGCCCGCGACCTCGAACATCTTCCACGGGACGGTCCCGGGCGGCAGCTGGCCCTGCGTGTTGGTGACGTTCGCAGCGAGGTACTGGTACGCCGCGCCGGTGAACGGATCGCCGGGCTCGCAGCCCTGCGGCGCGCAGCCGCCCTTCTGCAGGCGCTCGAGCTCGATGGTGCCGTGATCGAACTCGTGGTTGCCCACTGACGACGCCTGCAGACCGACGGAGTTGAGGAACTTGATGGTCGGTTCGTCGCGGAACAACGCCGAGACCAACGGGCTGGCGCTGACCAGGTCGCCCGCGGCCACGGTGAGGTTGTCGGGGTACTGCTTCTTGAGGCGTTGCAGCGCGGTCGCGAAGTAGACGGCGCCGCCGGCGTCCTTGCCGCCGATCTTCCCGGTCGATCCGCTCGGCGGCTGCAGGTTGCCGTGGAAGTCGTTGAACGCCAGCAGGTGCACCTGTCCGGGCTTGGCCGCCGGCAGGTCGTCGGTGCCGGGCACCGTGAAACTCGCCTTCGCGCCGGACGACGCGGCAGCGGAGGACGACGGTGCCGCCTCGTTCCCCGACGTGCCGCAACTCGCGACCAGTGCGGCCGACGCGGTCAGGGCCAGGGCGGTGAGCAGCGTGCGATTGCGCATGCATCGCACTCAAACACAGAGATCCGTCGTTCGGGTGACGAATGAATTAACACCTCGGATGACCAGGCGCATAGGGTGCACGCCATGACCACCTCCTCCCTGCCGTCCGCGGTCCTGTTCGACATGGACGGCACCCTGCTCGATTCCGAGAAGCTGTGGGACATCGCGGTCGCGGAGTTCACCCGCACGCTGGGGTACGAGGTCACCCCGGAGCAGCGCGAGAGCACACTCGGCAACGCGACCGGCGACGCCCTGCGCAAGCTGTTCGACATCGCCGACGTCCCGGAGGCCGACCGCGACTACGCCGGCGCCGAGCGGTGGGTGTCGAACCGGGTGGTCGAACTGTTCGACGGTGGCATCCCGTGGCAGCCGGGCGCGCGCGAGGCGCTCGACCTGCTCGGCGCAGCGGAGGTCCCCCTCGTCCTCGTCACGAACACGATCCGCGAGGTCACCGAGCACGCCCTGGGCACCCTGGGCCGCGACCGGTTCGTGGCCACCGTCTGCGGCGACGAGATCCCGGCCCCCAAGCCCGCACCCGACCCCTACCTGCGCGGCGCCGAGCTGGCGGGTTTCGCATCGTCGGACTGCGTGGCGGTCGAGGACTCGCCGACCGGCGCACGGTCCGCCCTCGCGGCGGGCTGCAGGGTCCTGACCGTGGGGCCCGAGCCCGTCGCCGACGGTGCCGTGCACTTGGGCACGTTGGCCGGTGCGTCCCGCGAGACCTTCCGGCTGTAGTCCTGCCAGCCCGCGCGCAGCTTCGGCGGGTATCACTGCGAGTGTGAAGCGAACCCTCGCAGTACTGCTCCTTCTGGTCGCGGGCTGCGGCGCGCGACCAGCCCCACCGCGGCCGGCCTTCCCGCCGACCCTCGGCTGGGACAGCTGGAACCTCTACGGCTGCGCGGTCACCGAGGCCGAGGTCGAACACCAGGCGGACGCGCTCATCAGCAGCGGGCTCGCGGCCGCCGGCTACCGCACCGTCATCGTCGACGACTGCTGGTTCGCCCCGGACCGCACCCGGGACGGCTCACTCACGGCGAACCCGACGACCTTTCCGCACGGCATCGCAGCGCTCGCCGACAGGCTGCACGCGGAGGGCCTCACGCTCGGGATCTACGAATCCCCCGGGGACCGGACCTGCGCGCAGCAGTCCGGTGCTTACCCCGGCTCGACCGGCAGCGCCGGCCACGAGGCGCAGGATGCGCGGACCTTCGCCGCCTGGGGCGTCGACTACCTCAAATACGACTGGTGCGGCCCGGGCGTACCTGCCGAGATGCAGCGCGCCGCCTTCCGCCGGATGCGCGACGCGCTCGTAGCGACGGGGCGCCCCGTCACGTACGCGATCAACCCGAACAGCGGCGTCGCCGGGTCCGTGCCCGGTGCCACCGGAACCTGGGCGGGTATCGCCGACGCGGTCCGCGTCACCAACGACGTCGTCCCGACGTGGCGGACCGGCGCGCCCGCCACCGAGGACCAGGGCATCGCGGACGTCCTCGACCGCGTGCCGCCGGCCCCGGGCACCGTCCGGGACCTCGACATGCTGGTCGCGGGCCTTCCCGGCGTCACCGATGAACAGGGCCGCACCCAGATCGCCCGGTGGGCCGCACTGGGGTCGCCGCTCGTCCTCACCGCGGACGTCAGCGGCCTGTCGCCGGACCTGCTCGCTGCGCTGAAGGACGCCGCCCGCCGCTGAAGCTACTTCTCGGCACCGTCGATCGCGGCGCTGGCCATGACGGCCATCCGGACCCGCTCGGTGTCGGCCGGCGTCCACCCCGCGGGCGGGAGGACCGCGGCGAACGCGTCCACCACGGCGGTGCCGTAGTTGTGGCCGTGTCCGTCGGGAACCCCCGCGGCGTTCGCGAGGTCGGCCGATACCTGCCAGAACGTGACGAACGGGTACCACGCCATCGCCGAGCTGCGGTCCTTGCCCGGTGCCTCCTTGAGCCAATCCGGCTGGCGCAGCATGAGTTCCGGGGACCACCAGACCACCGGGTCGGACGGGTGCTGCACGTACACGACGTGCGGGGCCAGCCATTCCGCGCCACCGCTCCCCGCGAGCGACCGCCTGCCGTCGGTGAACCGGACGATCAGCCCGTCGGTGTAGGTGGGGAGTACCTCCGGGGTGCCGAGGTCACGCCGGTCGGAGATCGCGGAGTGGATCGGGTTGGCGCGCGGCGGCCCGATCCAGACGACACCGTCGACCTTGTCCCGGATGTCGGCGAGCCCGTTGAACGCGCCCTCGCCGGCGCGGGTACCGAGGCTCTCGCCCATGACCAGGACCTTGGGCCGCGCGGCCACGGGGCGAGCGCGCACGTCCGTGAGCACGGCGTCGATCAGCGCCTTACCGGACTGCAGCGAGGCCTCGCCGTCGGTGAGGAACGAGATCCAGCTGGGCAGGTACGAGTACTGCATGGCGACGAGAGCGACGTCGCCGTCGTACATGAGCTCCAGCGCCCGCGCCGCGGTCGGGTTGACCCACCCGGATCCGGTGGTGGGGATGATCACGACGTGGCCCTTGTCGAGGGCACCGGTCCGCGCGAGCTCCTGGTGCAGCATCGCGATGCGACGCTCCGGCGTCGGGGCGTTCTCGAGTCCGACGTAGACGCGGACCGGCTCGCTCACGGGCCGCGTGGTGAAGCGTCTCAGCGTTTCCGCACGCAGACCCCCGGTCGCGAACTTGCGGCCCTCGTTGCCGAGGCCGGACCACTGCGCGAGCGAACCCGGAGAGCCGGATCGCTGCGGGATCGTCGGCTGCGGGAAGCCTGCGACCTCCTCGTTGTTGGTGGTGGACGCGACGCGGTTGGCGACGGCCGTGAAGGCGCGGAAGCCGACGTCGTCGACCAGCAGGAAGGCCAGGAAGGCGATCCAGACGAAGCCGAACACCCGGGCGGCGGGCAGCGGGATGCGGAGGAAGCGGTTGGCTCGGCGACCGACCAGCAGCGCGAGGTCGCGCAGCACCCGGAAGATCGAGATCAGCAGCGCTGCAACGACGAAGGCCACGATCGGGGTGAGCAGGTACCAGAGGTTCGATCCGGGCGGCATGCCCATCAGGGCCCGCACGTCGTCCTGCCAGCGTTTCGCGGCGATCATCATCCACAGCCCACCGGCCAGGACGCCGAGCACGATCAGCGCCCGCCACACCGGCACCCAGCGCGCCCGCTTCGGATCGTCGCGGATCGGGTGCGAGCGCACCAGCAGGTCCACGACGACCCACTTGAGGAACACGCCGATCGCATAGCCGATCACGGCGTTGATGCCCGACACGATGCCCTGGAAGAACCAGGAACGGGGGAGCAGCGACACCGTCAAGCTGCTCATCAGGAACAGTCCGCCGACGAAGAGCCCGGCGAAGTCGAGGTGCAGCAGGCTCCATGCCCACGCAAGGAGCGGGTGCCGTCGGGCGAGATCGTCGTAGTTCTCGCGGAGGAACCGGTCCGGGTCGCGCGCGGCGCGGACGAGGCGCAGACGAGCGCGGATCAACGCGCGGGCGTAGCGGTACTGCGCGGAGCCCTTCGCCGGGGCGTCGGGACCATCCGTTCGGGGTGCCGACGGTGCCCCCTCCGCGGTCGCGCTGCCCTCCACACGGACCACTCTAGTTCGCGTGGGACAATGAGTCGTGTGAAGACCATGGAGACGTTGTTCGCGGAGTTGGCCGAGAAGGCCGAGGCGCGGCCCGCTGGGAGCGGGACCGTCGAGGCGCTGGACCGCGGCATCCATTTCCTGGGTAAGAAGGTGCTGGAAGAGGCGGGCGAGGTGTGGATCGCCGCCGAGCATCAGAGCGACGCGGACCTCGCCGAGGAGGCCTCGCAGCTGATGTACTGGCTGCAGGTGCTGCTCATCAAGCGCGGCCTGACGCTCGACGACGTCTACTCGTACCTCTGATCCCCCACCCCTGATCCTCCCGAAGGAATCCACACACATGTTGCGGGTCGCCGTACCGAACAAGGGCGCGCTCTCCGAGGCCGCCGCCGCCATCCTGAGCGAGGCGGGCTACCGCCGCCGCTCGGACGCCAAGGACCTCACGGTCATCGACAACGCCAACGAGGTGGAGTTCTTCTTCCTCCGTCCCAAGGACATCGCGCTCTACGTCGGCTCGGGCGAGCTGGACATGGGCATCACGGGGCGCGACCTCGCGCTCGATTCGGGCGCTGAGTTCACCGAGCGCCTCGCGCTGGGCTTCGGCCGGTCCACCTTCCGTTACGCCGGCCCGGCGGGCCAGGACTGGTCCGTCGGCGATCTCGACGGCAAGCGGGTCGCCACCTCGTACCCGAACCTGGTGCGGCGCGACCTCGCCGCGCGCGGCATGACCGCCGAGGTCATCCGGCTCGACGGTGCCGTGGAGATCTCCATCCAGCTGGGCGTCGCCGACCTCATCGCCGATGTCGTGGAGTCGGGCCGGTCGCTGCGGCAGAACAACCTCATCGCCTTCGGCGATTCCCTGTGCGATTCGGAGGGTGTGCTCATCGAGCGCGTCGGCGCCGAGTCGAGCCGGGCCCGCGATCAGATCACCGCGCGGCTCAAGGGCGTCGTCTTCGGGCGGCAGTACGTGATGCTCGACTACGACTGCCCGCGCACGCTGCTCGACGGTGCCATCGCCGTCACGCCCGGCCTGGAGTCGCCGACGGTCGCCCCCATGGCCGACGACGCCTGGGTCGCGGTGCGCGCCATGGTCCTTCGCAAGGACGCCAACGGGGTCATGGACGACCTCGCCGACCTCGGCGCCAAGGCGATCCTGATGACCGACATCCGCAGCTGCCGCTTCTGACCGGCGAGTGACCGCGCCCCGGGAAGGTTCCCGGGGCGCCGTCGTCTCACCGCGCGGCGACGAGGAGCGTCTGCGCGCCGACGGCGAAGGCCCCGGCACCGTCGTACATCCGGGACACGGTGGTGCCGATGCCCTCGCCCCCGACGAGTTGATCGCCGAACAGACCGACCCAGCCGTCCACGGGCTGCGGCGAGCGGTGGAAGTGCACCGTCATGTCCATGTTCATCCAGGTCACCGCAGTCGGATCGAGGTAGGCCGAGATGCCGTTGGCGGCATCGACGACCGAGAAGACCTGAACCAGCGGCGAGGGCGCTTCACCGGCGACCAGCGGCATCTTCGGCCGGATCCAGCACTGCTTGGGGCCGTCCGGCGCGCCGGGATCGGTCACGAAACGCCATTCACAGGCGGAGAGGAAGCCCTGGTCCTGCAGGTGGGCGAAGAAGCCGGGCACGGGGCCGGGTACTGCGTCCAGCGGAGCGATGGCGGGGGAGAGGTCGCGGGCGATCGCCGTCGTGTCGGACGCCGCGAGCGCCCACGCCTGCGCCCGCGCGACGGTGCGGTACTCGCCGGAGCCATCCACGCAGTCCATCTCCGCGGCTATCAGTGAGATAGTCCGACCCGGCCGGGACACCCACGCCCGCACCCGCGTCCGGGTGATCGGCACCACGCCCAGCAGGTCGATCGTCACCCGGGAGACCCGCGCGCCGTCGCCGACCAGCTTCTCCATGGCGCGCACCATGATCGCCGCGGGCGGGGCACCGTGCTGCATGGTGTCCGCCCACACGCTCGCACTCGCCCGGGTCGGATCGAACACCTCGTACTCGAACCCGTCGGCGTCGAGGGTCCCGACGGGATGGAAGAACGCGTCATCGGCCATGAACAACACTTACCGACAGCCCTGATTCGCCGGAACGGCGGGGTCGCTGGGACAATCTGCACCCATGGCGAACAGTGGACCCTTCGTAGTGGGCGACCGAGTGCAACTGACGGACGCGAAGGGCCGGAAGTTCACCGTCCACCTGGAGGCGGGCAAGGAGTTCCACACCCACAAGGGTGGGATCCGGCACGACGAGCTCATCGGCGCGCCCGAGGGCAGCGTCGTCAAGGCCGTCAACGGCACCCCGTACCTCGCGCTGCGGCCGCTGCTCACCGACTACGTGCTGTCCATGCCGCGCGGCGCGCAGGTCATCTACCCGAAGGACGCGGCGCAGATCGTCGCCGAGGGCGACATCTTCCCGGGCGCGCGGGTACTCGAGGCGGGGGCCGGCTCCGGCGCACTCACGTGCTCGCTGCTGCGCGCCGTCGGCCACGAGGGCTCGGTGACCAGCTGGGAGGTCCGCGAGGACCACGCCGAGTACGCCGCCAAGAACGTCGAGGAGTTCTTCGGCGGGCGTCCCGACAACTGGAACCTGCACCTCGGCGACCTCGCCGAGTACGACGGCCCACAGGTCGATCGCGTCGTCCTCGACATGCTGGCGCCGTGGGACGTGCTCGACGCCGTCGGGAAGGCGCTGGTCCCCGGCGGCGTGCTCACGGTCTACGTCGCGACCACCACCCAGTTGTCCAAGGTCGTCGAGGCGATGCGGGAGCAGGGCATCTGGACCGAGCCCCGGTCGTGGGAGGCGCTCGTGCGCGAGTGGCACGTCGTCGGTCTCGCCGTGCGACCGTCGCACCGCATGCAGGGCCACACGGCCTTCCTGATCACGTGCCGGCGGCTGGCCGACGGCACCGTCGCGCCTCGTCCCCAGCGTCGATCGAACAAGGGGTAGCGTTGAAGGTCCCCACTGGAAGGGAGCTGTTGTGACCGAGCCGGATCCGACCCGCCCGTCGAGCACGACGCCGGGAACCTCGCAGGCCACCTCCGCGGCCGTGCTGCGCGAGCGCGTCGACGCGCTCACCACCCGCAACACGAAGCTGCTCGAGACGCTGCGGGACGCCCGCAATCAGCTGCTCACGCTCCGCGAGGAGGTCGAGCGGCTGGGGCAGCCCCCATCGGGCTACGGCGTGCTCCTGGGCACCTACGAGGACGACACGGTGGACGTCTTCACCTCCGGGCGCAAGATGCGGCTCACCTGCTCCCCGAACCTGGACGTCGTCAGCTTCCGCACGGGCCAGACGGTGCGCCTCAACGAGGCGCTCACCGTGGTCGAGGCGGGCGAGTACGAGACCGTGGGCGAGATCTCCACCCTCCGCGAGATCCTCGACGACGGTGCCCGTGCCCTCGTCGTCGGCCACGCGGACGAGGAGCGCGTCGTGCGCCTGGCCGCGCCGCTCGCGCTGCAGGCCTCCGAGGATCCGGGCCTCGACGAGTTCGGGCTGCCGCGCCGCAAGCTGCGCGTGGGCGACTCGTTGCTGGTCGACACCAAGGCGGGCTACGCCTTCGAGCGCATCCCCAAGGCCGAGGTCGAGGACCTGGTGCTGGAGGAGGTGCCGGACGTCGACTACTCCGACATCGGCGGCCTGGGTCGGCAGATCGAGCTGATCCGCGACGCGGTCGAGCTGCCCTTCCTGCACAAGGACCTGTTCAAGGACTACTCGCTGCGGCCGCCGAAGGGCGTGCTGCTCTACGGCCCGCCCGGCAACGGCAAGACGCTCATCGCCAAGGCCGTGGCCAACTCGCTGGCGAAGAAGATCGCCGAGGTCCGGGGCGACGACTCGCGCGAGGTGAAGTCGTACTTCCTCAACATCAAGGGCCCCGAGCTGCTCAACAAGTTCGTGGGTGAGACGGAGCGGCACATCCGCCTGATCTTCCAGCGCGCGCGGGAGAAGGCGTCCGAGGGCACGCCCGTCATCGTCTTCTTCGACGAGATGGACTCGATCTTCCGCACCCGCGGCTCGGGCGTGAGCTCGGACGTGGAGACCACCGTGGTCCCGCAGCTGCTCAGCGAGATCGACGGTGTCGAGGGCCTGGAGAACGTCATCGTCATCGGCGCGTCGAACCGCGAGGACATGATCGACCCCGCGATCCTGCGGCCCGGACGCCTCGACGTGAAGATCAAGATCGAGCGGCCCGACGCAGAGGGCGCGATCGACATCTTCTCCAAGTACCTGACCGCGGCGCTACCGATCCACGAGGAGGATCTCGCCGAGTTCGGCGGCGATCGCGAGGCGTGCGTCACGGCGATGATCGAGCGGGTCGTCGAGCGGATGTACGCCGAGACGGATGACAACCGGTTCCTGGAGGTGACCTACGCCAACGGCGACAAGGAGGTCATGTACTTCAAGGACTTCAACTCGGGCGCGATGATCCAGAACGTGGTGGACCGGGCGAAGAAGCACGCCATCAAGGCCTTCCTCGACACCGGCCAGCCCGGCCTGCGGATCACCCACCTGCTGGAGTCGATCGTCGACGAGTTCGCCGAGAACGAGGACCTGCCCAACACCACGAACCCGGACGACTGGGCGCGGATCTCGGGCAAGAAGGGCGAGCGGATCGTGTACATCCGCACGCTGGTGACGGGCAAGAACTCCAGCGCGTCCCGGGCGATCGACACGGAGAACAACACCGGGCAGTACCTGTAGGTCGCCGGGCGGCGGCGCACAAGCGCCGCATAAGCCCAGGGCAAGTCGCGTCTGCATAGAATGCTGCGTGATGAGTACGGAAACTTCAGTTCTCACCGTCACGGTGGACGGGCAGACGCTGACCTTCGCCCCGGGTAAGACGGTGACCTTCGGGCGCACGCTCGAGTCGGACGTGACGATCAACCACCCGTTGGTGTCTCGGACGCACGCCGTCGCGACCGCGGGTCCGACGGGGTGGATCCTCACCGACCGCAGCACCAACGGTGTGTTCGTCGGCGGCGTCCGACGGCCGACCATCGCGTTGAACGGCACGCAGCAGCTGATGTTCGGCGACCCCCGCACGGGCGCCCAGGTCGTGTTCTCGGCGGCGCCCCGCTCGAACACGCCGCCCCCGCCCCCGGCCCGGACTCCGCCGCCGCCCTCGTCGCAGCAGCCCGTGCAGCAGATTCCCGCCGCGCAGC
Source organism: Tsukamurella pseudospumae (assembly GCF_001575195.1). NCBI lineage: Bacteria > Bacillati > Actinomycetota > Actinomycetes > Mycobacteriales > Tsukamurellaceae > Tsukamurella > Tsukamurella pseudospumae. The sequence goes on from NZ_LSRF01000001.1 coordinate 775,657, forward strand.
GGGCACCGTCGAATCCCGTTCCGCGCACGCCGACGCCCCCGCCGGGTCCGAGCGCACCGCAGTCGGCGCGGATCCCCGTGCCCCCGGCCACCGGGCAGAACCCCGCGCCGCCGTCACGACCGATGCAGCTGCCGCGACAGCAGGCACCGTCGGCGCCGATCCCGGCCCAGCGGGCCGAGCCCACACTGTTGCAGGGCCCCGGCGGCGAGGTCGCGCCGCACCTGCGCGCGATGGCGGGGAACACCGGCCTGTACCAGGTCGCGAAGATGCCGCAGCGCCCCATGGGCTCCGCGTCCGGCCAGATGACCATCGGCCGCACCCCCGACAACGACATCGCCCTCGGCGACATGCTGGTCTCGCGCCGCCACGCACGGCTGCTGACGGGCCCGCAGGGCCTCGTCATCGAGGACCTCGGCTCGGCCAACGGCACCCAGGTCAACGGCCGGCGCATCGCGGGACCGACCGCGCTGCGCGAGGGCGACCTGGTCACCATCGGCAACTCGGACCTCATCGTCGAGCAGGGCCGCCTGGAACGCCCCAAGGCGCAGCAGTTCGCGGGCGCCGGCCTCGCGGTCCAGGGCATCACCCTGACCGTCGACGGCAACAAGACGCTCCTGCACGGGATCGACTTCCGCGCCGCCCCGGGCACGCTGACGGCCGTGATCGGCCCCTCGGGCGCCGGCAAGTCGACGGTGTCCCGGGTCGTCTCCGGCGCCGTCACCCCGACCGCCGGCCGGGTCGAGTTCGAGGGCCGGGACGTGCACCGCGACTTCGACGCGCTCCGCTCCCGTATCGGCATGGTGCCGCAGGACGACGTGCTGCACCGGCAGCTGACCCTGCAGCAGGCGCTGCGGTTCGCCGCCGAGCTGCGCCTGCCGCCGGACATGTCGAAGGCCGACCGCGACCAGGTGATCGACGGCGTGCTCGCGGAGCTGCAGCTGACCGAGCACAAGCAGACGCGGGTGGACAAGCTCTCCGGCGGCCAGCGCAAGCGCGCGTCCGTCGCGATGGAACTGCTCACCGGCCCGTCGCTGCTGATCCTGGACGAGCCGACCTCCGGCCTGGACCCGGCGCTCGACCGTCAGGTGATGCAGACCCTGCGCCGCCTGGCCGACGCGGGCCGCGTGGTCATCGTCGTGACCCACTCGCTCACCCACATCGACATGTGCGACCAGGTGCTCCTGCTGGCGCCCGGCGGCAAGACCGCGTACTGCGGCTCGCCGAAGGGCGTCAAGGCCGCGATGGGCACGAGCGACTGGGCGGAGATCTTCGACTTCGCCGCCAAGCAACCCGATGTCGCGTGGCAGCGGTACCGCTCGGCGAACCCCGCCCCGCCGCCGCCGGCCCCGACCGGAGCCCCGCCGACCCCCACGAAGGCGCCACGGACCTCGACGCGCAAGCAGCTGTCGGTGATCGCGCGGCGGCAGCTGCGGCTGATCCTCGCCGACCGGGCGTACCTGATCTTCCTGGTCCTCATGCCGATCGTCCTCGGCGCGGTCACGCTGTTGGTGCCCGCGGAGAAGGGGCTCGCGGGTGTCGTCGACAAGGAGGTCGCGGCGCCGAAGATGATCCTCGTACTGCTGGTGATCGGCGCGTGCTTCATGGGTGCCGCGCTGACGGCCCGCGATCTGGTCGGCGAGCGCGCCATCTTCCAGCGCGAACGCGCGGTCGGTCTCCGGCCCGGCGCGTACCTGTCGGCGAAGACGGTGGTCTTCTTCGCCGCCGCCACCCTGCAGGCGGCGATCATGGTCGGCATCATGCTGATCGGCACGGCCACACCGGACCAGGGTGCGATCCTCGCGAACGTCCCCATCGAGCTGATCGCCGACATCGCGGTCCTGGCGTGCGTGTCCACCCTGGTGGGCCTACTGATCTCGGCGATCGCCAGGTCCGCCGAGCAGGTGATGCCGCTCCTCGTGGTCGTCGTCATCTCCCAGCTCGTGATGAGCGGCGGCCTGTTCGGGCTGCACGACCGGCCGGGCCTCGAGCAGGTGTCCTGGCTGTTCCCGTCCCGATGGGGCTTCGCCGCGTCCGCCTCGACGATCGACCTGCAGAAGGTGACCTCGGTGACCGCGACCGACCCGGTGTCCGGGCGGCTCGTCACGACCCGATCGAGCGTCGATCCGCTGTGGGACTCCACGCCGATGCAGTGGGGAATCGCGATCGGCGTGCTCGCGCTCATGGCGGTCCTGCTGTGGGCGGTCACCCGGTTCCGGATCGCGCGGCAGGCGGCCTGACCCGGCCCGATCGGCACCGATAGGCTGGGGCGCATGCAGCGCATCATCGGTACCGAAGTGGAATACGGGATCTCCGCGCCGAAGGACCCCACGGCGAACCCGATTCTCACCTCGACGCAGGCGGTGCTCGCGTACGCGGCGGCCGCGGCCGTCCCGCGCGCCAAGCGCACCCGCTGGGACTACGACCTCGAGTCGCCCCTGCGCGACGCCCGCGGCTTCGACCTCGGACGCGGCGGGCCGGCGCCGATCATCGACGCCGACGAGATCGGCGCCGCGAACATGATCCTCACCAACGGCGCACGCCTGTACGTCGACCACGCGCACCCCGAGTACTCGGCGCCAGAGGTCACAGACCCGCTCGACGCGGTGATCTGGGACAAGGCGGGCGAGCGCGTCATGGACGCCGCGGCCCGCTACGCGTCGACGGTGCCCGGTGCCCCGGCCCTGCAGCTCTACAAGAACAACATCGACGGCAAGGGCGCCTCCTACGGCACGCACGAGAACTACCTGTGCCGGCGGGACACCCCGTTCGCCGCGATCGTCGGCGGGCTGACCCCGTTCTTCGTGACGCGGCAGGTGTTCTGCGGCAGCGGCCGCGTGGGGATCGGCGCCAGCGGCGACGAGGCGGGCTTCCAGCTCTCGCAGCGCGCGGACTACATCGAGGTCGAGGTGGGCCTCGAGACCACGCTCAAGCGCGGCATCATCAACACCCGCGACGAGCCGCACGCCGACCCGGACAAGTACCGCCGACTCCACGTCATCATCGGTGACGCGAACCTCGCCGAGACCTCCACGTACCTCAAGGTCGGCACGTCGTCGCTGGTGCTCGACCTCATCGAGGCCGGCGTCGACCTGTCGGACCTGCAGCTGGCGGCGCCCGTCTCCGCGGTGCATCAGGTCTCGCGCGACCTGTCGCTGACCGGCGTCCTCGAGCTCGCCGACGGCCGGCACATGACGGCGCTGGACATCCAGCGCGCCTACGCGGACCGGGTGGGATCCTTCCTCGAGGGCTCCGACGATGCCCGTGCCCTCGACGTGCACGCCACCTGGGTCCGAGTGCTCGACACCCTCGCCGACGATCCGCTGCGGCTCGCCGACGAGCTGGACTGGCCGGCCAAGCTGCGGTTGCTCGAGGGCATCCGTCAGCGCGAGGGCTTGTCGTGGGGAGCGTCGAAGCTGCAGCTCGTCGACCTGCAGTACTCCGACGTGCGGCTCGACAAGGGGCTCTACAACCGGCTCGTCGCCCGCGGTTCGATGAAGCGCCTGGTCACCGAGCAGCAGGTGATGGACGCCGTGACGACGCCGCCCGAGTCCACCCGCGCCTACTTCCGCGGCGAATGCATGCGCCGCTTCGGTACCGAGATCGCCGCGGCCAGCTGGGACTCGGTGATCTTCGACGTCGGCGCCGACTCGCTGGTCCGCATCCCCACCCTGGAGCCGTTGCGCGGCACCAAGGAGCACGTCGGTGCCCTGCTCGACGGCGCCTCCTCCGCCCGCGAGCTCGTCGATTCCCTGCGAGGATAGGCGCATGGACATCGGTCGCGAGGTGGGCAAGCTCTACGCGAGGGCGTTCCCGGAGGTGCTCAAGGCGCACGGCGAGCTGTACGTGCGTTCCGGTGGCCGCATCGGCCACAAGCTGCTCTTCGGCGTGCCCAGCCTCATCGTCCGCACCGTCGGTGCGAAGTCGGGGGAGCCGCGCACGACCGTCCTGACCTACGTCGCCGACGGTGCCGACTACGTCGTCGTCGCGTCCAAGGGCGGAGCGCCGCGGAACCCGGCGTGGTTCCACAACATGGTCGCCGCCGGCACCGTCGACGTGCAGGTCGGGACGAAGCGGTTCCCGGCCGGCGTCGAGACCCTGCGGCCCGGCGACGCCGACTACCAGCGGCTCTGGGATCTCGCGGATCGCAACAACGGCGGCCGCTACGCGGCGTACCAGCGCAAGACCACCCGCCCGATCCCGGTCGTCCGTCTCCGTCCCATCTGACGTGGTGCGGCATGCGCGGTCAGCGCCGCGCAGGTTCGGCCCGATGGTCCTCGCGCTGTTCGGATCGACGCTGCTGCTCGGTCTGCACGCCTGTCTGAGCGTCGGACTGTGGCTCTCTGCCGACCGCAAGATCGACTGGTGGATCGAGGTCATCGGTGCGCTGCTCTTCGCGCTCGCCGCGGGAGTGATCGGTCGTGAAGCGTCGCACGTTCCGGTGGCGACACGCAGCGCCCTCGCGATTCGTGACGCGGTCGAGGTCCGCGGGCGCCTCACCCTGCTCTTCTTCCTCTCCGCGGCGGGGGCGATCATCCTCACATTCGTCACTGCGGTACTTCTCGGTGGTGCCGCCCTGTCGGCCTTTGCCGTCGGTACCCGGGACGGTGCGATGAGCGCACTACTGATCGGGGGCTTCGTTCTACTCTTCAACGCGGTGCTGGCGGGATACGCCGTCGGCGTCCTTCGCGCTTCCAGGATCGTGTTGATCGCGCTGTCTCCTGAGGGGGTGAGCATCGCGACATCCGGACAAGCTCCGACGTTCACGCCATGGAACGAGATCGAATGGTTCAGCCGAGCCGTCGAGTCGATGTACTTCCCGATCGGTCCGAGCGACGTCGACCATCACTTCACCTGGAGATTCGGCGATGTGTCCGTGCGCACGCCCGTCGACCTGCGCCCCGGAGTAGTCGAGATCGATCGCGAGCTGCGGCGCCTGGCACCCCATCTCCTGGACCGCTGACCGCCACTCACTCCTTCGCGATGCGGATCAGACCGATACACTCTTCTTGATGTTGAATAGTTGTCCAATCCGCCAACACTCACAGGTCGAGACGGTCCTCGGATGGTGACGCCGGCCGGCTCGAACGTCTTGGTGCGCGGCGGCATCGGAGGTGTCGGTTGGCTCGCAGTCGGAGTACTCCTGGGCAGCGCGTTCTTCACCTGGCGTCTGATAGCGGATGTCGTGGCGAACGGATTCACGCTCCCCGGCGGCGCATCGCTGCTGTTCGTGGTGGGAGCCGGCGCGCGAGGCGTGCTGTACCTTCGTGCGGTACTCCGTGGCGGAGTCCGGTGGCGAATGGCGGTCACCGATCAAAGTCTCGAGTATCGGCGAGGCGACAACCCGACGAGAGCTGCCTGGCGCGAGATAGAGGCCGTGGAGTACGGATATGAGGACGTCGGCGGGTTCCCGCTGTGGCATGTGTGGACGATTCGGCGCACCACTGGAGACGTGGACGAGGTCCGGTATCCGGCGGGGGTGCGGCGTGGACCCACGCACGTGCGCGCGAGCATCAGACGTGCGGCCCCGCATGTGAGGATGGCCGGTACCTGGCAGGATCCATTTCCTGCGTCGGGCCACGGTCCAACGGTCGAGAGCTCCGGTCGAGCCCCCGAGCCGCCGCAGTTTCCGACGGTGGTGCGTGGCAGGTACGGCATCGTCCTCGTCATCGGCGTGCTGGCTGCCGTCGCCTTCGGACTACTCGCGGTGATCTGCCTCGGACTCTCGATCGCACCGCCGGAGGAGGAACCAGCCCTGTGGCCGGGCGTTTTCGTCCTCGGAGTGACGGGTGCCGTGCTCTGTGCCGCGCTCCCGCTGCGGATCATCCGGAGCGGCCGCAGTGTTCACCTCTGGGCGACGCTCGACGAGATCGGCTTTCGCACCACCGATACCGACCGGCCAGGCCGAAGCACGTGGGACCACGTGGTCGCGGTGGAGTACGACAAGGACGATGCTCGCGGCCTCGTCTACACCCACCGGTGGACTATCTCGTTCGACGATCGTCCTCCCGTCACCGTCCGATATCCCGCCGGAGCATCAGTGCGACCGATGCGATTCCGCGGCCTCGTGCGGAACGTCGCCCCCGGTGTCCGCGTCAGCGGCGGTTGGTGGTGAGCGCGCGCCACAGGGCGGACCGGCCGGAGCAGTCGTTCGGGTACGTGCCACCGGCACCGCGAATCGATGGACGGAAGTTCGTTCGGTTCTGGTTCTTCCGTATCGGTGCCGCGCTGCTGGTGCTCGGTGGCGGAATCCTCATCGCAGAGGCGAACACCGTCGACGGCTGGGAGCTCGGACGGGTAGCCTTCGGCATCGCCAGCGGGATCGCCGGCGCCGCCGTCTGGTTCGCGGCAGCGGACATCGTGGTTCCGATCGATGCGCCCAGTGTTCCGCCGGAACCGCCGCCGACAGCGTTGGCCGTCCGCGGGCGGATCGGGATTCCTTTCTTCGTCGCAGCCGCTGCGCTCGCTCTTCTCGATGCCGGTGTCGCGTTCGTGGTGATCTCCGCGGCCTTCCTGCCGGTGGAGGTGGGGTCGCCAGGGATGGTGGTCATGGCAGCCGGCTTCGCCGCGGTCGTGACGGCGTTCTTCGGTCCGATCCCGATCGCGATGTGGAAGTCCGCCGGGAGGGTGATCTGGTGGATCGACGAGTCGGGAGTGGGCATCGGGGGAGCGTCCGAACCGATTCCGATCGAACGGCTCGCGTCGATCACGCACACGACGATCAATGCGGAGGCGATCATCGTTGAGCACCACTGGGTCATCCGTCTCGACGATCGCACCCTCATCGAGGTCGTCTGTCCCGTCGGCAGCACGCCCCGCCCACGGCGCATCCGGCGTACCGTCGCCCGCATCCTTCAGTAGCGGCCGAACTCCGGCGGACCGTCGGGGCTACATGCCGATGCTGAGGTTCCGGGCGTAGTTGACGCGCCCGAACACGTCCTGCACGGCGAAGGGCGAGTACACCGGGACGCTGGTCGTGAACGAACGGCCCTCCGGGCCGAACACGCTGACCTGCACGAATCCCTGAGTTTGGTCCTCCTTCGCGAGCAGGAAGAAGAGCGAGAACAGGCAGACGACGAACGCGCCGACGATCGCGAGGACGATCGCCCAGGTGGGCGTGGTGCGGGTGTGCACACTGTGGTCGGTCACGGTCCACTGCGCGCCCGTGATCGGAAAGGTTCCCGCGGGCGTGATGACCTGGGTGCGGGTGCAATGAATGTCGCCGATGCTGACGAGCACCGGTTCGGGCATGCCGGGCGGCGTGTACGGATCCACGGGAGCAGTGTAGGCCGGTAGGGTTGGAACATCGGGTCATGCGGCCCGGGATGGTCGCTAAGGAGGCAGCGAGATGGCGCAGGAGCAGGTCAAGCGTGGCGGCGGCGGAGACGACGAGGACCTCGCGGGTGCACCGTCGGGAGCCGGCCAGGAGCGCATCGAGAAGCTGACCGACGAGACCGACGATCTCCTCGACGAGATCGACGACGTGCTCGAGGAGAACGCCGAGGACTTCGTGCGCGCGTACGTCCAGAAGGGCGGCCAGTGACGCCGCTGAGCGGCGCGCGATCCTCCTTCGTCCAGCATCTGGCCGAGGTGGCCCCGGAGGCGTTGGCCTTCCGCATCTCCGAGGGCCCCGCGGACGTGCCGCACGGCACCACGATCGTGGCGGTCGCCTTCGACGGCGGCGTGCTGCTCGCAGGTGATCGCCGTGCCACGATGGGCAACCTCATCGCGCAGCGCGACATCGTCAAGACCTTCGTCACCGACGAGCTGACCGCGGTCGGCATCGCCGGCACCGCGGGCATCGCGAAGCAGATCGTCAAACTGTTCACGGTGGAGCTCGAGCACTACGAGAAGATCGAGGGCGTCCCGCTCACCTTCGAGGGCAAGGCGAATCGGCTCGCGGGCATGGTGCGCAGCAACTTCGGTGCGGCTCTCCAGGGCCTGGCGGCCGTGCCACTGCTCGTCGGATTCGACGAGGCGGAGGCACGCGGTCGGATCGTCTCCTACGACGTGACGGGCGACTGGCACGACGAGGTGGGCTACCACTCCATCGGCTCGGGTTCGGCCTGGGCGAAGTCGTCCATCAAGAAGCGTTTCCGGCAGGGTCTCGACGCCGACGGTGCGCTCGACGTGGCCGCGGAGGCCCTCTTCGACGCCGCCGACGACGACACCGCCACCGGCGGTCCGGACGTACTCCGCAAGCTGTACCCGACGTCCGTCGTCATCACCTCCGACGGTGCCGTCGAGGTCGCCGAGGCGGACGTGGCAGCCGCGACGGACCGCGTCATCGCGGCGAGAGGGGCGCAGGCATGACCTTCCCGTACTACGCGTCCGCCGAGCAGATCATGCGCGATCGCTCGGAGCTGGCCCGCAAGGGCATCGCCCGCGGCCGGAGCGTCGTCGTGCTCAAGTACGCGGACGGCGTGCTGTTCGTGGCCGACAATCCGAGCTCGCTCAACAAGATCAGCGAGATCTACGACCGCATCGGCTTCGCCGCGGTGGGCAAGTACAACGAGTTCGAGTCCCTGCGGCGCGCGGGCATCCAGTTCGCCGACACCCGCGGGTACCAGTACTCGCGGCGCGATGTCACCGGGTGGTCGCTGACCAACGCGTACGCGTCCACGTTGGGCACGGTCTTCACCGAACAGGCCAAGCCCTACGAGGTGGAGCTGTGCGTGGCCGAGGTCGGCACGCCGGACAACGCCGCGTCGCGGCTCTACCGCGTGGGTTACGACGGTTCCGTCGGCGATGAGAAGCAGTTCGTGGTCATGGGCGGCCAGACGGAGTCGATCACGCCTGTCCTCACCGAGGGCTACCAGGACGGCCTGGACCTCGCCGCAGCGTTCGGCCTCGCGGCGAAGGCGCTCGGCGCCCCGGCACCGTCGAACGGCTCGTCCGCCTCATCGACCGCGGAACCGAAGACCTTCGAGGCGGGGGAGCTGGAGGTCGCGATCCTCGACCACACCCGACCCCGTCGTGCGTTCAAGCGCCTGTCCGACGAGCGGGTCGCGCAGCTGCTGGGGTAGTGCCGGCACCACCGCGAGGTCGGGCTCCCGGGCCCGTGACCGCGGACCGTCGTTCGGGTGGACTGGAGGCATGAACGAAACCTCCGTGCACCGGCGCGGCATCCCGTGGTTCCTGGCCCTGACCTTCCTGCCCTCGTGGGGTCTGTGGGTGATCGCCTACGCACTCGGGCATCCGCTCAACGACCCGGTGATCCAGCTGATCACCGCCGCGTTCCTGCCCGCTCTCGCGGCGTTCGTGGTGCGGGTGTGGATCACCCGGCAGGGCTTCGCCGACGCGGGGCTGCGGCCGCGCCTACGGGAGCGGTGGCGCTGGTACCTCCTCGCGCTGGCGGTCCCGTTCGTGCTGTTCGCCGTCGCCCTGCCGGTCGGCTTCGCGACGGGCGTCATCTCGGTCCCGCCCGACGGTGCCGGGCCCCACCTGGAGCAGCTCCTGCTCGGGCCTCTCGTGATGGTGGTGTTCGCGCCCGTCTTCTTCGGCGAGGAGTTCGGCTGGACCGCGTATCTGCGCGGCGCGCTCGCCGACCTGCGGGTGTTCCGGAACCGGCCGACGGCCGCTGCGGCGACGACCGGCGCGATCTGGGGAGCGTGGCACTGGCCGCTGGCGTCGGTGGGCTACTTCGGGTTCGACGTGCCCCTGCGCGAGACCCTCCTGCTCATCCCGATGTGGATCGTGATGTCGGTGTTGCTCGAGATCATCTGGAGCACACTGTGGTACGGCTCGGGAACGATCTGGACGACGTCGATCGCACACACCGGATTCAACCTCGTCTTCTCCGCGACACTGGGTGCGTTCGTCGCCGCGACGGACGTGCTGACGACCTTCGTCCTGGCGGCGGTCGCCCTCGCGCCGATCGTCGTCGCCGTGATGGCGCGGGAACGTCGGCACCCCGATCAGGACGGGGCGGACTACGAAGGTGGAGCTGAGGGTATGTTCGAACCGTGCAGCGCCGAATCATGGGAATCGAGACCGAGTTCGGTGTCACGTGTACCTTCCACGGACACCGTCGCCTGAGCCCCGACGAGATCGCCCGGTACCTGTTCCGGCGCGTCGTCTCCTGGGGGCGCAGTTCGAACGTCTTCCTGCAGAACGGCTCGCGCCTCTACCTCGATGTGGGCAGCCACCCCGAGTACGCGACCGCCGAGTGCGATTCGGTACTCCAGCTGGTCACCCACGACAAGGCGGGGGAGCGGGTCCTGGAGGACCTGCTGCTCGACGCCGAGCAGCGGCTGCAGGACGAGGGCATCGGCGGCGACATCTACCTGTTCAAGAACAACACCGATTCGGCGGGCAACTCCTACGGCTGCCACGAGAACTTCCTGGTGAGCCGCGTGGGCGAGTTCTCCCGTATCTCGGACGTGCTGCTGCCCTTCCTGGTGACGCGGCAGCTGATCTGCGGTGCCGGCAAGGTGCTGCTCACGCCGAAGAACGCGACGTACTGCCTGAGTCAGCGGGCCGAGCACATCTGGGAGGGCGTCTCCAGCGCCACCACCCGCAGTCGGCCCATCATCAACACCCGCGACGAGCCGCACGCCGACGCCGAGAAGTACCGCCGCCTGCACGTGATCGTCGGCGACTCGAACATGTCCGAGACGACCACGATGCTCAAGGTGGGCACGGCGCACCTGGTGCTGGAGATGATCGAGGCCGGCGTGCAGTTCCGCGACTTCTCGCTGGACAACCCGATCCGCGCGATCCGCGAGGTCAGCCACGACACCACCGGCCGCCACGAGGTGCGCCTCGCCGGTGGACGGCAGGCCGGCGCGCTGGACATCCAGCGCGAGTACTACGGGAAGGCTGTCGAGTACCTCGCCACGCGCGAGCCCGACGAGCAGCTCGCGCAGGTCGTGGACCTGTGGGGCCGCACGCTCGACGCGGTGGAGTCGCAGGACTTCTCCGGCGTGGACACCGAGATCGACTGGGTGATCAAGCGCAAGCTGTTCCAGCGCTACCTGGACAAGTACTCGATGGAGCTGTCCGACCCCAAGATCGCGCAGCTCGACCTCGCGTACCACGACATCAAGCGGGGCCGCGGCGTGTTCGACGTGCTGCAGCGCCGCGGCATGGCCGCCCGCGTCACCACGGACGAGGCGATCGATGCCGCAGTCAAGACCCCGCCCCAGACCACGCGCGCCAAGCTGCGCGGCGAGTTCATCACCGCGGCCCAGGCCGCCGGCCGCGACTTCACCGTCGACTGGGTGCACCTCAAGCTCAACGACCAGGCCCAGCGCACGGTGCTGTGCAAGGACCCGTTCCGCAGCGTTGACGAGCGGGTCGAGCGGCTCATCGCGTCGATGTAGCGTTCAGGCGACCCGATTGCGCCGCTACGGCGCAAGGTCGATGCGCACTGGCGCCGACTTCGGCGCGTTCGCCGCAGAGTCAGCGCCGGTGCGCCATGAGAGATCGCCCCAGCAGTACAGGTATCCGTCGGCGACGGCGCATGTCGCGGTCTTGGTGGTCACGGCGGTCGCGTGGTCGAGGCGGTCCACACGTTGCGGCGCCTCGTCCAGCTTCGTGGTGCAGTACACCGAGCCGCCACTGACGACGCACTTGTCCCGGTAGACCCGGTCTACGGCGACGTCCGCCACGTCGGCGAGTCCGCCCGGCAAGACGCGTCCGAGGATCGGGCCGGCGTCCGATTGCTCCCAGCAGTAGGCGCGGTCATCGGCGACACCGCAAACGCCGCTGACCGAGAGCCTCGTCACTGGCGGTAGCCCGGTCACGGTCTGAGGTGCCTTCCCGACCATGTCGAAGTTCGTGCCGCCGCTCCAGCAACTGACCGCTCCGCCGGTGGCCAGCATGCATGCGTCGGCGCTGTACTCGTAGAAGTTCATCTCGATCGCCCGCACTTCGCCCGGGCCGCGCACCTTTGTGAGCGTGTATCCGCCGGTTCCGAAGCCCCAGCAATAGGTGCCCGAGCTGGTGACCGCGCAGGCGCCGGAGCCGAGTCGGTAGGAGCGGCTTGCCGTCACGGTCGTCGCTCGCGACAGGCCCGGGACCTTGACGGGCGCGGACAGGGCCCTTCCAAACGATGTCGTATCGCCGGTCAGCGCCGCGGCATCGCTGCCCCAGCAGTAGACCTCCCCACCCGCGACCGCACAGACGACGCCCACCCCCATGGACACCGATGTCACGTCGTCCAGGCCGGGAACCACGGTCGGCATCGGGGAGAACGTGGCGTTGTGGGCGGACGACTCGCCGAGAGTCCTGCCGAGGCAGTACAGCTCGCGGTCCGCGATCACGCAGACGGTGCCGCCGCCACCCGCAATGGCGGTCACGGGCCCAGCCGGCCCGGAACTCCCGCTCCGCATCACCGTCACCCCGACCACCGCACCGACCAGTACCAGCACCGCGACGACCGCGGCCGCGATCACCGGCCACCGCCGCCACGCCCGTCGCGCCGGAGCAGGGGCCGGGCGTGCGGGAACCGATGCCGGGCCCGTCGCGGACGCGCGAGCGGCATCGAGCGCCGCGAAGGCACGACCGACGATGGCAGCGACCGGGACGTCGGACACCGGAACGTCGGCGAGGTCCCGGCCGGACGGATCGGGGGAGACGAACCAGGCGACACCGTCGTCGAACCCGTACGCGAGGACGGGCGCGGCGCCGGGGCCGCTCGGTCGCGCGGCGACGGCGGCGTCCCGGAGGAAGGCGGCACCGTCGGCCACGGGAAGCACCGTGAGCACCTGGCGTCCGTCGGGGCCGTCGACGAGACTGCTGGTACCGGTGGCGTGCCGGCCCAGCGGCGCGACGACGGTGTACCGCCCGAACAGCGGATCGGAATGGGGTTGCACGGCGGGCCTCCTCGCGACGATGCGTGGAGCATAGGGGAGTGCGACCCCTGTCCTCCGAACGGACGACACCGCGTCGATCCGCGCGGATCGGACACGTAGAACGTAAGATCGACACGTGGCAACTTCGCGGATCGAGCGTCTCACCAACCTGGTGATATGCCTTCTGTACACGCAACGCCCGCTCGATCGGGACTACATCCGGGCGAACGTCTTCGGGTACGACCCGGACGCCGACGACGAGGCCTTCGAGCGGATGTTCGAGCGTGACAAGGCGGACCTGCGGGAACTCGGCGTCCCCATCGAGGTGGCACCGGTGTCCCGGATCAATTCGGCCACCGGCTACCGGATCGCGTTCGACGAGTACGCCCTCGGCGAGATCGACCTCGATCCCGAGGAGGCCACCGCCGTGGCCGTCGCCGCAGCGGTCTGGCAGTCGCCGGAGCTGTCCTCAGCGGCGCAGTCCGCGGTGCAGAAGCTGCGCGCCGGCGGCATGGACGTCAGCGGGCCCGGCGCGGGCGTGGGCCCGGGTATCGCCCCCGACCGGGGTGCCGAGGGCGCGTTGCTGGCGATGCTCGAGGGCATCGACCGGCGGCGCCAGGTCACCTTCGAGCACCGCGCCAATCCCGCGCAGCCCTATGTCGACCGCACGCTGCACCCGTGGGGCGTGGTCACGTTCCGCGGCAGCGCGTACGCGGTCGGGCACGACGTGGCGCGCGACGCCGTGCGCACGTTCAAGCTCAGCCGGGTCCGGGGCGGCTCCGTCACGGGGGCCGCGGCCACCGTGCGGCCGCCCGAGGGCTTCGACCTGCACGCGCACGTGGTGGCCACCGTCGCCGAGCGCGACCCGGTCGGGACGGCCCGGCTGTGGGTCGCGCGGGGGCGGGGCGACGGGCTCCGTCGGCTCGCGGCCACGCAGGCCGACGGTGACTTCCGCGGCCGGTCCGGCACCGAGATCACCGTCGAGATGCGCTCGGTCGACGCCGTTGCCCGGGAGGTGTCCGGGCTCGGGCCCGACGCGGTGGTCTTCGAACCGCAGGAGCTGCGCGACGCCGTCGTGGACCGGCTCACGGCCTTGGCGGCGGCGCGATGAGCACACCGTCCAAGCAGCCGACGAAGCAGATGCAGCGCCTCGCGCGTTGGCTCAACGTGATCCCGTACTTCCGCACGCACCCCGACGCGGACCTGGAGCGCGCCGCGGCCGACCTCGGTGTCACGGTCGCCCAGCTGCGCAAGGACCTGACCGGGCTCACGATGTGCGGGCTGCCCGGCATGTTCCCGGGCGATCTCATCGAGATCGACTACGACGAGTCCGGGGTCGACATCGGCTTCAGCGCCAAGATCGACCGCCCGCTCAAGCTGACCGGCCCCGAGGCGGCGTCGCTGCTGCTCGCGCTGCGCGGGCTGGCGGATTCGCCCGGTGTCGCCGATCCGGCCGCGGTCCTGCGAGCCATCGCCAAACTCGAGGCGGCGGTCGCTGGCGCGGGGCGGGACACCGTCGCCTCGATCGACGGCGCCCAGCCCGACAGCCCGGTGGCGGGCGTCGCCGCCACCGTGCGCGGGGCCCTGCGTGACGGTCGCGCACTGCACCTGCGCTACTACTCGGCCACCCGCGACAGCACCACGGAGCGCGATGTCGACCCCATCGCCCTCGACACCTTCGGCGGCCACAGCTACCTACAGGCCTGGTGCCGTACCAGCGAGGGCCTGCGGATGTTCCGCCTCGACCGGATCGACGAGGTGCACGAGCTCGACGAACCCGCCTCGGTGCCGCAGCACGTGGAACCGGCGGCCGGGCTGTTCGACGGTGCCGCGGCCGACGAGCTGACCACGGCCACCGTCGAGGTCGGCCCCGGCGCCGCCTGGGCGCTCGAGTACCACCCGTTCACCGTGCTGAGCGAGGACGCGGGCGGTCCGGTCGCCGCGACGATGCAGTACGCGACGGAGGACTGGATGGTGCGGTTCGTGCTCAGCTTCGGCGGGGAGCTGACGGTGCGCGGCCCCGAGTCGCTGGCGACCGCCGTCGCGCTACGCGCGGCCGCGGGGCTCGCCAACTATTCATGAACCGGACACATCGCCCGCAGCGTTCGCACAGGAACACCGGGCCGCGGGTCCGGTAGTCTGGGCAGTGGAGTTCGTCGTGATCGAGGGAGTGGAACCATGGGGCTGACCCATTCAATCTGGCCGTGGATCATCATCGCGGTGGTCCTGCTCGTCCTGTTCGGCGGGAAGAAGCTTCCGGACGCCGCGCGAGGCCTGGGGCGTTCGATGCGCATCTTCAAGAGCGAGATGGATGAGATGAAGACCGAGGGTGCCGCGAAGGCGGCCACGGAGAAGCCGCAGGCGCAGGTGACCGACCAGCCGATCGATGTACAGACCGTCGATCCCCAGGGCGAGCACAAGTCGGCCTAGCCCGCGTTGAAGATCCCGTTCGATCCGCGACGCCGTCGTGCCGTCGTCAATCCCGACGGCACCATGTCGATCGTGGAGCACCTCTACGAGCTGCGCACCCGGCTGCTGTGGTCGCTGTTCGCGATCGTCGCCGCGGCGTTCATCGGCTTCTACTGGTACAGCCACGGTCCCTTCGGTCTGCCGTCCACCGGCACCCTGCTGACCGGACCGTACTGCGAGCTACCGGACACCTCGCGCGCGGCGATCACCCGGGGCGACGAATGTCGACTCCTCGCCACGGGCGTCTTCGACCAGTTCAACCTTCGTGTCAAAGTCGCCTTCGCCACCGGCGTGCTGCTCGCCTGCCCGGTCTGGCTCTATCAGATCTGGGCGTTCATCGTCCCCGCGTTGCACCGCAACGAGAAGCGGTACACCGCATCGTTCGTCGCAGTCGGTGGCGTGCTGTTCGTGTCGGGCGCGGTGCTCGGCTACTTCATGATCGCGAGTGCGTTCCGGTTCTTCCTCACCGTGGGCAACGAGACTCAGGTGACGGCACTGCAGGGCTCGGAGTACTTCAACTTCGTGATCAGCGTGATGGCGATATTCGGCGTCAGTTTCGAACTGCCGCTGTTCATCGTGGCGCTCAACCTGGTGGGCGTGCTGAGCTACCAGAAGTTGAAGAAGTGGCGGCGCGGCATGCTCATGTCGATGTTCATCTTCTCGGCGGTGATCACCCCGTCGGGTGATCCGCTGACGATGCTGGCCCTCGGGATGGCACTGGCCGTGCTGCTCGAGATCTCCATCCAGTTCGCACGGGTTCACGATCGACTCAAGGCGAAGCGCACAGGCGGCTCGGACGTCTTCGACGGTGAGCTGGACGACGAGGCGGCATCGCCGGCACCGTCGGCCCCGCAGCCGATCGGGGCGAGCGCCGGGCCGTCGTCGGGCACCGTCGGGAACACCGCCCCGATCGGGCGGCCGGAGAAAGTGACGCGCACGTCGATCCCGCGTTCGGGGTTCGATGACGTCCTCTGAATTCGACAGCTTCACCGCAGCGCTCGACTTCACCCTCGACCCGTTCCAGGTCCGCGGCTGCCGGGCGCTCGAGGAGGGCCGCGGGGTGCTCGTCTGCGCTCCGACGGGGGCCGGTAAGACGGTGGTCGGCGAGTTCGCCGTGCACCTGGCCCTGGCCGGCGGTACGAAGTGCTTCTACACCACGCCGATCAAGGCGCTGTCGAACCAGAAGCACGCCGAGCTGACGGCCCGCTACGGCGCGCACAACGTGGGCCTGCTGACGGGCGACACGTCGATCAACTCGTCCGCGCCCGTGGTCGTCATGACCACCGAGGTGCTGCGCAACATGCTCTACGCGGACTCGCCCACCCTCGACGCGCTGAGCCACGTGGTCATGGACGAGGTGCACTACCTGGCCGACCGGTTCCGCGGTGCGGTGTGGGAGGAGGTGATCCTGCACCTCCCGCAGGACGTGCGCCTGGTCAGCCTGTCTGCGACGGTGTCGAACGCCGAGGAGTTCGGCGCCTGGATCGCCGAGGTCCGCGGGCACACCGAGGTGATCGTCGACGAACACCGGCCCGTCCCGCTGTGGCAGCACATGCTGGTCGGCCGCAAGCTGTTCGACCTCTTCGACACGAGGGCTCTGCGTGCCGCACAGGACGAGGGCCAGAAGAACCTGGTCCTGGACGCGGACCTGGTCCGCTACGTCAAGCAGCGCGAGGCGCTGGACCGCAGCTTCGAGCCGGGGATCAACAGCCGCACAGGTCGTCGGACCGGCTCCGGGAACAGGCAGGGTCGCGGCCAGCAGGTCCGCCGCCCCATCCCGCGGCCCGACGTGATCGCGCTGCTCGACGCCGAGGGCCTGCTCCCGGCGATCACCTTCGTGTTCTCGCGCTCCGGCTGCGAGCAGGCGCTGACCCAGTGCCTGCGGTCCCCGGTCGTGCTCACCACCGCCGAGCAGGCCGACGAGATCGGCCGCATCGTCGACAAGCACGTCGCCGAGTTCTCGCCCGCCGACCTGGACCTGCTCGGCTACGAGGAATGGCGGGCGGCGCTGCTGCGTGGTTTCGCAGCGCATCACGCGGGCATGCTCCCGGCGTTCCGGCACGCAGTGGAGGAGTTGTTCGTCAAGGGCCTCGTGCGAGCCGTGTTCGCCACGGAGACGCTCGCCCTGGGCATCAACATGCCCGCGCGCACCGTCGTCCTCGAACGCCTGGTCAAGTACAACGGCGAGTCGCACGTCGAGCTCACGCCCGGCGAGTACACGCAGCTCACGGGCCGCGCGGGCCGCCGCGGCATCGACATCGAGGGTCATGCCGTGGTCCTGTGGCAGACCGGTGTCCGGCCGCAGGAGGTCGCGGGCCTCGCGGGCGCACGTACCTTCCCGCTGGTGAGCTCGTTCTCGCCCGGTTACAACATGTCGATCAACCTGCTCGACCGGTTGGGTCGCGAGGGTGCGGAACGGCTGCTCGAGGCCAGCTTCGCGCAGTTCCAGGCCGACCGCTCGGTCGTGGGACTGGCCAAGCGGGTCGTGCGCGGCGAGAAGGAGCTGATCGCCCTCGGCGCGGAGATCACCGAGGCGGCGGGCGGCGCGGACTACCTCGAGTACGTCCGGCTGCGCGAGGCCGTCCGGGCACGGGAGCGTTCGCTGCGCCGCGCGGACCTCGCCGACCGCCGCGACGGCGCCGCCACGGCACTCGCGGAACTGCGGCGGGGCGATGTCATCGCCGTCACGGGCGGCCGCCGACGGGGCCTGGCCCTCGTCGTGGAGCCCTCCGGCGACCGGCGCGACCCGAAGCCCGTCGTGGTCACCGAGGGCAGTTGGTCGGGACGCGTCGGCGCGTCGGACTTCGTGGGCGAGATCCAGGTGCTCGGCACGCTGCGGGTGCCCAAGAACGCCGACTACCGCTCCGGGCGCGGGAAGCGCGACCTGGCATCGACGCTGCGCAACAGCACCATCTCGGCGCCCCGGCAGCAGGCGAAGGCGCACCGTCCGGCGGCGTCGGACACGCAGCTCGCCGACCTGCGCGCCCGGATGCGAACCCACCCCGCGCACACCGGCCAGCGCGCCCCGGAGCTGGACCGGCTCGCCGAGCGGTACGCCCGCCTGGAGCGCGAGGTCACCTCGTCGGCGGCGACGGTGCGGGCCACCACCTCGTCGCTGGCCGTCACCTTCGAGCGGATCGTGGCGCTGCTGTCGGACCGCGGGTACATCGCGGAGGTCGACGGTGCGCCGGAGCTCACGGAGGCCGGGCACCGTCTGGCCCGGGTGTACAGCGAGTCCGACCTACTGGTGTGCGAGTGCATCGAGGACGGGGTGTTCGACGGGCTCGACCCGGCCGGGCTCGCCGCGGTCGTGTCCGCGCTGGTCTTCGAGTCCCGCGGCGAGCGCGGCGGCATGCTCCTGACCGGCGAGAAGGTGCCGGGCGCCGTCCGGTCCGCTCTCCGCGACATCGCCGATCGGTGGACCGACATCGTCGCCGCCGAGGCCGCGCACCGGTTGGAGCCGAGCCGCGAACCCGACATCGGCTTCGTGACGCCGATGTACCAGTGGGCCGCCGGCGGCACCCTCGCCGCGGTCCTGCTCGCCGCGGGGGAGCGCGGACGACCGCTTCCGGCGGGCGATTTCGTCCGCTGGTGCAGGCAGGTCATCGATCTGCTCGATCAGATCAAGCAGACCTCGTTCGAAACCCGGCCGGGGTTGGCCACGGTCGCGACGGCCGCGATCGCCGCGGTGCGGCGTGGCGTGGTCGCCGAATCGGGTTGACGATCGGGTATCTTGAGCCCATAGGCGTTCGTCGTCGGCCTTCGGCCTGCGACAGGGGAGGAGTTGGACGATGAGCAATCCGCAGGATCCGAATCAGTGGGCGCAGCAGGGCTGGCAGCAGCCCGGCCAGCCCCAGCAGGACCAGACCCAGATCTCGCCGCAGTACGGCGGCCCGCAGCAGCAGCCCTACGGCGCGCCCGCGGGTGATCAGACCCAGATCGCGCCGCAGTACCAGGGCCAGTGGCCCGGTCAGCAGCAGCCGCAGCAGGGCCAGCAGTTCGGGGGATACCAGCAGCCCAACCCGCAGCAGCCGCAGTTCGGCCAGGACCAGTTCGGCCAGCCGGCGCAGTTCGCCGGCCAACAGTTCGGGCAGCAGTTCGGTCAGCCGGGGCAGCCCGTGCCGGGCGGCCCCAAGAAGTCGAAGACCGGCCTGATCATCGGCATCGCCGCCGCGGCGATCATCGTGATCGTGGCCCTCGTGCTGCTCATCGGCTGGCTCACCGGCGCCTTCTTCGGGAAGAGCTTCGACAACGCCAAGGTCAACGAGGGCGTGACGAAGGTCCTCAAGGAGAACTACAACGAGTCCGACACCACCGATGTCTCGTGCAAGACCGACGGTGTGAAGGTCAAGGACGGCGAGTCCTTCGACTGCACCGCCACCATCGGCGGTAAGCAGAAGACGGTCAAGGTCACCGTCAAGGACAGCGACGGCAAGTACCAGGTCGGCGCGCCCAGCTGATCGGGTCGCGCGACGCCGCTGGCGTCGCGCGCCGATCCGGGCTCAGCCCGCCAGCGCGGCGAGCAGGCGCTCCACCTGTGCTCCGATCCGCAGCTCCTCGGCCAACTCGGCCAGGCGCTGCGGATCGTGTGCTTCACGGGGCATCTCGTCCGATCCCGACAGCGCGACGTCCGCATCGCGCTGTACCCACACCACGTCCCATGCGGCGTCGAGGTAGTCCGCCGAGGCGTTGATCGACGCTGCGGCCCGCACCGCGAGCGGCGACGGGGTCGACGCCGCGGCCTCGCGGATCGCGGCGAGGGAGCCGTACTGCAGCAACAGCTTCGAGGCGGTCTTCTCGCCGATGCCGGGCACACCGGGCAGGCCGTCGGACGGGTCGCCGCGCAGCAGCGCCAGCTCCGCGTAGGCCTCACCCGCCCGGTCCAGCGGCACGCCGTACTTCTCCGCGACCTCCGCCTGCCCGAACATCTCGGCCTTGGCGATGCCGCGCCCGATGTAGAGGCACTTCACGCCGGGAGCGGCGTCGTCGGCGACCTGCAGCAGGTCCCGGTCCCCGGAGACCACGATCACCGGGTCCGCCTTCTCCCTGGCGGCGAGGGTACCGAGCACGTCGTCCGCCTCCAGGCCGACGGCGCCGCCGGTCGCGATGCCGACCGCCTCGAGCACCTCGAGGATCATGTCCACCTGCGGGGACAGCGTGTCCGGCACCTCCTCGGCGCTGCCGTCCCCGCCCTCGGCGACGCGATGCGTCTTGTACGTCGGCAACAGCTCCACCCGGAAGGCGGGCCGCCAGTCCAGGTCGAGGCAGGCCACCAGCCGGCCCGGGCGGTGCGTGGCGATGAGCTGCGAGGTCATGTCGAGGAAGCCGCGCAGAGCGTTCACGGACCGCCCGTCCGCCGCCTTCACCTTGTCCGGGATGGCGTAGTAGGCACGGAACCAGAGCCCGGCGGAGTCGAGCAGCATGAGCGGGCGCGCGTCGTTCGTCACGGGAATCATCGTGTCACAATCGGACCATGAGCAACCCCCACACGTTCCCGGCACAGGTGTACGCGACCCGTCTCCTCAAGGCCCAGCACCTCGCGACCGCAGCGGGAACTCCGCTCGTCATCACCCCGGGCCCCGATCTGGCCTACTTGACCGGCATCGTCAGCGAGTCCTTCGAGCGCCTGACCGCGCTCGTCGTCACGGATTCCTCCTTCGGACTGGTCGTCCCGCGCCTGGAGCTCGCCATTGTCAAGGACTCCGCGGTGCCGGGCCTCGGCGCGGAGGGCGTCGAGCTCACCGTCCTCGACTGGGTCGACGGCGACGACCCGTACGCCCTCGTCCTCGGCCTGTTGTCCGGAGCCTCGACGGTGGCCGTCGCGGACGCCGTGCCGGCGCTGCACCTCGTGCCGCTGCTGGACCGCGGCCTGGGCGTGCGGCTGGCCACGGACGTGCTGCGCCGGCTTCGGATGGTCAAGGACGCCGCGGAACTCGACGAGCTGCGCGCCGCGGGCGCCGCGATCGACCGGGTGCACGCCCGGGTCCCGGAGATCCTCCGAGCCGGCCGCACGGAGCGCGAGGTCGCCGACGACATCGCCGCCGCGATCGTCGAGGAGGGCCACACCGAGGCTGCGTTCGTCATCGTCGGCTCCGGTCCGCACGGCGCCGACCCGCATCACGAGGTGTCCGATCGCGTGATCGAGGCGGGCGATGTCGTGGTGGTCGACATCGGGGGCCCGTTGCCCTCGGGCTACAACTCGGACTGCACCCGCACCTACGCGCTGGGCGAGCCGGCGGCCGGGATCGCCGAGCAGTACGCGCTGCTCGAGAGCGCGCAGCGGGCGTCGGTCGAGGCGGTTCGGCCCGGCGTCACCGCCGAGGCGATCGACGCCGCCGGGCGCGACGTGCTCGCCGCGGCGGGCCTCGGAGAGTTCTTCCTGCACCGCACCGGTCACGGGATCGGACTGTCCGTGCACGAGGAGCCGTACATCGTTGCGGGCAACGATCTTCCGGTCGAGGCCGGGATGGCCTTCTCGATCGAGCCGGGAATCTACTTCAGTGGCCGGTGGGGAGCGCGGATCGAGGATATCGTGATCGTCACCGAGGAGGGCTGCGAGCCGGTCAACACCCGTTCCCACGGCCTCACGATCCTCTAGGAGTTCACCGGGAGGTTCCATGACGCACGGCGGCGGTACCACGTCCGACGGCCCTTCGATCTTCGAGGAGGGCGACGGCAACAGCAGCCGGGTCGTCCAGATCGCGATCGTGGCCGCGATGGGCGGACTGCTCTTCGGCTACGACAGCGCGGTCATCAACGGCGCGACGAAGGCGATCGAGCAGCGGTTCGAGATACACGGCTACGCCCTCGGTTTCGCGGTCGCTTCCGCGTTGCTGGGCGCCGCCGCGGGCGCCATGACGGCCGGCCGCATCGCGGACCGGATCGGGCGCCTGCGCGTCATGCAGATCGCCGCGGTGCTGTTCTTCATCAGCGCTGTGGGCTGCGCCTTCGCCACCCATACGTGGATGCTGATCACGTTCCGCGTGATCGGCGGTATCGGCGTCGGCGTGGCGTCGGTGATCGCCCCGGCGTACATCGCTGAGGTCTCACCGGCCAGGATCCGCGGGCGGCTCGGGTCGCTGCAGCAGATGGCGATCGTCGTCGGCATCTTCCTGTCGCTGCTCGTGGATTGGCTCCTGGCCTCGCTCGCGGGCGGCGCGTCCGAGAAGCTGTGGCTGGGCATGGAGGCCTGGCGCTGGATGTTCCTGGTGATGGCGATCCCGGCCGTCGTCTACGGCGTCGCGTCCACGATGATCCCCGAGTCGCCCCGCTACCTGGTCTCCCGGCACCGCATCCCCGAGGCCCGCACCGTGCTCACGATGCTGCTGGGCGAGAAGAACCTCGACATCACGGTCACCCGCATCGAGCAGAGCCTCGCCGGCGAGGAGAAGCACTCCTGGCGGGACCTGGTGAAGCCGGGCGGCGGCATCTACCCGATCGTGTGGGTCGGCCTCCTGCTGTCGATCTTCCAGCAGGCCGTGGGCATCAACGTGATCTTCTACTACTCGAACATGCTGTGGCAGGCGGTCGGCTTCGAGGAGTCGCAGTCCAACCAGATCAGTGTGTTCACGTCGATCGTCAACGTGATCGTGACCATCGTCGCGATCATGCTGGTCGACAGGATCGGCCGCCGGCCGCTGCTACTCATCGGCTCGATCGGCATGGCGGTTTCGCTGGCGACCATGGCGCTCTGCTTCAGCACCGCGGTCATCGGGGCCGACGGTAAGCCCTCGCTCGCGGGCGCGGTCGGCGTGATCGCTCTCATCGCCGCGAACCTGTTCGTCATCTTCTTCGGCGTCAGCTGGGGCCCGGTGGTGTGGGTTCTGCTCGGCGAGATGTTCCCCAACCGGATCCGCGGCGCGGCGCTCTCCCTGGCCGCCGCGGCGCAATGGGCGGCGAACTGGGCCATCACGGTGACCTTCCCGAAGATGGAGGGCAACCTGTCGCTGGCCTACGGCCTGTACGCGTTGTTCGCGCTGCTGTCGCTGATCTTCGTCTACCGCTTCGTCCCCGAGACCAAGGGTCGCTCGCTGGAGGACATGGACGGCAGCCTTCCGGCGCGGCGCTAGCCTCGGAAGCCGCTCGACCCCAACACCCGCGCGACCTCGATCTCGATGACGACACGCTTCGGGTTCTCCCGCGGCGGCTTGTAGCGCACGGCGTAGCGCGCCTCGGCGTCGCGGACCGACTCCGCGTCGCCCAGCACCCGCGCCGGGCCCTCCAGGGTGAGCCACCGCGGACCGTCGACCTGGGTGAGCGCCGCGTACCCGCCCCGCGCCGCGTTGCGGGCCTTCTGCGTGTCACCCGAAGTGATCACCCGCGCCACGCGAGCGCCGGGGTCGTAGGTGAAGGCGATGGCGACGCTGTGCGGCGTGCCGTCGGCGCGCAGGGTGACGAGGGAGGCGAGGTGCCGCTCGGTGACGAAGGCGAGGGCGTCGGCGTTCAGTTCGGGCACAGCCCCACCGTAGTCTGGACCGGTGACGGACAGGATTCCCGACGGTGCGGTGCTCCTCCTCGGCGGCCGGAGCGAGGTCGGCACGGAGGTCGCCAGACGGCTCGCGCCGGGCCGCGACGTGATCCTCGCGGCGCGCCGCCCCGAGTACCTGGACGAGCAGATCGCGCTGCTGCGGGAGGCGGGCGCCACCGGAGTCTTCCCGATCGCCTTCGACGCCGACCGCACCGACGAGCACGCCGCGGTACTCGCCGAGGTGGCCGATCGGTTCGGTCGGATCGGTGTGGCGGTGGTCGCGTTCGGGATCCTGGGCGATCAGGCGCGTGCCGAGGAGGACCCGCAGCACGCGGTGCAGATCGCGCAGACCGACTACGTGGCGCAGGTGTCGATCCTGCTGAGCTTGTCCAAGCTCCTGCGCGCCCAGGAACCGCGCGAGGGTCGACGGGGCGCGATCGTCGCCTTCTCGTCGGTTGCGGGCGTGCGGGTGCGCAAGGCCAACTTCGTGTACGGGAGCACCAAGGCCGGCCTCGACGGCTTCGTGCAGGGGTTCGCGGACTCGCTGCACGGCTCCGGCGTTCAGGTCCTGCTCGCGCGGCCCGGGTTCATCGTCGGCGCGATGACGCGCGACCTCATGGCCTCCGGCGTGCAGCCGGCGCCGTTCAGCCGCACGGCGCCGCAGGTCGCGGAGGCGACGGTGCACGCGCTGCGCCGGGGCCGTCGGGCGGTGTGGATCCCGGGCGTGCTGCGCCCGCTCTACGCGGGGCTGCGGTTCGTCCCGCAGGCGGTCTGGCGCCGGATGCCCCGATGACGGTGACGGTGGTCGGCATCGGCGCGGACGGCTGGGCCGGGCTCACCGAGGGTGCGCGCCGAGAGCTGCAGGGTGCCACGACGATCCACGGGGCGCAGCGACACCTCGAATACCTGCCCGGCGAGGTCGCCGCCGACCGGCGGCCGTGGCCGTCGCCGCTGCTGCCCGCGCTCGACGACCTGCCGGACGGGGTGCACGTGCTCGCCAGCGGCGACCCGATGTTCTACGGGATCGGCGCCACTCTGTCGCGGCGCCGCCCGGACCTCGCGCTGCGGGTGCTGCCCCACCTGTCGTGCTTCGCTCTGGCCTGCGCGCGGCTGGGATGGCCGGCCGAGGAGGTGGTCGTGGTGTCCGCGGTCGCGCGGGACCCCGCCCCGGTGGTCCGTGCGGTCCGCGCGGGCCGCCGCGCGATCGTGCTGAGCGAATCCGGTTCCACCCCCGCGCAACTGGCCGACCTGTTGCACGACGCCGGTCCGACCCCGACGATGACCGTCCTCGAGCAGCTGGGCGGCCCGCGGGAGAAGGTGCGCACCTACCGGCGTTCGATGCGGGTCGACGACCTCAACGTCCTCGCGATCGACCCGGTCGCCCCGGGTAGCACCGACGGGGATTTCGAGTTCGAGCACGACGGCCAGATCACCAAGCCGGACATCCGCGCGCTGACGGTGGCGGCGCTGCGGCCGTCGAGCGGATGGATCTGGGACTTCGGTGCCGGTTCCGGCTCCGTCGGCATCTCGTGGGCGCTGGCCGGCGGCGGCTCCGTCGCTGCGGTCGAACGCCGGACCGACCGCGCGGAACGGGTGGCGCGCAACGCCGCCCGCGCGGGCGTCCCCCTCGAACTCGTCGTCGGCGACACAGCCGAGCTGACCGCGGAGATGCCGGTGCCCGACGCGATCTTCATCGGCGGCGGCCTCACCGAGAACCTCGCCGCGGCGTGCGTCGGCGTATTGCCGCCGGGCGGGCGACTGGTGGCGAACACGGTCACCGTCGAGGGGCAGTCGCTCGTGGCACTGCTGCGCAACCGGTTCGGCGGTGAGCTGCGCAGTTACGCCGTGTCGGATCTCGCGGCGCTCGGCGCCGGGACGGCGTGGCAGCCACGCCGCCCGATCGTGCAGTGGGCCTACGTCAAGGAGTCGTCGTGACCGTCTACTTCATCGGTGCGGGACCGGGCGCACCCGACCTGCTGACGTTACGTGGCGCGGATCTGCTGGCCCGGTGCACGGTGTGCCTGTACGCGGGATCCCTCGTGCCGCAGGAGATGCTGGACCGCTGCCCGCCGGGCGCGCGGCTCGTCGATACGGCGCGGATGCCCTTGCCGGACATCGTCGGCGAGCTGGTCGCCGCGCACGCCGCCGGCCTGGACGTGGCGCGGCTGCACTCCGGCGACATCTCGCTGTACTCGGCGTTCACCGAGCAGGCGGGCCGGCTCGACGCGGCGGGAGTTCCCTACGAGATCGTGCCGGGTGTCCCCGCGTTCGCCGCCGCGGCGGCGTCGCTGCGCCGCGAGCTGACGGTGCCCGGCGTGGGACAGTCCTTGCTGGTCACGCGCGTGTCCACACTCTCGACGGACATGCCGCCGGGGGAGGACCTCACCTCCCTCGCCCGCACGGGCGTCACGCTCGCGCTGCATCTCGCCGCCCACCGCGCGCAGGCGATCGCCGACGAGTTGACCCCGCATTACGGCGCCGACTGCCCGGTCGCGGTGGTGGCCTTCGCCAGCCGCCCGGACGAGCGGGTGGTCCGGTGCACCCTGGCGGACCTGCCGCGGCGGCTCGCGGAGGAGGGCATCACCAAGACCGCGGTGATCTTCGTCGGAAAAGTGCTGGCGCCGGCGGAATTCGAGGAGAGTTACCTCTACTCGGCGCGCCGCCTGCGCGTTCCCGGGGCGAGCCATTGACCCGGGTGCTGGTGCTCGGCGGCACGGCCGAGGCCCGGGAACTGGCCCGCCTGTTGCACGAGGACGACCGTTTCGAGGTCCTCAGCTCGCTCGCCGGCCGGGTCGCGAATCCGCGCTTGCCGGTGGGGGAGACGCGGATCGGGGGGTTCGGCGGACCGTCGGGCCTGGCGGAGCTTCTCGAGGACTTCGACGTGCTCGTGGACGCGACGCACCCCTTCGCCGCGACGATCTCCCGCAACGCGGCGGAGGCCGCCCAGCGGGCCGGGGTGCCGCTTCTCGCCCTGGTCCGACCGCCGTGGTCGCGCGCGCCCGGCGACCGCTGGACCGTCGTCCCGACGGTGCCCGCCGCAGCAGCCGAACTCGCCGAGCGGGCGCCCGCCCGGGTGTTGCTGACGACCGGGCGGCAGGACGTCGGCGAGTTCGCGGCGCTCGGCGACCACTGGTTCCTCGTCCGCGTGGTCGACGCCCCGTCGGGCCCGCTGCCGCGCCGGCACGTGCTGCTCCGCGACCGAGGACCCTACACTCCGGAGTCCGAACGGACCCTACTGCGCGAGAACGCTATCGACGTCCTGGTCACCAAGAACAGCGGCGGCGACCTGGTGTCCGCGAAGCTCGCCGCGGCCCGCGAACTCGGGCTGGAGGTAATCGTCGTGGATCGGCCCTCCCGCCCGGACGGCGTCCCGACCGTGCCGACCGCCGCCGAGGTGTACGCACGGCTCGTCGCCGGGCTCTGATCCACAACAGGAGCTTGTGGATCGCCCCGGAATTCGAGCGGCACGCGCGGACCGTGGCCCCTACGATGGTTGATGTGGGACTGCAACGTCCCGCCCGACGACGAACCAGGAGACGCGCATGACGAGCATCGAGATCCCCAGCCCGGTAGCCGAATTCATCGACGTCGTGAACGCCGGTGACGAGACCGCGTTCCTCGACGCCTTCACGGCGGACGGCTTCATCGACGACTGGGGTCGCGTGTTCGGCGACCGCGCGGCGATGCAGGGGTGGTCGGCGAATGAATTCATCGGCGCGAAGGGCGTTCTCACGCCCCAGAGGGTCACCATCGACGGCGATACCGTGACCGTGATCGGAGACTGGCGCAGCACGCACGCCAACGGCCTCAGCTCGTTCGCGTTCGTCGTCGCGGGAGACAGGCTCGCCTCCATGACCATTCGCGAGGGCTGACCGCCGTGCGGACGATCATCATCGTCGCCGTCGGCATCGTCCTCGCAGTGGCGTTCCTCGCCGTCGGGCGTGCGGTGCGGAGCGTCGGGGCGCAGCGCGCCGCCGCAGCGTTCGTCCTCGTGTGGATCCTCGCCATGATCGCGAACATGATCGTCGGCATGACCCACGGCTACTCCTTCGGCGAGGAGTTCCCGATCCTGCTGGTCAACGTCCTGCCGGGTGCAGTGGTCGCGCTGATCGGCGCCCGGCTGCTCACGCGAGCAGGGCGCTGACGGCCGAGCGCCGCCGTGCGAGTTCGTCCAGGTCGGCGTCCAGGCGGGCCAGAGTGGCACGCATCGTTGCCTCGATGGTGGGGCACAGTTCGACGGTCCGCTCGTGCCGCACGCAGGGGAGGATGACGCCGATCGAGTCCGTGTCGAAGCCGGCGTCGAGGAGGCCGCGGATCCGGCGGACCTGCAGCGGCGCGCCGTCGTCGTAGACGCGATAGCCGGCGGGGGTGCGCCTCGACGTCAGGAGCCCCTTCTCCTCGTAGTACCGGAGCGAGCGTGCGCTCGCACCCGTGACCTCGGACAACTCGCCGATCAGCATCTCGGTCTTGACCTTCACACCGGTGTCAACCCACAGACTGGGGCCATGCATTCCGATGACGCTGCACAGATCCTGTCCGGTTCCCAGTACGAGGTCGTCGACGGTGGTGGAGAGGGCCCCGTCGTGGCGCTCGCCCACGGCGCCGGCGGAGGTGTGCGGGAGAACTTCGCGCCGTTGATCGACGGCATCGGCGAGCGACGGTTCGTCGGACCGTACTGGCCGGGCTCCGGTGACACACCCCGATCCGGCGCCCCGCTCGAACTCGATGCCCTCGCGGACGCCGTGGTCGCCGCCGGGGTGAGCAGCGGTGCCGATCGCTTCCCGGTCGTGGGCCTGTCACTCGGCGCCGCTGTCGCTGTGACAGCCGCCCTGCGCCATCCCGAGCATGTTTCGGGCCTGATACTCACGGTGGGGGTCGCCCGCGCGGACGTGCGCGTGCGGGCCGCGACCGACTCCTTCCGCGCCCTCGCGGCGGCCGGCGCCCCGGAACTGGCGGCGTACGTCCTCCGAGCCTGCTCGACCGACGAGCAACTCCGCGGCCTCTCGCCCGAGGATGCGGAACGGATCATCGCCGACGTCCGTGCCGCGATTCCTCCGGGCGCTCCGGAGCAGATGGAGCTCGCCGGCCGCGTGGACGTGACCGGTCTGCTGTCCGCGATCGCCGTCCCGACTCTGGTCGTCGTCGGTGGCGGCGACAGGCTGATCCCACCGGACATCGAGCGGGAGTTCGGCACCGTCCGGGGCGCACGGGTCATCGAGTACGACGGTGCCGGCCACATCTTCACCCCGCCCGAGGCGACGGTGTGGGCAGCCGATGTCGCGGACTTCCTGCACACCCTGCCGTGAGGGCGTGCATGATCGGCGCATGAGTACGGCAGTCCTGGCCCTGCACTGGCAGGTGAACGTGATCGAGCCCGAGGGCTTCTTCGGCCCCATGCTGGCCGGTCCCGTGGCGGAGTCCGGTGTCGTCGACCGCGCCGCGGCGTTCCACGACCTGGCACTGGCAGCTGGAATTCCGGTGATCTTCACGCGGTTCACGGTTCCGGAGGACGAGGGCGAGCTGGTCCGCAACACCGGCTTCATGCAGGCCGTCGGGGACGCACAGGAGGCCTTTCGCCCCGAGTCCGACGGTGCCCGGATCATCGACATCATGGCGGACCAGCCGACCGCGGTGTACGACAACCAGCGCCTGTCCGGCCTGGCGGGTCCGGCCACGGATTGGCTCGCGGAGCACGGCATCGACACGATCTACATCACCGGCGTCGCGACGAATCTCACCGTCGAGCAGACGGCCCGGCACGGCACCGATCTCGGCCTGATCGTGCACGTCGTCGAGGACTGCGTCGCCGCCGGCGACCCAGCGGTACACGACGCGTCACTGGACAATCTCGACCTGGCCACGGCCGGGCGCGTCACGGCGGCCGAGGCCGTGACGCGATTCGCCCTTGAATTCGAACAGAACGGATAGTCGGACCGAGCGACCGCCTCTCAGCGCAGCTTGGCGCCGTACACGTGGGTGATCGTCAGGATCAGCAGGACTCGACGGTCCGCGACCATGACGGCCCGGTACTCGTCCCAGTCGGGATGCTCGCCCGCGCCGCGACGGTAGTAGTCGACGAGGGAGTCGACCTCCGGGCCGTTCGGGTCGGAGCCCGGGCCGATCAGCTCGGCGGCACCCTCCGCGGTGGCCCAGGTGTAGCCGTCGGCGCTGGTGAATTCGACGGCCGCCCGCGGATCGCGCCGGAGGTTCGCCTCCTTGGCCCGGCCTGCTGTCATCGATACCAGGATCCGGTCGGCGCCCGCGTCGTACACCGTCGTCACGGGCGAGAGCTGGGGCATGCCGTTCGCTCGCAGGGTCGCGAGGACCCCGATGCGGCTGGTGGCGATCAGGGCGCGGGGGTCGAACTCACTGGAAGCCATGCCCCGTGCAACGCCGCCACCGCAGCGGCTGTTCCTCGGGGCGTCAGGAACCCTCGCAGATCCGGATCTCCCGGACCGCACCGTCGCCCAGTGCCGCAAGGGCCTCCTGGTAGGCGGGGGAGTCGTGGGTGGCGACGGCCTGCTCGAGGCTGTCGAACTCGATCACGGTGGTGCGCTCGATCTTTCCGGCCTCGTAGGCGACGGCCGCCTGGCCGCGCACGATGAACCGACCGCCGCCCGCGATGATGGCCGGGCCGCCGATCGCGGAGTACGCCGCCATCTTCTCGGGATCCTTGATCTCCTGGTAGAACGCGATCCAGTACGCCTTCGCCATCTCTTCACCCATCGTCGCAGCCGTCGGAAGAACGCCTCGACGATAGTCGGCTCGCGATCACGACACGGAGACGGGCACGAGCCGCACCGCGCGCCCGTCGTCGTCGAGCACCCGCCCCATCCGTTTGATGTGCACCAGCGCGACCGCCCGATCCACCGTCTCCAGGTCGGGCACGCGCTCGCTGAGCTGCGCCTCGAGACGCTGCAGGTCTCCCGCCGAGCGCAGCCAGAGAGAGGCGAACATGTTGGTCGGGCCGCCGGTGATCGCGGCACAGACGCGGACCTCGGGCACGCCGGCCATCCCCGCGAGGACGGCGTCGAGCCGGGCCGGCGGTACGCGGCACCAGATGCTGCCCGATACCGGCCACCCGCTCAACGGCTGCGCCACCTCGCAGCGCAGGACCACGGCGCCGGACGCCAGGAGGCGGTGCGCGCGCCGTCGAGCGGTGGAGACGGACATGCCGGTCCGCACCGCGAGGTCCGTGAATCCGGCTCGCCCGTCCCGAAGCAGCTCCGTCACCAGGTCGTGGTCGCGGTGGTCGGCGCGCTCGGGCCGGATCTCCAGGGCGGGACGGTCCGCGGCGAGACGCCGTGCGGTGGCCGCGTCGAGGGCCCGCAGGCGCCAGTCGGCACCGTCGGTCCTGGCGGTCGTGACGATGTGCACCCGGGTGCCGATCACCCCGTCGGTCGCGCCGAGTTCGTCGCGCAGGAGCCTCGACAGCGCCACGAGATCGACGACGAGGACGGTGAGCAACAGGTCCCGGCCGCCCGAGGTGTGCTCGATGGTGAGTACCCGAGGCTTCGGGACCAGCTCCTGCGCCACCGCGTCGGCGGAGCCGGCACGGCAGTTGACCTCGATGAACGCGATGAGGGGCGAGCCGGGGCCGCCCAACCCCGGGTGCGCCGACATCCACGCCCGGCCGGAGGCGGTGAGGCCGGCCCACGCGCGCGCGGCGGTGTCGGGATCGATACCCAGCGCTTCGCCGATCAGAGTCCAGGAAGCGCGAGGGTGGATCTGGAGCGCGTTGACGATCTTCCGCTCCAGCTCGGTCAATGCGACGATTCTCCGATCATCGAACTCCATGACGGCGATAATCCCACAGATCATCGGCATTGTGAGCGCGGTCACCACTATTGAGCCACCGCCGCACCGGCGGGCAGTAGGAAGGACCAGCGACAGTGACCACTCAACTCGAGAAGGCGGCGGCTCCGCGTCGCGCTCGCTCACGCAAGGAACTGGCGGCATCGACCGTCGGCTCGATCGTCGAGTCCTACGACTGGAACATGTACGCCGTCCTCGCGCCGTTCTTCGCGACCACGGTCTTCGGCGGGGGTGGCGGCAAGCTGCTCGCCGCCTATGCCGGTTTCGCCGTCGGCTTCCTCGCCCGGCCGATCGGCAGCGTCGTCATCGGGCGGTTCAGCGACAAGTACGGTCGCCGCCTCGGCCTGACCCTGAGCATGAGTCTCATCGCCGCCGCGAGCCTCGGCATCGCGCTGCTCCCCTCGGCGTCCATGATCGGCGTCTGGGCCGGCGTGCTGGCGGTGCTGTTGCGCCTGGTCCAGGGCCTCGCGTACGGCGGCGAGACGCCGACCGTCGCGGCGTACGTCACCGAAGCCGCACCCCGCGACAGCCGCTGGCGATTCAGTGCGATCTCGTACGGCGGCATCGTGATCGGATCACTGTTGTCCTTCGGCACGATCGCGGTGATGTACGCGGTGTTCGGCAAGGACGGACTCAGCAACGGCGGCTGGCGCTGGGGCTTCATCGCCGCCGCACTCATCGGCCTGCTCGCGATCTGGGTCCGGTCCTTCGCACCGGAGACCGAGTCCTTCGAGAAGATGTCCGCTGAGCACGGCACGAAGCGCCCGCCGATCTCGTCGGTCTTCCGGGAGCATCGCTGGGCCTGCCTAGCCCTGCTCGCGTTCACGATCTCGACGACGGTGCCCTTCTACTTCGCGCTCGTCTACCTGCCCGTGTACGCCGACAACATCGGTGCGGCGCAGAAGGCCTCGGCGTCCAGCTTCATGACGATCGTGCTCGCCGTCGTGCTGGTCGCGATGCTCTCACTCGGCGCTCTCGCCGACCGGATCGGCCCGCTGAAGGTGCTGCGCACCGGCTACATCCTGCAGATCGTGCTGACTCTCCCGCTGATCCTCGCGATGCGCTCGCACGTCCTGCCCTTCTGGGTCACCGCGCTGATTCTCGGCGTCATGGTCGCACCGATGCTCATGGTCACGAACGTGTACGGCGGCCTCCTGTTCCCGACCGCCCTGCGCGCCGTCGGCGGGGGCATCGTCACCGCCGCCGCGGTCGCGATCTTCGGCGGCACCTTCCCCCTGCTGGCCGAATGGCTGCACGAGAACGGCGGCTACGCCGTCCTGCCCTTCTACGTCACCGCGGTCGCGGTCATCGGCCTCGCCGGGACCTTCGCCGCGGTCCGCGCCCGCACCTTCACCGATGCCCTCTCCACCGACTCGAACGGAGCCACCCGATGACCACCCGCGCCGACGCCACCCAGATGCTCGACGAGCTCCAGCGATTCCGCCGCGACCTGCACGCGCACCCGGAACTCGGTCTGCAGCTGCCGCGCACGCAGGAGAAGGTCGCCGACTTCCTCGGCGGGCTGCCCCTGGAGATGACCCCCGGGAAGCAGCTCACCTCCCTGACCGCCGTGCTCCGCGGCGGCCGCCCCGGCCCGACGGTGCTCCTCCGCGGCGATATGGACGCCCTCCCGGTCGCCGAGCGCACGGGCCTCGACTTCGCCTCCGCCACCGGCGATATGCACGCCTGCGGCCACGACCTGCACACCACCATGCTGGCCGGCGCGGCCCACCTGCTCAGCGCCCGCCGCGATCAACTGGCCGGTGACGTGGTCTTCATGTTCCAGCCGGGCGAGGAGGGCTACGACGGCGCCCGCCTCATGGTCGAGGAGGGCGTGCTCGAGGCCTCGGGCACGCGCCCCGTCGCCGCCTACGGACTGCACGTGATGAGCGCGGCGGTACCGGCCGGGCAGTTCGGCACCCGCGCGGGCGCGATGCTCTCGGCGTCGGATGCGGTGAAGGTCACCGTCCGCGGCCACGGCGGCCACGGCTCGATGCCGCACCACGCCGTCGACCCGGTCCCGATCGCCTGCGAGATGGTGCTCGCGCTGCAGTCGATGATCACCCGCCGCATCGACATCGGCGACCCGGCTGTGCTCACCGTCGGCTCGATCCACGGCGGTACGCAGAACAACGTCATCCCCGAGGACGTGACCTTCGAGGTCACCGTTCGTACCTTCTCCGGCGCGACGCACGAAGCGGTCCGGGACGGCCTGTTCCGGGTGTGCCGCGGCATCGCGGCGGCCCACGGCGCCGAGGTCGACATCGATTGGCAGGACCTGTATCCCGTGACGATGAACAACGCCGCCGAGGCGGAGTTCGCCGCGACCGCCGTGGCCGAGGCCGTCGGCGAGGAGAACTTCGCCTGGTGGCCGCGCCCGCTCAGCGGCTCGGAGGACTTCTCCCGCGTCCTCGACGAGGTGCCCGGCGCCTTCCTCATGCTGGGCGCGACGCCTGCAGGTGCGGATCCGGAGAAGGCCCCGAACAATCACTCGGCCTACGCCGCCTTCGACGACTCCGTGCTCGGCGACGGCGCCGCGGTCTACGCGGAGCTCGCGCTCCGCAGGCTCGCTGCTGCCTCCGCCTGACGGTCCGCCATCGCCGGCGGACCTGCCGGCCCGGCGTCAGTACCTGCGCGGCGTGTGCACGATCCGGCCGGCGGCGCGGTCGGTGACCTCGGTGCGCGAGGACCCGACGATGAGCAGGCACCGCATGTCGACCTGCTCCGGGTCGAGCTCGCCCAGAGTGGTCACCGTCAGCGTCTCCTCCGGCGAGCCGACGGCGCGGCCGATCACCACGACGGTCTCGGGCGCGCGGACCTCGAGCAGGACCTCCCGCATCCGGACCAGCTGCTCGCGCCGGGTCTTCGAGGCGGGGTTGTACACGGCGAGGGCGAGATCCGCGCTCGCCACGGCGCGCAGCCGTTGCTCGATGACCTCCCAGGGCTTGAGGTAGTCGGACAGCGAGATCGCGGCGTAGTCGTGGCCCAGAGGAGCGCCGACTCGGCTGGCGACGGCGTTCGCCGCCGTCATCCCGGGGAGGACGCGCACGGGCACGTCGTGGAAGTCGGGGTCCGCGGCGACCTCCGCGACGGCGGAGGCCATCGCGAAGACACCGGGGTCGCCGGAGCTCACCACCGCCACCCGGGCGCCGTTCGCGGCCAACGACAATGCGTGCCGGGCCCGCTCCGCCTCGACCCGGTTGTCGGAGGCGTGCACCCGCTGGCCGGGGCGGGGCCGCACCCGGTCCGTGTAGGTCTGATAGCCGACGATGTCCGTGGCCTCGGCCAGCTCGTGCCGGACCTCCGGGGTGGTCCACGCCTCGTCGCCGGGTCCCAGTCCCACGACGACGACCTCGCCGCGCGCGGTCGACGGTGCGCCCGGCGCGTTGATCCGCCCGGGCACGAGCACCGTCGCGAAGTACGGCACGTCGGCGGCGCTCACGTCGCCGAGTGCGAGGACCCGTTCGTCGGCGCGGCTCGCGCGCTCGACGTACCAGGCCGCGTCGGCGCGGCCCGCGGCGTGCAGCGCACCGTCGACCGTGGGGAAGGTCCGGCCCAGCTTCATGATCGCGGCGGCGTCGGTATCGGCGAGCCGGCGACGCAGCTCGGGTTCGGGCAGGGTTCCGGGCAGCACGGTGAGCACCTCGTCGGCCTCCACGAGCGGGACGCCCGTCGCCGCCGCGGCGGCGCTCACCGAGGTCACGCCGGGCACGATGAGACACTCGAACCTGTCCCGGAGCCGCTTGTGCATGTGCATGTACGAGCTGTAGAACAT
The DNA here is from genome assembly GCF_001575195.1 of Tsukamurella pseudospumae. Lineage (NCBI taxonomy): Bacteria > Bacillati > Actinomycetota > Actinomycetes > Mycobacteriales > Tsukamurellaceae > Tsukamurella > Tsukamurella pseudospumae. The sequence continues at coordinate 810,977 of NZ_LSRF01000001.1, forward strand.
CGGGTCGCCCTCGGCGAGGAGGGCGACCTTCCGTCCGGCGGTGAGGTGCTCGGCGAGCTGCTCGGCGGCCTGGGCGTAGAAGTCCTCCAGCGCGCCGCGGTAGCCGCCGGGGTGATCGGTGGTCTCGGTGGTCACCGGGTACATGAGCCGGATCTCGATCTGCCCCTCACGCAGGTACGGCGCCGCGCAGGCCCGCGCGTTCGAACGGCCGTGCCGCGCACTGTGATAGGCCACCACGTCGGCCTCGGAGATGAGCCGCGCCGCCTTGACGGTGACCAGCTCGGGGTCGCCGGGGCCCACGCCCACGCCGTACAGGATCCCCGTCACAGCTCCTCCTCCCGCGCCAGCGCGTTGAGCGCGGCGGCCGTGATCGCGCTGCCGCCGCGGCGGCCCAGCACGGTGATGTACTCGACGCCGAGATCCTCCGCCTCGGCGACGAGCGCGTCCTTGGATTCGGCGGCGCCGATGAACCCGACCGGGATGCCCACCACCACCGCGGGTTTCGGGGCTCCCGCAGCCAGCAGATCCAGCAGGTGGAACAGGGCCGTCGGGGCGTTACCGATGGCGACCACGGCACCGTCGAGCCGCTCGCCCCACAGCTGGACGGCCGCAGCGCTGCGCGTCGTGCCCAGCTCGGCGGCCAGGTCCGGCACGCGCGGGTCGCGCAGCAGGCAGGTGACCGCGTTGTCGGTGGGAAGACGCGTGCGGGTCACGCCGTGCGCCACCATGTTCGCGTCGGTGAGGATGGGCGCGCCGGAGCGGAGGGCTTCGCGACCGGCCGCGACGGCACCGTCGGAGACGCGGATGTCGCGCGCGAGATCGGTCTGGCCCGCGGCGTGGATCATGCGGACCGCCACCGTCTCCGCGGCGCCGGACAGGCCGGAGAGATCGGATTCCGCGCGGATCGTGGCGAACGATCGCCGATAGATCTCGGCGCCGTCGGTGAGGTAGTCGTGCACCCGGGAAGCCTAGTCGTCGGCCCCGTCGCGCACGACCACCCGTCGGTGTTCGCCCGACGGTGCGCCGCACCCGCGTGCGCAGGCCACGACGTGGACGCGTTCGTCGTCGCCGATCGTGCCCGCCAATTCCGCGGCGTGCGCCAGCGCGTCGCCCTGTGCCCGGGCGCACCCGTGATCACCGACGCAGGCGCTGACTCGCAGCAATGGTGAGTTCGCGTCGAAGATCAGGCCCCTCGGGGCGAGCACCCGGACCACGGTCTCCGCCGCGCCCTCGTCGAGGCCGTGAAGGTACAGGGTCCGCCACGGCGTGATCGTGATCGGATGGTCGACCGCGGCCACGAACTGCGCGGTGCGCGGATCGAGGCGGCCCAGGGGGACGCCGGCCCCGAGCACGACGGTCCCGTCCGCCTGGTCGAACCATCCGACGGGCGGCGGGTTCGGCGGCTCGGGGACGTCCCGGGGCCCCGTCACGCGGCCGCCCAGGGCCCGAGCGATGCGCCGGGCACCGTCGGGCAGGTCCCGGATGCGCCATTCATCGGCCCGCACGTCCAGGAAGGCCTGCGCTGCGTCCAGCAGGTGCGGGGCGGTGGCGGGCAGGTCGGTCGGGTGGCCGTCCAGGTGCACCACTCCGTCGCGGATCTCGGCGTCCGCGGCCAGCGCGGCGACATCGCCGGTCCCGTCGTCGAGGGCGAACAGGAAGCGGCCCGGGAGCTCTGCGAGCTCGGGGCGGGCCTGCAGCGCCTCGTCGAGTCGCGCGGCCGTGTCGCGCACGTCGGACGACAGGGGAGAGGCGACGATGTTGCGCACCCGCTCGTGACTGTCGGACGGAAGCAGCCCGGTGGCCATGAGGCGCTCCCGCGCGGCGTCGAGATCGACGACGCCGCGCAGCTGAACGTTGCCGCGCGAGGTCAGTTCGAGCGCGTTCTCACCGGCGAGCTCCGCGAGTTCCTGCAGCGCGGCGGGGGAGATCCGGCCGCCGGGCAGGCGCACCCGCACGAGCGCACCGTCGGCCGCCGAGTGCGGCCTGAGCACGCCCGGGCAGGCGTCGGGTTCCTTCGGCGGCAGGGCGATCAGTCCTCGACGTGCACCGGCGGCAGCGTGATGACATGGCCGGCGTAGGCGAGGCCCGAACCGAAGGCCATGACGAGGGCGGTCTGCCCGGGCTTGGCCTTGCCGGTGCGCAGCAGCTCCTCGATGGCGAGCGGGATCGACGCCGCGGAGGTGTTGCCGGTGGTCACGATGTCTTCGGCGACGACGCAGTCGTCGCGCAGCTCGAGCGCCTTGATGAGCACCTGCGTGATGCGGAGGTTAGCCTGGTGCGGCACGAAGACGTCGATGTCCTTCGACGTCAGGCCGGCCACCTTGAGCGCCTCCTGGCACGCGGGGAGCAGCGCGGTGGCGGCCCAGCGGAAGACCTTGCGGCCCTCCATCCGCAGGTACGGGCGGACGGGCGCCTCGGTCGAGGTGTCGTCGCGGAAGGCGTGCACCTCGTCGAAGTAGGTGCCGAAGTCCTTGTCCTGGTAGATCGCGGTGGTGAAGTCGCCGTCGGCGCCCCACGAGACCTGGGAGACACCCACTTCGTCGGACGGTCCGAGCACGGCGGCGCCGGCACCGTCGGCGAAGATGAACGCGCAGGTGCGGTCCTCGGGCGAGATGAGGTCCGACAGGCGCTCGACGCCCACGACCACGACGTACTTGGCCGTGCCCGCGCGGATCAGGTCGACGCCGACGGCGGCGGCGGTGGTGAAGCCCGAGCAACCGGCCGTGATGTCGAAGGCGGGGATCCCGACCTTGCCCAGCGCCTTCGCGATCTGCGGCGCGAGCGAGGGCCCGAGCTCGAGGCGCGTGTTGGTGGCGGAGATGACGCAGTCGATCTGCTCCGGGTCGATGCCGGAGGCCTTCACGGCGCGCTCGGCGGCCTTGACCGACATCTCCAGGATGGTCTCGTCGTCCTCGGCGAAGTGCCGCGACTCGATGCCCGAGCGGGTCTTGATCCACTCGTCGCTGGATTCGATCTTGTCGACGATCTCGGAGTTCGGCACGACGCGCCGCGGACGGTAGGCGCCGATCCCGAGGTAGCTGACGTTCGACTGCTCAGCGGGGGCGGGAGGGGCGATCCGGGCGGGGGCGGTCATGCGTGTACGACTCCGTTCGAGGGGGATGGCGCAGATGAACCATTCGGTTCATCGACCCGTCATTGGTAACATGAACCGAGCGGTTCAAACAAGCGCCGCCACACCGTGTGGCAACATTCGTCAACAGCGATTCGTTGTTCACTCATCGCCCGGAGGAGAGATCGCGCCCGATGTCGACCGCCCCGAAGCCGCGCCCGCGTCCCCGGGTCCGCCTCGTCAACACCGCCCTGAACCTGGTGGGCCGCCACGGCTTCGCGGACGCCGGGCTCGCCGAGTTGACGGCGCAGTCGCAGGCGTCGAAGAACTCGCTCTACCAGTACTTCCCGGGCGGTAAGGCCGAACTCGTGGAGGCCTCCACCTCGCTCGCCGGACGGCGGCTGTTGCGCTACATCGACGCCGCCACCAGCAAGGGGGAGCCGCACGAGTGGATCGGCCGGTTCATCGAGCTGTGGAAGCGCGTCCTCGTGCGCTCCGAGTTCCAGGTCGGGTGCCCCCTCCTCGCGGCCGCATTGGCCGACGGTGCGCCCCGGGTCCAGGACGCGGCCACCGCCGCGTACACGGAGTGCGAACGCCGCTTCGCCACGGCACTCGTGGACTACGGCGTCGAGGAGCAGGCCGCCCTCGTCTTCGCGTCGGTGTTCATGAGCTCGATCGAGGGCGCCGTCGCACGCGCCCGGGCCGCCCGCGACATCTACCCGCTCACGGACGTCTACCTGTCCATGACGGCGCTGCTCGACCTGACGATGGCCCGTCCGGACGCGGTGCGGGGCGCTACAGTCGCCGAATGACTCGTGGCGACTACACCCTCTGGCTCGACGACTGCTACGCGGTCGACTCAGAGGGCGTACGGGCCTACGCCCGCGCCACCCGGTCGCCGCACGTGGCATACGCGAACAGTCGGGTGATCGCGCACGACACGCCCGTGCCGCCGCTCATCGTCGCCGACCCGGTGTTCAAGGCGGCCGCGAAGCTCATGGCCGACGTGATCGAGGACTTCGACCTGAGCCGCGTGCTCCACGTGGCGCAGACCGTCCGGCAGCTCGTGCCGCTCCGCATCGGCGACGTGGTCTCCCTCGGCGCGCGGATCACCGACCGGATCACGAAAGCGGGCATCGATCTGTTCGAGGTCGACTGTGTCGTGTCCACCTCCGACGGGGTCCGGATCGAGACGGCCAGCACCGTCGCCTACGCCGCCGACGCCGACGTACCGGACATCGGGGACGCCTCCGCGGCGGTGATCATGCACGGCGCCGTGCTCTGACCGCGCCTGCCCGGACGGTGACCGGAGGCGGTGACATAGGGTCGCCTACATGATCCTGTTGCTGTCGACGTCCGACACCGATCTGTTGAGCGCGAAGGCGAGTGGCGCCGACTACCGCTGGGCGAATCCCGCACGTATCAGCGTCGACCTCGACCTGCCCGGCCTGCTCGACGGTGCCGACATCGTCGTCGTGCGCATCCTCGGCGGCCGCCGCTATTGGGAGAACGGGCTCGACGCCCTCGCCGCGAGCGGCAAGCCGGTGGTCGTGGTCTCGGGGGAGCAGTCGCCCGATGCCGACCTCATGGAGGCCTCGACGGTGGCCGCCGGCGTCGCCACGCAGGCGCACGCCTACCTGGCCGAGGGCGGTCCCGAGAATCTGGCACAGCTGTACAACTTCCTCTCGGACACCGTCCTGTTGGCCGGTGAGGGCTTCGAGCCACCGGTGACCGCGCCGCAGTGGGGCATCGTCCCTCGACCGGCCGTCTCCGCCGGGCCGCGCGTGGGCGTGCTCTACTACCGGGCCCAGCACCTGGCCGGGAACACCGCCTACATCGACGCGCTCGCCGCGGCGATCGAGTCGCGCGGCGGCACGGCCGTGCCGATCTTCTGTGCCTCCCTGCGCGCCGCCGACGACGCGCTGTTCACCGAACTCGCGACCCTCGACGCGCTGGTCGTGACGGTGCTCGCCGCGGGCGGTGTCAACGCGGCCGGTGCGGCCGCGGGCGGTGACGACGAGTCGTGGGACGTGGGTCGGCTCGCCGCCCTCGACATCCCGATCCTGCAGGCGCTGGCGCTGACCACCTCCCGCGAGCAGTGGGAGTCCAGCGACGACGGCCTCAGCCCGCTCGACGTCGCGACGCAGGTCGCGATCCCCGAGTTCGACGGCCGCATCATCACCGTGCCCTTCTCCTTCAAGGAGATCGGCGACGACGGCCTCCCGTCCTACGTGCCCGACGCCGAGCGCGCCGGCCGCGTCGCGGGCCTGGCCCTGCGCCACGCGCGGCTGCGCTCGATCCCGAACGGCGAGAAACGGATCGCGCTCATGCTGTCGGCCTACCCGACCAAGCACGCCCGGATCGGCAACGCCGTCGGCCTGGACACGCCGCAGTCGGCTCTGGAGTTGATCCGTCGATTCGCGCAGGCGGGCTACGACATCGGCGAGCCGTCCGCGATTCCAGGATTGGAGGCGGACGACTCCGACGCGTTCATCCACGCCGTCATCGCCCGCGGCGGACAGGACCCCGACTGGCTCTCCGCCGAGCGGCTCGACGGGAGTGAGGTCACCGTCGACCCCGAGACCTACCGCGCCTGGTTCGCCACGCTCCCGCTGGAACTGCGCGACGCCGTGACCGAGCACTGGGGCGAGGCGCCCGGCGCGCTGTTCACGACGGGCTCCGGCGACATCGCGATCGCCGCGCTGCGGTTCGGCAACCTCACGGTGATGGTCCAGCCGCCCCGCGGGTTCGGCGAGAACCCCGTGGCGATCTACCATGATCCGGACCTGCCGCCGAGCCACCACTACCTGGCCAGCTACCGCTGGGTCGCGGACCGCGAGAACGGCTTCGGCGCCGACGCGGTGATCCACCTCGGCAAGCACGGCAACCTCGAATGGCTGCCCGGCAAGACGCTCGGCATGTCCGCCGCGTGCGGCACCGACGCCGCGCTCGGCGACCTGCCCCTGATCTACCCGTTCCTCGTCAACGACCCGGGGGAGGGGACGCAGGCCAAGCGTCGCGCCCACGCCGTGCTGGTCGACCACCTGATCCCGCCGATGGCCCGGGCCGAGAGCTACGGCGACATCGCCCGCCTCGAGCAGCACCTCGACGAGTACGCCAACGTCGCGAGCCTGGACCCGGCGAAGCTGCCGATGATCCGGCAGCAGATCTGGACGCTGCTGCAGGCCGCGAAGCTCGACCATGATCTCGGGCTCACGGATCAGCCCGACGAGGACTCCTTCGACGACATGATCCTGCACGTCGACGGCTGGCTGTGCGAGATCAAGGACGTCCAGATCCGCGACGGCCTGCACATCCTGGGTCGGGCGCCCGGCGGCGAGGTCGAGACGGACCTCGTGCTGGCGATGCTGCGGGCCAAGCAGATGTGGGCGGGCGCGGTGCACACGCCGGGTCTGCGCGAGGCGCTGGGCCTGGAGGAGAACGGGACCGCTTCGAAGGCGCGAACCGATGAGTTCGAGGCCCGCGCCCGCGAGCTCGTCGTCGCCGCCGCGGCGGTGGACTGGGCACCGTCGGGCATGGCGGCGCTGACGGACGACCCCGCGGTGGCGAAGATCCTCGACTTCGCGGCGACCGAGATCGTGCCGCGCCTGCGTCGCACGGGCGACGAGATCGACCACGTGCTGCGCGCCCTGGACGGCGGCTTCGTGCCCGCGGGACCGTCGGGTTCGCCGCTGCGCGGCCTGATCAACGTGCTGCCCACCGGGCGCAACTTCTACTCGGTCGATCCCAAGGCCGTGCCCTCACGGCTCGCCTGGGCGACGGGGCAGGAATTGGCCTCCTCGCTCGTCTCGCGCTACCACGACGAGCACGGTGAGTACCCGAAGTCCGTCGGCCTGTCGGTGTGGGGCACGTCCGCGATGCGCACCGCCGGCGACGACATCGCCGAGGTGCTGGCGCTGCTCGGCGTGACCCCGGTCTGGGACGAGCAGTCCCGCCGCGTCTCCGGCCTGGAGGTCATCGGCCTGGAGGAGCTGGGTCGCCCGCGCATCGACGTCACGGTTCGGATCTCGGGCTTCTTCCGCGACGCGTTCCCGCACGTCGTGGCCATGCTCGACGACGCCGTCCAGCTGGTGGCCCCACTGGACGAGTCGGATGAGGAGAACTTCGTCGCAGCGCACACCCGTGCGGCGTTGGCCGAGCACGGGGATGCGCGACGGGCGACGACGCGCGTCTTCGGCTCCAAGCCCGGTACCTACGGCGCGGGCCTGCTGCAGCTCATCGACTCCAAGAACTGGCGCAGCGACGCCGACCTCGCCGAGGTCTACACGGCGTGGGGCGGGTACGCCTACGGCCGCGGGCTCGACGGCGCGCCGGCGGCCGACGACATGCGGACAGCGTACCGCCGGATCGCGGTGGCGGCCAAGAACATCGACACCCGCGAGCACGACATCGCCGATTCCGACGACTACTTCCAGTACCACGGCGGCATGGTCGCGACGGTCCGCCACCTCACCGGATCCGATCCGGAGGCGTACGTCGGCGACTCGACGCGACCCGACTCCGTGCGGACCCGCACGCTCAGCGAGGAGACCAACCGCGTCTTCCGCGCCCGCGTCGTGAATCCGCGGTGGATGGCGGCGATGCGGCGGCACGGCTACAAGGGTGCCTTCGAGATGGCCGCGACGGTGGACTACCTGTTCGGCTTCGACGCCACCGCCGGTGTCATGGCGGACTGGATGTACGAGAAGCTCACCGAGAACTACGTCCTCGATCCGGAGAACCGGAAGTTCATGGAGGAGTCCAACCCCTGGGCCCTGCACGGCATCGCCGAGCGGCTCCTCGAGGCCTCGCAGCGCGAGCTGTGGAAATCCCCGGACCCCGAGACCCTCGCCGCCCTCCAGCAGACCTATCTGGAGACCGAGGGCGACCTCGAGGACCGCTGACCCCCTTCGAATTGAACACCGTTATGGAGAATCCGACCTGCAGGTTCTCCCTCCATAACGGTGTTCAATTCGAGGAGGAGGGGAACTTTCGGACATCTCCGGCCGTTGTACGGGCATGAAGCTCTTCGCGTTCCTGACCTACATCGTCGTGGAGATCGCGGCGTTCGCCGGCTTGGTGGCCTGGCTGAATTTCGGCTGGGCTCTACTGGTGATGATCGCCGCCACGGCAATCGGCGTACTCATGCTGCGACGGACGGCCGCGGGCGTCCTCCGTGACCTCGGGGAGGCGCTCGACGGTCAGCGGTCCGCCGGACCGGCCCTCATGGACACCGCGATCCTCGCGACGTCGGTCTTCCTCCTCGCCGTGCCCGGCGTGGTCAGCACGGCGCTCGGCCTGCTCCTCCTGGTCAAGCCGGTCCGCGCGGTGGTCCGCCCTGTGGTCGCCTATGTCGGCGCCAAGCGCGTCGCCTCGTTCGTGGAGGAATCCGGCCTGGTCACCGTGCTCGCGGGGCAGCCCCGCGGATTCGGCACCGTCGTCGACGGCGACGTGGTGTCCGGCGCGGCGCGCACCGACGGCCCGATCGTCGACGTGACCGGCCCGGGCGGCCCCGGCCCCCGGCCCGGGTTCCGCGAGCTGCCGCCCGCGTAGCAGACTGGTCCTCCGTGACCACCGAACTGCTCGTCGGCGGGCGGATCTACACGCCCACGTCCACCTCGGCCACCGCGATCGCGGTGGAGAACGGCGTCATCACCTGGATCGGGGAGGACCGCGCCGCCCGCGCGCTGCACCCGGACCTGCCGGTCACCGCGCTCGACGGTGCCTTCGTCGCCCCCGCGTTCGTGGACACGCACGTCCATCTCACCGCCACGGGGCTCACATTGACCGGCCCCGACCTCGGCGGCGGCCACGACGCGGTCCGGACCGCGCTCGCCGCGGCCCCGGGCGACACGGTGATCGCCCGCGGCTGGGACGACACCGTCTGGGACCGGCCGCTGCAGCGCACCGACCTGGACGAGCACCGCGTGATCTACGCCGCCCGCGTCGACGAGCACTCCGCCCAGGCCAGCACCGCACTGCGGGCCCTCGTCCCGGGCCTGCCTGACCTCGAGGGCTACTCGTCCGACGGTCCGCTCACCGCCGCCGCGCACCACGCCGTCCGCGCCGCCGCGAGCGCCGCCCTCACCGACGCACAGATAACCGCGGCGCAGCGTGCGGCCCTCGACGCGGCCGCCGCCGCCGGGATCGCCGCCGTCCACGAGTGCGGCGGGCCGGACATCGCAGGGGAACGCGACTTCACCCTGGTCAGCGCCCTCGACCACGGGGTGCGCGTCCGCCGCTATTGGGGCGAGGCGGCCCGCGACGCCGACCACGCTCGCGCACTCATCTACCGCACCGGCGCCGACGGCCTGGCCGGCGACCTCTTCGTGGACGGCTCCCTCGGCAGCCGTACCGCGCTGCTGCACGCGCCGTACGCGGACGCACCGTCCAACGGCGTGGCGTACCTCGACCAGGAGACGGTGACCGCGCACGTCCTGGCCTGCACGGAGGCCAGGATCCAGGCCGGATTCCACGCCATCGGCGACGCCGCCGTCGCGCGGGTGGTCGCCGCGTTCGAGGCGGCGGTCAACGTGTTCGGCGGGCCGCGGGTCGCGTCGTGCGGGCACCGCGTCGAACACGCCGAGATGGTCTCGGCCGACGAGGCGCGCAAGCTCGGCGACTGGGGTGTGAACGCCTCGATGCAGCCGCAGTTCGATGCGCTCTGGGGCGGCGCGGACGGCATGTACGCGCGCCGGCTCGGCGTCGAGCGCGCCGCGTCCCTCAACGACTTCGCGCTGCTCGCCAAGAACGCGGTGCCGCTCGCGTTCTCGTCGGACTCTCCCGTCACCCCGCTCGACCCGTGGGGATCTCTCCGCGCCGCGACGCAGCACCATACCGCGGGGAGCGCCGTGAGCCCCCGTGCCGCCTTCGCCGCCGCCACCCGGGGGGCGTGGCGGGCCGGGGGAGTGCGCGACGGCGTGGCCGGCACCCTGGTCCCCGGCGCGCCGGCGACCTTCGCGGTCTGGGACGCCGACGAGCTGGTGGTGCGGGCACCGTCGGACGCCGTGCAACGCTGGTCGACGGACCCCCGCGCGGGCGTCGCGCCGCTGCCCGACCTCGCGCCGGGCGCCCGCCTGCCGCGGTGCCTGCGCACGGTGGTCGGCGGCCGGACGGTGTTCGCGGCGTGAGAGTCCTGCTCCGCGCGGGCGCGAGCCTCCTCGCCGGCGTCGCGCTGTTCTTCGCCTTCCCGCCCGCCGGGCTGTGGTGGCTCGCACCGCTCGGCGTCGCGACCCTGGTCGCCGTCCTCGCCACCCGCGAGCGGCCGACGCTGCGCGGCGGCTTCGGCTACGGCTTCCTCGCCGGCGTCGGCCTCTTCGTTCCCCTGCTCAAGTGGATCGACTCGATGGTCGGCGCCCTGCCCTGGATCGGGCTGGGCGTCGTCTGCGCCCTGTACTACGGCGCGTTCGGCCTCATCGCGACCCGCGTGGCGCGCGTCCCGGGCGGTCCCGTGTGGGTCGCCGCAGCGTTCTCCGTCACCGAGTGGGCTCGCGCATCCTTCCCGTTCGGGGGCTTCCCGTGGGGGCGGCTCGCGTTCAGCCAGGCCGACGGTCCGCTGCTCGCCCTCGCCCGGTACGTCGGGGCGCCGGGCCTGAGCTTCGCGGTCGCCCTGGTCGGCGCGTCCCTCGCCGCGGCGGGGATCGCCCTGGTGCGCAGGGCGGACCGTCGGGCGTACCTGCTGCCCGTGGCGGCCGTGGCCCTGACCGGCATCGCGACGGCGGCGGCCTGGCCGTTCGTGGGCGGACCGTCGGACGGGCGGACCGTGACCATAGCGGCGATCCAGGGGAACGTGCCCGAGCAGCGCTGGGACGTCGCGACCCAGCGCGAGGCCGTGCTGACCAACCATCTGACCGAGACGCACCGTCTGGCAACGGAGGTGCGGGAGGGCAGGCAGCAGCAGCCGGACGTGGTGATCTGGCCGGAGAACAGCTCCGACGTCTCGCCCGAGCGCGACCCCGCGGTCGCGGCACGGCTGGCCGCGGCGGCCGCCGACGTCCGCGCCCCGATCCTCGTCGGGACCGTCCACTACGACGGGACCGGCAAGTACTACAACAGCATGATCCTGATCGGCCCGAACGGCGCACTCGAACGGCACGACAAGGCGATCCTGCAGCCCTTCGGGGAGACCATGCCGATGCGCGGCTTCTTCCGGATGTTCAGCGACTACGTGGATCTGGCGAACGATTTCACGCCCGGCACCGGCACGGGTGTGGTGCACCCGAACGAGGTGCCGCTCGGCGTCGCGACCTGCTACGAGGTCGCCTTCGACCGGGCGCTGCGCGGATCGGTGCTGGGCGGCGCGCAGGTGCTGACGGTGCCCACGAACAACGCGACCTTCGGCCGTACGGGCATGACCTACCAACAGCTCGGCATGTCCCGGGTGCGGGCCGTCGAGCTGGACCGCGACGTCGTGGTCGCCGCGACGACGGGCGTCAGCGCGCTCGTCCGCCCCGACGGCGAGGTCGCGGCGCAGACCTCGATCTGGACGAACGCGCACCTCGTGGAGACGATCCGGCTGCGCGGCGGCCTCACCCCGGCCGCGCGGCTGGGGGATTGGGGCGAGGTGGTGCTGCTCCTGGTGGCCCTGTGCGGTATCGCGATCGCGATAAGGCACGATGGACTCCGATACACGCCCCTGAATCGGACCGAGGAATCTGCATGAGCGAGCCGTCAGCGCCGTCGTCGAAGACGCTGGTGATCATCCCCACGTACAACGAGCTGGAGAATCTGCCGCTCATCGTGGGCCGGCTGCACAAGGCGCAGCCCGAGGTCGACGTGCTCGTGGTCGACGACAACAGCCCCGACGGGACCGGCGACCTCGCCGACTCGCTGGCCGCCGAGGACCCGCGGATCCACGTCCTGCACCGCGCCGAGAAGAACGGTCTCGGCGGCGCGTACATCGCCGGATTCCGGTGGGCCCTCGAGCGCGACTACCGCGTGATCGTGGAGATGGACGCCGACGGTTCGCACGCCCCCGAGCAGTTGGAACGGCATCTCGCCGCGATCGACGCCGGGGCCGACCTGGTGATCGGTTCGCGGTACGTGCGCGGCGGCAAGACTGTGAACTGGCCGCTGTCGCGCCAATTGATCTCGCGCGGCGGCAATGTCTACAGCCAGGTGATCCTCGGCACCCGCATCCGGGACATCACCGGCGGCTACAAGGCCTTCCGCCGCGAGACGCTGGAGGGCCTCGGCCTGGACCAGGTCGAGTCGCTGGGCTACGGCTTCCAGATCGACCTCACCTGGCGCGCCGTGCAGGCGGGCTTCACCGTGGTCGAGGTACCCATCACCTTCACCGAGCGCGTCATCGGCGACTCGAAGATGAGCGGGTCGATCGTCAAGGAGGCCGCGACCCTGGTGCCGAAGTGGGGCTACCGGGCGCGCAAGCGCAAGATTGCGCGCCTACTGGGCAAGTAGCGCGCCTTCTAACTTGACAAGTAACACAAACGGGCGGCCCCGGATCACTCCGGGGCCGCCCGTTTCTCGTGCGATGGATCCCTGCGGCTACTTGCCGCGACGCGCCTTGAGCAGGTCCAGCCGCTCCTTGAGCAGCTCCTCCAGCTCACCCTCGGACCGCCGCTCCAGCAGCATGTCCCAGTGGGTGCGCGGCGGCTTCGCCTTCTTCTCCTCCGGCGCCACACCGTCGATCAGGGTGCCCTCGAGGCCGTTCTTGCACAGCCAGGTACCGGGGAGTTCCGCATCATCCGCGAACGGAACGTCGAACTCCTCACCGTTATCGGTGCGGTACCGCGCGATGCGGCGCGGAGCGAGGTCGTGGTCCCGATCCGTCTCATAGCTCACCGCACCCAGGCGGCTGCCCCGTAGAACTCGATCTGCCATGCTTCTCCCAACATCTGGCCTACGCCGAACATTCCCAGCCTACCGGAGTGAAGTCCTATGAGCACCTCCCGCCGCCGCAGGTCCGCGGCCTGCGCCTGGTGCGGCCGCGAGGTCGTCTCCGAGGGGCCGGGCCGGACCCGCAAGTACTGCCGCCGGTCGTGTCGGCAGCGCGCCTACGAGGCGCGCCTGACACTCGCCGGCACGGCGCTGCCCGAGGATTCCGTGGTGCTCACCGCGGACGAGGCGGAGGCGGTGGGGGAGCGTATGTTCGAGGTGAGATGCGCGGCGGAGGACGTGCGGACCGCGATCGCCGAGGGCGCCCCGATGGACGAACTGGCCGAGCTCGCGGACCGTCTCGTGGAAACCGCGCGCGCCGCGGAACGCCTGCGCTGACCGAGCACGGACGACACTTGCACGACGAACGAGAGGCAGTCGATGACCCCCGCCCGGATCCGGATCGCCGCGGTGATCGCGGCGGTGCTGCTCGCCGTCGGTGCCTGCTCCACGGACGCGGCCACGCCCGTCGTCTCCGTCCCACCGGCCCCGCCCGCACCCGGCGCCCTGCCCGCCGACTGGAGCGAATCCGCGGTCCAGGTGCCCGTCGACGCCGGTAGCGCCGTCTACGTCGCGCCCCGCTCGCCGGGACGGCTGCGCGCCGCCCTCATCCTCGCGGGGCCCGACAAGGCGGGTCAGGTGGCGGCCGAGGAATTGTCGGTCATGCTCGCCCAGCTCGGCGTCGCGTCCCTGCGGTTCGACGGTGCGCCGTCGGCCGTGCCGGACTACGCCCAACAGCTCGACCGCGCGGGCAAGGCCCTGTCCGCCCTGGCGGACAAGGCGGGCCTCGGCGACGACCGGCTGCTCGCCGTGGGACACGGCTCCGCAGCGCCGCTGGCGCTCGCGCTGGGATCGGGGAGGACGGGGCGCGGCGCAGTGCCGATCGGTCTGATCGAGCCCGTCCTGGGGAACCTGCCCGCCGGCGCGCCCGACCCGCTGCAGAGCGCGATGGCCCTGCCACCGCAGAAGCACAACATCATCTCCTGCTCCGACGCCGACATCGCGGTGGACTGCGGCGCCGTCCAGGACCTCGCCGACGTGATGACCGGGACGCACGCGAACTACGTGCGGCTGCGCGGTGTCAGCCACGCGCTGCAGGAGGACGCCTCGCGCGATCCCGCGAAGTACGGCTCGGACCTGCTCTTCTCGGCGGGCCTGTTCCAGTCGCTGGGCTCGTGGATCTCGATGCAGTGAGCGCCCGCGGGGCTGCGGTCCTGGCGGCCGGCGCCGCCGTCGCATGGTCCAACGCGGTTCTGCCGCGACTGGCGAGCAGGTACGGCTGGGACCGCGACGCGCGCTCCGCGGCCACGCTGGGGTTCTGCCTCGCGGACGCGGCGCTCGCCCGCTTCGTCGTCCCGACGGTGCCGGGCGTCGCCGTGGGTGTCGTCCTGGCCGGCGGCGGGCTCGCGTTGGTCGAGCCCGTGGCGAGGGAGGCACCGTCGAACCGGATGAAGTGGGCGTTCGTGGACATCCCGCTCGGCACCGCGCTGCCCGAGGAGCTCCTCTTCCGCGGCGCCCTGACGCCCGCTCTGGAGGCGGCGTTCGGGCGGCCGGCGGGTGTCATCGGCGGTCCGCTGACATTCGGACTGTGGCATGTCGGGGCCGCGCGGGCGGCGCACGACCCCGTATTTCCGACAATCGTCGTCACAACGGCATTCGGGGCGGTCCTGGACACCCTCGTCCGACGAACCCGCAGGTGGTGGCCTGGATTTGTGACCCACTGGGCGCTGAACGCGGGCGGTGTGATCCTCAGCTCCGGTTCAGGGATTTCTTCACCAGGGCGTAGGAACCCGTAGAATCGTGCGCAAGGCTTGATACCGCAGGAGGAACAACGATGACTGACCGCCACCTGGGCACCACCGGCGTCTCGCGCCGCGGGTTCGCCCGTCTCGGCGCCGGCGCCGCCGCAGCGCTCGTCGCGGCCACCGCTGCCACGGCTGCCGCGGGCGCGGCTCCCACGCCGTCGAAGCCGAAGCCGAAGCCGTCGGGCGATTCGACGAGCAGTGCGTCGACCACGGAGCCGGCCGCCGGGAACCCGGCACCGCCGGTCGCCACGAAGACCGGCTGGGTCGCGCTCGCGGACGACAACACCAAGCAGATCACCGTCTGGCACAACGGCGAGGTCGTCAAGACGATGCCCACGTCGATGGGTACCGACAAGCACCCCACGCCGAACGGCACGTACTACACGATGGAGAAGCTCCGCGACATGTACATGGACTCGTCCACGTACGGCGTCCCGGTCGATTCGCCGGAGGGCTACCGCACCTACGTGGAGTACGCCACGCGCATGTCCTGGAGCGGCATCTTCGTGCACGCCGCCCCGTGGTCGGTGAACCAGCAGGGCGTGTCCAACGCCAGCCACGGCTGCCTCAACGTGAGCACCGCCAACGGCAAGTACTTCTACGACAACTTCCCGATCGGCTCGCCGATCGTGGTGCGCAACACCGTGGGTGGCACCTACACCCCCGGCTCCTGAGCGTCCGTAAGACGAAAGAACCCGCCCCGGAAGCATCCGGGGCGGGTTCTTCGCGTTGCGGGGACTAGACGCCGGCCTTCGACGGTGCCGGGGTGGTGCCGAACTTCAGCTCGGGCGCATCGACCCGCGAGCGGCGGTAGTCGAGCGAGTCCAGCACGAAGTTGTGCCGGATCATCCACGGCTGCTCGGTGGCGGCCTTCGGCATCGCGTCGGGCGAGCGCTGCACGTAGCCGGAGCTGAGGTCGAGAGCGGGGTGCTCGGTGAGCACCTGACCGCCGACCTCGGGCTCGACGTGCGTGTAGCCCTTGGTGACCATGTGGCTGAGCAGACGCGCGATGCCACGGGCCGAGATGTCGGCGCGCAGCGTCCACGAGTTGTTCGTGTAGCCGATGATGAAGGCGAAGTTCGGCACGCCCTCGAGCATGTAGCCGCCGAACGCGAACTTGTCGTTGGGCTTGATCGGCGCCCCGTCGACATTGACCTCGACCCCGCCGAACGCGAGCAACTGCAGGCCGGTCGCCGTGATGACGATGTCCGCCTCGAGCTCGCGACCCGACGCCAGGCGGATGCCCTTCTCGGTGAAGGTGTCGATCGTGTCGGTGACGACCTCGGCTTTACCGTCGCGGATCGTCTTGAACAGATCGCCGTTCGGCACGACGCACAGGCGCTGGTCCCACGGCTCGTACTTGGGCTTGAAGTGCACGTCGACGTCGTAGCCCTCGGGCAGCAGGCTCTGGTTGAGCTTGCGCAGGAACTTGCGCGAGGTCTTCGGGAACGACCGAGCCAGCACGTACTGGCCCACGTTGATCACGGCGTTGACATTGCGCGTGATGTTGTGCGAGACGGCCGCGGGCAGCACCTTCGCGCCGAACATCGTCAGCGGGTCGGCGTTGGGGACCGGCAGCACGTAGGTGGGGGAGCGCTGCAGCATGGTGATGTGCTCGACGTCGTCGGCCATCGAGGGGATGAGGGTGATGGCCGTGGCGCCGGAGCCGATGACCACGACCTTCTTACCCTTGTAGTCCAGGTCCTCGGGCCAGTGCTGCGGGTGCACGACCTGGCCCTGGAAGGTGTCGATACCGGGGAAGGGCGGCTCGTAGCCGGCGTCGTAGTTGTAGTAGCCGGTGCAGGCGACGAGGAACCGCGACGTGTACACGACCTGCTCACCGTCGCGCTCGGCGGTGACGGTCCACAGGTCGGTGCGGGTGTCGAAGTCGACGGTGCCGACCTTGGTCTTGAAGCTGATGTTCTTGTCGATGCCGAACTTCGCGGCCGCCTCTTCGATGTACGCCTTGATCTCGGGGCCGCTCGCGAGGCGGTTGGTGCCCTTCCACGGGAGGAAGGGGTAGCTCAGGCTGAAGATGTCGGAGTCGGAGCGGATGCCCGGGTACTTGAACAGGTCCCAGGTGCCGCCCATCTCGGCGCGCTGCTCGAGGATCGCGTAGCTGAACTGCGGCACCTCGTTGGAGACGCGGTACGCCGTGTCGATGCCGGCGAGCCCGGCACCCACGATGAGCACGTCCTTGTAGATCGCCTCGGGATTGGCCACGGGAGCCACCTCGTTTCAGTCGTGACGGCCCCGTAGCGGCTGCCTACTGAGACCGAGTCAATAACGGTTGTCCGCAATGCTACCCCGCGGTAGCTTCACGGTCCAGATCTATCACCCGACCAGCAGTTGGTCGCCCTCGCGACGCACCGGGACCGCGGCGAGCGGGGAGGCCGCGGGGCCCCTCTCGACGGCACCCGTGGCACCGTCGAACCTGCTGCCGTGGGCCGGGCATTCCAGCGTGAGCCCCTCGCTCGCGGCGACCGTCGTGCCGCGGTGCGTGCAGGACGCGTCGAAGGCGACGAACTTCCCTGCGGTCGGCTGGGCCACGACATAGGGCTTGGGGCCCGCGATGACGACGGCGTTGCCCACCGGGACCTGATCGACGGCGACCTTGGCGGCTCCGCCGTTCCCTGCGCCGGTCGTGGTCCCCGGGGTCGAGCCCGACGAGGTGTCCCCGGAGTTCGACGACGTTCCACAGGCCACCGCGACGGGCAGGATCGCGATACCGGGGAGTGCCGCCAGGACGGCGCGCCTCGTGGGGCAGAAGCTTGGCTGAGTTGACTGCGTCACGGCGTCCACTCTGCCAGCATGACGACGTGCTCACAGAGATCGCGGGAATTCCCGCTCATCCACTGTTGGTCCACGGCGCCGTGGTCCTGCTCCCCCTGGCCGCGCTCGCGCTGCTCTTCGCCGCATGGTGGCCCGCCGCCCGTGCCCGACTGGGCGCCGGTCTGCCAGTGTTCGCCCTGGTCGCGGCAGGCGCCTGCTACCTCGCGAAGGAGTCGGGCGAGCAATTGGAGAAGCGGCCCTCCATGGAGGGGATGCGCTCCCAGATCGAGGAGCACTCCACGCAGGGCACGGCGACCTTCCTCTGGTCGCTGGGCCTGCTCGTGTTCGCGGTGCTGGTGTGGGCCGGATCCAGCTCGGTGGTCGCCGCACGGTTCTCGGGTGCGACGGTGCTGTCCTCCCGCGTCGGAGGGATCGTGCTCGGCGTGCTGTCGACGCTGGCGGTAGCTGCGTGCATCTGGGGCGTGGTCGCCGCGGGACACTCCGGCGCGACCATGGTGTGGGCGGGCGTGTAGCCGGCCCGGGCGCTCAGACCGCGCCGGTCTCGCGGGCGTGCGCCTTGGTCAGCTCGACGTAGGCGCCGCCGTTCGCGCTGATGCCGGCGCGCTCCGCGTCGCTGAGCTCCCGTCGGACCTTCGCGGGGACGCCCGCAACCATGGAGCCGGGCGGGATGTCCATCCCCTGCGGGACGAGCGCGTTCGCGGCGATGAGGCTGCCCGCTCCGATCACGGCGCCGTTGAGCACCGTCGCACCCATCCCGACGAGCACGTCGTCGCCGACCGTGCAGCCGTGCAGGACCGCGTTGTGGCCGATCGAGACCCGCTCGCCGACCGTCAGCGGGAGGCCCGGATCGGCGTGCATCACCACGCCGTCCTGCACGTTGCTGTCCCGGCCCACCGAGATCGTGGCCATGTCGCCGCGGATCACCGCGCTGTAGAACACCCCCACGCCATCGGCGAGCTCGACGTCGCCGATCACCGTGGCGGAGTCCGCGACCCACGCGGTCTCGGCGATGCGGGGCGAGAGCTGTCCGAAGCGAGCGATCACGAGGGCCTCCTAGGCGATTCCGGTGGTGCCGAGGAGCTTACCCACGGCGTACGTGACGGCCATCGCGATCAGCCCACCGACCACCACCCGGGCGGTCGCGCGGCGCACGTCGGCGTCGCCCAGGCGCGCGGAGACGTATCCGGTGAGCGCGAGACCCACGAGCACGGCCAAGACGATCACGAGGATCCGCTGCGTATGGACGAGTGAGGCGAGGATCGGGATCGCGGCACCCGCGCTGAACGAGATCGCGGACGAGACCGCCGCGGCGATCGGGCTGGTCAGGTTGTCCTCGTCGATCCCCAGTTCCGCGTCGAGGTGCGCCTGCAGCGGGTCGTACGCGGTCAGCTCTTCGGCGACGCGCCGCGCGGTGTCCGGCGAGAGTCCCTTGGCACGGTAGATCCCCTCGAGTTCGGCGAGCTCGTCGTCGGGCATCTCGCGGAGTTCCGTGCGCTCCTTGGCGATGAGCGCCACCTCCGTGTCGCGCTGCGTGCTCACGGAGACGTACTCACCGAGCGCCATGGACACGGCACCGGCGGTGAGCCCAGCGATGCCCGCGGTGAGGATCGCCGACGATTCCCCGGTCGCCGCGCCGACGCCGATGACGATGCCCGCGGTCGAGATCAGGCCGTCATTCGCACCGAGGACGCCCGCGCGGAGCCAGTTCAACCGGTCGCCGACGGCGTCGTGGTGCGGCTCGAACTCGTGTGTGCCTTCGCCGATCTGCTCAGCCATGAGAAGGAGTCTAGGTACGTTCATGGGATGACTACAGCGCAGATAGGACTTCCCCGCCGGCTCGCGGTCGGAGGTGGCGCTCTCGCCGACTCCGGCAGCCTGATCCGGGACCTCGGATTCTCGCGGCCCGTGGTGGTGACGGACGCCTTCCTGAGTGGTCAGGGCACCGTCGGGCGGTTGGTGTCGGCGCTCACGGACGCCGGATGCGCGGTGTCGGTCTTCGACGGGACGGTGCCGGACCCGACGACGGAGTCCCTCGCACCCGGCCTCGCCGTGGTCCGGGAGCACGACGCCGACTGCGTGATCGGCCTGGGCGGCGGCAGCCCGCTGGACACCGCGAAGGCGCTCGCCGTGCTGGCCGTCGGAGGCGGGACGATGCGCGACTACAAGGCGCCCACGGTCACCGTCGGGCCCGCCCTGCCGGTGATCGCGATCCCGACGACCGCCGGAAGCGGCAGCGAGGCCACACAGTTCAGTATCATCACCGACAGCGCCACCGACGAGAAGATGCTGTGCCCCGGCCCGGCTTTCCTGCCGATCGCGGCGATCGTCGACTACGAGCTCACGCTGTCGATGCCCGCGCGGCTCACCGCCGACACCGGCGTGGACGCCCTGACCCACGCGATCGAGGCGTACGTCAGCCGCAGGGCCAATCCGTTCGCCGATGGCTTCGCCCTCACCGCGATCTCGACGATCTCGCGGAACATCCGCGCCGTGTACGCCGACGGTGCCGACCGCGGCGCCCGCGAGGCCATGATGCTCGCGGCCACCCAGGCGGGCGTCGCGTTCTCCAACAGCTCGGTCGCGCTGGTGCACGGCATGAGCAGGCCGATCGGCGCGCACTTCCATGTGGCGCACGGTCTCTCGAACGCCATGCTGCTGCCCGCCGTGATGCGCTTCTCCGTGGGGTCGGCACCGTCGCGCTACGCCGATTGTGCCCGTGCCTACGGCCTGTCCGGCGACTCCGACGAAGCCGAAGCGTTCGCCCTCGTCGGGGCCATCGAGCAGCTCTGCGCCGACCTTGCGGTGCCCACGCCGCGGGCGTACGGCATCGATCGGGCGCGGTGGGACGAGCTGACACCGCTCATGGCCGAGCAGGCCCTGGCGTCGGGCTCCCCGGGCAACAACCCGCGGGTGCCCGACGCCGCCGAGATCGCCGAGCTCTACGGCGAGGTCTTCGGCTAAGCCGCGTCCGGGACCTCGGGGGCCGCAGCGGGTTCGACCGGATCGGCGGGGGAGGCCGGCGTCGGATCCGTACCCGACGGTGCCGTCTCCGCCGCCGGGGCCGTCGGGGCTTCTGGCGCTGTCGAGGCGTCCGGCGGATCCACGGGCTCGACCTCGTGGACAGGCGGCTCTGCGGGCGCCTCGTTCTGGGTCACCGGCAGCTGGTTCTCCTGCTGATCGTTCTGGACCTCGTTCTGACCCGGGTTCTGCTGGGGGAGCGGGTCGCTCTTCACCGGCTCAGCGACTACCAATCTCTGGTCGGACGGCGACGCATTCGCCGCCGGGCTGTCGTCATCGCCACCTAGATCGAGCATCTGGGTCAACGGAATGGTGCCGGGAGTGCCCTCGGCGTGCCGGGCCACCGAGTCGAGGCCGGATGCCTCTCGGTTCACCACGATCGGCGCGGAAAGTATCGGCAACAGACCAGCATCGCCGGGTTCCGGCACAGGAATCAGCGTGTTGAGCACGTGGTCGAACTGCAGCGGCACTGCGATCCCGTTCTGGCGCAGCATCCATCCCCATGGGTTCTCACCCTTGTCGATCGAGACCCACGTGGTCTGATCCTCGACCCACGTGCGCTTGACCGTCCCGTCTTTGTAGGTCTCGACGGTCACGGTGTTGCCGTTGCGAATCTCCGTATGCGTGTCGATCGGAGTCTCGGGCTTCGAGCCCGGCGTGAACGGTTCGCCCACGAGCGGAGAGTACGAACCGATGTTCTCCGCGGTGTAGACCGAGCCGTGCATCATGAAGCCTGGAACGAGGTACACCATCGCAGAAACTGGGTTGTGGCCCACCGCGCAAGCGACATCACCCTTCACGCAAATGCTGACCACGGTTGCCCCTGACGCTCCATCGTTGCGTACGGGTCCATTGCTGAGACCGGGAATACCTGCCGGGATCACACTCCACGCTCCGGAACGGACGAAACTGGGGCTGCCCTGTTCAATGAAGGTGAGCTTGGCGGATCCGTCTGCCGGACGGGGATGTTCCTTGCCGTATCGAATTACTGCCAGGCCGACCACGTCTGCGCCCTGCGAGATCGTGTAGACGACGACTTCCTCGTCCGGGTTCTGCTTAGCCGTATTGATTGCATCGACCGTGGCCGTTGCGCCGATGTCATTCGACTGCTGGTACGTGTGCTTGCCGTCGCTGCTGAGCGCGAATCCCGGATAGCCGACACCGAAGACAGCTGGGTACTGGACGAACACCGGAGACGGTCCGGTGTAGTCACCGCTGATCCGCTTCCACTGATCTTTCCCCGTGGGATCACTCGCTCCACCGACGACGATGATCGTTTTGGCTGCGACCTGCGCCAAGAATTCGGCGCCGCCGCCAGTGAGCGCGAGAGTTCCCGCGATTCCAGCTCCTGCAACTGCCAGAGCGAGTGGCCGGTTCTTACCCCGGGAATGCATCGACGTCATCATTGGCTCGCGTTTCTCGAAGCGGGGTATTCCCCCTCGACCTGTGCTGATTCTGCACCTGGATTATTCCGTGCAATCCCGGTTCGACCAATTCCGCGCGAACCCTCACCGCGCCAAACGCCCAGGTGGCCGCCGTCCGTACCCGGACAGCGGCCACCAGATTCCTCCGAACGGACTACAGCAGCTTCTCCATGCGCACGATCTCAGCCTGCTGACCGGCCTTGATCGCCTCGGCGATCTTCCGGTTCTCCGGGTTCACACCCTTGGCGATCTCGGCGTCGGCCATGGTGATCGCGCCCTTGTGGTGGGCGATCATCATCGTCAGCCACTCGCGGTCGAAGTCGGCGCCGCGCAGCGTCCCCAGCTTCTGCATCTGGTCCGCCGTCATCATCCCGTCCATGGTGTGCTCCATGGACGCGCTCGGCGCGGGCTTGCCCCACTGGGCGAGCAGCCTGGTGAAGGCGTCCATCTCGGGCTGCTGCGCCTGCTGGATCTCGGCCGCGAGCGCGACGACCTCGGGTCGCGTGCCCTTGCCCTCGACCATCTTGGCCATCTCGACGGCCTGCGCATGATGCGGGTACATCATCGTCGCGAACTCGACGTCTGAGTCGTTGAAGGTCGCGTTCGCCGCGACACTCGACGCCGCGGCCGACCCGCCGCCGTGACCGGCATGGGCCGCGGCGCCCGCCTGGGCGGAGCTCGACGGCGCGGCGTCCGACGAGGCGTCGGTGCCGCACGCGGCGAGAAGGGTCGCGCCGGTGGCGACTGTGGACAGGACGGTAGCGATGCGGATGCGGTTGGTGGTCATGGTGGTTCCTCGAATCTGCTCGGGTGATCGGTGTGATGGGTCGCGTCAGCGCGCCGCGGCGCGGGGCCGCGCGCGGGCGTCCATCAGACGCGGAGCAGGCAGAGTTGCGAGAGGTCGAGGACCGTCCACGGCGGGGGACCGCGCGCGACGGCGGCCCGGTCGGCCGGGCCGGTGTCCGGCGTACCGTCGGACAGGGGGAGGACGGCGACGAGGGAGGGCGCCCCGACGGACTTGTGCACCACGACGGTGCCGGCGCAGTCGTGCGCGTGGTGATCGTGGACGGCGTCGACGGACGGCTTCTCGACTGTCTGGTGATGGACGGACGGCCCGGCGACGGCAGCGACATCGGCAGGAGCATCGGGCGAGCCGTGCGACATGGCGGCCATGGCGGTGTGGCCCATCGGTATCACGCCCTGATGCATGAGAAGGACCGCGAAGCCGAGCACGACGGCGAAGGCCATCGCCGTCGTCCTACTCCGCATCGTCCGCACGCGGGCAGCATACCCCAGAGGGGTAGGGGTATGACTCAGCGCTCGCGGAGGCGGACCTCGGCGAGCAACTCGCGGGCGGCAGCGCGGGCCGCGGGCGCGTCCCCGGCGGCGACCGCATCGATGACCGCGATGTGCGCGCACTCGTACGAGGTCGCGGAGCCCACGGGGAACTCCTGCAGGTGCTCCTGGAGCACCGGCACGAGCGAGTCGTAGAACTCGAGATAGATCGCGTTGTGGCTGGCGGCGACCACGCCGCGGTGCATCGCGAGGTCCGCGACGATCGCCGCCCGCTCCGAGCCCGGGGCCACCTGATCGGGGGACCACATGCGGTTGCGCTCCTCGAGCAGACGACGCAACTCGACCACGTCGTCCTCGTCGCGGCGTTCCGCAGCCAACCCGGCCGCCGTCACCTCGAGGGCCTCGCGCAGCTCGAGCAGGTCCGTGTCGCGCGCCGCGGAGAAGTAGTCGCCCAGCGTCGAGGTGGCGCAGGCCGACAGCACGTAAGTGCCCGAACCCTGGCGCCGCTCCAGCATTCCCGCGTGGACCAGCGCCTGAACTGCCTCGCGCACGGTGTTGCGCGCAGTGCCCGTGAGCTCGCGAAGTTCGGTCTCGGTGGGTATGCGACCGCCCACGGGCCACCGTCCGCTGGCGATCTCGCCACGGAGCTGTTCTGTGACCTGGGCTATCAAGGTCTGCCTACGTACCGGTTGCATCACAGTCATCCTATCCGCACGGAAACCGCCTTGCCGTCATTGATCCATTCATCCTATGATTTCAGGGACCGTAAGGAGGGCGAATGACCAGCATCGCGACCGAGCCTCAGGAGGCCGAGCAGAGCATGGTGCGATCCGTGAAGCAGGGGCGACTGCTCGTACTGCTCGCGATCGTGCTGTTCGCGCTGACGCTCCGCACCGCCGTCACGTCGTTGACCCCGCTGCTCACGCAGATCAGCGAGGACCTGCACTTCGGCGCCACGGTCATCGGGGTCTTCGGCATGCTCCCGACCGCGATGTTCGCGGCCGCCGGCATCGTCACGCCGTTGCTCACCAACCGGATCGGTCTGGAGCGGACCACGCTGATCGCCGTGGTGGCGACGGCGATCGGCATCGGCGTCCGGTCCTTCGTCGGCGGCACCCTCGGCCTGCTGGGCTTCTCCTGCCTGGCCCTGCTGGGCATGGGCATCGGCAACGTCGTGCTACCGCCGCTGGTCAAGCGCTACTTCTCCGACAATGTCGCGGTGCTCAGCACCGCGTACCTGACCTTCGTCCAGCTCGGCACGATGGTTCCCGCGCTCACGGCGGTGCCGGTCGCCGACGCGTTCGGGTGGCGTGCGTCGCTCGCGATCTGGGCGATCATCCCGATCGCCGCGTTCCTGCCGTGGCTGGGCATCGTCCTCGCGCGGCGCGGCCACGACGTGCACGACGTCAGCGCCGAGCAGATCGCGGAGCCCCGGGGACGGATCTGGCGTTCCCCGCTGGCCTGGGGCGCGGCGGCGATGTTCGGCATGACCTCGCTGAGCACCTATTCGATGTTCACCTGGATCCCGACCATCCTGTCCGACTCGGGCGGCAGCGCCGCACTCGGCGGCAACATGGTCGCGCTGTTCTCGGGCGTCGGTTTCATCGCGACTCTGGTGATCCCCGGCCTGTGCGTGCGGATGGAGAACCCGTTCCCACTGGTCATCGCATTCCTCGGCTGCTTCGTGGTCGGCTTCCTCGGCCTGCTGCTCGCACCCATGACGCTGACCTGGCTGTGGGTGATCGCCGCTGGCCTCGGTCCGACGACCTTCCCGATGGCACTGACCCTCGTCAACCTGCGCACCCGCACCGGCGCCGGATCGGCGTCGCTGTCCGGGTTCATGCAGGGCGTGGGCTACCTCGCCGCCTGCGCCGGCCCGCTCGGCTTCGGCCTGCTGCACGAAGCCACGCACGGCTGGACGGCCCCGTTCGCGATGCTGTTCGGCTGCCTCGTGGTGCTCGGCCTGGGCGCCTACCAGGCCTGCAAGCCGCGCATGCTCGAGGACACGTGGAACTGACGGCTCAGAACTTGCTGCTCCAGTAGTCCCAGAACTCGACGGCGATCAGCGCGATGACCACGATGTACCAGAGCAGCACCAGGGCCGCGAGCAACTGACGGACCTGCTGGGTGGCCTTCGCGCCGAGCGCCGCGGCGACGGAGGTCGCCAGCACGATCGGCATGATCGTCCAGACGAGCATGCACCACAGGCACAGGGCGTGGATCTCGAACAGGCTCGAGTAGATCAGGAACACGATCAACGCGATGCCCGCAGTGGAGCCGAGCGCGAGCCCGGTCCAGAACCAGCGGGGGAGAGCCACGCCGCCGAGCGCGAGCACGCCGGCCACGATCACCACCGAGAACGACGCGATGCCGATCAGCGGGTTCGGGAATCCGAACAGCGAACCCTGCCACGAGTTCATCACCGAACCGCACGAGATCGTCGGGTCGATACTGCACCCGGGCTTGAAGTTCGGGTCCTCCAGGATCTTGATCTTGTCGATCGTCAGGGTCACCGAGGCCAGCAGGCCCAGCGCTCCGGTGACGAGCAGCAGGATGCCGGTGGTGCGACGGTTCTCAGTGATGGCCACGCACCGATCGTATGCGAACCCGCTGTGCGGTCGCTGTCAGCGGACCGTCGGCCCGGACCTTCCGGGACCGTCAGGCCCCGACGTACGCGGCGAGATGCTCCCCGGTCAGGGACGTCCGTCCCGCAACGAGATCCGACGGTGCGCCCTCGAACACGACCCGTCCGCCGTCGTGCCCGGCCCCGGGACCGATGTCGATGATCCAGTCGCCGTGGGCCATCACCGCCTGATGGTGCTCGATGACGATCACCGATTTGCCCGCGTCGACGAGGCGGTCGAGCAGGCCCAGGAGTTGTTCGACGTCGGCCAGATGCAGACCGGTGGTGGGCTCATCGAGGACGAGCACGCCGCCCTTGTCGCCCATGTGGGTGGCGAGCTTGAGCCGCTGGCGCTCACCGCCCGAGAGAGTCGTGAGGGGCT
The DNA here is from genome assembly GCF_001575195.1 of Tsukamurella pseudospumae. Lineage (NCBI taxonomy): Bacteria > Bacillati > Actinomycetota > Actinomycetes > Mycobacteriales > Tsukamurellaceae > Tsukamurella > Tsukamurella pseudospumae. The sequence goes on from NZ_LSRF01000001.1 coordinate 837,282, forward strand.
GACCGAGGCTGACGTACCCGAGACCGACATCGCTGAGATGTCCCAGGATCTTGTGCGCGGCGGGGATCTTCGCCTCGCCCTCGCCGAAGAAGCCGAGCGCCTCCGCGACGGGCATCGCCAGCACCTCGCTGATGTCCTTGCCGCCCAGGTGGTATTCGAGGACCGCCGCCTGGAAGCGCTTGCCCTCGCATTCCTCGCACGTGGTGGACGTGCCCGCCATGATCCCGAGATCCGTGTAGATCACCCCGGCGCCGTTGCACGCGGGGCAGGCTCCCTCGGAGTTCGCGCTGAACAGAGCGGGTTTGACGCCGTTCGCCTTCGCGAAGGCCTTGCGGATGTGGTCGAGCAGGCCGGTGTAGGTGGCGGGGTTGCTCCGCCGGCTGCCCTTGATCGGGGTCTGGTCGACGGTGACCACGCCCTCGCGCGGGCTGATCGAGCCGCGGATCAGCGAACTCTTCCCCGAACCCGCGACGCCGGTGATGACCACGAGCACGCCGAGCGGTACGTCGACGTCGACGTCGCGGAGGTTGTGCTCGGTCGCGCCGCGCACCTCGAGCACGCCCGACGGTGCCCGCACCGCGGCCTTGAGACGGGCGCGGTCGTCGAGGTGGCGTCCGGTGAGCGTGTCCGCCTTCCGCAGCCCCTCGACGGTGCCCTCGAAGACGATCTCGCCGCCGGCGGTGCCGGCACGGGGGCCGAGATCCACGACGTGATCCGCGATCGCGATGGCCTCGGGCTTGTGCTCGACGACGAGAACCGTGTTGCCCTTGTCCCGCAGGCGCAGCAGGAGGTCGTTCATACGGGCGATGTCGTGCGGATGGAGGCCGATGGTCGGCTCGTCGAAGACGTACGTGATGTCGGTGAGCGAACTGCCCAGGTGGCGGATCATCTTGGTGCGTTGCGCCTCGCCGCCCGACAGCGTGCCCGCGGGTCGATCGAGGGAGAGGTAGCCGAGCCCGATCTCGACGAAGGAGTCGAGGGTGAACTGCAGGTTCTCGAGGAGCGGCGCGACCGACGGCTCCTGCACGCCGCGGAGCCACCCGGCGAGCTCGTTGATCTGCATCGCGCAGCAGTCGGCGATCGACGCGCCGTTGATCTTCGAGGAGCGGGCCAGGTCGGACAACCGCGTACCGTCGCACTCCGGGCACACGGCGAAGGTCACGGCGCGCTCGACGAAGGCCCGCACGTGCGGCTGCATGGCGTCGACGTCCTTGGACAGGAAGGACTTCTGGATCTTGGGGATGATGCCCTCATAGGTGAGGTTGATCCCCTCGACCTTGATCTTGGTGGGCTCCTTGTAGAGCAGGTCGTTCAGCTCGCGCTTGGTGTACTTCGCGATGGGCTTGGCGGTGTCGAAGAAGCCGCTGCCGCGGTAGATCCGGCCCTGCCAGCCGTCCATGCTGTAGCCGGGAATGGTGAACGGGCCGTCGTCGAGCGATTTGGTGTCGTCGTAGAGGGCGGTGAGGTCGATGTCGCTGACATTCCCGCGCCCCTCGCACCGCGGGCACATCCCGCCGGTGATGCTGAAGCTGACCCGCTCCTTGACCTCGCGGCCGGCCTTGTCGTGCTTGACCGCGCCGGCACCGCTGACCGACGCGACGTTGAAGGAGTAGGCCTGCGGGGAGCCGATGTGCGGGGTCCCGAGGCGGCTGAACAGGATCCGGAGCATGGCGTTGGCGTCCGTCGCGGTGCCGACGGTCGAGCGCGGATCGGACCCGATGCGTTCCTGGCCCACGATGATCGCTGTGGTCAACCCGTCGAGGACGTCCACGTCCGGTCGCGCGAGCGTGGGCATGAATCCCTGCACGAAGGTGCTGTAGGTCTCGTTGATCATGCGCTGCGACTCGGCCGCGATCGTCCCGAACACGAGCGAGCTCTTGCCGGATCCCGAAACGCCGGTGAAGACGGTGAGCCTGCGCTTGGGCAGCTCGATGCTCACGTCCTTGAGATTGTTCTCGCGTGCACCGTGGACGCGGATCTTCTCGTGGGTGTCGGCGACGTGCGGGACGGGCTGCGACATGAACGCTCCTGATGACATCGTGGCGGCAACCGGACCAGAGTAACGAAGAAGTCGAGCACACCGCGGTGGCGTGCTCGACTTCGGAAGCGGACTGTGGGGGAGTACGACTCAGTTGTTGTACTGCGACAGCGAGACCTCGCCGGCCTTGTAGCGGTTACCCGGCGTCAGCGTGGCGCGGCCGAAGCCCTCGAGGTCCTCGAAGCCGCTCCAGTTGTCGTCACCGTCGGTGAGCCCGAACAGGTACACATCGGTGCCCAGCAGGTGCTGCACGCCGACGGTGTAGCCCTCGACATCGGTGACCAGCATCGGCATCCGATGCACGTCGACCATCAGGTCGTTGTCCTCGGGGTTGAACGAGATGAGCTTCTCGCCCGAGCTCGACAGCTGCCACTTGATCTTGTCGACGGGGCCGTCCTTCTCGGAGAAGTCCAGCAGCTCCGCCAGACGCAGCGAGCAATCGGCACTGTAGGTCGCGATCAGCGACGCGGTCTGACGCACGCGCCCCTCACGCTCGACCTTCTTGGCACGGACTTCCTCGTCGTGCTTGCGAACGAGTTCTTGGGCGCGCTTGAGGACGGACAGGTCTTCTTTGGTGATGGTGTCGGTCATGCGGTTAACAATAGCGTCATCCGCCCACCGATGGTTAATGTTTCTTCCCGGCGGCCGCGTGTCGGATCCGTCGCCCACCGACAGCCGGTGCCGCCCGCCACCGGCGTGCCGCACCCGCGATGCCGCTGCGTGCGCGAAACGCGAACCAGCTGAGGCGATCTGACGAAAATTGACCAGCGATCCGCGATGCACTGCACGCCTGGCGTTTTGGTCCGGCGCATGATCGCTCACGTCAATCAAATCAATCATGCGGGATATGGAATCTATGGCCATCTGGCGCGTATCGGAACGCGCGAGCGCCGGCATCGGGCGATCGAGATTCAATCCGACAAGGCTGAACTGGTCGGTGTCCGCCGACGAAACATCCGCGCGGTACGCCTGCGCCACCTCTACTTGACGATGCCGTCCCATCAGATCCTCCTCAATCACGACCCGCGAACCGGCGATTCCCACCACATCGATTCCGGGCAGTGCGGTCACACGCGTCACAAGAGTAGGAGAAGAATACTTGCGACTGCAATGATCGTTCGCAATGAAAAGTATTGGCGCCCGCGCTTGAGGGGGACGCCCGACCGAACAACCGGCCGCGGTCGGCGGGTCGAGCTCCGCGAGCTCGCATTGGCCAGGGTGAGCGGCGAGGCGGCACCCGGGAACGACCAGCCCAACGCCCGTATATACGTCACTGTGACGTATATACGGCCGTGCCGTGAGGATAAGAAGCAGGCGTGCACGTACGAAACGGGGCACGATGGCCGTCGCACACGACCGGGCGTGCGATCCGATCGCCGAGCACGGCACCGTCGAACGGGGATGCCGAAATGCCGCGGACCTCGAGTCATGGAAGCGGCACCGGCTCAGGCGCGGACGAGGCAATTGCAGCTCACCGCGACATCCGTACGACGACGTCCCGCCGGCGAACCGGATCGCGCTGGGTGCATCAATGCCGATAATCTACATTATGACATTACGCGTGGAAGTCGGCATGCCCCCACCGGGTCCGTTCCCCGTCACCGTGACTACACCGTCGGCCGTGTCGATCGAGATCACGTAGTCGTCGGGATCGACACGCGGTAGTTCCAGCGGCGGTCTCCCGTCGGACCAGGTGAAGACGCACGGGAGCGCCGGGAAGTCGCTCGACCCCATCCACGAGAACGTGGCCGGTCTCGGCGCCAACAACTCCCCCTCGACGGTGGGGATGGAGGTGGTGCCGCCGTCTCGGTAGCGCGTGGCCGGCCGCGCCTCGATCTCGCGCAGCGGCTCGCCCAGGCGTCCGAGGAAGACGCGGAAGTCGTAGAAGCCGCCGTCCCGACCGACGTACAGAACGGCCTCACCGTCCGTCCACAGGTACACGTGATGGTCGATCAACGATCCTCCTCCTTCGTGCCCAGATCCCACCCGACATCTGCGACCCGGCGCAGCGATGTCCCGTGGCCAGTGGCCGCGACCAGCCGAATCGGGGTCGCTCAGCTTCCCCCGAGCAGGCGCCCCACGACGACCGCCGCGACGTCGGTCGGGACGGACGGGTCGACCGCGCGTTGCATGCCGAGCCCGAGGATCAGGCTGAACAGGCCCAGCGCAAGGGTCTCCGCGTCGACCGGGAGCTCCAGGTCGTGCGCCACTTCCAGTTCCTCGACCAGCCTCGTGGTCGCGGCGCGGATCCGCTGGTAGCGGGATGCGGTGGCCGCCATGAGCTCTCCGTCGTGCTCACTGCTCGCGGTGACCGCCATCTCGAGCCGGAACCACGCGCGGTCGCCCACGATGGTCCGCCCCCACTCATCGAGCGAGGCCATCACACCGGCCAGGCCCTGATCGGCGGCCGAGACGGAGAGCTCGAGGACGCGACCGATCTCCCGGTCGTACAGCTCGTCGATCACCGCGGTACCCAGGGCGACCTTGCTCGCGAAGTTCGAATACACCGCGCCCCGCGTGAATCCCGCGTGCGCCGCTACGGCCTCGAGCGAGGTGGCCGTGTACCCGTCGCGGAGGAACAGTTCGGTCGCCGACGCCACGATGCGACCCCGCGTCCGCGATTGCGCCTCCGCCCTCGACAGTCGTTGCATATCGACATCCTAGCGGGATACAGTGTGCATTCGAATACTGCCTGTATCTGAAATGAGATGTCGATCGTGCCCGATGCATCCCCCGCCTTCATTCCGCACCACGAGATCGTCATCGTCGGCGCCGGCTTCTCCGGCATCGGCACGGCGATCGCCCTGATTCGGGCCGGATTCGACGACCTCCTCCTCGTCGACGACGCGGCGGGGCCCGGAGGCACCTGGCACTGGAACACCTACCCGGGCGTCGCCGTCGACATCCCCTCCTTCAGCTACCAGTTCTCGTTCGCCCAGCGGTCGGGCTGGTCGCGCAGCTACGCCCCGGGCCGGGAGCTGCGCGACTACGCCGAGCAGATCGTCGACGAGTACGGGCTGGAACCGAAGATGCGGTTCGACACCCGTGTGCACGAGGCGTCGTTCGACGAGGCGACGTCTCTGTGGACGATCGCGACGAGCACGGGCGAGATCACCGCGCGCTGGCTGATCCACGCCGGCGGACCACTGAGCCAGCCCAAGCTGCCCGACATCGAGGGCATCGACTCGTTCACCGACGACACGATGCACACCAGCCGGTGGGACCATGAGGTCAGCACCGCGGGCAAGCGCGTCGGGATCATCGGCACCGGAGCCACAGCCGTCCAGGTCATCCCGGAGATCGCCGCCGACACCGCACACCTCACGGTGTTCCAGCGCACGCCCATCTGGTGCCTGCCCAAGCCCGACTTCCCGCTCGGCCGGGTCGGCCGCGCCGGACTGGCGGCGATCCCGGGAATGCGACAGGCCGCGCGGCTCGCCAGCCAGGCCTTCGTCGAGGCGACCTTCCCCGTACTCGCGCACTTCCACCGCTGGATCCCCGGCACCGACGCGCTCGAGGTCGCCGCGCGCAGCTACATCCGCTCCCAGGTCTCCGATCCGGCGACCCGCGGCAAGCTCACCCCCGCTTACGCGCTCGGCTGCAAGCGCCCGAGCTTCCACAACTCGTACCTCTCGACCTTCAACCGGCCCAATGTCGCCCTGGAGACCACGTCCATCGAGGCCATCACGCCCACGGGCATCCGGACGACCGACGGCACCGAGCACCCGCTCGACGTGCTGATCCTGGCCACCGGGTTCAAGGTGACAGACAAAGACGCCCTCCCGACCTACCGGCTGACCACCGCCGACGGCACCGATCTCGCGGACCACTGGGAGTCCGAGCGGTTCCGGTCCTACCAGGGCGTCGCGACGGCCGGGTTCCCCAACTTCTTCACCGTCTTCGGGCCGTACGGCTACAACGGCGCCTCCTTCTTCACCCTGGTCGAGAACAGCGCCGCCCACATCGTCCGCGTGCTGGACGAGGCGCGGCGCCGGGACGCGATCACCGCGGAGGTGACCACGACCGCGCAGGACGCCTACATGGAGTCGATCCTCGCGCGCGGCCCGCTGCAGGTGTTCTCGAATCCGACCTGTGCGAGCGCCAACAGCTACTACTTCACCAAGAACGGCGACGTCCCGTTCCGGGCGTCCACGACGCTGGAAGCCGCGTGGCACAGTCGCCGGTTCCCGCTCTCCGACTACGCATTCTCGAACTGACAACACAAGGGAGACATGACATGACACTCGACCTCGCCGGCAAGACGGTGGTCATCACGGGTGCGGCACGCGGCATCGGCCTGGGCACCGCCAAGGCCGCCGCGAAGCGCGGCGCGAAGGTCGCAGTGCTCGACCTGCGGCAGGACGAAGCCGACGGTGCTGCGGCCCAGCTGGAGGGCGGCGCAATCGGCATCGCGGTCGACGTCACCGACCGGGACGCCCTCGCCCTCGCCTTCGACGTCGTCGCCGAGCGACTCGGAGGCATCGACGTGGTCGTCGCCAACGCCGGCATCGCACCGCGGGGCGCGACGGTGCAGGGCATGGACCCCGCCGAGTTCGACCGCGTGCTCGCCGTGAACCTGCACGGCGTCTACAACACCGTGCTCGCCGCGATGCCCCACATCCTCGAGCGGCGGGGACATCTCCTGCTCACGTCCTCGGTGTACGCCTTCATGAACGGCGTCGGTGTCTCCCCGTACGCCGTCGCGAAGGCGGGCGTCGAGCAGCTCAGTCGCGCGCTGCGCGTCGAGCTGGCGCCGTACGGCGCCACGGCGGGCGCCGTGTACTACGGCTTCGTCGACACGGAGATGGTGCGGGCCGGCTTCGACGAGGACCCGCTCACCGCCGGCGTGCCGGACCTGCTCCCCTCGTTCCTGAGCAACCGGATCTCCCCCGATCAGGCCGGTGAGGACACGGTGCGCGGCATCGAGCGACGGGCCGCCCGCACCATCACCCCCGCCCGGTGGGCGGTGTACAGCACGCTGCGCGGCGTGATCAACCCGCTTCTCGACATCGTCACCGCGCAGTACCGCCCCGCCGTCGAGCTGATCCACGCTCTCGACGCCCGGTCCGCGGCCGCGCGACAGGCCGTCGGCTCCCGGGTCGACTGACACCCGGAGCGCCCCTCTCACTCAGGGGGCGTCGCGCGGCGGAACCCGACCTCGGCGCCGATCGGCACCTGCGCCAACAGATCCAGGTGCCGATCGGCCACGACGGCGATCACGGGATAGCCGCCCGTCGTCGGATGGTCGACGAGGAACACCACCGGCTCCCCCGACGGCGGTACCTGGATCGCACCGGGGACCAGGGCTTGGCTCTGCACCCCTCCCGCCGCGCGGGCGAGAGGCGACCCCGTCAGGCGCACGCCGATGCGGTCGCTGCTCGATGTCACCGTCCACGCGCCGTCGAGCAGGTCGCCGAAGGCGGTGTCGGGGAACAGGTCCGCGTCGGGACCCGGCAGCAGTTCGAGCACCGTCGGGCGCGTCCCGTCGGGCACGGCGGGCTCGGTCTCCGGGAACCCGACCGCCGTGCGGGGCGGCGCGCCCACGGGCAGGACCGCACCGGCCGCGAGGGCCGGGGGCCCGAGACGCGCGAGGGTGTCGGCGCTGCGGCTGCCGAGCACCTCGGGCACGTCGACGCCGCCGCGGACGGCGATCACGACACGGAGGCCCGCCACCGTCGGGCCGATCTCGAGGTGGTCACCGTCGTCGAGGGCGAAGGGCCGTCCCCGCTCGACGGTGCGCCACCGCCCGTCGGGCGCCTCGACGATCAGGTCCGCGTCGGCGCCGGTCACGGCGAGCACCTGGTCCCCCACCGCCACGAGTTCGATTCCACCCCCGGCGTTCTCGATCGCAGCTGCGCCCTCGGCATTGCCGACGAGCCGGTTGGCCCGACGCAGGGCGCCGCGGTCCGCCGCGCCGGATCTCGTGACCCCGAGCGCGGCGAGGCCCGGGCGGCCCAGGTCCTCCACGAGGGCCTGCATCCCAGGGTTCTGCACGACGAATCCGCGGCCGGGCGCCGGCACCGTCGGCGCGGAGGCCGGGGGTACCGCAGCGACGACCCGATCCCGGACCGCGGTGAACCGCACCCGGGCGCCGGGGACGAGGAGCGCCGGCGGGTCGCGGTCGATCGACCACAGCTCGGCGTCGGTGCGGCCGATCAGGCGCCACCCGCCGGGCGAGACGCGCGGGTAGACGGCGCTGTACTCCCCCGCCAGCGCGACGCTGCCCGCCGGCACGCGCACGCGGGGCGCGGCGAGGCGCGGAATCTCCGGACCCGCCTCGGCCGAGCGCAGGTAGGCGAATCCCGGTGCGAAGCCGAGGAATCCGACGTGCCACTCCCGTCCGGTGTGCATCCGCACGACGCCGTCCGCGTCGGTACCCAGAAGCTCGGCGAGGGCGCCGATGTCCTCCCCGTCGTAGACCACGTCGATCCCGACGAGCGGGCCCGCGACGGCGACGGGCTCGGGCTCGGCCATGGCGGACAGGAGTCGGGCACCGTCGGCGGCGGACCGCGGACCGTCGAACAGGATGGTGACGGTGTCCCCGCCCGGCACGAGCTCGCGCTGCCCGGGCAGCGGCTCGGCCTCGAGGCGGGCCCGGAGCGCCTCGACGATGTCCGGCACCACGCGCACCCGGACCGCGCGGGCACCGAGACTACGGACCTGTCGCATGGTGCACACCCTAGGCGCGCGGGTCTCGAAGATCACAGCCGCACGGCCTGCGCACACCCGCCCGACGGTCGTACAGTTATTTATATGTTCGAAGCACTTCTCGCGCTCGGTATCCGCACCGGAGCCGTGCTCCGCGTGTCGACCGTGGACGGCACCGTCGAGACGCTCCACACCGGCCCGGCCGGCTCCTCCCCCGACGGCGTCGTCGTCACCGCGGGGCGGATCTTCTGGACGACGATGGGCCGCCCCGTCCGCGACGGCGCCCGGTCCGGCGAGGCCGGACTCGACTACTCGGCACGAACCGGCGGCGTGCACTCGATGCTCCCCGACGGCTCGGACGTGCGCGACCTCGTGGTCCCGGGCGCGATGACCACCGGCAAGCAGCTCACGACCGATGGTGCCGGCCGGCTGTACTGGGGCGACCGGGAGGGCCTACGGGTGAGCTCGATCCGCGTCGACGGGACCGGCCTACGCGACCTGGTGGTCAACGGGCCCGCACCGGATCGGTTGGCGGAGTGCGTGGGCGTCGCCGTCGATCCCGGTCACGGGCACCTGTACTGGACGCAGAAGGGCCCCGCGAAGGGTGGCCGCGGCCGCATCCTGCGCGCCGAACTCGATCTTCCGGCCGGCGCGGAACCGGAGGACCGCCCCGACATCGAGACGCTCTGGGACGGGCTGCCCGAGCCGATCGACCTGGAGATCGTCGACGGCACCCTGTACTGGACCGACCGCGGCGCGGCGCCCGACGGCAATTCGCTCAACCGGGCCCCACTGCCCGCGCCCGGTGCTCGCGGCACGGCGCCCGAGATCCTCGCTCGGGGCTTCGGCGAGGCGATCGGCCTGGCGGTCGACGCCCCGTCGGGCCTCGCCTATGTCTCCGACCTCGGCGGCCGCATCTGGCGGGTGCGGCTCGACGGAGGCGAACCCGAGATCCTCGTCGACCTGGGGACCCCCGTGTCGGGCATCTGCGGGGTCCCCGCGGACACCGACATCCACTGACGAACGGAGCGTTCCATGACCTACGCCTTCACCTTCGAGGACATCCGGCGGCGTCCCGTCGCCATCATCGGCGCGGGCACGCTCGGCCGCCGCATCGCGCTCATGTTCGCGAGCCGCGGCGGCGAGGCCCGGATCCACGACCCGAACGCCGACCAGGCCCGGGCCGCGGTGCGGTACGTGACCGACGCCCTGCCGGACCTCCTCGCCCGGCGCGGCTCCGGCGAGGCCGGGACCGCCACCGCGCACGACTCCCTGTCGTCCACGCTCGACGGTGCCTGGCTCGTCGTCGAGGCCGTGCCGGAGCGGCTCGACATCAAGATCCCGCTGTGGGGCCGGATCGACGCCGTGGCACCGTCGGACACGATCTTCGTCACGAACTCCTCGTCGTACGCGTCCCGCCTGATGAACGAGAACATCCGCGACAAGAGCCGCTTCTGCAATCTGCATTTCTACATGCCTCCCACGGCGAACGCGGCCGACGTGATGTCGGACGGCGAGACCGCGCGCGAGATCGTCGACACACTGCTGACGGTCCTGCCCGAGTTCGACGTGCACCCGTTCGAGGCGCGCCGCGAGAGCACGGGCTTCATCTTCAACCGCGTCTGGGCCGCCATCAAGCGGGAATCGCTGGCCGTGGTCGCGGAGGGTGTCGCGCGGCCTGAGGACGTCGACGGGATGTTCCGCCTCAACTGGCACATGCCCGTGGGCCCGTTCCAGATGATGGACAGCGTGGGCCTGGATGTGGTTCTCGACATCGAGGACCACTACGCGGCCGAGAACCCGCACCCACCCGAGGGGCCGCGCCGACTGCTGCACGAGTACGTCGACGCCGGCAAGCTGGGAGTCAAGACCGGCGAGGGCTTCTACGCCTACCCGCCGACTGCCGCTCCGTGACTACCGCTCCGTGACGAGTTTCGCCCCGAAGCCGATGAGCGCGACGCCCGCGATGCCGTCGAGGAGGCGCCGCGTGCGCGGCGTCTGCATCCAGGAGGTGACCGTGCCCGCAGCGGCGATGAGCACACCGCAGTAGACGGCCGTCAGCGCGATGAAGACGCCGCCGAGCAGCAGCGTCGTCCCGGTCACCGAATGGCCCGCGGGCACGAAGCCGGGGAGCAGGCTCACGAACAGCACCCCGATCTTGGGGTTGAGCAGATCGGTCAGGAAACCCGCCGTGAAGCCACCGCTGCGCCACGAGGACGCCTGCGGGGCGGTCGGCTGCTCCCCCAGCGCCGAGCCGCGGATCATCGCGCGCAACGACTGGGCGCCCATGTAGATCAAGTACGCGGCGCCGAGGAACTTCAGTGCGGTGTAGCCGTATTCGCTGGCTTTGAGCATCGCCGAGAGCCCCAACACGGCGGCGAGCACCCACAGGACGAGGCCGCTGAGCACTCCCAGGCTGGTGCGCAGTCCGGCGACGCGGCCGCCCTGGACCACGCCGCGCACCACGACGAGGGTGTCGGGACCCGGCAGCACCACGATGAGTGCGGCAGCAGCGGTGAACGACAGCAGGGCGATGAGCATTCGATGATCTAAGCAGGTACCCGCGGCTACGCGGAAGTCACGACCGCGCCGCGGCGGTCTCGCTCGGCGACTCGCCGAACCGCGCCCGGTAGTCCACGGCGAACCGGCCCAGATGCGTCAGGCCGACGCCGAGAGCCACATCGGTCACCGTCCGGCCCGGATGCATCGCGTCGAGAAGCCGCGCGCGGGCCGCGAGCAGGCGGCGCTCCTTGACCACCGCGGTCGGCGTCGAGCCCAGCTCCGTCCGGCACGCCTCGCGGAGGGCTCGGACGCTGACTCGGAGCCGCGCGGCGAGCCAATCCGGTCCGAGGGAGTCGGCGAGATGGTCGTCGATCAGCGCCGTCATCCGCGAACCGAGCGTGGCCGCGCCGTCCGCAGCCGCGGCCAGCGCCGCGCTGTAGTTGTGCGGCTGCACGTCGAGCAGCTGGTTGACGACGCCGCGGGCGAGGTACTCCGAACAGTCCGCGCCGCCGACCGAGGAGGCGCCGCGCACGGCCTCGTCGCCGAGGAAGCGCACCATCCGGACCCAGGACGCCACATCGGGCCGGCGCAGGTCCATGCCGACGTCGAAGCGCAGCGGCGTGGTGATCTCGTGACCGAGCCTGCGCATGAGCTCTCGGTCGACGGTGCTGCGCCGCAGCCGGACGCACAGCTGAGGGTTGCCCCGTTGCCAGGTCATGACAGTGGGCGCAGTGGGCGACAGAACGCTCGCGAGGTGCGGCGAGGACTGCACGCGCGTGGCGCCGTGCTCGACGAGAGCGCGGCCGGCGAGCGGGATCTGCACGAGGTAGAAGGTCGACAGCGGCCCGGGCCGGATCTGCACCGGCTCGCCGTAGTCGAGGTGCACCAGCCCCATGGAGCCGACGGTGTCGATCCGTAGCCGCATGTCGATCGCGTGCGCGCGGCCGACCGGGTCGAGCCGGTGGTCGCAGAAGAAGCCGGCGACCCGCGCCCGGGCGAGGTCGACGTCCCGCGTCCTGAGGATCGTCGGTGCGGTCACGTGTGCCTCCCTGTGGCGTGGATCACTGACGTCCATCATGTGCTGCATTCCTGCCTGTCGTCAAGCAGGCGCGATACCGCGAAGTGGATAGCGCCGTCGAAGAACCGGATAGCGGGCCTATGACCTGCGTCACTACCGTCCTGTCGCATCCGGCGCCCGCGCGGCGCCACGGAACGACGCGAGGCGGGAACGATGACAGGAAATCTGGACGGGCGTACAGCGATCGTGACCGGCGGGGCGACCCTGGTCGGTCACGGCGTGGTCGAGGCGCTGCACGATGCGGGTGCGACGGTGGTCGTCGCCGACATCGACGTCGTCGGGGCGCAGGAGATCGCCGACCGACTCGGCGATCGCGTGCACGCGCGCACCGTCGACATCACCGATGACGCGCAGGTCGCCGACCTCGTCGCCGGCACCGTCCGCGACCTGGGCGCGCTCGACATCGTCGTCAACCTGGCCTGTACCTACCTCGACGACGGTGCCGACACCTCGCGCGCGGACTGGCTCACGGCCTTCGACGTCAACGTCGCGAGCGCCGTGCGCGTGGCGGACGCCGCCCGGCCCGCGCTCGCCGAGAGCAGCCACGGATCGATCATCAACTTCACCTCGATCTCCAGCTCGGTGGCGCAGACCGGGCGCTGGGTCTACCCCGCCTGCAAAGCGGCACTCGTGCAGATCACCCGGTCGATGGCGATGGACTACGCCGCCGAGAAGATCCGGGTGAACTCGGTCAGCCCCGGTTGGACCTGGTCGAAGATCATGGACACCGTCTCCGGGCACGACCGTGCGCACACCGACGCCGTCGCGGCGCCCTTCCACCTCACGGGCCGGGTCGCCGATCCCATCGAGGTGGGCCGCGTCGTGGCCTTCCTCTGCTCCGACGCCGCGTCCGTCGTGACGGGCGCAGATTGGGCCGCAGACGGCGGCTACTCCGCGATGGGGCCGGAGCAGGCCGCCCCCGCGATCCCCCTGTTGGCCCCTGCGGGCACCGAATAGGAGAACACAGCCATGCGTATCGCCGTGATCGGAGCCGGTTTCGCCGGGGTCTCCGCCGCCAAGGTCCTCACCCAGTTCGGGCACGAGGTCACCGTCTACGAGAAGGCCCCGGACATCGGCGGCGTCTGGAGCGCGTCCCGCCGTTACCCGGGCCTGCGCACCCAGAACAACAAGGGCACCTACTGCCTCTCGGACCTGACGATGCCGGGTCAGTACCCGCAGTGGCTCGAGGGCGCCCAGGTCCAGGAGTACCTCGAGACCTACGTGGACCGGTTCGGGCTGCGGGACCGATTCCGGACGTCCACCACCGTCATCTCCGCGGAGCTGGCCGAGCCCGCCGCGGCACCGTCGGGCGATGTGACGGCGAATCCGGCACTGCGACCGGTCACCTGGTCGGTGACGGCCGAGGGCCCGCAGGGCGTGAGCACCGAGGAATACGACTACCTCGTGGGCGCCAACGGGATCTTCTCGGCGCCGTCCATCCCCGCGTGGCCGGGCCGCGAGGCCTTCGAGGCCGCGGGCGGACGGATCTGCGCACCCGGCGACGTGCACTCCCTCGACGAGGTCGCCGGCCGCGACGTGCTGGTGGTGGGATACGGCAAGTCGGCTTGCGATGTCGCGTCCGCCATCGCGCCGGTGACGGCGAGCGCGACCGTGATCGCGCGCAAGCTCCTGTGGAAGATGCCCCGCCGTCTCGCGGGCGTCGTCAACTACAAGTTCCTCATGCTCACCCGTCTCGGCGAGGCACTCTTCGAGTACCAGCGCCTGCAGGGTGTCGAGGCCTTCCTGCACGGTGCGGGCAAGCCAGTGCGGAACAGCATGCTCGCGAGCCTGCAATCGGTCGCGACCAAGCAGCTCAAGCTGAAGGAACACGGGCTGGTCCCGGACGGCGACTTCGAGCGGATCGCCCGCAGCACCGTCTCCCTGGTGAGCGAGGGCTTCTTCGAGGCCGTGCAGGACGGGAGCCTCGCGGTGCGCCGCGACACCGAGATCGCCGAGCTCGTGGTGGCGGACGGCAAGCCGGCAGCGCGCCTGTCGGACGGCTCGACGGTGCCCGCCGAGGTCGTCATCGCCGCCACCGGGTGGCGGCAGGACGTGCCCTTCCTCGACGCCGACGTCCAGGCCCGGCTCACGGACGCGAACGGCGATTTCGAGCTGTACCGCTTCATCCTTCCGCACGAGGTTCCCGGCCTGGCCTTCGTCGGCTACAACTCGTCGTTCTTCTCGCCGTTGTCGGCGGAGATGGCCTCGCTGTACGTCGCGCACGTGCTGGACGGCGCGGCACATCTGCCGCCGGTTCCCGAACGGCGCGAACAGGTCTCGGCCAGGCTCGCATGGATGCGCGGCCGCACCGAGGGGCACCACGCCCGCGGCACCAACCTGATCCCGTTCTCCATGCACAACATCGACGAGATCATCGAGGAGATGGGCCTGACGCTCCCCCGCCGCCAGCGAGTGCGCGAGTGGCTCCTTCCGCCGAAGCCCGCGGACTACCGCTGGGTGACCAGGCGCCTGCTCGCCCGTCGTCCCCGCGCCGCCACGTCGGTCGCGCGGTCCGGGGCGAGCCCGAGGCGCGCCGCGTGACGGCCGATGTCGTGGTCATCGGGTCCGGGATCAACGGCCTCGTCGCCGCGGCCGAGCTCGCGGGCTCCGGCCGGTCGGTGTGCCTGATCGAGCAGTCCGACCGGCTCGGCGGCTTCCTCGCGAGCGACGAGCTCACCCTGCCGGGCTTCCTGCACGACACCTACTCCTCGTGGCACCCGCTGTTCGTCACCGGTGGCGCGTACGCGGCGCTCGGCGCGGACCTGCACCGGCACGGGCTGGAGTACGCGAACGCCGACGACGTCGTCACCGGATCCGTTTCGGGCGACCGCCGCGCGGTGGTCGCGCACCGGGACCCGGCGCGTACCGTCGAACAGTTCTCGGACGCCGACGGTGCCGCCTACCTCGCGATGCTGGACCGGATCGGCGGGGACCTGGACGTGATCGGCGGGTTGCTGGGCAACGAGACCCGCACCCCGGGGGTGCTCGGGCATGCGGCAGCGATGTTGCGCCGCGGCCTCGGCCGTACGGAGGGCTGGGTCCGCGACGCCGCCGCGAGCGGGCGCCGCTGGGGCCGAAGGACCTTCGAGGGCCCCGAGGTCGATCAGCTGTGGGTGCCGTGGCTGCTGCACGCGGGCCTGTCCCCGGACAGCGCGTCGGGCGGGCTGATGATCCCGGTGTTCGCAGCGACGATGCACGGTGCGGGCCTGCCCGTGGCCGTCGGCGGGCAGCGGGCCTTCCTCGCGGCCTTCGAGTCGTTGCTCGCCGAGCGCGGGGTGCGGGTCATGACCGGCGCCCGGGTGGAACGGATCCTGGTCGAGTCCGGCCGGGCCACCGGCGTGCAGGTCGACGGTCGGCGCGTCGACGCCCGGCAGTCCGTCCTCGCTTCCGTCACGCCGACGGCCCTCTACTGCGATCTGCTGCCGGAGTCCGCCGTGTCCGGGGCGGTGCGCGCCGAGGCGCGCGGATACCAGTACGGGCGGGCCGCGATGCAGATCCACGTCGCGCTCGACGAGCCACTGCAGTGGTCCGACGACGCCCTCGACGGTGCGCCGCTGGTCCACCTCACCGCGGGCTCGGATTCGGTGGGAGTGGCCTGCGCGCAGGCCGAGGCCGGACTGTTGCCGGCCCGCCCGACGGTGGTGGTGGGCCAGCAGGCGCTCATCGACCCGAGCCGGGTGCCCGACGGCAAGGGCATGCTGTGGCTGCAGCTGCAGGAGGTCCCGTTCGCCCCGGTCGGCGACGCGGCGAACCTGCTCGACGTGACAGGCGGTTGGACCGACGAGCTGATCGCCGGCTACGTGGACCGCGTTCTGGACCTCGTCGAGGAAGCCGCGCCCGGCACGCGCAATGCGATCCTCGCGGTGAAGGCGATCAGCCCCGTCGAACTGGCCGCCGCGAATCCGAACGCGGTGCAGGGCGATCCGTACTGCGGCTCCGCGGAGCTCGACCAGAACATCTTCTGGCGCCCCGGGCCGCTCACGGCTCGCCACCGCACCGCGGTCGACGGTGTGTGGCACATCGGCGCGGCCACCCATCCGGGGCCCGGCCTCGGCGGAGGCTCCGGGCACCTCGTGGCGCAGGAGCTGATCCGCCGCGACGACGGCCCGCTCACCCGCGTCCGCCGGTTGCTCGGCCGCTGAACGCTCGACGAGGATCTCCACCACGAAAGGGAGCGAACCGGATTCCGGTTCGCCCCCTTTCTCGTGTTCCGACGGTGCCGTCAGGCGGCGGCACCGCGCAGGGCCGCGAGGGCGGTGCCGAGCGCGCCGCCGTCCTCGTCCGCGACAGCGGCGTCCACCAGGCGACGCATCCGGTCGGCGGCGTCGGGCCGCCCCCGGACCAGCTCGAGCCCCTCCATCAGGAGGCCGAAGCTGTCGACGCCGTGGGCGTGGGTCCGCCCGTAGCCCTTGAGGACCCGCGCGGCGACGACCACCTCGGTCGCGAGCGCCGGATCGGTACGGCCGACCGAGGTCACCGTGTCGAGCCAGGTGTCGATGAACACCTGCTCGCGGCCGAAGCGCAGCGACCGCGTGCGCAGCGGACGCATCCGGGCGAGGGTGGACAGCGTGGCGTAACCCCACACCGAGGTGGTGTTGATGACGAAGCCGCGGTGGCACACCGTGTCGACCGCCTTGGCGAAGGCACGGTTGTGTTCCAGCGCCCGGCCGAGCGCGGTGGGTAGGGTGTCCGTGATCTCGTCGACCTGCGGGTGCAGGTACTCGTGCACCCGCATCACCTGCTCGTCGTCGGGCCGCACCTCCGACCGCACCCGGTCCATGCGCCGCCCCCGGACCTTCTGCAGCGCGACGTGCACCGTGTCCTGGTAGCTCATCCAGAGCGCGATGTGCCGGGCCGCCTCGACGGTCAGACGGGCCGCGCCCTCGTGGTCGGCGTCCAGCGCGCTGATCCGAGCCACCCGATCGAGGTAGCGGTCGGCGTACGCGAGGTCCTGGTAGACGGCGGTGCGCTCGAGACCGTGCAGCAGCATCGAGGCGGCCGCGCGGGGGAAGGAGCGGGCGACGCGTCGGGCGCGGTCGGCGAGCGCAGGACCCACCAGTGATTCCGGTGTCCGGACGGCGATCTCGTTCCGTTCCTCCTCGCGCTCGGCCTTGAGCTCCTCCGGTGTCTTGGGTCGCCGAACCTGCAGGGTGAGTGGCACCGGGGTGCTCGCCGGGCGCGGCGCGACGGACGGCGCACCGTCCGACTCGGCCAGGCTCTCCCGCGCACGCTCGTACCCCGCGGCGAACGCGGCCAGCGAGGTCTCCACGCCCTTCCCGCCGCGGCGGATCGCCTCCTCGAAGTCCGCACGGGGGAAGGGCAGGGCGCCGCTGCCGGCGAGGGCGCCGAACAGGGAGGCGCTGATGACGCTGCCGTTGTCCCGAGCGAGGGTGGCGAAATCACCGGCGATGAGGGTCTTCGCCGCGGCGACGGCACCGTCGAGCAGCGCACCCGAGTCGACCCGGCCGTCGTCGAGCGTGGACTTCTCGAGAATGGAGTAGACCCGGTTGAGGGAGGTGATGAGGGTGGTCCGGTCGGGGGTGACGAAGCCGCGCTGTACGGCCCGGCCGGCCTCCATCAGTTCGGAGGCGATGAGCACGTCCACCTCGCCGGGCGTGGGCATCAGCGACAGGATCGGGGTGTCGCGGGCGCGCCCGGTCCCGCTGCGGTGCGCGACGTCCGGCGGGAACAGCTCCGCGTAGTAGACGGTGGCGCCGGTGCGCTGCGCGACGCCGGCGACGGAGGTGTTCTGCGCGGTCCAGCCCTCGTCCTCGCCGAGCGAGACGATCCAGTCGGCGAGGACGCCGCCGCCCTCGCCGCCCATCGCGAGCACCGCGACGGTGATGGGCCGCTGCCCGGTGGTCCAGCTCATCAGAAGGCCTCCGTGGACTCGTAGCGGCCGGCGCGGGATTCGAGCCCGCGGCCGAGGCGCTCCGACACGGCGCCGCGCACGCGGTCGCGGAGCCGGTCGATGCGGGTGGGATTGGTGACGACGTCAGTGCGGTAGAACGACGGGCAGAGCGCGGCTGCGTGCGCGTTGTTGCCGCACACCCCGCACCCGACGCAGGTGTCGGTGACGTGTGCGACGGGATCGGTGCGCATGGGATCGGGGTTCGGCGCGATGGTCAGTGACGGGCAGCCGGAGATCCGCATGCAGGCGTGATCGCCCGTACAGGTCTCGGCGTCCACGCCGAACCGCTGCGTGACGACCCGCTTGCCCGCCTTGACCGCCGCGGCGCGTTCCGGCTTCTCGCGACGCTGCTTGTTGAGCTGGCACTCGCTCTGCGCGACGATGACCTTGGGGCCCTTCTTCGTACTGGTGAGGGCGTCGATGAAGACATCGCGCAGCTTCGCCACATCGAAGGTGTCGGGCATCGTCTTCGCCCACGTCACGCCGACCCCGCGCACCGCCCGCTCGATCGGGTTGTTGGTGCTGCGGTCGGGCAGGATCGCGCGGGAGGAGAGCAGGTCCTGACCGCCGGTGGCGGCGGCGTAGGCGTTGTCCACCACCACGAGCAGCTGGTCGGACTCGTTGAACACGGCGTTGCCGACGCCCGAGGTGAGGCCGTTGTGCCAGAAGCCGCCGTCGCCCATCACCGCGATGCCGCGGCGCCCGGCGTCCTTGCTGCTCAGCGCGGCACCGCCGGCCGAGCCGAGGCCGTAGCCCATCGTGGTCGCCCCCAGGTTGAAGGGCTCGTTGATCGCGAACAGGTGGCAGCCGATGTCGGCGCTCACGTGATGCTCGACGCCGGTCTCCCGTTCGGCGAGCTTGAGCGCCGAGAAGATGGGCCGCTCCGGGCATCCCGTGCACAGGCCGGGCGGCCGCGGCTGCACGGCGCGGCCGTCGACCCGTTCCGTGAACGGACTGCGCGGGTCCCCGACCGGTGCGAGCACCGCCGGGTCACCGGTGACCAGGTCGGGCGCGTACCGCCCCAGGAACGCGGCGACGCCCGCGGTCACCGCGATCGGGGTGTACTCCCCCGCTTTCGGCAGCAGGTCCTTGCCGTGCAGCGCCGTGTCGAGCCCGGCACGGCGCAGGATCGCGTTGAGGTTCTGCTCGATGTAGTCGGGCTGTCCCTCCTCGAGCAGCAGCACCGCGTCCTTGTCGGCGCAGAACTCGACGATCTCCTCGTCGATCACGGGGTAGGTCACGTTCATCACGTACAGCGGGACGGCGGTGTCGCCGAAGGCGTCCGAGCAGCCGAGCAGCTCGAGCGCGCGGTTGAGTGTGTTGTACAGGCCGCCCTGCACGATGAGGCCGATCCGGCCGTCGGCGGGCCCGAAGGTCTCGTTGAGCCGATTCTCGCGGATGTACTCCACGGCCGCGGGCCAGCGGTGGGCGATCTTCTCCTGCTCGTGCAGGAAGCTCGCGGGCGGCAGCACGACACGGCTCACGTCGCGCTGGGGGTTCTCCATCGCCTCCTGCACCGTCATCTGCGGTCGGCGGTTCTCGCGGGTGGTGAAGGTGCCGTGCAGGTGGCACGAGCGCAGCCGCAGCTCGAGCATCACCGGGGTGTTCGACGCCTCCGACAGGGCGAACCCGTGCTCGACGGCGTCGACGATCGCGGTGTGGTCGGGCCGTGGATCCAGCAGCCACATCTGCGATTTCATCGCGAAGGCGTGGGAGCGCTCCTGCATGATCGAGCTGCCCTCGCCGTAGTCCTCGCCCACGATGATGAGGGCGCCACCCGTCACGCCGCCGCTGGAGAGGTTCGCGAGCGCGTCGGAGGCGACGTTGGTGCCCACCGTCGACTTGAAGGTGATCGCGCCGCGGAGCGGGTAGTGCACCGAGGCCGCCAGCATCGCAGCGGCCGTCGCCTCCGAGGCGCTGTTCTCGAAGTACACGCCGTACTCGTCGAGGATCTCGCGAGCGTCGCCGAGGACGTCCATCAGGTGACTGATCGGTGCGCCCTGATAGCCGCCGACGTACGCGACGCCCGACTGGAGGAGGGCCTTCGTCACCGCCAGGATGCCCTCCCCCTCGAACCGGGTACCCGGCTCCTGCCGCAGTTTGAGGACCTCTTTCGCAAAGGAGCGCTCAGCCATGAGCCCACCCGCCTTCCGCTCGCATCACGGGCCGTGTGATGCCATCACGCTAGCGCCGGGCGCGTCCCCGCTGAAGGGTGCGGAGCACAGCCCGCGCCGATCGGGACAGACCGTCGTCGCGATCTGGATAGCCGGGTGCCACCGCACGTCCTACGGTCGGCGTCATGCTCACCGAACTCGCCACCGCCCTGGCCTCTGGAGACGTCCGCGTCATCGACCTGACCACGCCGTTGTCCGCGGACACCCCGACTCTCCGACTGCCGGAGCCCTTCGTCAACCTCATCGACTTCAGCCTGGAGCGCGTCGCCGCCTTCGAGCCGACCGCTCCCGCATGGCAGCACAACAACATCCACACGGGCGAGCACATCGGCACGCACGTGGACGCTCCCTGCCACTGGATCACGGGCCGCGACGGCGCGGACGTGAGCCGGTTGCCGGCGGCCCGGCTCGTCGGTCCGGCGTGCGTGATGGACTTCGCCGAGCGCGCCGCCGCCGATCCCGATTGGCTGCTCGACGTGGCCGATGTCGAGGGGTGGATCGCGGAGCACGGCTCCGTCCCGGAGGGCGCGTGGCTGCTGCTGCGAACTGGCTGGGACCAGTACGGCGGCGACCGGGAGCGCTTCCTGGGGCTCGACGAGAAGGGCTCACACACGCCGGGCATCACCGCGGCCTGCGCGCGCTGGCTCGCGGAACAGGTCCCGATCTCCGGCTTCGGCGTCGAGACGGTCGGCATCGACGCGGGGAACGCGGCTGCGCTCGAACCGCCCTTCCCCGCGCACAACTTCCTGCTCGGCGCCGACAAGTACGGCCTGACGAGTCTGCGGAACCTGGCGCAGCTGCCGCCGCGGGGCGCCGTGATCGTGGTCTCTCCGCTGCCCATCGTCGGCGGCACCGGCTCCCCCGCCCGCGTGTTCGCACTCGTCGAGGGCTGACACAGTCACGCACCGCACCACGAAGAGGGGCGCCACCGATCCGGTGGCGCCCCTTCACCGTGTCGGTGGTGGTCAGTGCACGGCTGATCCAGGCGTCCACCGGACGTGCGCGGGCAGGCCCTGCTCGTCTTCACGCAACAGCGCGAGGCGCGGGCGCACGGCGTCGGTACGGGCGCTCGGCGGCTTGCGGTTGCCCGCCCGGAACTGATCCGGCCACTCCGCTCCCGGGCCGGCGTACTCCTGGTCCGCTGCGGCGTGCAGCGTCCACTGCGGGTCGTAGAGATGAGCACGGCCCAATGCGCACAGGTCGGCACGCCCGGCGAGCAGGATCGAGTTGACGTCGTCGTAGGAGGAGATCGCACCGACGGCGATCACCGTCACCCCGGCGGGTCCGGCGACCTCGTTGCGGATCCGGTCCGCGTACGGCGTCTGATAGCTGCGGCCGAACGCGGGCCGCTCGTGCTTGGCGATCTGGCCGGTGGAGACGTCGATCAGGTCGACGCCGTGCTCGCAGAAGGCGCGGGCGATCTGCAGCGCGTCGTCGATGTCGTTGCCGTCCGGGATCCAGTCGGTCGCGGAGAGCCGCACGGACACCGGACGATCGGCGGGCCACGCGGCGTGGACGGCGTCGAAGACCTCGAGCGGGAACCGCAGCCGGTTCTCGACACTCCCGCCGTACTCGTCGGTGCGGGTGTTGGAGATCGGCGAGAGGAAGGAGGAGATCAGGTAGCCGTGACCGGCGTGGAACTCGAGCAGGTCGAAGCCGGCGTCCGCGCCCCGCCGGGTGGCGGCGGCGAACTCTCCGACCACGCGGTCCATGTCGGCGCGGCTCATCTCCCGGGGCACGGGGCTGTTCGGGCCGTAGGGCAACGCCGACGGTGCCATGACCTCCCAGTTGCCCTCGTCGAGCGGGTCGTCGATGCCCTCCCACATCAGCTTGGTGGAGCCCTTGCGGCCCGAATGTCCGATCTGCAGGCCGATCCTCGCGCCGGAGACCGCGTGCACGGCGTCCACGACGCGGCGCCATCCCTCGTACTGCTCGTCGGTGTACATCCCGGTGCAGCCGGGGGTGATCCTGCCCTCGTCGGAGACGCACACCATCTCGGTCATCACCAGCCCGGCGCCGCCGAGCGCCTTCGAACCCAGGTGCATGAGGTGGAAGTCGTTCGGCACGCCGTCGACGGCGGAGTACATGTCCATGGGCGAGACCACGATCCGGTTCCTCAGGCGCAGGCCGCCGATCGTGACGGGGTGGAACATGGCCGGGGTCTCCGGGCCGGCCTCGGTGTCGGCGCTGAAGGAGCGCAGGACGCGGTCGGCGAAGTCCGCGTCGCGCAGGCGCAGGTTGTCGAACGTGATGCGGCGGCTGCGGGTGAGCAGATTGAAGGTGAACTGCACCTGGTCCTGCTCGCGGTACGTACCGATGGTCTCGAACCATTCGAGCGAGGCCTGCGCCGCGCGCTGCGTGGACTCGACGACGGGGCGCCGCTCCTCCTCGTAGACCTTGAGCGCGGTCCCGAGGTCTCCGTTCTCGTGCAGGCACGCGGCGAGCGAGAGTGCGTCCTCCATCGCGAGTTTCGTGCCCGAACCGATGGAGAAGTGCGCGGTGTGCGCGGCGTCGCCGAGCAGCACCAGGTTCCGGTGCACCCAGCTTGTGTTGCGGACGGTGGTGAAGGTGATCCACTGCGAGTTGTTCGCCAGAACGGTGCTCCCGCCCAGGTACGGCGCGAAGATCTCCGCGATCCGGGCGATGGCGGCGTCGTCGTTCTCGCCGGGCCGGAAGGCCCGGCCCTCCGTGGCGTCGAACCCGGCGCGCCGCCACACGTCCTCGGCCATCTCGACGATGAAGGTACTGCCCTGGTCCGAGTAGGGGTATCCGTGGATCTGCATGACCCCCCACTCGGTGTCCTCCACGATGAAGGTGAACGCCTCGAAGACCTTGTCGGTGCCCAGCCACATGTACTTGCAGCGGCGCCGGTCCAGGTCGGGTTCGAAGCCCTCGGCGAAGCGGTTGCGGGCCGCAGAGTTCAGCCCGTCGGCGGCGAGGACCAGGTCGTGGGTCGCCATCAGTTCCTCGACGTCCGGGGCGGACGTGGCGAACCGCACGTCCACGCCGAGGTCGAGGCACCGGCGCTGCAGCAGCGCGAGCAGGTCGTGCCGGTTCATCGCGGCGAACCCCTGGCCGCCGACGGTGTTGCGGCGGCCGCGGTAGTGCACGTCGATGTCGGTCCAGCGGGCGAAGTGGGACTCCATCTGCCCGTAGATCACCGGGTCGGCGTTCTCGATACCGCCGAGGGTCTCGTCCGAGAAGACGACGCCGAACCCGAACGTGTCCTCCGCCCGGTTGCGCTCGAAGACGGTGACCTCGTGTCGGGGGTCGAGCTGCTTCATCAGGGCGGAGAAGTAGAGGCCGCCGGGGCCGCCGCCGATCACTGCGATCTTCATGATGGTCATCCTTCGTGCTGAGTGGGGCGTCGGTCAGCCGCGGACGGCGGCCGCGGCCTCGCGGGCCAGTTGTTCGCGGAGTCGGAAGTGCTGGAGTTTGCCCGACGGGTTGCGCGGCAGCGCATCCACGAACCGGACATCGCGCGGATACTTGTAGGGAGCGAGGCGGGCCTTGACTCCGTCCTGAATGCGGCGCACCATCTCGGGGCCCGCATCAGTGCCAACGCGGAGCACTACGAAGGCACAGACCACGGCGCCGCGCTCGGGGTCGGGCCGGCCGACGACGGCGGCCTCCACCACGGCACCGTCGGCACAGATCGCGGCCTCGACCTCGGGGCCGCCGATGTTGTACCCGGACGAGACGATCATCGAATCGGACCGAGCCTGGAAGCGGAAGGCCCCGTCGGGGTCGCGGACGACGGTGTCGCCGGTGACGTTCCACCCGGTCACGACGTAGCCGAGCTGTCGGTCGTCGTCGAGGTATCGGCAGCCGGTGGGGCCGATGACGGCGAGCCGTCCGGCGGTCCCGGCGCCGACCTCCGCACCGTCCGGGCCGAGGACCGTGGCGCGGTAGCCCGGGACGGGCGTACCGAGCACGCCGGCGACGGTGCGCCCGGGCGCGGTCGAGAGGAAGACGTGCAGCAGCTCGGTGCACCCGATGCCGTTGACGAGCTCGATACCGCATTCCTCGCGGACCAGGTCGAAGGTCTCCTCGGGCAGGTCCTCGCCGGCGGACACGCCGACCCGCACGCCGCGCAGCAGCTCCGCCCCGCCGCCCCGGATGATCGCGCGGTACGCGGTCGGGGCCGTGAACAGCACCGTCACGCCGTGCGTGGCGACGACCTCGGCCAGCTGCAGCGGTGTCGCCCGCTCCGTGAGCACCGTCGAGGCCCCGAACCGCAGGGGGAAGACCACGAGCCCGCCGAGGCCGAAGGTGAAGGCGAGCGGCGGCGAGCCGGCGAACACGTCGTCAGGGCTCGGCGCCAGGACGTGCCGCGCGAAGGTATCGGCGTTGGCGAGCACGTCGCGGTGGAAGTGCATGGTGATCTTGGGCCGCCCCGTACTACCCGAGGTCGGACAGAGCAGGGCCACGTCGTCGGCCGCCGTCTCGACGGGGGTGAAGACGCCGTCGTGCCGCGCAGCGCGCGCCTCGAGGCGGTCGACACCGTCGCCCCCGATGAGCACGAGCCCGGCGCCGGAGCCGTTGCGCTCCAGGGCCTCCGCGAGATCGGCTGCCACCGCGGCGCCGCTCAGGCAGACGGTGGGCCCGGTGCGCTCGATCAGGTCCTCCAGCTCGGCGGGGCGGAGCATCGGCATCGTCGTCACGAGCACGGCGCCGGCCTTGAGCGCACCGAGCCACGCGGCGACGAGCCACGGCGTGTTGCCCTCGCGCAGCAGCACCCGGTTGCCCGGGCGGACGCCGAGGTCGTCGACGAGCACCTGTGCGATGCGGTCGGACTGCAGGCGCAGGTCCGCGTAGGTCCACAGCAGCCCGTCCGGCGTGCGGATCGCGGGCCGGTCGCCGTACCGCTGCGCACCCTCGTCGATCAGGGCGACGGCGGCGTTGAGCCGGACGGGGTACTGCAGCTCCGGCAGGCTGAATTCGAGTGTCGGCCACTGCTCTCGCGGCGGAAGGTGGTCACGCGCGAAGGTGTCCTCGTGCGCGCTCGCCGACGGTGTCGTCGTCATCGCGTTCCCTCCGTCACTGCGCGAGCAGGCCCTCCTGGCACACGGTGGCCAGGTGGGTGCCCTTCCGGTCGTGGAAGCGGCCGGTGTTGAGGCCGCGGGAGGATCCGACGTTGATCGATTCCTGGGAGTAGAGCACCCAGTCGTCGAGGCGGGCCGGGCGATGGAACCACATGGCGTGATCGAGGCTGGCGGTGCGCAGCCCGTCGTCGGACCAGGAGGCGCCCAGCGCCCGCAGCGAGGGCTCGAGGATCGTGTAGTCGCAGCAGTACGCGAGCGCGACGTCGTGCACGGTCCGGTCGTCGGGCAGGTCGGAGAAGGCCTTGATCCACACCGCCTGTCGCGGCAGGCGCTCGCGATCACCGGGCAGGTAGATCGGGTCCGGCACGTGCCGCATCTCGAAACTGCGCCCGTGCGACCAGTAGTCGGCGTCGGCACCGTCGCGGCCGGCCAACGCCTCTGCGGAAGCGGGGAGGCTCTCGGGATCCGGTACCCCGACGAGGCCCTCGGCCGCGGCCGCGCCGAGCAGCGGCGCACCCGGGATCTCCGCACCGTCCGCGGCCGTGGCGAAGGACGCGTAGCAGGTGTAGATCACCTTGCCGCCCTGCAGTCCGCGGACGTGCCGGGTGGCGTATCCCCGTCCGTCGCGCAGGATCTCGACCTCGTACCGGACGTCACCGCCGATCTCGGCGGGACGCAGGAAGTAGCTGTGCGCGGAGTGCACCGCCTTGTCCGGGACGGTGGCGCACGCCGCAGCGACCGCCTGGGCGACCATGTCACCGCCGTAGGCCTTGGGCCACGGGACGTACTGGGTCGTCGCGGTGAAGACGCGGTGTCCGTCGGGCGCGTCGTCCTGCTCGGTCAGGCGAACGGCGTCGAGGAAGCGGGTGGAGTCGGCGACGTTGGTGTCGAATCCGTTCACGGTGCTCATGCGCGGCGGTACCCCTCGAGGGCGGCGTCGTCGACCTCGTCGAGGTTGACGACGATGTTCTCCGGGGTGCGGCAGGTGAGCCACACCAGGTCCTCGGTGACGGACATGTTGGCTTCGACGTGCGGCATGTACGGCGGCACGAAGACCCAATCACCCTCGGTCATGTCGGTGTACTGGGAGTAGTTCTCGCCGTAGTAGATACGACCGTGACCGGAGAGCACGAAGCCGCCGGTCTCCGCCTCGCCGTGGTGGTGCGGGAGGGAGCGGTAGCCGGGCTTGTTGCGCACCTGTCCGTACCAGAGCTTCGTGGCGGGGGTGTGCTGGATGCTGACGCCGGAGACGCGGACGCAGTCGCCGGACTGCGCGGTGTCGGTGCTCTCCTCGCCGTGGCGGGTGATCACAGGGACATCGCCGGTGGGGAGCTCGGCGGGGTTCGGGGTCGCTGAGGACGTCGAAGGGGACATGGGTTCGCCTTCCTGGTGATGGTTGATGTGGTCAGGATCGGATACGGATGGTGTTGCGCAGGAGCCCGATCCCCGAGACCTCGGTCTCGAGAACCTGGCCGTCGGCGAGGAAGCGCTGCGGGTCTCGGCCCGCGCCGACACCGGCGGGAGTGCCGGTGAGCACGAGATCACCGGGGCGCAGCCGGGTGAACATCGAGGCGTGGTGCAGCAGTTCGGCGGGCGGGAAGAGCAGGTCGTCGAGCGGGGCGTGCTGCACCGTCTCGCCGTCGACCCGGCAGGTGACCGTGTGCTCGGCGGGGTCGAAGGCATCCGCGGTCACCACGACGGGGCCCACGGGAGTGGTCGCGTCCCACGCCTTCCCGGACAACCACTGGGTGGTGGCCCACTGCCGGTCGCGGAGCGAGAGGTCGTTGCTCACGGTGTAGCCGGCGATCGCGTCGGCGCACTCCGCCACCGACGCGCGACGCAGGTCCGCGCCGACCACCACGGCGAGTTCGGCCTCCCAGTCCAACTGCGCGGTGTCTCCGGGTTCGAGGTCGAGATCCGCGGCAGGGCCGGTCAGCGTGTCGGCCCACTTGGCGAAGAAGGTGGGAACAGCGGGCACTCCGCGGCCCATCTCCTCGATGTGCGCACGGAAGTTCAGGCCGCAACACAGGACCTTGGCGGGCGTGCGGATCGGCGCGACGATGCCGGCCGACTCCGGCACGGGCTCCCCCTGCTCCGCCGCCCGGCGGGCCGTGTCGCGCCAATCCGCCTGGCGCAGCAGATCGTCGACGCTCGCCGCGCCGGTGCACCGCGGACCGGATCCGCTGTCGGCGGTCGCGACGGTTCGGCCGTCGAGCTGATGGGTTGCGAGCCTCACGAGAGGGCCTCCGAAAGTTCTATGTAGCCTTTCTGACGTCCGTCAGATAGGCTGAATGTAGCACGGATCACACGGTCGGACCAGACCCTGCACAGCACCGATCCGCCACCGTCCGAGAGGAATCCCCATGCCCGCCAAGGTCACCGTCAACCCGCCACAGCTCGCCGTTCCCCGCGGCTTCGCCCACGGCACCCGCGTGGGCGACACCCTGCACCTCGGGGGGCAGACCGCCATGGACGCCGAGGGCAGGATCGTTCCGGGCGGCATCGTCGAGCAGTTCCGGCGCGCCTTCTCCAACGTGCTCGCCACGGTGGCCGAAGCGGGTGGCACGCCCGACGACCTGGTGTCGGTGACGATCTACCTCACCGATGTCCAGGACTACCAGCGCAACGGCAGGGAGATCGGCCGGATCTGGCGCGAGCTCGCCGGCGATCACTACCCCGCCATGGCCGGGATCGGGATCAGCGAGCTGTGGCAGCCCGAGGCGATGATCGAGATCTCGGGCATCGCGGAGATCGGGTCCGGCGCGCGGGAGTAGCCTCCTGCAGAGCCGGTACGGTTCGCCGCACCGCCCGCCGACGAAGGGAGCCGCAGGCCGATGACGGACGCAGTTCGCTCGCAGCCGCTGGTCCGCGACCTCATCGTCTCGTTGTTCGGGCTGTACGGCCGCGGCACCGAACCCCTGCCGATCTCGCAGATCATCGCCCTGATCGGCACCGCGGGACCCGACGAGCAGTCGGTGCGCTCGAGCGTCTCCCGGATGAAGTCCCGCGGCCTGCTCGACGCCGGGACACCCGGGTACTACCGACTTGCGGGCCTGCGCACCGCCGCCTTCGAAGCGGGCGACACCCGCATCTTCGGCGACCACCCGTACGACCCCACCGCCCCGTGGTCGCTCGCCGTCTTCTCGGTGCCCGAATCACAACGCGCCCGCCGTGTGTTGCTCAAGAAGACCCTGAGCGAGATGGGGTTCGGGGTCGTCGGGGCCAGCGTGTACATCGCCCCGTCCGGCATCGGCGACGAGGCGCGGGCGAGGCTGGCCCTGCTCGCCCTGGACGGATACGTCGAGTGGTTCGACCTGCACCCGCCGTCCGTCGAACGGCTCCGCACCGAGGCGGAGCAGTGGTGGGACCTCGACGCGATCGCCGACGAGTACCGCGGCTTCCTCACCGAGTTCCGGACGGTCCGCGACCGGTGGGCCGGGGAGGCACCGTCGGGCCCCGAGCAGGATGCGGACGCCTTCGCGGACCACCTCCGCCTGGTGACCGCGTGGCGCGACCTCCCCTACCGGGACCCCGGCCTGCCGGTCGAGGCACTGCCCGCGGACTGGCCCGGCACCGATGCGCGGGCCCTGTTCCTGCACCTGCGCGGCGCCCTGGCCGGACCCGCGGCCAGGTTCGCGGGACACCCCGATCTGGAGCGCCGCCACTGACCGTGCGAGGAGTCCGCGGCCATACCACGCATTGGTAGGATCACTACCCAGCCACCGCCGATCACGAAGGCACTCCCCTGTCCCAACCCGCCTCCCGCGCCGCCATCGCCGTGCTCTGTGCCGCCGGGATCGTCGTCGCGCTCATGCAGACGATCATCGTGCCGCTCATCCCGCAGCTGCCGGGTCTCCTGAGCACGACGCCCACCAATGCATCGTGGACGCTGACGATCACCCTGCTCGTCGGCGCCGTCGGCACGCCGATCGCAGGACGGCTCGGGGACATGTTCGGCAAGCGCCGCGTGCTGCTGGGCAACATGGCGGCCGTGGCCGCCGGGTCCGCGGTGTGCGCCCTCTCCAGCGCGCTGCTCCCGTTCCTGGTGGGGCGCGGGATGCAGGGACTCGGCATCGGCGCGATCGCCGTCGGGATCAGCATCCTGCGCGACATCGTCCCCGCCCGGCAGCTCGGGTCGGCGGTGGGCGCGATGAGTGCGTCGCTGGGCGTGGGCGGCGCGCTGGGCCTGCCCTTCGCCGCCACGATCGCGCGACACATCAGCTGGCACGCTCTGTTCTGGATCTGCGCGGCCGCCGCCGTCGCGTGCGCTGCCGCGATCCTCCGACTCGTCCCCGAGGGTCCGTACGAGTCCGGCGGGCGATTCGACCTCGTCGGCACCGTGGGCCTCACGGCCGTGCTCTCCTTCGTCCTCCTGCCGCTGTCGAAGGCCTCCGACTGGGGCTGGACCGACCCGTGGACGCTCGGCCTGTTCGCCGCGTTCGTGGTGTCGGCGATCGCCTGGTGGCGTTACGAGCTCCGCGTCCCGAACGCCCTCATCAACGTGCACACCCTGGTCAGCCGGCCGATCCTGCTGACCAACATCGCCTCCGTCGCGACCGGATTCGCGTTCTACGCGATGCAGATGATGCCGATCCAGCTGCTCATGGCGCCCGAACAGTCGCCCGCGGGACTCGGCCTGGACATGGTGCCGGCGAGTCTCGTGCTCATGCCGAGCGGCCTGGTGATGTTCGCGTTCTCCTATGTCAGCTCGTGGATCACCGACCGGCGCGGTGCCCGGGTCTCGCTGGCCGTCGGCGCGGTCGTGATCGGCGGCGGCTACCTCGTCCTCTTGATCGGCCTCGCCGGGCCGTGGAGCATCACCTGGGTCTGGATCCTCGCAGCGAGCGCCCTGGTCGGGGCCGGCCTCGGCATCGCCTATTCCGCGATGCCGGCGCTCATCATGTCCGTGGTCCCCGTGTCCCAGACCGGGGAGGCGAACGGCGTCAACGCCCTCATGCGTTCGGTGGGCACGTCGATGGCGACCGCCGTGGTCGGGATGGTGCTGACGGGCGCGACCGTGGTCACCGCGACCTCCGCAGGTCCGGTCCGGACGCCGTCCGCGGGGGCCTACGAGGCGACGATCCTCATCAGTCTCGCGGTGTGCGTGGTGGCGGTGGTGTGTTCACTCGCGATCCCGAAGCGTCGCCCCGCGCTGTGATCCGGCCGGACTGTTAGGTTGGCGTGGTGCCGATCACCTCGCTGACCGCGCTCCCGCGCGCGCTGTCGAATCGCGCTGCCGGGCTGCTGCGGGGTCTCGCGTCGCCCGACCCGATCACGCCCATCGGCCCGCCGGACTGGTCCGGCCTCGACGCCCGCGAGTACACCGGGCCCGCGCCGGCGGCCGGTTCCCCGATCGACCGGGTGCCGCTCGCGCCCGCCCTCGGCCTCGACGACGCCGCACAGGCGTACCGCTTCCTGTACGCGACGGCCAACCAGTACGGGCCGGACGCCGTCAGCACGGCCGCGCTGTTCCTGCCCGAGGGCGACGCCCCGGCCGGCGGCTGGCCCGTCGTCGCGTGGGCGCACGGCACCGTCGGGCTGTGCGACGAGGCGACCCCGTCGGCCCAGCCCCAGTCCGAGCGACAGCAGTTCTACCTGGGCCACTGGCTGCGGCACGGGTACGCCGTCGTGGCCACGGACTACGCGGGCATGGGCACGCCGGGCCTGATGAGCTACCTGAACGGGAAAGTGGAGGCGCACAACCTGATCGACTCGGTCCGGGCCGCAGGGCAGCTGGGGCTCCCCCTGTCCCGACGGTGGGCCCTCGTCGGCCAGTCGCAGGGCGCCGGGGCCGCGATGAACGGCGCCCGGTACGCCCGCGAGTTCGGCGCGGGGTACGACCTGGACCTGCGGGGCGTGATCGCGACCGGCACGCCGGCGAACATCGAGCGGGTCGTGCAGTTCCTCCGGCCGTCGTTCCCTCCGGTGGCGCTGCCGCCGCTCACCACCGTCTACGCCGCGTACATCCTTGCGGGCATCCGCGACGCCCGGCCGGACCTGGGCATCGACGGGCTACTCAGCGACGAGGGCCGACGAGTCGTGGACCTCGCCGAGCGCCTGAGCCTCTACGACACGCGGGATGCCGTGCGCGGCGCCCGGATCTCCAGCTGGGTGACCGCGCCGCTGCGCTCGATCCCCGGGATCTACGACGCCCTGCACGAGCACATGGGCACCCCCGTCGAGGGCTACGACCGGCCCGTCTTCCTGGGTCACGGCCTCACCGACATCGACGTGCCCGTGGCGTCGGGGCTCTCGCTCGCGGCCGCGCTGGCGCGTCACCGGCAGCCGCTCACCCTCAAGCTCTACCCCACCGACCACTTCGGCACCGTGTACGCGGCCGCCGACGACGCCGCCGAGTTCCTCGCGCGGGTCATGGAACACGAGGAGAACTGACACATGAAGGACTTCCACGGCAAGGTCGCCGTCGTCACCGGCGTCGCGTCCGGCATGGGCCGCGAGCTGGCGCTCGAGCTGGCCCGCCAGGGCGCGAAGCTCTCGCTGTGCGACTACGACGCCGCCGGCCTCGAGAACACCGCCGAGGCCGCCCGCGCGCTCGGCGCCGAGGTGCACACCAAGGTGGTCAACGTGGGCGAGCGCGAGCAGATCCTCGCGTACGCCGACGATGTCGTCGAACACTACGGCGTGGTCAACCTGGTGTTCAACAACGCCGGCATCGCGCACCACGCGTCCGTCGAGAAGACCTCGTTCAAGGACTACGACCGCATGATGGACGTGGACTTCTGGGGCGTGGTGAACAGCAGCAAGGCGTTCCTGCCGCATCTCATCGCCTCGGGCGACGGCCACATCGCGAACACCAGCTCGATCTTCGGGCTGTTCGGTGTCGGCGGCCAGAGTGCCTACAACGCAGCGAAGTTCGCCGTGCGCGGATTCACCGAGGCGCTGCGCATCGAGATGCTCTCGAGCGGGCACGCCGTGGGGGTGTCCTGCGTGCACCCCGGCGGCATCAAGACCGACATCTGCAACAACGCCACCGTCGCCGACGGCCAGGACCAGGCCGCGTTCGCGGACTTCTTCAACAAGCACCTCGCCCGGACCA
Organism: Tsukamurella pseudospumae; assembly: GCF_001575195.1. Classification (NCBI taxonomy): domain Bacteria; kingdom Bacillati; phylum Actinomycetota; class Actinomycetes; order Mycobacteriales; family Tsukamurellaceae; genus Tsukamurella; species Tsukamurella pseudospumae. Next base: position 869,735 of record NZ_LSRF01000001.1, read on the forward strand.
GCGCCGATTCCGCGGCGCGGACCATCCTGAACGGGGTGAAGAAGAACCGGGCACGCATCCTGATCGGACCCGACGCCGTGGCCCTGGACCTGATCGTCCGCGTCACGGGCTCCGGCTACCAGCGGCTCATGGCCTTCGTCGACGGTCAGCAGGCCCGGTTCATCTGATGTCTCAGGCCGGGGCGCCGAGGATCTCGTCCGCGGCGCGGCGGCCGGAGCTGATGGCCCCGTCCATGTAGCCGTTCCAGCGGCTCGCCGTCTCCGCCCCCGCCCAGTGGATCCGGCCGACCGGTGCGGAGAGGGCGTGGCCGTACTGTGTCCACACACCGGAACCGAGCCGTCCGCCGTAGCAGCCGCGGGTGAACTCCTCCGCGCACCAGTCCATCTCGACGTAGTCGAAGGGCGTCGCAGCCTCGGGGCCGAAGTACTTCACGAGGGCCCCGAGGACCAGCTCGCGCCGCTCCGCCGCGGACAGCCGCTCGGCGGTGCGAGCGTGCGCGCCCTCGAGGAAGCCGACGAGGACGCCGCAGCTCGCGTCGTTCGGGGAGTTGTCGAGCACGACGTTGAAGGCGTCGTCGAGGCTGATGACGAAGCCGCTGAGGCCGTCCTCGCGCCAGAAGGGGCGGTCGTAGCCGACCTGGATCTTGATCACCGCGCCGGCCGGGATCTGCTGGGTCAGCCCGTCGCGGGCCGAGGGCAGGGCCGGCAGGTAGCGGATGCGCCCGGCGAGGGTGGGCGGGATCGCCACGACCACCTCGTCGGCCGTCAGCACGCCGCCCGGGCTCCCGTCGGCGTTCTCGTAGGCGACGGTGACGCCGGTCGCGTCCTGGGTGATCGTGCGCACCACGGCGCCGAGCCGGACCGCGTCGCCCAGCTGCGCGGCCATCCGCTCCGAGATCTGATGCGTGCCGCCGACGACCCGGGAGTCCTGCGCGCCCTTGCGGGTGGTCAGCAGCATCTCCAGGCTCGTGCCCGAGCGGATGTAGGTGAGGAAGTGCAGGAAGGACAGCTCCGCCGTCTCCGCGGAGAACACCGCCGGCACGATGATCCGGTAGAAGGCGCGCGCCATCTCGTTGTCGGTGTTCGCGGTGACCCAGGTGTCGACGTTGTGCCGGTCCAGCTCCTGTGCCCCCTCGGCCGCCCAGGGCTGCGCCGGATCGACACCGGCGGCGAGTGTCTCGATGGTTTCCCAGAGCCGGCCCACCTCGGTGAGCGACACCTCGTCGAGACCGTAGGTCTCGTCGGCGTAGCGCATCGCCCGCCCGCCGACGAAGGTGATCGCGTCACCGTCGTCGTAGGACGGAAAGGTCTCGAGGCCCAGTTCGGCGACCAGCTCGAGTGCCGCCTTCTGGTCGGGCCCGATCCACTGCCCGCCCAGCTCGACCGGCACGCCGTTGCTCAGGAAGCCACCCAGATTGCGGCCCGCGACGCGGTCCCGCGCCTCGAGCACCCGCACCGACTTGCCCGCGGCCACCAGACGGCGCGCCGCCGACAACCCCGCGAGCCCCGCACCCACCACGATCACGTTCACATCCGCCATGTCCCGCTCCTTCGATCAGTCTCAGTCAGTTGTATGACTTACTTGATGCACTGTAAGCCCCATCACACCCTCGTGTCGAGGGCTTCGGGAAAATCGGGTGTGATTTGCTGGAGGGCGAATCGAGAGAGCCGGAGGCCTGATGCCCTACGTCGAATCCGCGGTCCGCGGCCCGCAGATCGTCGCGGCCGCACGCGCGGTCCTCATCCGAGACGGGGTGGCCAAGACCAGCCTGCGTGCCGTCGCGAGCGAGGCCGGCATCCCGCTCGGAACCCTGCAGCACGTCTTCCCCAGCAAGCAGCGGCTGCTGCAGGCCGTGATCGAGCAGGTCGTGGACGACATCTCGGAGGTCCTCCGGAGCGCCGCCGACACGGAATCCGGTCTGGCGCACGCGATCGCGCAGGGGCTACGGAACTTCTGGTCCACGCTGGTCGAGGGGCACCGCGGGCTGCAGGTGCTGCAGTACGAGCTCGTGACCCACGCCCTGCGCACACCGGGCCTCGAGGACCTCGCGCGGATGCAGTACCGGCGCTACGCTGAAGTGGTGCAGCAGTGGTGCACGGAGGCCGCCGACCGATCCCACGAGCGCAGCGCGGTTCCCTACGATCGGCTCGCCCGGGTGCTCGTGGCCGCCGTCGACGGGCTCATCCTCCAGCAGGTGTCGGACCCCGACGGCGCGCGGTCCGAGCAGGACCTCGAGGCCGTCGTCCAGATGCTCGTCGCGCTCGCGGCGCCCTCCCCGCGATAGCAGAACGGGCACCGTCGACCGTGGTCGACGATGCCCGTCAGCGGGAGGTGCGTCAGGCGTCCAGCGAGGCCAGATCCGCGTTGAAGGTGGCGCTCGGCCGCATCACCGTCGACATCTTCTCGGGGTCCGGCAGGTAGTAGCCGCCGATGTCGGCCGACTCCCCCTGGACCGCGCGCAGTTCCTCGACGATCGCCGACTCGTCGGCGGCGAGCTTCTCGGCCAGAGGCGCGAAGGTGGCCGCCAGCGCCGGATCCTCGGTCTGCGCGGCCAGCTCCTGCGCCCAGTACAGCGCCAGGTAGAACTGGCTGCCGCGGTTGTCCAGCTCGCCCGTGCTGCGGGACGGGGCCTTGTTGTTCTCGAGCAGCTTGCCGGTGGCGGCGTCCAGCGTGGTGGCGAGGATCTTGGCCGCGCCGTTGTCGTTCTTGATGCCCATGTCCTCGAAGCTCACTGCGAGCGCGAGGAACTCGCCCAGCGAGTCCCACCGCAGGTGGTTCTCCTCGACGAGCTGCTTGACGTGCTTCGGCGCGCTGCCGCCGGCACCCGTCTCGTACATGCCGCCGCCCGCCATGAGCGGGACGATCGAGAGCATCTTCGCCGACGTGCCGAGCTCGAGGATCGGGAACAGGTCGGTGAGGTAGTCGCGGAGGATGTTGCCGGTCGCGGCGATCGTGTCGAGGCCGCGCGACGCCCGCTCGAGGGTGTAGCGCATGGCGCGCACCTGCGACATGATCTGGATGTCCAGACCCTTGGTGTCGTAGTTCTTCAGCTCCGCCTTGACGGCCTTGATCAGCTCGTTCTCGTGCGGGCGGTACGGGTCCAGCCAGAACAGGACGGGCGTCCCGGAGTTGCGGGCACGGTTGACCGCCAACTTGATCCAGTCGCGGATGGGCGCGTCCTTGACGGTGCACATGCGCCAGATGTCGCCCGCCTCGACCTGCTGCGTGAGCAGCACCTCGCCGGTCGCGTTGTCCACGATGTTCGCGGTACCGGCGGCCGGCACCTCGAAGGTCTTGTCGTGCGAGCCGTACTCCTCGGCCTTCTGCGCCATCAGGCCGACATTGGGAACGGTGCCCATGGTGCGAGGATCGAACGCGCCGTTGGTCTTACAGAAGTTGATGATCTCCTGGTAGATCCGCGCGAAGGTGGACTCCGGCATCACGGCCTTGGTGTCCTTGGTGCGGCCGTCGGCGCCGTACATCTTGCCGCCGGCGCGGATCATGGCCGGCATCGACGCGTCGACGATGACATCGGACGGCGAGTGGAAGTTGGAGATGCCGCGCGCGGAGTCGACCATCGCCAGCTCCGGACGGTGCTCGTGGCACGCGTGCAGATCCTTGACGATCTCCTCGTGCTTGCTGGCGGGCAGCGTGGCGATCTTGTCGTACAGGTCGCCGAGGCCGTTGTTGACGTTGACGCCCAGCTCGTCGAACAGCGCCTGGTGCTTGGCGAACGCGTCCTTGTAGAAGACCTTGACGGCGTGACCGAACACGATGGGGTGCGAGACCTTCATCATGGTGGCCTTGACGTGCAGCGAGAACATCACGCCGGTCTCGTAGGCGTCCTGCATCTGCTCCTCGTAGAACTCCAGCAGCGCCTGCTTGCTCATGAACATCGAGTCCATGACGTCGCCCGCGCCGAGCTGCACGCTCTTCTTGAGGACGTGGGTCTGGCCGTCGGTGGTGACGAGCTCCATCCGCAGATCGCGCTCGCGGTCGAGCGTGGTGGACTTCTCGCCGTGGTAGAAGTCGCCGTGCTTCATGTGCGCGACGTGGCTGCGCGAGGCCATCGACCACTCGCCCATGCTGTGCGGGTTCTTGCGGGCGTACTCCTTGACCGCGCGCGGAGCACGGCGATCCGAGTTGCCCTGGCGCAGGACCGGGTTCACGGCGCTGCCGAGGATCGTGGAGTAGCGCGTGGCGATGTCGCGCTCCTCGTCGGTCTTCGGCTCGGAGGGGAGGTCCGGGATGTCGTAGCCCTTGTCCTGCAACTCCGAGATGGCGGCCAGCAGCTGCGGGACGGAGGCGCTGATGTTGGGCAGCTTGATGATGTTCGCCGCCGGGTCGAGCGTCAGCTCACCCAGCGCCGCCAGATTGTCCGGCACCTTCTGCGCATCGGTGAGGCGCTCCGGGAAGGTCGCCAGAATGCGAGCCGCGACCGAGATGTCGCTGGTCTGCACGTCGATGCCGGCGGGGCCCGCGAAGGCCCGGATGATCGGCAGGAACGACGCGGTGGCCAGCAGGGGGGCCTCGTCGGTCAGCGTGTAGATGATGGTCTGCTGCTGCGCACTCATGTGTGTTTGCTTCTCCCGAATGTCTTGGTCTTCCGCCCCGTGTGTGAAGGGCTCGGACGTCTCCATGTAACGGCTCACCCAGTATCCTCCCCCACACCGGCGGCTGTGCGGCGGCACTCCGGCAAACGCGGGACGTCCGCGCGGCTACGCTGTCGCCATGGCCGGAGGACTCGCAGCACTTCTCGACGACATCGCCGCCCTCGCGCGGATGGCCGCGGCGTCCGTCGACGACGTCGCCGCTGCCGCCGGCAAGGCGAGCGCGAAGGCCGTCGGCGTCGTCGTCGACGACACCGCCGTCACCCCGCGGTACGTGCAGGGCGTGCGCCCCGAACGCGAACTCGGCATCATCGCCCGGATCGCCAAGGGCTCGATCCGCAACAAGCTGATCTTCATCCTGCCCGCGATCCTGCTGCTCAGCGCGTTCGCCCCGTGGCTGCTCACGCCGATCCTCATGCTCGGCGGGGCCTACCTCTGCTTCGAGGGCGCCGAGAAGGTCTGGGAGTGGGTCTCCGGGCACGAGGAGGCACCGTCGGGCTCCGACGGGCCGGTGGACGAGAGCACCGTGGTGAGCGGCGCGATCCGCACCGACTTCATCCTCTCCGCAGAGATCATGGTGATCGCCTACAACGAGATCGCCGGCGTCGTGCTCTGGGAGCAGGCGGTGGTGCTGGTCGTGGTCGCGCTCGCGATCACCGCGCTGGTGTACGGCGTGGTCGCGGCCATCGTGAAGATGGACGATGTGGGCCTGGCCCTCGCGCAGCGGTCCTCGCCCGCCGTGAGCGCCCTCGGCCGGCAGTTGGTCAAGGCCATGCCGGTGGTGCTGAGCACCCTCTCGACGGTCGGCGTGATCGCGATGTGCTGGGTGGGCGGGCACATCCTGCTCGTGGGCCTCGACGACCTCGGGTGGCACTGGCCGTATTCGGTGGTGCACCACTTCGAGGTGTGGGCGCGAGACCTGATCGCCGCCGTCGGCGGGGTGATCGGCTGGCTCGCGAACACCCTCGCATCGGCGGTGTTCGGGCTCGCGGTGGGCGCCGTGGTCGTGGCCGTCGTGCACCTGGTCCAGCGGCTCCGCGGCGCCCCCGCGGCGCACTGATCTACCGCACCGGCACGACCACCTGCGTCCGCAGTTCCGCCTCGGGCACCGTCGAGGGATCGTTGAGGTAGACGTTGAAGTGGTGCGTCGCGGGATCCTCGGGCGTGCGGGAGAGCACCAGAGCGTGCTCGGCGATGTACGCGCCGATCAGCTCGTGCGCCCGGCCGATGGCCACCGGGTAGGGCCCGTCGACGGTGGCGGCGACGGCCCGGCGGGGGCCCGTCACGAGCACGCCGAGCGGCGGCGCGACGACGGTGCCGTCGGGCACCTCGAGGAAGACCGACTCGTCCACGTCGGACTCGCGGAACTCGTCGTCGTGCTCGATGCACCCGCCGGTCTCGCCCGCGGTGATGCCCTGCTGCTGCAGCGCGGGCAGGAAGCGCTGCCAGAGCAGGCCCTCTCCGGCGTAATCGGGGACGGTGCCGCGGAGGAAGACGAGCGTCCGTGCGGGCAGGGTGATCTCGGAAACGATCTCGGTCATGGTGGGCTCCTGGAGCAGTGTGTCGATGAGGGTCAGGCGGGCCGCCGCCTGCTCCGCGGCCGCGGCGAGTTCGAGGCGCTGCGCACGCAGGGCCTCGTCGTACGCCGGGGTTCCGCGGACGGCGAGCACGGCACCGATGGCGGACACGCCGAAGCCCACGTCCCGCAGCCTGCGGATGGCGGCGGCATCGGCCAGCTGCCCTCCGTCGTAACTGCGGTAGCCGGTCGCGGCGTCCACCGCCGCGGGCACCAGGACACCGTGGGTGTCGTAGTGGCGCAGCATGCGCACGCTGATCCGGCTCAGCGAGGAGAACCTGCCGATCGGCATGAGGTCCGGGGTGTCGGTCACGGGAACCACTCTGTCGCCTGACACGGTGTGAGGGTCAAGCCCGGCCCGTCACGGAGCCGCCGGCGCCCCGGCGCGGGCCGCGCCCTCCGCGAGGAGGAACTGCGCGCCGCAGTACGTGGCCATGACCGCGCCCTCGAGCCACGCCGGCGGATCGGCGAGCACGAACTTCCGGAGCCCCAGGATCGAATCGCTGACGAGGAACAGGCCCGCGCCGGCGAGGGTCGCGCGACGCGCGCCCGCCGGAATCTGCGGGCCGAGCACCGCCGCCGAGGCGGCCGTGCCGCTGAGGATCGCCGAGTACACCGCCAGCACCGGCGCGAGCGCGGGTGCGGTGCGGTACGCGGCGAGCAGCGTGCGCGGCGCGCCCATCGCCCAGGCCGCGCCGACCGCGGCCGGCTTCGCGAGCGAGGCGTCCGGATCCCGCTGGGCGAGCAGCCCGCTGATGTACGCGGCGTGGCCGGTGGCGAAGGCGGTCGCGCCGAGCGCGAAGTCCTTCGGCTCGTCGCGCAGCAGCGCCACGTCGCCCACCCATCCCGCGGCCTGCCCGGCGAGCGTGGTGGCGCGCAACGGCGAGCGCCGCGAGCGGGGGTCGGCGGCGAAGGACGCGGCCAGCGTGGGCAGGAGCAGCGGCTTGGTGAACCGCCGCGCGCGGTGGCGGGACGGCTCCGACGACGCCGAGAGGGTCGTGTCGACGGTGGCGAGCGCGGCGTAGACGAGCTTGAGGACGGTGCTGGCACGGGTCACCGCGCAAATCTATCCGTAAGCTCGTGCCGTGAGCAGCCGCACCGTCGACGCATCCGCGAAGGGGCGCATCCGCGTGCCGCGCGACCTGGATCCGATCACCGACATCGGACCCGAGGACCACGGCGACGTCGATCCGCGGGCCGTCGAGCGGGTGTGGCTCGCGGCGCGCTCGTGGTACGCCGCCGGGTTGCAGCCCGCGATCCAGGTGTGCGTCCGGCAGCACGGCCGCATCGTCCTGAACCGGGCCATCGGACACGCTCGCGGCAACGGCCCCGATCTCCCGTCGAACCGGGACGAGGCGACCGAGCCGGTTCCGGTCACCGTCGACACGCCCTTCTGCACGTACTCGACCGCGAAGGGCGTGGCGGTCACGGTGCTGCACCGACTGATCGAGCGGGGCGACCTCGCGCTCGACGCGCACGTCTGCGACTACATGCCCGAGTTCGTCTCCGACGGCAAGGACCGGATCACGGTGCGGCACGTGCTGACCCACAGCGCGGGCATCCCGATCAACACCGGGCCGCGGCCGGATCTCCGGCGGTCCGAGGACAGCGCCTACACGCGCGAGATGCTGGCGAACATCAAGCCCGTCTACTCCCCCGGCAGGCTGCACTTCTACCACGCACTGACCTGGGGTCCGCTCGTCCGCGAGCTGGTCCTCGCCGCCACCGGCCGCACGATCCGGGAGATCGCGGCGACCGAGATCCTCGACCCGCTGGGCTTCCGCTGGACCAACTTCGGCGTCGCGCCGGAGGACGTCGGCACCGTCGGGCTGAGCTACGCGACGGGCGCACCGGCCCCCGCCGCGATCGAGGCCGCCTTCCGCAAGGTGGTGGGCGGGACCATGCAGCAGATCGTGCCGATGTCGAACTCGGCACCCTTCCTCACCGGGATCGTGCCCTCGTCCAATCTCGTCTCGAACGCCGCCGAGCTGTCCCGGTTCGCCGAGATCCTCCGGCGCGGCGGGGAGCTCGACGGTGTCCGCGTGCTCCGCCCGGAGACCCTCGCCGCTGCGACGGTCCAGGCTCGGCGGCTGCGCCCCGATTTCGCCACCGGCGGCGCGCCGCTGCGCTGGGGCACCGGCTACATGCTCGGTTCCGAGCGGTTCGGCCCCTTCGGGCGCGACGCGCCCCGCGCCTTCGGACACACGGGGCTCACGGAGATCGCGATGTGGGCGGATCCGGAACGGGACCTGGCGGCGGCCGTGGTCTCCAGCGGCAAGCCCGGATCGCACCCCGAGGCGGGGCGCTACACGGTCCTGTTGGACGCGATCGCGCGCGCGTTCGCGCGGCGTGGGACCGACGCTCCATAGGGGCCGCCTAACAGTGCAATAGGACCGTCCACCTGGCCTTTCAGGAATATCTTGAATAATTCCAGAAAAGCTGGATTCCGTGGGCGAGCGCACGTATGGTGGGTGATGCGCGGCCCCGTCAGCACGGGCCGCAACGCTGTTACAGCCGAACACATCTTCCGTACTGAGAGGAACGCCGTGTCCGAGGATCAGACCACTTCCCCCCAAGAGCAGACCAGCGGCGGCTGCCCCGTCGCCCACGGTTCGCTGCGCCCGCCGGTGGCCGGCGGCGGCAACCGCGACTGGTGGCCCGACGAGATCGATCTCAAGGTGCTCGCCAACAACCCCGCCGAGGGCGACCCCCTGGGCGCCGACTTCGACTACGCCGCCGAGGTGGCGACGCTCGACGTGGACGCCGTCCGCGCCGACCTCGTCGCCCTCATGCGCGACTCGCAGGATTGGTGGCCCGCCGACTTCGGTCACTACGGCCCGCTGTTCATCCGCATGTCGTGGCATTCCGCCGGCACCTACCGCACCACGGACGGCCGCGGCGGCGGCGGCGCCGGCCTGCAGCGCTTCGCGCCGCTCAACAGCTGGCCCGACAACGTCAGCCTGGACAAGGCACGCCGCCTGCTGTGGCCCGTCAAGCAGAAGTACGGCCGCAAGCTGTCCTGGGCCGACCTGATCCTGTTCGCTGGCAACGTCGCCCTCGAGGACATGGGCTTCACCACCGCCGGTTTCGCCTTCGGCCGCGCGGACGTCTACGAGCCCGAGGACGTCTACTGGGGTCCCGAGCACACCTGGCTCGGCTCCGACGGCCGCTTCTCCGGCAAGCGCGACCTGGAGCAGCCCCTCGGCGCCACCCACATGGGCCTGATCTACGTCAATCCTGAGGGCCCCGAGGGCGTTCCGGACTACATCGCCGCCGCGGACGACATCCGCGAGACCTTCGGCCGCATGGCGATGAACGACGAGGAGACCGCGGCGCTGATCGTCGGCGGCCACACCTTCGGCAAGACCCACGGCGCGGGCCCCGTCGAGAACGGCCCCGAGCCGGAGGCCTCCCCGATGGAGCAGCAGGGTCTGGGCTGGAAGGGCGGCAACGGCACCGGCGTCGGCATCGACGCCGTGACCAGCGGTATCGAGGTCATCTGGACGCACACCCCCACCAAGTGGGACAACAGCTTCCTCGAGATCCTCTACAGCAACGAGTGGGAGCTCTTCCAGAGCCCCGCCGGCGCCAACCAGTGGCGGCCGAAGGACGGCGGCTGGGCGAACTCGGTCCCGGAGGCCTTCGGCACCGGCAAGACCCACCCGTCGATGCTCACCACCGACCTGTCGCTGCGGTTCGACCCGATCTACGGGGAGATCACCAAGCGCTGGCTCGACAACCCGCAGCAGCTGGCCGACGCCTTCGCCAAGGCGTGGTTCAAGCTCCTCCACCGCGACATGGGCCCGTCGTCGCGCTACGTCGGCCCGCTGGTCCCGAAGACCGAGCAGCTGTGGCAGGACCCGATCCCGGCCGGCACCGTCCTCGACGACGCCGAGGCCGCCGCGATCACCGAGCAGATCCTGGCCACCGGCCTGACCACCGCACAGCTGGTCAAGACCGCCTGGGCGGCGTTCTCCTCGTTCCGCCGCTCGGACAAGCGCGGCGGCGCCAACGGCGGTCGCCTGCGCCTGCAGCCGCAGGCCGGCTGGGAGGTCAACGAGCCCGACGAGCTCGCGCAGGTCGTCCGCACCCTCGAGGGCGTGGCGCAGGCGTGGAGCGCCGAGTCCGGCAAGACGGTCTCGTTCGCCGATGTCGTCGTGCTCGCCGGCAACGCCGGTGTCGCGCAGGCGGCGAAGGCCGCCGGCGTCGAGGTCGCGATCCCGTTCACCTCGGGCCGCGGCGACGCGACCCAGGAGGAGACCGACGTCGAGTCCTTCTCGGTGCTCGAGCCGAAGTTCGACGCCTTCCGCAACTACGTCGCCAAGGGCGCCCCGATGCCCTCGGAGTACCTGCTCGTGGAGAAGGCCAACCTGCTCGGCCTCACCGCGCCGGAGATGACGGTGCTCATCGGCGGTCTCCGCGTGCTGGGCAACAACTTCGGCGGTTCCGAGGCCGGTGTGTTCACCGACCGTCCCGGCACCCTGAGCAACGACTGGTTCGCCAACCTCCTCGACATGTCGACGAAGTGGGCGCCCGCGGGCGACGACGATTCGACCTACGTGGGCACCGACCGCGCGACCGGTGCGAAGAAGTGGACCGCGACCCGCGCCGACCTGGTGTTCGGCTCGAACTCGATCCTGCGCGCGCTCGCCGAGGTCTACGCGGCCGACGACGCCAAGGAGAAGTTCGTGCAGGACTTCGTCGCGGCGTGGACGAAGGTCGCCAACGCCGACCGGTTCGACGTGAAGGCCTGATCCTCTTCACTCGCCCCGGCCGCCGCGCCCCGCACACCCCCGGGTGTGCGGGGCGCGTGCGCTGGAGTCGTCCATTTCAGTTAGTCAGAATTAACCCTTGTGGAGATATCCGCCGGTCGGCCGCGTACGCTCACCCCATGCCGTACTTCGACCGGGTCTCCGCCACCGCGTTCCGCCCCACCGAGCACGTCTCCGGCGGCTGGAACACCGCCGAGCAACACATCGCACCGCCGATGGCGCTCCTCGCCCACGTCGTCGAGCAGGATCGCGACGGCCGCCGCGACGACGGTCTGCGTCTCGCGCGCCTGAGCTACGACATCCTCGGGACGTTGCCGATGGACACCGTCGAGGTCGAGGTACGGACCGTCCGCCCGGGCCGGACCATCGAACTCGTCGAGGCGACACTGCACCACGGCGGGCGCGCGGCCCTCGTACTGCGCGCCTGGCTGCTCGACCGCCGCGACACCGCCGCGGTGTCCGGCACCGAGTTCGACGCGATCCCGCCCGCCGCGGAGATGCCCGCATGGGACCCGAGCACCGTCTGGCCCGGGGGCTACATCGCCTCCGCCCGAGCCCGACGCGTCCAGACCCGCCCGGGTCGCGCCGCGTACTGGGTCGACTCGCCCGTCGCGCTCCTCGACGAGCCCTCCGGTCCGGTGGCCCGCGCGGCCAGATTCTTCGACATCGCGAACGGCATGACGGCTCGTTTCGCACCGGGCGAGGTGGCCTATCCCAACCTGGATCTCACTGCGCACCTCTTCCGCGACCCCGTGGGCGACGCGCTCGGCTTCGACACGCGCGTGTCGACCGGACCCGACGGTGCAGGTCTGACGCATTCGGTCATTCACGACATCCAGGGACCGGTCGGAACGGTCGATCAGATCCAAACGGTGCGTCCACGCTGAAAAGACGTCGATAGTGTGGTTACATACCGAGCGTTCGAATTCACCCTGTCGAAGGGACACTGACATGAACGCTCGGATCACTCGGACGATCGGTGCAATAGCCGCCGCCACCGTCCTCACCGCCGGTCTCGCCGCCTGCGACAAGGCGAAGGACGCGGCGGACTCCGCCACCTCCGCCGCGGGCAGCGCCGCAGCCGCCGCCACCTCGGCCGCAGGGAACGCCGCCGGACAGGCGACGTCCGCCGCCGGTGCCGCGGCGAGCAATGCCGCGGGCGCGGGCCACGGGGGCCCCGAGGCGAAGCCGGCAGTACCGTCGACGACGCTGCGGTCCGCGGGCGGCGCCGAGGTCACCATCACCGACGCCCCGATCCTCGCGGAGTACGCCAAGTACGGCTACGACAAGGGACATCTCGGCGCCCCGCTCGGCCCCGTCGCCGCGCTGCCCGACCACAAGGGCAAGTTCCTCACCCTCAAGGGCGGGACCATCTACTGGTCGGAGGCGACCGGCGCGCACGTCGTCCACGGCGTGATCGGCACGAAGTGGGGCGAGGCGGGCCACGAGGCCGGCAAGCTCGGCTACCCGACGAGCGATGAGACCGCCGAGGGGTCGACGATCAAGCAGACCTTCCAGCACGGGACGATCACCTTCGCCGACGGCAAGGCCACCGTCTCCTAGGTCGTTCCATCCCCGGAAGACCCGCTCACGGCGCCGTCCCGATGTACACCGTTCGTGCCGCCAGCACGAACGCATCGGGGCGGCGCTGCACGCTCATCGGGTCCTCCGGATCGGTGAGCCGACGCAGGACCGCCGCGTCGTCGGGGTCGAGCCGGTCCGCCATCCGTAGATAACGACCGAGCATGTGCGCGACGCCGCGGCGGGCGTCGTCGTCCAGCGGGGCCGGGAGGTCCACCAGGAAGGTGTGCGCCCGGACATCGCGCAGGCCCGCTGCGCGCAGGATCGCGGGCCAGTCCTCCGGCACGTCGACGGTGCCGTCCAGCGCGGCCCGCATCTCGCCGAACCCCACCGCCTGCAGCGCATCCAGTCGGTCGGCGAGACCGGGCCGGCCGAACCCGATGTCGCGGGGCAGGAACCGCGAGGGCAGGCCGCCCTCGGCGACCGCGAGCACGCCGCCGGGTTCGAGCCGCCCGGCGAGCGCGGCCACGGCCGCGTGCTGATCCCCGAGGTGGTGCATCGTCTGCGCCGTCCAGATCAGGTCCGCGGCGGGCAGCTCGACGAACCCGCCCGGCAGGTCCGTGCGGAGCACGTCGACCGGCGTGCCCTGCTCCACCCCGCGGGCCCGGGCGCGCTCGAGCAGGGGGTCGGCACCGTCGACGGCGATCACGCGGGCCGACGGGAACCGCGCGGCCAGGACCGCGGTGAAGACGCCCGGTCCCGCGCCGACGTCGAGGATCGTGCGCGGCGCGGCGACACGCTCGCCGATCACGTCGAGAGCCTGGAGCACGTACGGCGCCAGGGTCAGGCCCTCGGCCTCGATCTCGGCCGCGAGGGCCGACCAGTCGGGGTGGGCGTGCTCGTGTCCGTGTCCGTGTCCGTGGTGTGCCATGGGTCCAGCGTGGCGCACCGCGGCAACATCCGGCAAGTCGTCGTGCCGTTCCGGCAAACTCAGCGGACGCGCAGGCGCACGCCCGGCGGCAGCACCGCCCGCGCCGCGAGGAGCCGGTGCGGCGCCACCCCCCGGAGCACGACGGTGACCGGCTCCGTCGTCAGGAGTTCCGTCTCGTCGGGTGTGAAGCCGGCATCTGCAAGAGCGCCCTGCAGCTCGGCGGGCGAGATCCACCCGCCCGGGACGGCGATCCGGTCGGCGGCGATCGGCTTCTTCGGGATCACCGCGAACGGATGGAAGGGCGACGCCAGGGACACGGTCAGCAGCGCGGTCAACGCCTCGACGTGGCCCCGGGCCCGCTCCGCCGTGTACAGATCCGGGTGGAAGGCCCCCTCGACCACGACCTCGTCGTCCGGGCCCGGCCAGATGTTGAACAGGCAGTCCTCCACCGGGCCCCACGCCCCCACGTCGACGGTCCATCCCTCATGACGCACGTAGGGCAGGACGTTGACCGCCGGGCCGTACAGGCGGCCGGTGCGCCACGCCGCCGGCAACGCCGTGAGCAGTTCCTCAGGGCGCTCCCCGGCCGCGACCCGCTCCCCCGCGGCCGCCAGCCACCGGGTCACCCGCCCGCCCAGGCCGGCGGGTGTCGAGTCGGGCAACACCTCGAGTCGGAGCGGCACCACCGCCATCCACTGCACGGGCGTCGATCGCTGCGCGGGCGTGCGGCGCAGCGCCGACACCACGCCGATCCGCGCGTCGGTCGTGCCGAGGTACCGCGCTGTGTACGCGCCGACGGTGCCCACGGCCTCGCTCGGCCACGCCGCGCGCTCGTGCAGGCCCGGAATCCGGATGCTCTCGCGGTGCAGCAGCGGTCGCGCCGCCGGCGGCGCGGAGCGCGGGGTGAACGCGATCTCGCGGCCCGGCTGCCCGACCCCCTCCGTGGCGCCCGACCAGAACGCGAGGTCCGGGACGAGGGGCGAGGCGACCTGCGCGGCGAGGGCGGCGAGGCTCCCGAGCCCGGCGTGCGGCAACGGGAGGCCCGCGGCCTCGCGCGGATACCGTTCCACGACGCGCCGGGCGAGCAGCTCGAGCCCGTAGCCGTCGAGCAGCGCGTGGTGCGCGCGGATCACGAACACGTACTCCGCGCCGACGCGCGCGACGGCGATCCGTACGAGCGCGGCACCGTCGGGCATCGGGGCCGGGAGCTCGCGCCAGGCCCGGTACTCGTGCTCGGTGTCGAAGGCGCGGACGTCGATCGCGGCGCGCTCGGCGGGGACGAGGCCGACAGCGCCGTCGCCGTCGTGGATCATCCCGAGGCCGGCGACCTCCGTCTCGTCCAGGGTGCCCGCGGCGGCGCGCACCAACGCGTGCTCGTCGACCCGCTGCGACGTGCGCCAGGCCGCCTCGATGCGGAGTGCCTCCGACCCCGGGTTCTGCGCCTCCAGACGCAGCATCGCGAGCTGGGACGGGAGCGGAAGCACCCGGATACCTTACCCGCGCCGGGCGTCGTACTGCTGACGTTGTATTCCGGAAACCGGTGTGACCTAGTATGCGATCGACGGACCGACACCGGGAGGGATCCGAGCAGCGCATGACCACGATCGGAGTCCCCGCGGGCAGCGGCCGCCGCACGCGTCGGCACACGTGGGTGCTCGCGATCCTCGACTTCGTCATCGTCGTGGCCTTCGTGGTGGCCAACGACCTGATCCGGGGCGTACCGGCCCCGCCTCCCGTCCGGATCCTGCTGGCGGCCGCGATCACGGTCGCCGTGCTGTACCTGTTCGGGCTCTACCGGTCCCGGATCACCCTGAGCGCGCTCGACGGTGCGCCGCAACTCATCATCGCGGGGCTGTTGCTGTGGCCGTTCGCCGTGATCTCACTGTGGAACGACGACCACGCCCGGTTCCTCCACGCGGCGCTGTGCTGGCTGGCGCTGTTCGGCGTGCGGGTCGTCTACTACTGGACCGTGCGCCGCTACCGCGAGCGCCGCCCCGAATGCGGTTCGCGCACGCTCGTGATCGGCGGCGGCAAGGTCGCCGGCGAGCTGGTGAACTCGATGTTCGAATACCCGGTCTACGGGCTGCGGCCCGTGCTCGTGATGGACGACGACCCGCTGGACGCCACCGTGTTCCCCGTCGAGGTGATCCCGCGCCGCTCCGATCTCGCGGCGCTGATCCGCGAACGCGAGATCGACACCGTCATCGTGGCCTTCTCCCGCGACCGCGACTCGACGCTGGTCGAACCGCTGCGCGAGTGCGACCACCTGGACTGCGAGATCTACGTCGTGCCGCGGCTCTACGAGTTCGTGCACCAGGACCGGGACATGGACCGGATCCACACCACGCCGCTCGTCCTGGTGCGCCGGCTCGCCCTGCGCACCAGCCACTGGCGGATCAAGCGCGTCACCTCCCTGGCCACCTCGCTCCTGGGGCTCGTGCTTTTCTCGCCGCTGCTCGCGGCCGTCGCGCTGGCGATCAAGATCCAGGAGCCGAACGCGCCCATCCTGTTCCGGCAGACACGCGTCGGGCAGGACGGACGGCTGTTCTCGCTGTACAAGTTCCGCACGATGCGCCCCGTGCCGGACGAGGAGTCGGACCGCGACTGGACCGACGAGTCGCTCCGCATCACCCGACTCGGCCGGTTCCTGCGCCGGCACTCGATCGACGAGCTGCCGCAGCTGTGGAACGTGGTGCGCGGCGACATGTCGGTGGTGGGCCCGCGCCCGGAGCGGCCGCACTTCGCCAACCGGTTCGGCCAGGAGATCCCCGCGTACCAGTCCCGGCACCGGGTCAAGGTGGGCCTGACCGGATGGGCCGCGATCCACGGGCTGCGCGGCGACACGGACATCAAGGACCGCGCGTCCTACGACAACTACTACATCGAGAACTGGAGCCTGTGGCTCGACGCCAAGATCGTGCTCATGTCCGTGGGCACCGTGCTGTTCGGCCGGGGCGGCGGCTAGACCTCCCCGGACGGCGGCGCCTCCACTTCGGCGAGCACCACCGCGGCGGCGTGGCAGTCGGTGTGCGTCAGCGACACCTCGATCCGGCGCCAGCCCGCTCGCCGCGCGTGCTCCGCGAGGCCGCCGTGCAGGCGCACCTCGGGGCCGTGCGAGCCGGCGATCACCTCGACCTCGCGGGGCGGCGCCGCGTCGTCAGGGCCGAGTCGCAGGGCCTTGACCACCGCCTCCTTGGCCGCCCAGCGCGCCGCGAGCCGCCGCGGATCACCGGCGCAGTCGGCGACCTCGGCCGGGGTGAAGACGCGGTCCGTGAAGCGGGTGCCGAAGGTCGCGAGCGAGTCCTCGACGTCGGCGACGGCCGCGAGATCCAGCCCGACGCGGTTCATCCGGCCACGCCGTCCACGACCTCGCGCATCCGCAGCCGGAACATCGGCGCCGAGTAGAGCTCCGCGTGGGCACGCAGCAGCGCCGGGTCGAAGTCGCCGCGGCGGAAGTCCCGGATCGCCTCCGCGAGGGCGGCCACGAAGTCCTCGTCGACACCGTCGGGTACGAGGACCCCGGAGGTGCCCGGTACGACGGTGTCGAGCGCCCCGCCCGCCGCGCGGGCGATGACGGGCGTCCCCGACGCCATGGCCTCCACCGGCACGATGCCGAAGTCCTCCTCGGCGGGCATGATCGTCGCGATCGCGTCGCGCTGCAGGTGCACCATCTCGGTGTCGGAGACCCGCCCGAGGAAGGTGGTCTCCGGCCCGGCGAGCTCGCGCAGGGCCGCGTCGTGCCGCCCCTCGCCGGCCACGACCAGCCGCACGCCCGCACGCTGTGCGGCCCGGATCGCGAGGTCGACGCGGCGCGCGGGCACGAGCCTGCCCGCGACCAGGAAGTAGCCACCGGGTGCGGCACCGTCGGGCGTGAACCGATCGACGTCGACGGGGGGCGCGACCACCCGCGCGGGCACGCCCCACCACCGCTCGATCCGGTGCGCGACCGCGGTCGAGTTCGCGACCACCACGGACAGGTGGGGTACCGCAGCGGTCTCGACGGCGCGGGTCCGGGCCGCGAGCGCGGCCAACGCCAGGCGCCCGACGGGTCCGTGGGACTCCACCGAACGCTGCTCGGGCATCCAGGCCCACCGGGCCGGCGAGTGGACGTAGGCGATCACGGGGACGCCGGCCCACGCGCGCGCCGCGGAGACGCCGACGGCGTGGTGGCTGATGACGACCGCGTCGACGTCGGGATCGGCGGGGTGCCGGCCCCACGCCGCCGGGGCGAGCGGGATGAGCGGGGCGTGCGCGCGACGTCCCACGGCGCGGTGCACGCGGTCGAGCCCGGTGACCGCGATCCGGTCGCGCAGCTCCGGGGGGACGGAGCGCGGGTCGGCGAAGGCCACGTGGACGCGGGCATCGGGCCATTCCTCGGCGAGCGCGCGCACGACGTTCTCGGAGCCACCCTGTTCCGTCCAGCGTTCGTGGACGACGGCGATGCGGGTCATCGCCGGTCAGCCGGCGAGCCGGTGGACCGTCGCGACGATCGAATCCATCGTGCCGAAAGTGTTCTTGCTCATATCCGAATCTGGGAACTCGATCGCGAATCGGTCTTCGATCGCCAGCATGACATTCACCGCAGCGTGGGAGGTGAGCCCCAGCGAATACAGATCGTCACCACCCGCAACTTCCGAGATCGCCCTGGTCAACCGGCCGTGGCGGGCCACGATCTCCCGGATCGACTCTTCCACGCGGTCTCCTCACCTGCGGCGCACCCGCAGACCCACGGAGTGCGCACACGCTTTGCGTTCACGACATGTGCGCCGCCGCCGTACACCCTAGCCTGGTAACGTGTTGCAGTGACAACAGTTCCACCGCCGGAGATGAGGCCGAATGACCCGGGCCGCGACAGCACGTGTAGTCGACTTTACTGAGCTGTACAGCCGTCAGCAGGGATTCCGCGCGTCCCTCTTCGACGCGGGCCTCCTCATCCCCACGGGTGTCGATGGTGTGTACGGCCACGGTGCCGAGTTCACGGAGCTGACCTCCGCGATCGACGCGCTCGTCGCCGCCGCGGTCCGCGAGGTGCACGGCGGCGCCGCCACCGTCCTGTCCTTCCCGCCCGTCATGCCGCGCGAGGTCCTCGACCGCACCGACTACATCGCGTCGTTCCCGCAGCTCGCCGGCGCGGTGTCCACGTACACGGGAGGCGACGCGGAGCACCGCCTGCTCCTCGCCGGGCGCGCCGCCGGCCACGACTGGGGTGGGCACTTCCGCGCCAGCGACGTAGCACTGGTGCCGTCGGCCTGCCACTCCGTGTACCCCACCCTCACCGGCGAGCTGCCGCGGGACGGCGCCTGGATCGACGTCTCGGGCCACTGCTACCGCAGTGAGCCCTCGATCGACCCGGCGCGCATGCAGTCCTTCCGGATGCGGGAGATCGTGCGGGTCGGCTCCGACCGCGCCGCCGTCGCACACCGCGACACCTGGGCCGCCCGCGCTGCCGATCTGCTCGCCGAGTTGGACCTGCGGGTCCGGCGCGCGCCCGCGACCGATCCGTTCTTCGGGCGCGGTGGCCGCATGCTCGCGGCCGGCCAGTCCGCCGACAACCTCAAGACCGAACTGCTCGTCCCCCTCTACGGCGACGACCTGCCGGGGGTCGCCGTCGCCTCGAGCAACTACCACCGCGATCATTTCGGGATGCACTTCGACATCACCACCGTGGACGGCGCGCCCGCCCACAGCGCCTGCCTGGGCTTCGGGATCGAACGGATCGCTCTCGCGCTGCTCGCCGCGCACGGCCTGGACCGCCGGTCCTGGCCGAACGCCGTGAACGCGCAACTGTGACCGGACTGTCCGTCCACCTCACCGGGGCGCAGTGGCCGTCCGCCGGGCCCGGCGGACTGCCGCGTTACTTCGCGGGTCTGTTCAACGCGCTGCGACGCCGGGCGGACCTCGACGTCTCGGCTGCCGCCTTCGGCGCGCCCGAGACGGGCGGCGGCTCGTGGGGACCCGACGCCGGGTCGACGCTCGCGCGGATACGGGCGTCGCGACGTCCGGCACCGTCGGGCACCCGCGTTCTGGACAGGCACTTCGCGCTGTTCGGACCCGCGCCACGCGGCGCGGGGCTGGTCACGCACTTCCACGGCCCGTGGGCGCAGGAGAGCGCCGCCGCGGGCGAGGGTCGCGCCGCGGTCGCGCTCAAGGCCCTGGTCGAGCGTGCCCGGTACCGCGGTAGCGACCGCTTCGTGGTGCTCTCGCAAGCGTTCGCCGATGTCCTGGTCGAGCGCTACGGCGTCGATCGCGGGATCGTCGCGGTCGTCCCGCCCGGGGTCGACCTCGAGCGGTTCGCGGCGGCGCCCGTGCCCGACGGTCCGCCCCGCGTGCTCTGCGTGCGCCGGCTCGAGCGCCGCATGGGCATCGACGTGCTGCTCGACGCGTGGCGCGGCGTCCTCGCCCGCCATCCCGGGGCTCGGCTCGACGTGGTCGGCGACGGTCCGCTGCGCCGGGACCTCACCGAACGCGCAGCGGAACTCGGCCTTGCGGATACGGTGACCCTCGTGGGTCCGATCGACGACGCCGAGCTCGCGCGCAGGTACGCCGCGGCGACGGTCACCGTCGTGCCCTCGCGGTCGTGGGAGGGCTTCGGCCTGGTCGCGCTCGAGTCGCTCGCCGCAGGCCGCGCACCCGTGGTCACCGATGTCGGCGGGCTGCCGGACGCCGTCCGGGGCCTCGCGCCCCGCCTCGTGGTCCCCGCCGCCGATGCCGAGGCGCTCGCGCACCGTCTGGTCGCGGCACTCGACGGGGACCGCCCGACCGTGGCGGCGTGTCGCGCGTACGCGGAACGGTTCGACTGGGACACCGCCGCGGAGAGCCACGCCGACCTGTATCGGGCGGTGGCCGCATGAGCGCGCAGCGACCGGTCTTCCTGGGCCACACCGCGGCGCCGTCGGGTGCCGAACTGGCATTCGCCCGGCTCGCCGGCGAGCTACGGCGCCGCGGCGTTCCCGCCTCCGTGGTGCTGCTCACCGCGGGCCCCCTCACGGACGTCCTCGAGGCCGACGGTGTGCCGGTGACGGTGGTCCGGGGCCGGTCGGCGAAGGTCCGCCGGGGCTCGGGGCCGCTCACGGTGGCCCGCAGCGCCGTCGGGATGCTGCGCGACGGCCGGCGGATCGCGCCGCTGCTGCGCGCCTACGACGCCGACGTGCTGGTCGCGCAGTCGACCAGGTCGCTGCTGGTCGGGGCCGTCGCCGCGCGACGCGCCGGTATCCCTCTCGTCTGGCAGGTCCACGATCGGTTGAGCGCGGAGTACTTCGGCGGCAAGCGGTTCCCCCTCCGGGTGCTGGGCCGGGTCGCGGCCGCGGGGTACCTCGCGAACTCCCGCGGCACGCTCGCCACGATCTCGACCGGCAGCAGCCCGACCGCGGTGTGCCCTCCGGGCGTCGACATGACGGCGGTCCCCGCGCCGACTCCGCAGCGGCCGCCGAAGGACGTCCGGATCGCGATGATCGCGCGGATCACGCCCTGGAAGGGGCAGGACCTGATGCTGCGCGCCCTGGCCCAGATGGAGTCCGCCCCGCGGGTCCGGTTCGTCGGCGGCGCGCACTTCGACGGCGACGACGCCTACCTCGCCGAGCTCGAGGAGCTCGTCGGGCGCCTCGGTCTGACCGACCGGGTCGAGTTCACCGGCCACGTGCCGGACCCGCTCGCCGAGGCCGCCGCGGCCGATGTCGTGGTGCACTACTCTCGGCTCACCGAGCCCTTCGGGCAGGTCGTCGCCGAGGCGATGGCCGCGGGTCGCGTCGTCGTCGCGGCGGGCGCGGGCGGACCGACCGAGCTGATCGACGACGGACGCAACGGCGTACTGGTGCCGCCCCGGCGGCCCGACCTGCTGGCCGTCGCGCTGGACGCGCTGATCGAGGACTGGGAGCTGCGCGAGCAGCTCGCCTCCGCCGCCGCGGACCGCGGCCGGGACCTGGACCTGAAGACCTCCGCGGCGATCGCGGACTCCCTGCTGGCGCGGGTGGCGCGGGACGGGCGATGACCCCGGTCCGGCTCCGTGGATCCGCGGGCGTGGTGCGCGATGTCGCGCTGGTCTCGGCGGGCCGGTACGGCCAGTACGTCGTCACGCTGGTGACGATCCCCCTGTGCGCGCGGGTGCTCGGCCCGGCGGGCATGGGCCTGCTCGCCGTCGCGATGTCGACCTACTTCCTGGGCGCGCTGTGCACGGACCTGGGAATCACCGCTTTCACCGCCGCGCGCGTCGGGCGACCCGGCCTCGATCGGCTGCGCGGCGACTACGCGGGGCTTCGGTGCGCCGCGCTCGGCGCGTTCACGGCGCTGTTCGCGCTGACCGTCGTGCTGCCGGTGCCGCGGGGCGTGGAGATGGCCGCGCTGGGGCTCGTCGTCGGTTCGGTGAGCGCGTTCGGCGAGGACTGGGTGCTCATCGGCGCGCAGCGCTTCGGTGCCGTCGTGCTGCAGCAGACCGCGGGGCGCGTGGTCTACCTGGTGCTGCTGGTGACGCTCCTGCCCCGGGTGCGGACGCCGGAGGCCGCGATGGCCTGCCTCCTGGCCGGTGGCGCGGTCGCGGTGACGTGGTCCTGGGCGCGCACCGTCCGCGACTACGGTCGGCCCGCCCGGCCCCGGCCGCCGGTGGCACTGCTGCGCACCGGTGCGCCCGTCCTCGCAGCCCGGATGCTCTCCTCGACCTACGGGCCGAGTGCCGCGACCGTCTTCTCCCCCGCGCTGAGCCCCCATTCGCTCGGCCTGTTCAGCGCGAGCGACCGGCCCGTGCAGGCCGCGGGGTCGCTGCTGGACGCGGTGGGCATGAGCCTGCTCCCCCGCCTCGCGCGGCGCGCCGACGGCGAGTTCTGGGCGGTCGCCCGGCGCACGGTCGTCGTGGTCGCGGCCGGGGGCGTCGGCCTCGCCGTCGCCGCCACGGTGCTCGCGCCGTGGGCGGTGCCCCTCGTCTTCGGTGCGGAGTTCGACGGTGCCGTCCCACTCCTGCAGGTCCAGGCGTGGGCGCTGCCGGGCCTCGCCGTCGCGTCCTTCGTCGCCACAGCCGTGCTGCCGGTGCGCAACGACGCACGGGGCGTGCTGCTGGTCGGCGCCGTCGGTGCCGTCGTGATCGCGGTCGCCCTGCTCGTGACGATGCGCACGCACGACCCGCTCACCGTGGTGCTCGGAATCGTCGCGGCGCAGACCGCCGCAGCGGGGTTCTCGGTGCTGCGGGTCCAGCGGCTCGAGGCGGCGGGCGCATGAGGATCCTCTTCGCCGGCGACGACTGGTACGGCAGCAACGCCCGCTCCCTCGCAGACGGCTTCCGGCGGGCGGGGCACGACGTCGACGTCGTCGACACGACACCCGTGACCCTGCCGCGGCGCCTGTCCCCCGCCTGGTGGTACGCCAAGCGGACCGGGCGGCGTGCGCCCGGCACCGTCGACGCCGTGCACCGCGCGCTGGAGTCCCGGCCTACTCCCGACCTGCTGTTCTGCTACACCGCCGTGCATCTGGACCAGGAGCGGCTGCTCTCGCTGCCCGCGGCGCGGCACGTGCACTACAGCGCCGACGACGTGTCCCGTCCCGTCAACACCACGCCCGCCTACCTCGCGGCCGAGCCCGAGTGGGACGCGATCGTGACCACCAAGGCGCACAACGCGCCCGAGCTCGTCGCTCGCGGCGCGCGGCGGGTCGTCCACGTGCTCAGCGCCTACGACCCGGCCTGGCACCGCCCGGTCCCGCCGCGGACGGCCCGACGGTACGCCGCCGGCTTCGTCGGCAACGCCCGCCCGGACCGGATCGACCTGGTCACGGGGCTCGCGCGACGCTGGGGCGGCGACTTCTACCTGGCTGGCCCGGGCTGGCGCCGGTCACCCGACGTGTGGCGCTCGGGTGCCGTCCTGCGCGGTCCGCAGTACGGCACGAACCTGTCGGCGGCGATCGCGGCGATCGGCGCCAACCTGGTGCTGCTCAATTCCGACAACCGCGACACCCACACCTGCCGCACCTTCGAGGTGCCGGCGGCGGGCGGGCTGTTCGTGGGGCCGCGCACCGTCGAGCATGCGGAGCTGCTGGCCGACGGCCGGGAGGCGCTGCTCTACGACGACCCCGCGGAGATCGACGACATCGTCGCGCGGGTCGCGGCCGATCCCGCGGCGGCCGCGCGGATCGCGGCGGCCGGACACGCCGCGATCACCCGCGGCGGGCACACCTACGAGGACCGGGCGAGGGAGATCATCGATGCCCTCGACTGAGATCCGCACCTACTTCGGCCCCGAGACGGCGCCGCTCTACGGTGCGCTGCACCTGCCCGCGTCCCGGTCGGTCCGCGGGGCGGTGCTGATCGTGCCGCCGCTGGCGAAGGAGCAGCACGACGCGCTGCGCGGCCTGCGACGGCTGGCCGACCTGCTCGCCGAGAACGGGTTCGCGGTGTTGCGCTTCGACTACGCCGGGACCGGCGATTCCGCCGGAGACGCGGGCCGAGCCGACGCCGTGGCGATGTGGATCGACTCCGTCCGTGCCGCTGACGCGTACCTGCGCGCGCTCGGCGCGGGCGCACCCGCCGTCGTGGCGGTCCGCGCCGGGGCCGCGCTGGCGGGTGCTGCCGGACTCGACCCGCCCGCCGCGGTGCTGTGGGATCCGGTCGGGGGCCGGGCCTTCGCCCGGTCCCGGGTGGCGCTGGCGCGCATGGCGGTCGGCGCCGGACCGGGGACCTGGATCGGTCTGGACGTGCACGCCGACGCGACCGCCGACCTCTCACGACTACCGGCGGACGCGCTCGCCGCGCCGCGTACGCTCATCGCCGCCCGGCCGGGCGCGGAGCCGGTGGGCGCCGCGGACGCCGACCGCCTCACCGTGGAGGGCATGCCGGAATTCCTGGAGGCCTCGACGCACCTGGTCCGGATCCCCGACCGCGCGGTCGACGACATCACCGCCTGGCTGTCGGACGCCATGCCGGAGCGCGCGCCGGTCACCGTCGACCCCGTGATCCGCACCCGGGCGCGCTTCGGCGGCGTGGAGGAACACCTTGAGGAGCTCGGGGGCGCGATCGCCGTGCGGACCCTTCCCACGGAGGGCGCTCCGGCTCGCTCCGTGGTGCTGTGCGCGACGGCGAACGACACCCGGCACGGCCCGAACCGCGCGTGGGTCGCGCTGGCCCGGGAGATCGGGGCGCTCGGCGGCGAGGCCGTGCGGTTCGACCGGCGCGGCGCGGGCGAGTCCGGCCCCGTCACCGTCGGCGAGGTCGTGCCCCTGTTCCCGGAGTCCGGGATCGACGATGTGGTGGCCGCGGCCCACAGCTGCGCGGGGCCGCTGCTCACGGCCGGACTGTGCTCGGGGTCGTGGTTCGCGGCGCACGCCGCGCGGGCCGTCCGCGCCGACGCGACGGTGCTGGTCAACTCCGTGCTGTACTCCTGGCGGCTCAAGGCCGCCGTCGCCGAGGACCCCGGGCAGGACCTCGGGACGCCCCGGTCGGACCCCGCGTTCACGCAGAGTGCGCGCGGGCGGCTCAAGCATCTGCTGCGCCGTCGCCTCCCGTACCCGGGCTGGCGCTGCCTCGGCCGACGGGGCGTCACCCAGGTCCCGGAGGTTCTGTTGCGGCCCGTGGTCGACGGGGGCACGGACACGGTTCTGGTGCTCTCGCCCCCCGACGCCGGCTGGTTCGACGATCAGCGCGGCCCGGAGGGCATGGCCGCGCTCGCGCGCCGACGGTCCGCCGGTACCGCCCGTACCGTCCGGATCCCCACCGGCGACCACCCCGGCCACCACCCCGAGGTGCGACGGGTCGTTGCAACCGCGATACTGGACTGGTGCAGGCAGCGGTGAGCGGACAGCGGCGCACGCGTCGCGTCCTCGCGGCGGTGGTCGCGCTCGTGCTGCTGGTCACCGTCGGGCTCACCGTGGAACGCGCCTACGTGCAGCCCCAGGTGGACCGCTCGCTCCAGCACGCGGACGCGATCGTCGTGCTCGGCGGCAACCCCTACGACCGGTTCGAGTACGGCCTCCGGCTCGCCGAGCAGGGCCTCGCATCGCAGGTCGTGCTGTCCAACTCGGTCGGCGAGACCGACACCCGCATGCAGGACCTGTGCGCCAGGCGGATCACCGGCGTCGACGTCATGTGCTTCCTACCCAAGCCGTGGACCACCCGCGGGGAGGCGCAGGAGATCAAACGGCTCGCCGAGCTCCGGGGCTGGACCGACATCATCGTGGTCACCACCACGGCGCACGTCGAGCGCGCGCGGTTCATCCTGGAGCGCTGCTACGGCGCCGCCCTGCAGATGACCGACTTCCCCGAACACCGCGGCACCGCCGAGACGGTTTTCGGCTGGGGGTACCAGAGCGCGGGCTGGCTCAAGGCGCTGTACCAGACGGGGTGTTAGCCCGGGTCGCGCAATAGGCCAGGGCGCCGGCCGCGAGCACGACGATGCCGCCCGCGACCGAGCCCGCCGGCAACGACAGCGCTACGAGCAGGCATCCGGCGAGCCCCAGACCGGGCACGATCCGGGCCCGGACCGAGCGATCGAGCGTCCAGGCGGAGGCGTTCGCGACGGCGTAGTACACGAGCACGGCGAACGAGGAGAAGCCGATCGCCGCACGCAGATCGACGGTGGCTGCGGCGATCGCGACGACGGCTCCGACGGCGAGCTCGGCGCGCACCGGCACCCTGCGCTTCTCGTCGACCGCCGCGAGCACCCGGGGCAGGTGCCCGTCGCGCGCCATGGCGAGCGTGGTGCGGGAGACGCCGAGGATGAGCGCGAGCAACGATCCGAGGGCCGCGACGGCGGCGGTGACCGTGACGACGGCGACGGGGAGCCCGGCCGCGCGGGCGGCGTCGGCGACCGGCGCGGTGGACCGCGCGAGCCCGTCCACCCCCAGGACCGCGACCGACGCGAGGCCGACCAGTGCGTAGACCGCCAGTGCGATACCGAGCGCGACGAAGATCGCCCGGGGCAGCGTGCGCGCGGGGTCCCGGACCTCCTCGCCGAGCGTGGCTATCCGGGCGTACCCCGCGAACGCGAAGAACAGCAGGCCGGCCGCCTGGAGCACCCCGAACGGGCCGCCGTCGGCACCGTCGACGACGCGGGACGGGTCCGCACCGTGGGAGGTGAGTGCGAGGACGGCGAAGGTGACGAGCACCACGAGCACGCCGGCGACGACGAGGCGGGCGACGCGCACCGACCGCTCCACCCCGGCGACGTTGACCGCGGTCAGGGCGACCACCGCGCCGACCGCGACGGCGTGCGCGTGCTCGGGCCAGGCGTAGTGGCCCACCGTCAGGGCCATCGCGGCGCAGGACGCGGACTTGCCGACCACGAAGCTCCAGCCGGCGAGATGGCCCCAGAACGGACCGAGGCGCATCCGCCCGTAGACGTACGTGCCGCCCGACTGCGGATACAGCGCGGCCAGCCGCGCGGAGCTGCTCGCATTGCAGTAGGCGAGAGCGGCCGCGACCGCGAGCCCGGCCGGCAGCGCGGCCCCTGCCGCG
This sequence comes from Tsukamurella pseudospumae, assembly GCF_001575195.1. NCBI lineage: Bacteria > Bacillati > Actinomycetota > Actinomycetes > Mycobacteriales > Tsukamurellaceae > Tsukamurella > Tsukamurella pseudospumae. The sequence goes on from NZ_LSRF01000001.1 coordinate 896,571, forward strand.
GCGGCGGCGGGCCCGAAGGCCACGAAGACACCGGCCCCGACCATCGCCGACAGGCCGACGACGACGGCGTCGCCGATGCCCAGCGTGCGACGAAGAACCGGATCGGTCACCCGTTCTCGGTGCGCGTCGCGAGCCGGTCGAGCGACGCAGCCAGACGGTCCGCGGTGGTAGCCCGGGCGCGGGGCAGGCGCTGCTCGTCGTGCAGTTGCGTCCAGTCGTAGGTGTGCGTGACGCGGGTGCCGCCGTCCGCCAACGGCGCGAGCTCCCAGCGCCAGAGGTGCCCCGGTGCGGGCTCGCCGACGGGTGCCGGCCGCCACGCGACTAGGCGGCCCTCGTCGAATTCGACGATGTGGTTCTCCCGCACCTGACCGTTCGTGAGGAGCGTCCGGAAGACGTCCCCCGTCGCGCGGACCCGCTGGCCCGGAGCGGATTCCGCGAGGTTGTCGTTGCCGTCCCACTCGGGCTGGCGAGCCGGATCGGCGATCAGTTCGAACAGGAGGTCCGCCGGGGCCGCGATGTCGCGGGAGGCGGAGACGATGCGGGATTCTTCCGATGCGCTCACGACTGCCATCGAACCAGGTCCACCCGCATCGTGCCCAGCGTTGGAATCTACTTGCGGTTCATGTCGACGCTGTTCTCGTAGGTGACCGAGCCCTCGGGCGAGTTCACCCAGGTCCCGGGGCAGTTCCCCTTGAGAGAGCTGATGACCAGCGGCACGACGCGCGGGTCCCAGCCCAGCCACGCGTGGTCGACCGAGGCGGCGGCCGGGAGGTAGCCCTGCACCGTCGTGCGGCACTGACGCCCGTCGAGATCGCCCGACAGCGGGTCGCGGGTGCTGCGGATCGAGTAGTACTCGGTGGGGCCGGGCGTGTCGAGGCCGGCGTTGAGCTGGTTGATCAGCGCCGAGCCGTTGCACGACTGGTTCGCCGGGGCGGGCAGCATGCAGCCGGTCGGCGAGCCGTACTCGACGCCGCCGAGCACGACCGAGCGCTTGATGTCTTTCGCGCCACCGAGGACCTTGAGGTAGTAGCGGTCGACGAGGGCGTTGTTGCTGTGCGTGAGGATCGAGATCTCGCGGCCCGGGTTCGCGCGCTTCTGCGCGTCGACGATGCCCTTGAGCCTGCCCGCGTCCGCCTTGTGGTCGAGTCCGGTGAGCCACAGCGGCTCGACGTCGAAGCCCGCCCCGCGGATGTCGGAGTTGAGCGGCTCGTACATGTTGCCGGGCGCGATGAAGCCACCGATGACGTAGACCAGCGGCTTCGCCTCCGCGTGGGCCGCGGCGGGGAGTGCACCGGCGGCTCCGAGAGCAGCTGCGAAGACGATGAGGGACTTCTTCAGGATTTGCATACGCAACATCTACCTCAGTGTGAGTTGCGATTGCAATACCCCGGTGTGTCGAACGCCGCATCGGGCCGGGGCGGGTGCGGGTCCGACGTCTGCCGCACACCGTTTATTCTCGGATGTATGAAAGCTGTCGTGGTCAACGAAGGCAACCTCACCGTCGAGGACGTCCCCTCGCCCAGCCCCGCCCGCGGCCAGGTGCTGCTCGACGTCACCCGGACCGGGATCTGCGGATCCGACCTGCACGCCCGTCACCATGCCGACCTCGTCGCCGACCTCGCCGCCAAGGCCGGGTACGACGATTGCATGCGCACGGACCAGCGCATCGTCATGGGGCACGAGTTCGTCGGCACCGTCGCCGAGTACGGCCCCGGCTGCCGCAAACGCTGGCCCGTGGGCACGCGCGTGGTGTCCCTCCCGACCGTCATGGTGGGCAGCGAACCGCAGCTCGTCGGGCTCTCGGAGCGCGCCCCCGGCTCGTACGCGGAGCAGGTGCTGGTCCAGGAGTCGATGACGATGCCCGTGCCGGACAAGCTGTCCGACGAGGAGGCCGCACTCACCGAGCCGATGGCCGTGGCCTGGCACGCGGTGCGCCGCGCCGAGGTCGGCCGTGGCCGGACCGCGATCGTGATCGGCTGCGGGCCCATCGGACTGGCCGTGATCTCCATGCTCCGCGCGTCGGGCGTGAAGAAGATCATCGCGAGCGACTTCTCCCCCGGCCGGCGCGCCCTCGCGAAGCAGATGGGCGCCCACGTGGTGGTCGATCCCCGCGAACAGCAGCCGTGGGAGGCCTACAAGCAGCCCCGCAACGAGATCCGCAGGGCGAGCGACCTGTTCAAGCTGGGCGTGAGCACCATGGACAAGCTGACGCTCGTCCCCGGCCCGGTGCCGTGGTGGCACGTCTTCCGCCTGGCGGACCGGATCGGCGAGACCCCGTCGGGTCCCGTGGTCTTCGAGTGCGTCGGTGTGCCCGGCATGATCAACTCGATCATCGAGGCCGCGCCGCTGCGCACCCGCGTGGTCGTCGTGGGCGTGTGCATGGAGCCCGACCAGATCATGCCCGCCCTGGCCGGGAACAAGGAGATCGAACTGCGGTTCGCCTTCGGCTACGACCCGGGCGAGTTCCACGACACGCTCCACATGATGGCCGAGGGCAAGGTGAACGTGAAGCCGCTGGTCACCGGCACCGTCGGCCTCGAGGGCGTGGAGGCCGCCTTCAGTGCGCTGGGTGATCCCGAGGTCCACGCGAAGATCCTCATCGACCCGTCGAGCACGGTCGCGGCGCCCTGACCCGCGCTCCGCTGCGGGTCGCGGCGTTCAACGTCAACGGGATCCGGGCGTCCCGGCGGCGCGGCTTCGACGCGTGGCTCGCGGGCCGCGGGCTCGACGTCGTCGCGCTGCAGGAGCTGCGCTGCCCGCCCGACGAGGTGGGCGACTTCCCCGGCTACCACGCGGCCGTGGACTGCGGCTCGGTCCCCGGGCGCAACGGCGTCGCGATCCTGACGCGGGAGGCACCGTCGGCCGTGCGGACCTGGGCGTCGCATCCGCCGCGCGCCCGCGGGCTGCGTGAGTTCGCCCACGAGGGCAGGTACGTGGAGGTCGATCTGCCGGGTCTGACGGTGGCCTGCCTGTACCTGCCCAAGGGCGGCGTGCCCGCCCATCTGCAGCGGCCGGGCAACATGCGCGACAAGCCCGACGGGGGCGCGAAGTTCGACCGCAAGATGCGGTTCCTCGACGCCTTCGCGCGGGAGCTGGGCCGAGGCCGTCGCGCCGCGCTCGCCGCGGGTCGCGAGTTCCTCCTGCTCGGCGACCTCAACCTCGCGCACCTGCCCCACGACGTGACGAACTGGCGCCCCGCCCAGAAGATGGAGGGCTTCCTCCCTGAGGAGCGCGCGTGGCTCGACGCGCAGCTCGGCCCACGGACGCTGGTCGACGTGGTCCGTGCCCTGCACGGCGACCGGCCGGGCCCGCTGTCGTGGTGGAGCTGGGCCGGTGAGTCCTTCACCAAGGACGTCGGCTGGCGGATCGATCACCACCTCGCGACGCCGAAGCTCGCACGGGCGGCGCTGTCGGTCGTCGTCGACAAGGAACCCTCGCCGGATCAGCGCCTGTCCGATCACGCACCCGTCGTCGTGGAGTACGCCTTCCCCTGACTCCCGCCGGCCGTACCGGCCCTCCCCGCCGCCAGCGCGGCACCGGTGATCGTCAGCAACGCGCCCAGGATCAGTGCCGACCCCTCGCCCGGGGCGAGCACGTGCAGTTGTTCGCCGACGGTGACCGCCGCGACCGGGACGCCGATCTGGGCCGCGGCGAGCACGCCGAGCGGCACGGGCTGCCCGATCGCCCGCATCACGACGTGCGCGACGATCGCTCCGAGCCCCAGGGCCAGTCCGACCGCGATGAACTTCGGGTGCGCGACGAGGTCCCGCAGGTCGATGCGGGCGCCCAGCCAGACGAAGAAGAGCGGCGCGAAGAAGCCCTCTTCGATCGCGAACAGCTGCTTGGCAACGCGGCGGGGCTCGCCCACCGCGGCCACGGCGAGCCCCATCGCGAATCCGGCGAGCATCACGGAGACGTGCATCCTCGTCGCGACGGCCGCGAGCAGGAACAGCCCCACGAGGCTCACCCGGAGCTCGACGGCGAACCGTCGTTCCTCCGAGACCTCGTGCACCCGCTTGCGCCACCCGCGCTCCTCGGCGAGGCGCATCAGCAGGTAGAGCACCACGGCCGCAGCACCGACCGCGAGCGCGCCGACCGCCGCGCGACCGGCCGTCGACGGGTCGATCACCAGGGGCAGTGCCACGACGCAGACGGTGTCGGCGATCGCCACCTGCGCGGTGAGCGCCAGGATCGGCTTCCCGGTGAGCCCGGCGGAGTCGATGATCGGCAACACCACGGCCGCCGACGACGAGGCCATGAGCACGGCGTACAGCGGTGCGTGGCCCGTCCCGAACGCGGTGGCGAGCCCGGTCCCGAACACCGCCGCGACGACGCCGACGATCACCGCCCGCAGCGCGCCGGCCCCGAGCGCGGACCGCACCGCCGGATCCCGTACCGGTACGTGCGTGCCCGCCACGAACATCACGAGGGCGAAGCCGATGTCGGCGAGGAAGGTGAAGGTCGGCTCCGAGGCGTCCAGAACGCGGAATCCGGTGGCCCCGAACGCGACGCCCGCCACGAGCGGCCCGACGATCACGGGGATGTGCCACCACTTCCGCAGCGCGAGCACGGGTCCCAGCAGCCCCAGCGCGGTGACCAGCGCGAGCGTCGAGAAGGTGAAGGTCATGGGAGGAAGCTACTCCTGGCGTACCGCCCGGAACGCTCGCAGCTCACGGGGCGTGGCCGATTTCCGAAGAAGGTCCTCTTCCTCGTCGTCGAGCACGCAGACGATGCCCGACGGAACGGTGCCGTCGGCGACCAGTTCGGCCTTCGCCCGCCGCATCGCGCCGAGCAGCGCGTACCCGTAGCGGGCGTGCGCGACGTCCCAGTCCTGCTCGTCGAGGCCCTCGGCGAGCTCGTTGAGCCGGTCCTGCCACGCGTCCAGCGGCGCCCGCCGTGCCCAGCCGTCGTCGGATCGGGGCCACGCGGGCGGGTCCCAGAGCTCGCGCGGGGGAACGGATTCGACGGTGCCCAGCGCCGGGTACGGCAGCAGGATCGGTCCGGTGCGCTCCGCGTAGAAGACGGTCAGGACGTAGGCGTAGGGCAGCTCACCGTCTGCCTGGTAGACCAGCGCCCGCGCCACGGTGCGCAGTTCCGCGCAGATCGCGTCCTCGAAGCCGAACCAGTCGAAGGCGGCGTCGGTCACTGCTTCGGTCCTCGCCCGGCGCCGGTCACCGCCGCACGACGTGCAGGTCGGCGAGCGTGGTGAGGCAGTCCGCGGCCATGGTCAGGTCGGCCTCGGCGAGCATCGACCGGACGACGTGCTCGACACCCTCCTGGCCGCCGATCGACAGGCCGTAGACGTACGGGCGCCCGATACCGGCCAGGGTCGCGCCGAGGCCGACGGCGCGCAGGACGTCGACGCCGTCACGGATGCCGCTGTCGAAGGTGGTCGGCAGCCCGGTCTCGAGCACGCCCTCGAGGTGGCCGATCGCGGGCAGCCCGCCGTTCGCCTGCCGGCCGCCGTGGTTGGAGCAGGCGATCGCGTCGACGCCCTCGGCGGCCGCCCGGCGGGCGTCCTCGGCGTGGCAGATGCCCTTGAGGATGATCGGCAGGTCGGTGGTCCTGCGGATCCGGGCCACGTCGTCCCAGGAGAAGGTGGGCTTGCTGAACAGCGACGACCACACGATCCCGGCGTGCAGCGGCGGCGGGTTCTCCACCCCGCAGAGCTCGATGAACCGGGGGTCGCTGAGGTAGTTGGCGAGGCACCGTCCGCGCAGGAACGGGATGTAGCCGTTGCGGAGATCGCGGGGGCGCCAGCCGAGGCTGCCGGTGTCCAGGGTGATGGTCAGCGCGTCGAACCCGGCCTTGTCGGCGCGGCGCACCAGGCTGTCGGTGAGCCGGTCGTCCTTGGTCGGGTACAGCTGGAACGCCGCGAAGGAGTCGCCGCGCGCGTCCGCGACCTCCTCGAGCGTCGCCTCGGCGAGGGTGGAGTACATCGCGGCCACGCCGAGGGCGTCGGCGGCGCGAGCCACGGCGAGATCGCCGCCCTCGTGCACCAGTCCGTTCACGCCGACGGGGCAGAGCACGACGGGGGCCTCGAGCTCGGCGCCGAGGAAGGTCGTCGAGAGGTCGCGCACGCTGCGGTCGCGGAGCATCCGCGGGACGAAGCCGTAGCGCCGCAACTCGGTGACGTTGACGTCCTGCGTGGTCTCGTCACCGGCGCCGCCGCGCACGTAGTCGAAGGTGGCGGGGTCGAGGACCTGCTGCGCGCGGGCCTCGAGGTCGTCGAAGGTGTAGGGGAAGCGGCGGTGCTTCGCGAGCAGCCCCTCCGCGTAGATGCCGTCCTGGAAGCTGCCGAAGTCCGCCATGGAGGGACCGTAGCAGTGCCGGTCAGGGCGCGGTCAGGAAGTCCAGGGCGTCGACGGTGGCCTTCGGCTCCTGCACGTGGTAGCCGTGCCGCATGCCCGGGTAGACGCGCAGCCGCGCACCGTCGATCCCGTCCCGCAGGATCGTTGCGTTCTCGGCCAGGCACATCCGGTCCTCGGCGCCGTGCAGGATCAGCGTGGGCGCCTCGATCCACGGGAGGGCCTTCGCGGCGTCGTGGTCGGTGCTGGCCGCGAAGTGGGCGCGCTGCGCGGGCAGCGACCGGGGCCGGGCGAGGATCGCCTCGGCGGCCTCGGGATGTCCGTCGAGCCAGTCGGGGGTGAAGAACAGCTCGAGCAGGGCGCGCCGGTCGGAGCGGACCAGGATGCGGAGCACCTCGCTGGGACGCGCCACCCCGTGGGCGTCGCCGACGGTGGTGGCGCCGAGGATCAGCCGGCGCACCCGGTCGGGGTGGTCCGCGGCGAGCCACTGCCCCGCCCGGCCGCCCATGGAGAAGCCGTAGACGTCCACCCGGTCGCCGATCGCGCCGGCGGCCCGGGCCGCGTCGAGCACCGCGAGAGCGTCCTCCGCGCAGTCCCGGGTACTCCAGCGGCGCGGGAACGCGTCGTCGCTGTCGCCGATGCCACGGTGGTCGAAGGTGACGACCGGCCCGGCGGCCCGGAACTCGTCGACCACCGGATCCCACGACGATCCCGCGAGCGCCTGACCGGCGAACAGGAGCACTCCGGGCCCCGTCGCGCCCGGCGCCGCGGGGCGGACGGTGTAGGCGAGCCGGGCACCGTCGGGCAGGGTGGCGTGAGGCATGCGGCCAAGACTAGGACGTCACATCGCAGCGACGCCGCTCACGGTGCCGCCCCGCGATCGCCTAGAATCACATCCCATGTCTGTTCACATCTTCTACGGTTCCTCGACCGGCACCGCCGAGGGCGCCGCGAACGCCATGTTCGACGTGTTCGCCAAGGCCGGCTCCGTCGAGCTGCACGACATGATGGACGGCGAGATCGACGCGCTGGATCCCGCGGACTTCCACGTGTTCTCGTGCGCCACCTACGGCGAGGGCGAGCTGCCCGCCGGTTCGACCGAGTTCTTCGAGGAGCTGCTCGAGGCCGCTCCCGACCTCACGGGCCTGCGCTTCGCCGTGTTCGGCCTGGGCGACACGATCTACGTCGACACCTACAACGCCGGTGGCAAGACCATCGTCAAGCACCTGACCGGCCTGGGCGCCACCCAGGTGGGCGACCGCTTCGAGCACGACAACTCCGGCACCGACGACGTGGACGAGAAGGCCGTCGAGTGGGCCGAGGAGATCGTCGGCCAGATCTGAGCCACCCCTGACAGTCGAACGCCGCCGCGGAGAAATCCGCGGCGGCGTTCTTTCGTCGGTCCCTGCTACCGGGGCACGGTCAGGGTCGGCGGGGTCGTGTTCACGCCGGCGCACGCCTCGCAGACGGACGCCGGGATCACACCCCGCCGCTGCAGCCACCCGAACACGATGCAGCCCAGGCACAGACCGAGCGCCGACTCGAGCAGCGCGGCGACGACCAGCAGGCCGAGCACGATCTGCGCCGCGAGGTGGTTCCCGGTGAGGAAGAGCACCAGCGCCACCGTCGAGAAGACGAGGCCGATGGTCTGCGCGAACCGCTTCGGCGGGCCGGGCACGAGCTTGGCCGGGCCGAGGCGCGGGGCGATGACGTGCACGGAGAGCCGGCCGAACGGCGAGTACCGGGGTCCGCCCGCGACGCGCAGCGCGAAGCCGACGGCCAGCGCGGCGTACAGCCACCACTGTCCGGCGACGATCGTGACCACCGCGAGGACGACGACGAGGGCCGCGGTCGCGCGGGCCGCGTACTCGTTGACGGGGTTCGGGAAGGAGAAGAGACCACTCACGCCGCCGAGATTATCGCCGGACCGGGGCGCCGCCCAGAGTTGCGCTCGCGATGATTCTCATCCGCCGGCCAGCCGCAGGAGCAGCGGGATGGAGCCGCGCAGCTGTGCGGCCTCGTCCGCGGTGAGGTGCTTGCCGCCGGTGTCCACGAGCCACGCGTCCTGCGCGGCGTCACGGGCGTGGAGCACGGCGCGCCCGCGATCGGTGAGGGCGACGGGCCGCCGTCGGCCGTCGGAACCGTCGGCGTCGCCCTGCAGGAAGCCCCGCCGCCGCAGGTCCGTGATCGCGGCGGACACGTTCGAGCGCTTCATGTCCAGGCGGTCGCCGATCGCCGTCGGGAAGGCCTCGGGCCCCAGCGCCTCGACGGTGGCGAGGACGAACAGCTCGGAGCCGCGCAGCCCCGCGGCGGGCAGCCGCCGGAGTCGTTCCTCCAGCAGGCCCACCGCGAGGCGCAGGGCCTCGGCGTCGCCGGGCTTCACGGCGCGCTACTCGTCGTCGACGGTGCCCGCCACCGACTCGGCCGGTTCGACCGGTGCCGGCGCCGCGCCGTCGAGCAGCTTCGAGAGGTCGATCCCCTGCGCGCGCAGGGCCGCGACGATCGACGCGATGGACTGCGCGGAGAGGCCGAGCAGTCCCCCGGTGGCGTCGCTGCTCCCGCCGCCGATGATGTTGATGCTGTCGATCGCGGCCGTGGCCTCCGACTGGGCGCGGACGGAGCCCTCGATCGTGGCCAGGACCTGCGGCACGAGCAGCAGTCGGGCGGCGTCCGCGTTGTACTGGTTGAACGCCTCGGCCTGGGCCTGCTTGCCCGCGGCGTCGGCGCGCAGCTCGGCCTCGAGCGCTTCGGCCGCGGACTTGCGGGCCGTCGCCTTCGACTCGCCCTCGAGCCGGATCGACTCGGCGTGCACCTCGGCCTGCGCGAGCTTGCCGGCCGCGTCGGCGCGCAGCTCGGCCTCGACGGCGGCCGCGGCCGACTTGCGGGCGTCGGCGGCGGACTCGCCGTCGAGCCGGGTCGAGTTGGCGCGGGCCTCGGCGGTGAGGATCGCGGACTGGCGCTCGCCCTCGGCCCGGGTGATCGCGGCCTGGCGCTGCGCCTCGGCGGGCGCGATGACATCGGCCTCGAGCGCGGCCTCGGCCTGCGCGCGACGCTTGCGCTCCACCTCGGTGCGGGCCTCGATGCGGGCCGCCTCGGCCTCCTCGAGCGCGATGCCGACGTTCTTCTCCGCCTTGGCCTTCGCGAGCGGACCGGCCTGGTCGGCCTCGGCGTTCTGCGCCTCGGTCTGGGCGCGCAGCTGGGCGATGCGCACGTCCCGGCTCTGCTGGGCCTCCGCGATCGCGGTCTCCGCCTCGGTCTGCGCGATCTCCCCGGCCCGGCGGGCGTCGGCGGAGCGGATCAGCGAGTCGCGCTCGGCCTCGGCCTTGCCGATGTCGGCGTCGCGCTTGACCTCGGCGATCCGCTTCTGGCCGAGCGACTCGAGGTAACCGTTGCGGTCCTCGATGCCGGCGATCTTGAGGATGTCGACCTCCATGCCGATGCGGGCGAGGTCGCCGCCGGCCTCCTCCACCACGCCGCGCGCCAGGGCCTCACGGTTGCTGTTGAGGTGCTCGACGGTCATCGTGGCCGCGATGCCACGCAGGCTGCCGGCCAGGATCTCGTTGATCTGGTTCTCCAGCTCCGCCATGTTCGCGGTGAGGAAGCGCTGCGCGGCGGTGCGCGTCATCTCATCGGTGGTGCCGATGCGGACGAGGCCCACGGCCTGCAGTTCGACGGGCACACCGTCGATGCTCCGGGCGTTGCTGAGCGCGATGCGCACCTCGAACGGGCGCAGGGGCATGTAGTCCACGCGCTCGAGTCCGGGCATCTTGAACCGCGCCCCGCCGCGGACGACCTTCATCTCCCCGCGGCCGGTGAAGATGGCCACCTGGTCCGGCGGGGACTTGATGTAGTTGTGGAAGAAGATCCACATCGCCAGCAGGATCACTATCACCGCGGCACCGGCCGCGATCAGAGCCATGATCATGACGTTCCCTCCCTGTTTCGTTCTACGTTCGTTCGTGCGACGTGCCGGCGAGCGGCGACGCGTCAGTCCTGCGTGTTGAGCGGCTGCACCACGAGCCGGTCACCGTCGACATCGACGATGAGCACCGATTCGCCCGGCCGCGCGGACGCCCCCGGGTCGACGAGAACCGCGTTCGTGACGGCGCGCACGGACTCCGAGTCCAGGTAGCGCACCTGTCCCCAGCCGCCCGCGGGGATCTCCATGCTGAGCTCGCCGATGGTGCCGATCGCCGCGCGGAGCCCGGCCACGGTGCCGGTCTGGGAGCGGCGCATGGCCCGGAGCACGAGCATCAGCACACCGTAGGCGACGATGCCCGAGGCTGCGGCGACGATCACCACGGCGGCCAACGGCACCGAGGTTCCGGCGGACAACGGCCAACCGACGACGCCGAACACCCCGACGGCCGCCGCGAGGGCGGGAGCGCTGAGCCACGGCAGGCCGGCATCGGCGTGCGGGCCCCCGATATCGGCACCGCCGATGTCGATGTCCCCCAGGACGATCGACGCGACGAGGACGAGCACGCCCACCACGGCACAGACTGCGAAAACGGTAACCACGGGCGCCTCCTCTGCGCTCGGATCTCCTGATTGCAGTATAGCGAACAATGCGTACAAGGTGTGCGCCACGGAAATCTGTTTCCATCTTATTAGTTGTGGTCATACAATCCTTGTATGCCTACAAGCATTCCGCACCTCGGGCCGCGGCGACGAGCACTGATCCTCGTCGCGTGCAGCCTCAGCCTGCTCATCTCGTCGATGGACGCGACCATCGTCAACGTCGCGCTCCCCGCGATCGGCCGCGACATGACCGCGTCCGTCACCCACCTGCAATGGGTGGTCGACATCTACACGCTCACGCTCGCGAGCCTGCTGGTCCTGTCCGGTGCCACGGCGGACCGGTTCGGTCGCCGATGGATCTTCCGCCTCGGGCTCACGGTGTTCGCCGTGGGATCGCTGCTGTGCAGCCTCGCGCCCACCGTCGAGATCCTGATCGCGGCCCGCGGGATCCAGGCGGTCGGCGGCTCGATGCTGTCGCCGGTCGCCCTCTCGATCGTCACGGCCGTCTTCACCGATCCCGGCGAGCGCGCCCGCGCGATCGGCCTGTGGGGCGCGGTCGTCGGTGTCTCGACGGCGGTCGGGCCACTGGTGGGCGGCGTGCTCATCGACGCACTCGGATGGCAGTCGGTGTTCTGGGTGAACCTGCCGATCTGCGCCGTGGCGATCGCCCTCACCTACGCGGTGGTGCCCGAGTCCAAGGCCGCGACGCCGCGCAGCATCGATCCACTCGGTCAGCTCCTGGCCATCGCGGTCATGTTCACCGCGGTGTTCGGGCTCATCGAACGCGAGCCGCTGGTCCTGCTCGTGACCGCCGTCGCGCTCGCCGGCTTCATCGCCCACGAGCGGCGCCATCCGTCGCCGTTCATCGACCTGCGCTTCTTCCGCAGCATCCCGTTCTCGGCGGCCACACTCACCGCGGTCTGCGCGTTCGCGGGCTTCGGCGCGTTCCTCTTCACGATGTCGCTGTACCTGCAGAACACCCGTCACTTCTCCGCCGTGCAGACCGGGCTGATGTTCCTGCCCATGGCGCTGTGCGTGTTCGTCGCCTCCCCCGTGTCCGGTCGCCTCGTCGCGCGGTTCGGCCCACGCCCGTCATTGCTCGGCGCGGGCGTGCTGATGACCTGCGCGACGGTCGCGCTGACCGCGGTCGGGCCGGCCACGCCGTTGCCCGTGCTGGGCATCGTGTTCGCCGTCTTCGGCACGGGTTTCGGACTCGTCAACGCGCCGATCACCAACTCCGCCGTGAGCGGCATGCCGCTCGACCGCGCCGGGGCCGCGGCCGCCGTGGCGAGCACCAGCCGGCAGCTCGGCGTCAGCCTCGGAGTGGCGTTGTCGGGGCTGCTCGTGGGTGCGTCGCTGTGGTGGGCGACCGCCGGATTCGCGGCGGTCGTGGTGCTCCTCGCGCTGGTGTCGACCGGCGCCCGCGCTGAGCGCTCCCGCGAGCGGATCGCTCCCCTGCTCGCGTCGAAGGAGGCCGCGGATGTCCACTGAGAGTCCCGACGAGGTCTGGAGCCTCCTGGTCCACGCCGTCATCGACAGCCGTTCGGACTGGCGGCGCGCCGTCACGGAGCGCACCGGGCTGCCCTTCAGCCGGCTGCGGGTACTCAAGCGGCTGCACCGCTACGGGCCGCTGACGCTCAAGGAGCTCGCCGCGCTCGCGGACATGGACGCCCCGGCGGCCACCGTCGCCGTCAACGATCTCCAGGCGCGCGGGCACGTCGAGCGGACGGTCTCCCCGGAGGACCGGCGCGCGAAGGTCGTCACCATCACCGACGCCGGGCGCGCCGTCGTCGACGCGATGTCGGCGGTCGAGGACCCGGCGCCGCCCGCCATCCGGTCGCTAGCGCCCGGGGAGCTCGCGCGGCTGGCCGAGCTCGCGCGGACGCTGGCCGGATAGCTCGTCGACGACCTCGTGCGCCACGTCGAGGGGCTCCTCGGCACGCGCCACGGGATCGCCGACGCGCGCGTCGACCGTCACGGCGGGACCCGCGGCGCCGTCGGACGACGGTGCCGCGACGCTCTGTTCGACCGTCCCGACGGTGACCTTGCGGGTGCGCCGCATCGAGAAGGTCACCTCCTCGACCTCCTCGTACGACTGCTGGACCGTCCGCGTCTGCTGCGCCCCCGGCAGCACGCGGGCCACGAAGGGCGGCACGAGCGGGCGCACGAACCCGGCGATGGTGCGCGCGGCGTCGTCGAGCACCGGCGGCACGAACGGGTTCGGCGTGCGCGCGGCCTCCCGCTGCGCGACCGCGGGCGCGGCCGCCTCCGCGGCGGGGGCGGACACGGGCAGGTTCGTCTCGTCGGGCACGGTCGCCTCCTGGGCGGGATCGGGATCGTCGGTGGCGCTGGTGATCACGGGAATCGGGCCCGTGGGTGTCTCGTCCGCGACGGGCTGGTCCGGCAGGAGCGCGGCGAGGCTCGCCGCCTCCGCGGCGGCGGCGATCGGGAGGAAGTCGTCCTCCGGGGCCCGGCTCGCGGTCACGGGGCCCGACGGTGCCGGATCCGACGGTGCCTCCCGCACGTACCGGCGCGCCGTCACGGCCACGGGCTCGAAGCCCGCCGCCTCCAGAGCGGCGGCGTTGTGCCCGACACCCCCGGCGGTCCCGAGCGCCGGCAGCACCTGTGTCGGCCGATCCTGTGTCAGCGCGAGCTCGACGCGCCGCTCCTGGTGCCCGCGGTCGATCGCGAGCTGCGCCGCGGCGGCGAGGCGCTCGCTCTCGAGTTCCTGCTGCTGCCGGATGTCGCGGGTGGTGTCGCCGCGCCACAGCCGTAGCAACAGCGGCAACAGAGCCAGCACGGCGCACACGAGGTCGATCGCGATCCGCAGCGCCGCAGCGAACGGCGAGTGGGCCGTTACGCCGTTCAGCGCGACCCAGCGGGCGCCGATCCCGTCGGCTCCGTCGGCAACGGCGGTCTCCCGTGCGGACTGCGCGTCGGACCGCGCGCGCTCGATCCGCGCGTCGAGGGCCGGCGACCGGGCGGCGCGGGCGGCGGTCGCACGGTCGAGGTCGGTCTGCGCGGCCGCGAGCCGCTGGTTGGCAGTGCGAGTCTCGGGCCCCTGGCCGGGCACACCGGTGATCGACGTCTGCGGGCACGCCGGCCCCGGCCGGTACTCGCAGCGGGCCACGACGAGCGCCTGGTCGCGCCGGGTGGACGCCTCAGTGACGGCGGTGTCGAGGGCGGCCCGATCAGCGCGCGCGGCGTCGAGGTCGGCCTGCGCGGCGCGGACGGCGGGCGCGGCGGATGCGGCGGACACGGCGTCGGCCCGCAGCCGGTCCTCGATCGCACCGTTCAGCGCGAGCATCGACACCGTCTCGCCCACGACGAGCCCGATCAGGACCGCGACGAGGAACCGGCTGGGCAACGCCGCGCGGCGGCCGGGAACGGCCAGCAGGAAACAGATCGCGCCCCCGACCAGCGCCGCGAGGATCGCGAGGACCAGGACCGTCGTCATGCCGCCTCCTTCGCCGCGATAGAACTCCGCCGATCTTCTCTCAGAAACCATCGCAGCCCGGGGCCGCTCGCGCCCAATCGTGTGGCCGCTTTCACAGCGCGAAGTACCTGGACGAACCGAGTACTTCTACGCATCCGGGGGCGCGCGGCGCGCGGCAGGCTGATGTCCATGACCAGTACAGCAACGGCCCCGAAGCCCACCGCAGCCTTCTTCATCCAGTCCGCCATCGCCTTCGCCGTCTCGGCGGGTTCCCTGCTCGTGGGCGCCTTCTACCTGCCCGTGGACCCGTGGCAGCGCGGCTTCCTGATCGTGGGTGCCCTCTTCCTCATCACCAGCACGTTCAACCTCGCCAAGGTCATCCGCGACCAGCAGGAGGCGAACAGCATCCGCGTGCGGGTGGACGAGGCCCGGCTCGACAAGCTCATGGCGGAGCACGATCCGCTGCGCAGCGTGGGCTGAACATTCCCTTTCTAGACCGCATGGTCTATGTTTAGACCATGCGGTCTAGAGATACGTTCACGTCCGAGCAGCGCCGTGCCCAACTCGTCGACGCGGCGATCGCCGTCATCGCCGAGCACGGTTACCCGGCGGCGTCCGTCGCCAAGATCGCCGACCGTGTCGGGATCGCGAAATCCGTGGCGCTGTACCACTTCCGAACGAAGGACGAGTTGGTCGCGGCCGTCACCGTCGTGGTCTTCGCGGCGGCCGCGGAATACATCGTCCCCGCCCTCGCCGCGGCGGAGACCGCCGCCGGCAAGCTCGCCGCGTACATCCGCAGCAACGCCGCCTTCCTCGCCGAGCACCGCGCCGAGACCGTCGCCCTCCGCGAGATCGCCACCGGCTACCGGTCCGCCGAGGGCCGCCGGTTCGACGAGGGCCGCCGGTTCGACGAGGCCGTCACTCAGGACACGGCGGCGAACCCGCCGGAGGGCGATCTCGCGCTGCTCGACCCTGCGGCGATCTTCGCAATGGGGGTCGAGTCCGGCGAGTTCCGGGCCGACCTCGACGCAGTCCGAGCCGGCGCTGCACTCCGCGGCGCGCTCGACGGTGCGGCGACCGACCTGGCCCGGCTCACCGCGATCGGCGTCGCGTACGACCCGATCGCGTACGGCGAGACACTCGTCGAGATCTTCACCCGCGGAGTGCTCGCATGAGGACCGCGATCCTGGCCTTCGGCACCCGCGGGGACGTCGTTCCGCTCACGGGCCTCGCCCGGCGCCTGCAGTCCGACGGGGCCGAGGTCGTCCTCGCCGCGCAGGCACCGTATCGCGACGAGGTCGTCGGCGCGGGCGTCGCCTACGCGCCGCTGCCCAAGGACACCCGCGCGGAGACCCTCGCCTCCCCTGCCGCGCAGGCCCTCGTCGACGGTGCGAAACCTCGGCCGTCGAAGGAGGCGCTCGAGGAGATGCGCGAGGGACTGCGCGGCGTCGGCCGGGCGATGGCCGCAGCCGCCGACGGTGCCGACGTACTCCTGCTCGAGGGCCCCGTCGGGGCTCTGCTCGGCCGGCACGTCGCCGCAGCACTGGGCGTTCCGAGCGCGGGCGTGATGTTCCAGCCCGCGTCCCCCACCGGCGACTTCAGCCCTCCCGCTCTCGGCGTGCGCTCGTACGGTCGGCTCGGGAACCGGTTCGTGTGGTGGGCGGGCGGTTTCGCGGAGCGCGTCTACGCCCCGGTCGTCGCCGAGCTCCGCGCCGACCTCGGACTGCCCGCACGACCCACCCGCGCAGAACGCACCCGAACCTGGCCCGTGTTGTACCCGTTCAGCGAGCACATCCTGCCCCGGCCCGCCGACTGGCCGCCGCATCTGCGTGTCACCGGCTACCTCCGACCCGAACCGGTGGGCACGCTCGGGCCGGACCTCGCGGCCTTCCTATCCGACGGTCCGCCGCCCGTCGCCGTGACGCTCGGCAGTACCGCGACGGCGAACGGCGCTGCCCTCTCATCGATGATCGCCGAGGCCACCGCCGCGGCCGGGGTACGCGCGGTCGTGCAGCGCGGCTGGGCCGGGCTCGAGCCGGAGGGCGAGAACGTGTTCGTCGTCGACGAGGTGCCGCACTCCCTGCTGTTCCCACGCTGCGCCGCCGTCGTGCACCATTGCGGCGCCGGTACCACCGCCGCGACGCTGCGGGCCGGGGCACCGTCGATACCCGTGCCCGGGATCATGGACCAGCCCTTCTGGGCGCGGCGCCTGCACCTGTCAGGGGCGGCCACCGCACCGCTCCCCCGGCACGCGCTCACCGTCGACGGCCTGACCGCCGCGCTGCGCACCGTCGGCGAGCACCGGGCCGCGGCCGAGGGCCTCGGCGAGAAGCTGCGCGCCGAGGACGGTGCCGGGCGCGCCGCCGCGGCGATCACCGATCTGTTCCAGCCGAGTTAGGAGTCGAATCATGGCCGATCAGAACCTCGTCAACGCGATCATCTCCGCCGGAGCCCTCGCGGGCGGCGGCATCATCATGGGCGGCGCCGCCGTGGGCGCGGATATCGGCGACGGGCTCGCCGGTGCGAAGCTGGTCGAGGGCATCGCCCGGCAGCCGGAGGCCCAGTCCCGGCTCCTCACGCCCTTCTTCATCACCGTGAGCCTCGTGGAGGCCGCCTACTTCATCAACCTCGCGTTCATGGCGCTGTTCGTCTTCGCCACGCCCGCCTACACCGGCTGACCGTCCGTGGAGACGGACCGATCTCCTGCGGGAAACGACGAGCCGTGCGACGTTCGACGCATGAGTGACGACGTGATCCACGACGAGCTCGTCGGGGACGGAATCGATCGCCCCCACGCCTTCGCGGAGTCCCTGCGGAATCGGGAACGGACGGGTGATCGCGCATGACCGGGACGATCCTCGTCACCGGAGCCACCGGCACCATCGGGCGGCGGGTCGTCGAGCAGCTGACCCGTGCGGGCGCACCGGTGCGGGCGACCAGCCGCAGTACCTCGAATCCGTTGGCGGGCATCGAGACGAAGCTCACGGGGACACGTGCGGACGACCTCCTCGCCGGATGCGTAGCGGTTCTCGTGGTTGCACCCGCGCTCGGGACGGCGCCCGCCGAGCGGCTCCGGGAACTGCTCGGTGCGGCGAACGCGGGCACCGTGCAGCGATTGGTGCTCCTCTCGACCGCATCGGCGAGCGATCCGATGAGCCCCACCGGATCGCACCACCGCGTCCTCGAGGAGACCGCGGCGGAGTTCGCGGGAGCATTGCACATCCTGCGACCGGTCCCCCTCGCGCTCAACACGATCCACTGGTGGGGCCCGACGATCCGCGTGGCCGGGTTGGCCGAGGGACCGTACATCGACGTCCCGATGGCGCCGATCGACGAGGTCGATGTCGCCGACGTCGCGGCCCGGCTCCTGCTGTCCGGCGACGAGCCGTCCGGGGTGATCGACCTCACCGGCCCGCACACGCTCAGTTCGCGGGCACAGATCGACGTGCTCGCGCGTCTTCTCGGCACGCACATCGCGGTGCGCGAGATCGCCCCAGACGAGGTGCGCAACCGCCTCGGCGCGGCCGGTGTACCCGCCGCCGCGGTGGAGTCGCTGCTCCGCTCGTTCCATGTGGCTGCGGAGCGGCCCCTCACCGTTTCCGGAGCGGTCGAGCGGATCACCGGTAGGCCGGCGCACACCTACGAACAATGGGCGGAGCGCCACCTCGACGCCTTCCAATGGCCGATGATGGAGGCATGACCGCCACCATGCGCGCACAGCGCTTCCATGCCGACACCCGGACGATCAGTGTCGAGGACGTACCGATTCCCGAGCCCGGTCCCGGCGAGGTGCTGGTGAAGGTCGCGTTCTGCGGCATCTGCCATTCCGACCTCAGCCTCATCAACGGCACGTTCCCGGCGATGCTCCCGGAGGTCACACAGGGCCACGAGGCGTCGGGGACCATCGCGAAGCTGGGGCCCGGGGTGAGCGGCTGGGCCGAGGGCGATCGCGTGATCGTCGCCGCAGGCCGGCCGTGCACGACCTGCCCGAACTGCCGGAGGGGGAACTTCGCCGACTGCACGCAGGTCAAGATCATGGCGTTCGCCTACGACGGCGCGTGGGCCGAGTACACCGTCGCCCAGGCCGCGGGACTGACGCGGGTCCCGGACAACGTCCCGCTCGAGCAGGCGGCGATCCTCGCCGACGCGGTGTCCACTCCCTACGGCGCCGTGGTCCGGACCGGGAAGGTCGGTATCGGCGAGTCCGTCGGCGTGTGGGGCCTGGGCGGGGTCGGTACGCACGTCGTGCAGCTGGCGCGCCTCGTCGGCGCGGCGCCGATCATCGCGGTCGACATCAACCCCCAGGTGCTCGAGCGCGCCCTCGAGCTCGGCGCCGACCACGCCTTCGACTCCCGCGACGAGCAGCTCGGCGCGAAGATCGCCGAGGTCACCGGTGGCCGGGGCCTCGATGTCGCGTTCGACGCCGTGGGCCTCAAGGCGACCTTCGAGCAGGCGCTGAGCCACCTCACCGTCGGCGGGCGTCTGATCTCCGTCGGGATGAGCGACCAGGAGCCGACCGTCGGGTCGACGACGATGCTGGGGCTGACGAAGAAGCAGGTGCTCGGTCACCTCGGCTACAAGAACGTCGACATCGAGACCCTCGCGACGCTCGTCTCGCTCGGCCGGCTCGACCTGTCCCGGTCGATCAGCGGAATCGTGCCGCTGGAGGACATCGCGGCGGGCATCGACCGGCTCGAGCGGCACGAGGGCAACCCGATCAGGCTGCTCGTGCAACCCTGACGTCGCTCCCCGCGCCGAGCTAGAGCGCTGCGGCGAGGTCGCCGCGGAGCGAATCGAGCGCGGGAGTGGCGCGGGGCGTCATGGCCCGCCAGGCGTCGAGGATGCGCAGGCTCTGCTCGGCATGCCGGACGAAGTGGTTGCCGGCGAACTTGGGGAAGTCGAAGGGCACCGTCCGGTCCAGCTGCCGGAGCACGGCGCGCACCACGATCGGTGGCGGCGCGAACACGGGCAGCCCGATGTCGGCGCGCATCGCCTCCGCCATCGCCCGACCCGGACGGCGCAGCCGACGCAGGAACGTCGGCCAGTCGCCGCCGACGACCGCCAGCTCGGCCGCGTAGGGCACCATCAGCACACCGACGGCGTCGGCGGCCTTCGCCGGCGTCCGGCCGACCACCTTCGGATAGTCCGTGGCCAGCCGACGCGGCAGTTCCGACGCACCGTCGACCGCGACGGCGGCGAACGCCGGGGCGAGCGGCGGCACCCAGTACTCGGCGCGCGTCTCCGTGCCGCGGGAGGTCGCGAACGAGAGCAGGCCCGGCGCGAGCGTCGCCACCTCCGCTCCGGGAAACATCCGCTGCGCGATCGCGGCGTCGCCGATCACCGGGCTGGTCACCCCGACCGTGGGCGCCTCCACGGCGATCAGGGCGGTCGCGACCTCGGGTGCCAGCTCGCCGGGCGCGGAGGTCAGGACGAGCAGGTCGACGGTGCCCGGCGCCACCTCCGCGTAAGGCACCACCGGGACGTGGGTGACGGCACCGTCGGGCGCGACGGCCGTGAGCATCGCCCCGGGGCGACGCGAGGCCGCTCGGACCTCGGCGCCGGTCCCGGCGAGCAGGGCGCCCGCGGCGGCGGCGACCGCCCCGGCCCCCTGGATGAGCACGCGCCTGCGTTCGGTCATGCTCCACCCTCGCCCCGGAGACCGCTCGCGCGCAACACCTGCCGCTGCACGCCGGCGCGCAGCGCGTCCTCCCCGCCGAGCAGCCGGACCTTGCGCCGGGCACGGGTGATGGCGGTGTAGAGCAACTCACGGGTGAGCAGCCGCGAATCGGCGGGCGGAATCACCACGGACACCGCGTCGTACTGGCTGCCCTGGCTGCGGTGGATCGTCATGGCGTAGACCGTGCGCACCGCGACCAGCTGGTTCGGGTACAGCAGCGCCACGTCCGAGCCGCGCGCGAACGCGGCCCGCAGGTCCGACGGGTCGCCGTCATGGGCGATCACCACGCCGACGTCGCCGTTGTAGACCTTGGTGTCGTAGTCGTTCGCGGTCACGAGCAGCGGCTGCCCGGCGTACCAGCCCGCCCCTGCGCTGCGCGCGCCCGCCCACTCCTCGGCGAGCTGCGCCCACCGGGTGACGCCGGACGGCCCCTCCGAGTGCGCGCAGAGCACCCGGTGCTGCTGCACCCCGGTGGCCGCGTCCGCCGCGAGCCCCCGCTGCGCGGCGGCCACGGTGGCGGCGCTCGCGGCTCGGACGTCGGTGCGCAGGCCCTCGACGTCGTCCGGCTCGCACCACTCGATCGCGCCGCCCCCGCCGTCGCGGGCGAGCTCGATCACCCGGTCCGCATCGCCGCGCCGGACGGCGTCGGCGAGCTCGCCGAGCGCGCCCGTGAATCGGCGGCCGCGGCGCAGCCGGACCACTCCCCGGCGCGCCTCGCGCAGCTCCGCCTCGTCGAGGACCTCCTCGTCGCCGTCCGTGCGCGCCCGCTCGTCGACCAGCAGCGCCTCCAACTCCGGCGACGGTGCCGTGGTCACCCCGCGCGCCACCAGGTCGCCGAGGACGGCACCCGCGTCGACCGACGCCAGCTGGTCGGGGTCGCCCACGAGGATGAGCCTCGCCTCGGGCCGCAGCGCCTCCAGCAGCCGGCACATGATGGTCAGCGAGACCATCGAGGTCTCGTCGACGACCACCACGTCGTAGGGCAGGTGGTTGGTCGCGTCGTGCCGGAACCGGCTGGCCTTGCCCGGCTTGAAGCCGAGCATGCGGTGGATCGTCTGCGCCGGGATCTCCCGCGGCAGACCGAGCGCAGCGCCCTGGGTGCGGACCTCGCCGGCGAGCTGCGCGGCCGCTCGCCCCGTGGGCGCGGCGAGCCCGACCCGCAGGTCCGGTCCGTGCTGGTCGAAGAGCAGCGCGAGGATCCGCGCGACGGTGTAGGTCTTGCCCGTGCCGGGTCCGCCGGCGAGCACCGTCGTCTGCCCGAGCACCGAGGCGGCGGCCGCGAGCCGCTGCCGGTCCGGGCCCGGCTCGGGGAATCGTTCCCGCAGGCCCTCGCGCAGACGCGCCACGTCCACGCCCGGCGCGGCGCCCCCGCGCGCGTCGAGCACGGCGCGCACCGTCTCCTCCTGGCGGTGGTACCGGTCCAGGTAGAGGAGCTCGTCGCGCACCAGCCGCAGCGGCCGCAGCGGGCCGGCCGCGCCACCCACCACCAGCGGGCTGCGGCGCAACGCGTCGCGGACCGCGGCGGGCTCCGGCCACGGCAGGGCGTCCACGTCGACCTCGCCGTCACCGTCGACCGCGACGTCCCGCAGGCGGGAGAGCTCGAGGCACACCGAACCGAGCCGCACGGCGCGGGTGGCGAGCGCGGCGGCGAGCAGCACCGCCTCGTCCGTCTCGCGGCCGAGGCGACCGAGCGCGGCCGCGACGTGCACGTCGGCCGGGCCCAGAACGCCCGCGTCGGCGAAGGTCCGCAGCAGGCTCTTCTCGGCGGTGGTCATGACGCGCCTCCCGCCAGCGCCTCGGAGACCGCGGCGACCAGCGCCGCAGGCGGATGCCACTCGAAGACACCCGCGCCGGGCGGGGTCTCGGGACCGATCATGGCGCGCACGAAGTGGTACTGCACGACCCCGAGGTGCGTTTCCGGCCGGTACCCCGGGACCCGCCACGTCAGGAACCGGTGCAGCGCAACGGAGTACAGCAGGGCCTGCAGCACGTACTGCGACGAGATCATCTCGCGAGCCATCGCCTCGAGGGTGTAGTCGGCGGTGGTGAGGTCGCCGCGCGCGAGTCGGTTGGTCTTGTAGTCGACCACCGTGTACCGGACGGCGCCGTCGGGGCCCGTGACCCGGAGCACCGAGTCGATGCTGCCGGTGAGGTAGCCGCGCAGCGCGGCGCCCGGCACCTCGCGCAGCCGCTCCGCGTAGGGCGCGAGCGGATCATCGGCGGGCACGTGCTCGTCGAGCAGATCCGCGATCTGCGCCAGCGTGGCCGCTGCGCCGCCGTCCGCGCCGAGCGGGAGCTCGAAGTCGAGCTCGGCGAGGTGGTCCGCCGGCGCGACCTCGGCGAGGGTCAGCCCGGCCAGGCCGCCGGCTCCCAGTGGCGTGCGCAGCACCGCGACCAGCGCCGTCGCCAGCTCCGCGGGATCGTCGGGCACCGCGCCGAATTCGGCCGCCTCGCGGCACCGGGTGAGGACCTCGGCCTCCAGATCGGGCGCGCCGGTATCGACGTGCTCGAGGATCTCATGCACGAGGGTGCCGAACACGGCACCGCCCGACAGCCCGTTCATCAGGGACGACGGTGCGCCGCCCGCGCCGTCCGCGTCCGGCACGGCGGCCTCGACCATGGGCTCGTCGAGAGGCTCGTCGGCGACGCCGGGCTCGTCCGGCTCGCTGCCGGTGTCCGGGGCGGCCTCCGCGGGGCCGTGCGCGGCATCCG
The DNA here is from genome assembly GCF_001575195.1 of Tsukamurella pseudospumae. Lineage (NCBI taxonomy): Bacteria > Bacillati > Actinomycetota > Actinomycetes > Mycobacteriales > Tsukamurellaceae > Tsukamurella > Tsukamurella pseudospumae. The sequence continues at coordinate 919,225 of NZ_LSRF01000001.1, forward strand.
CGGTGAGCGCCGAGTAGCTCGTGCGCCGCCAGGTCGGGTCGATCCGGCGCTCGGCACGGCCGAGCACCAGCTCCGGGAAGCCGGCGAAGGGCGGCCGCCACTGCGGGGGCTTGGGGGCGGACAGGTCCACGGCCTCGATCGATACCGCCGCCTCGACCTGCGCCGCCCACTCCCGCAGTCGCGCGCCGGTCTCGTCGTCGTTGGGGATGGGCGCCTGCTCCGCCGGCACCCGGCCGCCACCGACCTCCGAGAACAGCAGCCGATGCAGGGGCGAGCCCTTCGTGGTGGTGCTCGGCGCCCACCACAGGACCAGTCGCGACTGCGCCCGCGTGGCGCCCACGTACAGCAGGCGCAGCTCCTCGGCCGCCTCCTCCTCGCGCGAGACCCCGAGCCGCTGGCCGTAGCCCGGCGCGTCCTTGCCGCCCACATCGACCAGCCGCTCCCCCGCGTCGTGGAAGGTGAAGGTGTCACGATCGCCGAAGCCGCCGAAGGAGTCCCACGCGAAGGGCAGGTACACCACGGGGAACTGCAGGCCCTTGCTGGCGTGGACCGTCATGAGCTGCACGGCCTCGGTGTCGGTCGCGAGGCGACGCGCGGGATCGGCGGTGCCGCCGCGGCCCGGGTCGGCGATCCGCTCTGCCAGCCAGCGGGTCGCGGCGCCCAGTCCGAGGCCCTGGGTGACGGTGGCGTGCTGCACCAGCTCCGCGACGTGCCGCAGGTCGGTGAGCGTGCGCTCGCCGCCGATCCGGCCGAGCATCCGCTCGTCGAACCGCGAGCGCGTGGCGAGCGCGTCGAACATCGCCGCGAAGCCCGAGCGGGCGAAGATCCCCGCGAGCGTCCGCAGGCGGCCGCTGATCTCGGAGACCAGCTCGTCGCCGCGCTCGTCGAGGTCGCGGGCCGTGAACTCGAACAGGGGCGTGAGCGCGGCCAGGCGGGCCCGGTCGCCGCGGCCGGGGTTCTCCAGGGCCTGCAGTAGCCGCAGCCAGTCGACGGCGGCCGCGGTGGTGAACACGCTGGCGCCGCCCGCGGCGACCGCCGCGACGCCGAGGCCCTGCAGCAGCACCTGCAGCTCGGCGATGTGCTCGTTCTTGCGCACCAGCACGGCGATGTCGCGCGGCTGCAGCACCCGGGGCCCGGCGTCGTCACCGTCGTCGTAGCGCTCCTCGGCGACCAGGGTCCGGACGATGTCGGCGGCGACATCGCGCAGTACCGCCGCGCGGACGCCGGGCACGCGCGGGATCCCGTACTGGGTCTTGGGTCCCACCCCGGTCGACCCGAGGTACCGGAGCCGCAGCGGCGGACCGTCGAGCCGGGACTCCGGGTGGTGCGCGCTGACCCGGCCCACCACGATCTGCGAATCCCCCAGCGCGACATCGCCGTACAGGTGCTGCAGGGCGTCGACGAGCGGGCCGTCGGAACGGCGGTTCACATCCAGCGCCTGATGCGTGGTGGCGGCCTTCGACGCCTCGAGGTAGCTGTAGACCTCCGCACCGCGGAAGGCGTAGATGGCCTGCTTCGGGTCACCCACGAGCACGAGCGTGCGGCTGCCGTGGAAGGCGGCGTGCAGGATGTCCCACTGGACGGGGTCGGTGTCCTGGAACTCGTCGACGAGCACCACCGAGTACGCCTCCCGCAGCCGCGCGCACGCCCGCTCCCCGTGATTCGGGTCGGTCAGCGCGTCGCGGAGCAGTCCTTGCAGGTCGTCGAAGTCGCGGAGCCTGCCGGCCCGTTTACGGCGCTCGACCTCCTGTCGTACCGCGGCGGCGTACTGGACGCGCAACGCGACATCGGAGCCCTCGGCGGCGTCGCGCGGCGTGATCGCCGCGCGGGGGTTCGCGACGACGGTGCGCGCGAACTGGAGCGCGATCGGCAGCGGAAAGGGCGGCCGCGGCCGCCCCGCGAACATCGCCAGATAGGCGTCCTCCGCGACCTCCTGGACGAGATCGCCGATGTCCTCGACGAACGTGACCCCGGGCTCCAGGTCGCCCGCGAGGCCGAGCGCGTCGAGCATCCGCTGGCAGAAGCCGTGGGTGGTGGTGATGGTGGCCGCGTCGAAGTCGGACAGGGCCGCGACCAGCCTGCGGTGCCGCAGCGCGACCTCGTCCGGGTCCCCGGCGGCGAGGTGCCGGATCAGCTCGTCGTCGGCGGTGCGGGCGGACTCCGGGGCGCGCAGGGCGCGTTCGGCGGAGAGCAGCCGCGCACGGGCGCGTTCCCGCAGTTCCTGGGTGGCGGCCCGGGAGAAGGTGATGAGCAGCATCTCCCCCAGCTCGGCGACGCCCTCGGCGACGTACCGAGTGAGCAGCCCGACGATCGCGTAGGTCTTGCCGGTGCCGGCGCTCGCCTCGAGCACGGTGGTGGCGCCGCCGGTGGGCAGCGGTCCGGTGAGCTCGAACGGGGTCACCCCGAGCACCGATTCACGGGCTGTCATGACAGCTCCTCGTGCGTCAGCATCGGCACCCACAGCCGCGCGGCGAGCGCGCCGAACCGCGTTCCCGCACGGGAGAACTCCGCCTCGGTGCCCTCCGGCGGGCCGAGCGCGTCGTCGAAGGCGGACTCGCCCAGCGCGTACCGGATGGATCGATCCGTCCCGTCGCCGAACTTCCCGTCGAACTCGGCGCGGGCGGCCTCCAGCGAGATCTTCGTGCTCTTGCCGCCGAGCGCGGTCGCGATGTACGCCGGCGAGGACTTCGGGAACAGCGGCAGTGGCTCGGCGAGCCCGCGGTCCCGGAGGTCGACCAACGCACGCAGCTCCGCGATCGGATCCGAGGGGGCCTTGAGCCGCGACGCCGACACGCCCCGGTACCCGCGCCCCAGGATCAGGGCCGAGCGCTCCTCGTACCCCCCGGCGGCGAGCGCGAGCAACGACACCCACGCCGAGACCCGGTGCTTCGCCGCGAGTTTGCTGAACGAGGCGCGCACCACCCCGTCGGGCCGCACGGCCGGGACGGATCCGACCAGCCTGCGCCCGTCCCCCAGGTCCACACCGATGTCGATGGTCGCGGCGGCGCCCACGAGGTGCGGGCCGGCGACGCGGGCGAGGTCGGCGACGTCGGCCGCGACCCGATCGAGGACGGCCGAGCCGAGGGCGAAGGGCGGCAGCGTGCCGCGCCGCATCTCGGCCGCCGCGAACCGCTCGGGCGGCGTGCCCGCCAGTGCGGAGGTGAGCATGCGTTCGCCGATCTCCCACTGCTGCAGGCCGTCCGGCGCGATCGTCAGCGCCTCGGCCAGCTCGTCGTCCTGATCGGGCACGGTGAAGCCGAGCCGCTGCCGCAGGAAGGCCTTGACGGGGTGCTCGCAGAACCGCACCAGCGCATCGAGATCGACGTCCTCAACGGCGGACGCGGCCAGCGGCGCGGCGAGGAAGGGCGGCACCGGCTCCGGTGTCGATGCCGCAGCCCTGGCCCCCGCGTAGGCCGAGGGGTCGTACGAGAAGGGCGCGCCCAGTCCGAACCGGGCCGGGTCGAAGTTGCCGGGATCGAAGGGCTGCAACGGATGCCGGAACTCCAGCCCCGGGATCTCCGCGTCCTCGCCGTCCGCGGCCCCCGCGTCGGCGAGGAGGGCCCGCGCCGCATCGCGGAGCTCGGCGACGGGGACCGCCGGCGGGCGCCGCGTGCCCTTGACCGGATCCGCACCCGTGTAGAAGACCAGCAGCCGATCGGTGGCGCTGGTGACCGCGTCGAGGAAGAGCTCCCGGTCCTCCGCGCGCGGATCCCGCTCGCCGACGCACGGCGTGCGCCCCAGGACGTCATCGCCGGAGTACCGCGTGGACCGCGGGAACACCTCGTCGTCCAGGCCCAGCAGCACCACCACGCGGTGCGGCACCGACCGCATCGGCACCAGTGTGCAGACCGTGAGCTCACCCGTGCGGAAGTTGGCGCGCGTGGGCTTGGCGCCCAGGCGCGAGCCCAGCATGGCGCGCACCTCGGTGAGCGTGAGGTCACGGTCCGAGCCGTCGCGCAGGGCCGCCGTCAGCTCGCGGCCGGCCTGGGTGACCTGCCACGCGTCCGCGGCGGGTACCGCCCCGATCTCGCCGACCAGCCGCTGCAGCGACTCCGCCCAGTCCCGGGCCGGCCGGCGGCCGCGGCTCTCCGCGGTCGCGCGGGTGAGCACGTCGAGGTACTCGGCGAACCGGCCGACGAGGTCGATGTCGGTGGAGTCCACATCGTCCAGCGGCAGGCCCAGGCCCAGCCATTGGCCGTCGGTCTCGTCCGCGACGACGCCCAGCACGATCCGGTCCAGCGCGGTGGCGAGCGTGTTCTGCGGGAAGCCGCGCAGCCCGTAGCGCTCGCGCGCCGCCTCGTCGAGGCCCCAGCGTGCGCCGGACGGACCGGCCCACTCGCGGAGACGCTCGATGTCCGAGTCGCTGAACCGGAATCGGCGCCGCACCGGCTCGGTGGCGGCCAGGTCGAGCACCTCGGCGACGGTCGCGCGACCGTCGGCGAGCTCGAGGACCGTGACCAGCGCGTCGAGCAGAGGGTTGGTGAACCGCAGCGCCCGGTCCGCCAGGCGCACCCGGAGCCGCTGAGCCGGGTGCATCGCCTCCCCCGCCGGGCCGGGACCGCCGGAGTCCACCACGGCCTGGCCGAATGCGGAGCGGATGAGCGGCGCGTAGGTCTCGATGTCCGGGCAGGTGACGAGGACCTCGCGCGGCTGCAGTGTCGGATCGTCCTCGAACAGCCGGACCAGCCGCTCCCGGAGCACCTCGATCATCCGTGCCGGACCGTGGCACGCGTGGAACTCGATCGAGCCGTCCGCGGTGAGTCCCGCGGCGAGCGGTGCATCGTCGGCGATACCCGACTGCACGCTGCCGAGGAGGGTGGCGGGACGGGCCGGCGTCGGATGGTGCACATCGGCGCCCGCGAGGGGCGCGACGCGCGCCTGCAGCTCCCGCGCCTCCCGCCCGAGGGACGCGAGCAGCGGATTCGTCGCGGTCGGGCCGCCGACGGTACGGGGCACGGGCCCGGCGGGCGGGGCGGCATCCTCGGACAGCTCCGCCCAGAGCGCCGGGCTCGGGTGCGGGAGCCACAGGTGCACCTCGCGTCCCGCGGCGAGCGCCGCGAGGACGGCCGCCTGGTCGGCGGGGAGGCGAGTGGGGCCGTAGACCGACAACCGCTCCGGCAGGTCGACGATGTCGGGCTCCGCCCGCAGCCGCGCGCACGCGACGTCGAGCCGCTCGGCGGGGCTGGGGACCCCGGCGAGACCGCGGACGCGGCGGACGAGCTCGGCCTGCCAGCGCAGATCCTCGGGCAACGCCCCGCCGACGCCGTCGGTGTCGCGGCCGGCCGCCCAGTCCACCAGCATGCCGGGCCGGTTCGCGCCGTAGGAGCGCAGCAGACCCGCGAGCAGCTCCGCGGTGGGGTACCGCCGCCGGGGACGGTGCCCGGGCTGCGCGGCCCAGCCCCCGGGACGGACCACCCCGAGGTGCCGGGCCAGGACCGACCCGGCCGGCTCGAAGGCCATCTCGTCGATCGCCGCGAGCACGAGCCACACGAGCCGCTCCCCGCGCCACGGGTCGTCGTCGGGCGCGATGCCCGAGGCCGCGGCCACCGACTCGGCGACCAGCGCGGCGGGCGTGGGGAACTCGATGTTCGCGGCGATGCCCAGCCGGGACGCGATGCCCTGGACTATCCAGCGCTCCACGCCGCGCGCCGGGACGGCGATCAGTTCCGGGCGGAACGGGTCGGCTGCGGGCACCGCGAGCACGTCCGCCAGCGCGTCCACGAGGACGTCGCCACGTTCGGAACGGTGCACGGTGAGCATGTGCGCAGTTCTAACACGAGCGTCCGACAAGTCGGACGACCGGCTGCGATCGGGGCATCTGACGCATGGCGCGCCGCTACTGCGCCGGCTGCCACTTCGCGATCAGTGCCTCCGCGTCCACCGACTCGGCCGGGCTGCGACGCAGGACCGCATCGAGCACGAGACCGTCCAGCGAGGCTGCCACACAGGCAGCGTCGTCGCGGGCCATTCCACGGCTCACGAGGACACTCACCAGCCGATCTCGAGCGCCGACAAGCTCGCGCGCCAGTTCCTCGTCATGGAACGAAGCGACGATCAGCTCGTACCTGGCTCTGGTCCACCCTGATTCGACACCCAGCCACCGCGTGATCTGCTGGTGTGGAGTCTCGTTCTCTGCGGGCTGATCGACGCTCAGGAGGTGGCGCACCATCGCGAAGATGAGGCCGCGCTGATTCGAGAAGTGGTGCCTCGCGGTCCCGTGGGGCACGCCGGCGGCATCCTCGACCCTGCGCATCGACCACCCTGTGAACCCACACTCGCCGAGCAGGTCCAGACCGGCGATCAACAACACCTCGCGCGACGAGTTCTCCACATGGAGAGGCTATCGTGCTACCTTCCTCTCCATGTGGAGAGTGACGGTGAATCGACGATGGTGATCTTCTTCGACGTCTTGTTCGGCCTCTGCGTCGTGGCCACACTGTGGTTCGCCGGCTACGCCGTGTACCGCGTCCTCAAGGACGACTCACCACGGAAGTAGACGCCGCAAACGCCTTCGACGCTTCGGTAACCGTCCTCGACGCCCGCGCGAACTCTCGGGATCAGACCGCCCGGGTCAACGCCGCAGGTAGCTCGGCCAGGGACCGAATCGCGGGCGGCTCGCCGCCGACGCCTGTGCCGGTCCTGTCGAGCCACAGCGCCCGCAGCCCCGCGTCCCGCGCGGCGGCCACGTCGTTCGCGTAGCTGTCACCCACGGCGATGCAGTCCTCGGACGCCGCACCCGCGAGCTCGCACGCGTGCAGGAACACCGCGGGGTCGGGTTTGCCGATCCCCAGGGTGTCGGTGGTGACGACATGCGGGAATCGATCGGATACGCCCAGTACCTGGAGCTTCATCCGGGTGGCGGCCGTCGACGAGTTCGTGAGGAGCACCACGGTGATCCCCCACCGCTCCGCGGCCTGCACCGCCGGCATCGCGTCCGGGAAGAGCCGCTGCGCCGCCGCGAACGCCGGATCGAAACCGCTGCAGTACCGGCGGTAGCGCCGTGGCTCCCACAGCAGCCCGAGATCCTGCGCCGCGGCCGCGATCCGAGCCTTGCGCATCTCGTGGAACCGCAGTTCCCCGGCGGTGTACCGGTCGAAGATGCCGCGCGGGTCGCTGAGGAAATGCTCCGCGAAGGCCTCTCGCGCCGCGGCGCCCGACTCGGGCCACACCTCCAGCGCGGCGGCACGGGCAGCCGCACGCATCGCCGCGGACGTGTCGACCAGCGTGTCGTCGACGTCGAGGATCAGGGCGTCGCACGGGCGCGGACCGTCCATGCCCGCACGCTGCCGCAGCCGGGCGAGCGTGTCGGAACCCCAGCTCAGGCCGCCGCGGACTGCGGCACCGACCAGGTCCGTGAGCTCCACGCGCTCGTCCTCTCCGTCGCCCTCGCTCCGCCTACTACTCGGCGAACATCCGCTGGAACCGCTGCAGCGATTCCTCGATGTCTCCCTTGAGTGCCCGCGCCACCGTCGCCCCGATCGGCCCGAACAGGGGCGCGCCGCCGAGGTCCGCGCGTAGGGCCACCGTCGACCCCGCGCCGGACGGCGCGATGCTCACGGTGAGCTTGTACTTCGTACCCGCCACGCCCTTGCCGTCGAGCACCAGCCGCCGCGGCGGGTCGTACTCGGTGATGACCCACTCGACGCGGTTGCGGAAGTTCTTCGCCTTGAGCACGCAGGCGATGCGCGCCCCCTGCGCGAGCTCGGGCAGCGGGCCGCGCCAGCCGTCGTGCAGGGTCACCCACTGCGGGAGCGTCTCGAGGTCCGCAGCCTTCTCCCACGCCGTGTCCGGGGGAAGCGGAATCTCGATCCGGCTCTCGACCTTCGCCACACTCACTCCTTCAGCCGCAGATGTTGAATCCGAACTTAGCGCGTGTGCGGTCGCACCCCACGACGAGCGTAGATTTCACGCGTGTCCGCCACCGCCGCCTCGATCCTGCTCGCCCTCGTCGCCGCCTTCCTGTTCGCGTGCGGATCCGCCGCCCAGCAGGTCGAGGCGGCCGGGGTCCACGAGGACGCATCGCTCATCGCGGAGCTGATCCGCCGGCCCCGCTGGTGGCTGGGCCTCGTGGGCGACCTCGGCGGCTACGCCTTCCAGGCCTGGGCGCTGGCGCTGGGCCCGGTGCTGGTGGTGCAGCCGCTCATCGTGGCGGCGCTGCTGTTCGCGCTGCCGATCTCGGCGCTGCTCAACCACACCCGGGTCACGGTCCGGGAATGGACGTGGGCCGCAGTCCTCGCGGTGGCGCTGGCGGCGTTCCTCGTCGCGGGCCGCCCCACCGACGGCGTCCCCGACGCCCCGGGCGCCACGTGGCTGCCCGCGCTCGTCGTGGTGGGAGTCGTCGCGGTGGCCACGACGGGGGTCGGGCTGGTCCGAACGCTGCCCGGGTCGGCGCGGGCTCTGTCCTTCGGCGTCGCCGCCGGCGCGCTGTTCGGCGTCGCGACGGTGCTCACCAAGCCGGTGCTCACGTCCTACGAGCACGCGGAGTTCCTCGCGAACACCGTCCGGCTGCTCACCGACTGGCGGCTCTACGTGCTGGTGCTGTGCGGGATCGGCGCGATGTACCTGCAGCAGCGGGCCTTCCAGCCCGCGCCGATCTCGGCGTCGCTGCCCGCGATCACCCTCGCCGAGCCGGTCTGCGCCGCCGTCCTCGGCGCGGTCGTGCTGCAGGAGTCCGTCACGCTCACGGGCTGGCACGGCATCGCGGTGATCGCGTCCGGGGTCGTCGGGGCCGTCGCCGCGGCCCGCCTGGCCCGACGGTGACCGCCCGTCCGGCCCGGGACGACGGCGTACCGTCGGGCGGTATGACGGACCTGGAGGCACTGGCGCGGGCCCCGTTCACCTACCCCGAGGTGGGGGCGACGCGGGGCACCCCGCCCGGCGACGCGCACGCCTTCCGCGCGGAACGCATCGTGGGCCACGGTCCCGAGGACTTCGCCGGGGTGCAGGAGTCGATCCTCGCCTACGGCATGCAGCGCGGAGCCGGGCTGCGGGTCCGGGCGAGCACGCCGCGCGCCGAGGCGGACACCGTCATGGTGATGACCACGCCGCTGTTCGGCCCCATCCGCATCCCCTGCCGCGTGATCTACGTCGTCGACGAGCCCGGCCGGGCCGGCTTCGCCTACGGCACGCTGCCGGGGCACCCCGAGAGCGGCGAGGAGCTCTTCTCCGTCGAACTGCGGCCCGACGGTGCCGTGGTCGCCGTCGTGAGCGCATTCTCCCGCCCCGGGCGTTGGTACACCCGGCTGGGCGCGCCCGTCGGCCGCCTCCTGCAGGCGGTCATGACGCGCCGCTACCTCGCGGCGATGGTCCGGCCGGAACGCACCGGGTAACGCGGCGGCTACACGCTCTCGCGGCGCCGGCGGAAGGGCACGGGCTCGCCGAGGAGCTCCTCGAGCTGCGCGCGCAGCGCGTCCGGGATCGGGGCGGGGCGGCCGGACGCGGCACCGTCGACCACGACCATGGACGCCTCCGACAACGCGGCGGTCTCGCCGTCCGCACCGAGCACCTCGTAGCCGATGTCGAAGCCCGACCCGCCGATCCTGGTGACGCGCATGAGGATCCGCACGGGCTCCTGCGAGTACAGCAGCGGGCGGACGTAGTCGATCTCCTGGTGCGCGACGAACATCGTGACCCGACCCGAGTCCGGTCCGGAGCCGAATCGCATCATGAACCGGATGCGCGCCTCCTCCAGCAGTCGCAGCATCGACACGTTGTTGATGTGCTGCAACGCATCCATGTCCGACCACCGCATCGGGACCAGTACCTCGTGATTGTTCATGGGGCTATTGTCGACCACGACCCACTGAACCCCTGTCACCGGGAGACGCGATGCGCGCCACACGACTTCTGACCGCCGCGGTGCTCGCCGCGAGCCTCGCCGCCTGCTCGACATCGGGCGACGGCGCCTCCTCTCCCTCGTCCGCCGCGGCCGGGTCGGGCGGCACCGTGATCGTCTACGCCGCAGCCAGCCTGCAGGTCACCTTCGAGAAGCTGGGCTCCGAGTTCGGCGCGAAGCACCCCGGGACCACGGTCAAGTTCTCCTTCGGCGGCTCGTCGGGGCTGCTCGCGCAGCTCACGCAGGGCGCGCCCGCCGATGTCTTCGCCACGGCCGACACCCCCACCATGGACAAGGCCAAGACGGCGTCGCTGGTCACCGACCCGCAGCCCTTCGCCACCAACGTCCTCACCATCGCCACCGCCCCCGGCAACCCGAAGCGCATCACCGCGCTCGCCGACCTCGCCAAGCCCGACGTCAGCGTCGTGGTGTGCGCGCAGCCCGTGCCGTGCGGCACGGCCACCGCCAAGGTGACCAAGGCCGCCGACGTGACCCTGCATCCCGTCAGCGAGGAGGACTCCGTCTCGAGCGTGCTCGCCAAGGTCCGGCACGGCCAGGCCGACGCGGGCCTGGTCTACAAGACGGACGTCAAGGGGACCAACGGCGCCGTCGGGTCCGTCGACTTCCCGCAGGCCGACGGTGCCGTCAACGTCTATCCGATCGCGCCGCTGACGGCCGCCAAGAACACCGCGGGCGCGAAGGAGTTCGTCGAGTTCGTCCGTGGCCCCGAGGGCCGGGCGGCCCTGACGGCGGCCGGCTTCGGGGCGCCCAGCTGAACCGGCCCGCTCGCTCCGCCCCCGGCGCCGACAGGGCGTTCCCCCGCTGGATCGTCGTCCCCGCCGCGCTCGGCGCGGCTTTCGTCCTCGTGCCCCTGATCGGCATCGTGGCGAAGGTCGACTGGCCGCGGTTCGGGGACCTCGTCACCTCGGAGGATTCCCGGACCGCGCTGGTCCTGTCCCTGCAGACCTCGTTCGCGGCGACGCTGCTGTGCATCGTGCTGGGCGTCCCGCTCGGGGTGATCCTCGCGCGCAGCCGATCCCGGTTCGTCGGGGTCCTGCGACCGCTGGTGCTGCTGCCGCTGGTGCTGCCCCCGGTGGTCGGCGGCATCGCGCTGCTCTACGCCTTCGGCCGGCGGGGCCTGGTGGGCCAGTACGGCGGGATCGGCGGGCACATCGCATTCACGACGGTGGCCGTGGTCCTGGCGCAGGCCTTCGTCGCACTGCCGTTCCTCGTGCTCGCCGTGGAGGGCGCGCTGCGCACCCTCGGCACGGACTACGAGCGGACCGCCGCGACCCTGGGCGCCTCGCCGTCGATCGTGCTGCGCCGCATCACCCTCCCCCTGGTGCTGCCGTCCATCGCCTCCGGCGTGGTGCTGACCTTCGCGCGGGCGCTCGGCGAGTTCGGCGCGACCCTCACCTTCGCCGGCTCGCTCGCGGGCACCACCCGCACGCTGCCGCTGGAGATCTACCTGCGCAACGAGACCGATCCGCAGGCGGCGGTGGCGCTGTCGCTGGTCCTCCTGGCCGCAGCCGCGGTGATCGTCTCGGCGGTGTACGGGGTGCGCGCATGGCGGACGTGACCCCTGGCCTGCACCTGGACGTCGAGGTGCGCGAGCGCGGCGTCGACGCCCGGTTCACGGTGCCCGACGGCGAGACCCTCGCCCTCCTCGGCCCCAACGGGACCGGCAAGTCGACCGTCGCCGACGCCGTGGCGGGGCTGGTCCGGCCGGACTCCGGCCGCGTCGTCGTCGCCGGGGAGACCGTCTTCGACGGTGCCGGGCGGTGGGTTCCGGCGCACCGTCGGAAAGTGGCGCTGCTGGGCCAGACCGCACGTCTGTTCCCGCACCTGCGTGTGCACGCCAACGTGGCCTTCGCGCCGCGCAGCGCGGGCGCGGACCGCCGGGCCGCGGCGGCCGCGGCGGACCACTGGCTCGAGGCCGTCGGCGCGGCGCACCTGCGGGACCGGCGCCCGCACGAGCTCAGTGGCGGCCAGGCGCAGCGGGTCGCGCTCGCCCGTGCCCTCGCGGCCGAGCCGAAGGTCCTCCTGCTCGACGAGCCCCTCTCCGCGCTCGACGTGGGCGCCCGGGCGGAGGTCCGGTCGGTTCTGCGCTCCCTGCTCGAGGGGCGCACCTGTGTGCTCATCACCCACGATGCGGCCGATGTCGTGGCCCTCGCCGACCAGGCGGCCGTGCTCGAGGACGGCCGCATCGCCGATCAGCGTCCCGCCGCCGACCTCCTGCTCTCCCCGGCGACGCCGTTCGCCGCCCGGCTGGCGGGGATGAACCTGCTGCCGGACGGCGACGGGGCGTGGGTGTTCGGGCCGGCCGACCTCGACCTCATCGCCACGAACGACGACGGTGCCGGACTGTCCGGCACCGTCGTCGAGGTGAGTGTGGCGGGCGGGCGCTGCCGGGTGACCAGCAGCGTCGCCCCCGCGGGGGCGGACGGCACCGTCGACCTGGTGGCCGAGCTACCGGCCGAGCGGCACCGGGAGATTCATCCCGGTGCCCCCGTCCGGTTGGTGCCGGATCTGACCCGCGCGCACCGGGTGACTACTGCTCGCCGTCCGGATCGGCCGACTCGGTGACCGTGTCGGCCGCCGCCGGGGGCGTGCGGTCCACGCCGGCGAGGAGCAGGTAGACCTGCTTGATCGCGTCGCCGAGGATGGTGTCGACCGCGGCGGTCTGCTCGGGATCACCGGTGCGGGCGACCCGCCGCGTGACCTCGTGCAGCTCGCGCAGCGTTTCGCGGAGATGGCCGCGCTCGGCCGAGCCGCCGTCGAAGCCCGCGAACGGATCCGGCGCATCCGCGAGTGCGGTCTCGATGTACTCGCGGCCGGTGGTGGTGAGCGTGGCGACCTTGCGGCCGTTCTCGCGCTCGATGGTGATCAGCCCCTCGTCCTCGAGCTGGCTGAGCGTCGGATAGATGGCGCCGGGGCTGGGCTTCCAGGCCCCCGCCGTGCGCTCCTCGATGGAGGAGACGATCTGGTAGCCGTGCATCGGCTCGGTCTCCAGGAGCCGGAGCACTGCGATCCGGACGTCGCCGCGCTGGACGCCGCGGCGACCGCGGCCCCGCCCGCGACCGCGGTGACCTCCGGGGCCGCCCGGGCCGAACGGTCCGGGCCCACCGGGCCCGAAACCGGGGCCGCCGGGTCCGAAGGCCTCGGGACCGAAACCCGGCCCGCCCGGGCCGAATCCACGGCCACGACCGCGGCCTCGGCCTTCGCCGCGGCCCTCTCCACGACCCTCTCCGGGGCCGCACTCGGACGGGAAGCCGCTGTTGCGGAATCGCGCATCGAAGCGCTCATCGTGAGTGTGCCTACGCATGGTGGCACTCCTTTCGGTAGGGGGTCACATGTTTCGCGACCCGATGCGTTCACGATATATCGCGATAGTTCGATTGGCAACCCCTCAACGCGAGAAGCCCCCGCCCGGTATCCGGGCGGAGGCTTCTGACGTGGTACGACGGTGCCGGTCAGGCCTTCGTCGAGGCGATCCGGGCGACGACGGCATCGGCGAACTTCACCGCACCATTCTCGACGCGCTCGAGGTGCAGGTCGGGCTGGACGACCTGGACCTCGAGGATCAGCGGGTCACCCTCCGGGGTACGGACGAGATCGACGCGCACGTACAGCGGCGGGTTGGCGGGGTCGATGGGCTTGAGCGCGGCGTCGGCGATCTCGCGCTCGGCCGCCGTCGGCTCGACATCGGACAGCACCTCGACGGGGCGCCCGTCGGCCGGCTCCGCGTTCACCTCGGCGGCCAGGTCACGACCGAAGGCGTGGCTGTACTCGCCGCCGATGTAGACCAGCGAGACGCTGCCGACCTCGCCGACGTACGGGAAGACCATGACCGACGTACCCGCCGCCTTGATCTCCTCGAGCTTCGCGCGGCTCGCGGCGCCGTCCTCCGGGCCGAACCGGAAGGCCTCGGCGAGGCCGCCACTGATCGTGGGCCGGACGACGTGGTCGACACCGAGGTAGTCGTGATCGAGCGTGGCGTCGTGCACGGTGATGAACTGCGCGGGAACCATCGGCAGACCCTCGGACGCGTAGTCGGCGAGGTAACGCTTATCGGCGTACCAGCGGACGAGCGGCTCGGGATTGAGCACGAGCGACTGCGCCGCGGCGCGCCAGGCCCAGCCGAGGAAGTCGTCGTAGCGCTGCGCGTAGTCCCACACACCCGTGATCACGACGGCGTCGAACTGCTCCCAGTCGACGCTCGAGTCGGTCCACACGGCGGCCTCGGCCTCATGGCCTGCAGCGCGCAGGGCGGCGAGGATCTCCTGGCCGCGGTCGTCGAGGTCCGGCTGCGCCGCGGAGGTGGCTAGAGCGATTCGGTACGTCACGCCGGACAGTATGGCAGCCATCGGCGTTCCGCCGTCGCGACACCCGCGGGAACTGCGCCTCCCGCGGGGCCCGAGCGGATACGCTGTGCACCGTGAGGGGTGATTTGCAGGCGCACATCGAGACGGCTCGTCTCCACCTCGCCCCTGCCGCCGGCACCCCCGGCTCCGCCGTCTTCGACGGCCGGTTCCACATCGTCGACCGGCACACCCGCCGCACGCTCGGCCGCATCGCGCTGCGCGCCTCCCGGCACAGCAGCGCGCGCGGCCTGGAGTTGAGCTACTCGGTGGCGGAGGCGCACCGTCGACGGGGGTTCTGCGCCGAGGCGGCGCACGCCCTGGTGGACCACGCCTTCGCGCGCGGCCTCACCGGTCGCGTCTACGCCTCCACGGCATGGTCGAACCTCGCGTCACGGCGCGTGCTCGCCGGGCTGGGGATGTCCCAACTGGACATCGCGATGCTCGACTGGGAGTCGCTGCAGGGCGAGGTCGACCTCGGCGACGAGGGCGATGCGGACCTCACGCCGTACGCACGGGTCGAGTACGAGATCCATCGTGCGGACTGGCTGGAGCGACGGGCCGCCCGGACTCGTCCGGATCGCGACGCTCGCCCCGCTTGACGGCGATCACACCGGCGACGATCGCCACGGCGCCCACGATCTGCAGGGGCGTGAGCGCCTCCCCCAGCATCAGCCAGGCCACCACGCCGGACGCGATGACCTCGGAGAACCCGAGGAAGGACGCGAGCGTCGGGCCGACCAGGTTGATCGCGACGATACCGGCGACGTACGCCAGGCCCGTGGCGACCGCGCCGATGACGACGGCGGGCACCCACCACGGCGTCGTGCCGAGGCCGCCCAGGACCACGGGTTGGGTCGAGATCCGCACCGGAGTGAGTCCGGCCAGCGAGGTCAGCGACAGCACGACCGCACCCACGAGCAGGCCGCCGGCCGCGAGGGCGAGTTGGTCCACGGCGGGCTTCGCACCGTCCGCGCCCTCGACCTCGAGGTCGTCGGCGCGAGTACCGTCCTCGGCCAGAAGGAAGTACGCCGCGAGGCCCACCAGCGACACGAACGCCCAGGCCAGGCCGATCGGCGAGACGACCGCACCGCCCGATGCCGCACCCACGACCGCGATCAACCCCGCGACCGCCAGGGCCGCACCGAGGGCGGTGCGCACCGTCGGGCGCTTCCCGAACCGGGCCCACAGGTACAACAGCACCAGCAGCGGTGCGGAGAACTCGATGAGCAGGGCGACCGTCACCGACATGTGCGCGATCGCGTTGAAGTACGCGAGCTGCACGCCGAGCACCGCGAGCAGGCCGTACGCGAGGACCGTGAAGGGTGCGTGCCGCAGCGTGGCGAGCCGCGCGCGGGCGAAGATCAGCATCGGGACCAGCGTGACGATCGCAGCGATCCAGATGCGCACGAGCACCACGCCGGCCGGGCTCCACCCGGCGGCGAGCAGCGGCTTGCCGAACGGGCCGGACATCGCGAACGCGAAGCCCGACACCAGTGCAATAGCGATACCCCGACCCATGCGTCACCTCCGTGTTCGAGCCATCAGTAAGGAGTCAAATGAAGTACGCTAGTGACAGTAGCGGCACCGGCCGTAAGGAGTCAAATGAAATTCGCACATGACACCGAGCCCTCGTTGATCATGGCCGCCGACCTCGTGAACACCGACTACGGACAGGAGGAAAGGCTCGGCACCGCCACGGCGCTGAAGGAGTACCTGCGGCAGCACGAGTTCACCGGCTGGAGCTCCGCGGAGACGAAGGACCTGGCACCCATCCACGAGCTGCGCGCCGAGCTGGCGGACGCGTGGGCCGCCGGCCACCCCGACGAGGTCGCCCGGCTGGTCAACGAGATGCTGGCCGCCACGCCGCAGCAACCGCGCCTCACCCGGCACGGCGCCTGGGACTGGCACCTGCACTTCACCCCCGACGACGCCCCGCTCCCCGTCCGGATGCGCGCCGAGTTCGCGATGGCCCTCGTCGACCTGGTCCGCAGCGGCAGCGTGGACCGCCTCAAGACCTGCGCGGCCGACGACTGTGACCGGGTTCTCGTCGACCTGTCGAAGAACCGTTCCCGACGCTTCTGCACCGAGGGGAACTGCGGGAACCGGACCCACGTGGCCGCGTACCGCGAGCGCCGCGCCACGGGTTCGGGCGTGCGCCGCGACGAGAGTTGAGCAGGGGACTACGGTAGGACTGCACATGCCGGGGATCCCGGCTACGACGCGATACCAGGAGCAGCGAGAGTAATGAACGACGGAACGCACCGCCACAGGGTGGTCGTCATCGGTTCGGGCTTCGGCGGCCTGTTCGGCGCCCGGGCCCTCAAGCGCGCGGACGTCGACGTGACGATGATCGCGAAGACCACTCACCATCTGTTCCAGCCGTTGCTCTACCAGGTCGCGACGGGCATCCTCTCCGAGGGCGAGATCGCCCCCGCGACCCGGATGATCCTGCGTAAGCAGCGCAACGCCGAGGTGCTGCTCGGCGAGGTCTCCGACATCGACCTCGAGAACCGCACCGTCACCAGCCACCTGCTCGAGCGCGAGACGATCACCCCGTTCGACAGCCTCATCGTGGCGGCCGGCGCGGACCAGTCCTACTTCGGCAACGACCAGTTCGCCGAGTTCGCGCCGGGCATGAAGACCATCGACGACGCGCTCGAGCTGCGTGGTCGAATCCTCGGCGCCTTCGAGCAGGCCGAGCTGTCCAACGATCACGAGGAGCGCATGCGTCTGCTCACCTTCGTGGTGATCGGCGCCGGCCCCACCGGGGTCGAGCTGGCCGGGCAGATCGCGGAGATGTCGGACAACACGCTCAAGGGCGCGTTCCGCAACATCGACCCCACCGAGGCACGCGTGATCCTGCTGGACGCCGCCCCGGCCGTGCTCCCCCCGATGGGCGAGAAGCTCGGCACCATGGCGGCCAAGCGGCTCGAGAAGATGGGCGTCGAGATCCAGCTCAACGCGATGGTGGTCGACGTCGACGCCGACGGCCTCGTCGTCAAGGAGAAGGACGGCACCCAGCGGCGCATCGAGGCGCAGTGCAAGGTGTGGTCCGCCGGCGTCGCCGCGAGCAAGCTGGGCAAGGTCCTCGCGGACCAGTCCGGCGCCGAGACCGACCGCGCGGGCCGCGTCAAGGTCCTGCCGGACCTCACGATCCCCGGCAACCCGAATGTCTTCGTCGTCGGCGACATGATGCTGGTCGACGGCGTGCCCGGCATGGCGCAGGGCGCCATCCAGGGCGCGACCTACGCGGCCAAGGCGATCGAGGCCGGCCTCAAGGGCCAGACCCCGGCCGAGCGCAAGCCCTTCAAGTACTTCGACAAGGGGTCGATGGCCACCGTCTCGCGCGCGAGCGCCGTGGCGAAGGTCGGCAAGCTGGAGTTCGGCGGCTTCCTGGCCTGGGTCGGCTGGCTGGCGCTGCACCTGTGGTACATCGTCGGTTACCAGAACCGCGTCATCACGCTGACGTCGTGGGCCATCACCTTCCTGACCAACAAGCGCGGCCAGATGACGATCACCGAGCAGCAGGTCTACGCGCGGACGGCACTCGACGCGCTGCAGACCGGTGCCAAGCCGGCGATCCCGCCGGTGCACACCAGCTCGCCCACCAAGGCACTCCCGAAGTCCGGGCCCAAGGCGGACGTCCAGGTGGAGGCCCCGGGCGCACCGTCGGCCGAGGCGGAGAAGGCTGAGAAGGCCGGCTGACACCGGCCCCGCACAGGATGAACGAGCGCGCTCCCGATCGGGAGCGCGCTCGTCCCGTTTCCGGCAACCCGATCGATATCGACGCTACACTGCATCGATGGCACAGTATTCGACATCGTCGTGGTCGCGGCTCTGCCGATCGGCGCTCGTCGCCCTCCTCGCGGCCACCTCCCTCGTCTCCGCACCGACCGCGTCCGCGTGCGCGTGCGGCGCACCGGCGATGCCCGACGGGGTGGACGCCACCGCTACGCAGGAGATCGCGCTGGTGAGCGGAGACGGCCGGACCGAAACCATCGAGATGCGCCTCGCGCTGCAGTCCGCCGGCGACCGCGGCGCGTTGGTCGTACCGACGCCCGCCCCGGCCACCGTCAGCGGCGGCACGGCGGAGACGTTCACCGAGCTGGGGTGGATCACCAAACCCCGCGTCGACACGCGGCGCAGGCTGTTCGGCTTCCCGAACCTCATCCCGCTCATGGGGGCCGGCAACCCCGGCGCCCCCGAGGTACTCGGCCGGGTCCGGATAGGCCCGATCGAGGCGGTGACGCTCCGCGGCGGCGACGCCCCGGGGCTGCAGCGCTGGCTCTCCGACAACGGCTTCGCGCTGCGCGCCGAGGTTGCGGCCACCCTGACCGGATACGTGGCCGACGGATGGTCCTTCGTGGCACTGCGCCTCGTCGGCGACGACCTGCGCGGCGGGCTCAAGCCGGTCCGGCTCACCTTCCCGAGCACCGAGCTCGTCTACCCCATGCGCATGTCCCGGGCGGCCCGCCAGAGCCAGCGCGTCACCGTCTACGCGTTGGGGCACCACAGAGTGGAGCGCACCGACGCCGACCGCGGCCGCCAGGATACGACGCTCGAGTTCGCCGGCCGGATCGGAGCTGCGACCCATGACCCGCGTCTGACGGAGCTGTCCGCCGGCGTGGGCGACTACCTCACCCGGATCACCACCGAAGCTGCCCCCGAGTCCATCACCACCGACTTCCGCTTCGGCCGGGCGGCCACCGACGAGCCCTACCAGCGCGTGGACGTCGAATACGTCGCGGACGGCCGAACCGCCCTCACCACGATGCTCACGGCGGTCGGCGCCCTGGCGGGCTTCGCGTTCCTGGTCGGCGGAGCGGCCGTGATCGATCGTCGTCGACGAGCCCGGGGCTAGCGAGCCGAACTCCGGCGCAAGCGCACGGTCCTAGGGTGCTCGAAGAGATTCCGACTCCCAGGAGGCACCGTGCCCTACTCCACAGCTCCCGTCTCGCACGACGCGGCGGTCCGCAGCATGCGCAAGGCCGCCGGTGTGGGCAAGCCCGTGCAACTGGTCTCGATCCTCGCCGGGATCGTCGCCGTCGTGACGCTCCTGTTCGCGCTCGACGAGGGCGGCCCGGGCGCGTGGTCGCTCGCGGTGATCGCCGCGGCGGTCTGCGTCGCAGCAGGTTTCGGCTCCCGCACCCTGCTGGCGCGGGCCCGCTACCACGTCACGGTCTCCTACGCGCCGCTGCGGCTGGCTGCGAAGCTCGTCGCGGGCATCGTCGTGTTCGCGGGTGCCGCGTACCTGCTGGACAAGGCCGGCCTCGGCGTCGCCGCCCGGCCGCTGTTCATCGCCGGGATGGTGGCGGTGATCGGCCAGCACGTGGCGTCCGCCACGCTGTTCCAGGCGTCCGCCGAGGACGTGCGGGTGCGCCGCTCGGCCGTCCCGTGGGGGAACGTCGACGCGTTCGTGGTCGCCGAGCGCGGCGACACCGTCGAGATCGGTGTCCGAACGCGTGCCGACGCGCCCGCGGAAGCGATGCCGACCAAGGACGGGGAGGTCCTGGCCGACCTGCCCTAACGTGTCATCCTGCCCGCATCGGCGTTCGACTGGTCCGCGCTGCACTGGGCCGCGAACCAGTCGGGCCGCTCGGACATCGCGCTGGTACGACGGGATGCCGCGGGCGACACGGTGGCCGCGTGGTCCAACCGCTAGCTGCTACGCCTCGATGTTCTGCAGCCGGACCTGCCCGCGCGCAACGGCCTTGCCGTCCTCGGAGTCGATCTCCACGAGCCACAGCTGCTGCCGGCGGCCCCGGTGGATGGGGGTGCTGCGAATCGACAGCACGCCGCTGGAGAGGGCGCGGAGGAAGTCGGTGTTGTTGTTCACGCCGACGACGTGACCGCTGCCGCCGAGCCAGATCACGCCCGACACGCTGGCGACCGACTCCACGATCGCGCAGTACACGCCGCCGTGGGTGATGCCGAAGGGCTGGTGCAGCTCGGGGCGCAGGGTGAGCGTCGCCCGGACGCCGTCGGGCGTGAGCGCGGTGTACTCGAGGCCGAGGAGCGAGTCGAAGCCGGCTGTGCCCTGGGCCTGGATCCCGTCGATGACCTGCTGCTGTCCGGGGGTCGGTTGCGTCATGAACCCACCCTAGGGCGACGCACCGCCGGGGCGATCTCCGGGCCGGATTCCGGGAAGACCCCGATGCGGGACGGGCCCGGCGGACGGCATCGTGGAGTCATGACCGAGAACACGCCCTTCACCCAGTCCCCCTACACCCCGGCACCGCAGAAGCGCTTCGCCCGCGACTTGCAGAACAACTGGATCGGCGGCGTGTGCGCCGGCATCGCCCGCTACTTCGGGATCGACGCCACCCTCGTGCGCGTGCTGTTCGTGGTGTCCTGCCTGCTGCCGGGTCCGCAGTTCCTGCTCTACCTGCTGCTCTGGCTCGTGATGCCGAAGGACTGACCGCCCCGCGGAGCGATCGCCGCTGAAAACGAGAGCGGCGGGCCCGGGGCTCAGCCATCCCCGGACCCGCCTTGGCACAGACCGGGCGGATTACTGCAGCCCTCAGTTCGCGAACCGGTCCGATGTGGATCTCGTGTCGCTCTCGGCGACATGACTCACTCTAGGGCAGCCTCCCCTAACTTAGCAAGCCCTCATCAATGTGGCGTGGATTACGACAGCCTGTCGTAGCGGTGTGGACCATCCCGAGTAGAATCGGTGCAATGGCGGCATTGGGAGATCTCGAGCGCGCGGTCATGGACCACCTGTGGGCGTCCACCGAACCGCAGACCGTGCGACAGGTGCACGAATCGCTCTCCGCTGACCGTGAACTCGCGTACACGACCGTGATGACGGTGCTGCAGCGGCTCGCGAAGAAGAAGTTGGTCACGCAGATCCGCACCGACCGGGCGCATCGCTACGCCGCGACCTTCGGCCGCGAGGAACTCGTCGCGGACCTCATGTTCGACGCACTCGCGCAGGCCGAGAGCTCCCGCGAGGCAGCTCTCGTCCACTTCGTCGAGCGCGTCGGCGCTGACGAGGCGGAGGCGCTGCGCCGCGCCCTCGCCAAGCTCGAGGCCGGGGTCGACCGCGCCGCCGAGCGTCCCACGCGGTCGTCCTGAACCAGTAGGCTCAAGCCCATGGCGGCCCTGATCTTCGGAGTGCTGGCCCTGCTGCTCGCAGGACCGGTGCCCACATGGCTGTCCCGGGCCGCCTGGCCGATCCGCGCGCCCCGCGCCGCGCTCGTGCTGTGGCAGGCCATTGCGCTCGCCGCCGTGCTCTCGGCGTTCAGCGCCGGCCTGGTCATCGCGAGCCGCCTCCTCGTCCCCGGCGCCGACGGCCGCCCCACCACGAATCCGATCGACGAGATCCGCCAGCTCGGAGCCGTGCCGTGGACGGTGTCGGTGATCGCCTTCGCGTTCACCCTGATCATCGGCGCGCGCCTGATCACCTCCACCGTCCGGCTGGCCGTCCGCACGCGGTGGCGCCGGGCCCGGCACCGCACCGTCGTCGACATCCTGTCCCAGGCGGTCGACGGTGACCACCCCGTCTCCGCCGCGGACCTGCGGGTGCTCGGCGTCGATGAGCCGCTCGCCTACTGCCTGCCCGGGCTGCGGCACCGCGTGGTACTCAGTGTCGGCACGCTCACCCAGCTCAGCCACGAGGAGTTGACCGCGGTGCTGGCGCACGAGCGCGCCCACCTGCGTTCCCGGCACGACCTGGTGCTCGAGGCCTTCACCGCGGTGCACCACGCGTTCCCGCGCGTCGTCCGCTCCTCGGCGGCACTCGACTCCGTCAAGCTGCTGGTCGAGCTTCTCGCCGACGACGAGGCCGTCGCGGCCGCGGGTCCGCTCCCCCTGGCCAATGCGCTGGTCACCTGCGCCAAGAGTCCCGCCCCGCGGGGCGCCCTCGCGGTCGGGTCGACGGGTACCGTCGTGCGGGTCGAGCGACTGTCGATGCCCCCGGCGAGCACGATGTTCAACGGCGCGGTCTACCTGCTCGCGGGCCTGATCCTGGTGGTGCCCACGGTGGCCGTGGCCGTCCCCTGGCTGACCGAGCTCTACCGCCTGGTCATGCACTGATCCCGGCCGTGAGCCGCGCCACGGCGTGATCGAGTAGGATGACCACACGTGCAGTTCCTTCCTGATAGCCGCCCGCAGTACGACCTGACCTACGACGATGTCTTCCTCGTCCCGAACAGGTCGGACGTGACCTCCCGGTTCGACGTGGATCTCTCCTCGGTCGACGGCACGGGCACCACCATCCCGCTGGTCGTCGCCAACATGACGGCGGTCGCAGGCCGTCGCATGGCGGAGACGGTGGCCCGGCGGGGCGGCATCGTCGTCCTCCCCCAGGATCTCCCGCTCCAAGCGGCGGCCGACACGATCGCCTACGTCAAGAGCCGCGACCTCGTGGCCGACACCCCGGTCACGCTGAGCGCCGAGCACTCCGTGAGCGACGCGGTCGCGCTGCTGCCCAAGCGCGCGCACGGCGCGGTCGTCGTCGTCGACGGCGAGAACCGCCCGATCGGCCTCGTGACCACGGCCGCGTGCGAGGGCGTCGACCGGTTCGCCCGCCTGCGCGACGTGATGACCACGTCCTTCGTCTGCGCCGCCGCGGGTACCGCGCCCGAGGCGATCTTCGACCTGCTGGACAAGGACCACTCCGACCTGGCGGTCCTCGTCGACGGTGACGACCGCCTGCACGGCGTCCTCACCCGCACGGGCACGGTCCGCGCGGGCATCTACAGCCCCGCGGTCGACGGTGCCGGCAAGCTCCGCATCGCCGCCGCCGTCGGCATCAACGGCGATGTGGCCGCCAAGGCCCGCGCGCTCGCCGAGGCCGGTGCCGACGTGCTGGTCGTCGACACCGCGCACGGCCACCAGGCCAAGATGTTCGACGCGCTCGAGGCCGTCGCCGCGCTCGACCTCGGACTGCCGCTGGCTGCGGGCAATGTCGTCGCCGCCGCCGGCGCCCGCGACCTGGTGAACGCCGGCGCCACCATCGTCAAGGTCGGCGTGGGCCCCGGCGCGATGTGCACCACCCGCATGATGACCGGTGTCGGGCGGCCGCAGTTCAGCGCCGTCCTCGACTGCGCGGCTGCCGCCCGCGAGCTGGGCGCCCACGTGTGGGCCGACGGCGGCGTGCGGCACCCGCGCGATGTCGCACTCGCGCTGGCCGCCGGTGCGTCGAACGTCATGGTCGGCTCGTGGTTCGCCGGCACCTACGAGTCCCCGGGCGACATGAAGTACGCGACCGACGGTTCCGCGTACAAGGAGAGCTTCGGCATGGCGTCCAAGCGCGCCGTCGCCGCCCGCACAGCCGGCGAGGGCGCCTTCGACCGCGCCCGCAAGTCGCTGTTCGAGGAGGGCATCTCCAGCTCGCGCATCCGCGTCGACCCGGAGGCCCCGAGCGTCGAGGACCTGCTGGACCGCATCACCTCGGGGGTGCGCAGCTCGTTCACCTACGCGGGTGCCCGGTCCGTCCCGGAGTTCCACGCGAAGGCCACCGTCGGCGTGCAGAGCGC
This sequence comes from Tsukamurella pseudospumae, assembly GCF_001575195.1. Lineage (NCBI taxonomy): Bacteria > Bacillati > Actinomycetota > Actinomycetes > Mycobacteriales > Tsukamurellaceae > Tsukamurella > Tsukamurella pseudospumae. The sequence continues at coordinate 942,906 of NZ_LSRF01000001.1, forward strand.
GGCCGGGTTCGCCGAGGGCCGGCCCCTGCCCGGCGGTTGGTGAGCGCTCGCCGGCCGCGCCGGTAGGATGCTCTTCGAATCTCCTCGCGATCCTGGGAAGGAACATGACGGTCCGAAGACCGGGCAAACGCCGACGACGAGCCACCGCCGCAGCGGGGTGCTCCGATGGCTAGCGCCCTGATAACGGTCGGCGCCATCGTCGGCTTCCTCGCCCTGACGCTGGGCACGGCGCTGTTCGTCGCGGCCGAGTTCTCGCTGACGGCGCTCGAGAAGTCGACCGTCGACGCGGACGTCCGCGAGCGCGGCGACCGCCGCTCCAAGCAGGTGCAGGGGGCCCACCGGACCCTGACCTTCCAACTGTCGGGCGCCCAGCTCGGCATCACGATCACGACGCTGGTCACCGGTTACCTCGCGGAGCCGGTGCTCTCGAAGTTCCTGCGCCCCGCGCTGGAGTGGACCGGTGCCCCCGAGGCCGTCGTCGCCGCCCTGACCCTGGTGCTGGCGCTGGTCCTCGCGACCTCGCTGTCGATGGTGCTGGGCGAGCTGGCGCCGAAGAACCTCGCCATCGCCCGCCCGCTGCAGACCGCGCGCTGGAGCGCCGGCCCGCAGGCCGCGTTCTCCGCCGTGTTCCGCTGGGCGATCACCTTCCTCAACTCGTCGGCGAACGGGCTGGTCCGCCGGCTCGGCATCGAGCCCGCGGAGGAACTGAGCTCGGCCCGATCCGCGCAGGAACTCAGTGCGCTGGTGCGCAATTCGGCCGCGTCGGGCGCGATCGACGAGATGACCGCGGAGCTCGTGGGCCGGTCTCTGGAGTTCGGCGAGCTCACCGCGGAGGACCTCATGACGCCACGTCAGCGGATCGACTCGCTGGAGGCCGACGCCACCGTCGCCGACCTCGTGACACTGTCGATCGAGTCGGGCCGCTCCCGCTTCCCCGTGGTCCGGGGCGACCTGGACGACACCGTCGGGCTCGTGCACGTCAAGCAGGCGCTGACGGTGCCCGCGGAGCGCCGCTCGACGGTGCCCGTCGCCGCGATCGCGACCACGCCGCCCGTCGTGCCCGCGACGCTCGACGGCGACGCGCTGATGGAGCAGCTGCGGGCGAACGGGCTGCAGATGGCTCTCGTCGTCGACGAGTACGGCGGCACCGCGGGCATCGTCACCGTCGAGGACCTCATCGAGGAGATCGTCGGCGACGTCCGCGACGAGCACGACGCGAACGAGCCCGTCGACGTGCAGCGCACCGACAGCGGCTTCCTGTGCTCGGGCCTGCTGCGCATCGACGAGGTGGAGCGCGACACCGACTACCGCGCGCCCGAGGGCGACTACGACACCCTCGGCGGCCTGGTGATGTTCCTCCTCGGCCGCATCCCGGCCGTGGGCGATGTCGTCGAACTCCCGCAGCATCCCTCGCTGCTCGAGGACGACGGTGCCGCCGTCGCGCCGGTGTGGACGGCGCGCGTCGCCCGGATGGACGGCCGCCGCGTCGACCTGGTGGAGCTGAGCCATGATTGACGTTCTGTACATCTTCCTCACGGTGCTGCTGCTCGCCGCCAACGCCTTCTTCGTCGGCGCCGAGTTCGCGCTCATCGCGGCCCGCAAGGACCGCCTCGAGACGCTGGTGGAGCAGGGCCGGAGCTCGGCGCGCGCCGTGATCAGGGCCTCGGAACGGCTCTCGCTCATGCTGGCGGCGTGCCAGCTGGGCATCACGATCTGCTCGATCCTGCTGGGTAAGGTCGGCGAGCCGGCCATCGCCCGGATGCTCGAGGTCCCTCTCGAGTGGGCGCACGTGCCCCACGCGCTGCTGCACCCGATCTCGTTCGCGGTGTCGATGTCGCTGGTGGTGGTCATGCACATCCTGCTCGGCGAGATGGTGCCCAAGAACATCGCGCTCGCGGGTCCCGAGGCCGCGGCCATGCTGCTGGTGCCGCCGCTGCTGTGGTTCGTCCGGATCGCCCGCCCCCTCATCGCCCTGTACAACTGGCTCGCGATGCTGGTGCTCCGGGCGCTGGGCGTGCAGCCCCGAGACGAGCTCGAGGGCACCGTGTCCGCGGGCGAGCTGCCCGAGCTCATCGCCGAATCGCACGACGAGGGCCTCATCGACGCCGAGGAGCGAGTCCGGCTCACCCGCGCGCTGCAGACCTCGCGCCGCACCGTCGCCGACGTCGCGATCCCGCTGATCGAGATCCGCGGACTGCAGGCCGTGCAGGGCACGAACGGCACGTGGGGACCCACGCTCGGCGACATCGAGTCCGCCGTCGCGGAGACCGGCTACTCCCGTTACCCCGTCCGCAGCCGCGACGGCGCGTTCACCGGGTACTTGCACGTCAAGGACGTGCTGCCGGACATCATGGACGCCGCCGTCGGACCGGACACGGTGATCGGCGCGGGTCGCATCCGCCCGCTCCCCGTCGTCGACGGTGCGCTGTCGCTGGACCAGGCGACCTCGCACCTGCGCCGCCTCGGCGGGCACCTGGCCGCCGTCGCCGACGACCACGGCCGGACCATCGGCATCGTCGCCCTGGAGGACGTGGTCGAGGAGTTCGTCGGCACCGTCCGGGACGGGACGCACCGGGTGTGAGTCCGGCCCGCACCGTCCTCACCGATGCGCAGTGGCGGCCGCTCGCGGACGCCCACCGCGCCCGCCTCGAACCGTTCGTGGACGCGCATCGCCGCCGGGCCGCCCGTGGCGAGAGGCACCCCGTGTGGGATTTCCTGTTCACGTACTACGGGCACCGGCCCGCGCACCTGCTGCGGTGGCATCCGGGCCTCGGGGTCGAGCTCGACGGACCGCTCGCCGCTGAAGAGTTCGGCGGACTCCGGGGCTACGAGGTCGCCGGGACGTTCGTGACCCGGGATCCGGCCGTGCTCGCCAAGCGCGCGGGCACCGCGGAGTACGTCGCGCGTCTGCTCGAGACCACCGCCACCCGCGCGCCGGTCTTCGGCTGTTTCGGACTGCACGAGTGGGCCATGGTCTTCCGCGAGGCCGACCAGACGCGGCACCCGGTGCCGCTCCGGCTCGGGCCGGAGGGCACCGACGACGTGGTGCGCGCCGGGAGCCTGCGGTGCACCCACTACGACGCGTTCCGGTTCTTCACCCCCGACGCCGCACCGCGCAATCTCGCCGAGCTGTCCCGCGAGACACAGGTCGCGAGCGAGCAGCCCGGCTGCCTGCACGCGGGCATGGACCTCTACAAATGGGCCTTCAAACTGGCCCCTGGGGCACCGTCGGACCTGGTGGCGGACGCCTTCGATCTGGCCCGCGACGCCCGGGAGCTGGACATGCGCGCCAGCCCCTACGACCTCGCGGACCACGGCTTCTCCCCCATCGCGATCGAGACGCGCGAGGGTCGGAACGAGTACGTGCGGCAGCAGGTCGCGCTCGCCGAGCGGGCCGCCCCGATCCGCGATCGGCTGCTCGCCGTTGTCCGCGCCTGGCCCGCTGTCTTCTGATCGGACGATGTTCCGCGGTGGATAGCGGCTCGAGGACGCGGCAGATCCACGGCTGTACTGCGCTGATCGCCCGCGAGATCGTCGCCTGCGAGCAGCCTGTCATCTCGGCGAGGAAAACCTGCGCGACATTTCTTCTGAGATACGCCAGGGTGACGCGCATGCAAGTGAACAATCCCAACGACGGCGGGTGCCCGATGTGTTCTCGCGTGGTTTCGGCTGCGGCGCGAATCCGGCGGGTGAGCTCCTCGATATCGCCCCGGGAAAACCCGGTGGTATTGTACATGTACCGCGGTCATTTCTGTTCAATTCTTGGTGTTACAAGAATTCTTTCAGAAATGGTGGTCGCTTTTCGTGCGACACGCCGAGAGAATTACAGGGGAATCACGAATTCTCTTCGTGGCTGAATAACCCTCAAGGTTCAGGGCGGCGACTATCTGTTCGTGCGGCGCTGCTCTCAGCGTGCCCCAGAGGTCCGTGGCCCGCGCGCAGAGGCATCACGAATTCTGGCGAAGCTACGTGGCAGGCTTGGCGATCTTGACGTCCTTACCGAAGTCGCTGAGGTTCAGGTCGATGTTGCCGTCCTTGAGCATGACCTGCATCTTCGTGACGTTCGGCTTCGGCTGCGGGTTGGCCGACGGATCGAAAGCGATCCACAGCGTGGTCGGAAGCGCCGTGCCAGCGTTGCCGTGCGTGGCAATCTCAGCGATCTGAGGGAACAGCGGATCAAGCACCTTGGTATCGACGATGCCTGTCACCTTGACGGTCTTGAGGCCGTTGACGGTGTCCTTGCCCTCGATCTTCGGGTTCTGCAGCGAATCGAGCACCTTCGCCAGACCCTTATCCGGGTCCAGGACGATCGCGGGGTCATAGACACCCTTCTCGCCAGATTTACCCATCGGCTGGTACTTCGCGCCACCGAGATTGGCGTACATGACGCCGTCGACCACGACGAACTTCGTCTGGACGAAGTTCGTCGCGACCCGCACCGTCGCGTCACCCTGTGCCGCCACGCGTTTGGTGTCCTTGAAAGAGATGACGTCACCATCGACGCTGGTGACGGGCAGGCCCTGAATACGATTATCGACCGCGAGCGTCAGGTGCTCGGAGTAGGTCTCGCGCGTGGCGAGGGCCGCATCCTTGACGATCTGCACAGTGGGTAGGCCATTCGCGTCGACGGGCGGTGCCGCCGACGGTGCGCCCGACGCGCCGCTCGCGGCCGCGGCAGTCGTCAGATGCGTGCCGTCGCCGACGCTCGGCTCATCACCGCGGATCTGCGTTGCTCCGACTACGCCTGCCACAAGCAGAGCCGTACCAATCAACCCGGCCGAGATGAGCAGGTTTCGATGACGGCTGCCGTTGGCTGGCGGAACAAACTCATCCGGCGCCCGATGCCGCAACACGGTTTCACTGAAAGGATCTACCTCGCGCGACGCTGACGGGTTTAGCCGCTGAGCGGTGACATCCCACGCAGACAACTCCGCGGCAGCCCCAAAGGTCGTGACGGTCGGGCTCTCCTTGGCCACCTCCGTGGAGGCCAAAGCTTCATCGAGTGCCGATGCAAATTCGCCAGCCGTCTGGAATCGAAGTCGAGGATCCTTTTCAAAGCCTCTCGAAAACACCGCGTCAACCGCGCCTGGCAGCGCAGGATTTCGATCGGTAATCGGCATTGGATACCTACTCAGGTGCGCTCCGACCAGCGCAGCCTGCGAAGACTCCTCAAACGGCAAACGACCCGACAGAAGTTGATACGATGTCGCGACGAGCGAATACACATCACTTCGGTTATCGACGTGTCCGCCGTTCAATACCTCCGGTGCGATATAGGCGAACGTGCCGATCGCCATACCGGTGGCGGTCAGCGAAGTCGACTCACCGGCAGCTTTCGCTATACCAAAATCCGCGAGTTTCGCGTGACGGATGACCCCGTCCGCGCGGACGTCTACCAGAATATTTGCAGGCTTGACGTCGCGGTGGGTTACACGATGATCGACCCAAGCGTAGTCGAGTGCACTTGCGATTTGCCGAACGACTTGGTTGACAAGTTTCGGAGTCCACAAATTCTTACGAAGTAATATTCCGGCGTCTTCACCCTCGACGTACTCCATCGCAATCCATACTTGCCCGTGACTTTCGCCACGGTCAAACACCTGAACGATCCCCGGGTGCGACATAGCTGCCAGCAATTCCGCCTCCCGGTAGAAACGGGCCCTGAAATCACTACTGGCACTAAACATCGGACTCAAGATCTTGACCGCGACACTCCGAGGCAATCGTGGATGCTCCGCAAGCCAAACCGCCCCCATCCCGCCTTCCCCGAGCCGCCGAACGAGCCGATAGCCACCGTAGTCTTCCCCGCGCATGGGTAGCAGTATGCACGATCACAGACCTGCGAGAGATTCCCGCTTTCACCGCCGGCACCATACTTCGTTCGAGATCTAGCCGAACTCGTCCCCAAAGCACGAACGCCCGTCAACGCTCCCCCAAAGGCGTCGACGGGCGCTCGATGACTCCCGCTGGCTCGTGCTGCCTAGGTGGCCGGCTTCTCGATCTTGACGTCCTTACCGAACTCGGTGAGGTTCAGGGTGATCGGCAGCTCCTTGAGCTTGACCTCCATGCGCGTCACGTTCGGCTTGGGCATCGGGTCGGCCGACGCGTCGAAGACGATCCACAGGGTGATCGGCAGGTTCGTACCGGCGTTGCCACGCTGGGCGATATCGGTGATCTGCGGAAGCAGCGGGTCCAGGATGTGCGTGTCGACGGTGCCCGAGACCTTCACGGTCTTGAGGCCGTTGACGGTGTCCTTGCCCTCGACCTTCGGGTTCTGCAGCGCGTCGAGGATCTTCGCGAGCCCCTTCTCCTGGTCCAGGATGATCGCGGGGTCGTAGACGCCCTTCTCGCCGGTCTTGCCGATCCCGCGATACTTCGCGCCCCCGAAATCGGCGTACATCATTCCGTCGATCACAACGAACTTGGTCTGTGCCATTGTGCCCTTGTCGTCGGTCACGACATTGGCCTCACCCTGCGCGGCTACGCGCTTGGTGTCCTTGAACGAGATGATGTCGCCGGTGACGCTGGTGACGGGCAGGCCCTTGATACCCTTGTCGACCGCGAGCGTGAGGTGCTCGGAGTAGGTCTCGCGCGTGGCGAGGGCCGCGTCCTTGACGATCTGCACGGTGGGCAGGCCGTTCGCGTCGACAGAGGGCTTCGCGGTCGGGGAGCCGGAGGCGCCGTTCTGTGCGGACGTCGCGGTGGTCGTCGAGGTCGCGTCGGTGGACTTCTTGTCGGCGCAGCCGGTGAGCACCAGTGCACCTGCGGCGAGCAGCGCGAGGGCCGTGCGCGATGCCGTGAACTTCATGGGTTCCCCCCTGGAAATCTGACCGGGCGACATCGCGCCCGGCGTGAATGAAAAGCGGAAGTCCCGCCTCACGGAAGAAGTATGCATGAATTCTGGAGCCGATCGAAGCATTCGCGCCCTCTACTTCCCGGCGAATCGGACACTGGATGGTAGCGGCAAGCCCGCCTTCAGCGATCCATTAGCGTACGTGGAGATGGTGTACGGGACCGGGAAACCGGTACTGGCTCAGGAGGCAACGACAAGTGTCCACCAATATCAACCCGCCGGCGGATCCCGCCGAGCGCGGCGCCGACGATCCGGGCCCCCGCGACCTCACCCGCGGAACGAACCCCGGACGCGGTGGCGGCGCAGGTCGCGACGGTGCGTCGGCGACCGATGAGCGCGATCCGGGCCGGCGGCCCGCGGGACCGCGGGGCCGGGATTTCACCGGCGACGAGGACCCCGGCGGGCCCGGCGACCCGGGGCCGCGCGACCTCGGCCGCATGCCCGGCCCCGGCGGCGGCCCGCAGCTGTCGAACGTATGGGTCTACAAGGGCCGCGCGTACGACCTCACGGAATGGATCAACAAGCATCCCGGCGGAGAATTCTTCATCGGCCGTTCCAAGAATCGCGACATCACGTCGATCATCGGGTCGTATCACCCCAATCCCGAGAAGATCGAGAAGATGCTGCAGCGGTTCGCGCTCGATCGCGACGCCGAGGTCGTGGACGTGCACCCGAAGAACAACGCTCCCGCATTCCTGTTCAAGGACGGCTTCGACAGCTGGCGCGACACGCCGCGCTACCGGTTCGACGATCCGAAGGATCTGCTGCACGCCGTGAAGGCGCGCCTGCGGGACCCGGCGATGAAGGCGCGCGTGAAGCGCATGGACCGCTGGTTCAACATCACCGCCGCGGTTCTGGCCGTCGCGTACGTGGCCGTCATCGCGGCCCGGCTCAGCGTCCCGTCCTGGATGCCGATCTGGCTGTTCGTGCTGCTCATGGTGATGTTGCGGAGCTCGCTCGCCGGGTTCGGCCACTACGCGATCCACCGCGCCCAGAAGGGTGCGACCAAGGTCCTGGTCAACGCCTTCGACATCAACTACGTCGCGCTGTCGTTCGTCACCGCCGACGGGCACGCCCTGCTGCACCACCCGCACACGCAGAGCGAGGTGGACATCAAGAAGAACGTGTTCACCATGATGATGGACATCCCGCGCTGGTACCGGATCCCCATCCACACGCTGCACAAGTTCGGCCACACCGCCACGGGCATGACGATGCGGCTCTTCGAGATCGTCAAGCTCACCCGGCAGGTCGGCGTGGCCGACATGTACGGGTCGCTGCGCGGCGCGCTGCCGCACTTCATCGGCGCCTTCGCGATGCGCGCGGTGCTCATCGGCGAGTTCCTGCTGTTCCTGTTCCTGGGCGACATCTGGGCGTGGGTCGCGCAGTTCGTCGCCGTGCTGTGGGTGAGCACCTTCCTGGTGGTCGCGAGCCACGACTTCGAGACCGACGTCGACGACCTGCCCGAGGTCGAGACCGAGGACTGGGCGGTCAACCAGCTCAACCAGGCCTACGATCTCAAGATCTCGGGCAACCGGTACGTGGACTGCTTCCTCTCGGCCGGGCTGTCCAGCCACCGCGTCCACCACGTGCTGCCCTACCAGCGGAGCGGCTACGCGAACATCGCGACCGAGGAGCTCATGGCCGAGGAGGCCGCGAAGTTCGGCGTCGAGTGGCTCCCCCGCCGCAGCTTCTTCTTCGACCGCCTGCCCGACCAGGTCAACACCTTCCTGGGCCAGAGGTCGCGCCCCGCCCAGGAGCAGGGCCACGGCTTCCTCCGGGAACACTTCTCGCCGCAGGCCCTCAAGACCTCGGGTTCGTACGTCGTCGCGGGCTTCACCGGTATCGGCACCGTCTGATCCGGCTCCCGCCGCCCCACATCTTCCAGCTCAAGGAGATCACCATGAACACGCAGGAACAGCGTATCGCCGCCCCGGAACTCCCCGGGACCAGTGTCTGGCGCGGCGCCCCGCCGGCGCCGCCCACCTCGGTCGCGGTGATCGAGTCCCTCGCGACGGGCTCTCCCTCGCAGGCCTACGACCAGGCCGAGTCCGCGGACCGCGTCGCGTCCCGGTTCGACGACCCGCGGCAGGCGGAGCGCATCCGCCGCGTGTACGCGAAGACGCGGGTCGCCGAGCGGCACCTCGCGATCGACCCGCTCACCCCGGAGTTCGCCGCGTTCAGCACGCGCCCCGACACGATCCGCGAGCGGATGGACCTGTTCTTCGAGCACGCCGCGCCGCTCGCGATCGACACGGCCCGCCGTGCGCTGGGCACCGTCGACCCGGCGGACGTCGGCCAGCTGGTGTTCGTCACCAGCACCGGCTTCCTCGCCCCCGGCGTCGACGTCGCCGTGATCCGCGCGCTCGGCCTGTCCCCCGGTACGAGCCGGGTGGTCATCAACTTCATGGGCTGCGCCGCGGCGATGAACGCGCTCCGGGTGTCCACCGACTACGTCCGCGCGCACCCCGACCGCAAGTCGCTGATGATCTGCCTCGAGCTCAGCTCGGTCAACGCCGTCTTCTCCGGCGACCCCAACGACGTGGTGATCTCCAGCCTCTTCGCCGACGGCTGCGGCGCCGCGCTGATCGGCGCGAGCGAGGTCGGGCATCCGCTGCCCGCCGGGAACATCGTCGTGCGCGACACCTTCAGCCACCTGCTCGACGGTGCCGAGGACGGGATCGTGCTCGGGGTCAACGCGGACGGCATCACCTGCGAGCTGGCGGAGTCCCTGCCCCAGTACATCGTCGACGGGGTCGCCCCGGTGGTCGACGGGGTGTTGCGGCGCAACGGCCTCGACCGGGACGCCGTCGCGCACTGGGCGATCCACCCGGGCGGCCCGAAGATCATCGAGTCCGCCTCGACCGCCCTGGGCCTGCCCGACGAGGCCTCACGGCTGAGCTGGGACGTGCTCGCCGGCCATGGGAACATGCTCAGCGTCTCGCTGTTGTTCGTCCTGGAGCGCCTGCTCGCGCAGGTGGCGTCCGACGGTGCCGACGGCGCACCGTCGACCGGCATGGCCTTCTCGTTCGCGCCGGGCGTGACCGTGGAGGGTTTCCTGTTCGACGTCGTGACCACCGGCGAATGAGCGCGCCGTGAAGCTCCTGAAGTTCCTCATCTCGATCTCCCCGGCGGCGATCGCCGCGGCGGTGGCCGCGGGCCTCGTCGCCGGCGCGGCCAACGCGTACCTGCTGACGCTCATCAACGGTCTGGTCGCGCCGGGACCGATGCCGACGGTGACGGTCACCCAGTTCGTGGTGACCGCCGTCGTCGTGGTGGTCGCGGGCGTCGCCTCGCAGCTGATCCTGCTGCACCTGGCGCAGGCCGCCGTCTACCGGCTGCGGGCGCGGCTCTCGCAGCGCGTGCTCGCGGCGCCGCTCGAGCACATCGAGCGGCTCGGCGATCACCGCCTGCTGGCGACGCTCACCGAGGACGTGCGCTCATTGTCGATGGCCGTGTCCGGCATCCCCGGGCTGTGCATCGACCTCGCGACGATCATCGGCGCGCTCACCTACCTGGCCACCGTGTCGGGCGCCCTGTTCGCGGTGTCCGTCGCGGGCACGCTCATCGGCATCGCGTGCGTGGAGACGGTGCTGCGCAGGGTCCGGGAGACCTATCGCCGGGCCCGCGAGCTCGACGACGCCCTCATCGGCTCGTTCCAGGAGGTCACGCACGGGATCAAGGAGCTCAAGCTGCACCGCGGCCGCCGCTCCGACTTCCTCGGCCGGAAGCTGCTGGGCACCGCTGAGGACCTGCGCGGCAAGCACGTCGCCGCCGGCACGCGATTCGCCGGCGGCCAGGCGCTCGGTCAGGTGCTGCAGCTGGGCACCATGGTGCTGATCCTGTTCGTGCTCGCCAGGGCGCTGGAGCTGCCGCGGGAGACCATGATCGGCTACGTGCTGGTCACGACGTTCCTGTCGATGCCGATGCAGAGCCTCATGCACCGCATCCCCGACCTGCTCCGCGGTGATGTGGCGCTGGCCAAGATCCGCGGTCTCGACCTGTCCCTGGAGACCGCGCGCGACGAGTCGGCACTCCCGTACGACGACCGCCCGCTGTCGGACGGCACCGTCGAACTGCGGGGCGTGGGCTACGAGTACCTGCCCGAGCCGCCACCCATGGGGCCCGGCCAGCACCCGCCGCACGGCGGCCCCGGCGGCCCGCCGCCGCACCCCCCGCAGGGACCGCCCCCGGGCATGCCGGGAATGCCGGGCGTCCCGCACGGCTTCCGCCTCGGCCCCATCGACCTGACGCTGCGCCCCGGCGAGGTGACCTTCGTGGTCGGCGGCAACGGCAGCGGCAAATCGACGCTCGCCAAGCTGCTGTCGGGGCTGTACGCGCCGCGGATCGGCGAGATCCGGATCGGCGGCGAGGTGGTCGGTCCGCAGAACACCGAGTGGTTCCGGCAGCACACCACCGCGGTCTTCTCCGACTTCCACCTGTTCGACGACTACCTCGGCCTCGCCGCGGACGATCTGGACGACCGCGTCCGCGGCCTGCTGCACGACCTGGAGCTCGCGCACGCCGTGACCGTGCAGGACGGGAAGCTCTCGACACTCGCGCTGTCGACGGGGCAGCGCAAGCGGCTCGCGCTCCTGACCGCGCTGCTCGAGGACCGGCCCGTGTACCTGTTCGACGAATGGGCCGCGGATCAGGACCCCCGGTTCCGCGCGGTGTTCTACGACCGGATCATCGGCGACCTGAGGGCGCGGGGGAAGACGGTGGTCGTCATCACCCACGACGACCGCTACTTCGACCGGGCGGATCAGCTGGTCAAACTGGACTTCGGCCAGGTGGTCCCGGCGTCGGCGGCGATCTCGCGCGGAGTAACCTGATGAGCACGTAATCACGTGCTACGAAGGGGTTGAAGTACTTCATGGTTGACACCGCCCGGACATCCGTCGCAGGCCTCGAGGTCGCAACGGTTCTCTACGATTTCATCAACAACGAGGCGCTTCCGGGCACGGGCGTCGACCAGGCGGCCTTCTGGGACGGTGCGGCGAAGGTCATCGGCGATCTGGTTCCGAAGAACCGGGCGCTGCTCACCAAGCGCGACGAACTGCAGGCGAAGATCGACGAGTTCCACGCCGCCGCGCCGGGTGAGGTCGACTTCCCGAAGTACAAGCAGTTCCTCACCGACATCGGCTACCTCGTGCCGGTCCCCGAGGACCGCGAGATCACCACGGCGAACGTGGACACCGAGATCACCTCCACCGCCGGCCCGCAGCTCGTGGTGCCGATCCTCAACGCCCGCTTCGCGATCAACGCCGCGAACGCCCGCTGGGGCTCGCTGTACGACGCGCTCTACGGCACCGACGCCATCTCCGAGGCCGACGGCGCGGAGAAGACGAAGGGCTACAACAAGGTCCGCGGCGACAAGGTCATCGCCTTCGCGAAGGACTTCCTCGACCAGGCCGTGCCGCTCGAGTCGGGCTCCTGGACCGCCGTCACCTCGCTCTCCGTCGCCGACGGTGCCCTGGTCCTGAACGACGGTGCCCTCGCGCTCGCGGACCCGACGGTGTTCGCCGGCTACACCGGCGACGCCGCGGCGCCCACCGGCGTGCTGCTGCGCCACAACGGCCTGCACCTGGAGATCCAGGTCGACGCGTCGTCGCCGATCGGGCAGACCGACCCGGCCGGTATCAAGGACGTCCTCGTCGAGTCCGCGGTCACCACGATCATGGACTTCGAGGACTCGGTCGCGGCCGTCGACGCGGACGACAAGGTCGTCGGGTACCGCAACTGGCTGGGCCTGAACAAGGGCGATCTCGCCGAAGAGGTCAGCAAGGGCGGCAAGACCTTCACCCGCACCCTGAACCCGGACCGGAAGTACACCGCCGCCGACGGCTCCGAGCTGGTGCTGCACGGCCGCTCGCTGCTGTTCGTGCGCAACGTCGGCCACCTGATGACCACCGACGCGATCCTGCTGGACGGCAAGGAGATCGGCGAGGGCATCCTCGACGGCATCGTCACCTCGCTCATCGCGATCCACGGCCTGTCCGGCGAGATCCGCAACTCCCGCACCGGCTCGGTGTACATCGTCAAGCCGAAGATGCACGGCCCCGAGGAGGTGGCCTTCGCCGCGGAGATCTTCAGCCGCGTCGAGCAGATCCTGGGCCTGCCCGCGCTCACGCTCAAGGTCGGGATCATGGACGAGGAGCGCCGTACCTCGGTGAACCTCAAGGCCGCGATCGCCGCCGCCAACGACCGCCTGGTGTTCATCAACACCGGCTTCCTCGACCGCACCGGCGACGAGATCCACACGTCCATGGTCGCGGGCCCCATCGTCCGCAAGGGCCAGCTCAAAGCGCAGACCTGGTACCCCGCGTACGAGGACAGCAACGTCGACATCGGCCTGCACGCGGGCCTGCAGCACAAGGCGCAGGTCGGCAAGGGCATGTGGGCCATGCCCGACCTGATGGCCGCGATGCTCGAGCAGAAGATCGCGCAGCCGAAGGCCGGCGCCACCACCGCGTGGGTGCCCTCGCCCACCGCCGCGACCCTGCACGCCCTGCACTACCACCTGGTGGACGTGTTCGAGGTGCAGAACGAGATCGCCAAGCGCGACCCGGCGTCCGTGGACGACATCCTCACCATCCCGCTCGCGAAGAATGCGAACTGGTCGGAGGAGGAGAAGCGCGAGGAGCTCGACGAGAGCGCCCAGTCGATCCTCGGCTACGTGGTCCGCTGGATCGACGCGGGCGTCGGCTGCTCCAAGGTGCCGGACATTCACGACGTCGCCCTCATGGAGGACCGAGCCACGCTGCGCATCTCCTCGCAACTGCTCGCGAACTGGCTGCGCCACGGCGTGGTCACCGAGGCCGAGGTCGTCGACGCGCTCAAGCGCATGGCGCCGGTCGTCGACCAGCAGAACGCGGGCGATCCGACCTACCGCCCGCTGGCCCCCGACTTCGACACCAACATCGCCTTCCAGGCGGCGAAGGATCTCGTCCTGCTGGGCGGCACGCAGCCGAACGGCTACACCGAGCCGATCCTGCACGCGCGTCGCCGCGAGTTCAAGGCCGCGAACAGCTGAGCACGGAGCATTCCGGCACCGGGCCGGTCGTGATCGAAGCCGATCGCGACCGGCCCGGCGCGTTCACGGTGCTGCTCGACGGGACGCCGCAGAGCTACATCGACACCGGCGACCCGACGAACCTCGTCTTCGAGTACGTCCGGCGGATCGGGCACGTCGCGGACCTGGTGCGACCCTCCGGTCAGCCGATCACAGCCGTGCACCTCGGCGGAGGGGGTTTCACGCTCCCCCGCTACATCGCCGCGACACGGCCCGGCTCGCGGCAGCAGGTACTCGAGATCGACCGCGCGCTGATCGACGCCGTGCGCGCCGCTGCGCCCCTGCCCAAGCGCGAGCAGATCAAGATCCGCTGCGCCGACGCCGCGCTCGCCGCGACGGTCCTGCCCGCGGGCATGCTCGGCACCGTCGACCTCCTGGTCCTGGACGTCTTCGCCGGGGCCCGCACCCCGGCGGCACTCACCACCAGGGAGTTCTTCGCGTCCCTCACACCCCTGCTTGCGCCCGGCGGCACCGTCGCGATCAACATCGCCGACGGTCCGCCCCTCCCCTTCGCCCGGTCCGTGGCGGCGACGGTGGCGGGGGTGTTCGGCGAGGTCGCGATCGCCGCCGAGCCCGGCGTGCTCAAGGGGCGCCGGTTCGGCAACCTGGTTCTCGTGACCGGGCGGGTGCCGGACGGACTGGCGCGTCGCCTGGCCGGCGACCCGTTCCCGGGCTCGCTCGTCAGCGGCGCCGAGACGACCCGGTTCGCGGGCGGCGCGAAGCCCTTCACCAGCGCGAACGCACAGGAGTCCCCGATGCCGCCGCGCGGCGTCTTCGGGTAGGTTGCTCTCGATGGGATCACATCGTTCTGGAGGAGGCTCCCGCGGCATCGCGCGCTGGTTGATCGCGGCGGTCGTCGCGGTCGTCGTCGTGGCCGCGATCGCCGGGGCGATGGTCTGGCTGTCCGGACGTTCCGAGCAGGAGGGCCGCAACGCCGCGTCCACCTGCGTGCGCGGCGACCTGCCCGTGCACGTCGCCGCCGCGCCCGCGCTGGTCGAGTCTCTGCGCCGCGTGGCTGACGCCTTCAACGACTCCGGGAAGGTGTCGGCCGACTACTGCGCGAAGATCGACGTCGTCGGGGTCGACTCGCCCGTCGCCCTCGCCGCGCTGTCCGGCACGTGGGACCCGAAGCTGGGGGCTGCACCGTCGGTGTGGATCCCGGAGAGCACGGTCTGGACGGCCCGCCTCGCGGCGGCCAAGCCGGCTGAGGTGTCGGGGCAGCCGACGTCGATCGCGTCGTCGCCGGTGGTCCTCGCGGTGCGGGACTCGGCACGCCCTGCCTTCGCCGACGTGCGCTGGCTCGACCTCCCGGGCAAGCAGCGCGACCTGCGGGTCGCGCTGCCCACCGAGGCCGATTCGGACGGCACCTATCTCGCGGCCCAGTCCGTGGCCGCGGCGGTGGGCCGCACGGGTGGCGCGGCGCTGTCCGACGATGCCGCCACAAGCCCGGTGGTGACCGGGTCGCTGTCGCGGTGGGCCGCGGACGCCCCGAAGTCCACCAGTGCGGTCGCCGCGCTCGAGGCGCTGACCAAGCCCGGCGACGGGATCCGCGCCGTGCCCGTCACGGAGCAGCAGCTCGCCGCCTTCGCTCGCGGTCGGGGCGAGGCCGCGCCCGTCGCCGTGTACCCGACCGGCCCGACGGCGTCGGCCACCTACCCGGCCGCGGTACTCGACCGCGAGGACACCACCGACGCGCACGACCGCGCGGCCGCGGACTTCGTCGCCTATCTGACCGAGGGCGATCACGCGAAGCCCCTCGCGGAGGCCGGCTTCCGCGTGCCCGGACAGCCCACCCCGGCGAAGACCGCAGCGGTCGCGTTCGGCACCGTCGAGCCCCTCGCCTCCGCATCGAACGCCGCGACGATCGCCCTCGCCGACGCCCTGACCCGCAAGTAGCGGCGTGCCCCGCGCGATCGCCTCAGCCCGCCTCCGCGGGCAGTGGCGGGTCTTGGTCGACACCGGTACCGACGGGACGGTCGTCTACCGCGTGTCGCGCGACGGCAGCTGCGGGCTCGACGTCGCGAGCAGTGAGCACGGCTTCCGCCTGGCGTATCGGGATCGCATCTGGACGGCCGAAGACTTCGAGATCCGGTCGAAGCCGGCCGGCGACAACGTCCGCCGGGTGTGGACCTTACGCAGCGATGCGTTCGCGGGTAGCGCGTCGGAGCGCGGCACGGGTCGCTCGGCCCTCCGACAAGTGGGCGCGGCCTTCTCGGCGATCCCGTTCCACCTCCTGCACGCGACCAGGATCGATCTGACCGACGACGCCGGCGCGGTGGTCGCCCGGATACGGTCGCGGCGGGTCCTGCCGATCGGTTTCGTCCTCGAATCCGATGATCCACGGCTCGATACCCGTACCCTCGCGGCGATCGTGGTGGTCGTGGGTGCGGACTCGATGGTCGGCTGAGGAATGCCCGGTCGGGCGGCGAACGGTCCGATCGAACCATTCGATGCCGGCTGCCCGGATCGGTCGCATCCGGAATCTCCGCCCTATTTCGCCCGACGTGTACCAATCCGACCGCACCATCACGCCGCAGCGCGACCGATGTCGCTACCGTGAACGAGGACACAGGCGCAGGGCGTCGCGGTGAAACAGGCGGCGAGGACGGTCCGCGGAAGAATCCATCGGAAGGTTGCATGATGGCACTTCTCGACAAGATCAAAGAACTTCTCGGCAAGAACCCCGATCAGGTCAACAAGGTGATCGACAAGGCAGGCAGCGCGGCGAAGGGCAAGTTCGCCGGGCACGACGCCCAGATCGACATGGCCACGAACAAGATCAAGGACGTCGCCGGCGGCAGCACGCCGCCCGCAGGCGGCGAGCCGACGCCCGGCACCCCGCCGCCGAATCCCTCGTAGAACTGAGCCGTGCAGAGCCGCCACCACAGCTGGAACCCGCGGAACCGAGCGCCCGTCCCGAGACATCGGGGCGGGCGCTTCTCGGTGTCGTCCGTTCAGATGATTCCCGATCGTTGGCCGGGGCGACGGAGGCACCGTGCCTACGCTCAGGAACATGACGAATCCCGGTTGGTACGACGACGGTGCGGGCACCCAGCGATGGTGGGACGGCCAACGGTGGACCGAGAAGACCCAGCAGCCCCCGCAACAGCGTGGGCTCAGCGGGATGGTGAACCGGATCGAAGCCGAGGCGAACGCCGGCGCGCAGCCCCGTCCGGCGCAGAACGGCATGAGCTACGTCGTCCTGCAGGTGGTGCTCAAGGAGAAGTTCCTGGGTACCGGGTCCGGCAACCTCACCGAGCTCGAAGGCGCGATCAATCGTCAGGCGGCACTCGGTTACCGACTGCACACGATCACGACCTCGTCGTCCGGCAGCAAGGGCTTCGCCGGCGGAGACCGGATCCAGGCGACGATGGTCTTCGAGAAACTGCCCTGAGCCCGGTCGCCCGGCAAGCCCAGTCCTCCGACCACCGCGAGTGCGGTCGGTTTCCTACGGATTCCGTGGGAGACCGACCACATCGGGAGTCGAGTACTTTCCATTGAGATGTTCGGCCCCGTCGGTGAAGAAGGTCGCAATGCCGATGTCTCCGAGATGCCCTGCGAGGATGAACGGAACGGCGAACGGTGACCGCTCGTCCCTGATCCAGATGAGCCGCGATCGATCGAGAACATCGCCATCGACGAGCCCGCAGTAGAGGTCGTACTCGATCAGGATTTCCGGCTCGTCCGCGTCCGTGTGACCGATCTCGGCAGCGGCTCGGTCCACGAGTCCGTCCAGGTCGGACCTCCACGCCGTCGGGCCGGCCATTGCGAGCTCGGTCCACGCCGGGCCGGCACCCGGCAGGTCCGCGACGAGCTCCGCGGCGGTCGTCCCCACATCGCGGGACGGGATCTCGTGCCTGCGATACGCGGCGATCATGCGACGCGCACGTACCGTCGGATCGGCGAAATGGCGATCCACCCCCTCGTCCAGTGCCACCCCGTGCGCACCATCGAAGTACCCCTCGATCGTGGCGCGCGTGACGCTCATCGTCGCGGGAGGGTTCGAGACCCGCGGAAGCCCGAGTCCCTCCCCGGGCGCGAGGAGTTCCACCGTGGCCAAGCGGACCATCGGGTCCGTGCTGGACAGGGCCGCGTACACCAACCGTTCGACGGCATCCGCCCGTTCCTGCTCCGGGCTCGGCGCGTACCCGAGCTCGTGGGCCGCGCGGTCGACGACTCCGCCCAGCCCGGTCCCGCCGTCGTGTGCGGCGAGCTCGGCCCAGGCGGGCACACCGTCGGGCAGGAGGTGCGCGAGATCGGCGGCGAGGCCCGGGACGGACTCCGCCGGAATCACGCCCCGACGGTACGCCGCCACCACGTAACGAGCGCGCGCCTCGGGTTCGGCGAAGTGACGGTGCACGTCCGGTACGAACGCCACCGGCGCGATCGACCTCCGCACGGCGGCGAGCCGCTCTGGCAGTACGCGCACGGGCCCCGGGTGCCGTCGCCGCCGGAGGGCCGCGACGATGTCCGGCACGAACACGATAGGAGCCACACCGACCCCGGAGACAGCGGCGTCGACGAACGTCGGCGCCTCGGGCCACCATGCTTCGCTGAAGGTGATGACTGCGACCGTCCACAGGCCGGTGATGGCGACGCCGAGCGCCCAATCGGTCCATCGAGTGCGCCCGGGATACCGCCGGTTCAGGCGTGTCGTCACCGGGATCAGGACCGTGAACACCACGGCGAATCCGACCGCGAGTCCGCCGACGTGCGTCATGCGGAAACCGCTGGCCGGCACCGTGCTGTGAGCATGGCGCTGCCGTGTTCGCGGAAATCGCGGTCCACGGCGGGATCCCACCGCTTGTCGCCGCTGGACAGGAAGGGCGCGGTGAGCCACGGGATCGTTGCGGCGAACTCCGGACTGTCCATCCGCCAGCCCTTGATCGCGGTGGCGTAGTGGATCAACCGCGACGAGTCCACGTAATCGCCGGAGTCGAGCGCGCGGAACACCCAGTAGGCGATCACGTCCGATGCCGTCTCCGGCGTCGGCGGATGCGCCTCGGTGATGCCCGCCAGCTGGTCCTGGAACGCCGCGCTCGTGAAATGTGCGTGTGCGGGCGCGGGGATCGCGGCGCGCGCCGCGCGGCGGCCGGCGGCGTCGTCGCGCCGCCACCGGCGCATGCGGAAGTAGCTCAACGGCACCATGATCCCCATGGCGACCACGACGACCAGCATGTTGCAGGCAGCGTGGCCGAAGGGCGTCTGCGGATCGACGGCGAACACGACCACGAGACTCACGACCATCCCGGCTCCGTATCCGCCAACGACGTCGAGGGGCTTGAACTGCAGGCGTTCGCCCCGCTTCCACCAGACGAAGGCTCCGCACACGAGCAGCGCCGGGACGATGACGACCAGCGTTCCCGCGAGGTAGGAGTCCCACCATCCTGATCGATCCATGATCACGAGTTTAGATCAACAAACACTCGCTGCAACGGCATTGCCCGCCTGACCGCCGTCTCTCGGATTCCGTCCGGGCCGGACAGCGTGTCCGATGTGGACGGAATCGGAGAGGGCGACAATCGTCGACCCCCTCCGTTCGGACGCGCAGAACCGCCCGACCCGTCGGCCTGCCGCGCTCGCAGCCGGCGGCACGGCGCGCCGAACGCGGGTACCTACTCCGCGAACGCCTCGATCGGCGGGCAGGAGCAGACGAGGTTGCGGTCGCCGTACACACCGTCGATGCGGCGGACGGACGGCCACACCTTGGCGCGCGCGCCACCGGACGGCAGGCCCTGCGGGTACACCGCGACCTCCCGCGAGTACGGGTGGTCCCACTCGGTCACGAGGCACTCCGCGGTGTGCGGGGCGCCGCGCAGCGGGTTGTCGTCCACCGGCCACTCCCCCGACGCGACCCGCGAGATCTCCGCGCGGATCGCGATCATCGCGTCGCAGAACTCGTCGATCTCGCCGAGCGACTCGCTCTCCGTCGGCTCGACCATGAGGGTTCCCGCGACGGGGAAGCTCATCGTCGGGGCGTGGAAACCGTAGTCCGCGAGGCGCTTCGCGACATCGTCGATGGAGACGCCGGTCTCCTTCGTGATGCCCCGCACGTCGAGGATGCACTCGTGCGCCACCCGGCCGTTCTCGCCCGTGTACAGCACGGGGAACGAGTCGTTGAGCCGCGCGGCGATGTAGTTCGCCGAGGCGATCGCGGTCAGCGTCGCGCTCCGCAGCCCGGACGCGCCCATCATCCGGATGTACGCCCAGGTGATCGGGAGGATCGAGGCGCTGCCGTAGGGCGCGGCAGAGATCGTCGGGCCGGAGCCCAGCGAGGGCTCGAGCGGGTGCCCGGGCAGGAAGGGCGCGAGGTGGCTGCGGACGCCGATCGGGCCGACGCCGGGGCCGCCGCCGCCGTGCGGGATGCAGAAGGTCTTGTGCAGGTTCAGGTGCGAGACGTCGCCGCCGAACTTGCCCGGCCGGGCCAGCCCGACCAGCGCGTTCATGTTGGCACCGTCGACGTAGACCTGACCGCCGGCCTCGTGCACGGCCGCGCAGATCTCCCGCACCTCGTGCTCGTACACGCCGTGCGTGGACGGGTAGGTGATCATGATCGCGGCCAGCTCGTCGGCGTGCTTGGCGATCTTCTCCTTGAGGTCCGCGGTGTCGACGTCGCCCGTGTCGCGCGACGCGACGACCACCACGCGCAGCCCCGCCATCACGGCCGACGCCGCGTTCGTCCCGTGCGCGGACGACGGGATCAGGCAGACGGTGCGGTGTGCGTCGCCGCGCGAGAGGTGGTAGTTGCGGATCGCCAGCAGGCCCGCGTATTCGCCCTGCGAGCCGGCGTTCGGCTGCAGCGAGACGTTGTCGTAGCCGGTGATCGCGACGAGCCACTCCTCGAGCTGCGCGATGAGCGCGCGGATGCCCTCGGTGTCCGCGGCGGGCGCGAACGGGTGCAGCCGCGAGAACTCCGGCCAGGTGATGGATTCCATCTCGGCGGTGGCGTTGAGCTTCATGGTGCAGGAGCCCAGCGGGATCATCGAGCGGTCCAGCGCGATGTCCTTGTCGGACAGCTTGCGCAGGTAGCGCAGCATCGCCGTCTCGGTGCGGTAGGCATGGAACGCCGGGTGCGTCAGGTACTCGGAGGTGCGGTTCTCGATGTCCGACGGTGCGCCGTCGACCGGCTGCACGTCGAAGGCCGCGATCACGGCGGCCACATCGGCCTCGGTCGAGGTCTCGTCGAAGGCGACGGAGACGTGGTCGTCGTCGACGCGCCACAGGTTGTAGCCGGCGGCCTTGGCAGCGGCGAGCACGTCGTCGGCGCGGCCGGGCACGTTCACGAGCACGGTGTCGAAGAAGTCCGCGTGGACCACGGCCGAGCCCAGCGCTGCGGCCAGCGCCGAGGCACGACCGTGCACCCGCAGCGCGATGGCCTTCAGCCCGTCTGGGCCGTGGTACGAGGCGTACATCGCCGCGAGGACGGCGAGCAGCACCTGCGCGGTACAGATGTTGGACGTGGCCTTCTCGCGGCGGATGTGCTGCTCACGGGTCTGCAGGGCCAGGCGGTAGGCGAGGTTGCCGTCGGCGTCGACGGACACACCGACGAGCCGGCCGGGGATCTGGCGGGCGTGCTTCTCGTGGACGGCGAGGTACCCGGCGTGCGGGCCGCCGAAGCCCAGCGGCACGCCGAAGCGCTGCGTGGTGCCGAAGCAGGCGTCGGCGCCCTGCTCGCCGGGCGGCGTCAGCAGGGTCATGGCCAGCAGGTCGGCACCGACGGCGACCAGCGCGTCGCGCTCGTGGGCGGCGTCGATCAGGGCCTTCACGTCGGGGATGCGGCCGGAGGCGCCGGGGGTCTGCAGGATGACGCCGAAGAACTCGCCCTCGGGCAGGCCCGCCGACAGGTCCGCCGACACGACCTCGATGCCCAGCGGCTCCGCGCGGGTGGAGATCACCGCGAGCGTCTGTGGGAAGACGTCCAGGTCCACGATGAGCCGCGGGCTCTTCGACTTGCCGGCGCGGCGCAGCAGCGTCATGGCCTCGGCGGCGGCGGTGGCCTCGTCGAGCATGGAGCTGTTGGCGATCTCCATGCCGGTGAGGTCGGAGACCATGGTCTGGAAGTTGAGCAGCGCCTCGAGGCGGCCCTGGCTGATCTCGGGCTGGTACGGCGTGTAGGCGGTGTACCAGGCCGGGTTCTCGATGATGTTGCGCAGCAGCACCGGCGGGGTCAGCGTGTCGTAGTAGCCGAGGCCGATCATGGTGCGGTCCACGGTGTTGCGGTCCGCGAGCGCGCGCAGCTCGGCGAGTGTCTCGTGCTCGTCGATCGCGGCGGGCAGTGCACCGAGGCCGTTGTCGCCCTCCGGGTCGAGAATCGCCGACGGGACGGCGGCGCGGGCCAGGTCGTCGAGGCTGTCGACACCGATGACGCGCAGGATCTGCTCGAGCTCGCCCGCGTCGGGGCCGATGTGGCGCGCGGGGAAGTTGCTCGCGGACGAGTTCTCGGACACTGGGGACCTCCGGGGCGGTGTGCCCTCTCCCTCAGTCGCCGGCGGCTCCAGAGGCGCCCAACCCGCGTGGTCCTGGTGCCTGAGAGATTGACGGAGAGGTGCTGCTCCTTCGGCGCCCGTGGACCCCGTGCTCGACGGTGCCCGCTGGGCTCTCCCACGCGGTGTTGCGGCGCACGCCGATTCTAACCCATTTCAGCAAGACGCCCGTACGGTGACTCACCCCGGCAGTCGGGACTCGACCACCTCGACCGCGCGGGTCAATCCGCCCAGCTCAGCGAGTTCGTGCGCGAGTTCCCGGGCGCGGGGCGACAGGGCCAGCGCAGCGTCGCACGCCTCGCCCAGCGACCCGCCGGACAGCTCCTCCGGCGCGGGTACTCCGATCCCCGCGGCGGCGAGCATCGTCGCGTTCTCGAACTGGTCGGCCGCCTGCGGCGCGGTCACGACCGGCGTGCCCGTCAGCATCGCCTCGCTCGACCCACCCATGCCCGCGTGGGTGAGGAAGATGTCGGTCTCCTGCAGGACGGCCACCTGGTCGATCCACGGGTGCACCTCGACGTTCGGCGGCACCGCACCGTCGGAGGCGGTCACCGTCGACGGGTCCGTACGTCCGCCGACCTGCAGGATCACCCGCCAGTCGGGCCGCAGGGCCGCCAGGTCGCACGCCGCGCGGTAGGTCTCGGGTTGATCCGTGAAGGCGGAGCCGAAGGAGACCAGGAGCGTCGTCCGGCGGTCCGCGCCGCCCGACGATGCCGCCCGCACGTCCGGTAGCCGTCGAGCGGGACCGGTGAAGGTGTAGACGCGACGGTCCACGCGGTCGGCGTTCGGCTGCATCGAGGGCACGATGAGGACGAGGGAGCGTTCCGGACGCCCCAGGAAGTGCAGCGAGTCCTCCTCGATCCCGTGGCGCGCGAGTAGCGCGTCCTGCCGCTCGAGCATCGCGATCCCGCGCGGGTCGGTCCGGAGCATCGTGTGGAAGTCCGCCATGTCCTCGTCGTAGCCCTCCCACGCCACGTAGGTCGGTGAGATCTGGAGCGTCGGGATCCCCCACGTACGGGCCAGGACGACGCCCATCGCGCCGGCGATGTCGTAGACGATCAGATCGGGACGGTCGTCCTCGTACAGGGCGAACCACTGGGGCAGCTGGTTCTCGTACTCGTCGGTGAACACCGTGAGCTGATCGATCACGTCACCGGAGAACGCGTCGCCGTCCGCCGCGGAGGCCGCTTCACCGATGGCCGGGAGGACCGACCGGTAGGGCTTGAGTTCCGCGCCGGTGGCCTCGATCGCGGACCGCATGGACGGATCGTTCGCGTAGGTGACGCGGTGGCCCCGCCAGACCAGCTCGGCGAGCACGTCGAGCGCCGGGAGTACGTGCCCCGGAGCGGGAATGGAGAACATCGCGATATGGGCCATATCGCCCAAACTAGGCGACGTGCCGATAGCGCGTCGAACGTTTTTCCGAGACCGCTACCCGGTGGCGCGGGCGCGGTTGCGGCGACGCGAAGCCAGTTCGTCCTCCGGGGCGGCCTCGGCGGCCACGCCGTCGGCACGCTCGCCCGGGAAGTCCGCGATGGTACCGGTGAGCTCGCGCATGGCACCGGAGACGGCGATGCCGAACACGCCCTGGCCGTGCTGCAACAGATCCACGACCTCCTCGGCGCTCGTGCACTCGTAGACGGTGGTGCCGTCGGAGAAGAGGGTGATCCGGGCCAGGTCCTCGACGCCGCGCTGGCGGAGGTGATCCACGGCGACGCGGATGTTCTGCAGGGAGATACCGGTGTCGAGGAGGCGCTTGACGATCTTGAGGACCAGAACGTCCTTGAAGGAGTACAGGCGCTGCGTGCCCGAGCCACCCGCGCTGCGGATGGACGGCACGACCAGCGAGGTCCGTGCCCAGTAGTCGAGCTGGCGGTAGGTGATACCGGCGATCTGGCAGGCACTGGGGCCGCGGTAGCCGAGAAGCTCATCGGGGATCGTGTCGTTCGGGAACAGGCCGGGCGCGATGTCGTCCAGCGAGCCCTGGGTGCCCACAGCGGAATCCGCCTGCGGCGCGTTCTGCCCGGTGCCGTCCTGATCGGTCACTGCCGTCTCCCTCATGAGGTCCGTGCGCACTCCTGAGAGTACGCCTGCCGCGTGCAGGCCGTCGGTGTAATTCCCTCGGTGCCATTCGCGGTGTTCGGCGTGAACGCTATGGCGCGAAGGGCGCCGAATCAACGCGACACACCCACAACCTCAAGTTGAACTTTAGGTCGAGACCGAATCGTGACCAAACCGGTCAGGACTCCCCCGGCGCCTTGAAGTCGTCGGCGGAGATCGAATCGAGGAACTCCTTGAACGCCTCGACCTCCTCATCGGCGGGCGCCTCTTCCGCGGATTCGCCTGTCTCCGAATCGGTCTCCTCGTCGGGCAGCAGGAGCCCCGCCTCGGCGAGCACCTCCTCCTCGGCGAAGATCGGCACCTCGAGGCGGACCGCCATCGCGACGGAGTCCGACGGCCGGGCCGAGACGGTCTGGTCACCGTCGAGCACGAGATCCGCGAAGAACGTGCCCTCCTGGAGGCCCGTGATGCGCACCTCGGTGACGGAGCGACCCAGGGTCTCGAGCAGGTCGACGATCAGGTCGTGCGTCAGCGGGCGCCGCGGCTCGACGCCCTGCAGCTTGATCGCGATCGCCGTGGCCTCACCCTGCCCGATCCAGATGGGCAGGTACCGGGGGCCGGAGACCTCACGCAGGAGCAGCACCGGATCGTTCTGCGGCGGGTCCATCCGGATGCCCGCGACGGTCATCTCGATCATGCCTTCAGCTTACCGGCGCACCGGTCGTCAGCGAACGGCGTCCTTGACCGCGGCCTTGACCAATTGAGTGTGGAAGGTCACCGACAGGGCGGCCAGCTCTCGCACCAGCTCCGCGGCGCGCTCCGCGGCCCCCGCGTCGCCGCCCCGGGCGATCGGGTTGGCGATCTGTGCGATGAGGCCGGCCTCGCGGTCGGCGGAGGTCTTGAAGGCGCGCAGGTGCCGCGCCTCGAGTCCGTACTCGGCAAGCGCCTTGGCGGCCTGCACGAGCGCGACCGCGTCCTCGTCGAAGAAGCCCGCCTTGCCCGAGGTGAGGAGCGCGGAACGCTCCAACTCGCGGAGGAAGGCCTCGTCGGCGCCGGACCGTGCGAGCAGGTCGGCGCGGCTGATCCTGGTCTGCCGGCGCGCGGAGAAATCGGTGGCGGGCGCCGTCTTCGAGGACACCGCCGCGAGCGCGCGGGGCGCGCGCGGGGCGGGGCCCTCGACGGCCTCGCCCCGATCGTGCGCGTCCAACTGCTCCTTGATGATCTTCAGCGGCAGGTAGTAGTCGCGCTGCGCGGTGAGCACGTACTTGAGCCGCTCGCAGTCCTTCGGCGAGAACCGCCGGTACCCCGACGGGGACCGGTCCGGCGTGACCAACCCCTCCGACTCGAGGAATCGGATCTTGGAGATGGTCACGTCCGGGAACTCGTCACGAAGACGTTCGAGGACCGCCCCGATCGACATCGCGCTCGGGGCGGTTTCCTGACGTGGTGCCGTCACAGAGTTCAGCCGGCCGCCGGGACGAAGAACACCAGACGGAACTTGCCGATCTGGACCTCGTCACCGTTCGCCAGGGGCGAGGCGTCCACCGGCTCGCGATTGACGTACGTGCCGTTGAGGCTGCCCACGTCGACGACGGTGAAGCCGCCCTCGACGGAACGGAACTCCGCGTGACGACGCGACACGGTCACGTCGTCCAGGAAGATGTCGCTGTCGGGGTGGCGGCCGGCCGAGGTGGTCTCCTGGTCCAGCAGGAAGCGGGAACCCGCGTTCGGGCCGCGCTTGACCACGAGCAGTGCCGCGCCGGCCGGGAGGTTCTCGAGGCCCGAGACGGGCGCATCGCTCTCGGTGCCGCCGGAGGCGTCCATCTCGCGGATGATGTCGGCGCGGAACACCGAAGTGGTCTCAACGGGGGCCGAGTCGTTGCCCTGGTCGTTCTCGCTCACATCGCTCCTTCGTCAGTGATTACTGCACAGGTCTTGTCGTGCACGGAACCTGGTGGACCTACCGTCCACGGTACCGCGCCCGGCGCCCGAAAGGCGGCCGGATTCAGCGGCTCTAAAGCCGCTCTAAGGAAAAACATCGGTCGCGGGACAACCGTCCCGCGGGTGTGTCAGGCCTCGGCCGTGAGCGCCTTGTAGGCGTCCGCGTCGAGCAGCTCGCCGAGCGCGGTCTCCAGGTCCTCGGGAGACGCGGCCTCGATCTCGACGATCCAGCCCTCACCGTACGGATCCGAGTTGATCAGGTCGGGGCTGGAATCCAGCTCGCCGTTGATCGCGACGACGGTGCCGGCCAGCGGCGCGTAGATGTCGGAGACGCTCTTGGTCGACTCCACCTCCGCGAACGAGTCACCCGAGGCGACCTCGGCGTCGTCCTCCGGCAGCTGCACGAACACCACATCACCCAGCTGATCCTGCGCGAAATCGGTGATCCCGATCCGCACCACGGTGTCGCTCTTCTTCAACAGCCACTCGTGATCGGGGGTGTACAGCAGTTCTCCGGGAAAGCTGGCGCTCAACGTGAGAATCCTTTCGCGAGGGCGGCGCGGGTTGCGCAGCGCTTACAACTTAGTGGGCGGGCGTGGGATCGAGCAACACACCCCGGCTACCGGGCTTGGGGCGGCAGCCGTTTCACCACCAGCACCGTCTGGCACCAGTAGAGCACCAGGGTCCACCAGTACATGCCCAGCCCCCAGATCAGGAACGCCCAACCGAGCGGGTGCATGACGGCGCCGAGCCAGTTGTCGAAGGTACCCGCCAACAGCATCGGCAGCGCGTACATCAGCGCCATGGTGGCGGCCTTGCCCAGGTAGAGCGTCGGCAGCGCGGTCAGCCCCCGACTGCGCAGCAGCGGAACGGTTCCGGCAAGGATCACCTCGCGGCCGATCACCAGGCCGATCACCCACCAGGGCAGGATCTCCCGCACGCCGAAGGCGATGGGGATCGCGATCATGTACAGCCGGTCGGCGGCGGGGTCGAGCAGTTCGCCGAGCCGCGTCTGCTGGTTCAGCAACCGCGCCAGTTTGCCGTCGAGCCAGTCGGTGAATCCCGAGATCATGAGCACCAGCAGCGCCCAGCCGTCACTGTGCTGCACCAGCAGCAGCCACAGGAACAACGGCACGCCCAGCAGGCGCAGAACGCTGAGCGCGTTCGGGACGTTGAGGGGGCTGCTCGCGCTCCCCCGGTCCGACGGTGCGCCCTCGCCCCCGGATTCGGTCCTCCCGGACGTGTTCACGTGCGGCTCAGATCATCCCGAACATGTTCGCCATGCCCTTCGTGGCGAACGGATTGTCGTGGACCATGTAGGTCCAGGTGAGGGTGTTCCGATCCAGATCGGCGGCGACGAGGTCGATGCCGTCGGCGGTGATCTCGGCCTCCCGCAGCGTCTCCCGGGCGCGGCCCAGTGCGTCGTCGGGCAGCTTGCGGAACTCCTCGATCACGAGCCGGTGGAACTCGTCGAGCGGCGACTGCCGGCCCAGCGCGCGCAGGTGGATCGTGGTCTGCACCTCGGACACGAAGGCCAGGTGCTCGGCCCACGTGCGATCGAGGTGGAACAGGAAGGCCTCGCGGGCGGCCTGCTCGAGCACCTCATCGGAGACGCCCGCCTCGCGCAGCTCCTCGAGCCGCTCCGGCTCGAGCTCCGCGAAATCGACCAGCGGCCGGTCGGTGGTCAGCAGCGTGTGGCGACGGGCCATCACCAGGTCGCGCTGCTGATTGACCAGCTGGTTGTAGCGCCACGTGTTGGCGTGGGTCTCGAGCATCCCGCCCTCGGCGACGCGCTGCGCCGAGTCGAGCATGTCGGCGGCCTTGCCGCGGGGGAACTCACCGGAGTCGGGGTCGGCACCGCCGGGGGAACGCTTCAGCGGCAGGTGCCGCTCGACGATCGGGTCCTCGACGGAGGCGAAGATGACCGAGGTGCCCGGATCGCCCTGCCGGCCGGCGCGGCCGCGCAGCTGCTGGTCCAGGCGCTCGGTGTCGTGCAGGCCGGTGCCGACGACGGCGAGGCCGCCCAGCTCCGCGACCTCGTCGTGTTCCGCGCTCTCGTCGCCCGCGTCGTGGCCGCCGAGCTTGATGTCGGTGCCGCGGCCCGCCATCTGGGTGGAGACGGTCACGGCGCCCTTGGTGCCGGCGTCGGCGATGATCCGGGCCTCGTCGGCGTCGTTCTTGGCGTTGAGGACCGTCGCGATCACGCCGGAGATCTTGAGCATGTGCGCGAGTTCCTCGGACTCCGCCACGTCGTGCGTGCCGATGAGCACCGGCTGCCCGGTCTCGTGCACCTCGCGCACGTACTCGACGATCGCCGCGACCTTGTTGCCCTTGTTGTCGAAGACACGCATCGGCTGATCGACGCGCACCGTCGGCGTGTTCGGCGGAATCTGCGAGACGCCCAGGTCGTAGAACTGGCGCAGCTGCTCGCCCGCGGCGATCGCGGTGCCGGTCATGCCGCACACCAGCGCGTAGCGCTGGAGGAGCGCCTGCACGGTGATCGTGTCGATCACCTCGCCGGAGTCGGTCTGCGAGAGCCCCTCCTTCGCCTCGACCGCGGCCTGCAGACCGTCGGGCCAGCGCTGCAGCTCGGCGACGCGACCGCGGGAGGAGTTGATGAGTTTCACCTGGCCGTCGCGCACGATGTAGTGCACGTCCCGCTCGACGAGCGAATAGGCGTGCAGCGCGATGTTCACCTGCGGGAGCGTCGACGCCACGTGCGCGTCGGAGTAGAGGTCGATGCCACCGAGCTCCGCCTCGACCAGCTGCGCGCCCTCCTCGGTGAGGAAGGCGGACTTGCCGTCCGAATCGATCTCGTAGTGCTTGCCCTGGCGCAGCCGCGCCACGACCTCCATGATCGCGGCCTGCGGCACGTCACCCTTGACCGAACCCGCCAGGACCAGCGGGATGAGGGCCTCGTCCACGAGCACGGAATCCGCCTCGTCGACGATGGCCACGTCCGGCTTCGGCGAGAGCAGGTCCTCGGCGCGGGTCGCGAGCTGGTCGCGCAGCACGTCGAACCCGATCTCGTTGACCGAGCCGTAGACGACGTCCCGGGCGTAGGCCTCGCGGCGCTCGGCCCGGGTGGACGATTCCGCCACGTAGCCGACCGTGACGTCGAGCAGGTCGAAGAAGGGCTTCATCCACTCCGCGTCGCGCCGAGCGAGATAGTCGTTCGGGGAGATGACGTGGACGCTGCGACCGGCGAGCGCCATGCCGGCGGCCGCGACCGCGCCGGCGAGGGTCTTGCCCTCGCCGGTCGCCATCTCGACCACGTCGCCCTCGAGGAGCCGGTCGGCGCCCTGCAGCTGGACGTCGAAGGGCCGCAGACCCAGGGCCCGGTCAGCGCCCTCCCGCGCGATCGCGATGAACTTCGCGCGGTCCTCGGACTTCTCGTTGTAGACGTCCAGCGCGAGGGCGGCGTCGGGGAACTCCTCGTCGGACAGGCCCTGCGCCCACTCGTCGAAGTCCGCGGACCGCTCGATCAGCGCGACGGACCGGGACTGGTTCCGCGTGCTCTGCGCGCCGAGCACCTTCCACACCTTGCTGCTGAACCTGCCCACGTGACCTCCGCACTCGACGCTCGACCGCTTGCGCAGTCGAGACTACCGGTGCCGGTCCGTCCGGTTCAGAGCGCCGCGAAGTACGCCGTGGAGAACGCCACCGATCCGATGGACACGCGGTACATGTCGCGGTTCACGTTCTGCAGGGTGTCGCGGGCGCTGTGGTAGTTCGGGTCGTAGATGTCGCCGACGGTGCCGCCCCACTGCCGCTGCTGGTCCTCGGTCTTCTTCCCGTCGGCGCCGGTGTCCATGCCGCCGGCCGCGATACCGACCTCCTTGAAGGGCCCGTAGTCGGAGCGGCCGTCGAACGCCGAGGCCTCGACGTGGACGTTCCGCCACGCGAAGTAGTTCCGGAAGACCTGCTCGATGACGCCGGAGCCGGCCGGTCCCGCGCCGCCCTCGAGCTTGGAGGAGCCGTCACCGTCGAAGGTGAAGTAGCCGCCGTTGGGCGAGCCGAGCATGTCGAAGTTGAGGTAGCGCTTGATCTTCGACGACTCCTCCGGGCTCAGCGAGGTCACGTAGTGCTCCGAGCCGACGAGGCCCTCCTCCTCCGCGCCCCACAGGGCGAACCGGACCTTGTTCTTGACGTCCGCGTTCACCCCGAGCTTGACCGCCGTCTCGAGCACGGCGGCCGAGCCCGAGCCGTTGTCGTTGATGCCGGGGCCTTCGGGGACGCCGTCGAGGTGCGCACCGACCATCTGGACGTTGTCGGCGTCGCCCTTCGCGGTCTCCGCGAGGACGTTCCAGGTCCTGGCCTTCTCGGTCTTCGCGTCGACGGTGAGGACGAGGTCCTGCCCGTCGGCGATCGCCGCGTTCTGCGCGACCCCCACGACGGGGATGGAGGCGCCGTCGTCGAGGCCCAGCGTGCCGCCCTTCCAGTCCCCGTCGGCGTTGTTGGTGATGACGAGCGCCTTCGCGCCCTTCGCCGCCGCGGCCTTGTACTTCTCGCCGAACTGGCACTTTCCGCGCTGCACCACCGCAATGGAGCCGGGCGTGACCTTCTGCAGGTCCTCCGCGGTGCAGCCGAGATTGCCGGTGACGACGGCCTTGGCGGTGAGGGCGCCGTCCGTGGCGCCCGAGTACTGCAGAGCCGCCGCCTTGACCGGCGCTCCTGCGGACTGCAGTTCGACCTTGGTCGCGCTCCAGCTGGCCTGGGTGAACTCCTGCCGGACCGGGCTGTAGCCCGCGTCCCGGAGCACCTCCTCCACGTACTCGACGCTCTGCTCGTAGCCGGGCGTCCCCAGTGCGCGGTTGCCGCCGTTGCGGTTCGCGATGTCCTGGAAGGCCTCCAGGTGCTTGACCGCGCCGTCGAGGGTCACGGCGTCCGCGAGCGCCTTGGCCTTCTCGGTGGCACCGGCGTCGTCGGCCGTGCCCGCGGGCGCGGGCCGGGCGGAGCTCGGGACTCCCGCCGCGGACGACGACGCGCCCGGCGTGCTGGACGACGCGGCATCGTCGCCGGAGGTGCCGCACCCGGCGGCCACGAGACTCACGGCGGCCAGTGCGGACACGACCCGGACAGTGGTGGATTTCCTTCGCCTCTGCAACATGAACCCATTAGACACACATGGGAGGAGGATTGCGGCGTGAACACGCACACTTATCCGGTGGAGGTCGAGTGGTCGGCGCCGGGCGGGACCGCCGACTACCGCACCTATCCGCGCGAGCACCTGCTCAGCTCCGCGGCGACGACGTCGATCGCCGCGTCCGCCGACCCGCACTTCCTCGGCGATCCCGCGCTGTGGAACCCGGAGCAGCTGCTCGTGGCGGCGGCCGCGAACTGTCACATGCTCTCCTACCTCGCACTGTGCGCGCTGCGCGGCGTCACGATCGTCGAATACACCGACACCGCGGTCGGCACGATGGTCGAAACCTCCGGTGCCGGAGGCCGGTTCACCGAGATCCGGCTCGCCCCGCGCGTGGTGCTGGCGCCCGGCGCCGATGCGGACCTGGCGCTCGCGCTGCACCACGAGGCGGGCGAGCAGTGCTACATCGCCGCCAGCTTGAGCTGCCCCGTGACGCACTCCCCACGGATCGTGACCGCGTAGCGATACCGTCCCGGGTATGGCCGAGACACGATCCACCGCCACCGACCCCGCCGGAGCGGAGCTCGCCCACCGCCTCGCCGGGTCGGGAATCGCCGTCGAGACCTCGGCGCTGCGCCGCGCGCAGTACGCGTACGACGCGTCCAACTACCGGGTCGAGCCCGTGGCGGTCGCGTTCCCGCGCACCGTCGACGACGTCGTCGCTGCGGTCCGCGCGTGCGCGGAGCTCCGGGTCCCCGTCATCGGGCGGGGCGGCGGAACATCGATGGCGGGCAACGCGATCGGCCCGGGTCTCGTGCTCGACTTCTCCCGACACATGACGCGCATCCACACGATCGACGCGGCGACCGGCATCGCCGACGTCGATCCCGGCGTCGTGCTCTCCGTCCTGACCCGCACCGTCGAGGAGCGGACCGGGGGCGCGATGACCTTCGCCCCGGACCCCTCGTCGCGGACCCGGGCGACGGTGGGCGGCGCGGCCGGCAACGACGCCTGCGGCAATCACTCAGTGCGGTACGGCCGGATGTCCGATCACGTGCTCGAGCTCGACCTCGTCACCGCCGACGGTGCGCGCCTCACCGCCGGCCCGGGCGGCCTGCGCGCGACCGACCCGTCCGACGCGCACACCGCGACGCGCACCGAGGAGCTGAACGGTCGACTCCGGGCCCTCGCCGCCGAGAACCGCGCGCGGTTCCGGCTGGAGCTCAGCACGATCCCGCGCCAGGTGTCCGGGTACCACCTCGACCACCTGCTGCCGGAGCGCGGGTTCGACGTCGCCCGCGCCCTGGTCGGCTCGGAGGGCACCTGTGCGATCGTCGTCCGCGCCCGGGTCCGCCTCGTGCCGCGCCCGGCGAGCGCGCTGCTGGTGTGCCTGGGCTACCGGGACGTCGTCGAGGCGGCACGCGACATCGAGACCGTTCTCGCCTTCTCCCCCGCCGCGGTGGAGGGCGTCGACGACGCCATCGTCACGACGATGCGCGCCCGCCGCGGCGCCGACTCCGTGGCGGCTCTGCCCGAGGGCGCCGCCTGGCTGTACGTGGATCTCGACGGCGACGACCCGGACACCGTCGCCGGACGGGCACAGGACCTTCTCGTCGAGCTGAGCGCCGCAGGACGGCTGGTGGACGGCCGCACCGTGCCTGACCCGGCCGAGCGTGCGTCGCTCTGGCGCGTCCGGGAGGAGGGAGCCGGGCTGTCCTCGCGCCTGGCGTCCGGGCGGGAGTCGTGGCCGGGGTGGGAGGACTCCGCGGTGGCCCCCGAGCGGCTCGCCGACTACCTCGCCGACTTCCGCGATCTGCTCGCCGAGCACGGCCTCGACGGCGTGATGTACGGGCACTTCGGCGCGGGTTGCATGCACATCCGCATCACCTACGACCTGCGTTCGGAGGCGGGCCTGTCCGTGTTCCGGCGATTCACCGCCGCGGCCGCGGAACTCGTCGTCCAGCACGGCGGTTCGCTGTCCGGCGAGCACGGCGACGGTCGCGCCAGGTCCGAGTTCCTCCCGGTCATGTACTCGCCGGCGATGCTCGCCGCGTTCACCGCCTTCCGCCGGATCTTCGACCCCACCGGCCTGCTCAATCCCTCGTCGATCACCGATCCGGCGCCGGTCGACGCGGATCTCGCGTTGGCGGGCGTGCCGGACCGCGCCTGGCCCACCCGGTTCGCCCTGTCCGACCCCTGGGCGGCGAGCCTGCAGCGGTGCATCGGCGTCGGCAAGTGCCGCTCGGACGTGGGCGGGGTGATGTGCCCCAGCTACCGGGCCACCGGCGACGAGACCGACTCCACCCGCGGGCGCGCGCGGGTGTTGCAGGAGATGGTGCGCGGCGCACCGTCGGTCGACCGGGGCTGGCGGTCGGAAGAGGCGCGCGAGGCCCTGGATCTGTGCCTGTCCTGCAAGGCGTGTTCGACCGACTGCCCGACCGGCGTCGACATGGCGACCTACAAGTCGGAGTTCCTCTCCCACTACTACGAGGGCCGGCTGCGGCCACTCTCGCACTACTCGATGGGTCGGCTTCCGTTGTGGCTGAAGATGACCGGATTCGTCGCACCCGTGGCGAACGCGGCGCTGCGCACGCCCCTCGCCCGTGTCGCGCGCAGCCTCGGCGGCGTCGCCCCGGACCGGCTGTTGCCGCGGTTCGCCTCCCGCCGGGAGTGGCGGCGCGCGGTGCGTGACGCGCTCTCCGCCCGGCCCGTACCGCCCGACGGTCCACGCGTGGTCCTGTTCGTCGACACCTTCACCCGGGGCCTGCGTCCCGCTGCCGCGGGAGCCACCGCCCGCGTGCTCGCGGATGCGGGCCGGCGCGTGGATTGCACCGCCGCCGCGTGCTGCGGCCTGACCTGGATCTCCACCGGCCAGCTGGGCACCGCGCGCACGCTCCTCCGCCGCGCGGCGGACGCGCTCGACGACGGCACCGACGACCCGATCGTCGTCGTCGAGCCGAGTTGCGCCGCCGCGCTGCGGATGGACCTGCCGGAGCTCGTTCCCACCGACCGCGCACGCCGGGTCGCCGCGCGGGTGCACACCGTCGCCTCCTACGCCGATGCGATGCTGCGCGCGGGCTGGCGCCCCGCGCCCGCGGTGCCGCTGCCGGACGAGGTGGTACTGCAGACGCACTGCCACGAGTACGCCGTCTTCGGCGCCGGTGCCCATCGCCGGGTGCTCGCCGCCGCGGGCACCGTGCCGCGCGACGCGACCGGATGCTGCGGCGTCGCAGGCAACTTCGGGTTCGAACGCGAGCACTTCGCCGTCAGCATGCAGGTGGCGGAGCAGGCCCTCGCCCCGGCCCTGCGCGGCGCGCCCGACGGTGCCGCCGTCGTCACCGACGGCTTCTCCTGCGCCATGCAGGTGACGCAGCTCGGGCTGTCGGGGCCGGGCTCGCACCTCGCGGAACTGCTCGATCCGGGCCCGCCCGCGGTCACGTCGCGTCGAGGTGCTCGAGGATCAGCGTCGTGATGGCCTCGGGCGCCTGCTCGGGCGCCCAGTGCGAGACGTCCTCGAGCATCTCGAACCGGTACGGCCCGGTGCAGTGCTCGCGCGTCCCGAACGCAGCGACGTCGCCGAACGCCGCGTCTTCGGTGGACCAGACGTAGAGCGCGGGGGTCTCGACGGCGCCGATCGCCGCGGGCGGGCGCCCTGCCCGGTACCAGTTGAGCGCGGCCGTCATCGCGCCCGGTTCCTGCAGGCGCTGCACGTACTCGTCGACGGCGTCGCGGGGCACGTCGCGCCCGAACACCTGCCGGAGCGCGCGGGCATCGTCGGCCAGCATGGCCTTCTCCGTCGCGGGCGTGTTGCGCCACTCGGTCATGTACCGCGACCGGTTCGCCTGGTCCTCGTCGGTCCGCATGGCCACCGCCAGCGCGGCCGGATGCGGCGTCGAGACGACGGTGAGCGACCGCAACCGGTCCGGATGCTCGGCAGCGGTCCACCAGGCGACGGCGCCGCCCCAGTCGTGGCCCACCAGGTCGAACCGTGCCCAGCCCAGCGCGTCGGCGATCGCGATCACGTCCTCGATGAGGGAGGTGATGCCGTACTCCGCGGGACGCTCGGGCCGCACTCCTGGCGAGTAGCCGCGCTGGTCGGGCGCGACGGCGCGGAATCCACGCTCCCCCAACACCGCCACCTGATGACGCCATTCGATCGACGCCTCGGGGAATCCGTGCAGCAGGAGCACGGGACGGCCGTCCTCGGGCCCGGCGGCGATGGCGTCGAAGGAGCCCGCGGCGGTGGGGATGCTCAGATGTTCGGTCACGGATCTCACGCTAGGCCACGCGCGTGTGGGTGGGGCGTGCGACAGTGACGCCATGACCGAACTCAGCACCCTGTCCCCCGCCGAACGGCACCGCGCCGTCGCTGCGACCTTCGCCGGCGTCGCCGACGCGATCACTGACTGGGATGCACAGACGCCCGTCCCCGAGTGGAGGGCGCGCGAGGTCGTGGGCCACCTCGTCGAGTGGCTTCCCGGCTTCCTCGCGATGACCGGCGTGGAGCTGCCGGGCGCGCCGTCCGACGCAGCGGAGCCCGCCGCGGCCTTCGGTCAGCTGACGGAGGCGGTGCAGGCCCTGCTCGACGCGCCGGACGCATCGCGGATCGTGAGCACGCAGATGTTCGGCGACAAGCCGGTCGACGGGCTGATCGACCAGTTCTACACCGCGGACGTGTTCATGCACACGTGGGATCTGGCCCGCTCCAACGGGATCATCCCCGACCTGGACCCCGCGTTCGCGAAGACCCTGCACGACGGCCTCGAGGCGATGGGCCCGATGCTGCAGCAGTCGGGTCAGTTCGGCGCGCCGATCCCGGTACCGGACGGCACCGACGAGGCGACCGCCCTCATGGCCTTCATCGGGCGGGATCCGGCGTTCGGCGCCTGATCAGCGCGCCTGGATCTGCAGGCCGGACACCATCGTGCTCCGTGCGGCACGGTACGCGGGTGCGTCGCCGCGCGAGGTCATCAGGGTCAGGGTCACGGTGTGCACGCCCCCGCGCGAGGGGACGCCGACCGCGACGAGGGTCGCAGGGTGCGGCTTCGGCTCCGCACTGCTGGTGAAGTCGTAATCGACAGTGGCACTGGGGAAACCGCACACGGTACCGGTGCGCACCGACTTCGCCCCGAAGGAGGAGCGGATCGCCCCGACCTCACGGTCGACCGCCGCCTTCGCGTTCGCGTTGTCGCTCTTGTCGACGGTGACGACGGCGACTGGCGCGAACTCATCAGCGATGAGCGAACGGTTGACGAGGGCGAGCCGAACGTCCCGGCCGGCGGTGTCGAAGCGCTCCCATCCGGCGGGCTTGGGCACCTGAACGATCGGCTCCGTCGCCGCGCGGGAGGGCACGGTGACGAGCTGCGCGGTGCTCGCCGCACAGCCCGGCGCCGCCGAGGCCGCGGGAGCGAGCAGCGTGCCGGCCGTCGCGCCCACCGTGAGCGCGAGGGCGAGGCCCGCCGAGCCAGCGATCGTCGCGGTCTTGAAGCGAGCATTCAGATCAGTCATATACGGACGGTAACACCCCGATTTGCGATGATCAATACCGCTCGTTCGGTGCCGGTCGCCGGGCAGCGATCACCTCAGCGCGGCGTGCAGATCACGACGGGAATGTCGCGATCGGTGCGCTTCTGATAACCCTCGTAGCCGCTGTAGGCCTTGACGATCTGCGGCCACAGTGCCGCCTTCTCCTCCGTCGTGGCGGCCTTCGCCGTCCAGGGCGTGGTCACCTCGTCGACGGTGATCTCGACCTCCGGGTTCGCGGCCAGGTTCTTGAACCAGTCGGGGTTATCGGAGTGCCCGCCCTTGGACGCCACGACCACGACCCGGTCCGGCGAGTACAGCGGAGCCGTGAGCATCGTCGAGCGACGCTGCCCGGACGTGCGGCCGATCGTGTGCAGCTCCAGCGTCTGCATGCCCAGCACGCGCTTCGGGAACCGCCCGCCGGTGACGGCGAGCAGGGCGCGGTGCCCGTTCTCCAGTCCCCACGCGCCCATCTCGGTGACCTTGTCGGAAAGACTCATGCGGTCATTGTGCCCGGCAGGGTGTCCCGGCGCTCGGGAGGGCGGCCCCGAACCGCCCCGTCACGACCACGAGCCCCCTGAGGCACGACGATCACGGGTACCGCGAGAATGCCGACCTCGGCATCCGGGCGGACGGCGAAGGAGGCGAGGCGAGGGGCTGCCGCCTGAGCCGGCCATGATGAAGCTCCCCCCGGACGTACGTCCCTCAGGACGGAATCACCTGCGTGGTTCTCGACGGTGCCCGGTCCACACCGGAGGGGACTCGGCGGGCGCCAGCGCCCGGCGTTCGATGTGACCGGCGCTGCTGACGACGCAGTTGGCCGGAACGTCCCTCGTCACGAGCGCGCCCGCAGCCACGACGGATCCCTCACCGATCCGCACCCCCGGCACCACCGTCGAGTTCGCGCCGATCCAGACGTTCGGCCCGATGTCGATCGGTGCGGTCGTGATCCCGTCGAACCTGCCGGCAGGGTCGACCGGGTGCCCGGCCGTCGTCAGCGTGACGCCGGGGCCGATCATGGTGCGGTCGCCGATGCGGATACCGCCGATGTCGTAGAACGAGCAGTTCTGGTTCACGAAGACGCGCTCGCCGAACTCCAGGCCGAGCCCGTGGTCGCAGTAGAACGGCGGGTACAGGGTGAGCGTCGCGGGCGCGGGACGCCCGAGTATCCGGCTGAGCAACTCCCGCCGCGCCTCGATGTCGCTGTGCCGGAGGCTGTTGAGCTCCGAGGTGAGCTCCATGACCACCTGCGTCCGTTCGGTGACCGCCCGCGACGCGGGCGTGCCCCGGGGGATCAGCCCTTTCTCACGCACTGGACTCCCATCTTCGTCACCGCGCTCAGCTGCGCCATCACGCCCGCCGACGACGATGGGCGGCTCCACCGGTCAGCCCCGGCGAGACGTGCGGGCGCAGAGCGATCGAGTGGTCGTAGTACTCGTCGGTCATGGGCAAGTACGGTATCGGATCCTCGGTCCCGACGGCGCCGAGCCGTTCCGCCAGATCGTCGCCGAGCCGCCGGACACCGTCGGCGTCGATGCCGTGCACGTTCGTGACCAGATGCGGCTCCAGGACTTCCATACCCGAGTACCAGAAGGTGCCGTGCAGCAGCGGCCAGAAGACGTCCTCGACGTCGCCGCTGATCCCGCGCGGCGAGATGGAGCCGGGCCTGTCGCCGGCGGTGACCACGGCCAGAGCCCGGCGCCCGGCGAGGCCGCCGTCGCCGTACTTGCGGTTCCTCCCCGTGCTGGGATCGGGCACGTCGTAGGCGAACCCGCGCTCGAAGACCCGGTCGATCCACCCCTTGAGCATCGCCGGCGGCCCGTACCACCAGAGCGGGAACTGCAGCACAACGAGGTCGGCGGCGACAAGACGTCGCTGAGCGGCACGGACGTCGGCACTACCTTCCTCGACGAGGATCGGATCGAAACGCTCGGCGTAGAGGTCCGCGACGTCGACGGTCCAGCCGTCCCGCCGCAGCCGCTCGACGCCGGCATCCCGCAGCGCCGAGTTCAGCGATTCCGCCCGCGGATGCGCGTAGACCCAGTGTGCGTGCTTGTGCGCGTCATCGCCCATATCCGGAGCAACGATACGGATCACCGACCGATTCCATCGACCCGGGGAACGCAAAAAGTCCCGAGACACCTTGTGTCTCGGGACTTCTTGGTCGGGCTGACAGGATTTGAACCTGCGACCACCTGACCCCCAGTCAGGTGCGCTACCAAGCTGCGCCACAGCCCGTGGCCCGCTCTTGCGTGCTGTCAGAGAGTACCCCATGCGTCTCTCGGACAAGAAATCGCCAGTACTGCACCCCCGACGGTCGGTGAATCCGCGCTACAGTCGACCGCATGAGGCGTGGACTACTCGTGCTGGCGGCCGTCGTGGGGTCCGTCGCCGTCGCGACGCCCGCGCTCGCGGAACCCGCCGTCGACGCCGACCGGTACCGCACCGACGGCGGCGACTACGCCTTCGTGTACCGCTACGACGGCGGCAAGCGCATGTGCACCGTCTCCGCCGATCCCACCACCGTGCGGTGCGGAATATCAGCCCCCGCCGGCACCCGGATCACCGTCAAGGGGCGCAGCGTGCGGCCCGAGGCGATCGAGATCACCGGCCGTGGCTGGCACTATCTGGACCGGATGACCTCACAGGACCGCCCCCGCACGCTGCCCGAGGGGGCACGGCTGTCCGTGCACGGCGCTTCCTGCACATCGATCCGCGACGGTGGCCTCGAGTGCTCCATCGACTCCGTCGGCTTCAAGCAGGACGACGGCCGGTTCTCCACCCGGGGCACGAAGACGGGCTAGGCCACCAACTTCGCGCGCAGCCGCTCGACGATGCCGTCGTTCAGGCCCAGGCCGTCGCGCACGTAGCCCTCGAACCCGCCGTACTGCGCGTCCGCCTCGGCGAAGGCCGCCTCGAGCGCCTCGGGGAACACACCGGCCAGCACCCGCGCGGCCTCGCCCACCGCCGCGCCGCGCTCGGCGGCGGCGCCCGCGGCGATCTTGTCGATCGTCGCAGCCGAGTACTCGTTCGTGAGCAGGTAATCGGCCATCACGTCGTCCGCGGACACCCCGACCAGACGCTGCGCGATCGCCGCGGCCCAGCCCGTCCGGTCCTTACCCGCGCTGCAGTGGAAGACCTGCGCACCGGGATCGCCCGCGATCGCCCGCACCAGGCCGGCGAACTGGGCGCGCGCATTGTCCTCGGTGACGAACATCCGGTAGACGTCGGTGAGCAAGCCCCGAGCACCGTCGGCGTCCTTGAGCGACCTCGGATCCAGGGCACCGAGCTCGACCTCGTCGCCGATCACGTTGAACCGGACGTACCGCGCACCGTCGGGCACCACATCGGGCTTCGGCGTGACCTCGACCGTCATCCGCAGGTCGAACACGCCCGTCAGGCCCGCCGCCGCGAGCCGCTCGGCGTCGATCGACGTCGCGTCGAGGGCGTTGGAGCGGTAGAGCACCCCTCGCCGCATGCGCCCACCCTCGGCCGCGTATCCGTCCAGCCCTGCCACATCGCGGAAATTGTCCACGCCCCGAGCGTAATCGACCGCCCGGGCCGGCCGGTCAGCGCCGCTCGTGGGG
Source organism: Tsukamurella pseudospumae (assembly GCF_001575195.1). Lineage (NCBI taxonomy): Bacteria > Bacillati > Actinomycetota > Actinomycetes > Mycobacteriales > Tsukamurellaceae > Tsukamurella > Tsukamurella pseudospumae. Next base: position 983,515 of record NZ_LSRF01000001.1, read on the forward strand.
GATCTTCTCCCCCGCCGTCACAGCGAAGGGCAGCCGGTTCCCGGCGGGCGGAAGCGGGCACGTCGCGAAGTCGATGAACGCGCACGGCAGGTTCACCGCGCGGTTCAGATCGACGGTCACGGGTCCGCCCCGGACGAGAGTCCCGGCGTCCAGCGGGACCGACACGCTGCGGTTCGCGGCGTAGGTCGACACCCCGAGGTTTCGTCGGTGAACAGCACCTGCAGCCCGCCGGCTTTGCCGTTGAAGGCGACCAGGCGGTGCTCGGACCCGTCGCGCTCGACCACGATCTCGCCCGGGGCGAGGTACACGTGCTCGAGCCCCTCGGCGACCGCCCCGACCGTGATGGACCGCGGCGCGGCGTAGGGCTCGAACCGGCCGGTCAGCACCCACGCGGGGTCGGGGGCGAACGCGGGCACCCCGCGGAAGTCGCGCACCGTCGAGGCGCTCGGGTCGTGCACGCGGATCAGGTACCCGTGGCCACGGTGCGCGACCTCGATCTCGACGGCGCCGGCGGCCACGAGCTCACCGGCGGCGACAGGGCCCGATTCGAATCGGCGGGTGCCCCGAACCGCGATGTCGTCGCCGGGCCCCGCGGTCACGTACGCGGCGACCCCATCGTGGTGCCACCGGCCCGGGATCCCGTCGAACCGTTCCGGTTCCGAGCCGAGTCGCTCGAGCCGTGTGATCGACAGCCAGCCGTTCGACGCCGCGAGCTCGCGCTCACGCTGCTCATGCCAGTCGTTCCAGGCTTCGGTGTACTCCGGTGTCGCGGTAGCGGCGGTCATCGTTTCTCCTCGGATCGTTGAACTTCCCCTCGGTCCAACTCTCGCGGCCGGCATCGCCATCGCATTGCACGCACCCTGCGCGAAGACCTGGCGTCCTGACGCCGTGCGGCATCCGCAGCGCGAGCGCGATCAGCGCATCGACCGGCACGTCGACCGGCACCTCGACGCGGGCGGCGAGCCGAGCACCGTCGCACCCGCGGACCAGCAGTTGGCGCATCCGCGCCCCGGCGAGCCTCGCCCCCGGCCACGCGACATCGGCGAGCTCGGCGTGCGCGGGGACGGCACCGTCGATCTCGCACAGGACGACGGGGCCGGAGCGCACCAGGCGCGCGATCCGCACGACCGCCACGGGGTGGCCCGACGGTCCGCCGCCGGCCAGCAGGGACGCCGGGATGCCGGCGATGAGTACCTCGTCGCCGTCCATCGCGGTGCCGTCCGGCCAGATCGTGGGGTCGAAGGACCGGGCGATGCCGGCGCGGGCGAGTGAGGGCAGAACCTCCATCAGAGTCACGACTACCGGTCTACGCGGGCCGTGGCACGGGCGGAAGGTCCGGCGCCGTCAAGGTCGCGCTAAGAGTGTCAGACGCCGTCCTCGGCGCACGGGAGGACGCCGGCCTTCACCGCGGCTCTGACTGCGGCGTAGTCCTTCTCGTTCTGATCGGCGTAGGTGCCGGCGAACCGAGCGATGGCCTCGTCGAACTCCGTGGACTTGCCGAGATAGGCCGAGGCCGACGCCGCGCCGGGCGACTGCGCGTGCGCCCGCGCGAGCACCACCGCGCACGCCCGGCCGTACTGCGCGAACTGGTCGACGGTGAGCAGCTCCGGCGCGATCGAACCCTTCATGTCGCGGAATTGGCGCCAGTAGAAGTCGTACCCGCTGATGGTGGGCGTGTAGCCGAGGAAGGAGTCGGACTGGGCCTGCAGCGTCTGCTGTCCGGCAACGACGCGCCAGGCCTGGGCCCCGCTCGACGGTGCCCGGGGCGGCATCACTGCGGGGCCGAGCTTGCCGTAGGTCTGCAGGACCGACTGACTCGCCTCCTTGACCTGCAGAAAGAGCGTTTCCGTGGTGCCGTCCGCGGTGTCCCGGCCGAGGAGCACGATGAAGCAGCGGGTACCGACGCTGCCCACGCCGACCACCCGCAGCGCCCAGTCGAGCACCCGGAACTGGCCGAGTAGCGCGGCCGCGTCGGGGCGCAGGGTGTCGAGGTAGCGGCCGAAGACGCCGTCGAAGCCCTCGACGAGCTTGGCCGGAGCGGGGACCAGCGTGGGAGGGTCGGCGACGATGTGCGGCTCGCCGTCCTCCCGGGTGGCCGTGATCTTCTCCACCATGCGGGCCGAGGTGCGCTTACGGGCCTTCTTCGCCGTCTGCTCGATGAGCTCCTTGAGGGGCTTGTCGCCCGCCGCTCGGGCGGTGAGCTCGTCGACGTCGACCGACGCGTAATAGCGGTCGAGCGCGGTCATCGCCGTCATCCGGGTGAGCGTCGCACGGTAGGCGCCGACCGCGCCCACGACCGCGTCGTGTCCCTGCGCCTCGGTCTGCCCGTTGTCGCGCGCCGAGATCATGACGCTGGCCGCGAGGCGCTTGACGTCCCACTCCCACGGTGCGTTGCCCGCCTCGTCGAAGTCGTTGACGTCGAACAGTTGCCTCCGCTCCGGCGAGGCGAACAGGCCGAAGTTGGCGATGTGCGCATCGCCGCAGCTCATCACGGTGACCCTGGTGTTCGGCTGATCGGAGAGGTCGTGCGCCATGAGCGCGGCGCCGCCGCGGTAGAAGGCGAAGGGCGAGTGCAGCATCCGCGCGATCCGCACCGGGACCAGTTCCTGGATCCGCGTGCTGTTCTGCTCCCTGATGATCGCGACCGGATCGCGACCGTCCGGGGTGAACACCGCCTGCGACGCTCGGAAGACCGTCTTGCGCAGATCCTTGCCACTCGCAGCACGTGCCGTCATGGTCAACGATCGTAGTCGCGCGACGCCCCGTCGAGGGTGTGGTCCGCGCCGTCGGCGCACCGTCGAATTAGGACACCCTAAGAATCGAGGCGTACGGTGGAGACGTGACTAATACTGAAACCGATAACCGCACCGCACCCTCCCGCCGCCAGCGCCCCGTCCACGAGCTGACGGTCGTGCGCACCGAACCCATCGGGCGTCACCTCGTCCGCGTGACCGCGGAGGGCGAGTCCCTCGCGACCTTCGGCGACCCGGACCTGCCCGGCCTGGCAGCCACCGACTCCTACGTCAAGCTCCAGTTCGGCGACGCCACCCGCACGTACACCGTCCGCTCCTTCGACCGCGCCGCGCGGCGGATCGCGATCGACTTCGTGGTGCACGGCGACGAGGGGCTGGCCGGGCCGTGGGCGCAGCGCGCGCAGCCCGGCGACACGATGCGCCTGATGGGACCCGGCGGCGCCTACTCCCCCGACCACGGCGCCGCCTGGCACCTGCTCACCGGCGACCTGTCGGCCGTGCCGGCGATCACCACCGCGCTGGAGGCCCTGCCGGGCGACGCCCGCGGCGCGGCGATCATCGAGGTCGAGACCGACGACGACCGCGTCGATCTGCGCCCGCCCGCGGGCGTGGACGTGCGATGGGCGGTCAATCCGGACGTGACCGACACCGAGTTCCTGGCGCGGCAGATCGCCGTCGCACACTGGCCGGCGGACCGGACGAGCGCGCAGGTCTTCGCGCACGGCGAGCGCGAGTCGATCAAGGCGATCCGCAAGGTCCTGCGTGAGCTGGAGGTGCCGCGTGAGCGGATCTCCATCTCGGGCTACTGGGCCCGCGGCCGCGCAGAGGACGCCTTCCAGGCGGAGAAGCGCCAGCCCATCGGCCAGATCGACTGATCCGCGGGCTACCCTGGCTCGGTGCCGAGCCCGATGCATCATCTGTCATCCGCGATATCCACCCCGCGTCGCCGGGTCGCCGCAGCGGCGGCCCTCCTCGTGGCCGCGACGGTCATCGGACTGCTACTGAACACCTGGCACGGGTTCCTCGACCTGCTCGTCTACCGGCTCGGCGCGCGCACCTGGCTGGACGGCGGCGCGCTGTACGGGCAGCTGCCGCCCATCGGCGACATCGCACTCCCGTTCACCTACCCGCCGCTCGCCGCGATCGCCTTCGCCCCGCTCGCGATGCTCCCGGAGGGAGCCGCCGGGGCGGTGATGTTCGCGCTGTCGCTGGGTGCGATCGGACTCACGCTGTGGCTGGTCCTCGCCCGGGTGCGGCCCTCGATGGACCGGGGCACCCGGCTCGCGATCGTGCTCGCCGGCACGGCACTGGCCGAGTACCTGGAACCCGTCCGGCAGACCCTCGGTTTCGGTCAGGTCAACGCACTGCTCATGGCAGCGATCGCGGCCGACGTGCTGGCCCGGAACCCGCGCTGGCCGCGTGGACTGCTGATCGGCATCGCGATCTCCATCAAGCTGACCCCGGCGGGCTTCCTGCTCCTGTTCCTGTTGCACCGCGACTGGCGCGCCCTCGCGACCAGCATCGCCGGGGCCGCCGGTTCGGTCGCGCTGGCGTGGGCCGTGATGCCCGACGAGTCGCGCCAGTACTGGTTCCACACTCTCAAGGAGACGAGCCGGATCGGACCGCCGTACTTCGCCGGCAACCAGTCGATCAAGGGCATGGTGTTCCGCCTCGGATTCGACAAGGGGATCTCGACCGCGCTGTGGCTGGCACTGTCGCTGGTCGCCGTGGCGCTGGCCGCCGTGTGGATGCGCCGCCTGCTCGCCGACGGCGCGCTCCCGGTCGCCCTGATGGTCAACGCCGCCGCGGTGCTGCTGATCTCGCCGGTGAGCTGGTCGCACCACTGGGTCTGGGTGGCACCGGCACTACTCCTCGGCGTCCTCGCCATCGCCGACGGTGCGCGTGGTGCCGCGTTCCGCCGGACGGTCGCGTTCGCGACGGTGCTGTTCTACATCGGGCCGCACTGGCTGCTGCCGAGCCGCTCCGACCGCGAGTTGGCGTGGGCGTGGTGGCAGCAGATCATCGGCAGTTCGTACGTGCTGTTCACCGTCGCCGTCCTCGCCGCCGGGGCGTGGAGTGTGCGCCGTCACACCGACGACACACAGGTGACAGTCAGCACAAATGCACCTCGTGGAGCGGGGATTTCAGACAACACCGGATAATTTGTCTATTCGTGGATCTCAATCCGGTGCCGGGCTTCTCCCCGTCCTCCGCCCAGCTCCGGCGACGCGGCGTCGCGTTCATGGTGTGCGTCGCTCTCATCGCGCTCGCGGTGTGGGGCGTGCAAGCCCTCCGCCCGCAGGACGTGTTCACCTTCACCCTCCGCACGCCGACGGTGGCCGCCGGAATCACCGAGGGCGCGAAGGTCCGTATCCAGGGCGTCGAGGTCGGCACCGTCGCCTCCATCGCCGCGCTCGGCAACGCGCAGCAGGGCGTCACCCTGCGGCTCGACGGGCCTCAGGGCCGCAGCCTGACCAACAACGTCGAGGCGGCCTTCTCGGCCGGCAACCTGTTCGGCGTCTCCGAGGTGATCCTCACCCCGCACGACGGCGGCGGCGCCCTGCGCGACGGCGCCGAGCTGGCCCCGACCAGGCAGATCAAGGACAGCACCGTCTCGAACATGATCGCCACGATCGGCGATGTCAACAACGACGCGCTGCGACCGCGGATGAGCCAGGTCCTGATGAACGTCGACGCGTCCTCGAAGGCGATGCTGCCGCTGCTCACCGCGCTGGGAAGCGTGGCGCAGGCGATGCAGGACACGCAGCGGCTCTCGACCGCGACGACCTTCCCCACCGTGGTGGCATCGATCAAGGCCGCGGACCCCGCCATCGGCGCGATGATCCCCGCCTTCCGCTCCGCGCTCGACTTCAAGCCCCTGCACAACGGCGACTCGAAGCGCGTCATCGCGATGCTCGACCAGATCAACAACAAGCGCTACGGGTTCACCGCCGCGCTCGAGGCCATCCTCACCCCCGACGCCATCGAGGGCCTCAAGACCGCCTCGCCGATGCTGGTGAGCCTGATGCAGCCGATTCTCGCGGCGTTCCCGGGCGGCAGCGCCACCGGCGTCGGCATCCAGCTCGGACAGCTCATGGACAATGTCCGCAAGGCGATGCCGAACACCGCTAACGGGCCCGTACTCAATCTGCGCCTGTCCGTGGACTACCCGGCCATCGCCGCAGTGCTCCCTCCCGGCGCCGACGTCCCGCCCGCGCCCGCCAAGCCCGCATCGGCCAATCCCGCGGCGCCTGCGAAGCCCGCCACCCCGTCGACGACGGCCGCCGCCACTCCCCGCTGACCCGGGCACCACGGAGCCGACCGTCGGCGGCTGCGGCTGCGCTCGGCGGCGGCGGGCTGCGCTCGGTGAGCGTTGGCAGTCCCGATTCGGCGGCGGCGGGCCACCGTAGTCCCCCGCGCGGCGCCGAACCGCGACTCCGGCGTTCGCTCCCCCATCGGACGCCGCGCGTCTCGTCGGGGGTCGGCCGTCCCCCATGCGGCACCGACTCCCCACCTGACGCCAGCTCTCCCCCTCGATACACCCATTCCCCACCCTCGCGCCGGGTGGGTTCAGCCGTCCCCCACGCGGCGCCTACTCCCCACCGGGCGGTCAGCGGTGCACCGCTGACCGGCTCGTCCGAGCCGGACGCAGTCCGAGTGCGCGTGGAAGGATCCAGGTCAGGTCAGCGCGCGATCGCGGGCCGGCCGCACTCGCGCCAGAAGCAGCAGCCCCAGTGCCAGCACCACGATGATCCCGCCGATGCCGGCGCGGTCGGTGCCGAACGCCCACACGAAAAGACCGAACAGCGCCGGACCGAGGAACGACGCGGCGCGCCCGGTGGTCTGGTAAAGCCCGAACATCTGCCCCTCCCGCCCGGGCACCGTCATCCGCGCCAGCATCGACCGGGCGGAGGATTGGGCCGGGCCGACGAACACCGTGAGCATCAGGCCGAAGATCCAGAACATCGCCTCGCCGCGGACGAACAACAGCACCGTCCCTGCGACCAGCATGCCCACGAGGCACGTCACGATCACCGGCTTCGGGCCGATCCGGTCGTCGAACCGCCCGGCGGTCACCGCGCCCAGCGCGGCCACCACGTTCGCCGCCACACCGAACAACAGCACCGTCGACTCGCTCATCCCGTACACGGAATGCGCCAGCACCGCGCCGAAGGTGAAGGTCGCCGCGAGACCGTCGCGGAACACCGCCGACGAGACGAGGAACCACACGACATTGCGGTCCTCGCGCCACAGCGATCCGATGGTCGCGAACAGCTCGCGGTACGCGCCCACGATCCCCCGACGGTGCGCCGTCCCGTCGGGCGGGAGCTCGGGAACGACGAACAGCACCGGCAGCGCGCACACGCCGAACCAGACCGCCGCGAACACCGCCACCAGCCGGATGTTCAGGCCGCCCTCGGTGGGCACGTTCAGAAATCCGCGGGTGGGTCCGTCACCGGCGATGAAGCCGAAGTTGCACAGCAACAGCAGCACGATGCCGCCGAAGTACCCGCAGGCCCAACCGATTCCGGACACCCGACCGATCGTCTCGGGTGTCGAGACCTGCCGCAGCATCGCGTAGTAGGGCACGTTCGCCAACTCGAAGGCGACGGTGCCGACGGCCAGCAGCAGCAGGCCGAGCCAGAGGTACTGGTACTCGTCGCGCACGAAGAAGCAGCCCGCGGTGCACACGGTGACCACGGCGCTCCACACCGCGAGCGAGAATCTCCGCCGTCCCGCGGCATCGGATCGACCGCCGAGCACCGGCGCGAGCACCGCCACGACGAGGCCCGCCGCAGCCATCGCCCACGACAACCAGCTGGTCGCGCTGATCGACCCCGGCAGGTCCTTCCCGACGGCACCGGTGAGGTACACGGTGAAGATGAACGTGGTCATCACCGCGTTGAACGCGGCGCTCCCCCAATCCCAGGTGCACCACGCCACCACCTGGCGGCGCGGCACGGGTGCGGTCGGTACCTCCACCCCGGCGGCCACGGTGCTACTTCTTCGCGCGCTTCTCGCGTACCCGGACGTTCACCCGCACGGGCGAACCCTCGAATCCGAACTCCTCCCGCAGCTTCCGCTCCAGGAAGCGCCGGTAGCCCGCCTCGAGGAAGCCCGAGCTGAACAGCACGAAGGTCGGCGGGCGGGTGGCGGCCTGCGTCGCGAACAGCACCTTCGGCAGCTTGCCGCCGCGCAGGGGCGGCGGAGTCGCGGCCATGACCTCGCGCAGCCAGTTGTTCAGGCGGCCCGTCGGGATGCGCTTGTCCCACGACTCCAGCGAGGTCTCGATCGCCGGGACCAACTTCTGCAGCGCGCGACCGGTCTGCGCGGAGATGTTCACGCGCAGCGCCCACGGGATCTGCACGAGCTCCCGGTCGATCTCCTTCTCCAGCTGGTAGCGCCGGTCCTCGTCGACGAGGTCCCACTTGTTGTAGGCGATCACCAGCGCGCGGCCCGACTCGATCACCATCGACAGCACCCGCAGGTCCTGCTCGGTGATCGGCTGCGAGGCGTCGATCAGCACGATCGCGACCTCGGCGGCCTCGATCGCGCCCTTGGTGCGCAGCGACGCGTAGAACTCGTGGCCGCTGGCCTGGTTGACCTTCTTGCGCAGGCCCGCCGTGTCGATGACCTTGTAGGTGTGCCCGGCCAGTTCCACGAGCGAGTCCACGGGGTCGACGGTGGTGCCCGCGACGTTGTCGACGACCGAGCGGTTCTCGCCCGTGAGCTTGTTGAGCAGCGAGCTCTTGCCCACGTTCGGTTTGCCGATCAGCGCTATGCGGCGCGGTCCGCTGCCACCGGTGCCCTCGCGGGGCGTCTCGGGCAGGGCCTGAAGGATCACGTCGAGCAGGTCACCGGTACCTCGGCCGTGCACCGCGGAGATCGTGTGCGGCTCACCGAGACCCATGGACCACAGCGATGCGGCCTCGGCCTCGGTGCGCTGATCGTCGACCTTGTTCGCGGCGAGGATGACCGGGGTCTTCGACCGGCGCAGCACGCGGGCGACGGCCTCGTCGGTCGCCGTGGCGCCGACGGTGGCGTCCACGACCACGACGACCGCGTCGGCGGTGCGCATGGCGATCTCGGCCTGCTGTGCGATCGACTGCTGCATGCCCTTGGCGTCGGGCTCCCACCCGCCGGTGTCCTGCACGAGGAACCGGCGGCCGGCCCAGTTGGCCTCGTAGCTGATCCGATCGCGGGTCACGCCGGGGATGTCCTCGACGACCGCCTCACGACGGCCCAGGATGCGGTTCACCAGCGTCGACTTGCCGACGTTCGGGCGACCCACGATCGCCACCGTCGGCAGCTTCGCCGCGGCCTCAGCGGCCTCCGCCTCGAGGTCGCTGAAGTCGCCCTCGTACTCGGCGAAGTCGCCCTCGTCCTCCCAGGTGCCGTCCTCGGCCCCGGACCCGCCGTACTCGAATTCGTTGTCGCTCATCGTGTGACCTCCTCGTGCTGGACCGGAATCGATTCGGCCCGCTCGCTCCGCTCCCGGCGCCGCGCGAGCGCACGGTCGGCCAACTCGGCCACCGCCGCGACGGTCTCCTCCAGGTTCATGTCCGACGAGTCCAGTTCGATCGCGTCGTCGGCCGGCCGCAGCGGCGAGACCTTCCGCGTCGAGTCCAGACCGTCGCGGCGCTGCACCGAGGCGAGCACCGCCTCGTAGTCGCTGGGCAGGCCCAGCTCCAGGTTCTGTGCGTGGCGGCGCTGCGCCCGCGCCTCCGCGGAGGCGGTCAGGTAGATCTTCACCGGCGCGTCGGGGAAGACGACGGTGCCGATGTCCCGGCCCTCCACCACGATCGGCGTCTCGTCGTCGGCCGCGATCGCGCGCTGGTAGTCCACCAGCTGCTCCCGCACCTCGGGGACGGCGGAGACGGCGGAGACCGCCGCGGTCACGTCGTCCTCGCGGATCCGGCGGGTCACCGAGATCTCGTCGAGCTCGACCTGCTCGGACAGCGGGTCGCAGCCGATCGCCAGCGGCAGATCGGCGGTGCCGGCGGCGATGGCCGCCGGATCCGCCAGATCGAGCTCCTGGTCCAGGGCCCACACGGTCGCGGCGCGGTACATCGCGCCGGTGTCCAGGTACCGCGCGCCGAGGTTCTCGGCGATGCGGCGGGCCACCGTCGACTTACCCGTCCCGGACGGGCCGTCCATGGCGATCACAAGCGTCACAGTCCCACCGCCTTGTAGAGCGAGCCGACCTCGTCGCGACCGAGGACACGCAGCGTGCCCGGGCGCTGATCGCCCAGTGCCACGGAGCCCACGTGCGTGCGCACCAGCCGCTCGACGGGGTGACCGACCTCGGCCAGCAGCCGCCGCACGATGTGCTTGCGGCCCTCGTGCAGCACGATCCGGACCATCGAACGGCCCTCGGACGACTCCAGCACGGAGAACTTGTCGGCCCGAACCGGACCGTCCTCGAGCTCGATGCCGCCGCGCAGCGTGCTGCCCAGGCTGCGTGGCACCTCGCCGTGCACCCACGCGAGGTAGGTCTTGGGCACCTCGTACGACGGGTGCATGAGGCGGTGCGCCAGCTCGCCGTCGTTGGTGACCAGAAGCAGCCCCTCGGTGTCGGCGTCGAGCCTGCCGACGTGGAAGAGCCGCTGCCCTGCGGCGACGCGCTCGGCCACGATGTCGCCCACGCAGGGGCGGCCCATGTCGTCGCTCATGGTCGACTGCCAGCCGCGCGGCTTGTTGAGCACGAGGTGCACGAGGTTCTCGTTCACCAGGACGCGCACCCCGTCGACGCGGACCACCGCGACGTTCGGGTCCACACGCCGCCCCTGCTCGATGACGATCTCACCGTCGACCTCGACGCGGCCGTCGGCGATCATGTCCTCGGCCACGCGCCGCGACGCGACGCCGGCCTGCGCGAGCACCTTCTGCAGGCGGATTCCCTCACCCAGGTTCTCGGGTCCGGTCCCCCGGTTCGACGGTGTGCGGTCGTCCGAGTCGTGCTGGGGGACGTTCTGCGTGCGTGCGGGTTTCGCGTTGGAGAGGCGGGGTACGCCACCCTGGCGCCCGGCCCGCTTCTGGGTCTTCTTGGCACCCTGTTTCGGTGCGCTGGATCGGTTTCTGTCCGGTGTGCCATCACGGCGAGCGGGTCTGTTCATGATCCCTCCATGATCGCAGGTCGCGGCCGAAATCGGTATTCGTCAGCGCGCCGCGGCCGCCGCGACGTTCAGCGAGCGGTTGCGGCGGCCCATGAACAGCATCGTCGCGCCCACGGAGGTGAGCACGATCGTCCAGACCAGACCCGCATTGGGGACGAAGGACAGGGCGTATCCCGAGGCGCTCGCTGCCGTCTGCTCCTGCACCGCATCAGCGAGGTCGCCGAGCACCATCCCGGGCGCCATCCACACGACGATCGACAGCCCTGCGGCAATACCGAGGAGCGCGCTCGCGATCGAGCGGCAACGGACGCCCACAGCGGGTCGCACCGCCGCCACGAAGACCAGCACCAGAGCGGCGATCGCAAGACCTGCGGTCACGTATCCCAGGGGGATCATCCCGTCGGTACGCACGGACTCGGCTGTTCCCGCCGCCCGTCCGACGAGTTCCGTCCGCCCCGTACCGGTGAAGCCGTACGGCAGCCCGATCTGCCCCACCTTCGCACCGAACCACGGCACCGTCGCCGCCCAGACGGTGAACACGGCCACGAGCCCGGTGAGGACCGGCGGCCACCAGCGGCGCACCGTCGGACCTGCGGCACCGAGCGGGAAGGCCTCCCGGAGGACGACGGAGAGATCAGGCATCGGGATCGAATCCGATCACGTCGGCGCTCTTACGGCCGAGTTTGGCGAACCGCGGCTCCTCGTCGAGGTGCGAGCTGAGGTCCTCGATCACATCGACCTCGGGGAGCAGCGGCGCGAGCGGCGGCAGCTCGTCGAGGGAGGTCAGGCCGAGCCGTTCGAGGAACATGTCGGTCGTCACGTAGGTCGTGGCGCCGGCGATCGCTCCGGCCTCGGCGATGAGGCCGCGGGCCGCGAGGGTGCGCATGACGCCGTCGACGTTGACGCCGCGCACCGCGCCGACCTGGGAGCGGGTCACGGGTTGCTTGTAGGCGATCACCGCGAGGGTCTCCAGCGCGGCGCGGGTGAGCTTCGAGCGCACCCCGTCCAGCAGCAGGCGCTCGACGTAGGGCGCGTACTCCGCCCGGCTGTAGAGGCGCCAACCCTCGGCGGACTCGCGCAGCTCCATCCCGGAACGGCGCTCGGCGAGCTCGCCGGCCCACGTACGCAGGTCGGCGGTGATCCGTTCCTCCGGCTCCTCCAGGGCGGCGCCCAGCTGTTCCGCGGTCGCGGGGGCGTCGACCACCAGTAACAACGCTTCCAGCGCGGATCGCAGCTCGTCGGGTTCCATGCCCTCGACCAGGGCGAAGTCCTCCGCCTGCTCGCTCATTCGTCCTCCTCCGCGGGGATGTCGTCGTACTCGTCGCGGGTCCCGCCCACCACGGTGCCGTCGTTCTCGCCGGACCAGCGGACCTTGAGGTCGCCGAGGGCCTCGGGCTGGTCGAACAGCACCGCCCGCTCGCGATAGAGCTCGAGCAGGGCGAGGAACCGGGCGATGACGGCGATGCCCGAGTCGCAATCGGCGACGAGCTCCGCGAAGCCCGACCAGTGGTCGGGTCGCTCGCGCAGCCGCGCCGCGATGAGCTTGGCCTGCTCGGGGACCGACACCTTCGGCACGTGCAGGTGCCCGAGGCCCACCGTCGGCTTCACCTTGGGCGTGAACGCCGACGCCGCGACCAGGGCGAACTGCTCCCTCGTGACGCCCAGCCGGACGGGCGGCACGAGCTCCTCGAACCGCTGTTCCAGGCCCACGGCCCGGGGGTATCGACGGTTCGCCTTCGCCTCCAGCTGGGCCATCAGCTCGGCGACCTGTTTGTAGGCGCGGTACTGCAGCAGCCGCGCGAACAGCAGGTCGCGGGCCTCGAGCAGGGCGAGGTCCTCCGCGTCCTCGACCTCACCGGATGGCAGCAACCGCGCGGCTTTGAGATCGAGCAGGGTGGCCGCGACGACGAGGAACTCCGTGGTCTGGTCCAGGTCCGCCTGCGCGCCGAGCTGCTTGGTGTACGCGATGAACTCGTCCGTGACGACGTGCAACGCCACCTCGGTGACGTCCAGGCGGTGCCCGCCGATCAGCTGTAACAGCAGGTCGAACGGTCCCTCGAAGTTCGCGAGCTTCACCGTGAAGCCCGACGGTGCCTCCGGCTCCCCGCCCACGGGGGCGGCACCGTCGGGAACCGGTCCGGAGACGTCGGACGCGACCGGTTCCGCGACGGCCTCGATCGGCTCGACGCCGACCGGTTGCGTGTCGGTGGGGCTCACTTCTCCTGCGCGATCACCTCGCGCGCGAGGGCGCGATAAGCATTGGCGCCGGACGACTTCGGCGCCCAGGACGTGATCGGCTCCCCCGCGACGGAGGTCTCCGGGAAGCGGACCGTGCGCGAGATCACCGAGTGGTACACCGCATCGCCGAACACCTCGACGACGCGGGCCATCACATCGCGCGAGTGCAGCGTGCGGGCGTCGAACATCGTGACCACGATCCCCGCGAGGTCGAGCCGCGGGTTGAGACGGTCCTTGACCTTGTCCACCGTGTCGGTCAGCAGCGCGAGCCCGCGGAGCGCGAAGTACTCGCACTCCATGGGAATCAGCACCTGCTCGGCGGCCGCGAGCGCGTTCACCGTCAGCAGCCCCAGCGAGGGCTGACAGTCGATGAGGATGTAGTCGTAGCGGTCCAGCACCGGGTACAGCGCCCGGCCGAGCGTCTGCTCGCGCCCCACCTCGTTGACCAGCTGGATCTCCGCCGCCGACAGATCGATGTTCGACGGCAGCAGGTCGAGCCCGTCGACCCGCGTGCGCAGCAGGACGTCGTCGGCGGAGACGCGCGACTCCATGAGCAGGTTGTGCACGGTGAGCTCGAGCTCGTGGTGCGCGACACCGAGGCCCGCGGACAGCGCGCCCTGCGGGTCCAGGTCGACGAGCAGCACCCGACGGCCGTACGCCGCGAGCGAGGCGCCGAGGTTGATCGTGGTCGTGGTCTTGCCGACGCCGCCCTTCTGGTTGCACACCGCGATGACGCGCGCGGGGCCGTGGCTCGTCTTCGGCGTGGGCTCGGGGAACTCGACGCTCGGCCGACCGGTGGCGTCCAGCCCCTCCTCGGCCGTGGGCTTCGGTGCGTGGTGATGCTCCAGCTCACCCAGGTCCAGGCCCGGGTTCTCCGCGTCCGGCGCTGCCGCCACTAGCCCACCTCCTTCTTGCTTCCCCACCACCCTAATGCGCGTGTCGAAATGCGTGCCGCATCGGCACGCGGGTCACAGATCCACGACGCGCCGCAATCCCGCGTCGATCGCGGTCATGACACTGTCCGGCAGCTCGACTCCGGTGTCGTCGACATCGGAGCGGTCGACCGTCATCGGTTGCGAGACATTGACCACCGAGTCCTTCGGCAGGCCCGACGCGGACGCAGACAGAAAGACATTGCCCGGATGCCGCGCAAGGTCGGTGTTCGAGGTGATCGGCAGGACGACGGTCGTGGAGATCCGCGACGCGTTGTACCGATCCGACTGCACGATCACGGCGGGCCGGGGTTTGGCGGGTGCACTCCCCTTCGGCTCACCGAAATCGACCCAGCAGATCTCCCCACGCCGGATCACCAATCGTCCTCGCGATCGACCAGGCGCACGTTCGCCGTTCGACGCAGTTCGGCGGTGTCGTCGCCGGGCTGGCCGACGGCTTCGATCGCCTCGTTCAGCTGCTCCGTTAGCCGCGCGTCCGCTAGTTCGTCCGCGTAGCGTTCCGCCGCGCGGCGGTAGAACTCCGAGCGCGACATGCCATGTTTGTCTGCGACACGGTCGAATCGTTCCGCCGCGTCGTCCGGGAGGCTGATCGCAGTCTTCATATCTCTACGGTAATACTCTTTATACCGCTGTCGACAGATCACCCGCGCAGCTGCGTGGGTGCGCCCGGATCGAAACTCCCATTCATGCGTGGGGCGCATCGCTATTCGGCAACGCCCTCGACTTTTCGGAGGTACCCGTGTTCGCGTACGCGCGGCCGCGTCAACCCAGCGCCCGCGGATGCGCGGACGCGTACACCTCGCGCAGCGCCTGCACCGTCACCAGCGTGTAGACCTGCGTCGTGGTCACCGACGCGTGCCCGAGCAGCTCCTGCACCACGCGCACGTCGGCGCCGCCCTCGAGCAGGTGCGTCGCGAAGGAATGCCGGAGCGTGTGCGGGGAGACGTGCACCGTCGAAGTGTCGATCCCCGCCCGCTCCGCCGCCGCGGACAGCACCTGCCACGCCGACTGGCGCGACAGCCGCCCGCCGCGCACGTTGAGGAACAGCGCCGGGTTCGACCGCTTCACCAGCGACGGCCGCCCCCGGACCAGGTACGCGTCCAACGCCGCCAACGCGGGCCGGCCGATCGGCACCACCCGCTGCTTACCGCCCTTGCCGAGCAGCACCACGGACCGGGACTCCGCGTCCACGTCGTCGACGTCCAGGGCCGTGACCTCGGAGATCCGCGCCCCGCACGAGTACAGCAGTTCGAGCATCGCCCGATCCCGCAGCCGCGACGGCGTATCGGACTCGGCGTCTCCGCCCGCGGCCTCGAGCAGCGCGATCACCTGCTCCACCGGCAGCGCCTTCGGCAGCCGCTTCGCCGGGGCGGGCGGGCGCACCTCGCGGGCCACGTCGGCCGCGGCCATGCCCTCGGCGGCCGCGAACCGGTGCAGCCCCCGCACGGCGATGAGCGACCGGGCGGCCGAGCTCGCCGCCAGCGGCGGATGCTCATCGGAACCGGAGCGCAGCGCCACGAGGAACCCGCTGACCTGCGCCTCGGTCACCGCACCGAGGTCGTCGACACCGAGCCCGGACAGGTACTCGCGGTACCGCGCGAGGTCCCGGCGGTAGCTGCTGAGCGTGTTCGCGGCGGCACCGCGCTCGACCGTGAGATGGTCGAGGTAGGCGCGCAGCTGGTCCTCGAGCGAACCGGCGAGCCGCGCGTCCGCCACCCCTACGCCCCGCCCTCCACGGGCCGGCCCTTGCGGGCCGCGAGTGCTGTCGGGCGACCGGGCCAGGGCGCATCGGAACAGCGCAGCGGCGTGTCGTCGTCGGTGACCATGGTGGCCGCCAGGATCGCACTCACCGACGTGGAGTTGACGATCTCGCCGGAGAGCACCATCCGAACGGCGTCGGGCATGGCGATCCACTCGACCGTCATGTCGAGCTCCTCGTCCTCCTGCTCGGCCATCTCGCAGTACCGCAGGTCCGTCGCGAGGTAGACGCGCACCATCTCGTCGGTGAAGCCGGGCGACGGCGCCAGGTCGACGAGGACGTGCCAGTCGCGGGCGCCGAGTCCCGTCTCCTCCGCGAGCTCGCGCTGCGCGGCGCAGACCGGCTCCTCCTCGCCCGTGTGATCCAGCAGGCCTGCGGGGATCTCCAGCAGCCGCCGCCCCATCGGGTGGCGGTACTGGTTCACCATGGCGATCGCGCCGTCGTCGTTCATCGCGACGACCGCCACGGCACCGTCGTGCTCGACGACGTCACGCATCGCCGTGCCGCCGCCCGGCATCGTCACCTCGTCGCGACGGACCGCGAAGATCGGCCCCTCGTAGACGGTGTCACTGCTGAGCGCCTGGAAGTCGTGCGTCTGCACGGAACCGAGCGATTCGAGCTGCTCAGTCATCTGCGTGGTCATCTTCCGACGGTACCTCTTCCGCGGCGGCGCGGACGCCGACCGGCAGTTCGAGCTCGGACCGGTACTTCAGCGCCGCGCCGACGAAGGCCGCGAACAGCGGATGCGGCCGCGTGGGACGCGACTTCAGCTCGGGGTGCGCCTGCGTACCCACGAGGAACGGGTGCACGTCCTTCGGGTACTCGACGAACTCGACGAGGTGCCCGTCGGGCGAGACGCCCGAGAAGGTCAGGCCCGACTCGGCGACCTTGTCCCGGTAGGCGTTGTTGACCTCGAAGCGGTGCCGGTGCCGCTCCAAGACCTCAGTGGCGCCGTAGGCGTTCGCGACGATCGAGCCGCGCTCGAGGGAGGCCGGGTACGCGCCGAGGCGCATGGTGCCGCCGAGGTCCGCCTCGCCGGCGACGGCCTGCTCCTGGTCGGCCATCGTCGAGATGACGGGGTACCGCGTGTCGTCGTCGAACTCGGTGGAGCTGGCGCCGTCGAGGCCCACCGACCGGGCGGCCTCGATCACGATGCACTGCAGGCCCAGGCACAGGCCGAGCAGCGGCACGCCGCGCTTGCGGGCGTAGCGGATGGCGCCGAGCTTGCCCTCGATGCCGCGGATGCCGAAGCCACCGGGGATGAGGATGCCGTCCATGTCGCGCAGGGCCGCCGACGCACCGGCGTCGGTCTCGCAGTCGTCGGAGGGCACCCACGAGATCTGGACCTTGGCCCAGTTGGCGAAGCCCCCGGCGCGCAGCGCCTCCGTCACCGACAGGTAGGCGTCCGGCAGGTCGATGTACTTGCCGACGAGCGCGATGTTCACGGTCTCCCGCGGCTCGTGGACGCGCTTGAGCAGATCGCCCCACACGGTCCAGTCCACGTCACGGAAGGGCAGGCCCAGCTTCCGCACGACGTACGCGTCGAGCTGGTTGCGGTGCAACACCTTCGGCACGTCGTAGATCGAGCCCGCGTCGGGGCAGGAGATGACGCCGTCGATGTCGACGTCGCACATCAGCGCGATCTTGTTGCGCTGCCCCTCGGGCACGTCGCGGTCGCAGCGCAGGATCAGCGCGTCGGGCGTGATGCCGATGCTGCGCAGGGCGGCGACGGAATGCTGGGTGGGCTTGGTCTTGAGCTCGCCGGACGCGGCGAGGTACGGGACCAGCGACACGTGCAGGAAGAAGACGTTGTCGCGGCCGACGTCGTGGCGCACCTGGCGGGCGGCCTCGAGGAAGGGCTGCGACTCGATGTCGCCGACGGTGCCGCCGATCTCGGTGATCACGACGTCGGGCACGATGCCCTCGGCGTCGGGGGCCTGCATCGCGAGGATGCGCGCCTTGATCTCGTCGGTGATGTGCGGGATCACCTGCACCGTGTCGCCGAGGTACTCACCGCGGCGCTCCTTGGCGATCACGGTGGAGTACACCTGGCCGGTGGTGACGTTCGCGATGCCCGAGAGATCGCGGTCGAGGAACCGCTCGTAGTGCCCCACGTCGAGATCGGTCTCGGCGCCGTCCTCGGTGACGAAGACCTCACCGTGCTGGAACGGGTTCATGGTGCCCGGATCCACATTGAGGTACGGGTCGAGCTTCTGCATGGTCACACGCAGACCACGTGCGGTGAGGAGCTGTCCCAGACTGGAGGCCGTCAGGCCCTTACCCAGCGAGGACGCAACGCCCCCGGAGACGAAAATATGCTTGGTGGCGACACGCGCGCCAACGCGAGGAGAGGGCAACGAGACTCCCGTATTCGAGCGGACAAACCTGCTTCATCTACGGGACTCCAATCTATCACCTGCCGTCAGCGAACACCCGATCCGTAGGCGCGGACATCGCCGCGCGTCGCCTGAACGAGGGCGAGCACCGTCGACACCTGCCCCACGACGGTGTCGGCGTCGTCGACCGTGGCGAGCCGCGCGGAGAGCTCCTTGTCCTGCCGCACGACGACGACGGGGCCGCTGCCCTGCGACGATCCGGTCCGGCTGGCGAGAACGGCACCGTCGCCGTGCCGGGACAATGCGGCCGCGAGCCGTCCGATCGCCTGCCCCTGTCCGGCCCGATCCCCCGGAACTGTTCCGCCCGTCACGATCACCGCGGCGCGCGCGCCGGGCACCGTCGGGCCCGCGAAATCGACGAAGCCGGCCTGCTTGAGGGCGGCCAGCGCGTCGGCCCGCCCGTTCGACGGCGGCCGGACGCTCCCCTGCGACAGCAGCACGGCGCCCAGCAGATCGCCGGCGCGGGCGCGGGGGTCCACGAGGGACGCATCGACGGTGACGCCGTTCGGGGCCGCGTTGTCGACCACGCCCCGCAGGCGCTCCGCGCGATCCTCCGCGTACAGCGCGTCGGTCAGCTTCAGGGTGCCGGCGACGGTGCCGCCGGCCTGCGTGATGCGTCGGGTGATCTGCCCGACGTCGCCGCCGTCGGCGCTCGGCGCCGTCACCAGCAGGACCGGGACGCCGTTCAACCCACGCCCCAGAGCCGACGGTGCCGCGGCGTCCGCGAAGGAGTCCGCCGCGCGGGCACGGTCTGTGAGCTGGGCGTTCTGCCGCTCGAGCTGGGCCACCTGCGAGCGCAGGTCCTTGAGGTCACCATCGGTGGTGAACCGGGCGAGGACGCCCCCGCCCAGCGCGATGCCGACGGCGAAGGCGAGCAGCACCGCCGCCCAGACCAGGGCCGGGCGCCTGGCGCCGGGCGAACGGAGTCGGCGCGACGGGCCGGGCACCTACAGGGCCCGGAACTGGCCCTGGACCCAGAGCGCGAAACGGTTCCACTGGTCGATGACCCACTGCAGCAGGTCGTGGCCCTGGTTGGAGACCAGTACCGCGACGACCACGGCGACCAGCGCCGCGAGGATGAACAGCGCGATCGCGCCACCGTGTCCGCGGCTGCGGTAGAGGGTGGCGACGGCCTTGCCGTCGACGAGCTTGGTGCCCACCTTGAGGCGGGTGAGGAAGGTCGACGGATTCGACTCGCGACGGCCGGCGTCGAAGAACTCCTCCAGCGAGGCCGAGTGGCCGACGGAGACGATGAGCGACGCACCGTGGTGATCGGCGATGATCAGCGCGAGGTCGGCCGCGGAGCAGGTGGCCGGGAAGGTCATCGCGCCGATGCCGAGGTCCTGGATCCGCTCGAGGCCGGGAGCGTGGCCGTCGGGCGCGGCGGGCAGCACGACCTGCGCACCGGAGCGCAGCGTGTTCGTGGTGATCGTCTCGGGGTCGCCGACGATGAGGTCCGGCCGGTACCCGGCCTTGACGAGGGCGTCGGCACCGCGGTTCACGCCGATCAGCACCGGCGCGTACTCCTTGATGAAGGGCTTGAGGCGCTTGAGGTCCTCGACGTGGTCGGCGCCGTCGGAGACGACCAGCACGTGGCGGTCGCTGAGGTTGACCTCGACATCGGGGATGCCGACGCCGTCGATGAGCAGCGGCGACTCGACGCGGATGAACTCGACCGTGTTGCCGGCGAAGGCCTCGAGGTGATCGACCACGCCGGAGCGCGCCGCGAGCATCCGCGAGGTGACGTCCGTGTCGGTGAGCTCCTCGCCCTCGGCCAGCTCACGCTCGCCCGCGTAGACGCGACCCTCGTGCACGCGGACCTTGGCGCCGTCCTTGATGCGGGAGAACACCTCCTTGCCGGCGTCGTCGACGAGCTCGATCCCGGCGGCAGCCAGCACCTCGGGGCCGAGGTTCGGGTACCGACCGGAGATGAACGGCGACGCGTTGACCACCGCCGCGACCCCCGCCTCGACCATGAGGTCGGCAGTGGTGCGGTCGAGGTCCAGCTCGTCGCACACTACGATGTCGCCGCGGCCGATCCGGCCGAGCAGACGCGTGGTGTCCTTGTCGACCCGGGCGGTGCCGGTGACGCCGGGCAGGTTCGACGTGTTGCGGGACAGCAGGCCAGTGAGCTTCATGCCGCACATACTGCCCCGTGAGTCACAGAAGTCACGGGAGGCGCGCCGACAACACGCGAAACTTGAATCACACAGGTGTTAGTCGAGTGGAAGACCGGCGAGGTCCGATTGGTCCGAACAGAGGACAGACTTCTTCGGGGTCGCGTGCAACAGTCCAGGTGTGCGCTACAACCCGCCACCGAACTGGCCCCAGCCGCCTGCAGGATGGAACCCGCCGACCGGATGGCAGCCCGCCCCGGAGTGGGGACCAGCACCCGAAGACTGGCAGATCTGGATCGCAGATGATGGGGCCCCGACCACGCCTCAGCGAAAGCAGTCGACAGCCGTAGCCCTCGTCGGAGGACTGGCTCTGGTATTCGTCGCCTTCATTGCAATAGTAGTAGTGCCGAAGGCCTTCGAAGCACCTCAATCCACCGCCGATCCCGATACCCGCCCATCCTTCTCCGTAGGCAACGGCTTCGTCGCACACCTGACGCTTCCGAGCGCGTGGCGCGTGGTCGAGAACTCAGTCGCGGACTTTGGCTACGACGAAGGTGCACTCGTGGCGATCCCCGAATCGGAGACCCGTAGCGTGGAGCAACTCGCAACCGAAATCTCACGCAAGTCATCTGAAGCGAGATCCGGCACGACGACAAGACTCATCATTGTCCATGTGAATCCGGAATGCGGCACCAGCAGTGAGAAGGGCCAGAAATTCTTCCAAGGATCTGACGAACCGAATCTCGCCCCGTTCACCACGACCGTCGACAGCAAGCCGATTACAGACCACTCCGGAAACGCGCTCAAAACATCGTCCTGGCACGGCGGCGTCGGATTGGGAGGTTCAAAGTGCGGGATGGTATACGGAGGAGAATTCGGACTCGCTCCACAGACCACGACTGCAGAGTTGGCTCGACTGATCTTTGAGTCCATTATATTCGCCCCCACACCGAAGTAGGTCGCCGTGCGATACAACCCTCCACCGAACTGGCCGAAAGCTCCAGACGGTTGGAGCCCTCCTCCTGGCTGGAAACCCACCCCAGAGTGGGGACCGGTCCCCGACGGGTGGGAACTGTGGCTTGCTGACGCCCCTGCAAGCCGGTCGCGAGTCGGGATTCGAGCCGTCACCGCGGTAGGCGTCACTGTCGCCGTAGCGGCTGCTATAGCCGGCCTCCTGGTCTGGAAGCCTTGGGCTCAACCCGACGATCAATTTGCCCTCGACTACCACGGATCAAAGATCAGTGTAGGGATCTCCGTCCCGGACGGATGGCGCATGGAACTCGGGAAAGGATTCGTCGGCCCCACAGTCTTTATCTCGCAGTCCTCCGAATCGAGAAGTCGTTCTGAAATCGAGAGCGATTCAAGAGCGATCTCAAAGGGTGGATCGAAGAACCCCATTCACACGGCCCGAGTGTTCGCCAACAACTGCATGCACCTAGGGTACGAGCAGACAGTCGGTCAGTGGGCGAAGGATGAACCCCCGTCCTTGGAGTCGAATAATCGCCTCAACTTGACATGGTCGAATCAGATGCAATTGTCGAACGGCGGATGTCTGTACGTCGTCGGCGACGACTACGGCAACCCACCCGAAGACGTAGCGTCCAGCCTGGCGCGTCAGCTGGTGACATCCGGTTCGGTTCGGCTGACGTCGGGAGCGTGACCCACCGGTAATACTGATCAGCCTCGGGCGTGTGCCCCCGACTGCGCGACCTTGTCCGAGTCCGCCGCCTCGAGCAGCTCCTCCGCGTGCGCGCGGCCGGTGTCGGAATCGCCCAGCCCGGCGAGCATCCGGGCCAGCTCGGCGATCCGCTCGTCGCGGGACAGCGCGGTCAGCGTCGAGGTGACCGAGCCCTTGCCGGTCTGCTTCCCCACCGTCAGATGCGTGTCCGCGAAGGCGGCGACCTGCGGCAGGTGGGTCACGACGATGACCTGGTGCCGCTGCGCGAGCGCCGCGAGCCGCCGGCCGATCTCGACGGCGGCCTTGCCGCCGACGCCGGCGTCGACCTCGTCGAAGACCATCGTCAGCCCCGACTCGGTCGCCGCGAGCACCACCTCGAGCGCGAGCATCACGCGCGAGAGCTCGCCACCCGACGCGGACTTGCCGATCGGCAGCGGGTTGGCGCCGTCGTGCGCGACGAGCCGGAACTCGACGACGTCCGTGCCGTGCGCACCGGCGCGGCGCGGCGCACCGTCGACCAGGACGCCGGACCCGTCGGCCTCGGGCGAGAGCGCGTCGGGCGCGACGTCGACGGTGATCGACGCGCCGCCCATGGCCAGCTTGCGCAGCTCGCCGGTGACCTTCTTGCCGAGCGACCCCGCGGCCTTGACGCGGGCCGCGGTGAGTGCGACCGCTGCCTCCGCGAGCGAGGATTCGAGGGAGGTGACCCGGGTCTGCAGCGCCGCAAGGCCTTCCGCGGACGTGTCGATCCCCTCGAGCCGCATACGGGCCTCGTCGGCCCAGGCGATGACGCCGTCGATGTCGGGCGCGTACTTCCGGGTCAGGGTCTTGAGCTCGGACTGGCGCAGCAGCAGCGACTCGAGCTCCGACGGGTCGCTGGGCAGGTCCGAGAGGTACGCGCCGAGCTCGGTGGCCACATCGCCGGCGACGGTGGCGGCCTCCTCCACACGCTCGGCGAGCACGCGCAGCGCGGCGTCGTCGGACCCCGACAGCGCCGCGCGGACGGTGCCGAGCAGGTCGAGCACCGAGCCGGCGCCCTCTCCGTCGGCGCCGTACCCGGAGCCCGTCAGCGCGGCGTACGAGGTGTCCGCGGCCTCCCGGAGGCTGTCCAGATCGGACAGCCTTTTGATCTTCTCGACGGTGTCCACGTCCTCGCCGGGAACCGGCTCCACGCCGTCGATCTCGGCGAGCGATGCGGTGAGATGGTCCTGCTCCAACGCGAGCTCCCGGGACCGGGTGGTCCGGTCGGCGAGCTCGGCGCGCGCGGCGAGCCACTCCTCGCGCACCGCCTGGTACTTCCGCAGCGCCTTGCCCGCGGGTGCACCCGCGAAGGCGTCGAGCAGGTCGCGCTGCCGCTCGGGGCGCAGTAGCCGCAGCTGGTCGTTCTGGCCGTGCACGGTCAGCAGGGGCCCGGCGAACTCGGACAGCGTGCCCACCGGGACACTCCGGCCGCCGAGGTACGCGCGGGATCGACCGTCCGCGGCGACGCTGCGCACCGCGATCACGGCGTCGTCGTCGAGCTCTCCCCCGGCACCGTCGACGACCTCCCGCACGGCGCCGGCGGAGCTGGCTCCCGACAGCGAGAAGCGCCCCTCCACCACGGCCTTGTCGGCCCCGGCACGGATGCGGCCGGGGTCGGCGCGCGCCCCGGCGAGCAGGTGCAGGCTGGTGACCACCATGGTCTTGCCCGCACCGGTCTCGCCGGTCAGCACCGTCAGGCCCGACGCGAACTCCGCGGCGGCCTGCTCGATGACGCCGAGCGAGTTGATCCGGATCTCTTCGAGCACGTCCCTATCCCTCGATTCCGGCGTCGTGCCGACGCCCCGCGCCGTCCGTACCCTCGCGGCGGCCGCGCCAGCCGCTGATCGGCAGTTGGAACTTCGTCACCAGGCGGTCCGTGAACGGGCCCGCCCCCAACTTGATGAACCGCACCGGCTCCGCACCGCGGCGGATCTCGATGCGCCCCCGCTCGGGCACCTCCAGCGTGCGGCGTCCGTCGCAAAAGGCGATCGCCTCGGACCGGCTGCCCTCGACCTCGACGGCGATGGTGGACCGCGGGCTCGTGACCATGGGCCGCGCGAACAGGGCGTGCGCGTTGCTCGGCACGATGAGCAGAGCCTCCAGGTCGGGCCACATCACGGGGCCGCCCGCGGAGAAGGCGTAGGCCGTGGATCCCGTGGGGGTCGCCACGAGCAGCCCGTCGCAGGCGAAGCGGGAGACGGGGCGCCCGTCGACCTCGGTGACCAGCTCCAGCAAGCCCTGCCGGGACCGGTTCTCCACGGAGACCTCGTTGAGCGCCCAGCCCTGCGTGACCAGTTCGTCGCCGTCGTGGATCGCGATGTCGAGCGTCATCCGGGGGTGCACCGCGTACCGGCGGTGCACGAGGTCGTCGATGGTCTCCGGCACGGTGTCGAGCTCGGACTCGGCGAGGAAGCCGACGTGACCCAGGTTGATGCCGATGATGGGGACGTCCGCGCGGCGCGCGAGCTCGGCGCCGCGGAGGAATCCGCCGTCGCCGCCGAGGACGACCACGACCTCGCAGCCCACCGCGGCGTCGTCCGCGGCCTCCTGCACGTCGCTCTCGAGTTTCATGCGCACGCCGGCCGCGTCCAGCCGGCGGCGGATGTCGTCGACGGTCCGGTCCACGTCGTGGCGCAGCGTGTGCACCACCACCAGGAACGTGCGGTCGCTCATTGCGGTCCCTCCGTCACTGCCGTCATGATCATCTCGTCCACATCGCCAGGAAGGCCGACGGGGCCCTCCTCGCGCCGCAGGTGCAGGAAGTACTCGACGTTGCCGGACGGGCCCGGCAACGGGCTGAAGGCGACGCCTCGCGTGGCCAGTCCGGACGCCGCTGCGGCCTCCGCGACACCGCGGACCGCGCTCGCGCGGAGCTGCGGATCCCGGACCACCCCACCGGTTCCCAGGTTCCCCTTGCCCACCTCGAACTGCGGCTTGACCATGGGCAGCAGGTCACCCCCGACGGCGGTGCAGCGCGCGAGCGCGGGCAGCACCAGGCCGAGCGAGATGAACGACAAGTCGCCCACCACGAGGTCGACGGGGCCGCCGACCTGTTCGGGCTCGAGGAACCGGACGTTGGTGCGGTCGAGGACGGTGACGCGTGCGTCGTCGCGGAGCCGCCAGACGAGTTCGCCGTAGCCGACGTCGACGGCGTACACCCGCTCAGCGCCGCGGTGCAGGAGGACGTCGGTGAAACCCCCGGTCGACGCACCGGCGTCGAGGCACCGTCGGCTCTCGACCGGGACGTCCGGGAAGGCGGCGAGCGCCCCGAGCAGCTTGTGCGCCCCGCGTGAGGCCCATTCGATCTCGCCGGCGACGGCCGTCACGTGCACCGGGTCGGCAGGGTCGATCTGGTTCGCGGCTTTGCGCGCGACCTGTTTGTTGACGGTGACCCGCCCGGCCTCGATCAGCTCCCGCGCGTGCTCCCGGGACCGGGCCATGCCGCGGCGGACCAACTCGGCGTCGAGCCGCACTCTGCGCGCCATCGCGTCAGGCCCGATCCACGGTGTCCAGGGCGTCGACCAGCAGGTGGTGAGCCTGTTCGAACAGGGCGGCCTGCCGCCCGAGGGTCGCCAATTCGCCGACCCCCGCGACCGCTCCGGGGTCGACGACCGGGGCCGCGTCGAGTTCGTCGACGCGGTGCATGAGGTCCTCGACGGCGATGCGCACATCGGCGGGCTCGTCCCCGCGAAACACAGCTGCGTCCACGGTCACCACGCTATCGGATGACCAGACGCAGTCCCGCGCGGCGCTCCTCCGGAAGCTCCCGCGCCGCCGCGACCGCGGGGTACGAGGCCTGCGCGGGATCGGCACCGCGAGCGCCGGTCAGGATCAGTTCGTCACCCTCGACGGTGGCGGTCCACCCGTCGCGGGGCCCGGGCAGGGATTCCGCCCGCGGGGCGCGGAGCCCCGCGAGGGTCGCCGCGAGGTAGGTGGGCTGGTGCACGTCCGGCGCGGAGACGACGTCCGCGACGCCGTTGACGCCGGTGAGCACGAGGTAGGTGTCGGCGCCCACTGCGTTGCCGCCCTCGATGTCGGTGTCGAGGCGGTCGCCGACGACGAGCGGGGTCCGTGCGCCGGTCGCCTCGACGGCGTCCGTGAGGATGCGCGTGCCGGGCTTGCCCGCGACCTGCGGGGCGCGGTCGGTGGCGTTCATGACGGCGGCGACCATCGAGCCGTTGCCCACGAGGAGTCCGCGTTCGGTGGGGAGCGTCGCGTCGGTGTTGGTGGCGACCCAGACCGCGCCGGCGCGGATCGCCAGCGCCGCCTCGGACAGCAGCGCCCATCCCGTCTCCGGGTTGTGCCCCTGGATCACGGCGCGCGCCTCCTCAGCGCGGTCCACCAGGATCAGGCCACGCGCCGTGACCTCCTCGCGAAGCGCCTGCGCACCCACGACGAGCACGGGCGTGCCCGCGGGGACCAGGGACGCGAGCAGACCCGCGCCCGCCTGGGCGCTGGTCACGACGGCATCGTCGGGGGCCTGGAAGCCCAGGTCCCGCAGGTGCTGTGCCACGTCCGACGGTGCGCGGCTGGCATTGTTGGTCACGTAGGTGACCGGTAGGCCTTCGAGCGCCTCCGCGGCGCCGGGGATCGCCACGGCCCCCGCGTAGACGGTGCCGTCGAGGTCGACGAGCAGGCGGTCGTACGCGGAGACCAGACCGGCGGTCATTCGCGCGCGTCGTCGGTGCTGTCGGCGGCCTCGAGGTCAGCGGCGTCGTCCGCGGTCCCGACGTTCTCCGCAGCTTCGATGATCTCGTCGGTCTCGATGTTCTCGTCGGTCTCAGCGAAATCGTGGGGATCCTCGGAGGACAGCTCGGCGACCCGCTCCTCGGCGTCGGTGAACTCATCCTCGTCGGCGGCCGCCGCGTTCAGGAACCAGGTCAACGCGTCGGCACGACGATCCGCGTTGAGCAGAGCGTCGGCGTAGGCGTAGAACAGGCGGGCGGCGTGGAAGCCGCGCCGGGACGGGTCGAGGTCCTCGGCCTGCAGGGTCACGACGGCCTTGTCGTAGTCCCCCATGTCCATCCGCGCGCCGGCCTCGACGATCCGCAGCTCGGTCCGGTCGTCGCCCGTGAGCGTGGCCGCCTCATCACCGCGCGCCGTCTCGATGGCCTTCTCGGGACGGCCGAGGCCGCGCTCGCTGTCGGCGATCATCGGCAGCAGGTTGAGCGTCCCGCCCATCCGCTTGGCCGCTCGCAGCTCGCTGAGCGCCTCGGACCACTCGCCGTTCATGTAGGCCGCGATGCCGCAGGCCTCACGGACCGCCGCGATCCGGCCCGCACGCTCCCTTGCCGCCCGCGCGTGTGCCAACGCCGCGGCAGGATCGGAATCGAGCAGACGGCCGGCCATCACGAGGTGCGAGGACACGAGCTGTGCGTTGTTCTTGTCGAGGCTGAGCATGTCACGGCGGATCGCCGGATCGAGCTCCCTCGGATCGACGTCGTTCGGGATCGACGGCTCGCCCGCGCGTGTCCGGGGCCGCTCGGACCGCTGGTCGTCGCGCTGGAAGCCGCCGCCCGGGCGACCGCCCTGGCCACCGGGGCGCGAGCCGTTGCGGGGGCCCGATCCGCCCGAGCGCCGGTCGCCGCCGAAGCTCCGACCGCCGCGGGAGTCTCCACCGCGGGAGTCACCCCCACGGTTGCCACCGAACTCACGGCGCTCGCCGCCACGGGAATCACCACTACGGTTCGCGCCGAAGCTGCGCCGATCGCCACCGCGGGAGCCTCCACCACGGTTGCCACCGAACTCACGACGGTCACCACCACGGGAATCACCACTACGGTTCGCGCCGAAGCTGCGCCGATCGCCACCGCGGGAGTCTCCACCACGGTTGCCGCCGAACTCACGACGGTCACCACCACGGGAGTCTCCACCACGGTTGCCGCCGAACTCACGACGCTCGCCGCCACGGGAATCACCGCCGCGGTTCCCACCGAAGTCGCGACGCTCACCACCGCGCGAGTCACCGCCGCGGTTGCCACCGAAGTCACGGCCTCCACGCGAGTCGCCGCTCCGGTTGTCGCGGCGGTCGCCGCCACGGGAGTCCCCGCCTCGGCCCTGGTACCCGCCGCGCTGGCCGCCCGAACGCTCGCCGCTTGCGCGACGGTCATCGTTCGAGCCACGGCCGGCGCCCCGATCGTTGCTCCGCCCGGTGCCACGTGACGAATCTCCGCCGTTGCCTCGGTCCGCCCGATCGGCGGGATTGGTGAATCCGGCACGCTGCCGGCGGTCGCCGTTCGAATCGGCCACGGTGCACCCACTTCCCGTCGCCTCCGCGGCGACTCACGCTATTACTGTACTTGGACATGACGAAGGCCCCTGGGGAGTGGAACACTCACTGAGCGTTCGACACGATCCCCAAGGGCCTTCATCCTGTATCTAATTTTAGTCCGGCGGTGTCCTACTCTCCCACACCCTCACGAGTGCAGTACCATCGGCGCTGAAGGGCTTAGCTTCCGGGTTCGGAATGGAGCCGGGCGTTTCCCCTTCGCTATGGCCGCCGTAACACTGCGAAACAACACATGTGTTGTCTCAGACATTGCATAGTGGACGC
Source organism: Tsukamurella pseudospumae (assembly GCF_001575195.1). NCBI lineage: Bacteria > Bacillati > Actinomycetota > Actinomycetes > Mycobacteriales > Tsukamurellaceae > Tsukamurella > Tsukamurella pseudospumae. The sequence goes on from NZ_LSRF01000001.1 coordinate 1,012,100, forward strand.
GAACCAACCCTCTCGGGCCGGATTTCTGTGAATTGTTACACGCATAATCTTCTGTGAGCCATCAGTGCTCGTTTTGGCGAATGTTATGTGTGTGGTAAGTCCTCGACCGATTAGTACCAGTCACCTGCACGCATTACTGCGCTTCCAGTTCTGGCCTATCAACCCCATAGTCTGTAGGGGGTCTTACCCACTCAAGGTGGTGAGAATCCTAATCTTGGAACAGGCTTCCCGCTTAGATGCTTTCAGCGGTTATCCCTTCCGAACGTAGCCAACCAGCCGTGCTCCTGGTGGAACAACTGGCACACCAGAGGTTCGTCCGTCCCGGTCCTCTCGTACTAGGGACAGCCTTCCTCAAGATTCTAACGCGCGCGGCGGATAGAGACCGAACTGTCTCACGACGTTCTAAACCCAGCTCGCGTGCCGCTTTAATGGGCGAACAGCCCAACCCTTGGGACCTACTCCAGCCCCAGGATGCGACGAGCCGACATCGAGGTGCCAAACCATCCCGTCGATATGGACTCTTGGGGAAGATCAGCCTGTTATCCCCGGGGTACCTTTTATCCGTTGAGCGACACCGCTTCCACTTGCCGGTGCCGGATCACTAGTCCCGACTTTCGTCCCTGCTCGACCTGTCAGTCTCACAGTCAAGCTCCCTTGTGCACTTGCACTCAACACCTGATTGCCAACCAGGCTGAGGGAACCTTTGGGCGCCTCCGTTACATTTTGGGAGGCAACCGCCCCAGTTAAACTACCCACCAGGCACTGTCCCTGAACCAGATCATGGTCCGAGGTTGAGGTATCCAATACGATCAGAGTGGTATTTCAACAACGACTCCACGAACACTGGCGTGCCCGCTTCACAGTCTCCCACCTATCCTACACAAA
>NZ_LSRF01000002.1:0-16349 GCF_001575195.1 Tsukamurella pseudospumae
AGTGACAGGAAACGTTGGGGTGCAGTTACTTTCGATCAGCTCATTCATCACAGTGATGCGGGGTCGCAGTACACCGCGATCACCTACAGTCAGTCGTTGGCCGACATCGGTGTGCGGCCGTCGATCGGCAGTATCGGCGACAGCTACGACAACGCGCTCGCCGAGTCGGTGAACTCGAGCTACAAGACCGAGCTCGTCTACCGCGAAGCCCCGTGGGCCGGCCTGGCCGACCTGCAGGCGGCGACCGCCGAATGGGTGCACTGGTACAACCACGAACGCCCGAACGGGTACTGCAACGACCTGAGCCCGGTGCACGCCGAGCGGATCTACTACGATCGACACCAGGCCACCGAAACGGTGCCTACCCTGCCTGACCAGCTGGTCCAGGTAGCCAACTGAGAGATCCTCCGGGAAACCCGGGGTGGTTCACCGCCTCTAGCAACCACAACTTGGGATACTGCGGGCAAGCAGTGCCCAACGTTGGGCGCGAAGCTACGAATCGCCGGCACAGACGCGGTTCTCACCTGCAGGGATCGAGGGTCCAAGGGGTTGATGTGGGTGACCGGCTCGCACTGATCAGCGGCGAAAAGGGTAGCGGAGGCCGGTGGGCGGCGGAGCCGTTCGTGCTGGTGCTCGTCGCCTTTGGCGCACCCGTACCGGACGACGGGCATTGAGCGCTCTCCAGTTGGGATTCGGGCCTCAGCGGAGAAGCGCCGAGTTAAGCTCCTGACATGACGTCCCAGGCTAAGAAGCATCAGCAGTCTGGTTGAGTCGCTTCGGGAGCGGCGACGCCATCCAGTCGCACCGGGCGTGGTGCTTGTATTGCCTCCTTGAGGTGGTATGGCTCTATGGCGGCCCCGAGCAGATGATCGTTCGCTTGCTCGGGGTGCGGAGTGCGACGCCGGAGACCACGCGCCTGCACTACCTCAAGTCGCTGAACCGGGCACCCGACAACCGCAGCACTGCGCTCGATTCGTATTCGCGCCCTATTCGCGCTCTCGCCCCTCAGAAACGAGAAAAGACCGGGTATGATACCCGGTCTGACCTCGAACTACTGTGCGCCATCAGGGACTCGAACCCCGAACCCGCTGATAATGGGTAACCGTCGACCTGGCGTTCTCGTGATCCATCTGATTCCGGACTTGTGCAGGTCAGAGCGCCGTATCCACATTCGAGGGACGCTGTGCTTCCAACGATCGCCCCCGTATTCATCCCGTAAACAACCCGTCGAGGCGGGTTCTCGACCCCTGACCTAATCCTTGCGCAGCCGTTCCCGGCGCCGCCTCGCCTCCTGCGTCGCGAACTCCTGGACCGGCACTCCGTCCATCGCCAGCCGCTGCTGCACCTGCGCCAGGAGGTCCTCGTCCGTCGAGTCGATGGCCACTGTGATCCGCGCGGCCGCCGCGTTCCCGAGCGTCGGCGACCGCTCAGCCGGCACGTACCAAATCCACACGCCGTCGCCTGTATCTGACGGCACCGCGCGTATCCGGCGCGAGTCGATGCCTGGCTCATCGAGCCCCAGCAGGTCGGGGCGGGCGTGCCATAGAGCCTCTCGCAGGCCCGGGTGCACGTATCCGGCGGCGGCATTCGCGCCAGCCACCATCGCGTCGAGATCGGCATCCGACGCGGGTGCGATGAGCGCACCGTGCAGGCGCTGCACTATCTGTGGGACCGCGGCGACACGAAGTTCGTGGCGACGCTTCGAGATGAGGCCGTGGCCTTTCGTTTGATCGATGCGGTTGGTTGGAGCTGAAGGTGTGCGCGAGCTCACCGACCTCGTCGTCGGATCTCCTTTGCACTCGTCGATGGGCATGTGCCCGGCCCCTGAGGTCGGTTGGATGCGACCAGGCGGGAGAGGCGGAGGTCAGGCAGTCGTCTCTTCTCGGAGGCGCCTTACGTGGCGCAGTGCGGTGCTCTTGCTGAAGCCCATCGCCTCGCCGATCTCGGACGCGCTCTCGCCAGCCGTGTCGCGACGGAGGATCTCGGCGTCGCGGTCTGCCAGCACCGCGTCACGGTCTGGCACCGCGGACAGGCGGCGCAGTGCGGGCGGGTCAGGATGAAGCGGAGCCGCCACGGCTCGGTCCGTGTCACCGTCCGGCTCCAGCGGCAGCGTTGTCGCGCCATGGTCCGGGCGCGTTACCGGAGCGTCGCGCGTCTCTCGCGCGCCATCCGGCGCCGCGCCGCCCTGTTGCGCCGCCGCGTCACTGCTGGTGGCGGGCTGAGGTGCGACGTTGTCGTGCGCCGCTGGCTCCGGATCGGGGCGCGCCACCGGAGCTGTGAGCCAGGCGACTGAGTCGGGCCAGTGAACCGCGTCAGGTGCGAGCTGATCCGCAGCCGTGTGGCGCGCCACCGCGACGTCACCGAGCCCGGCCGCAGCCCGTGCGTCAGCGGGCATCACCACAAGTGCGTAGGCGCTCGCTGCGGCGAGGACGTCCACCGCGACTGGCAGCAGCATGCCTAGGGCCCCAGGGTGGCCTGCCGCCTGCGCTACGGCGGTCAGGCTGGCGAAGCTCAAGGCGAATGCCGCCGCGGCCGCGACGACCACGGCGAGTACCACCACCGCGCGGACCCGCCGAGGCAGGTCGTCGGTCCGAGGAACGAGGTGAACCGCTGCGGGAAGCAGCAGCGGCGCGACGGACGCGGCGGCGATCACGACCGGCGTCGGGAGCGCGAGGTGGTGGGGGAGCAGGGTCGCCGCTGCGACGTTGCCGGCAAGGCTGACCGCGGTGCACGTGCCGAGGGTCCAGGTGAAGGCCTTGTGTCCGGAAGTCTTGGTCAACGGATCCCTCCCTTGATGTCCTCTGAACTGCGGATACGGCTGATCCGACCACGCCGGCCGACTCGTCCGGCCATCTCGGTTTCGGTCCGGCCGATGTGGCGATTCGGTCCGGCCGGAGTGGCGTAGCGCCCTGTGTAGACCTCGTTGTAGCGTCGCTTGTAGCGCTGGCCGACACTCTGCGCGGGCTCGATTCCGGCGTCGGGTGACGTCAATGCGCAGGTCACGGCTCGATACGCGATACCCCATGCATCGTAGAGTCTGAGGTGGAGGCGGGGAGTGGAGCAACGCTTGTAGAGGCCCTCGTGGGCGTCGGTAGCGGTCATTGGTTGGCCTCCTCGGCCTCGGCTTCGCGTTCGGCTCGGGCCTGGGCGAGGCGGGCGGCGACGGTGCCGCGGCTCATCCCGAGGGCATCGGCGAGGCCCCGCTCGGATGCACCGGCTTCGTGGAGGAGGAGCATCACGGCGCTGATCCGGCTTTCGCGGCGGGCCTGACTGCGCTGCCACTTCGCCAGCGAGGCGAGGGCCTTGTGCGGTGCCACAGGATCTCCCGGGTACGGGCGCAGATCCTGGCTCGTGATGTTGATCATGCTGGCGAGGGTGTTCATAGCGGTGGGGAGTGCGGCGGCGGCGCGGGCCGCTGCGGCGGGGTCGGTGACGGTGAAGCGGGTGTTCATGGGCTGTCCTCCCGGCCGGAGCATCCGGCCAACAGAGAGTGTTCTATCTCCAGATCGGCTGCAGCTCAAGCTCACTCGCCAGAAAATCGTGACTTCGATACTCGAAGGGGTGTGGTCGACGGCATGGGGCGCCCGATTAGCCGCGCCGCGTCCGCCGCCGCGGGTGGGTCCGATCCGGGTTCCCTCCGAGAGCTGGACCGGGTGCGTGACGCCGATAGGGCGGAGCAGAGTCCGTCCTTCGGGCGGGCGTAACCCCGCGCTCGCGAACCTCGGTGACCCCGGTCAAGGACGGCGTTATGCGAGGCGAGGCTGGCCGACGCCGCCACGTGCACCACAGTCGCGAGCCTCATGTGGCTTCGGGCCGGTAAGGCCACATCGTCAGGCCTTTGGCCGCAGCCCTCTGGCCCACCTGGCGGTACCTGGCCCGAGGCGGCGTCTGACGCCAGTATGCAGTGGCGGGACCTGTTTCGGCTTGCTGGCCGCCTCCCCGACCACCGCCACGCCGACTACGACCGCGTCGAGGACGTCGAGGACGTCGAGGACGATAAACATGGCGAAGCGTCGGTGGATAGTCTCACCGGATAGGTGTCGCGCGGCGAGGTGTCGGGGAAGCGTACGAACAGGGAACGGGGCGGCCGTGGCCGGACTGCTCGGCGGTGGGCCAGGCTGAGGCAGTTGCCTACGTGAACCACTCCGTGCGGTCGGGCTCCATCACCTTGGCCGCTCGGAGTCGCGCGCCGAGAGTGTCGTGCACATGGATCGCGGTCCCACGGGGCTGCTTCAGCACCTTGCCGTTTCCGTAACCGTGGAACGACAACCTCGAATCCGTCGGATCTGTCGTCTGCCACTGTCGCCCGTGTTGGACGATGACGCCCGGATCCGCGCGTCTGGCGGCCCAGCAGCTCGTTGCTGCGGCCGTCAGCGCCCGAACGAAATCGTGGGTGCTGTCGAGCAAGCCGTCGATCGTCGTCACGCTGTCCTCGCAGAGTAGCGCTCCTTCGATTCCAGGCTTGGTCGAATAGACGAGTGTCTGAACGGTGCTCCACTTCGGCTGTTGGAACATCGGGTGGACGACGGAACCGTGCTTCGGCGACGACAAACTGCTTAGCGCGCGCACAGCGCCTACGGCAAGCCTGACGGGCCCGCGGCCGCGAACGCCGAGGTCACGTTCTCGGTCCCGCTCTTTGGAGCGAAGTGTCCGGCGTTCACGGTGGGCGTGGGCGGGTACTTCTCGTAGAGTCGGGCGCCGCGGTGCGGCCCCGCTAGATCCGATCTTCCTTTCTGAATGTGCACGTACTCGTACGATGTCGGCGTAGGGCGCTGCGTTGCGGGGCAAGCGAGGGGAACATGGACGATCAGACTCGGTTCTCGACCTATGGGTCTGGCGGAATGCTCCACCCGAAGCTGGTCGAGCTGATTGACAGCGCGCAGCACCGTGTCTGGATCAAGGTGCCGTGGTGGGATACGAGTGGTGTGGCTCGGGAGCTTCTCGGCGCCGTGACGGGCGCTGCCAAGCGAGGCTTGGACGTCCAGGTATTCAGCCGGCCGGAGGCGTCGAACGACGCTGCTCACCGAGATTTGCGGCGAGCCGGCGTGGAGCTGGTCCCGGTGCGCTACATCCATGAGAAGGAGCTTCTTGCGGACGCGGTCGCGATCACTCACTCGATGAACTTCACCCGCACGGAGATCGAGCGAAACCAGAATTCAGGGACCCTGGTCACGGACCCGGTTGGGATCGAGGCGATCGAGGCGGGCTTTCGTCAGCAGCTCGCCAACCGCCAGGCTGCGTTGGTCGGTGAGGAGGAGTGGACCTCAAGCGAGAAGCTAATTCCCCCTGCTCTGCAGAAGTACATGACGCGGTACTCGCGGCTGAACCCGTTGCAGTCGATGGCGGTGCCCGTTGTCAGCTCGACCTCAGGGCACGTCATGGTGGTGGCACCGACGAGCGCGGGCAAAACCCTGATCGGCGAGGTAGCAGTGCTTCGGTCGATCGTAGAAGAGGATCGCCCCGCAGTATGGCTGTTGCCGGCGCGTGCGCTGGCTGCCGAAGTCGGCGAAGCAACCAGACGCTGGCGGGAGCACGGTATCAGGGCGATCGAGCTGACGGGCGAGACTAACGTCTCCAGCGAGGCCGTACAGAAGGCACAGCTTTGGGTGGCGACAACGGAGAAGTTCGAGGCCCTGTATCGGCGTTCTTCCCTGCGTGACTTCATCAGCAAGGTTGGGTGCATCGTGATCGACGAGGTGCATCTGGTCGGCGACCCCGAGCGCGGTGCGACGCTTGAATCGCTGATCGCCCGACTACGCGCGGTGTCCGAGCGAACCCGGATCGTCGCACTGTCGGCAACTGTGTCCAACGCGGAGGAACTCGCCTCCTGGTTTAACGCGAAGCTCGTTCGGTCAAGTTGGCGCCCAACGGTCCTCACCACTCAGTTCGTTCCATTCGATGAACCGCAGAGTGGCGGCTACGAGGCGACTCAGCAGGCCAAGGATCAAGCCGTAAGGGCACTGCTTGACAGCTTCGGAGACGAACCGCAGCCTGATGGCCAGGTTGCAGGCGATACAACGCACGCCACCGACGGCAGCGTCCTCGTCTTCTGCGGCAGCAAGAACAACGTGCGGCGCTCGGCAGCACTAGTTGCCGATCTGCCCAGCCACCGTCAGGTCGATGACGACCACCTGGTATCAGCTTGTTTTGAACGCGGCGTCGGCCTGCACTTCCGCGACGCACCACGCGCGGGGAATGCCCTGAAAGCCTTCAATTGCCGTGAACTGACCACGCTCGTAGCAACGTCCGGGTTGTCAACCGGTGTTAACACCCCTGCCCGATTCGTCATCATCCGCGACTTGGAGCTGGGCATGACGCCGCTCGAGGTAAGCCAGGCCCAGCAGATGCTCGGCCGGGCCGGTCGCGCCGGTCAGGAACCCGAAGGGTTCGGCTTCCTCCTCGTACCGCGAGATCAGGAGTCCGAGTGGCGCCGGAAGCTCAACGAAGGGTATGCGGCGCGCTCACAGGTAGTCAGCAAGCTCACCGACGTGATCCTGGCGGAGGTTCTTCTCGGCTCGATCACGGACCGCCAGTCGGCGGCATCTTGGTTCGAGGAGACCTTCGCGTTCGCCCAGTCAGGCGATCCGCTGCAGGTTGAGGACGCTCTTGACTTTCTCCTGGCGAAGGGCTTTGTCGTAGCCGACGGGAGCGCGCTGACGATCACCGAGCTGGGCAAGCTGACGTGCCGGTTGATGGTCGACGCTCAGTCCGCGGCCGCGATCCTTGCACGCCTCGCGGATCTTCCTCATCCAGCCTCCGCCGCCGAGGCCGAAGAGCTACTCCTCGCGGTGGTTACCGCCAGCACAGAGAAGTTTCGGGAGTGGCCAATCAACAAGCGGGTGTACCAGCCAATTGTCGAGAGCCTGCTGAATCACTGGTCCCGCCGTGCGGTCGGCCTGGCTGGCGAGGACTTCGGGCCCCGCTTCTGTATGGCTGCTGCACACCTCGCTCTGCGGGACCAGCCGAAGCTGCGAGCGAAGGCGCCGCAAGGCATCTCCCTGGCTGATTTCCGGCGCGCAGTTGACGACCTCCCGAGGTACCTCGCGTGGATCAGCGCCCTCGGGTACCTCAGAGACTTGACCTGGGCGCCCGCGGTCAGCGGAGATCTCGCACGCCGCCTCACCTGGTGGACGCTGTTCCCACAGCCGCAGAGGGGAAGCGGGAGGCTCCTGTGGCTTCTGGAGAATTCTCTGAATCCCGAGAACCGGCGCACCAAGATGCAGGACCTGTGGCGGCGAGCCACGGACCACGGCTTCGTAGGGCCCGACGCGATCAACGCTCGTCCACGCGATGTAGACGTCTCCGCAGAGCAGTTTGGCGATCTGATCCGCTCTCGCGCTGTGCTCGAGGTTCGCCCATCAGATGGAGTCGTACTCGAGGTTGCTAAGTCGACAAATGAGTCTCGGATGACCGTCCTCTCCAATTCAGGCTCCCGCCGGGCGCATCGCTCCGTGGTTCCTGTTCCCGCTCGCTTGGAAATTCCAGTGCCGCAGGGTTCCGCTGCAGGTCTCATCGCCGCCGACCTGTTCCTATACACGAGATCTGGCGACTGGGCGTACGACAACGCGACGACGGCGATCCCACAGGACCTCTCGACGCGGGTAAATCCGATCCAGGAAGCGCAGAGTGCGATCGAACAGCTGCAGCCGGTGGCGACGGTCGTAAAGCCTCTGGGGCGAATCCGGAAGCTGCTTATGAGCGAGCACCGCCAACGGGCGGCGGCACTGGCTCCGCACATCGCTGCTGATCCGCAGCTGCAGTCGGTCGCGCGCGCCCTGGCCGGACACGATGACGAACCGGCATCGGCCGTAATTGCGATGCGCGGCAACCTCGTCAAATTCCTTGGGATGCGTCAGTCGGCAGACATCAGGCCAGCGGTCATGGTCCTGAAATCTGGTGAGGCGACACCGGACGAGCGTGAACTTGTTCTCTGCGCGCTGTTGGGATCTCTGGGATTCGAAGTGGGTGTCGCGACAATCAATGGTTCGCTCGCCTCCCTCATCCACATCGGCGACGGGTGGAAAATGGTGACCTTGACGATCGAGGGGAATGCCAGCGTTGAGCCGCTGATCCCCGCGAACCTGCCGTTGATCCTGCACGCCGTATCTCCGCCACCTAAGAGCCCTGATGACGTAACGCGCCCACGATGCAGTTGGATGGCCGAGTTTGTTCTCTAGCGAGCCAACAGACGGGAACCGACCGCCTTTGCGGAAGGACTATCGAACCGTGGGAATGCGCCGTAGGGACAGCGCCCCGGATTTGATCGTGCTGCGACCTGCCGGAAGTACGACGTCTACATGGCAGCTGCGTCCGGCTCCCAGAATCGGCAGATCGCCCCCGGGTGAGCGTTCTTGCGACGCCGCATCCTCCCAGCCGCGGAGCCGCCACGTGGGTCGTCGCGCACTAGCGAGCTCGGCCCCCTGTGTCGGCGAGCACCTCGACACCCGTGCGAACGGCATCGCATTGCGCTCGGACTTCCGCCACGGTCGGCGACAGCGCGTACGCGTGGTGGTGGCAGAAGACGGTGAGTTGGTGCCAGGCGTCGATGAGCACGGCGCCGTAGGTGGTGGCGTCCAACGACTTGAGCACCGCCAGCTTCGCTCGCGCGGAGCCTGCGACGATCGGTACCCTGCACAGTTCCGCGCATCGGGCGTCGATCAGCTCCTCGACTGCTTGCCTGGTGAGCACCGCTGCGAGGCGCGCGGAGTTGCCAGCGGTGGCTCCCTCGGGAGCATTCAGCAGGGCGTGAGCGCGGGCAAGCAGCGCTGGCGCGGTGCCCGTCACCTGTCCTCCACGATGTCGCGAATTGTCTTGCGGAGGTCCTGGATGTGGGTCCGGTCGAGTGCGGCGCCCCTGTGTACACCGGACGCCGCGATCGCGATGGTCGGGAACCGGTGGTCACGGCGGTGCTTCCAGCCTGCGACGTCGCCCGCGGCGTTGCCGGTCAGCGCCAGGGCGACGCGGTGTTGTGTGGTCTTGGCGTCCTCCCACGTGGCTTCGGTGTCGTGGTAGACGGCACCGGCCCGCGCCTGGTCGCTGAAGTATCGCTGGTGCGCGGCGGCTTCCACTGCCATCCGGAACAGGCCGGGTGCGGCCTTCCGCTTGATCACGTCGTCGAGGCGCTCGTCGCGGATGATCGCCTCGGCGTCGGTGGCGTAGCGATCTGCGGGGCTGTTGTTCTCGTGGACGACGACGTTGGATCCCTGCTCTCGGGTGACGTCGAGCAGTTGCGCGGGGACCGAGCGTGCTCGGATCGCTGCGGGCAGGCGGTCGTCGTGAGAGAACACGATCACCTGGCGAGTCTTGGCCAGGTCGACGAGCACGTCGAGGAAGCCGCCGATTTTTGCGGGGTCCATGGCTTGGATCGGGTCGTCGAGGACCAGGAACCGGAACGGGCTCGCGGTGGTGGTCGCTCGCGGGATGAACAGTGCGAGCGCGAGTGCATGCAGCTCGCCTTGGCTCATGACGGACAGCGCGCCCGTGGGTACGCCGTCTACGTTGCCGTCGACGACGACTCGGCGCCGTGTTGCGGACCCTTCGAGCGTGATGTTGCCGATGTCGACGTTGCTCTCGTGGCGCATGCGTCCCCAGATGCTGCTCGCTTGGGCGACCATCGGTGCTAGGCGTCGCTCGCGCAGCGTGTCGGCACAGTTGCGCAGCCATGTCACGGCGGCTTTCGCTTGCTTGAGGCGTTCATCGTCTTGGCGGGCCGCGACTTCGAGTTCGACCCAAGCGGAGATCGCGCGGGCGTGAGGGGCCCAGGCGTCGTCGAATTCGTCAGCGCGTTCTGTTGCTTCTCGTCGAACGGAATCCGCGGCCTCTGCGAGTGCCTGCGCGGCGGTTTCCACGTGCGCCGGCAGGTCCGCCAGCGTCGCGGGGACGGCCAGTGCCTTCGTTAGGGCAGTGTCGAATGCCGTGAGGGAGGCGAGTTCGATGCCCTCGGCGGGCGAGATGGTTTCGACCTCGGCAAAGAACCCTTCGCAGGCCGTGCGGGCTTGCTTCAATAGCGCTGTGAGCTGGCGATGTTGACCGGCGGCAGCATCGGCCTTGTCGAGTCTTCCTACGGCCGCGGTGCGCCAGGTGTCGTCCAGCGTTCCCGTCTCGCAGACCGGGCACTGCGAATCGCCCGCGTGGGTGTGCAGGTTGAGTGCTTCGCGGAGCAGATCTGCTCGTGCGACGAGGGTGTCGTCCACGGTGGAGGCTTGCGTGGCGTGCTCGTCGACGGCGTCGCGTAGTTGATCGGCGACGGCCTTCGCTTCCGCTTCCGTCGGTACGCGGGTCGCTGCGATGGTGCGCAGCCGAGTGATCGCCGCCGCTTGGTCGGTGGCGGTGCCCAGCGTTGTCGCGGTGACCGCGTCGAGGTCGTACGGGATTCGCGCGGTGTACTGGAGCACCTGCGCCGCCCTCGGGTCGTCCACGCCTTCAAGGGACTTGCGGAGTTGGCTCCGTGCGGTGTTCGCGGCCTTGCGCGGTTCCGCCAGTTGCTTCTCGGCGCGTTTGAGTCTCGCGTCGGCGTCGCTGATCTCGTCGAGGCCGAGGATGAGGTTCAGTGCGTCGTACAGCGCCGATTGGCCTTCCTCGAAGAGTCCGCCGAGTTCGTCGTACGACATGAGTGGTCGGTGCGTGTCCAGGTAGTTGTCCCACCCAAGTGCCTCGACTGCCTCGCGCTTCTGCCCCTTGATCTGGGACCAGCGTTGGGATCGTTCGAGCTTGGCGTTCGGGGCCCAGCTGGCGCCGACTTCGGCCGTGGTGCCGGTGCGGTGGTCGTCGGCTTCCATCGCGAAGTCGACGGTGATCGAGGCGGGGTCGTCGGCGTGCAGGTTGCGCCACGCGGACTGCCACTGCTGGCTCTTCTTGTCGCGCCATCGGTAGCTGTCGCCGGTGAGCGCGTACTCGAGCGCCTCGGCGAAGCTGGACTTGCCGGAGCCGTTGCGGCCGCTGATGACCGTGATCCCGCAGTGCGGGTTCACTTCGAGGACGGCTCGGGGTCCGATGCCGCGGAAACCCTCGACCGTGATCGACCGGATGAACGCACGTAGCGGGGGAGGGCTCTGCGGAGCCTCCTGCAGTTGGGGTCGCTGCGGTGGAGCCGCACCGCCTCCGAGCTGGGCCGCTAACGCGTCGTCGCCGTCGAGGGCGGCCGCAACCAGATAGGTGGTCTCGTCCGCCACCTTGTCGTCGGCGTCGAGCAGTTCCCAGACCTCTGCCTCGACTGATCCACCTTCGTGGTCACCGTTCATGGTTTTCCTCCCCGTCCCAATTCGGACGTAGCTTCGCACAGGACCCCGACAGATTTCCCGGGTCGGCCAGAACGGTCCGGTGTCCGCAATTGATGGCTCATGTCTGGGTACGCTCAGCCGGGAGACCACGAGTTCAAGAGGGGGACCATGGCGCTCTACATCGGGCAGGACCGGGATCAGATCGACGCCGCCGTCGAGCTGTGGAAGCGGCAATGCCTGCTCGACGACGGGTCGCTTCTCTTCCCTGACAGTGACCGCCAGCCGTGGGCGTTGCCGGTCGTGGAGGAACTCGATCGACGCTTCAACGGCAACCCGCTGGAGGGCAGCGCTTCGGGTGGCCGGTTCTCCAGCAAGTGGGCTGAGCAGCTGGCCGGCGCGTCCGAGGACTGCCGCCTGCTTGGAGCGGAGGTGCTCCTGGTCCACTTCCTCTTCGTGGAGTCGGTCAGCTACCCGCGGAAGCGGAGCACGATTCAAGAGTCGTTGGAGGGGACTGGGATCGAGCTCCCGGCTGGCGGAGTCGCCATCCGCGCGCTGTCGCAGTCGATCGGACACCCCGGCATCGGCTTCAACACCCGCCGCGACGTCCAGGTCGGCTACCTCATCAACTTCGCGCTCCGGTTCAAGCATCTACCCGCCGAGCGTCGAGCCGAGCTCCTGGACAGCCCGTGGGAGCTGCGGGACTTCGCCGACGACACTGAGCTGTCGATCCGAGAAATGCGGCACATCTTGCTGCACCTGCTGCGGCCGGTGGAGTTCGAGCGGACCTCCAGCGGCACGCACAAACGGGAGATCGCCGCCGCGTTCTCGGGCCTGTTGGCCGCGGACGGTCCGGTCGATGTCGACGAGCAGCTCTTGGCGATCCGGCGTGAGATCGAGCGGCTCAAGGGGACCGAGAAGATCGACTTCTACCGGGGCGAGCTGCGGGGCGTGTGGAGTTCGACTGGCGGAGACAGCGAGGGCGTGGGCGACCTCGAAGCTCTGCGATGGAAGAAGCAGATCGTCCTGTACGGGCCGCCGGGCACCAGCAAGACATGGCAGGCCCGCCAGCTCGCGGAGGCCGTGATCCGCCGCGCCGCCCTCGACAGCTGGGGCCCGGACACCTACTTCAGGAACTCGGACGCCGTCGAGAACGCTGTCCGCGACAACGTGTTCTGGCTCCAGCTCCACCCGGGGTACGGCTACGAGCAGTTCATCCGCGGCCTGCGACTCGAGGGAGATGTCACCCGGTACCGGCCCGGCTTCCTTCCGTGGGTGGTTGAGCAGCTCGAGCAGCGCGCGGCCGGCAGCGACCTGCCCCGTCTCCCTGGTGTTCTGGTGCTGGATGAAATCAACCGGACCAACCTGTCGGAGATGCTGGGGGAGGCGTTCAGCCTGCTCGAGAGCGGGCAGCGCGGCACCGAGCGTGAGCTGCCCGGGTTCGACCACGACCACGATCCCGACGTGCTCGTGATCCCCGAGGACCTGTACGTCATCGGGACCATGAACGAGATCGACCAGTCGGTCGAGACACTCGACTTCGCGCTCCGGCGCCGGTTCCTGTGGCGCGAGTGCCCATTCGAGGCCGACACGTTGCTGGCGATCGTCGAGCACCGCTGGGACCGCGAAGTCGCCGCCCGGTTCCCGTTCGAGGACGCCGTGCCGCAGCTGGAGACCATGGCCGATCGGGCGCAGGCACTGAACGACGCGATCGCCGAGTCACCGGAGCTGGGCCGCCAGTTCCAGATCGGGCACACCTACTTCGCCGACATCGCGTTCTTCATCGGGCAGTGGGTGAAGGGACGCAAGGCGCGGCCTGCGAACGGCACGTACCTGTGGACGGCTGCACGCAAGCCGCAGCCGCCGCTCGTCGACCTGTGGAATCGCTCGCTCGAGCCGCTCATCGAGCAGTACCTCGCCGGCTCCGATGTCCGCGAGCACGAGCTCAAGCGGTTCGAGCGGATCTTCCTCGGCTGATGGAGCCGTTGACGTTCCCGGACCTCGCTCGTGCCGACCGCGACCCCACGGCGGAGGAACGCGACTGGCTCGCCGTGTTGGCCCGCGAAACCGACCCTGTGCAGTTCACCGTGCACCTCGGCCCCTCTGCGGCGGCGGACGATGCCGGCCCTGTCGTCGCCTGCGACCAGTACGGAACATGGCGCGCCGGCCGGTACATCGGCGAGCTGCACCGCGACGGCCGCGTGATCGAGATCCGACCGCGGCTGGGCATCGAGACCATCGCGCGCTGGGCTGGTGCCGCGCTGAACGTGCGGATCATGCCCCGCGCCGGCGAGCACACCGGAAGCCATGTGTTGATCGCCGAACTCCTCGCTGCCGCATGGCGGTCGGCGATTGTCGACGCCTCACGTCACGGACCACCCGGCATTCGGGCCCCGCGCTCGCACGTCGCCGAGGTCGCGAAGGGACGAATCGACGTGGCGCGCACCCTCCGGCTCCGGGCTGCTGGGCGGCCGCAAATCGCGTCGGTCAGTCGCCCCAAGGACCTTGACAACCCGATCACCCGGACGATCGTCGCCGCGGACCGCGTCCTTGACCGGCGCCTGCACCGGCCGGGCTGGCGGGGCGAACGCGTCGAGGAGGTCCTGCCTCGGCTCCGTGCCGCAGTCGGCACGCGGCCGGCGCTGCCCACGCACCGCGAGCTCGCCGCTGTCAGGTACACGCCGATCACGCTGCCGTACCGTCGCGCCGCGGAGCTCTCGCACCAGATCGCCCGACACCGTGGCCTTCAGTCCCGCGCGACCGGGGACCGCGCAGATGGGCTGCTGATCGACGTGGCCGAGCTGTGGGAGCTGTTCCTCGTGCACTGCGCTCGACGAGCGTTCGGGGCCGCGAACGTGACGCATGGCACGGCCCTGAGCGACGGCGGCGCGTTGCTCCGCAGCCAGCAGGACCCCGCCCGCACCCTGGGGCGGCTGTACCCCGACATCATCGTGGGTCCCGTCGGGCGCCCGATCGCGATCATCGACGCCAAGTACAAGCCCCTCGTGGAGCCGCGTGGTGTTGACCGCGAGGACCTCTACCAACTCAACGCCTACTTGGGCGCGCACGTGGAGGAACCGTTGCCGCTGGGAGCTCTTGCCTACGTGCAGTTCCCGGACCAGCAGCGCGCCGCGTACGCGGAGTCTCGCGGGCCTTGGCGTACGAGCGTCGGACACGAGGTCTCGTTCGCCCGGCTACCCACGACCGAGGACGAATGCGTGGCCGCTTTGCGACGCCTGCTCGGCGAATGAGGCGCTGTGACCCCGGGGGCACCACATGCCGGTCAGAATTCGGTAGCGCGCGGCTCTCTGACGAGTGATGATCGGACTTGTGACCACCGATGATTCAGACTCCGCGGACACCGACGAACGAGCCGAGATCAAGCGCGTGGCCGTCCGGGTAGCTGAATGGTCCGCCGAGCTGAACCGGCGACTCGCTGATCAGTGAGCCTTGGCCTCCGCCACCATCTCCTCGATCCGCTCTTCGGGGTCAGTGCCGTCGAGCAGGAGTGTGCGCCCGCCGAGGACGTAGAAGAAGTCGCGGTCGACCTCGACGCCGCGTTTCCTACCGAGCGCGACGATCCGCTCCACCTCGGGCACCAGGTGCTCGGGGATGGGATCGTTCGGGACGATCCGGCTGTTGGCAGTGAGGTACTCGGTGGCTAACTGGCCGCGCACTCGGGTTGCGCCGTCGGCGAAGGTGATGTCCTCGCGGGTCAGCGTCGGGTCGACGAAGCGGGCGAGGAAGAGGGTGTTGTCGATACGCTGCTCGGTTGTCGCCATCGTCTGATGATGGCACGGGGCGGGGGCCAGCGCGCCTGGTTATCGGGAGAGCTGTTACACAGCCCCGGCCCAGCCCGGGCCCGGCTGCCGAGCGTGTGGGCCCGGCCTAGGAGGAGAGCAGCTGGATTCCTCGCGCGTCGTTCGAGCAGCTGTACCGCCAGCTGTTGCGGGCCTGGGCACCTGCGGTCGGGGTCGAGCAGGTCCATCCGTTGCCGAACTGCCGGACGTTGGCATTGCCGTGGTCCCCGTCGACAGGGATCGCCAGGTACTGCTCGACCGTCAGCCGCGCCTCGCGGCAGGAGATGGAGCCCTGCACGATGGTGATCACGCGCGTTCCGGTGGCTGCCCCGCACGCGGTTCCAGGCGCTTCGGGCGTGGTGCCTTCGGTGTAGTGCTCGGACGGGCTTCCGCCGACCGGGATGGATGGTGTGGTGGTCGCTGCTGCGGGGCGCACCGTGGTGGTCGCCACGGTTGATGGAGCTTGACCCGGTTTCCCGGACAGTTGGTGTGACAGGTTCAGGCTACCGATGAGGCGGTCTGGGCGTGGTGGTAGTCGTTCTCGTACTCAACGGGGGCGAGGTAGCCGATTCCGGAGTGCCGGCGACGGGGGTTGTACCAGGCTTCGATCCAGTCGAAGATCGCCGAGGCGAGCTGCTCTTCGGTGTCCCACTCACGGGTGTCGAGTAGCTCGCG
This sequence comes from Tsukamurella pseudospumae, assembly GCF_001575195.1. Taxonomy (NCBI): domain Bacteria; kingdom Bacillati; phylum Actinomycetota; class Actinomycetes; order Mycobacteriales; family Tsukamurellaceae; genus Tsukamurella; species Tsukamurella pseudospumae. Next base: position 15,692 of record NZ_LSRF01000002.1, read on the forward strand.
TTGCATGGTCGACCAGAACGATTCCATCATCGTGTTGTCCACACTGGACGCGACACGCCCCATCGACCCGAGCAGCCCCGCCGAACGGAGCCTGTCACCGAAAACCCAAGAGGTATATTGCGATCCGCGGTCGGAGTGCATGATCGTCCCCACATCCGGGTTGCGTCTCCACAACGCCATCTGCAACGCGTCGACGACGAGTTCCGTGCGCATGTGATCGGCGATCGACCACCCGACGATCCGCCGGGAGAAGGTGTCGAGAACGCCACAGCAGTAGACCTTGCCGGTCTTGGTCGGATGCTCGGTGATATCGGTGCACCAGATCTGATCCGGGCGTGCGGCGACGAATCGCCGTTCGACGAGATCGTCGTGCACCGCCGGTGCGGGCTTACGGTGCTTCTTACGACGTGACCCGATCCCAGCCACCCCGAGCATCCGCATCAACCGGGCGATTCGTTTGCGGCCGGTCCGTATCCCGCCGCCGAGCCGCAGGTCCGCGTGCACGCGAGGCGCGCCATAGCACCCACGGGATCCGGCATGAATATCACGGATCTTGTTGGCCAGGTGAGCATCTGACTCGTCCCGCGCAGAGGCGGGACGGCTCCGCCACTCGTAGAAGCCCGATGTCGAGACGTTCAGGACCCGGCAGGCCACCGCG
>NZ_LSRF01000003.1:0-53725 GCF_001575195.1 Tsukamurella pseudospumae
CTGATAGGCCGCGGGCCCATCCTGTACCGCAAAAGCTTTCCACCAAACCCCATGCAGGGAAAGGTCATATCCGGTATTAGACCCAGTTTCCCAGGCTTATCCCGAAGTACAGGGCAGGTCACCCACGTGTTACTCACCCGTTCGCCACTCGTGTACCCCGAAGGGCCTTACCGTTCGACTTGCATGTGTTAAGCACGCCGCCAGCGTTCGTCCTGAGCCAGGATCAAACTCTCCATAAAAAACACTAGAAACACAAGGTTTCAGCATAATCCAGGAAATCCTGAACAAAACGAAACCACTGACAAAAATCAATGATTCCAGAAATACATCTCGCAAAGAAATAAACGAGAAAAGCCACAACACAAACAACCAAAAATTTGATTGTCCATGCGTGCCAAAAAATTTTGGCACTGACAATTTCATCGACACACTGTTGAGTTCTCAAAGAACACGCCAAACGCGGCCGCCCACACCACACAAACCGAAGCCCGTGCCTATCGTGTGAACCGCACCTTCGCAGGCAGTCCATGCTACTCTCTCCAAACCACCCAGTCAAAAACCCTGGCCGGCCCGCTCGGAGCAACCGTTCAAGCTTAGCAGATCGGAATTCCGTGTGCAACTCGCTCTCGCGGGCCACTCTCGGAAGCACTTCGAACCGCTCAACCGCACGTTCAGGCGCCCTCGACCGTGTCATACGTTCGAGAGGCGATCTCCCCGTGGAGGCTGGCTGCTCGGAGCAACCGTTCCAGCTTATATCGGAGTCGATCTCGGTGTCAAACCGGGGCTCGGCTCCATGTTGTCAAGCTGTCAGAATTTCTACCGTCTGACCTGGGCTTTTCGGCCCCGTCCTGGTCGGTGTCGCTCTGACTTCGAATAAGTTACGCACCGTGGAACGGAAGCACAAATCCGCAGGTCAGCGCGTAACGTTCCGTTCATCTACGCAGGTCAGCGGCTCGTCCCCGGGAACGCACCGTCGAATCCCATGAATGTGATCCGCAGCACAAAGGCCGCCCCGCGCTCGATGGCGGGACGGCCTCAGTGATCATGACCAGGGAATTCAGGCGATGCGAGCACCGGCGAAGGACTTCTTACCTCGACGGAGGACCAGCCACTGCCCGTGCAGGAGGTCGCTCGGTGCCGGCTCCCACTCCTCCGACTCCACCTTCACGTTGTTGGCGTAGGCGCCGCCCTCCTTCACGGCACGGCGCGCGGCGCCCTTCGACTCGCACAGCCCCGTCGCCGTCAACAGGTCGATGATCGTCCGCGGCTCCCCCGCTGCCACCTCGACCACCGATGCCTCGGCGAGCGCGGCCGCGAGCGTCCCCTCGGGGAGATCGGCGAGATCGCCGCGACCGAACAGGGCCTGCGAGGCGAGCTCGGCCGCGCGGGTGTGCTCCTCCCCGTGGACCAGCGTCGTCATCTCGGCGGCGAGCCGCTTCTGCGCCGTGCGCCGCTGAGGTGCCTCTGCGGTCTCGCGCTCCAGCTCGGCGATCTCCTCCCGCGTGAGGAAGGTGAACCAGCGCAGGTAGCGGATCACGTCGGCGTCCGCGGTGTTCACGAAGTACTGGTACCAGGCGTACGGGCTGGTCAGCTCGGGGTCCAGCCACAGCGAGCCGCCGCCCGTGGACTTGCCGAACTTCTTCCCGTCCGACGACGTGACGAGCGGCGTCGTCAGCGCGTGCACGTGTCGGCCGTCGATCTTCCGGTTCAGGTCGACCCCGGATACGATGTTGCCCCATTGGTCGGAGCCGCCGATCTGCAGCGCGCAGTCATAGCGGCGGGAGAGCTCCACGTAGTCGTAGGCCTGCAGCAGCATGTAGCTGAACTCGGTGTAGCTGATCCCGTCCGACTCGAGGCGGCGCTTGACGGTGTCGCGCGCGAGCATGACGTTGATCGAGAAGTGCTTGCCCACGTCGCGCAGGAAGGTGGGCACGTTCATCTGCCCGTGCCAGTCGAGGTTGTTGACGAGGATCGCGCCGTTGTCGCCGGTCAGCCCCTCGTCACCGGAGAGCGCGACGAACCGTCGCAGCTGCCCGTCGATCTTCGCCGCCCACTCGGCCACGGTGTCCGCCGAATTCAGGACCCGCTCCCCCACGTCACGCGGATCGCCGACCTGGCCCGTCGCCCCACCGCCGAGGACGATGGGCCGGTGCCCGGCCTCCTGGAAACGGCGCAGGGTCAGCAACTGCACCAGGTGGCCGGCATGCAGCGACGACGCCGTCGGGTCGAAGCCCGCATAGAGCGAGATGCTCCCCGCGTCGAGGCGTTCCCGCAGCGCGTCGATGTCGGTGGACTGCGCGATCAGGCCGCGCCAGGACAGTTCTTCGAGGATGTCAGCACTCACGCGCTCCATTGTGACGCAAGGGACCTACCGGCTCACCGAAGGATGACCCTCCAGCCACAGGCGCCAGGGCAGGTCGACCGCCTTGGAGATGCCGATGCGCGGCCCCACGGCAACCGGACCGCGCCGGGCGGCGAGATCGAGGCGCACCGTCGACCCCGGATCGAGGAGGTCGATGCCCTTGTCCGCGAGGGATATCCCGAGGGCCTGGCCGAGCCGCCCGGGGCCGGCGGCGAGGCGTTCGTCGCGGTCGCGCACGCCGCGCCGCGCTCGGACGTGCTCCGCGCCGTCGAGGATTTCCGCGGCGCGCATGAGCACCCCGCTCCCCGTCCCGTCGGGACCGGCGGTGACGTTGATGCAGGTGTGGATGCCGTACGAGAGGTACACGTACAGGTGTCCGGCCGGGCCGAACATCACGTGATTACGGGGCGTGGGGCCCGGGTAGGTGTGCGCGGCGGGATCGGGCCACGGCCCGTCGGCGGGCGAGCCGTACGCCTCGACCTCGACGATGCGGGCCCGCACGTCACCCACCGTGAGAACGGAGCCGAGCACGAGCCGCGCGGCGTCGAGGGGGTGGCCGGACAGCCGCTCCCGCGCGCGCTCGGGCGTCACTGCGCGGCGCGGGCCAGGATCGCCTCGTGCTCGGCGGCGTCCACGTCCCGCGCCTCGCCGATCAACAGCACGGGCAGGCCGTCCTCGATCGGGTAGGCGCGGCGGAGGCGCGGGTTGTAGAACAGCTCGTCCGGCACGTACAGCAGCGGTCCCTTGTCCTGCGGGCAGGCGAGGATCTTCAGCAGCGTCGCGTCGATGGCCATGCGCCCATGTTACCCAGCGGGGAGCCAGACCGGCTTGACCGCGGTGCCCTCGCGGGCCGCGGCCCAGGCCTCGTCGAAGTCGGTGAACGCGGTGACCAGCCGGTCGACGGGGAGACGCCCCTCCGCAACGGCCGCGGCCAGCTCCGGGAGGAACTCCGACGGCTCCGAGTCCCCCTCGATCACGCCGATCACGCGCAGTCCGCGGGACATGATGAGCAGCACGGGGAGCTCCGCGGACGCCTCTCCCAACCCGACCACTGCCACCGTCCCCCGCGGGCGCAGCGCGAGGACGGCCTGGGTCAGGGCATCGGGCCGGGCCGTGGTGTCGACCGCGGCGTGCGCGCCGCCGCCCGTCGCGTCGATGACCTGCTGCGCGGCCTGGGGCCCGGCCTCGACCGCGTGGGTCGCGCCCAGTTCCAGCGCGAGCGCGCGGCGATCCGCGCGCGGGTCCACCGCGACGATCGTGCCCGCCCCCGCCAACTTCGCACCCATCACCGCCGCGAGCCCGACGGCGCCGGTGCCGAACACCACCACCGACTCGCCCGGCTGCACCTTCAGCGCTCGGGTCACGGTGCCGACGCCCGTCTGGATGCTGCATCCGAGCGGCGCCGCCAGCTCGAGGGGCAGGTCGCCGATCGGCACGGTGTTGCGGTCGGTCGCGAGCGCGAGCCCCGCGAAGCTGGACTGGCCGAAGAACCCGCCGGTCACGGCGGTCCCACCCGAGCGGATGCCGGGCAGGCCCAGATAGTTCAGCACGATCGACTGTTCGCAATAGCCCGGCGTGCCGGCCGCACAGAACTCGCAGGCGCCGCAGCTGTCGAAGGTCAGCGACACCCGGTCGCCGGCGCGGACCGTCGTCACGTCGGGCCCGACGGCCTCGACGACGCCCGCACCCTCGTGCCCCAGGATCACCGGCATGCCCTGCTCGGGCCAGTTCGCGGCCAGGGTGAGGTCGGTGTGGCACACGCCCACGGCGTGGATCCGGACCAGGACCTGGTGCCCCGTCGGGTCCGGTACCTCCACTTCCAGGTCCGACGGTGCCGCCCCCGGCTCGGCCACCACGCGCGCGACGGTGCGGTTCACCGGACCGCCTCCGCGCAGCCGCCGCCCGTGTTGCTTCCGGGATCGCGCTCCAAGTAGAAGTAGAAGTACGGCGCGACCAGCTGCTTTCCGGTCATGATGCCCATCACCGTGTCGTCGTCGACCTTGACGAAGTGGTCGATCACGGGCTGCCCGTCGTAGACCATCGACGCGGTGACGCGCCCCTCGAAGTCGATGAGGCGCAGCGTCGCCTCGCCCTTGCCCAGCGCGACATTGGAGAACTTCACGCCGTTCTCGTCCAGGCACACCAGTGGCTGCACGTCGACGGCGGAGCGGAAGCTCTTGCCGTACCACCGGGCCTTGCCCAGCGCGCCGTCCATGGGGTGGCCCGACAGGAGCTCGCCGCCGCGCCAGTCACCGAACAGGAAGTCGATCGACACCGGCTCGAGCTGCGCGAACAGCGCTGCCAGCTCGTCGGGATCGGTACGGCGTGGCTCGTCGATGAGCCCGCGGACGGTCTGCGCTGCGGTCATGCCTCGCATGTTATCCGATGTTCTCTGACGCCAGGGCCGGAATCGGAACACGTTCCATGAAGCCCGCGAGCGGAACCTTGACACCGCCTCGCACCGAGGCGCAGAATTCACTGATGGATGAATTCATCCATCAGTGAATTACTTGGAGGCGCGATGACCAGCGCGATCACCCTGTCCGGGCTCACCGTGGTCCGCTCGGGCACCACCGTTCTCGACCACCTCGATGCCGAAATCCCCGCGGGCGCCATCACCGGCCTGCTCGGTCCCTCGGGGTCCGGCAAGACCACCCTGATGCGGGTGATCGTGGGCGCACAGCGGATCACCGGCGGCACGGCGACGGTGCTCGGCCGACCCGCGGGAGACTCGGACCTGCGCGCCCGCGTCGGCTACACGACGCAGTCCCCCGCGGTGTACGGCGACCTCACCGTCGCGCAGAACGTCGAGTACTTCGGCGCGCTGTACCCCGGGCGGCGCGCCTCGGCGCGGGCCGACGCGGCGGAGGCCATCGACGCCGTCGGACTCGGCGCGTTCGCCGGCCGCCGGGCCGACGCGCTGTCGGGCGGGCAGCGCTCGCGGGTGAGCATCGCGTGCGCGCTGGTCGCGCACCCCGAGCTGCTCATTCTCGACGAGCCCACCGTCGGCCTCGACCCGCTGCTGCGCGCCGAGCTGTGGGAGCGCTTCGCCGCCATGGCGGCCGCCGGCACCACGCTGCTGGTCTCCAGTCATGTCATGGACGAGGCCGCCCACTGCGCCCGCCTGATCCTGCTCCGCGAGGGTCGGCTAGTGGCCGAGCTCGCACCGTCGGACCTGCTGACCCGCACCGGAGCACCCACCCTGGACGACGCCTTCCTCGCGCTCGTCCGCGACCAGGAGGCAGCGGCATGAGCACCGTCCTCAACCCGAGCATCACTCGTGCGACCGCGGTCCGCGTGGTGCGACAGCTGCGCGCGGACCCGCGCACAGTCGCGATGATCGTCGTGGTCCCGACGGCACTGCTGGCGCTGCTCTTCTTCCTCTACCGCGACTCCCCGGGCGGCTCGGCGGTCTTCAGCCGCATCGCCCTGGTGCTCCTCGGCGTGCTCCCCTTCGCGTTGATGTTCATCGTGACCTCGATCGCGATGCAGCGCGAGCGCGTCTCCGGCACGCTCGAGCGTCTGCTCACCACGCCGCTCGCCAAGGCCGATCTGCTGCTGGGCTACGCCGCTGCGTTCTCCCTCGCGGCGACGGCGCAGGCGGCGGTCGCGACGGCGGTCGCGAGGTACCTGCTCGGCATGGACACCGCGGGCAGCGTGTGGCTGGTGGTGCTCATCGCCGTGGTCGACGCCTGGCTCGGCGTCGCGCTCGGGCTGCTGTTCAGCGCGTTCGCGCGCACGGAGTTCCAGGCGGTCCAGTTCATGCCGATCGTCGTGGTGCCGCAGCTGTTCCTGTGCGGACTGTTCGTCCCGCACGACGCGATGCCCGGCTGGCTGCAGGGCATCGCCGACGTCCTCCCCATGACCTACGCCGTCAAGGCCCTGCAGGAGGTGGGTGCCCACACGGCCGCGACCGGGACCATGTGGACGTCCCTCGCCGTGGTCGCCGGCTTCGCCGTCGCGGCGCTCGCCCTCGCGGCGGCGACGCTGCAGCGCAGGGTCGCGTGAGCGCGGGCCGCTCGGGGCGACGGTCCGGAAGCCCGGACACCCGCGCGCAGATCCTCGACGCCGCCCGGGCGGGGTTCGCGCGTGGCGGCCTGGCGGGGACGACGGTGCGCTCGATCGCCGAGGCGGCCGGCGTGGATTCCGCGCTGGTGCACCACTACTTCGGCACGAAGCAGCAGCTCTACCTCGCGGCACTGGAGATCCCCGTCGACCCGGAGTTCGTGCGCGCGCCGCTCCGGGACGCGCCGCTCGACGATGCCGCCCGGGCACTGCTGCGCGCCCTGCTGACGATGTGGGACGGGCCCTTGCGCGACGTGGGCGTCGCGGTGATCCGCACCAATCTCGGCAACGGCGGCGACCCCGCGATCGTGCGCGGCTTCCTGCTCGAGATCGCGCTGGCCGAGCTCATCGGCCGCATGGACGCGGGCCCCGGCGACGGGGCCCTCCGCGCGAATCTCGTGGCGGCCCAGGTGTTCGGCCTGCTCGTGGCGCGCTACGTCGTGGGCTTCGAGCCCCTCGCCTCGCTCACCGTCGACGAGGTGGTCGACCTCGCCGCGCCCCCGCTCCAGCAGGTGATCACCGGCCCTCTCCCCAATTGAACACCGTTATGGAGAGAAAACCCGCAGGTCGGATTCTCCATAACGGTGTTCAATTCGATCAGGCGGTGGCCCAGGTGCGCAGGGCGGGGAGGGCGGCGGTCACGCGGTCGAGTTGCGCCGCCACGGCCGACGGTGCCGTGCCGCCCCGGGCGCTGCGCGAGGAGACGGAGCCGCGCACCGTCAGGACCTCGCGGACCTGCGGGGTGAGCGCGGGATGGATCGCGGCGAACTCCTCGTCGGTGAGACCGTCGAGACCGACGCCGCGCGACTCGGCGGCGCGGACGCACTCCCCCGCCGCCTCGTGCGCGACACGGAACGGGATGCCCTGCCGCACCATCCACTCCGCGACGTCGGTCGCGAGCGTGAACCCCGCAGGGGCCAGCTGCCCCATGCGGTCCGCGTGGAAGGTGAGCGTGGCGGTGAGCCCGGCGACGGCCGGCAGGAGCTGCCGCAGCTGCTCCACCGAGTCGAACACCGGCTCCTTGTCCTCCTGCAGGTCGCGGTTGTACGCGAGCGGCTGCGCCTTGAGCGTCGCGAGGAGGCCGGACAGGTTGCCGATGAGGCGGCCGGCCTTACCGCGCGAGAGCTCCGCGACGTCCGGGTTCTTCTTCTGCGGCATGATCGAGCTGCCGGTGGACCACGCGTCCGCGAGGGTCACGTAGCCGAACTCGGCGGTGCTCCACAGGATCACGTCCTCCGACCAGCGGGACAGGTCGACGGCGATCTGCGCGAAGACGTACGCCGCCTCGGCCGCGAAATCCCGCGACGCGGTGGCGTCGAGGCTGTTGTCCGCCGCGGAGTCGAAGCCGAGATCGGCCGCGATCGCGTCGGGGTCGAGCCCCAGCGACGATCCGGCGAGCGCACCGGATCCGTACGGCGAGACCGCGATCCGCTTGTCCAGGTCCTGCAGCCGCTGCACGTCCCGCAGCAGCGGGTGCGTGTAGGCGAGCAGGTGGTGGCTGAGCAGGATCGGCTGCGCCGCCTGCAGGTGCGTCTTGCCCGGCAGGATCGTCTCGGGGTTGGCCTGCGCCTGCGCGACGAAGGCGTCCACCACGTCGAGCACGCCGACCGCGACGAGCCGCACCGCGTCGCGCAGCCACATCCGGAACAGCGTGGCCACCTGGTCGTTCCGCGACCGGCCGGCGCGCAGACGCCCGCCGACCTCGGCGCCCGCGCGCTCGATCAGCCCGCGCTCCAGCGCGCCGTGCACGTCCTCATCGGACTCCGCCGGCCCGAATGCGCCGGACGCCACGTCGGCCCCGAGCTGATCCAGTGCCGCGAGCATCGAGGCCAGATCCTCGTCGGACAGCAGTCCGGCGCGGTTCAACACGCGGGCGTGCGCCTTCGAGGCCCGCACGTCGTACGGGGCGAGCGCCCAGTCGAAGTGGGTGGACTTGCTCAGCGCGGCCATCGCCTCGGCGGGGCCGGACGCGAACCGTCCGCCCCACAGGCTGCCCTCGTTGGTGCCGTGCTTGATGGCCGGCTCGCCGGCGTGCTTCTCGCTCACTGGCGTTGCACTCTCTTCCGCGGTCTGGGTGGACTAGTCGGTGCCGAGGTCGAACGCGGCGTGGTTGCTGGCCTCGTCGAGAGCCGACGGGATCTGCTCGCCGCCGGAGACGATGGCCTCCGCGCCGCCCCGCTCCAGCTCGCCGACCAGCGCGGCGGTCTCGCCCGCGACGATGCCCTGCGCGGCGTACTGCTCCAGCCGCGAACGGGAATCGGCGATGTCGAGGTTGCGCATGGTGAGCTGGCCGATGCGCTCGTCGGGGCCGAAGGCGGCGTCACCCACGCGCTCCATCGAAAGCTTCTCCGGGTGGTAGCTCAGGTTGGGTCCGGTGGTGTCGATGATCGAGTAGTCGTCGCCGCGGCGCAGGCGCAGCGTGACGGAGCCGGTGACGGCGGACGCGACCCAGCGGATGATGGCCTCACGCTGCATCAGCGACTGAGGATCGAGCCAACGGCCCTCGTACATCAGGCGGCCCAGGCGGCGGCCCTCGTTGTGGTACGTGGCGATGGTGTCCTCGTTGTGGATCGCGTTCACGAGGCGCTCGTAGGTCGCGTGCAGCAGCGCCATGCCGGGCGCCTCGTAGATGCCGCGCGACTTGGCCTCGATGATGCGGTTCTCGATCTGGTCGGAGATGCCCAGGCCGTGGCGGCCGCCGATGCGGTTCGCCTCGCGGACCAGCTCGACCGGGTCGGAGTACTCCACACCGTTGATCGCCACCGGCACGCCGGCCTCGAAGGTGACGGTGACGTCCTCGGTCGCGATCTCCACCGACTCGTCCCACGGGGCGACGCCCATGATCGGGTCGACGATGAGCACGCCGGTGTTGAGGAACTCCAGGTCCTTGGCCTCGTGCGTGGCGCCCCAGATGTTGGCGTCGGTGGAGTAGGCCTTCTCGGTGGAGTCGCGGTACGGGAAGCCGTGCGCGACGAGCCACTCGCTCATCTCCTTGCGGCCGCCCAGCTCGGTGACGAACTGCGAGTCCAGCCACGGCTTGTAGATCCGCAGCGCGGGGTTCGCCATGAGGCCGTAGCGGTAGAACCGCTCGATGTCGTTGCCCTTGTAGGTGGAGCCGTCGCCCCAGATGTCGACGCCGTCCTCCTTCATGGCCCGCACCAGCATGGTGCCGGTCACGACGCGGCCGATCGGGGTGGTGTTGAAGTAGGTCTTGCCGCCCGAGCGGATGTGGAAGGCGCCGGTCTGCAGGGCGGCGATGCCCTCCTGCACCAACAGCGGCTGCACGTCGACGAGGCGCGCGATCTCGGCGCCGTACTCCTTCGCGCGGTCCGGCACGGCGTCGATGTCCGGCTCGTCGGGCTGGCCGATGTTCGCCGTGTACGTGCAGGGCACGGCGCCCTTGTCGCGCATCCAGGCGACGGCCACGGAGGTGTCGAGGCCGCCGGAGAAGGCGATGCCGACGCGCTCGCCGACGGGCAGGGTGGAGAGGACCTTAGACATGGTCGATAAGCCTATCTGGTGGAGGGTGTTCGGATTCAGGCGAGCGCCACGAGCCGCTCGGCGAGGTCCTTGCCGGTCAGGGGCTCGCGCGCGACGACGAGCACGGTGTCGTCGCCGGCGACGGTGCCCACGACCTCCGGCAGCGACGACCGGTCGAGTGCACTGGCGAGGAAGTTCGCCGCGCCCGGCGGGGTGCGCAGGACGCAGATGTTGCCGCTGTGGTCGGTGGAGACGAGCAGTTCCCCCAGGAGGCGGGAGAGCCGCTCGGTGCCGCCGGACACGCCGCGCACGGGGGAGCCGTCCTCGGGGACCACGTACACGCCCGTGCCGCCGTCGGCACCGCGCAGCTTCACGGCGCCGAGCTCGTCGAGGTCGCGCGAGATGGTGGCCTGCGTCGCCTCGTAGCCGCCGCGCACGAGGAGCGCCTGCAGCTCGGCCTGGCTGCGGACCTGGTGGTTGGCGAGGATCTCGACGATGGCCGCCTGCCGCCCCGCGCGCGTGGCCAGCGGCTGATCGGTCATGCCGCCGCGCCGGTCACGAGTGCTCCAGCAGCCAGGCGAGCAGCGCCTTCTGGGCGTGCAGGCGGTTCTCGGCCTCGTCGAAGACGGCGGACTGCGGGCCGTCGATCACCTCGTCGGTGATCTCGTCCCCGCGGTGCGCGGGCAGGCAGTGCAGCACGATCGCGTCGGGGTCCGCGTGCGCGAGCAGTTCGGCGTTGATCTGGTACGGCCGGAAGGGCGCGTTGCGATCGATGCCGTCGTCCTCCTGCCCCATCGACACCCAGGTGTCGGTGACGACCACGTCGACACCCGCCACCGCGAGGACGGGATCGGAGATGACGCTGACCTCGGCCCCCGTCTCCTTGGCCCGGGCCCGGGCCGCCTCCACGAACCTCTCGTCCGGCTGGAAGCCCGACGGTGCGCTGATGGTCACGTCCATCCCGGCGGTCACGCCGCCGAGCATGTAGCTGTGCGCCATGTTGTTCGCGCCGTCGCCGAGGTAGGTCAGCTTCAGGCCGGCGACCGACGCTCCACTGCCATCGGCCCGCGCCTCCCCTTTTCGCTCGGCGATCGTCTGCAGGTCCGCGAGGATCTGGCACGGGTGGAAGTCGTCGGAGAGGGCGTTGACGACGGGCACCGTCGAGTACTCGGCGAGCTCCTCGAGACCCTCCTGCGCGTAGGTGCGCCAGACGATGGCGTCGACGAACCGGGACAGCACCCGGGCGGTGTCCGGGAGGGACTCGTCGCGGCCCATCTGCGTGGACTTGGTGTCGACGACCACGGCGTGGCCACCGAGCTGCGCGACACCCACGTCGAAGCTGAACCGCGTGCGGGTGGAGTTCTTGTCGAACAGCACCGCCACGCCCTTGGGGCCCTCCAGCGGGCGCCGCGAGAACGGCGCCGCCTTCAGCTCGGCGGCCAGCGCGAGCACCTCGCGCTGCTCGGCGGGGCTGAGATCGTCGTCGCGGAGGAAGTGGCGGATCATGAGTTCTCCTGGGCTGCATCGAGAAGCGCGGGAAGCGCGGTGAGGAAGCGGTCCGTCTGCTCGTCGGTGAGGACCAGCGGCGGGGCGAGCCGGATCACGTCGGGCTGCGCGGCGTTGAGCAGGAAGCCCGCGTCGCGGGCGCCGGTCTCGATCGCCTTCGCGACCGGCTCTGCGAGCGTGATCCCCAGCAGCAGACCGGAACCGCGGACCCCGGTCACCAACGGGTGGCCGAATCCCTCGACGGTGGCGGCGATGTGCTTGCCGAGGGCGTCCGCGCGCTCCGCGAGGCCCTCGGACTCGATCACGTCGAGGACGGCGTTCGCCGCTGCGGCCGCGACCGGATTGCCACCGAAGGTGGTGCCGTGCTGGCCCGGGGTGAGCAGCTCGCCCGCGGCGCCGACGGCCACCGTCGCCCCGATCGGCAGCCCGCCGCCGAGCCCCTTGGCGAGCGTGAAGACGTCCGGGGTCACGCCGGCACGCTGGTACGCGAACAGCGTTCCCGTGCGGGCGATCCCGGTCTGCACCTCGTCGAGCACGAGGAGTGCGCCCGCGTCGGTCGCGGCGGCGCGGGCCTCCGCGAGGTAGCCCTCGGGCGGGACCACGACGCCGTACTCCCCCATGATCGGCTCGAGGAAGACCGCGGCCACCTCGCCGCCCTCCGGGGCGGTCGCGGACCGCAGTGCGGCGGCGTCGCCGTAGGGCACGTGCGTCACCGACGCGATGAGCGGTTCGAAGGGCTCCCGCTTCCCGGGCTGGCCGGTCAGTGCCAGCGAACCCATGGTCCGGCCGTGGAAGGCGCCCTCGGCGGCGATCATCCGCGTCCGGCCGGTGCGCCGGCCGATCTTGATGGCGGCCTCGTTGGCCTCGGCGCCCGAGTTGCTGAAGAACACCCGCGTGCCCGGGACGCCCACCGCCTCGGTGAGCCGCTCGGCGAGGCGGACGACGGGCTCGCTGATGTACAGGTTCGAGACGTGCCCCAGGGTCGAGACCTGCTGCGTCACCGCCTCGATGATCTTCGGATGCGCGTGGCCGAGCGCGTTGACGGCGATGCCGCCGAGCAGGTCGACGTACTCCTTGCCGTCGGCGTCGGTCACCGCTGCGCCACGGCCGGACACCAGCGCGACGGGTGGGGTGCCGTAGGTGTTCATCAGCGCGGCGTTCCACCGCTGCTGCATCGTTTCGTTCGTCATGTGTGTCAGATCCAGGTCTTCTCAGGGTGATTCGGGCCGGCCTTCGGAGCGGTCACCATCGTGCCGATGCCCTTGGTCGTGAACAGTTCGAGAAGCACGGAGTGCGGCACCCGCCCGTCGATGACGTGCGCGGTGGGGACGCCCCCGTGCACGGCTCGCAGACACGCCTCCATCTTCGGCACCATTCCGGAGTCGAGGCTCGGCAGCAGGGCGGTCAGCGCGTCGGTGTCGATCTCCGAGGTCAGCGAGGACCGGTCGGGCCAGTTCGTGTACAGGCCCTCGACATCGGTGAGCACCACCAGCTTCTGCGCGCCCAGCGCCTCTGCCACGGCGGCCGCGGCCGTGTCGGCGTTGATGTTGTGCACCACCCCGTCGGCGTCCGGCGCGATCGTCGAGATCACCGGGATGCGGCCGGCGGCGATGAGGTCGTTCACCGCCTCGGGGTTGACCTCCGTGACATCGCCCACGAGCCCGATGTCGGTCGGGGCACCGTCGACCACGACCTCCCGCCGGGTGGCTGTGAACAGGTGCGCGTCCTCGCCGGACATACCGACGGCGAAGGGACCGTGGGAATTGATGAGCCCGACGAGCTCCCGGCCGACCTGGCCGAAGAGCACCATCCGCACGACGTCCATCACCTCGGGCGTGGTCACCCGGAAGCCGCCCCTGAACTCGCCCTCCATGCCGAGCCGCTTCAACATCGCGTTGATCTGCGGGCCGCCGCCGTGCACGACGACGGGGTGCAGGCCGCAGGTGCGCAGGAACACCATGTCCTGGGCGAACGAGCGCTTGAGGTCGTCGTCGACCATGGCGTTGCCGCCGTACTTGACCACCACGGTCTTGCCGTGGAAGTCGAGCAGCCACGGCAGCGCCTCGGCGAGCACGCCCGCCTTGTCGAGCGGGGTGAGATCTGGTGCGCTCATGAGGAGTACGCCGAGTTCTCTTCGACGTACGCGTGCGAGAGGTCGGTGGTGCGGATCGTCGCGGTGCCGCGTCCGAGACCCAGGTCGACGGTGACGTCGATCTCCGGCCCGGAGAGGTCCACCTCGCGCGCACCCGGTACGCCGCAGCCCTTCTCGGCGATGGGCTGCCCGTTGAACGAGACGGTCAGCCGGTCGTGGATCAGCTCGATCGGGGCGATGCCGATCGCCGCCATCACCCGGCCCCAGTTCGGATCGCTGCCGAACAGCGCGGTCTTGACCAGGCTGTCGCGGGCGATGGCCCGGGCACCGATCAGGGCCTCCTCCTCGGAGACGGCGCCGGTCACGGTGATGAGGATCCGCTTGGTCACCCCCTCGGCGTCGCCCTGCAGCTGCGCGGCGAGATCGTCGCAGACCTCACGCACCGCGGCGTTGAGTTCCTCCTGGGTGCAGGTCTTCTCGCTCGCCCCGCTGCTGAGCAGCAGGACGGTGTCGTTGGTGGAGGTGGCACCGTCCACGTCGAGCCGGTCGAAGGTGTAGCCCGTGGCGTACCGGAGGGCCTCGTCGAGCTGCTCCGGCGTGGCGTGCACGTCGGTGGTGAGCACCACCAGCATCGTGGCGAGCGACGGGGCCATCATGCCCGCTCCCTTGGCCATGCCGCCCACGTTCCAGCCACCGGAGTGGTGCAGCGCCGTCTCCTTGGGGACGGTGTCGGTGGTCATGATCGCGTGCGCCGCGTCGGTGCCGCCCGTGAGGCCGCCGCCCATCTCGTGCACGATCTCGGTGACGCCGGCGAGCACCTTGTCCATGGGCAGCCGGTCGCCGATGAGGCCGGTCGAGCAGACCGCCACCTCACCCGCGCCGGTCTCGGTCCCCCAGTGGCTCAGGACCTCCGCGACCTTCTCCGCCGTGGCGTGCGTGTCCTGGAAACCCCCGGGGCCGGTGCAGGCGTTGGCGCCGCCGGAGTTGAGGATCACGGCCCGCAGGTGGCCGTCCCGGAGCACCTGCTCGCTCCACAGCACGGGCGCGGCGCGGACCTTGTTGCGCGTGAAGACGCCCGCCGCGGCGTAGTGCGGGCCCTCGTTGAAGACCAGCGCGAGATCGGGCTTGCCCGACACCTTGATCCCCGCCGCGATGCCCGCGGCCTTGAAGCCCAACGGCGCTGTGACGCCCTGGTTCCGGACGAGTTTGAAGCTCCCAGCGGTCACGGTGCGACTCCTACGATGCTCAGGCCCGCGGTCTCGGGGAAACCGAGCGCGAGGTTCATGGACTGGACGGCAGCGCCGCCGGTGCCCTTCGTGAGGTTGTCGATCGCAGCGGTGGCGATGAGCCGTCCCGCGCGCTCGTCGACCGCCACCTGCACCTGGACGGCATTGCTGCCGAGCACCGACTTCGTCTGCGGCTGCGCCCCTTCGGGGAGCAGGTGCACGAAGGGCTCGTCGGCGTACGCCTTCGCGTAGACCTCCCGGGCCTGCGCGGCGGTCACCGTCGTCGGCGCGGAGACGGTGGCGAGGATGCCCCGCGCCATCGGCACCAGGACCGGTGTGAACGACACGGTGACGGGCGAATCCGCCACGGCCGAGAGGTTCTGGGTGATCTCGGGGGTGTGCCGATGTGTTGTCACGCCGTACGCCCGCGCCGAACCGATCGCCTCGGAGGCGAGAAGGTCCGTCCGCAGGGACTTCCCGGCGCCCGACGTGCCGCTCACGGCGACGACGGTGACCTCGGGCGCCACGATGCCGGCCGCGACGGCGGGCAGGAAGGCGAGGGTGGACACCGTCGGGTAGCAGCCCGGGACGGCGATGCGCGACGCCCCGGAGAGCACCTCCCGGTTGCCCGGGAGCTCCGGCAGGCCGTAGGGCCAGGTTCCGGCGTGCTTGCTGCCGTAGTAGTGCTCCCACTCGCCCGCGTCCTTGAGGCGGTAGTCGGCGCCGCAGTCGATGATGAGGGTCGACGGGGGCAGCGCCTCCGCGATCTCGGCGGACTTGCCGTGCGGCAGGCCGAGGAAGACGACGTCGTGGCCGCGCAGCGTGTCCGGCGTGGTCTCCTGCAGGATGCGGTCGGCGAGCGGCAGCAGGTGCGGGTGGTGCTCGAAGAGCGTGCTGCCGGCGTTGCCGCCGGCGGTGAGCGCACCGATCGTGAGCTCACCGGAGGTGTACTGCGGGTGGCTGCACAGCAGCCGGAGGATCTCTCCCCCGGCGTAGCCGCTGGCACCCGCGATCGCCACGGAAACAGTCATGCGATGATTATGCACCATCATGCAAGCCTATTCATAGAACCGTGCGTATCCGCCACGCCGTGCCGAGGAGGAACGCGCGTCAGAACGGCCAGATCAGCGGAACGAGCCCGATCGCGACGGCGGCGAACAGCACCAGGCACGCAGCCCCAGCCGCCAGAAATCGCCGAACCGGTAGGCACCCGGGTCCTGGACCATGAGGTTACCCGTGGTGGCCACCGGCGTGAGGAAGGCCGCCGCGCCCGCCACCGTGATCGCCATCAGCATCGGCAGCGGCGAGACGTGCGCGGTCTCGGCCACCGAGACCGCGATCGGAGCGACGATCAGCACCGTGGCGAGGTTGCTGATGAACTGCCCCATCGCGAGCACGGTGACCACGATCCCCGCCAGCAGGAGCACCGGTGAGCCGCCGCCGAGCCGTTCCACCAGGGCCCGGGACACGGCGTCGGCGATACCGCTCGACTGGATCGCGGTCGACATCGGCAGCATGCCCGCCACCACCAGCAGCGTCGGCACCGAGATGGACCGCTCCGCCTGCGCCATCGTGATCACCCGCAGCGCGACGAGCGCCGCCGCCGCGACGAGCACCACGATCGCGGGCGGCTGCAGGTCGAGCGCCAGCGCCGCGCACATCAGCGCGAGCACCGCTCCCGCGGCGACGGCACGCGGTCCGGGACGGGCGGGCTGCCGACGCACGCGGTCCGGATCGTCGACGGGGAGCACGCCGGCGCCGGCCCGCCGCTCCAGGGCGTCCCAGGTACCGCGCAGCAGGATGACATCGCCGACCCGCAGGTCCGCGTGCTCGACGGGGCGGTCGGCCCGCCGGACCGCCACGACGATCAGGTCCCCGTCGTCGGTGAGCATGCCCGGGTACACGTGGTCACCGAGGAACGGCGATCGCGGCGGGATCACGAACTCGGTGACCCCGTCGGCGGCGCCCAGCGCCGTCGCCGACTCCTCGATCGCGTACTCCCGTGCCAGCGTCGCGGCGTGCGCGCTGAAGTCGCGCGGAGCACCGTCGGCCGTGCGCTCCGGGAGGACGCGCGGCCCCAGCACCACGGCGAGCGCGACGACGCCGACCACGAGCGGCACGCCGACCAGCGCGAACTCGAGGAACCCGAACGGACGCGCGCCCGCGTCGACGGCGAGCGCGGAGACCAGGACGTTGATCGGCGTGCCCAGCATGGTCAGCATGGACCCCGCGTGCGCGGCGAAGGCGAGCGGGAGCAGGACCTGCGACGGCGCGATCCGCGCCCGCGTCGCCATGATCACCGCGACCGGCACGAGCGCCGCAATGGCGCCGTTCACGCTGATCAAGGCGGTGAGCGCAGCCGAGAGCAGCATGAGAGCCACCACGATCGCGGTGCGGCCACTACCGACCCGCGCCGCGATCAGCTGCCCGATCCACGCGGTCAGGCCGGTGGCGTCGAGCGCCTCGCTGACCACGAACAACCCGGCGAGGTAGATGACGATCGGATCACCGAAGCCCGCGATCGCCTGCGCGAACGTGACCGTGCCCGTGAGGAACAGCGCCAGCGCGACGCCGAGCGCGGTGATCGCGGCCGGTACGGCGTTCCACACGAAGGACACGACCGCGACCAGCAGGATCGTGGCCGTGATCGCCATCGGACTCATCCGAGGACGCCGAGACCCTGGCCGAGGAAGTAGGAGCCCAGCAGCACCAGGACCGTGACCGTGATGGCGCTGAGGTTCGCCTCGAGCCAGTCCCGCGTGCGGGCCAGCGGCTCCGCGAGGCGCGACCCGCCCACGACCGCGACGGTCAGCGGCGCGACGATGCCCGCGCTCGCGACCACGGCGAACACGGCGATCGCACCGATCGCGGCGCCGCCGTGCAGGCCCGCGACGCCGAACCGGACGCCCGCACCGACCGCGAGCGGGATGTTCTTGATCACCACGAATCCCTGCGCCAGGCCCAGGCCGAGGGCGCCGAGCACCCCGATCCCGTCAAGCCGGGCGAGCGTCGCGTTCCGCGGCACGGGCTCCCCCGGCGCGGGGCGCTTGCGCCACGCGAGGACCGCGAGGCCGAGGAACAGCGCGGCGAAAGCGAGCTGGACGAGGTCGACGCCCGTCTCGGTGGCGTCGTGATCGGCCTCGTCCGCGGCCTCGACGACGAGGAACGCGACGGTCGCGATGACGAGGATCGCGACGAACCACCCCAGGCCGAAGGCGGCCGTCTTGACGACCCCGCCGCGTCCCAGCAGCAGGACCACCGCCGTGACCACGGCGAACGGGCTCAGCGCGAGCCCTGTGGCGAGCGGGAGCGAGTCACCCAGTGCGGTCCACATCAGAACTCGTCGAGCAGTGCGTCGATCTCGGGGAAGGTCGTCACCGACGGCGCGTCGATCAGCTCGCCGCGCACCACGACGGCGACGGGGCTCGCGAGGGTCCGGACGTCGTCGAGGGGGTTCGCGGCGGTGACGAGCAGGTCCGCGGACTTGCCGGGCTCGATCGAGCCGGTCTCGCCGTCGATGCCGAGGATGCGGGCGTTGGCCCCCGTCGCCGCGTGCAGCGCTCGCGCGGCCGGGACGCCGCCGTACCGGATCACGAAGTCGATCTCGCGCCAGGTGTTGTAGTGGGTCACGAAGGTCAGCGCCGAGTCGGTCCCCATGCCCAGCTCGATGTCGTGTTCCAGCGCGACGCGGATTCCGGCGAGCATCTCGTCGAGCACCATCACGGCGTTCGCCCGGCTGACCTCGTTGGCGCCCGTCACCGACGGCTCGAGCTTGACCAGGGGCAGGCACGCCATGAGCGTCGGGATCAGGGACGAGTGTCCGCGCAGCGAGTTCGGGTTGTCCTTGAACAACGCGATCACCTCCTCGCTCATCGCCGCGCCGTGCTCGATCGTGTCGACACCCGCGCGCAGCGCCGCCAGGATGCCGTCCTCGCTCTGCGCGTGCGCGGCGACGAGGATTCCCGCCGCGTGCGCCTCCTCGCAGACGATGCGCATGTTCGTCTCGGACATCTCGGGCGTTCCGGCGTGGCCGATCGCCTTGGCGTCGGTCACGCCGCCCGTCGCCGAGATCTTCATCGCCCGGACCCCGTTGTCCAGGTTCTGGCGCGTGTTGCGGCGCGTGGCGTCGGCATCGGCGCAGATCAGAGCTATCTGTGGGGCGCCGTGCCCCTCCGGAATCGCCAGCAGCGGCCCCGACGGGATCAGCCGCGGCCCGAGGTAGTCACCGCGCTCGATCGCCGCGGCGGCGCGCACCACCTCGTAGCCGGGCTCGCCGAGGCTGCGGATCGTGGTGACGCCGGTGTTCATCTGGGTCAGGATGGCGCGCTTGGTGCGCCCGTCGAGCCAGCGGTGCCCGAAGGGGCTGTGCGCGAACAGGGCGACGAGCTTCTCGGCGCGCTCGCTGGTGAGGATCTTCGGGATCGGCCGACCGTCCGAGAACAGGTGCGCGTGGGCGTTGATCAGCCCCGGCATGACGAATCGGCCGCGCGCGTCGACGACGCGGGCACCGTCGGGCACGGACGTCTCGACGGCGGGCCCGACGGTGGCGATCCGTCCGTCGACGCCGACGATGACTGTGCGATCGTGAAGGACCGTCCCGTCGCGGTCACCCGTGATCAAAGTTGCGTTCGTGAAGGCGAGCGGCTGGCTCATGGCGAGGAATCCTCCTGTGGTCGAACAGAAGTATGACGCCGCCGGGCATCACGCGCGCAGCCCTTCACCGGTGACATCACCCGCGGTTTCACCCTCCGGTCGATGTCGGGTCGACCGTCCGGCGGGGCCGCGGGCTTGCGTTATCGTGAACTCCGATGCCGCCGCGCGCGGCGACGACGAGGGGGGCGATGAAGGCCGAGCAGGACAGCGGCGGACCGTCGGAACTCCTCGCGGAGGCCGTGCGCTCGGGCGACCCGGATCGCATCGCGGCGGTCGCCACCCGACACATCTGGCCGCTCTTCAACACCGCCTACCCCGCGCTGCTCGCCGCGATCACGCCGCTGCCCGGCGGGACGGTCGGCCGGCACCCCGTCCTGCAACTGGTCCACCCGCTCGCGCCGGTGTTCGCGAGGTCGACGAGGCCCTTCACGGTGCACTCCCTCAACCGGTACCGGCGCGTGGGGTACGAGGAGTCGCTCATCCTCACGATGCAGATGATCGGGAGCCGGATGAGCGGCGATATCGGTGCCGCGCTCGGCTACGCGCAGCAGCTGGTCGCCCGCCTGCGCACCGAGGGTCCCTTCGACGTTCCCGCCGCCGACGATCCTTCGTGGTTCTTCCGCCACCAGATCGGCACGACCCACCTCATGGCCGGCCAGACGGTGGCGGCCCTGCGCGAGTTCGGCACGGCGCGCCAGATCGGCGAGGTCATCGGCTCCGCCGACGCCGTCCGGTCGGCCGCCGGCCGGGCAGCTCTCACCCATGCGGTCCGGGGCGCCGTCGACGATGCGCAACGCGCCCTGGACACCGCCACGGCCCTCCCGCTACCCGGCCCCGCCTATGCGGACGCCGCGCTGGGAACGGAGCGGACCGCGGCCGCCCTCATCGACATCGCTCGCATGCGGCCGGAGCGGGACCGCTCCGTCGCACTGCTGGAAGCGCTCGACACCGCGGACGTGGTGTGGCCGTTCGTGATGTACGCAAGGGCGTCCCACGCGCTCGCGGACGGACGCGCGGGCGACGCCCTCGACGCGATCGCGATGAGCACCGTGAGCCACGACGTCCGGGCGGGCACGTTCGCGTCCGACGCGGCGACCGCTCTCCGGATCACGGCGCACCTCGCGCTCGGCGAGGTGAACGCCGCCCGGCGCGCGCTCGAGGCTGCGACGGTACACGGCACGCTCACCAGGACGGCGGAGATCCGCTTGGCCCTGCACGAAGCCGACCCGGTCCGGGCCCACGCCCGCCAGGCCGCGCTGACCGCCGCCGAGCTCAGCCCCGCCCAGTGGGCCGAGGTCACCCTGCTGGCGGCGTGGCGGGAGAGCCTCGCGGGAGACGTGTCCGACGAGCTGGCGCACCGCACGGCCGACCTCGCCGCGAACCCCGGCAACCGACGCGCGTTCACCGGCGTGCCGGTCACCGTCGTGGACGCCGTCCGCGACCGGCTCCCGGAGTCCGCGCGGTCGGCCTTCACGGCTCGGCTCGACGGCCTGCCGCTCGGCGCACCGTCGACGCCGCGGCCGCGACTGACCCCGCGCGAGTACCAGGTCCTCCGCGCGCTGATCGACCACGACAACCGCGCCGACATGGCCGCGGCGCTCGGGGTGTCGACCAACACGGTGAAGACCCAGCTGCGATCGCTCTACCGGAAGTTGGGCGCCACGTCGAAGGACGAGGCCCTCATGTCCGCGGCCCGGCTGGCGCTCCTGCCGCGCGGCCGCTGACGCGCCGTCGCTCTCCTCGGCACGCTTTCCTTGGCACTCCCACAGGGTCCCGCCAGCCCGGGGACAGGCACCGTCGGCATCCTCGGTAGCAGTAACGAACCGCGTCGCCGACCCGAAAGCCTTCACATGCGCAACGATCACCGGAACGACCCCACCGCCTTGACGCAGCCGCTGTCCCTGCCCCGCCGCCAGAGCGGCGTGCGCGGCACCGTCAACCGCGTCCTCGACGGCTTCGCGCCGCGCGTGGAGAACCGCACCATGCTCGTCAAGATGGGGCGCGGCCGCCCCAGCCTGGTGGGCGACCACCGGCGCGGCAACCACATCACGCAGGCCTTCCACCTCGGCTGAGCCGCCGCGTCCGGGAGCGGAGGCGGCTCAGGCGAATCGGGCGAGCCGGTTCGCTGCGGCGTCGGTGCCGCCCATCCGCGCGATGGTCCGCCGCTCGTCGTCGAGCTGGTCCGCGTAACCCCGGGCGTACGACGCCCGCACCAGCCGCCGCGCCTCACCGAGCCCGGGGTGCGGGCCCGCGAGCATCCGCTCCACCTCCGCGGTCACGGCGGACTCCAGTCCGTCCGCCGGCACCGCCAGGTCGATCAGACCCCAGTCCGCCGCGGTCGCGGCGTCGATCCGGTCGCCGTGCAGGAGCATCCGCATCGCCCGCCGGAAGCCCACGGCCTTCGGCAGCAGCGCCGAGACCCCGCAGTCCGGGCTGAGTCCGACACCGGTGTACGCGGTCGAGAAGTGCGCCGAGTCGGCCGCGATCGCGATGTCGGCAGCGAGTACCAGCCCCAGTCCACCGCCCGCGACCGGTCCCTGGATCGCCGCCACCACGGGCACCGCGAGCCCGTCCAGCACCGCGAGCGACCGATGGATCGTGTCCGCCAGGTGATCGAGCATCGCGGGGCGGTCGTCGGCCGCCACCATCGCCTTGACATCGCCGCCCGCGCAGAAGAACCGCCCCTCGGCGCGCAGCACGACGACCCGCACGTCCGGATCCGCGGCGATCCGCGCGGTCACCGTCACCAGCGCATCGGCGAGGGGCTGGTCCAGCGCGTTCGCGGCGTCCGGTCGCCGCAGCACGATCGTCGCCACCCCGCGCTCGTCGCGCTCGAAGCCCAGGCCCGAGCCGTCACCCACTGCATCGTCGTTCACGCAGAACCTCTTCCACTTCTCGAGCCGGATCACGGACGAGCCTTGCACAGCGCCGGGGCGCACCGGCCACCGCCCGCTGGAGCACGCCCCGCGCACTCAGCCCAGCGGCCGGAAGCCCACCGCGTGCCGGAAACCGCCGCGCGGCTCGGTGGCAGAGGCGACCTGCGCCCGGGCCTGCTCGATGACGGGCGTCGTCGGGTCGAGAACGGACAGGTACTGACGGTGCTCGGCGAGCGACTCCACCGCGCGCTCGACGAAGCCGGACACGTCGACGATCAGCGTGGGCTCCGGTGCGGTCTGGAACGCCCGGACGTCCTTGTCCGCCACCGCTTCCGCCACTGCACGGGTGAACTCCATGTGGTCGGACTGGTTCGGCACGCCGTTGCCCCAGGTGGGGCCGCCCCACAGCGTGATCACGATGTCGGGTGAGTACCGGGTGAGGGACTTCGCGATCGAATCCCGCAGCTCCGAGGTGTTGCGCACCTCCGAATCGGGGTAGCCCCAGAACCGCACCTCGTCGACTCCGACGACCGCGGCGGACCGTCGTTGCTCCTCCTCGCGCACCGGGCCCGCGGTGCCGGGGGACATCCCCTCGATCCCCTCCTCGCCGGACGTGGCGAGGCCGTAGATCACCGTCTTGCCCTGCGAGGTCCACCTCGCGACCGCCGCCGCCATCCCGTACTCCGGGTCGTCGGGGTGCGCCACCAGCACCAGGGCGGTGGACCAGTCCTCGGGGAAGACTTCCGGCTCGGGCGAGGTCGCGTCTGCCATGGCCCCACGGTAGCGGGGGCGTGCGGTCAGCGCAGCAACTCGACGGACACCCCGTCGGCGAAGCGGTACGGCCTCGCGACGATGAGTCCCGCCACGCTCCGGCGCAGGCGCGAGATCTCCGCCCGGACCGTCACGACGCGGCCGGGATCGCCGAAGAGGGCCTCGGAGATCTGCGCGGCCGAGCGCCCCTCGCCCGCACGCGCGATCAGCGCCAGGATCTGGGCGTGCCGAGGCGGGAGAAGGCGGCGCCACGTCCCGGTGGAACCGGTGACCACGACCTCGGGGTCCCTCCCCGGGCGCACGTCGATGACGACGCGGACCCCGGCACTCGACACGACGCGCTCCCCGCCCGGCTGGATCAGCCAACCACCGGGGAACCGGTCGACGACACATTCCCCCAGCTCGGGGAGCCACACCGAGGGACCCGTGATCGGTTGGGGCAAGGTGATCCGTGATCGGGGCGCGAGGTCGCCGACCGCCACGACCCAGCCCTCGGCGTCGACCGCGAGACGCGGACCCGACATCGCGGCGATCATCGGCGCCGCCACCGTCCGCAGCCTGTCGAGCTTGAGGAGGTGGTCCGCACGCAGACGGGACTCCGCGAGCCCGGCGACGGCGGCGACCAGCGCGAGGGTCGTCGGGTGCACCGTCGCCGCGGGTCCCGACACGTCCACCACCCCGAGGATGTGCCCGGTGCGCGGGTCGCGGATCGGCGCGCCCGTGCAGGTCCATCCGTGGTGGCTCCGTGCGTAGTGCTCCGCGGAGAAGATCTGGACGGGTCCGCGCGCGGCGAGCGCGGTGCCGATCGCATTCGTGCCGACCTCCTTCTCACCCCACTGCGCCCCCTGGACGAACCCGAGACGGTCGGCATGGGAGAGCACTCGCGACGAACCGCTGCGCCAGAGCACCGTGCCGTCCCGATCGGCGATCACGAGGATGTTGTCGCCGTCGGCCGTCAGTGACGAGAGCCCCGCGGCCAGGTCGTCGACGACGGCGCGGAGGCCCGAAGCCTCGCGTCGCCGCTCGACGGCGAGAGTGTCGAGCACGCTCCTCGGGCCGTCCGCGTCGGGCACGACGCCCGCAGCACGGACCCGCAGCCACGATTCGCCGACCACGTCCCGCGGACGTGCCGGCGGCCGCGATCCCGACATCGTGGCGTCGTAGACCGCGGCGAGGAGCCGGGCGTACTGCCGCGGATCCTCGCCGAAGGCCATTGCGGGCTCAGACACGACGACGTGTCCGGGGTGCACGCCCGCGCGTCAGCGTCGTCGATGTCACCGGAACACGAGCCCGCCATCGATGAGGCCCGCCTGGCCCGTCATGTAGTCGGAATCGGGGCCGGCCAGGTAGGAGACGAACGCCGCGACGTCGTCCGGGGTCTGCGCCCGGCCGAGCGCGATGCCGCCGACGAACTTGTCGTAGGTCTCGCCGACCGCGGCGCCGGTCAGTTCCGCGAACCTGCGGTCGATCTCGACCCACATGTCGGTGCCGACCACGCCCGGACAGTACGCGTTGACGGTGATGCCCTCGCTCGCCAGTTCTCGGGCCGCCGCCTGCGTGAGCGCGCGGACGGCGAACTTGGTCGCGCTGTACGGGCCCAGCATGGCGAAACCGTCGTGTCCGGCGATCGACGAGGCGTTGATGATCTTCCGTACCCGCCCCTCGGTCCGATCCTGCGCGCGGAACGCCGCGGTCGCCGCCTGGATGCCCCAGAGGACGCCGTTGACGTTGACCGACCACAGCCGCGCGACCTCGGCCTCCGTGGCCTCGGCGATGGTGCCCACGAGCGCGATTCCGGCGTTGTTCACCACCACGTCGAGGCCGCCGAGCTCTGCCGCCGCGGCATCGACGGCGGCGAAGACGGCAGCACGGTCCGTGACATCGGCGGTGACGGTGACGGCGCGGCGGCCCGCGTCCCGGATCTCGCTCGCCACGGCGTCGATCCCGTCGGCGGTCAGGTCCACGAGGGCCAGATCGAATCCGTCCGCGGCCAACCGCCGGGCGATCCCCGCGCCGATCCCCCTGCCGGCCCCCGTCACCAGCGCCACACGCACGTCGTTCATCCCACGCTCCTTCGATACCCGTTTTCGGCGGAGTCCCGCCACACCCCGGTATATGTGACTCAGGTCACGTCGACCAAGGTTGCCGACGGTTGCATCCGCCCGGGAACGACACCAACCGGACGCAACCTCTCGCCCCAGCCGCGTGACGGAGTGACCTGAAGCGCATGACGACAACCGACCCCACACCACGCACTCCACGCCGATCCGACCCGGCCGGGCCACCCCGCACAGCACTGTTCGGCGTCGCGAACCTCGTGGTGGTGACGTGCCTCGCACTCGCCTCCTGGTACCTGTTGGCCGATCCGACCACGAGTCCGTGGCACTTCTACCCACTCCCGTTCAACGCGGCACTGTTCTGGGGGATCCTGTTCATCGTTTTCGCGGGATTCGTCTGCGAGTTCACGGGATTCGACCGACTGCGCCGGCCTGCGCGCGGACTGGCGCTGCTGGCCGCAACCTTCCTCTTCGGCATCGCCGTGACGGCGGTGCTGGCGCTGGGCCTCGGCGCGCGGAACGTCGACTTCGCCGCGGACCGGCCCGGCGGACTCGGATACTTCGCCGGAGCCCTGTTCGTGCTCTTCGGCTTCGGGACGTGGGTCATGTCGGTGCTGAACTGGCGGCACTGGCCGTGGCCGCAGCTGGGACTGCGGCAACCGCTGGCCGGCCTGTGCGAGATCGTGGTGATCGCGATACCGACTCTCGCGCTCTACCTCGTGATCGGCCTGCCCGCCTTCTCGACCACGGCGCACGACCCGCTGATGTCCGGTGACACGGTGCTCGGTTGGTTCTATTCGATCGTGGTCATCGTGATCCTCACCGGACAGTGTCTGGACAACCAGCCGTGGCAGTTCCTGGGCGGCGACCGACCGGGCCGGGTCGCCGCGATCTCCACCGTCGGGAACGTGCTCGCGGGCACGGCCCTCTACTACGCCTTCCTCCCGCTGACGAAACTCCTCATCGGCTCCGCCGCGACGGCCGAACTCGGGCCGGCGATCCACCAGTTCCCGGCGCAGCTCGGTGTCTGTTGGGCGTTCTGGATGATCTTCTGGGCGAACGCGTTCGCGAATCTGCCCACATCACTGGGCACGGTGGCGAATCACGCCGCGCGCACGGCGATCACGTTCGCCCTCGCCGTCGCGACCTTCCTGCTCTACTACCGATTCGCCGCCCAGAACGTCCTGCACGAACCCGCCGCAGCGACCGGGATCCACGGCAACGCGCTGGGCTTCCTCGACTGGATGGTGCTGTGGACGCTGCTCTACGTGGTCGGCTTCGAATCGATCGGACTGCGGAGGTGGTCGACGGAGGTCGACGGAGGTCAGCGCAGCACCTCGACCGACACCCCGTCGGCGAAGCGGTAGGGCTGCGCGGCGATGAGTCCGGACAGCACGCGACGCAGCCGCGAGATCTCCGCGCGCACCGTCACCACCCGCGAGCCGTCGCCGAAGAGCGAGGACGCGAGCTGCGCCGCGGTGTGCCCCGCGCCGTCGGCCAGGAGTTCGAGGATCTGCGCGTGCCGGGGCGTGAGCTGGTGCCGCCACTGCCCACCGGAGCCCACGACGCTGACCTCCGGCGACCGATCGGCGCGCAGGTCGACGGTGACCCGGGTGCGCTCCGGGCCGGCCGCCCTGTCGACGGGCCGCAGCAGCCACCCGCCGGGGAGCGGCTCGACGGCGCACTCCCCCAGCTCCGGCAGCCACAGGTGCGAGCCGTCCATCACGTCGGGCAGGGTGACCCGCGCCCGCGGCGAGAGCTGCCCGACGGCGGCGACCCAGCCGTGCGGATCCACGACGAGGCCAGGCCCGGGCATCCCGGCGAGCAGCGGGGCCGCGACGGTGCGCAGCTGATCCAGCCCCGCGAGATGGGATTCGTGCAGGCGGGACTCGGCCAGCCGCGCGACGGTGGCCACCAGGGCCAGGGTGGTCGGGTGCACCGTGGACGCCGGGCCGCTCACGTCGACGACGCCGAGCAGCTTGCCGGTGCGCCGGTCGCGGATCGGCGCCGCTGAGCAGGTCCACGGGTGCTGGCTGCGGGCGAAGTGCTCCGCGGAGAAGGTCTGGACGGCGCTGCGCGCCGCGAGGGCGGTGCCGATCGCGTTCGTCCCGACGTCGCTCTCGGACCACGCCGCGCCCTCGATGAAACCGAGGTTGTCGGCCTGGCGCAGTACGCGCGACGGTCCGCCGCGCCACAGGATGGTGCCCTCGGCGTCGGCCACCACGAGGATGCTCGAGCCGGCCTCGGTGAGCGGGGCGAGCCCGCTGGTGAATTCCTCGATCATTCCGGCGAGGCCGGACTCGCGGCGCAATCGGGCCAGGTCGGCGGCGTGGATCGCCGGTCCGGCGTCGTCGTCGGGCCGCAGGCCCGCGGCCCGCACCCGATCCCACGAGTCACCGATCACCTCGCGCGGGCGGGCGGGCGGACGCTCGCCCGACATCGTCGCGTCGTAGACCTGGGCGAGCAGCCGCGCATAGCTGCGCGGATCGTCGCCGAGAGCCACCGCGGGCTCGACCGTCTGTCCCACCCCTCGATTGTGCCTCAACTCACACTTCGCGACGGCCACGCCCCCACATTCGTCGCCCGCGTCGTCACATCTGCAACGGCACGCAACCCTTGCCGCACCCCTTGCGCCGGGCGTGTGATTCACACCACAGCACGACCTCCAGTCCCGACTCGAAGGAGCAGACATGACCGCTATCGCGGATGCCGAACAGACCACCGCCGCCGATCCCCAGCAGCGGATCGACGCCTGGCTGCAGCGGTTCGAGGCCGCGCTCACGGCGCGCGACGTCGACGCCGTCACCGAGCTGTTCGAGCCCGGCGCCTTCTGGCGCGACCTGGTGTCCTTCACCTGGAACCTGAACACCAGTGAGGGACGCGACCAGATCCGCGCGATGCTCTCCGCACGGCTCGACGACGCGGCGCCCAGCGGCTTCGTCGCCACGGACCCGGCGTCCGGCGACGAGGTCGCGGAGGCCTTCATCGGCTTCGAGACCGGCGTCGGCCGGGGCAAGGGCCACCTGCGGATCCGGGAGGGCGAGGACGGCGTCGACCGCGCCTGGACGCTGCTCACCACCCTGCGCGAGCTCAAGGGCCACGAGGAGTCCTTCGGCGTGCGCCGCCCGATGGGCGCCGTCCACGGTGCCCATGTGGAGGCACCCACCTGGGCCGAGCGCCGCGAGCGCGAGGATGCCGAGCTGGGCCGCACCGTCCAGCCCGACACCCTCGTCATCGGCGGCGGCCAGGGCGGCATCGCCCTCGGCGCCCGCCTGCGCCAGCTCGGCGTGCCCGCGCTCGTGGTCGACAAGTACGACCGCCCCGGCGATCAGTGGCGCGGCCGCTACAAGTCGCTCTGCCTGCACGACCCGGTCTGGTACGACCACCTCCCCTACCTGCCCTTCCCGGCCAACTGGCCCGTCTTCGCGCCCAAGGACAAGATCGGCGACTGGCTCGAGATGTACACGCGCGTCATGGAGGTGCCGTACTGGTCGCGCACCGAGGCGCTGTCCGCGTCGTACGACGAGGCGAAGGGCGAGTGGACCGTCGAGGTGAACAAGGACGGCGAGAAGCTGACCCTGCACCCGAAGCAGCTCGTGCTCGCGACCGGCATGTCGGGCAAGCCGAACATCCCCGACTTCCCGGGTATGGACGTCTTCCAGGGCGAGCAGCACCACTCGAGCAAGCACCCGGGTCCCGATGCCTACGCGGGCAAGAAGGTCGTGATCATCGGCGCGAACAACTCCGCGCTCGACATCAGCAAGGCCCTCATCGAGGCCGGCGCCGAGGTCACCATGGTGCAGCGCAGCTCGACGCACATCATCAAGTCCGAGTCGCTCATGGAGCACGGCCTGGGCGACCTGTACAGCGAGCGCGCGGTCGCGAACGGCGTGACCACCGACAAGGCCGACATGATCTTCGCCTCGCTGCCCTACAAGATCATGAACGAGTTCCAGAAGCCGATCTACGACAAGGTCCGGGAGATCGACGCCGACTTCTACAAGGGCCTCGAGGCCGCCGGCTACGAGCTGGACTTCGGCGACGACGACTCGGGCCTGTTCATGAAGTACCTGCGCCGCGGCTCGGGCTACTACATCGACGTCGGCGCGGCCGGGCTCATCATCGACGGCTCGATCAAGCTGGCCAAGGGGCAGGTCGACCGCCTGACCGAGAACAGCGTCGTGCTCAAGGACGGCACCGAGCTCCCCGCCGACCTCGTCGTCTACGCCACGGGCTACGGCTCGATGAACGGCTGGGCCGCCGACCTCATGGGCCAGGACACGGCCGACAAGCTGGGCAAGTGCTGGGGACTCGGTTCCGCCACCACCAAGGACCCGGGCCCGTGGGAGGGCGAGCAGCGCAACATGTGGAAGCCCACCCAGGTGCCCGGCCTCTGGATGATGGGCGGCAACCTGCATCAGTCGCGGCACTACTCGCTGTACCTGGCCCTGCAGCTCAAGGCCCGCTACGAGGGCATCGACACCCCCGTGTACCAGCTGGCCGAGGTCCATCACACCAGCTAGTCACCTCAGATACTCCGGCCCCGGCGGTAGCACGTGCACCGCCGGGGCCGGTTCCATGTCCGGGTGAGGATCAGCGCAGGACGGCGCCCACCGCGTCGGCCGCGCGCGCGACCGCGGCGTCGCGGGCGGCGGACGCCTCGTCCTCGGTGAGCGTGCGGTCGCCCGCGCGGAAGCGCAGCGAGAAGGCCATCGACTTGCGGCCCTCGCCCACCTGCGCGCCGGTGAAGACGTCGAACAGCGAGATCGCCTCGAGGAGTTCGCCGGCACCGTCGGCCAGGGCGGACCGCACGGCCTCCGCCGGGACCGCCGCATCGACGACCACGGCCACGTCCTGCAGCACCGCCGGGAACGGCGAGACGACGGGGGCCGGCAGGTTCTCCACGAGCGGGATCGCGTCCAGGTCGAGCTCGACGGCGCAGGTGCGCGCCGGGAGCCCGGCGCGCTCGAGCACCGCGGGGTGCAGCTCGCCCGCGTGGCCCACGACCGTGTCGCCGACGAGGACCTCGGCGCACCGTCCGGGGTGGAAGGGCGCGAACTGCGCGGCCCGCAGGGTCAGCTCGACATTGCTCGCGCGGCCGATCTCGCGGACGGCCTCGAACGCGTCGGTGGCGTCCGCGGGCCGCGCGGCGCCCCAGGGGCCGGACGTGCCGCGGAGCCCGGTGAAGACGAGCGCGATGTGCTCGGGCTGGACCGGCAGCGAGCCGTCCAGCTCCGCCACCTGTTCCGGTGTGGGCCGCCGGTCGACGGGGATCGGGTCGACCGCCACCGTGTTGTCGGTGGGCAGCACGACCTCGGCGATCGTGTACAGCGCGAGGTCGCGCTGGCCGCGGGAGACGTTGCGCGCCAGGATCTCCAGCAGGCCCGGGAGCAGCGTCGTCGCGAGTGCCGGTCGGTCCGACTCCAGCGGGTTGAGCACCTTCGTCGTGTTCCGGCGCGGATCGCCGGCGTCGAGCCCCCACGTGTCGAAGACGTCGGCCGGCAGGAACGGACTGGTCAGCACCTCGACGTGGCCGGTGTGCGCGAGCGAGCGGCTCACGACGCGGCGGCGACGCTGGCGCGCGCTGAGCCCGCGCCCGCCCGGCGCGGCGGGGAGCACCGGCGGGATCTGCTCCAGCCCCTCGAGCCGCAGCACCTCCTCGACCAGGTCGGCGACCATGTTCAGGTCGGGGCGCCAGGTGGGCGGGGTCACCGTCAGGCTGCTCTCGCCCTGGACGGCACACCCGATCTGGGTGAGGCGGCGCACCGTCGTGCCCGGGGCGTACGTGATGCCCGCGACGCGGTCCGGACGGTCCGCGGCGATGGTGATCTGCGGGCGCTCGTCGTAGGAGCCGAGGTCCGTGATCTCCCCGACGACGGTGCCGCCGGCGATCTCGGTGAGCAGGCGGGCCGCCTCCCGGACGGTCCACACGGAGATGGCGGGGTCGACGGTGCGCTCGTACCGCTTGACGGCGTCCGAGCTGAGCTTGTGCCGCTTGCCGGTGCGGAAGACCTTGACGGGGTTCCAGATCGCGCCCTCGAGGATGACGTTCACGGTCTCGTCGCCGACCTCGGTGGTCGCGCCGCCCATCACGCCCGCGAGGGAGACCGGCCCGGAGTCGTCGACGATGACCGCGTCCTCCGGATCGAGCTTGCGGGTCACGTGGTCGATGGTCTCGAGGGTCTCGCCCGGGCGCGACGCGCGCACCGTCAGGCCGCCCCGGACGAGGTCCGCGTCGAAGGCGTGCAGCGGCTGCCCGGTGAGCAGCATCAGGTAGTTGGTCACGTCGACCGCGGCGCTGATCGGACGCACGCCGGAGGTGAGCAGGCGACGCTGCAGCCACCACGGGCTCACGGCCTTCGGGTCGATGCCCTCCACGCGCAGCGCGGTGAAACGGGTGCAACCCGACTCGGGCTCGACGGTGATGTCGACCCCGCCCCGCCCGGTCCCGGACTCCGCCGACGGGGTGGTGATGTCGGTGAACGGCAGGTCGTAGCCGCAGGCGAGCTCGCGGGCGAGGCCGCGGACGGAGAAGGCGTAGCCGCGGTCGGGCGTCACGTTGAGCTCGATGACGGTGTCGTCCATGCCGAGGACGGCCTTGGCGTCGTCGCCGGGCTGCGCGGTGCCCGCGGGCAGCACGAGGATGCCGGAGTGGTCGCTGCCGAGGCCGAGCTCGGAGACCGAGCAGATCATGCCGTCGGAGGTGTGGTCGTAGGTCTGGCGGGTGGCGATCGCGAAGCCGCCCGGCAGCACGGCACCGGGCAGCGCCGCGACGATGAGATCGCCCTCGGCGAAGTTGCGGGCGCCGCAGACGATGTCGCGCGGCTCGGCCTCGCCCACGTCGACCTGGCAGAACCGGATGGGCTTGCGGAAGTTCGTGAGCTCCTCGATGTGCGCGACGCGACCGATCTTCAGCGGGCCCGTCACGGTGTCGAGCGAGTCGAGCTCCTCGACCTCGAAGCCGACGCGCACGAACCCCGCGTCCAGCTCGTCGGCCGTGACGCCCCACTCGGGGGTGTCGCGGCGGAGGATCTCGGTGAGCCATGACTGTGCAACGCGCACGGTGGAAGTCCTTCTCCTGGGTGAGTCTGGTGAGCGGGGCTGGTCCGGCGCTAGCCGCGGACGCCGAAGGGCAGGGTGAAGCGGACGTCGCCCTCGACGATGTCGCGCATGTCGGACAGACCGGTGCGGAACTGCAGGGTGCGCTCGAGGCCCATGCCGAAGGCGAAGCCCGAGTACTCCTCGGGGTCGATCCCGCAGGCCCGCAGCACGTTCGGGTTGACCATGCCGCAGCCGCCCCACTCGATCCAGCCGGCGCCGCCCTTCTTGTTCGGGAACCACACGTCCACCTCGGCCGACGGTTCCGTGAACGGGAAGTAGTTCGGCCGCATGCGGGTGGTGGTCTCGGGGCCGAACATCGCCTTGGCGAACGCCTCGAGGGTGCCGCGCAGGTGCGCCATCGTCAGGCCCTTGTCAACGGCGAGGCCCTCGACCTGGCTGAACACCGGGGTGTGGGTGGCGTCCAGCTCGTCGGTGCGGAAGGTCCTGCCGGGGCACGCGACGTAGATCGGGACGTCACGGGTGAGCATCGAGCGCACCTGCACCGGGGAGGTGTGGGTCCGCAGCACCTGCCGCGAGCCCTCGGGCGCCACGTAGAAGGTGTCCTGCATGGACCGCGCCGGGTGATCGGGCAGGAAGTTGAGCGCGTCGAAGTTGAAGTGCTCGGTCTCGACCTCGGGCCCCTCGGCGATCTCCCAGCCGATGCCCACGAAGAAGTCCGCGACCTCGTCCGCGATGATGCTGACGGGGTGCCGGGCACCCTGCGGCGCGCGGGCCGAGGGCAGCGTCACGTCGATCGACTCGGAGACGAGGACCGCCGCATCGCGCTCGGCGTCGAGCACCGTCTTGCGCTGCTCGTAGGCGGCGCGAGCGCGGCCCTGTGCGACGTTGACCCGCTTGCCGGCGTCCTTGCGGTCCTCCTTGGGAATGGACCCGAGCGCCCGCTTGCTCAGCGCGAGCGGTGACTTCTCGCCCAGGTGCGCGAGCCGAGCGGCGCCCAGGGCCTCGAGATCGGACGCCGCGTCGAACGCCCGCGCGGCCTCGTCGGCGAAGGCGTCGAGCGCCGCTTCGCTGAGGTCATCGACAGGGGCGAGCTGGTCTTCCGACACTTCTCTGGGCTCCTCGCTGGGGGTGGGACGGTACCCGCCCAGAGTAGTCGACGGTGTTTCGGGATAGGAATCGCATTACCGCTGGTCCGCGCACAGCGCGTGGTCAGGCGTCGCGTTCGGCGAGCCACGCCCGGACGACCGTCGTGGGCGCGCACGCGGACCACGCGTCCTCGATGACCTCCCGCAGCTCGTCGCGCGAGATCTCTCCGAGCCGCGAGGCCCGGATCAGGACGGCGTTGTAGCCGTCGAAGTGCGGCGTGGTGAAGAACGGCCCGTCGGCCTGGACCAGCGCGAGCTTGTCGGACTCGTCGGGCGTCCGGATGAGGATCACGCCCTCGAGGCGCGCGCCGTTCTCGTCGACGGCGTCGGGCCGCGGCGATCGGTTGCCGCAGAACACCTTCTTGCTCACCTGCCACGCGGGCCTGCCGCCCCACCCGGCGATCTCGACGACCCGCGGCAGGGCCAGCGCGATCGCCGCCACGTCTGCGATCCGCGCCGCCCTCGCCATGGGGCTGACGCTACGCCGGGAGTGCACCCGTCTACCGTCGAACTGCCGTGGAATCGCGGTCGGTTTCCTGCGGAATCCGTGGCTCTCCGACCGCACTCGGGGTGGCGGCGCCCCGCGCACCGGCGAGGGCGCCGACGAACACGGCCGCGGCCCACCATCCCGGCGACGACCCGAGCCCCTCCTTCGCCATGAGCAACACCGCGACCCCGGCGACGCACACCAGCCCGCCGACCACCGCGCCGCGGGCGCCGCGAGCGGTCACCCCTGCGTCCCACCACGGCAGACGACGGTGCTCCAGCGGCGAGAGCAGCAGGAACAGCGCGAACATCACCACCGCGAAGACGGCGGCCCGCAGCGCCATCAGCCCCCAGAACCCCGACTGCTGCGGGTCGACGGCGTCGATGCCCAGGTAGTGCAGCCCGACGGCCGCGACCGCGATGGCGGGGATGTGCCAGAGGTAGAGCGTCATCGCTCCCCCGTTGCCGACCGCCACGGCGTACCAGACCCGAGGGCGGCGCGCCCACCGCCCGATCGCCGGCGCCGCGACGACGAAGAGCAGGCTCACCCACACGCAGTGCAGGCCGAGGAGCAGCGTCGGCGGGGTGGTGTTCGAGAAGGTCTCGGCGCCGGTGACCACGAGCGGCACGTCGTAGGGCCCCGCCACCACGGCGGCCACGGCACCCGCGAAGGCGAGCGCCGCCACCGCCAGCGCCACCCGGGCCGGGATCAGCCGCCGCGCGTACGCGACGCCGATCACCACGGGAATCAGCCACACGACCAGGAAGTTCGGGAAGCCCCACTCGATCGACCCGGAGGCGAGGCGCGCACCGTCGAACCCGGCGGACGCGACGAGCAGGCACACCGCGACCACGGCCAGAGCGACCCGACCGCAGCGCATCAGCAGTGGGACGAACGCCAGCACCAGCAGGTACACGCCGACGAACCACAGCAGCGCGACGCTCTCCTGCCCGAGCCGGCTCGCGCTGGACTCCCCCGCGACCGCGCGCACGGCGAGCAGCGTCAACGACCAGAAGGCCAGGTACCAGAACACCGGTCGCGCGAGCCGCTGTGCGCGCCCCAGCAGCCACCCGCCCCACGCGGTCCCCCGCTTCAGTCCGTAGGCGGACGAAGCCGCGCCTGCGAGGAAGAACAACGGCATGACCTGCAGGATCCAGGTGATCGGCCGCAGTGCGGGTTGCGCGCCGAGGGTGTTGCCGACCCACACGCCCGACGGGGTGATGGTCGCGAGCAGGAGCACGCAGTGACCGAACATCACGACGAGCAGGCTCACGATACGGGCGACGTCGAGGGCACGGTCGCGGGTGTCCGGCGTGCCGTCGACGACAGCGGTGCGGGGGGGCAGCAATCTCATGTCCACCATGCTTCCGGCCCGCGGGGCCTCGCGGATGAGTAGTCCTACCCGGAACCGGTAGGGCTCTATCCCCGATTCTGCACGCGGGAGCTCGTGTACAGGCAGATCGACGCGGCGGTGGCGAGGTTCAGAGACTCGGCGCGGCCCCGGATGGGGATGGCGACGCGGTGGTCGGCGAGTGCCTGCAGCTCACGCGGCAGGCCGTGCGCCTCGTTGCCGAACAGCCACGCCGTAGGCCCGGCGAGCAGATCGTCGGCGTCGTCGAGCGACACCTCGCCGTCGGCGGCGGTGGCGAGCACGGTCAGGCCTGCGGCCTTGAGCTGTGCGATCGCGACCTCGGGGTCGCGCTCCTGCGCCACGGGAAGGTGGAAGACGGAGCCGGCGGACGCCCGCACGACCTTCCCGTTCATCGGGTCGACGGTGTCGCCGGCGAGCAGGACCGCATCGGCGCCGACGGCGTCCGCGACCCGGATGACGGTGCCGGCGTTGCCCGGCTCGGAGACGTCGACGGGTACGGCGACCAGCCGCGCACCGTCGGGCATGCGGGCCTCGGGCAGGGCCCGGCAGACCGCCACGATCCCGGGCGGGGTGACGGTGTCCGACAGCCCACGCATGGCACGCTCGGTCACGTACGCCTCACGTCCCGTGAGCAGCCCGGCGTACCGCTCGACGCCCTCCTCCGTGACGTAGAGCTCGACGACGAGGCCCGCCTCGAGCGCGGAGGTGACGGCGTTGGAGCCCTCGGCGAGGAAGAGGCCGGACTTCCTGCGGCCCGCGGCGCGCAGGAGCTTGGATGCAGCAACGACCCGCGGGGTCCGCTCCGTGAAGAGCTGGTCCGCGGGTCGTTGCGAATGCTGCGTCAAGTTACGCGGCGGGCGCGTTCACGTCGGCCGGGAGCGCCTTGCGGGCGACCTCGACGATCGCGGCGAACGCGGCGGGATCGGACACGGCGATCTCGGCCAGGTTCTTGCGGTCCACCTCGACGCCGGCCAGGTTCAGGCCCTGGATCAGGCGGTTGTAGGTCATGTCGTTGGCCCGCGCGGCGGCGTTGATGCGGGTGATCCACAGCTTGCGGAAGTCGCCCTTGCGCGCACGGCGGTCGCGGTACGCGTAGGTCAGCGAGTGGAGCTGCTGCTCCTTGGCCTTGCGGTACAGCCGCGAGCGCTGGCCGCGGTAGCCCTTCGCCGCCTCGAGGATGGAACGACGCTTCTTCTGAGCGTTCACTGCGCGCTTGACGCGTGCCATAGGTCTTCGTCCTTACGTGTGAAAAGTTCTAGCGGGTGATGCGGAGCGGCTTACTTGCCGAGCAGCTTCTTGACGCGACGCACGTCGGCGGGGGCCACCTCGGCCACACCGTCGAGGCGACGGGTCACGCGCGAGCTCTTGTGCTCGAGCAGGTGGCGACGGCCGGCCTTCTGGCGCAGCACCTTCCCGCTACCCGAGATCTTGAAGCGCTTCGCGGTACCGCTGTGGGTCTTGTTCTTCGGCATGTCTCGTCTCGTTTCTTCTGTGGTTCTTCAGCTGGTTCGCGACGTGAGTCGCTTACCCGGCCGGAGCCTCGGGCGCAGCGGGCCGCGCCACCGGGGCTTCCTTGTCCTGTTGCGCCTTGGCGCGGGTCTTCGCACCCTTGTGCGGGGCGAGGACCATGGTCATGTTGCGACCGTCCTGCTTGGCGGACGTCTCGACGAAGCCGTACTCGGCCACGTCGGCGCCCAGGCGCTGCAGCAGACGGAAACCCAGCTCGGGACGCGACTGCTCGCGACCGCGGAACATGATCGTGACCTTGACCTTGGAGCCCTGCTCCAGGAACCGGACCACGTGACCCTTCTTGGTCTCGTAGTCGTGGTCGTCGATCTTCGGGCGGAGCTTCTGCTCCTTGATCACGGTCAACTGCTGGTTCTTGCGGGACTCGCGCAGCTTCTGTGCGGCCTCGTACTTGAACTTGCCGTAATCCATGATCTTGCACACGGGCGGACGGGCATTGGGTGCCACCTCGACCAAGTCGAGGTCCGCCTCGTACGCCAGCTTGAGCGCATCTTCAACCCGCACGATCCCGACCTGCTCTCCGCCGGGGCCGACGAGCCGGACCTCAGGGACGCGGATCTGACCGTTGGTGCGTGTCTCAGTGCTGATGGGGCCTCCTCATATAGGTACTCGCGACGCTTGCGAGCGGTCTTCACTCGTAGACCGCCGCGCAGCTTCAGGCCCTGATCTCACACAGCGAAAAGGCCCCGACCAGGTGATTCACACCTGGCGGGGCCCACACCGACCGATTCGGGCCACCGCGGCATGCACCGACGATCAACCCCTCCTCCAACGAGGAGACCGCACGTGATATTCCTGACGGACATCACCGCGGCGACCGGACCAGCCGACCGAAGGTCGACGTGGTGGGAGTGGACTCCACTTGCTGCCCCGGCTCAAGGCCGGAGCGGTCGCACATGACAGTGTAACAGTCGTGAGTGAGAATCCGAATTCGTCCCCCGAGCCCGACACACTGGAACGACTGGTCGCCGACTCGCCGTCGATCGAGGTCATCTCCAGCGCCTGGATGCTGTTGATGAGCGCCGCGGCGGAGAAACTGGGCCTCACCGGCACCGAGACCGCCGCCGAGGGCGACGGCCAGGAGGCCTTCGATCCGCGCAACAGCCCCCATTTCGACCTCGACGAGGCCCGCCGCCTGATCACCGCGCTCGCCGGCCTGACCACGGCTTCCGTCGAATACCTCGGGCCGCACGCCGGGCCCTACCGGGACGGCCTCAAGTCCTTGCAGCTCGCCTTCCGCGAGTACAGCTCCTACCCCGACGAGCCCGGCCAGGGGCCGGGCGAGAAGTACACGGGACCGGTGTACGGCTAAACCTCAGGGTTATCCCCCAAAAACACCCTGACCTGTGTAAATAGGTCTAGTGTTCCAGGTCACACCGAGCGTACGGTGCTCCTATGACACGGATGAGAACGCTCGCGGCCGGCGTACTGGTCGCTGCAGGAGTAATGGCCCCACTCGGGGGTGTCGTCGCCGCGACAGCGTCGGCCGCCCCTACCCCCGCGGTCTCGCACCCCGGGCAAGGGTGGTGCGAACAGGGACGGTGGGTCGGCGGCTACTGGACCCAGGGCCGCTGGCACCCGGGCTGGTGGCAGGCCGGCTACTGGCGGCCGGGCTGGGTCGACCGGTGGGGTTGGCACCCGGGCTACTGGGTGCAGCCGCGCTGGCACAACGGCTGGTTCGAGCAGGGGCGCTGGGTCCAGGGCCACTGGGAACCGGGCCGCTGCTACCCCCACCGCTGAGCCCACCCAGCCGATATGAACGGGCCTTCCGTCGCATCCCCCGCGACGGAGGGCCCGTTCGTCTGTTCGCAGGGCGGGCCGACCGCGCCGTGGACGCCACCGAACGCGCGTAGCGTGATGGCCATGGGCGACGAAACGCGACAGTCGGTGTTCCCCAACCTGCGGTACGCGGACCCCGGAGCAGCGATCACGTTCCTGACCCGCGCGTTCGGCTTCACGAAGCATTTCGTCGTCGAGACACCGGACGGCACGGTCGAGCACGCCCAGCTCCGCATCGGCCCGAACCTGCTGTTCCTGAGCCGGGCCCGCGGCGACGACAGGTACGGGATGGGCGCCCCCGGCGCGCTGGGTGGTTCGACGGTGGCGCTCTGCGTCCGGGTCGCCGACCGGGCGCTCGACGAACACCAGGCGGACGCCGCGGCGGCGGGCGCCCGGATCCTCAATCCGGTGCACGACTCCCTGGCCGGGGTCCGCGAGTACTCGTGCGCGGATCCCGAGGGGCACGTCTGGACGTTCAGCGACTACGGCGGCGAGTAGGCGCAGGACCCGGAAACGACGAACGGGCCTTCCGTCGCATCCCCGCGACGGAAGGCCCGTTCGTCTGCTCGCGCGTGCACGCAGTGGTGCACGCCGCGGCCGACCCACTGGTGTCAGGCGGCCAGCAGGGCCTTGATCCGGTCCGGGCGGAAACCCGACCAGTGGTCGGCACCGTCGATCACGACGACGGGCGCCTGCAGGTAACCGAGCGCGAGGACGTACTCCCGCGCCTCCTCGTCGACACTGATGTCGACGGCGGTGTACTCGACACCGGCCTTGTTAATCACCTCCACCTAACAAGCGGCTGGTATGTATGTTTGGTGCCTCACGTTCAGCTCGGTTGAAAGTAATCAGCAGGTCGTTCGACTGTCTGTTATGTTCGCGAGCGTGACTGATGCGTTCGTATCAATGCGGGCCGTCGACTCCGCAGGCGGTGATCGGTTTGTGGTGGTTGACGCGGAGTCGTTCGCGTTGCATGCCGACTCCACGGAGTTCTTGGAGTCGATGAGAATTCGGGGGTGCTCGTCGAATACGACCCGGGCCTATGCGGGACGTGTCGCGTTGTTTGTGTCGTGGTGCCGTGCGCAGGGGATGCCATGGCGCGAGGTTGACTACGCAGGGCTGTCGCGGTTCATGACCTGGGTGTCGCGGACGCCCTACAGCCCTACAGGGCAGTTGCGGTCGTCCGCCACAGTCAATCAGGTGATGACGTCGGTGGTGGAATTCGTCCGGTTCGGCGGCGTGCAGGGGTGGGTGCCGCCGCAGGTGGTGGAGCGATTGTCGTCGCGGCGTCATATCGGGTTAGTTCCAGGGTATGACGTTGGAGAGGATGGACAGTTCTCGGTCGTCCGTGGCCGGTCACTGCGAAAGGCGGCTGCGGCGCCAGAGTTGCGGTGGCTGTCGTTAGAGCAGCTGATGGCGGTCACGGGGGCGGCGGTGAACGCGCGGGACCGGTTGTTGGTTCTGCTGTTGGCGGTGACGGGGATCAGGATCGGGGAGGCACTGGGGTTGCGTCGTGAGGATGTGCACTTCTTGCCGTCGTCGGCTTCGTTGGGATGCGCGGTCGAGGGCGCGCATGTGCATATTCGGCGGCGCATGAACGCTAATCGTGCGTTGGCGAAGTCGCGGTATCCGCGGTGGGTTCCGGTGCCCGACGATGTGATCGACGTGTACGCGGAGTACCAGGCTGAGCGCGGTTGCAGGATCGACGTGGACGCGGATACTGATTTCGTGTTCGTCAACTTGTACCGGGAACCGGTTGCTGCTGGTATGCGGTATTCGAACGTGTACCGGCTGTTTTCGGAGATCTCCGAGAGGGTCGGGTTCCCGGTGCGGCCGCACATGCTGCGCCATTCGGCGGCGACGCACTGGATCGACCAGGGGGCGCAGCGTGATGCGGTGCAGCACCTGCTCGGGCATGTGTCGGCGGTCTCGACCGAGCGGTACGTTCACCCGACCGCTGCGGCGATGCGGGCAGCCGTCGAGCACACGGCCGCGACCTGGCGGCAGCCGTGATCGGGGGCTCAGCGCATTCGGTCGCGGGCACCGACGGGGGCGCGCCGGGGATCGGGTTTGGCGATTCGGTGGTGCGGACCGCTGCTGGGCCTGATGTTGTCAGTTCGGAATTCGATCGCGCGCGGTGGTTGGCTTGGTTGCAGGCCAATACGGACACTGAATGGCGCCCCGGAGAGTGGGACCATTCGGTGTGGCTGTTTCGGGGCGATCCCGACAACCCGCTCACTGCGGCCGCTCGTTGCCTCGGCTGCGACAATCCGACGGTGTCAACCGTGCTGTGCACCGCGTGCACCAAAGCCCATCGCGCGGCCGGCGGCACGCGGGAGCAGTTCCTCGCCTCGTATGTCGTCCCTCACCGTAAGCGGCGAGGTGGACGCCGCAATCCTGGCTTGTGCGTTGTCCGCGATCCCGGACCAGAGGGGCAGCGCTGCGGGCGCATGCCACTGTCGCACGGCTTGTGCGAAGAGCATCAAATCGAGTGGTACAACTACTCGCGCTATCGCGCTATCACGGCTGGGCACCGGCAGGCCTGGGCGACCTCGATCGCCTCGCCTCTGGCAGCGGTCGAACGTTGCCTGGTTCTCGGATGCGACATGGACTCATCGTTCACGACCAAGATCTGCACCCTGCATCGTCGCCGTTACGGCGCCAGCGGCAAGCGCGTACCTGTCGAGCAGTGGGCGGCGACACAGACCCCAGCAACTGAGGCCAACCTGGCGTCGCTCGTACCCCTGCCCGAGCAGTTGCGATGGGAGATCCTCTACGCGTTGACGATACGAGACAAACGTGCCCAGGCCGGAGGACACGGAGGCAGGATCGAGCCTGCCGTAATCCGCGCCATCGTCAAGAAGCTCGCACCCGCAGCATCCGAGGATCCCGGGGAAGAAGCAGTCGTTCCAGTCACGTTGGTCGCCCCAGCGGGCTCTGAGCGCCACCAGCGGCTCACTGCGATGTTCACCCGCAACGCGAACGGAGCCGCGCACATCGCCGAGTTCATGAGATCGGTCACTGCCGCGCACGATCGCTGCTTCGGCATCGCCCCCACCTCGACGAGCCTGTGGCATCTGAGCGACCTCGACGGCCCCGACACCAGTGTGGCGCCAGCTCGGGATCGACGCGGCAAAAAGCGGGGACGAGTGAAAGTCGACTTCGCCGACATCACCGTGGTGTGGCTACGCGACCTGATGCAGCTGTGGATCGCCGGCGAACGCGAACACATCCCACCCGCAACAATCCCTGAAACTCTCCGCGCGGTCATCGCCGCCTCGAAGGCCCTCGAGCACCGCCCCGGCGGCGGCCAGGACCCCACCGCCGTCGCCCTCGCGGACCTGGACGCGATCGTCGAGACGATCCGCAACCTCACAGCCTTGGACGATCCCGAGCGGCTGCTGACCTCGAAAACCCGCGCCGGTCACCTGCGGCGGTTCTTCGATCTCCTCGAATACGGCCACACCCACGGCCACCTCACTGCGCTCGCCCCCACCTTCTTCCGGCGCCGGCACCACCACATTCAGATCCTCACCCACGAACGGGAAGAACGCGCCCGCCACAGCGTCCCCGACCACGCCATCACCGTGCTCGACCAGCACCTCGACCTGATCGCCGCCACCAACCCGTACCCCGGGCTCACCGACGAACAGCGCCAGCAGATGGGCCGCTGCCTCTATATCCTGCTCCGCGATACCGGTCGCCGCCCGAACGAGATCTGCTCCCTCGACCGTGACTGCCTCATCGACGGTAGCGAACCGGAACTGCGGTGGAACAACACCAAATCGAATCGCCCATCCCGACGCCTGCCCATCACCACCGGTACGGCCGCCGAGATCCGTACCTGGCAGGGCATCCGCACAGCCTTGCTCACCCACCCCGATAGCAACGACTACCTTTTCCCCACACACCACACCGGGCAACGTAACCGCCCACTACCCGGCCTACCACATCTGAACACCTCCACCCTGCGAACGTGGATCGTCGATTGGGCCGCCGACGTTAACAACCGCGCCACCGACCACCTCGGACGGCCACGCCCGCTCGACGGCATCCGCATCTTCCCCTACGCCTTCCGTCACAGCTACGCCCAACGCCACGTCGACGCAGGTGTCGACGTTGACGTACTCCGCGAACTGATGGACCACAAGAGCATCAGCACCACCATCGGCTACTACGACATCTCCACAACCCGCAAACGCGCGGCTGTGAGCACCGTCGCCAAACACGTCATCGACCGCACCGGCAAACACGTCCCCACCACCGCCACCACCTACGGACTGCGCACCGTCGCTGTCCCCTACGGCAGCTGCACAGAACCGACCAACGTCAAATCAGGCGGCACCGAGTGCCCCATCCGCTTCCACTGCGCGGGCTGTGCATTCTACCGTTCGGACCCCAGCTACATCCCAGCCCTCGAACAGCACATCCTCGCCCTGAAAACCAACCGCGAAACCGCGCTCGCCAGCGACGCCGCCGACTACGTGATCACCAGCCTCACGTCCGACATCGACGCCTTCACCGGCATCCTGCACACCATGCGCGCCCGCATCGACCAACTCAGCGAAAGCGATCGCGACGACCTGACCACCGCCTGCACC
Organism: Tsukamurella pseudospumae; assembly: GCF_001575195.1. Lineage (NCBI taxonomy): Bacteria > Bacillati > Actinomycetota > Actinomycetes > Mycobacteriales > Tsukamurellaceae > Tsukamurella > Tsukamurella pseudospumae. The sequence goes on from NZ_LSRF01000003.1 coordinate 43,062, forward strand.
ACCCTGCACCTGGCACGTGCAGGTGCTCAACCCGTACCGCTGCCCACGCCCCGCACCCGCCACGCTGCGGCACCCGACGGCACCCAGAACCGCAACACCGAAGAAGACCTCTGACATGCACCACCCAGACGCCACGCCGCGCACAGCCGCAGAAGTTCTTGCCGACGCCCGCACCACCCGCTCAGCTGACAAACGGACACGCATCTACGCCACCGTAGACAAACTGAAACAGACTCCCCACCCCCCGATAACGTTCTCCGCCGTAGCGCGAGCCGCCCACGTCTCACGCTGGCTCGTCTACACCGAGGATGTCCGCCAATACATTGAACAAGCACAACAACACCAACAACACCTCGCCGAAACTCAGAATCGAAACGAGACCGCGCGCGGCAAGCAAACGTCATCCGCAAGCCTGAGAACCGATCTCGCACTCTCGCGAGATCAAATCCGCAAGCAGCGAGCACAAATCGCACGCCTCACAACCGCACTCAGAAAACAAGTCGGCGCGCAACTCGATCACGAATCAAATCAGCAACTCCGGCAACGTGTCGATGAACTCGTCGCGGCGAACAACGCACTGATCGAACAAAACACTCAGCTAAAACACAAACTAGAAGCTACAACCACCGACCTCCAAGCTGCACGCGTCAGCCTCAAGCAAATGATTCGCGAAGCCAGCACTCGCGCCGACTAACCGAATCACTCGCCAGCGAGCCCCCGATGGATTCATACGCCGCGAACTTCAAAACTGCATTCAAACTACACTCAAGCCCCAGAATTTACTCAACCTCGCCGCCCCAGGCCCAGACAAGAACACACCGCGACCGGCCACCGAAATTCGGCGAGACTACTTGCCAAAGATTATGGCCACTTCACACACCATCAGCTACTGTTTCCCAATGATGCACACTGTGTAGTTGCGCACGTTATGAATAATCGCGCGCTCCGACGGGCGACACAATGTGCCATCGGATCGATTTGGCACGACTCTACTCAACGTCCAGCGCGACTTCGTTGCCTCGTTGTCACACACGGTAGCTTTGTCGCCTTCGATCTTTATGCACGCGTCGGGACGCCAGTTGTAGTCGAGGCATGCCGTCCATCCGGAAACTTCGTCCTTGAGGCCTCGAAATAGCCGTTGGTCAACATCTTCAACGCAACTGCCGCCACCCCTCGGAGCAATCTGCACAACTCTGTATAGAGCTTGCGAGGACTCGCACGGAACCTCGTCGAATTGGGCTGAGGGAGACTCACCTCGAACTATCACGCACGCTCCCACAGTTGGCGCGTTGTGGTCAATTCTCTCGACCTCTGATTCATTCTGCGGAGAACGCACCAATTGTCCTGGGATGTTTGCGAACGGCCCATAGATATCCTCCGGTGAAACCGAGGATCCACCATTAGCGGGTTGCTCAGCGGACCGCTCTCCAACGGACGAACACCCGGCCACGACGACAGCTGCGCCGCACAACGCGATTAAGGCCACGCAGCTCGTGTGAGCAGTATGCTTAAGTTTCATGTCGCTGACCATTCCTTCTCGACTACAGCGCCTCAATTACTCGGAGAGTCATGTATCTCGGATGAACCCCGATCGTCATCGTCGCCGGCACTGGAGCGCTGACCACGACGCCTTTCGCGGACTCTGGTGAAGAAATCAAAAATCGGATCCAATACACGAAATAGAGCCGCCAAGAATAGAATCCAAAGCAATATTCGAAGGAACATTCCTCCGAGCCTGCCGAACAAGTAGGTTACCGCCTGCCACAGATACTCAGAAGCAGCCACGATAACGCCTAGAATCGCGGAAATCGCGTTACCTGACCGGCCATCCTGTGCAGATCCGGCGTTCTCTGGGAGAAATATCTGGACCGAAACTAGGAGGAGGATCAAGAAGCACACAACCCACACGACAATCGCCCGAAGGCGTGACCATCGACCCTTCTCCTGCTTCGCCATCAGTTCTCCGACGCTTGCATCGCGCTCATCAGGTAAGCGGTACACACCTTGAAGTTCTTCTCTTTTGCACCAAGAAGAAGAAAGAATGCAACGTGATCCCTAGCGACCGGATCTCCGCTATACTTCACCCGGGCATGCGCGTAGATCTGCACACTATCACCGGAAAGTGTGTAGTAATTGTAGTTATCGACTGTTTCGATCTTATATCTTTCGGCAGATGGTGCCGCCACGCCTTGGTAGTCCATCAAGCCTCCGATGTCTGTCGACGCCCGGACTAACAGCTCTCCACACGAATGGCTCTTAACGTACTCCACATCGCCGGAGTTGTACCGGGAAACCATTGAACCAATAGCTTCTCGCGCCGCTGTTTCTGTATCGGAAGTGTCGTCCGATTGTCGCCAAGGAGACGCGACCACCAACCCGACGACCAGGATGGCCACTACTAGGATAGCGGCGACCGCGATCCCAACGCGCGGTCCGCGCCGCTTGTTGGGAGTCGGCTCTCCGGGGGTTTCTACTTCATCGAGATCGCTCATTGATGTATGCCCTATCTACTGTCCGCTAGTGGTGCACTGATCGTAGAGCCATCTGCCGCCCTCACGAATCCAACGGCGCGGAGACTTGTCGTCATTCATCGCCCCTGGCATGTCATGAAAAACCACCTGAACCTTGGCAGAGTCCTGGCTCAAATCAGTGACGACTGTGGTAAACCTCGGGTCGGGCCGTCGTCTTAGGTCACGCCAATCGTACAGCGTCGCCATCGCAGTCTTGTACGCCTCAATCTGAATTGAGCTTCGGCAGCTTTTGGAGCGATAGGAATAGGCTTTGACGTAATCTCCGTCGGCAACCGCCTCATACATAGCGTTGACGGAATCTGTCAGCGCCCGATCGGGGCGTGGTACGGCGGATGTGCTGTTAGCGACACCAGACTCATCTGTTGCACACCCGCCCGCGCCGAACGTAAGCGCAAGCACTGCGGCTGTCACTACAGCTCGGTTCTTAGACGACGATCGCATATGTCTTCATTCTTCGCTCGTTGGGCTAGTAGCGGCTACTACGCCAGGCATGCGGGTGCACAGGCAGGCAGCGGCGGCGCGGACGGTGCAGGCGGGGGCTCCGGAGCAGGCCCGGGCGCCGGCGGAGCAGGGGCGACCGGCTCGGGTGCTGGCGCCGGTGCCGGCGCTGGCGCGGGTTGGGGTGCCTGCTGTCCACCTCCAGAGCTGCCGTCGGAGCCGCCTGCGCCGCTGCCGGCGCCGCTGCTGTCACCTCCGCTTCCACCGCCATCGCCGTCACCAGAGTCTCCGCCGTCTCCGTCGCCATCATCGTCCCCGAAAATCGCCTCACCGATCCCCTCGGGAATGTTCGTGCCGAGGATCTTATTGAGGAACTGGGCGCACTGCACCCAGACCTCATAGATTCCCAGCCCGCTGAGAACGATCTTCGCGGCCGCAGGGTGCTTCACAACAAACTCGCCGAGTACCTTCTTGATGCTATCAAGTTTATCTCCCGGCGCCTCATAAGCTTTCTTTAACGCATCGATGAGCCATTTGATCGCTTTTGCTGCTTTAGGGTTCTTGATGGCGAGCTCGGCGAGCATTCTGATGACTTTGGCAGGCTTCAGGAACGGCGACAGCATGGCAAGAATCGCGCCGAGGCATTGCACACCGTCGACCGTTCCGTCCCAGATACCTTTTCCCTTATCCCAAATATCCTTGCCCTTGTCCCGGTAGCAGGTGAAGTCCCATGCCGCGCAGTCGAAGAAGCCAGTCTGATACATCTGCCCACTCGAGGTGGGGCTCGTGGCTCCGTAGAGGCAAGCGCAACCATCTGCAGGGTAGTTGAACGGCGCCCTGGGTGCGTTTCTGCCGCCGATTGTGCCGCTAGCGCCCTGAGCTGTCGAGAGCACCGTAAGGCCATTCTCCCAATCAGTAATGCACTGCTCGTACACGGAACGCGCCCGTACTGAATTGTCCCCGCCCTCGCTGGAAGGCCGTGATTCTGCCTCGCTCGGCCGAGTCGGGGTGGCCTCGGTGGGCGGAGGATCTGTCACAGTAGGCGCATCAGGCTGCGGAGTCTGCTGTGGAACCGGGCTCTGAGTTGGTCCGAAGATGCCGTTGGGGTTCGTCGTGGCGGGCTGGTTGGGGGTTTGGACATTCATCCCGTTCCCGCCCTGGTTCGGTGTCGGATCAGATGGAGTCTCGGTGGGCTGCTGCCCAGGGATCGCTGTCGTAGTCGGAGCTTGCGGCGCAGTCGTTTGGCCGCCGGTGGGATCACTGGTGGGGCCAGTTGGCTGCGGGCCGGGCGGGCACGTAGGCGAAGAGCCGGGGATGCACGGCTCAGCCGATGCCGGCGCAATCGTCTCGATACCACCATAGGTGAGCCCGCTCGCAACAAGCGCAGTCGCGGTTGCAAGTGAGATCAGCGCCCTGGTGACTCTGGTCCGCCGTCTCACCGGCTGCGGTCCGGTCTGCGTCATCTCGTAGTTCCTCCCATTGAACCGCACTGCTCGTGCACCCACACCAAACTCGGAGACTGCGGCAAACCGCCCAACTTGCCCGGCCGGCGTTGCGGTCAACTCGGGGCAATGAGCAGGTATGCGCAGGTCAAATCGTTCGTTTTGCACCGTACCTCACCAAGACCGCATCGTCTACATCATCGCCAATCTCAAGTCCGCCAGACCAACCCGGCCGTCGGTTGAGACGCTAGTTGTCGGTCACGATTGCATCTCACATCTTGACTTTTGCTACAGAAGCCTGGTTCAGTTCGGGTGATTTGTTGCAGAAGTGACCAGTGTGACGACTGTGACAACAGTGGCTTCGGATGGAGGGAAGTGCGGAATGTCCGCGAAACGCAAGAGCAAGACAGTAGTGACCACCTCGGGGGTGACTAGGCCTGTGCGGCGGGGCAACCTCGAGCAGGCTCGGCTCGACCGCGGCGTCCGCCGGCGGGTCCGCAAAGCGGGCACCCTCGCGGCTTTGAGCGGGGTGGTGATCGCCGGTCTGTCGGGGGCGGCGTTCGCTGCTCCGCCGGCGGCAGATAAGGCGCCGACTCCGGGCGGCATCCGGGGCGGGATGTATGCCGACACCTCGCGGGCGTTGGAGATCCCGGAGGGGTACACGATCCGAGTGTGGAAGTACGGCGAGAACCTGAGATCTGTTCTGCCACTCGGCCGTGCGCTCAACTCATACGAAGCGTTCAGCCAGCTGGCCGGTAGCGCAACACTGTCCATCACTGACCCGAAGAAGCCGCCGAAGGTCCGTGTCAAGGGCGGCAACGTCACCATCGGTCTTCAGCTCGGCTGTGCCAGTGAGGCCAAGTCCTTGGCCCTGGCCGGCAACGCGAGCGACGCGATCAATACTAGCGTCACCCCGAGCCTCAACGGAACCGTGGGCGCATCGGCGAACGGCTCCGGCGGCTCGAATGGCGGCCAGGGCGGAGGCTCGGTCAACGGCTCCATCAGCCCCGGCATCTCCGGCACCCTCGGCAACACCGTCACCCTCGGCGGGTCGATCACCGGCACCCTCGGCCCCGGCACCACCCGGGACCTGCCGATCGCCAAGAAGGACCTCAACGGGCAGACCGCGTATCTGATCTCGCGGGAGACCCGCGTCTCCGTCGACGGCTGCCTCGGCGGCGCGCAGGTCCGCTCCTACGCCACCGCTACGGTCGTCACCGACGCCGGCACCTCGAACATCACCACCTATGGCCGAGTCTTGTTCATCGAGCGCGACAAGCCCGGTGATGCGAAGACGCCGCCGCCGGTCAAGGAAGCTCCGGTCCAGCCCGGACAGGCTGCTTCCAAGCCCGAGCAGAAGCCTGCCGCCGCGCCCGCCCCGGCGTCGAAGCCCGAGGCTAAACCAGCTCCTGCGCCGAAGTCGGTGCCCAAGCCGGACGCCAAGCCTGCGTCCGCGCCGAAGCCCGATGCCAAGCCGGCACCGGCAGCGAAGCCGAGCCCGGCGCCGAAGCCCGTCGCTACGCCCGCGCCGGGGGCGGAGGCCAAGCCCCGGGCGTAGGGCCAGTGCACGGCCATCATGAACTCGTCTCGTCCGCCTCTCGCCCGCTGGCAAGGGGCGGACGAGGCGCGTCTGCGGCGCGGGTGCTCCTTGTGTTGGCGGCGGTGTTCGGGTGGTGCTGGCATGGTGGACGGTGTGAAGGATCTACCGGTGTCTCCGCTGCGTCAGGGCGGCGATGATGACGGAGCACGGGTTGTTGGTCTGGTCTTCGACGGCGAGCGGCTGCAGTGCGCTGAGTGCGGTGGCTGGTATCGGCATTTGGCGACGCATGTATTCATGGCGCATGGTTTGCTCGCGCAGGACTACCGCACTGAGTACGGCCTGCCAGCGTCGGTGCCGCTGGTGGTCGGCGAGATCTCCGAGACGTTGCGCGCTGGTGCTGCCGAACGCGGCACCGATCACCTCGAGGTGTGGCGCCGCCCCGGTCCCGAGCGCGAGGAGCTGGTGGCCAAGCTGCGGGAGACCAAACGCGAGCAAGCCGACGAGTACTGGACGACGCGGCTCGCGGAGGCCGGGTGGCGGTCCTGGTTCGACGCCACCGCGTGGGCTCAATCGACGGGGGCCGGGTGGGCAGGTATCGGGGAGCGGCTGGGGATCAGCTGGCAGTCGGCCCGCACCGCGGGCCTGCGTGCCGGGGCGCAGCTCCGGCATCGGTCGTGGCGGTTCTTCGAACTAGCCGAAGCCTACGTGCACGAGCACGGCAACCTCGACTACGCCGGCGGGGAACTCGGCCAGTACCTCAGCAACGCCCGCGCGTATCTGCGCAACACCGGGCGGCACACGGCGATCGCGGACGCCCTCGATGAGTTGGATCCGAACTGGCGTCTCACCGCAGCCGAGCGGGTGGCCCGCTCGATCGCCGCGGGAGATCGGTTCGAGCACCCCACCGCGCGCCGGCACCGCCTGCTGTGGGAGCAGCGCCTCGCCGCGGCTGGGTGGGCGTCATGGTCCGACGCCGTGGAGTGGGCGGCACGCACCGGCGGCGGTCCTGCTGAGATCGCCGACCGCCTCGGCACCGACAACCTCCAAGTCAGCAAGGCCCTGCAACAGCACTGGCACCGTCTCGCCGACACCGGCGACGATCCGCACGCCGCCGCCACCGCCCTGATCCTCGCCCCTGCCGCCGGCTACGCCGGCGCCGTCACCAGCGACGACCACAGCAGCGACGGACCGGACCTTGTGCGGACTACCGCGGAAACGGAACGTATTCAGTGCATGGTCTGCGCGCTGTGGCTGGGCACCCTCGGCCAGCACCTACCTGTGCACCAACTCACCGGCACCGAATACAAACAGCAGTTCGAGTTGCCGCCGAAGGCGCGGATGTCCGGGTACCGGCCGCGGCGCCCCGCACCGCCAGCCGACAGCCCCCAGTACTGGGATCCGGTCCTCTCGACCCACGGCTTCGAGAATCTCGCCGCGGCGGTGGCGTGGGCGATCGAGCAGGGGAAGGTCGCGCCGGAACTGGCCCGGCACCTCGGTGTCCCGTACGCCCGGCTCAACCGCGCACTCAAGGCCGCCGGGCTGCGGTTCCCCACCGTCGGGGACCGCATGATCACCGAAGCCACACAGCACGTCGCGGCCGGCGGGAACCTCTCCGACGCCCCGACACCCGAGATGCGGGCATGGCTCGACACCGTCCGCGGCACACTCCGGGCCGGCCGCAACTCGGTCTTCGCTGCGCAACTCGATCAGATCGACCCACAGTGGCGGCTGAGCGCGCACCAACGCGCCGCCACCACCGGCAGGGCGTACGTGCACAAGCACACTCGCACCATGCGCGCCGAGCACACGGCAGGGCTCACGCGAGCCGGATGGAACAGCCTCGACGACGCCGTCGCCTGGGCCCACCAACACGACGCGCCGGTCAGCGCGATCGCCATCGCCATGGGCCTCCCCACCGACCGTGTCTCCGCCCACCTCAAAGCCCTGGGATACGAGCTGCCCAGGCCACCGAAGTCCGGCGCCAGCTTCCGCCGCCAACTAACCACCATCACCGACCACCTACACCACCACCAGAGCATCGACGGCCTCCCCGACGAACTGAAAACCTGGCTACGCCGACGCCACGACCTCGAAACCACCAGCACCGACGCCGCGGCCGACAGGAGTGCGGTGATCCCGGACCGATGGATCAACCACCTACTCGACCACCTGCACCCCGCCTGGCGCCCCACCACCGAATCCAAACCGGCCGCATCCCCACCACCGCAGGCAGCAGTCACCTCGCCGCCGCGGATCCTCGATCCGAACTGGAGCGCACTACTTGCCGAGGCCGGCTGGAAGAACTGGAACGACGCCGTCGACTGGGCAGCAGCCCAACAATCCGGGCTCGCCGCGATCGCCCAACGCCTCGGCGCACAGAAGATCGACATCCTCGAACAACTGCAAACATGGTGGGCGCACCACCCCGACACGGTCCGTACCGTCCCGAGCGAGAACCAGCGCACACTCCCCGGCCGTGGGGTCCACGCACCCTGCCCCGCCTGCCGCCTATGGTTCATCGATGTAGCCGGCCACTACACCGCAGCCCACACACTCCCACCGCCCGCACCAACTACGCCGCCCACCCAAACGGCCCCAACGAAACCGCGGAGTCGGAAAGCGAAAGCGAAGAAGAAGACACGTGCATCACCCGCCCGCGCGCAACAGCATCGACGAACGAAAGCGCCGACGCCGACTGCCATGCCAGAAGCATCCACGGCAGCCCTGGCCGCGGCTGCCCGAATCGCGACCGACCCCTGGGCAGCACGGCTCACCGAATCCGGCTTCGCCGACTACCTCGACGCCGCAACCTGGGCCACCACTACCCACCCCAACGACCCCCTCACCGCCCTCGCCAACAAGATCCAAACCCCGAGAGCCGTTCTCGCAGCGGCATTGAAAGCCCACGGGATCTACACCCTGTTCACCCAAACCTGAACTGGTCTCGCCCGGCCTGCTCTTGACTAGTGCACAGAACGTAGGGTGACCCAGCGTCCGAGTCCGGTCAATCACCGCCGACAATGGCCGTCCCGCAGCACAGCTGATCAGGGCTCCTCGAAGGGCACGCGGCCTCGGAGATCCACAGGGAAGCCCTTTGGTACAGGAGGGGCGGAAAGCCTGTCTGCTAGTCCAATCATGTGCCGCATCGTCGGGATCGAATCTGCACCGGACGGTGATTGCGCTCCAACCACATCCAAGTAGAGAACAGGATTTCGGTCAAGAAGGAACTCTGCAGCAATCAATCTGCAGAGGTGGTCGACGAAGGTAAACACGGTCGCGAACGACTGATCCAACAGCGCGTCGAGCCGGGCTCGTGGACCTGAAATACCCCATGCGCGCCTGGTCGCATCGTCGAGGTCAGCAGCAGCACCCGCGATCTCGTTGGGGAGGAGGATGTCCAGGTCACCCGCGCGAGGGAAGAGAGTGCCATTGGGGTCAAAATCGGTCGCACCGATCGCGTCGAGTACCTCGGAATGGATGGTGTTTGTCAACGTCGGGCTGGGATGGACCCCGTAGCGACGACTTAGTTTGGACCCCCTAGGCCTGGTTAGTCGCGGTCCTTGCCGAGGAGTTCTCGGCGGGATCTGGTGCGGTAGCTATCGCCCGAGAGGGTGAGCACTTCGGCGTGGTGGACCAGTCGGTCGATCATCGCGGCTGCGATGATGTCGTCGGAGAACGTCTCGCCCCAGCGGCTGAACGGCAGGTTGCTGGTGACCATGATCGAGCCCTGCTCGTAACGGGTGCTCACGAGCTGGAAGAACAGGTTCGCCGCGTCGGGGTCGAACGGGATGTAGCCGATCTCGTCCACGATGATCAGCTTGTAGCGTTTGATCTTCTTCAGCTCGGCCTCGAGTCGGCCGGCCTGGTGCGCGGCGGTCAGGCGGGCGATCCAGTTCGTCGCGGTGTCGAAGAGCACGGAGTAGCCGTTCTGCGCGGCCTTCACTCCGAGCCCGATCGCCAGATGGGTCTTCCCGATTCCAGGCGGCCCGAGCAGGATCACGTTCTCCGACTTCGCCACGAAGGTGCCGGTAGCCAAGTGCGCCAACACATCGCGGCGCAAGGTCGGTAGGTGGTCGAGGTTGAAGTCCTCCAAGGTCTTCACCGCTGGGAAGTGGGCGGTGCGGATCCGCATGATCGTGCCCGCCGCCTCGCGGTCGGCGACCTGCCGCTGCAGGACAGCAGCGAGGTATTCCTCGTGCGCCCAGTTCTCCGTCCGGGCCTGGTCGGCGAGGTCCTCCCTGACTGCGCTCGTTGATTCTCCCCAGTTCTGCTAACTGAATCTCCCCACTTGTGTGCACCCGCCAAGTAATGGGCGGGGCCTCCCCGTGATGCTGGTGGTCTCTGACCACGCACCAGCCCTTCGAGGGAGGCCCCGCTCGTTCATGCTCACACAAGGAGAGACCGTGGAAGCACATGCTCTGCGCAAGCAGGGGTGGACGATCTCAGCGATCGCCCGTCATCTGGGACGGGACCGTAAGACCGTCCGCAACTATCTCAACGGGGTCACCGAGCCGGGTGTCCGCCACCGGGACGAGGACCCGTTCGAGCCGTTCGCCGAGTACGTCACCAGCCGCTTGCTCGAGGACCCGCATCTGTGGGCGCAGACCCTGTTCGACGAACTCGTCGAGATGCGGTTCAAGCAGTCGTATTCGTCGCTGACCCGGCAGATCCGGGACCGTGGCCTGCGCCCGGTGTGCCCGCAGTGCACGACCG
>NZ_LSRF01000004.1:0-36231 GCF_001575195.1 Tsukamurella pseudospumae
GGCGGCCATAGCGAAGGGGAAACGCCCGGCTCCATTCCGAACCCGGAAGCTAAGCCCTTCAGCGCCGATGGTACTGCACTCGTGAGGGTGTGGGAGAGTAGGACACCGCCGGACTAAAATTAGATACAGGACGAGCCCTCGGAGGCCGGTGAGCAGAAATGCCCCCGCCTCCGGGGGTTTCGTCGTATCCGCAGTCCTGTCCACGGGAGGACCCCGTGCCCCGGGAACGGGGCACCGTCGAACCCGTACCGTAAGGTGGAGCCCGTGCGTGTCGTGATTGCCGAATGCCAGGTCGACTACGTGGGCCGGCTCACCGCCCACCTCCCGATGGCCCGCCGGCTGATCCTCGTCAAGGCGGACGGCTCGGTCAGCATCCACGCGGACGATCGTGCCTACAAGCCCCTGAACTGGATGAGCCCGCCCTGCTGGCTGGAGACGGCACCGTCGGACGAGGAGTCCAAGGACGTGCCCGAGGGGCACCAGCTGTGGATCGTGCGCAACAAGGCGGAGGAACAGCTGCGCATCCTGATCGGCGAGATCGAGCACGACAGCAGCCACGATCTGGGCGTGGACCCGGGCCTGGTGAAGGACGGCGTCGAAGCGCACCTCCAGGAGCTGCTGGCCGAGCACACCCAGACCTTCGGCGAGGGCTACACGCTCATCCGCCGCGAGTACATGACGGCCATCGGGCCCGTCGATCTGCTGTGCCGTGACGCGGACGGCGGGACGGTCGCGGTGGAGGTCAAGCGCCGCGCGGAGATCGACGGCGTGGAGCAACTCACCCGCTACCTCGAGCTCCTGAACCGGGATCCGCTCATCGCGCCCGTCACGGGCATCCTCGCAGCGCAGCAGGTGAAGCCGCAGGCGCGGACCCTGGCGGAGGATCGTGGGATCCGCTGCGTCACCGTCGACTACGACGTGTTGCGCGGCACCGAGGACACGTCCTACAAGCTCTTCTGATGGGGCGCAGGCCCGTGTCCCGGAAGCGGGCGGCCGCCCGGGGGGACCACCGTCCGCTCAGCACGGGCGGCTTCGGGTCCCGGATCGAACTGGGCGACGAGGCCTACCAGGTGCGCACCGTCACCGGCAGCGGCGCCGCCAAGGAGTACCGCTGCCCCGGGTGCGATCAGCTGATCCCCGTGGGCACGGCCCACGTGGTCGTGTGGCCGTCCGCGGACATCGGCGGGGTCACCGACCGCCGGCACTGGCACAGTGGCTGCTGGCGCCGCGAGGCCGGCCGGCGGTCGCGCTGATCAGCGCTTGGCGACGGTGTTGATCGCGACCGTGTCGTCGGTGGCCGGCGAGGTCTTGATGGCGACCGTGTCGACGGAGGCGAAGTCGTCGGCACCGAGGACCTTCTCCGCGCGCTGAGCGGCGGTGGGCCCGTCGTCGGTCACGTGGTCGGCCTTCGGCGGCGTGGCGGCCTCGTAGGCGGCCGGTTCGATCCGCTTCTCGACCACCGGCGTCTCGTTGTCACCCGTGGCGAGCGCCTCGGGCACCAGCGAGAGCTGACGGCGCACCGTCTCGAGCTGGTCGAGGATCGACGCGCGCAGCGCCTGCATGTCCTCGGTGATCCGGCGCGCATTGGCGACCTGCGTGGCGATGCGGGTGTTGGTGTCCTCGAGCTTCTGCTCCGCCGTCGCGTTCGCGGTGTTGAGCGTCTGCTCCGACCGCTCGTTGGCCGCGTCGATGCGGTCCTTGGCCTCGGTCTTGGACGCCTCCTCGAGCTCGGTGATCGTGCTGATCGCCTTGTCGCGCCGCATCGACATGGCCATGTCGAAGTCGTCCTGGACGCGCTCGCGGTTCTCCGCGGCCGACCGCGAGAGCTTGTCGGCCTCGGCCTCCGCCTCGGCCTTGATCCGGTCCGCCTCCTCGCGGGCACGGGTCATGGTGGACTCGTGCTCCTGCTCCATGGCCTCCCGGCGCGAGGTCATGTCGGAGCGGATCCGGTCAGCTTCCCGGCGGGTGGTCTCCGCCTCCTGGCGGGCGAGCGAGCGCACCTCGGCGGATTCGTTCTGCGCCGCGGCGCGGATCTCGGAGGCCTCGTCGGACGCGAGGCGCATCATGCGGGCGATCCGGTCGCTCATGCCCTCGGCGCTCGTGGGCGGAACGCTGAGGCGGTCGACCTCGCGGCGGAGGTTGTCGATCTCGTCCTGCGCCTCGTCGAGCAGGTCGGTGAGCTCGCGGGCGTGCGCCGAGGCGGCGTCGCGGTCGGCCGCGAGAACCCGCAGCTCAGCCTGGTAGCGGTGGAACTGCTCGCTGACCTGGTCGCGGTCGTATCCGCGCAGGACCACCGCGAACGGTGCGGGCGCCGGGCCGCCCGCGATGTTGTCCGAATTCGCCATGCTCCGATGGTACGTGGGCGCCCCGTGTGCGCGGCGTCAGCAGTCGCAAAAGGTCCGATTCCCGGGGCCGGTGCCCACCGTCAGGAGGCGGGCTCGACGAGCTCCACGAGGATCCCCCCGGCGTCCTTCGGGTGCAGGAAGTTGATCCGCGACCCGGCGGTGCCGTTGCGGGGGGCGTCGTACAGCAGCCGCACGCCCTGCTCCTGCAGGTGCGCCGTCACCGCCGCCAGATCGCTGACCCGGTACGCGAGCTGCTGCATGCCCGGTCCGTTGCGGTCGAGGAACTTGGCGATGGTCGACTCGGGGGTCAGGGGAGCGAGGACCTGCAGCTGCGCCGCGGTCGACGGTGCGCCGTCGGCAGCCAGGAGGGAGGCGGGGGAGAGCATGCCCTCGCGGACGCCCTGGGCCTCGTTGATCTCCTCGTGGGTGCACACCATGCCGAGCACGCGGGCGTACCACTCGAGCGCCGCGTCGAAATCGGACACGGCGACGCCGACGTGGTCGATGCCCAGGACGTATTCGGCGGGGACGCCGTGGGCGGCGGGGTGCTCGCCGTGGGCGGTGTGATCGGATCCGTGCGATTGGCTCTCTGTCATGCCTCGAATGTAGCTTTGAGGTGGAAGACCCATGCCCACGAGGAGGAACGAAGTGGCTCCGTCCGCATCTCATCAGGATCCCAGCAACGATCCGACGGTCATCGTCGCCGGCGCTCGGACGCCCTTCGGCAAGCTGCTCGGCGCGCTCAAGTCGCAGTCCGGCACCGACCTCGGCGCGGTGGCGATCCGCGGCGCCCTGGACAAGAGCGGTATCGATCCGGAGACGATCGACTACGTGATCATGGGCCAGGTCCTCACCGCGGGCGCGGGACAGATGCCGGCGCGCCAGGCCGCGGTCGCGGGCGGCGTCCCGTGGGACGTGCCCACGCTGACCATCAACAAGATGTGCCTGTCGGGCATCAACGCCATCGCGCTCGCGGACCAGCTGATCCGCGCGGGCGAGTACGAGGTCGTCGTCGCCGGCGGCCAGGAGTCGATGACGCAGGCGCCGCACATCCTCACCGGCAGCCGTGAGGGCCACAAGTACGGCAGCATCGAGATGCTCGACCACACCGCGTACGACGGCCTCCACGACGTCTTCACCGATCAGCCGATGGGTGGACTCACCGAGCAGCTCAACGCCACCGACACCGTCACGTACTCCCGCGAGGAGCAGGACGCGTTCGCCGCCGACTCGCACCGCAAGGCCGCCGAGGCCTGGGCCGCGGGCAAGTTCGCCGACGAGGTCGTCCCCGTCGAGATCCCGCAGCGCCGGGGCGAGCCGATCCGCGTCAGCGAGGACGAGGGCGTGCGCGGCGACACCACTGCCGAGTCGCTCGCCAAGCTGCGTCCGGCCTTCGCCAAGGACGGCAGCATCACCGCCGGCAACGCCTCGCAACTCACCGACGGCGCGGTCGCCGTCGTCGTGATGCGTCGCAGCCGGGCGCAGGAGCTCGGCCTGCCCTACCTCGCCGAGATCGGCGCGCACGGCGTCGTCGCCGGCCCGGACTCGTCGCTGCAGCACCAGCCCTCGAACGCCATCAAGAAGGCCTGTGACAAGCAGGGCATCACGCCGGCGGACCTCGACCTGCTCGAGATCAACGAGGCCTTCGCCGCCGTGGGCCTCGCGTCCACCGCGGACCTGGGCGTCGACGCCGACAAGGTCAACGTCGACGGTGGCGCCATCGCCATCGGCCACCCCCTCGGCGCCTCGGGCGCCCGCATCGTCCTGCACCTCGCCCTGGAGCTCGCCCGCCGCGGCGGCGGCACCGGTGCCGCCGGCCTCTGCGGCGCCGGCGGCCAGGGCGACGCGCTGATCATCACCGTCCCCGCGCAGTAGTCGCTCGCGCAGAACCATTCGCGCAGTAGTCCTCGCGCAGTAAGGAACCCATGAACGAGTCCATCGCGTCCAAGATCGTCGCGGCCTTCAAGGTCGTCGCCTTCCTCGAGGCCCTCACCTGGGTCTGGCTGCTCATCGGCATGTACGGCAAGTGGGTCGGAGGGAACGAGGAGGCCGTGGCCAAGCCCGGCATGACCCACGGCATCGTCTTCATCGTGCTGGTCGTGCTGACCCTCGCGGTGGCGCGGGCCCGCGCGTGGGACGTCAAGACCCTGCTGCTCGGCCTGGTGGCCACTGTGCTTCCGTTCTGCTCGGTGGTCTTCGAGGTGTGGGCGCAGCGCGCCGGCAAGCTCGACGCCCCGGCCACCGCGGCGACGGCGGCGGAGCCCGCCGACGCGATCGGCCGTTAGGTCACCGCGGCTCCGGGGCTGCGGGTACGTTGATTCGCTGACCGAGACGTCAGTCGACCGGAGGACGGGGACATGGTGGACATCCTGGGCGGACTTCCCGGAGGCAGGGCCCTCGAGGCCTCGGTGAACCGCCTGGCGGCCACCGCGCGCAACGGCTTCGAGGTGCTCACACAGGGCGGTCTCGAGACGGGGCAGAAGCCCTCGCAGTACTCGGTGCTGGAGCGCTCTCCGATGTACCGGCTGCGGCGCTACTTCGCGGACCGCGCCCCGGCACCGTCGGCGGACGACCGCCCCGTGATCCTGCTGGTCCCGCCGATGATGGTCGACGCCAACGTCTTCGACGTCACCGAGCACAACGGCGCGGTCTCGGTGCTGCACCGCGCCGGCCTCGATCCGTGGGTCATCGACTTCGGCTCGCCGGACCGCGAGGAGGGCGGGCTCGAGCGCAACCTCGCCGACCACGTCGTGGCGATCTCCCGCGCGATCGACCAGATCGCGGCGTTCCGCGGCCGCGACGTGCACATCGGCGGCTACTCGCAGGGCGGCATGTTCTGCTACCAGGTCGCGGCCTACCGGCGGTCGCGGTCGATCGCCAGCCTCGTCACCTTCGGCAGCCCCGTCGACATCTCGGCCGGGCTGCCCCTGGGCGCCCCGCCCGCGCTGGTGAACAAGGGCGCCGAGTTCGTCGCCGACCACGTCTTCAACCGCTTCTACCTGCCGAGCTGGATGGTCCAGCGCGGTTTCGAGATGCTCAACCCCGTGAAGGCCGTCCGCTCGCGGATCGACTTCGTGCGGCAGCTGCACGACCGCTCGGCCCTGTTGCCGCGCGAGGACCAGCGGCGCTTCCTCGAGGCCGACGGCTGGGTCGCCTACTCCGGCCCCGCGGTCGCCGACCTGCTCAAGCAGTTCGTCGTCCACAACCGCATGCTCACCGGCGGTTTCGCGATCGACGGTGACGCGGTCTCGCTGGCGTCCATCACCAGCCCGGTGCTCGCCTTCGTGGGCCTGTCGGATCAGATCGGCCGGCCCAGCGCGGTGCGCGGCATCCTGCAGGCCGCCCCGAAGGCGACGGTGTACGAGGCGCAGGTCTCCGCGGGGCACTTCGGCCTCGTCGTCGGCAGCTCGGCGGGCGCCGTCACCTATCCGACGGTGTCGCAGTGGATCCTCTGGCAGGAGGGGCGCGGCCCCGAGCCCGAGAACATCGTCGCCATGCAGCCCGACGACGACCGCGACGCCGGCGTGAATCCGTTGGTGGCGGGCGTCGGCGGGCTCGCGACCGTCGGCTTCGTGGCGGCGCGCGACCTGCTCGACGCGGCCTCCGCGACCGCCGCGGGCGCGACGGCGGTGGCCCGCGAGGTCACCCGCGGCCTGCCGAAGCTGGCGCGCCTGGGGCAGCTGCAGGCGCACACGCAGGTCTCGCTCGGCAAGCTCCTGGCGGAGCAGGCCGCGAGCGACCCGCACGGCGAGCTGTTCCTCTACGAGGACCGGGTGCACACCAAGCACGCGGTCAACGAGCGCATCGACCGCGTGGTCAGCGGCCTGCTGCAGGTCGGGGTGCGGCAGGGCGAGCACGTGGGCGTGCTCATGCACACCCGCCCCTCGGCGCTGGTCGTCATGGCGGCGCTGTCGCGGCTCGGCGCCGTGGTGGTGCTGCTCCCTCCGGGCACCGACTACGCGGCCGCGCTGCGTCTCGGCGAGGCGACCTCGGTCATCACCGATCCCGAGCACGCGGAGGAGGCCGTCGCGGTCGCCGAGCGCGTCTTCGTCGTCGGCGGTGGTGACCGCCGCGACCGTCCGGGGGCGGCGCGGCAGGACCTGGACGCCGAGCTCGTCGACCTCGAGCAGGTCGACCCCGACAACGTGCGGATCCCGCGCTGGTACCGGCCGGACGCGGGCCTGGGGCGCGACCTCGCGTTCGTGATGTTCTCCGAGGTCGGCGGCAGGCTCCGCGCCAAGCGGGTCACGAACGGTCGGTGGGCGCTGTCCGCGTTCGGCACCGCGTCGGCGACGCGGCTCTCGCAGAGCGACACCGTCTACTGCCTGACCCCGCTCAGCCACAGCTCCGGGCTCATGACGAGCCTCGGCGGCGCCCTGGCCGGCGGCTCGCGCATCGCGCTGACCCGCGACTTCGACCCGGACCGGTTCATGGTCGAGGTGCAACGGTACGGCGTGACCGTGGTCTGTTACACCTGGAACCTCATGCGGGCGGTGCTCGACGATCCGCGCCTCGAGGTCCCGCGCTACCACCCCGTCCGCGCGTTCATCGGCTCCGGCATGTCGGCCGAGCTCTCCCGCCGGGTCGGCGAGGCGTTCAGCGCGCAGGTGGTCGAGTTCTACGCCTCGACCGAGGGCGAGATCGTGCTCGCCAAGGTCCGCGGCGGCAAGCCGGGCGCGAAGGGCCGCAGCCTGCCCGGCAGCGCCGAGGTGGCGCTCGTCGACTACTACTTCGACACCGGACGGTTCGTCGAGAACGGCGACGGCTTCCTGCAGGAGGTCCAGCAGGGCGAGGTGGGCGTGCTCATCGGCCGCGCGGATCCGGACACCACCCACCGGGACGTGCTGCTGCGCGGCGTCTTCCGGCCGGGCGACGCGTGGTTCTCGACGGGCCACCTGTTCCGCCAGGACGAGGACGGGGACTTCTGGCTCGTCGACGACGTCCGCACGGTCGCGGTCACCGAGCGCGGCCCGGTCTACTCGATCCCCGTCACCGACGTCCTCGAGCAGCTCGGCCAGGTCGAACAGGCCGTTGCGTACCAGGTCCCGGGCGAGCAGCCCGACGGTCCGCCCCGCGTCGTCGCCGCGGTCACGCTCCGCGACGACGCCACCCTCACCGCCGACGACATCACCGACACCTTCGCGGGCCGCCACGGCCAGTACCCGGATGCGGTGCACGTGGTCGACGACGTGCCGCTCACCAGCTGGTACCGGCCCCGGCGCGGCGCTCTGGCCGCCCGCGGGATGCCCGCGCCCGGCCCCACGTCGTGGCGGTTCGACGTGGACCTGCAGCGCTACGTCTGATTCCGGGGGCCGTGCCAAGATGGAGTGGTGACTACACCGCGCGCCCCTCGTGGCGCTTCCAGGCAGGACCAGGAGCGGGCGCTCCGCACCGCCGCGGCGATGGCGGGGGCGGTCGACCTCTCGGGCCTCAAGGCCCGCGCGGAGGCGAAGGCCGCGCAGCAGGCCGGGCCCGCACCGTCGGCCCCGGCGACGCAGGCCGACGGTGCGCCCGGGCCCGGCATCGTCGACGTGACGGACCAGAGCTTCCCCGTCGACGTGATCGACCGGTCTGCCGGCTCGCTGGTCGTGGTGCTGTTGTCGGCGTCCTACAGCGAGCAGTCGCAGGCGATGTCGGCGGTGCTGGAGAAGCTCGTCGCCGCGGACGGCGGCCGGTGGACGCTCGCCCGGGTCGATGTCGACGGTGCGCCCGGCGTGGCGCAGGCCTTCGGCGCGCAGTCGGTGCCGATGGTGATCGCGGTGGCCGGGGGTCGCGCGGTGACCGCGTTCGCCGGCGCGCAGCCGGAGGCGGCGGCGCGGCAGTGGCTCGACGACGTCCTGGCCCAGCTCCCGCCGGAGTTCGGCGGCGCCGGTGGCACGGGCGCGGGGGAGGCACCGTCGGACCCGCGGCGCGAGGCGGCGGAACAGCTCGCGGCCGACGGCGATTACGACGGCGCCCGCGCCGCCTACGAGGCGATCCTGCACGCGGACCCGGGCGATGCGGATGCGTCGGCCGCGGCGAAGCAGATGGCCTTCTTCGCACGGGCCACTCGCGGCGAGCCGGGTGCGATCGAGCGGGCGGACGCCGCGACGGGCGCCACCGGCGCGGAAGCGGTGGAGCTCGCGCTCGCCGCGGCCGACGAGGAGCTGCTGGCGGGCACGCCGGCGCGCGCCTTCGGTCGACTGATCACCGCGATCCGAACCACCTTCGGTGACGACCGCACCGCACTGCGCACCCGCCTGCTCGAGCTCTTCGACCTGTTCGACCCGGCGGATCCCGCCGTGCTGGAGGCCCGCCGGGGCCTGGCGGCCGCGCTGTTCTAAAGGGCTTCGGCGGCGTCCGGGGAGCCCGCACGCCGTGGGTTTGCGATACTTACCCCCGTGTCTGACTTCAGCATGTCCCGTCGCTCGATGCTGACGGGGATCGGCGGCCTCGCCCTCGCTGGCGCTCTCGCGGCGTGCGGCGGTAACACCGGCCGCGGTGGTGGTGCCGCGGGCGACCTGCGGGCCTGGTTCCACCAGTACGGCGAGAAGGGCGCGCCCGAAGCGCTCGCCCGCTACGCGTCCGAGTACCCCGGCGGCGGGGTCCGGGTCAGCTCGTTCCCCGGCGACTACGACCAGAAGATCTCCTCGGCGCTGGTGAGCGGCGACGGCCCGGACGTCTTCGAGTCCGCCAACGGCCCCACGATCGACATGATCACGTCGGGTCGGGTCGCGGACCTGACCGACGTGCTGGGCGACGCGCGCTCGGACTTCACGCCGGCGCTGCTGGACCGGATGACCCACGGAGGCCGCGTCTACGGGATCCCGCAGGTCACGGACATGCAGCTGCTGGTGTACCGGCGGTCGATGCTCGAGCAGGCCGGCGTCGTGCCGCCCCGGACGCTCGACGAACTGGTGTCGGCGGCGCGGGCGCTCAACAAGGGCACCACCAAGGGCCTGTTCCTGGGGAACACCGGCGGCGCGGACGTGCTCGGCGGTGTGCTGCTGTGGTCGTCGGGCCACGACTACCTCACTCCCGAGCGCAAGCCGGGCTTCGTCGACGAGGAGGTCGCGGCGGGCCTGCGGACCATGCGCGCGCTGTTCACCTCGGGCGACCTGTTGCTGGGCGCGCCGCAGGACTGGTCCGATCCCGGGGCGTTCATCGCGGGCCAGACCGCGATGCAGTGGACGGGGCTGTGGGCGTTGCCCGCGATCACGGCGGCGCTGGGCGACGATGTCGGCGTCCGGGCCTTCCCCGCGATCGGCGCGAACGGCGGCACCAGCGTGCCCTTCGGCGCGTACGGTGCGGCGGTGAACGCGAAGGGCGATGTCGCACGGGCGAAGAAGTTCGTGCAGTGGCTGTGGGTCGAGCGCACGGACCTGCAGCTGGACTGGGCGCAGAGTTACGGATTGCACGTCCCGGCGCGGCGCTCGTTGCTGCCGCGCGCCACCAAGCTGGCGACCGGGTTGTACAGCGAGGCGGCCGATCTCGTGAACACCGTGGGCCATCCCCAGACGCCGCTGCTGTGGACGTCGCGCTGTGCCGCCGCGTATCGGGACGCGCTCGACCGGATCATCCGGGGCGGCGCCGATCCCATGACCGAGCTGCGGGGCGTCGCGACGGTGGTCGAGAAGGAACTCGAGCGGTTCCCGAGCTGATGCGCGCGCTCTCGGCACGGCCCGAGAGGGGCGGGTGGCGCGACTCGCCGCACCTGTGGTTCTGGGTGCTGGCGGGGCCCTTCCTCGCGGGACTGGCGATGTTCGTCGTCGTCCCCATCGGGTGGAGCGTGTGGCTGAGTCTGTTCGAGGCCCGCAACACGGTGACCCCGACGCATTTCGTCGGACTGGACAACTACCGCGCCATGCTGGGCGACCGGGCCTTCCGCTCGAGTCTGGTCACGTTCGTGGTGTTCGCCGTGATCGTCGTCCCGCTGACCTTCGCCGGCTCGCTCGCGCTGGCGGTCCTGGTGAACGGGGTGCGGCTGTTCCAGCGCTTCTTCCGATCGGTCTTCTTCCTGCCGATGGCGTGCAGTTATGTTGCGGCGTCGCTGATCTGGCGCGGGGCGATCTTTCCGGGCGTGCCCACGGGCGTGGCGAACACGGCGCTGCGCGCGGTGGGGCTCGAGCCGGTCGCGTGGCTGTCGGTGGTGCACCCGCCCTGGTACTGGCTGGTGTTGGTGACGGTGCGCCTGTGGCTGCAGTTGGGCTTCTACATGATCCTGTTCCTCGCGGCGCTGCAGCGGGTGCCGCGGCATCTGTACGAGGCCGCCGCGCTCGACGGTGCGTCCGGCTGGACCACCTTCACCCGGATCACCTTCCCGCAGCTGCGCGCGGTGTCCGTCGCGGTGCTGCTGCTGGCCACCGTGAACGCCTTCCAGGCCTTCGACGAGTTCTACGGCGTCATGGCCACCGCGCAGGGGTACCCGCCGTACGCGCGGCCGCCGCTGGTCTACCTGTACTACGTGGCCGTCGGCAACGGTCAGGACTTCGGCAGCGGCGGTGCGGGCGGGGTGATCCTGACGGTGCTGATCGCCCTGTTCGCCCTGCTCCAGGGCAGGCTGACGGGGTTGCTCGGGCGGAGGGACCCCCGATGACCGTGTCCCGCGTCGCCCGCTACCTGATCCTGACCGGACTCGCAGTGCTCTTCCTGGTGCCCCTGTACCTGCTGGTCCGCGGCGCCCTCGGCACGTCGATGGACGTCGCGACGGGGTCGTGGGGGCTCCGGGCGCCCGTCTGGGGCAACTTGCGGGAGGTCTTCTCCGACGATGCCCGGCCGCTCGGCCGCGCGCTGCTCAACTCGACGGTCGTCGCGCTGCTCCAGACGCTCGGGACGGTTGCGCTGGCCCTGCCCGCTGGGTACGCCTTCGCGCGGATCCGGGTCCCGTACGCGGGGGCGGTGTTCGGGGTGGTGCTGGCGACGCTGCTGGTGCCCGCCGCGGTCACCTTCGTGCCGACCTTCGTCATGGTCTCCTCGCTCGGCTGGGTGTCGTCGCTGCAGGGGCTGGTGGTGCCCGGGTTGTTCCAGGCCACGGCGGTGTTCCTGTTCCGGCAGCACTTCCTGGGGTTCCCCCGGGAGCTCGAGGAGGCCGCCGTACTCGACGGTGCAGGCCCCGCCCGGATCCTCCTGCGCGTCGCCCTGCCGGGCGCGGGCGCGGTGACGGCCGCGGTCGCCACGATCACCTTCGTCGGCAGTTGGAACGCGTTCCTGTGGCCGCTGGTGATCGGCCAGGATCCGCAGTCCTGGACCGTGCAGCTGGTGCTGTCGAGCTACATCACCGCGCAGTCCGTGAACGTGCCCGCGATGTTCGCGGCCGCGCTGGTATCGATCGCCCCGCTCCTGGCGTTCTTCCTGGTAGCGCAGCGATGGATAGCGGCGGGCGTGGAGCGCAGCGGCATCTCCGGGTGACCCGGGTCACCGTCGGTCCCGGTGCGCCGAGCGAGACACGTGCGTGCGGAAAACCAGCAGATGTGCTGGATCGAGGTCGCTGTTGCGCTTAGTCTGAACCGGTTCTGTCCGGCCCCGGTGGTCGGGCGAGAGGAGACGACGATGTCTGTGACCGCGCATCGCGGCGTGAGTGCCCAGTCGGCGCTCGCGATCGCGGGAGCCAAGCTGCTGCTGCGGCCCCTGATCGCCCTGTACCCCGTGCGGTCCTGGACCTTCGGCGTGCCCGCGCTGGGCGAGCGGCTGGCGAACCTCATCGGGTGGATGCCCGACGATGTCGAGATCGACAGGATGGAGCTCGCCGGCGTACAGGTCGAGCGGCTCGTGCCCACCGCGGGTGACCTGCGCACCGACGTCGCGATCTGCTACTACCACGGCGGCGCCTTCCTCGCGGGCGGCCCCGCGACGCACCGTCGGGTCGCGGCCGCGCTGGCCCGGTCCCTGGGCGTCACCGTCTACAACGTCGACTACCGCCAGCTGCCCGACGTGGGCATCGGCACGTCCGTCGAGGACGGCTACCGGGTGTACCGCGCCGTCGTCGACTCGGGCCGGTACCGCCAGGTGGCGGTCGGCGGCGATTCCGCGGGCGGTTACATCTCCGCGAAGGTCCTCGAGCTGGCCTACTTGGACGCAGCGCCGGCCCCGGCGGCCTACTTCGGCTTCTCTCCGCTGCTCACGCCCACCGTCGAGGACGGTGACCCGCGCTACGACATCGACGACGCCTACCTCACGGCCGGCAAGCTGCGCGGCCTGCGGGAGTTCTTCGACCGCGGCCCCGTCGATCCGCGCGGTCACGACGACGCCACGGAGATCAGCCCCGCCGCGTTCCCGCCGGCGCTGGTGATCGCCTGTACGGACGAAATGCTCCGCGTCGACGCCGAGCGTCTGCACGCCCGCCTCGACGGCGCCGGCAAACTCTGTGACCTGCACCTCTACGAGGGCGGCGTGCACGCCTTCCCCGTGCTCGCCGGCGTGACGCCGGAGAGCGAGCAGGCCGTGCAGATCACGGCGCTGTTCCTCGAGGCCGCGTTCGACGCGCGCCTGCAGCACCGCGCGGCGTAGCGGGGCCGTCTGCGGCGTGTCGGCATAGGCTGGAGCCATGCTGCTGCCGCACACCGTGACCCCCGTCCCGCCCGGCTCCGACGGTGAGCCGGCCGTCACCGTCGGGGGCAGGACGCTGACGCGGACCGAGCTGATCGGCGCCACCACCGCCGTCGCCGAGCGGCTGAACGGCCTCGGCGTGCGCGGCCCCGTCGCGGTGTGGGCCGAGCCGACGCTCGCCACCGTCATCGCCATCGTCGGCGGGCTGCGTGCCGGCGTCCCCGTCGTGCCCGTCCCGCCCGATTCCGGCAGCGCCGAGATCGCGCACGTCCTCACCGATTCCGCCGCCCAGGCCTGGCTGGGCGCGACGCCCGAGGATCCGCACGGGCTGCCCGCGGTCCCGGTCCGCGAGCACGCCCGCGGCTGGCACGCTCTGCCGGAGCCGCCGGCCCGCGCGACCGCGCTGATCATGTACACCTCGGGCACGACCGGCGCCCCGAAGGGCGTCCCGATCCGCCGCGAGGCGATCGCGACGTGCATCGACGGTCTCGCCGATGCCTGGAACTGGACGGCGAACGACACGCTCGCGCACGGCCTTCCGCTGTTCCACGTGCACGGACTCATCCTCGGCGTGTTGGGGCCGCTGCGCGTGGGCAGCCCGCTGGTGCACACGGGCAGGCCCACGCCGGAGGCCTACGCGGCGGCGGGCGGCACGATGTACTTCGGCGTCCCCACCGTGTGGTCGCGGATCGCCCGCGATCCGGAATCCGCTGCGGCGCTGCGTGCTGCGCGCCTGCTGATCTCCGGTAGCGCGCCGCTGCCCGCGCCCGTCTTCGAGAAGATCCGCGAGCTCACGGGCCACGAGATCGTCGAGCGGTACGGGATGACGGAGACGCTCATCACCGTGAGTGCGCGTGCCGATGGAGAGCGCCGCCCGGGCTGGGTCGGCCTGCCGATCACGGGGGTCGAGTCGCGCCTTCGGACCGAGGCGGGGGAGGACGTGCCGCACGACGGCGAGTCCATCGGCGCGCTGCAGATCCGCGGCCCGATGGTCGGCACGCAGTACCTGAACCGGCCCGAGGCCACGGCCGAATCCTGGGTCGGCGACGGCTGGTTCGACACCGGCGACGTCGCCGTGATCGACGCGGGCGGCTTCCACCGCATCGTGGGTCGCGCCTCCACGGACCTCATCAAGACCGGCGGCTTCCGGGTCGGCGCGGGCGAGATCGAGGCGGCGCTGCTGGGGCACGCCGACGTGCGGGAGGCGGCCGTCGTCGGACTGCCGGACGAGGATCTGGGGCAGCGCCTCGTCGCCTTCGTCGTCCCCGACGGTGCCCCGCCCGCCGACCCCGCTGCCGCAGCGGACGCGCTCATCGCGTTCGTGGGCGAGACGCTCAGCAAGCACAAGCGGCCCCGCGAGATCCGCTTCGTCGACGACCTCCCGCGCAACCCGATGGGCAAGGTGCAGAAGAAGCTCCTCCTGGGCTGACCTGCGGTGGCGCCCGAAACCTGTGATCGGTAGCGGCTCGACGGCGATGTGATGTTCCCAGCGCCGCACCACCGAGGTGCGGCAGAGGAAAGGACATCGCCATGAACCGCTCGCTGATCGCCGCCGTCACCGTCCTCGCCGCGGGCTCCTTCGCGCTCACGGCCTGCGGCGGCTCGGACGCCGAGCCGAAGGCCACCACCGGCGGCGACGCCGCGGTGAAGGTCGACGGCAAGGACCTGCCCGGTCTCGATCTCGGATCGGTCACCTGCGTCAAGTCCGGCGGTCGGATCACCATCGGGAGTGCTGCCATCGGCGGCCAGCAGGGTGTCGGCATCGTGCTCTCGGACGCGACCCCGCCCAAGGTCGAGTCCCTCGGCATCGTCTTCGACGGGACCGCGCTCGCGGTCGCGCCGGGCGCCGGCAAGGCGGACGTCAAGGTCGACGGATCGCGGTACACCGTCACGGGTGAGGCGCAGGGCGCCAGCATGAGCAATCCGGCGGCGGGCCTGGTCACGAAGAGCTTCGAGGTGGCCGTCACCTGCAAGTGATCTCAGTGGGGGAGGGACGTGGGCGGCGTTCCGGCCGGCGCGGGCGACCACGCGGTCGTGAACGCCGCCCACAGGAGGGGGCTGTAGCGGGGATCGCCGGTATCGGTCCACTGCCGGCGCCGGCTCCGTTGCCAATCACCCAGCGCGGCTATCGGATCGGGCGCCCGGTGCGCCGCGTCGACCGCCAAGACCGCGTCGGCGAGCATGCCCTCGGCGTCGTTCGCGAGCGAGGGCGCGAACCGGGCGAAGCCCGCGTCGGTCGGCAGGGTCCACCGAGTGGCGGTCACGTACTCCGCGCCGCGGTGGGTGAACGCGGACACCAGGCCGGTCGGCTCGGCGAACCGCAGGTCGCCGCCCGAGTCGCAGGCCACGAGCGCCACCCGGTTCGGCGCGACCAGCAGCGCGGAACCCGGTGCGCCGAGCGCGATATCCGCCGCGGAGAGCGGGCGATGCCCGCCGACGGGCGTGGCCCTACCGGGAACCGTGGCGGAATCGGCGAGGTGCAGTCGCGCGTCCAGGGCGTGCGTCGAAGCAGTCACGTGGCCCACGTACAGAACGCGTGCGGCGCCGTCGAGGAGGCGCGCGAACTCGTCCCGCCCGACGTCGCCCCTGCGGAACGCGGCGGCCGGTTCCGCAGCCGCGGGCCGCAGCCGATCGCCCAGGCGCGAGACGAGCTCGGCGAGGGGCGATCCGGGCGGCACCGTCCCGAGCACGCTCCCGAGCTCGCCGCCCGCCGGGAACCCCGGCACCGCCGGATCGAGCACGGCGACCACGGCACCGTCGGGGTCCCAGGTCGAGACCGTGCGGAGCGGGTCGTTGCGCAGCGACGCCGGGAGCAGCACCGACACGTCGAGCGAGTCGACGGTGCGCTCGCGCCCCGACGTGCCCAGCGACTCCCACGGCACCTGTGCCGTGCTCGGCGACGGCTGGATCCGCAGGTGGGGGCGGTGGTCCGCTGCCTCCAGGGCGTTGAGTTCGAGGCCGAGCCACTGGGGGATCAGCGCCCGGGTGAGCGCGTCCGCGAGCCGCTGCTCGCGGTCCGGATCCAGGAGGGCTCCGCCGCCGAGCGCGCGTCGGAGGGCGTCGTGGCCACTCTCGCCGGAGAGCGGGTTCGGCACTGCCGCAGCCAGTTCGAGCAGTGCCGGCGTGACCGCATCGCGCGGGATCACGCTCATTCGCGGAGCGGTGAGCTGGTGGTTCCATACCCAGTCCAGGTACAGGTCGCCCGCGTCGACCAGGCGCAGCCGGGCGGTCGGACGCGCCGCACCGAGGTCGCGGAGCACCTCGGTGCCGTCCACGCGCGGGGTGGTCGACGCGACCGGCCCGTCCCGCCAGCCCGTCACCAGGACACCACCGACCCGGCGGAGCGCACCCGCACGCCGTACACCGCCTCGGCGTGTTCGATCCACCCGGCGAGCGCCGGTGGGGCCCCGGGGAACGCCACCACGCGCGGCGGCGCGGCGAAGCGAAGGAGCGGGCCGTCGCCGTCGCCCAGGGCGAATCCGGCGGCCGCGGCGGGGAGTTCGTCGTCGGGCCAGGCGAGGCCGGGCTCGTCGCCGTCCCACTCCTCGAGGGCCGACGGTACCGATGCCCCGACCGCGTCGACGCGCAGCGTCGCGGAGGCGGACGCGTTCTCGATGAGATCGTGCAGCAGCTCGGACCGGCCCAGGGTGGCCGCGAGGCGGAAGGCCAGTTCGCGCGACGGAGCGGTGACCACGCCCGCCCACCGCTCGCGCGCCGGCCCCGCGGGGAAGTCCTCGCGCAGGGCCTCGGTGGTCAGGTGCACGGGGACGGCGAGGCGCAGGGCGGTCTCGAGCAGCTCGATCCGCGCGGCCGGGTCGTCGGTCTCGGCGGACTGCTCCGCGAAGGCCTCGGCGCGCCGCAGGTCGACCCGACAGCGCTCGTGCACCGACCGGGTGAGCTCCCGGGCACGGCGGTACGCGGCCTGCGCGTCGTCGAACCGACCCAGCGCGGACAGGGCGTCGCCGAGGAAGCCGTTCGCCTCCCGCTCCTCGTGCACGGCCCCGACGGCGGCCAGGTCGTCGATCAGCGTGCGCAGGGCCTTCACGGCCCGGCCCGCGCGGCCGCGGCGCAGCTCGATCGCGGCGGATCCGGTGCGGCAGGCCGCGAGGCGCGCCGTCAGGCCGGCTTCACGGGCCATGGCCGCGGCTCTGCGGAACAGTTCCGCGGCCTCGTCGTCGCGGTCGTCCTGGAACGCGGCGCGGGCCAGGTTCTCGGTCACGAGCTGACGGGAGGCGGTATCGGCGTCGTCGCCGTGCAGCTGTGCGGCGAGCCGGAGGTACTCCTCGGCGGACCCTTCGCCTGTCGCCTGCGCGATCGCCGCGAGGTTCGCGTACGCGTGCGCCGCCAGCGCCGGCGTCACGACGACCGCCGCGGCGACGGTCCGCCTGGCCTCCTGCGCGGCCTCGTGGAGCCTCCCCAGCGTGATGAACAGGCCGGTCCGCACGTTGTGCAGCGACGCTGTCAGCAGCTCGTCCTGGTCGGCGGGCCTCCCGGCGTCCCGGAGCGCCGCCAGGTCGTGTTCGACGGCGTCGACCTCCGCGAGTGCCTCGTCGGCGCGGTCCAGCGCCAGCAGTGTCTGGGACCGCGACAACCGGCCGTTGAGGGCGACGGTGCGCGTCGCCCGCTCGTCGCCGATCAGTGCGAGCGCGGCGTCGGCGCATGCGAGCGCCTCGTCGGAGAGGCGGAGGGCGTCGGCCGGCGCTCCCCGCCCTTCGCGGATCGCCGCCAGGTTGAGCAGGGCCCGCGCGCGCAGGTCGAGGGCCTCGCCGTCGCGATCGTGCCCGCGGGTCCGGGCGACCGCCTCCTCCAGCCGGGCGACGGCCCCGGCCGCATCGCCGCCGTGCATCCGCGCGGCACCGTCGTTGTTGAGGTCCCGCACCGGTCGCCACCGCGGTGATGCGGGCACCCGGCCCCGGATCGCCGCGGTGTCGTCACCCGTCGCGCTGCCGGGGACGGTCATCGGGCGCCCCCTCCGGCGACCCGCTCCGCCGCGGTCCACGGATCCGCCAGCCGCGTCGCGGCGAAGGCGAGGACGGCGGCCCGCTCGTCGGCGGGCTCCGGGTCGGGCGCGGCCGACGCCATCCGCGCATCGTGCACGCGGAGCACGCGCTCCTCCGCCCGGAGCCGCAGCAGCGCCGGCGGGGCAGGGGTCTCGCCCCGGTACGCGAGACCGTCGTACTCCGCTGTGACGGTGACGGGCTCGGGCCCGAAGCGGGCGATCAACCGCGCACCGCGGCCGACCGCGGGAACGGCGATGCGCAGGACCTGCGCGCCCTCGTGCTGGACGAGCTCCCATGTGGCCGGCGCGTCGGCCGCGACGGTCTGCGCGGGTACACCCGCCCACGCCACCGGCGTCGCGCCGCTCGCCACCGTGATCCCCGGAGGTGCGCCGGCGGCCCCGTGACCGGCGGCGAGCGCCCAGTCCTCCTGCCGGGCGTCGACGGCGACTGCGGCGATCCCGTTGTCCTCCAGTAGATCACGGAGCCGGGCGGCGAGCACACCGTCGGCTTCCTCGGCGGCGCGAACGGCGTGGCGGGCCCCGTCGAGCGCGTACTCGACGGCGTCCGGGTCGTCGAGCAGATACTCGAGTTCCGCGGTGCGGAAGGCGGTCTCGGCGGCGAGCAGGTCGCTGGACAGGGCGGGCAGCGCGAGCCCGGCGGGCCACCACGCGCCGCACCAGGCGAGGTGGGCCAGCCGTCGCACGGCCCCGACGGCGGCGCTCGCCGCGGGGCGGACCAGACGTGCTGCGGCCGACAGCGCCCCCTCGGTGACCATCGGGCCGTACACCTCCGGCAGCCACTCGAGGGCGGCGGCGTGGTCGTGGATCAGCGCGTCCGGCAGGGGCTCGTCCCGGTCGATCCGCCACACCAGGAGGGCGCCGCGCGCCTCGACGACAGCGGCCAGGTGCGGCGGTACGGGCGCGGGAGTGGCTTCGGTCGACTCGAGGTGGTCGCCGCGGACGATGAGGTTCACGCCGACTCCGATCGCTCGTCGGTGAGCGCCCGCCGCAAGCGGTGCCGCTGGTCCATGATGACCGAGCGGAGCACGCCGTCGAGCACGTCCCAGGCGTCGGCGACCTCCGGACCGCGCTCGCGGATCTCGCGCCCGTGCAACCGGGCCCACAGGCGGCGCAGGTAGTTCCGGTGCACGTCCTCGATGTCCGCGCGAACGGCGGCGGGCACGCCGCCGGCGCCGGCGGGCAGGCGTTGGGCGCGGCGCACGTACGCCTCCCGTTCCCAGCGCGCCCGGAGGCGGGCCTGCGCGGCACCGGGATCGGCGGGCGCCACGGGCTCGAGCCCGCGCGCCAGCTCCGCGCCGAGCAGCATCAGCACCCGGCTCTCCTCGTGCGCAAGCTGCCACGCCCCCGCGGAGCGGGCGATCTCGTCGTCCACGAGATCGGCGGCCTCCGTGTACACCTCGCGGTTGGAGCCCGAGGACAGGTCGGCGAACAGTCGCTCGTACACCGACCGGTCGAACGGGCGGGGCAGGTCGCGCTTCGCGGCGGTCCCCCCGACCGCGGGCGGTGCGGGCCGGTCGTGCGTCGTGAGGCCGAGCGCACGCGCGGCACCGTCGTCCTCGAGCCGCCGCGCTGCGGCGGACCCGTCGCGCCCCTCGACCAGGGCCCCGAGCGCGCCCGCCTCGCCGGCGGCCATCGCGTCGAGGGCGCCGCGCACCCGTTCCGCGTCGACGACGCCCCCGAGTGCGGGGCGCTCCGCCCACGCCGCGCGCACCGCGCGCCCCAGCGCATCCGTCACGGCCCGGTCGGAGAGGAGCGAACGCACCTGCGCGAGCAGGGATTCGTCGGCGGTGCGGTGCACGTCCAGGACCGCGTCCTCGGCGATCGCGGCTCCGTCCGCGGTGGGGTGCCCGTGCACGGTCGCGAGCTCGAAGCAGCGTTGGAAGTAGAGGTCCTGCGGGTTGCCCGCGGTGACGGCGAGCGCGCGGCGGGCCCGTTTGAGCGCGAGGAACCACGCGGCGGTCGCGGCGAGCACGTCCTCGGCGGCGCGCAGCCGATCCGCGAGTGCGCCACCCTGCTCGGGCTCGAGCATGCCGCCGGAGAGGGTGGGGTTCTGCACCGGCCGGACGATCAGTGGGTCGACGATCAGCTTCAGCGTGCGGGCCGTGGGCCGGCCCGCCGGGTTGCTGAGCGGCGCCACGGCGTCGCCGAACTCCCGCCACACCGCGGCGACGACGGTGGCCCGCGCAACCCGCCCCGGCGCGGTGTCCGGGGCGGCCGGGGACGCCGGTCGGGGTGCCATGCACCCACCCTATCGGCGCGCCGGGGCCGCCGAGTCGAGGATGAAGTCGTTCAGGCGGCGAGTGGCCGGGGCCACCGCGGACGTCGCCCTGGCCAGGGCGATCGCCCGGCGGTGCTCGCCCGCCAACGGCACCTCCACCACGTCCGACGGTGCGCGGTCGTCGTGGGGGAGCAGGGCCACGCCCAGGCCTCGCGCGACGAGCTCGCGGATCGTCGCGAATTCGGTGACCTCGACGGCGATGTCGGGTGTGAAACCGGCCGCGGCGCACCACTGCTCGGTGGCGGACCGCAGGTGGTAGCTCGCCGGGTTGGCGATGAAGGTCTCGGCGCGCAACCGCGCCAGGGGGATCCTTTGGGCGTGCGCCAGGCTGTGGCCGCGGGGCAGCGCCACCTGGATCTCCTGCGACCCGATGATCGTGTGCGGCAGCCGGTCCGGCGGCGGGATCGTCACGGCCAGGTCGAGCGATCCGGTCTCGAGATCGCGCACGAGCTCGGAGCCGTGGGCCTGCTTGAGTGTCACGGTGATCCCCGGATGCGCCCGCCGGAACGCGGCCAGTAGGTCTGGGACGAGCCCGGCGCCCATGGTCAGCGGGAACCCGAACCGGACGATGCCGTGCTCGCCGTCGGTCTCGCCGACCACCGCGTCGATCGCGATCTCCAGTTCGCGCAGCGGATCCCGGACCCGGCGCGCGAGCTCCTCCCCGGCTTCGGTGAGCCGTACCGTGCGCCCGGCGTGGATCAGTAGGGGTGTCCCGAGGTCGTTCTCCAGCGCGTGGATGCGCCGGCTCATCGAGGACTGCGGGATCCCGAGCGCGGTCGCGGCGTGGGTCATGTGTCCGTCGTGCGCCGCGAGCTCGGCGAGTGCCTGGAGCTGTGGGGCGAACAGGCTCAGCCATCGATCCATCTTCGGATCATATCGCCGCAATACTTCATTGGACGGATGAGTGGCGGGCGATCGATGCTGGAGCGGTACCCGATCACGCGGTACCGCCCACCGTTTTCAGGAGGATCCGATGGTCACCCACTCCACCCGGGGATTCGACGCCGATGTCGTGCTGATCGGCGGCGGCATCATGTCCGCGACGCTCGGCGCGATGCTCGCCGAGTACAGGCCCGACCTGCGGATCGTGCTGCTCGAGCGCGCCGATGCCCTCGCCGCGGAGAGCAGCGGCCCGTGGAACAACGCGGGCACCGGGCACACCGGCTTCTGCGAGCTCAACTACATGCCCGATCCCGCCGACGGCACGAAGCCGATCGCCATGGCCGAGCAGTTCGGCCGGACCCGTGCCTGGTGGGACGGACTCGTCGCGGCGGGCCGGCTCGACGGTGGCTTCCTGCACGCGACCCCGCACCTGGACGTCGTGTTCGGCGAACGCGACATGTCCTACCTGCGGCAACGGTACGAGACCCTGCGCACGCACCCGGCCTTCGCTGCGATGGAGTACACGGAGAACCCCGAAACGATCCGGCAGTGGGCGCCGCAGGTGATGGAGGGCCGCGGTCCCGACTCCATGTGGGGCCGCATGGCGGCCACGCGGCACCCCGGCGGCACCGACGTCGACTTCGGCGCCCTGACCCGCGGACTCACGACGATCATCACCGACACGGGCGGCGAGGTCCGGTTCGGGCACGAGGTGACGCGCCTGCGCCGCACCCTCGCGGGCTGGACGGTGCGCGGCCGCGGCCCCGACGGCCGGTTCGAGATCCGCGCCCGCCGCGTCTTCGTGGGTGCCGGCGGCAAGGCGCTGCGGCTCCTGCAGAGCGCGCGGGTCCCGGAGGTGCGGGGCTACGCGGTGCTCCCCGTCGGGGCCGCGTTCCTGCGCTGCTCGGACCCCGACGTCGCACGCCGCCTCGACGGCAAGGTGTACGGGCAGGCCGCGATCGGCGCGCCGCCCATGTCCGTCCCGCATCTGGACCGCCGCTACGTCGACGGTGCCGACCACCTCATGTTCGGCCCGTACGCCACGTTCAGCACGAAGCTGCTCAAGCGGGGGAGCATCGCCGATTTCTTCACCACGCTGCGGCCCGGCAACCTGCACGTGATCGCTGCGGCGATGGCCCAGAACCTGTCGCTGGTGCGGTATCTGGTCACGGAGCTGGCCGCCGGGAAGCGGAAGAAGTTCGCCCAGCTCCAGCGGTACTACCCGGACGCCGATCCGGCGCAGTGGGAGCTCATCGCCGCCGGGCAGCGCGCGCAGCTCGTCACCCCCGACCGCCGCCGCGTCGGCGTGCTCCAGCAGGGCACCGAGCTGGTGACCGGAGCCGACGGCACCATCGCCGGCCTCCTCGGCGCCTCACCCGGCGCCAGCACTGCGGTCCCGATCATGCAGGACCTGCTCGCGCGCTGGGGATTCGACGCGGATCAGGAGGGCGCGGCCGCGAGTGGGCCGTTCGCGAACGGGCCGACCGCGAACGCCGCCCGCACCGACGCCGGAACCTCGCCGTCGGCTCCCGGCGAGGGCTCGATCGCGGTGTAGCCGGTGCGGACCGGCAGCACGCCCGACCAGCCGCCCTCGCTCGCGGACGCGCCGCCGATCCGGCGTTTGGCGATCCAGTTGTCCGCCGTGATCGGCAGCGTGAGGACCAGCGTGGCGGCGAGCTCCTTACGGCTGTTGGCCCGCAGCTCCGCGCTCCGCCCGGGGAGAAGCCCGTCGACGAACCGATCGAGAAGCTCCGCGGCGTCCACGGCTTCGGTCGTGAGGATCCCGCGCACCACCGCGGACCGGTAGTTCATCGAGTGGGCGAAGGCGGTGTCGGCCACGACGAGCCCGTCCACGTGGGTCACGCTCAGCGTGGCCGGGGCGCCCGCCGCGACCCGGCGCAGCGCGCCCGCGCCGGTCGAGCCGTGCAGGACGATGCGGTCGTCGACGCGGACGTAGGCGAGGGGTACCGACCAGGGCAGTCCGTCGACCACCGTCGACAGGACGGCGACCAGGCCGTCGTCGAGCACCTCGTCGAGCAGGGCGCGGTCGCCGCCGCGGTCGGGGTAGCGGGTGAGTGTGTCCATGACACCGATCCTGGCACCAATACCGGTGTCCTGTCGCTGCCAGTTTCTGCCGAAACAGGTCACCAGTATTCTTCAGTGATGCCCCGGCCTCCCGCTCGGATCCCCGACCTGTGGCCGTCGCCGCTGCCGCCGCGCGACGACGGCCGGAGCGCTCCCCAGGCGATCGTCGATCTCGTACTCGACGCCCTCGACCGCGCGACGCTGCACCCGGGCGATCGTCTGCCCTCGTCGCGTGCCCTGGCCGTGCATCTGGAGGTTCCGCGGGGCGTGGTCACCGTCGCCTACGACACCCTCGCGGCGATGGGTGTGGCCCGCACGGTGCCGGGGAGCGGAACGACGATCGCGGACGGATCGGACGGTCTCGCGCACGCTCTGCTGTCCACGGTCCCGACGGTGCTGCCGCCCCCGCCACCGGCGCGGCCGGTGATCAGCCTCGAGCCCGGTCTGCCGGACGTCGCGCTCATCGACGAGCGGCGGTGGCGTCGCTCGTGGCGGCACGCCACTCGGCTCACCGCTCCCGCCGACCTCGACGCGCGGATCGCCGAGCTCCGACTGGTGCTTGCGGCCCAGCTGCGCCGGAGCCGTGCCGTGGTGTGCGCACCGTCGGACATCCGCCTGTTCCCCGGGGTGAACCCCGCGCTCCGCTCGATCGCCGACTGGTTCGGTGCGCCGATCGCGATGGAGGACCCCGGGTACCGGCGGGCGTTCGACGCCTTCCGGGCCACGGGCAATCAGGTCGTGTCGGTCCCCGTCGACGAGGAGGGACTCGTCGTCGACCGCCTCCCCGATCGACGCTGCCTGGTGTACGTCACGCCGGCGCACCAGTACCCGACGGGCGTGCGGATGTCGATGTCGCGCAGGCTCGCTCTGCTGCGGTGGGCCCGTGCGACGGGCGGCCTCGTGGTGGAGGACGACTACGACGGCGAGTTCTCCTACGACGTGGCTCCGCTGCCGGCGCTGCACCGCCTCGACCCGGAGTCGGTGGTCTACATCGGCACCGCGTCGAAGGCGCTCAGCCCGCTGCTGCGGATCGCCTGGACCGTTCTCCCGGAACGGTGTCGCGAACTCCCCAACGCCGGGAACGGATCCGGTGCGGGCGTGGACGGCACCGCGGCGACGATGCTCGCGCATTTCATCTCCTCCGGCGGGTGGGACAACCACATCGCGCGGGCCAGCCGGACCTACGGCGCGCGCCGGGCCGCGGTGCAGCGCGCGCTCGCGCTGCACGTTCCGGACGCGCACGTGATCGGCGTCGAGGCGGGCCTGCACCTCACCCTCGACCTCGGCTCGCCCGATGCGCTGGCCACAGTGCTCGACAACCTCGAGGTCCACGGCTACCGGGCGAGCACCGTCGCCGCGCACGCGCTGCAGGGCTCGGATCTCGGTGGCACGCGCCCCGAGGACTCCGGGCCCCGGGAGGACGCTGGTCTGCTGGTGTCCTACGCCTTGATCCCGGAGACGCGCGCGGACACCGTCATCCGGCTCCTCGCCCCGCGGTAGCCGCGGTAGCCGCGGAGCGAAGCGCGCGCGAGGGGCGGCACGGTCAGAAGGGCGGTGGTTCGTCGTCGGGCGGTGGGAGCGACGCGGGTGTTGTGCCGGCGAGGGCCGCGTCGAGGCGTCGTTCGACGGTGCTGACCGTGCCGGGGTGTGCGCGGCGTTCGAGTTCCTCGAGGTTCCGATCGCGGATCCGTTCGCGCCGTTCGTGTTCGCGTTGCAGCCGGGTGGGACCGCCGGGGCTCCGGGGCTTCGACGGTGCCGCCGGCGGACTCGTCCACGTGATGCGGGTCAGGTCGGGGAACAGGCCCAGGATCGTGCCCGACGGGTCGACGACGACCCGCCGACCGTTCGGTCCCGTCCACAGGATGCGGCCGTCGGGCAGGTGGGCGTCGACCCAGATCCCCGCCGTTTTCAGCTGATGGTGGGGCAGGCACAAGGGCTGTCCGTTGTCGGCGGTGCTGGCTCCGCCGCGCTCGGGGTCGGCGTGGTCGTATTCGCGCCTGTGGTCGATCTGGCAGCGCGACGCCGGCCGCGTGCACATCGGGAACACGCAGCGGGGGAACAGGATGTGGAAGTACCGCTTCAGATCCGCCGAGAACCGGTACCCCGTGCTGCCCTGCGCGATCACCAGCGCCCGAGGGCTCAGTGCTCGCGGGGAGTGAGTCGGTGTGGGGCGAGTGTGCGGCCGCCGGGCAGCGGCCGTGGCCGCTGCGTCACGGGTGTCTGCTGCAGTGTCCGAGGCTGCTGAGTCCAGGGTGTGCGCCGCACCGTCCGTGTCCGTGGCACCCGCTCCGTTCGCCGGGGCGCCCGCGTGGCGGCAGCGCGCCGCGAGCAGGATCCCCACCGGACGACGGCGCACCAGATCGATGCCGGACCACCGGTACACCGAGACCGGCTCCGGCGCAGCCGATTCGGCGGGGGTGTTCGCTGCTGGATCGGCTGCGGGATCGGGCGTCGGCTGGGGTGCGGTGGGGGAGTCGTCGACTTCCTGGCCGAAGGGGCGGATCACGGCGTCGTCACGCAGGCTGATCTCGCGGGCCTGCTCGGCCGTGATCGGGCCGTGGCCGATGAGGTATGCGGCGTCGGTATCCGCCGGGTCGGCGAGGGTCTTCTCGTTGATGATCACGTGCACGAGGGTGCGGTACCGGATGACGACGCGCGCACCGTCGGAATCCTCTTGGCCCTCACGCCGGATCGGGGCGAAGCGGCACACGGGGACGGCGCATCGGCACCCCAGCGTCGTGAAGCCGCGGAACAGCATGACGAACGCATCGGCCCGCCGCTGCGACGCCGTGCGCGGATCGCAGTCGCACGCGGTCTCCGCGACCTCGTCGACCCGGGACTCGAGCTCCCGGATCTCGTGTGCGGTGAGCAGTGCGTACGCCATCGCCATACCGTCGTCCGCGGGCCGCACAGTGAACGTGCGATCCTCCTCGGCCTGCTTGCGCCGCCGCTCCGCCGCCGCGGGGTCGATGTCGTGCACGATCCGGTCCGCGGCTTCCCGCAACGCCGGGATCGCGGTCAGCTGCTCCGCGCAGGCCGTGAGCACCGTGGCGAGGCGTTCGTCGAACTCGAGCGCCTGCGCCGTCGACAGTGCGCGGCACCGGCTCAGCGCCTCCTGCCCGCCGCGCGCGGAGATCACGTTCGCGTCGACGAGCGCGAACACCCGCGGCAGCCGTTCGACGAAACCGATCGCCTGGTCGATCGCCGTCTCCGCCGCGGTGGGGCCGAGACGCAGGGCGACCATCACCTCCGCCTTGAGCGCCGAGTACGCCAGCGACAGCTCCTGCCGGCGTGCGTAGAAGTCCGCCCCCTGCTCGATGTCCGATGACAGGAACGCCGACTCGCGCTCGCCGTACCGGTCGCGGAACAGCGCGTACGTCGCCGTCATCGTTCGGCAGAAGGCGCGGTTCTCGACCCGACGCTGCTCGTCCAGCATCTCTCCGAGCTTCGCCGAGGGGACGACGGCAGCGACCAACCGCGGAGGCAGCAGTGCCTCCGGCAGGTTCGCCAACGCCGTCGTGTGATCCACGTCTCAATAGTACACCCGTTCGAGACAAGTCGCAATGGTGAGATCGCATCCAATCGCGGCGGGGTGAGAGCGCGCGTGGTCGGCGATGCGGAGCGAGTTGCCCCTGCAAAACTCCGTCGGATCGCGACCGACGACGCCGAAGGTGTGCTTTCCTCCACACGGGCGTTCCGCCCGAATTCGGTTCCGTGCCTAAGGAGGCCCGCTATGAATCGCACCCTCGCCCTCAGCTCTGCGGTCGTCTTCGCGTCGATCGGACTCGTCGCGTGCGGCGGCGGCTCCGACAAGGGGTCCGACTCGAACTCCGCGAGCACGGACGCCAAGACCACCGTCACGGTCGACGGGAAGGAACTGACCGGCGTCGACCTGAGCAAGGTGGGCTGCACCAAGCAGGGCGACCGGATCGCCATCGGCGCCGGCGGCACGTCCGGCGGCGTCGGCGCCACCCTCAAGGACGGAAACCCGCCCACCGTCGAGACTGTCGCCCTCACCGTCGACGGGAACGCCCTCGGCGTCGGTCCGGGTGTCGGCGAGGCCACCGTCAAGGTCGACGGTAAGCGCTACACGATCTCCGGCACGGCGCAGGGCGGCAGCTTGAGCAACCCGATGGCGGGGATCGTCAAGAAGCCCTTCGAGATCGTCGTCAGCTGCAGCTGACGCGCGCCTGCGCGACCGCCTCGGCGGGGCTCCCGTGCCACGGCTCGCCGTGGCCGGGAGCCAGTACGCCCGCGTCCAGTGCTGCGATCGCCTCGAGGGTTTCGACGGTGCGCGGGAGGTCGTGGCTGAAGAAGCCAGCCAGGAGCTGCGGCCCCGTCGAACCCGACAGCGGATGGCCGGTCACCAGGGCGTCGCCCGTGGCGACGACGCCGCCGGGCAGGAGGAACGCGGTGTGCCCGGAGGTGTGGCCGGCGCAGGGGATCGGCACCGGTGCACCGGGCAGGTCGAGCGGAGCGCCCGCCTCGGGCACGGAGAAGGGCTCGGCGTAGGGCATCTCGACGTGGCCGAGTACGCCGACGCGCGCGACATCGGCCATCCACCGCAACGTGCGCGGTCGCCAGGCGATGGGCAGCAGGTCGAGCGGCGCGGCCTGCTCGTGCGTCTCGCCGCGGGCGTGCGCGATCTCGTCGGGGTGTGCGAGAACCGGTGTCCCGTAGCGCTCGTGCAGTTTCGCGACGCCGCCCACGTGGTCGATGTGGGCGTGCGTCACGAGGATCGCGCGGACGTCCTCGGGGCGCCGGCCGATCGACGCCAGCTCGGCCTCGACGCGGTCCAGGTCGCCCGCCCAGCCCGCGTCGATCAGCGTGACCTCGGCACCGTCGACGAGGGCGAGGAAGTTGACGTGCGTCCCGGACCCGAACCACACGCCCTGCGCGAGCTCGCGCATCACTCGACGGCTGCCGATTCCCCGTCGAACGTGAGCCATACCGCCGAGTTCGGGCCGAGCACGACCTCGACGGAGGCCTCGCGGCCGTGCCAGGAGCGGGACTCCGCGGTCACGCCGCCCATGTTGCCCGCGCCGGTGCCCTCGTACGCGGAGGAATCGGTGTTGAGGATCTCGCGCCACGAGCCGGCGAAGGGGACGCCCACGCGGTAGCGCTCGTGTGTCTGCCCGGAGAAGTTGTACAGGCACAGCACCACGGAACCGTCGCTGCCCCAGCGCAGGAAGCTCAGGACGTTGTTCTGCGAATCGTTCGCATCCACCCACTCGTAGCCCGACGGGGTGGTGTCCTGGCTCCACAGCGCGGGGTGGGAGCGGTACGCCGCGTTGAGATCCCGCGTGAGCGACTGGATCCCGGCGTGCAGCTCGCCCTCCCAGCCGTCGAGGCTGTCCCAGTCCAGCGAGCGCTCCTCGGACCATTCCCGGACCTGTCCGAACTCCTGGCCCATGAACAGCAACTGCTTGCCCGGGTGGCCCCACATGTACGCGAGCAGGGCGCGGACCCCGGACGCCTTGGTGTGGGCGTCGCCCGGCATGCGGGTCCACAGTGTCCCCTTGCCGTGCACCACCTCGTCGTGACTGATGGGGAGCACGAAGTTCTCGCTCCACGCGTACATCAGCGAGAAGGTGACCTCGTGGTGGTGGAAGTTGCGGTGCACCTGGTCTCGCCCCAGGTAGCCCAGGGTGTCGTGCATCCAGCCCATGTTCCACTTCATGGTGAAGCCGAGGCCGCCGAGGTTCGTCGGGCGGGTGACGCCGGGCCAGCTCGTGGACTCCTCGGCCACGGTGACCACGCCCGGGAACAGCTTGTGGACGGTGGCGTTCATCTCCTGCAGGAACTCCACCGCCTCGAGGTTCTCGCGGCCGCCGTACACGTTCGGCGTCCAGCCGCCCTCGGGGCGGGAGTAGTCGAGGTACAGCATCGACGCCACGGCGTCCACGCGCAGACCGTCGACGTGGAACTCGTCGAACCAGTAGAGGGCGTTGGCCACCAGGAAGTTCCGCACCTCGCGGCGACCGAAGTCGAAGACGTAGGTGCCCCAGTCCAGCTGCTCGCCGCGCTGCGGGTCGCCGTGCTCGTAGAGCGGCTTGCCGTCGAACCGGGCGAGCGCCCAGGCGTCCTTGGGGAAGTGGGCGGGCACCCAGTCCATGATCACGCCGATGCCGCGGGCGTGCATCACGTCCACGAACTCGCGGAACTCGTCGGGCGTGCCGAACCGCGAGGTCGGTGCGAAGTACGAGGTGACCTGGTAGCCCCACGATCCGCCGAACGGGTGCTCGGCCACCGGCAGCAGCTCGATGTGCGTGAAGCCGGTCTCGGTCACGTAGTCGGCCAGCTCGTTCGCCAGGTCGAGGTAGCTCAGACCCTGCCGCCACGAGCCGAGGTGCACCTCGTACGTGCTCATCGGCCGGTCGGTGGGGATCTGCTTGGCGCGCTCGGTGATCCAGGCGCCGTCGCGCCACGTGTGATGGCTCTCCGTGACGATCGAAGCCGTGGCCGGGGGCACCTCGGTGCGGCGCGCCATCGGGTCGGCCTTCTCGACGGGGCCGCCCTCGGTGAAGATCCGGAACTTGTAGGCGGCACCGTCGGCGACGCCCGGAACGAAGACCTCCCAGACGCCCGACGAGCCGAGTGTGCGCATCGGGAAGGACTCGCCGGACCAGTACTCGAAGTCACCGATCACCGTGACGCCGCGTGCATTCGGCGCCCACACGGCGAAGGAGGTGCCGCTGACCTCGCCGTCGGGCGTGGTGTAGCTGCGCACGTGCGCGCCGAGCACGTCCCACAGCCGCTCGTGCCGTCCCTCGGCGATCAGGTGCTGATCCAGCTCGCCGATGGTGGGCAGGAACCGGTAGCCGTCCGCGACGATCGCGCTGCCCGTGGGGTAGAGCACCTCGTACCGGTAGTCGGCCGGGTCGGAGATGGGGACCTCGGTGCCCCACAGCGAGCCCTGGATCCGGGCCATCGGGTAGTGCTCGCCGCCGATCACCGCCGCCACCGCGGTGGCCCCGGGCTTGAGCGCCCGCAGCACCGTGCCACGGGGCGTCGGGTGCGCGCCCAGGATCGCGTGGGGATCGTGGTAGGTGCCGGACAGCAGGCGTGCGGCGGTGTCGGGGTCGACGGCCGCCGCGGCCGAACTGGGGCCGACGGGGTTCTCGCTCATCATGCCTCCCGGTAGGACAGGTCGCGACGGTGCTGCGGGCTCAGTGGGGGCAGCACCAGGATGTGCGCGACATTGCGCCAGGGCTCCAGCCGTACGAAATTGGCCTGGCCCCAGTGGTAGACCTCGCCCGACACCTCGTCGCGCACGGGGAACCGCTCGTGCCAGTCCATCCCCAGCGCGGGCAGGTCCAGCCACACGTTGCCGGCCTCGGCGCCGAAGGGGTTGAGGTTCACCACCATCAGGACGAGGTCGCCGGTGTTCGGATCGTGCTTGCTGTAGGCGATCAGCGCGTCGTTGTCGACCGCGTGGAAGTGCAGGTTCCGCAGCTGCTGCAGCGCGGGGTGCCGGCGCCGGATGTCGTTGAGCCGGGTGATCCACGGTTCCAACGACTCCCCGCGGCTCTGCGCCGCCTTGTAGTCGCGCGGGCGGAGCTCGTACTTCTCCGAGTCGAGGTACTCCTCGCTGCCCTCGCGGACCGGGACGTGCTCGTAGAGCTCGTATCCCGAGTACATGCCCCAGCTGGGGGAGAGGGTGCCGGCGAGTGTCGCGCGGATGGCGAACGTGCCGGGCCCGCCGTGCTGCAGGCTCTCGTGCAGGATGTCCGGCGTGTTCACCCAGAGGTTGGGGCGGCAGATGTCGGCGTTCGCGGCGTGCTCGCGCGCGAACTCCTCGAGCTCCCACTTCGCCGTGCGCCACGTGAAATAGGTGTAGCTCTGCGTGAAGCCCAGCTTGCCCAGGCCGTACATCCGTGCCGGGCGGGTGAACGCCTCGGCCAGGAACAGGACGTCCGGGTTGACCTTCTTCACCTCGGCGATGAGCCAGTGCCAGAAGTCCGGTGGCTTGGTGTGCGGGTTGTCCACCCGGAAGATCTCGATGCCGCGCTGCACCCAGAACAGGGTGACGCGCAACAGCTCCCGGTAGATGCCGGTGCGGTCCTCGTCGAAGTTGATCGGGTAGATGTCCTGGTACTTCTTCGGCGGGTTCTCGGCGTACGCGATCGTGCCGTCGGGCAGGACCGTGAACCACTCCGGATGCTCTCGCGCCCACGGGTGATCCGGTGCCGCCTGGAAGGCCAGATCGAGCGCCACCTCCATGCCGAGGTCGCGGGCGCGCTGCGTGAAGTAGTCGAAGTCCTCCAGCGTGCCGAGTTCGGGATGCACCGCGTCGTGCCCGCCGGCGGCCGAGCCGATCGCCCACGGCACGCCGACGTCGTGCTCCTCCGGCGTCAGGGTGTTGTTGCGTCCCTTGCGATTCACCTCGCCGATCGGATGGATCGGCGGGAGGTACACGATGTCGAAGCCCATCTCCGCCACCCGCGGTAGGTCCTCCGCAGCGGTGTGGAAGGTGCCGTGCACCGGCTTGCCCTCGTGGTCCCAGCCGCCCGTGGACCGCGGGAACAGCTCGTACCAGGATCCGAACAGCGCGCGCGTGCGGTCCACCCACACCCGGTAGGTGCGCGACTTGGTGATCAGCTCGCGGACGGGGTACTGCTGCAGCAGCCGGGTGATGTCGGGATGCAGTGCGGCGCCGGTCCGTTCGACCAGGCTGCGGTCGCCGTCGCGCAGGGCCGCGGCGGCGGCGCGGACGGAGGCCCGGTCACCGTCGGGCACGCCGCCCGCGGCGCGCTCGAGAAGGCGGGCACCGAGCTCGAGGTCGTTCGCGAGCTCCGCCGGGCCCTGGCCCGCGGCGAGCTTCTTCTGCACCGCGCTGCGCCAGGTGGTGGCCGGGTCGGACCAACCCTCGATGCGCAGCGACCAGTAGCCCGTGAGGTCCGGCCGGAACAGCGCGTGGAACACGTCGGGCTCGGCGGCCGGCGACATGCGGATGTAGGTGGAGGAACCGTCGGGTCCCGTCACGACGACGGACGCCGCCACGGCGTCGTGGCCCTCGCGCCACACGGTCGCGGACACCGGCACGACCTCGCCGACGACCGCCTTACTGGGGTATTGCCCGCACGACACCACGGGTTCGATGTCGTCGATGCCGATGCGCCCTGTCACCGGGCCAACGGTAGTCGACGCGGCCGGTTTACGGGCGAGTACTCCCGGCTCGCGCGGGCCCGGCGCCGCGCCGTCTGCGGGCCTTTCCGGTTGTGCCCGGACGGGTCCGGAAAACGTGGTCAGGACTGGGAGAGACGCTGGAGCGCCGCTACCGCGACGGCCCGGTCCGCGGTCTCCCAGAACGGCGGCAGCGACGCGCGGAGGAAGCCGCCGTAGCGCGCCGTCGCGAGCCGGGAGTCCAGCACGGCGACGACGCCCTTGTCGTCCGTCGAGCGCAGCAGCCGGCCCACGCCCTGCGCCAGTAGGAGGGCGGCGTGGGTCGCCGCGACCGCCATGAAGCCGTTGCCGCCCCGCGACTCGACGGCGCGCTGCCGGGCCGTGAGCAGGGGGTCATCGGGGCGGGGGAAGGGGATCCGGTCGATGAGCACCAGCGACAGTGACGGCCCGGGCACGTCGACGCCCTGCCACAGGCTCAGCGTGCCGAACAGCGAGGTCGACGGGTCGGCGGCGAAGTCGCGCACGAGCTGGCCGGTGTTGCCCTCGCCCTGGCACAGGATCGGCGTGTCGAGCCGCTCGCGCAGCGCCTCCGCGGCGGCCTTCGCCGCGCGGGTGGAGCTGAACAGTCCCAGGGTCCGGCCGCCGGCGGCCTTGATCAGCGTCTCGATCTCGTCGAGGACGGCGGGGTTGGTGCCGTCGCGGCCGGGAGGCGGCAGCTTCGTGGCCACGTAGAGGATGCCCGACCGCGGGTAGTCGAAGGGCGAGCCCACGTCGAGGTGGCTCCATTCGATCTTCGCGTCGGGCTTCTTCCCCGTGGCCAGCGCGGGATCGCGGTCCGGTTCCGGGGCGTCCCCACCACCCGCGCGGGGGAGGCCCCACGATCCGGCGACCGTGTCGAAGGCGCCGCCGACGGCGAGGGTCGCCGACGTCAGCACCACGGTCGATTCGCCGAACAGGCGGGTGCGCAGCAGCCCGCCCACGGACAGCGGCGCCACGTACAGCGTCCGGCGGAAGCCGCCGCCGCGGACCGGGACGTCGGAGGTCCAGACCACGTCGCGGCGCTTCGCCTCGTCGGGCTCGTCGAACGCGGTGAGGACGCGGACGGCGGTGTCGTGCACATCGTCGAGGGCCGTGAGTGCGGCGCTGCGCGCGGCCGCGGCGTCCGAGTCGAGGTTGGCTCCGCGGGCGGGGCCGACGGCCGTCCGGACGACCCACGCGGCGTCGCGGACGGATGCCAGAGCGGGCCCGGCACCGTCGGGCAGGCCGAGCCAGCGGCGCGTGCCGGACGCGTCCAACAGTTGGGTGAGCCCCTCGGAGGCGGCGACCAGGGCGTCGGCGATCTCCTCCTCGACGAGCTTGCCCGCACGACGCGCGGCGGCGGCGACCACGCTGCCCGTGAGCTCCGCGGTGGCGACGGAGGTGACCCGGTCCACCAGCTCGTGCGCCTCGTCGACGACGACGGCGTCGTGGTCCGGCAGCACCTTGACCTCGGTCATCGCGTCGATGGCGAGGAGGGCGTGGTTGGTGACCACGACGTCGACCTGGCCCGTCTTCTTGCGCGCGGCCTCGGCGAAGCAGTCCTGGCCGTAGGTGCAGTTGGTGGCGCCCAGGCACTCCCGCGCGCCGACGCTGACCAGGCGCCAGGACTGATCGCCGACGGCGGGGGTCAGTTCGTCGCGGTCGCCGGTCTCGGTGTCGCTGCTCCACTCGCGCAGGCGTTTCATCTCGCGGCCCAGGCGCGAGGCGGCGAACGGATCGAACAGTTCCTCGCTGTCCGGCTCGGAGGCCACCGAGCTGTGCAACTTGTTGAGGCACAGGTAGTTCCCGCGACCCTTGAGGATCGCGAACTCGGGCTCGCGGCCGAGGTCCTTCTTCAGCGCCTTGGCCAGCCGGGGGAGGTCGCGGTCCACCAGCTGCTGCTGCAGGGCGATGGTCGCGGTGCTCACGACGACCGTCTTGCCGGAGGTGACGGCGTGCCGGATCGAGGGCACGAGGTAGGCCAGCGACTTGCCGGTGCCGGTGCCGGCCTGGACCGCGAGGTGCTCT
Organism: Tsukamurella pseudospumae; assembly: GCF_001575195.1. Classification (NCBI taxonomy): domain Bacteria; kingdom Bacillati; phylum Actinomycetota; class Actinomycetes; order Mycobacteriales; family Tsukamurellaceae; genus Tsukamurella; species Tsukamurella pseudospumae. The sequence continues at coordinate 34,307 of NZ_LSRF01000004.1, forward strand.
CCGGTGTCGAGGGAGTGGGCGACGGCCGCCGCCATCCGCACCTGTCCGTCGCGCTTGCTGCCGCCGAGTGCGGTGACCGCGATGTCCAGCAGTTTCGGCACGATCGGCGGTTCGGTCACCCGGAGAGCCTACCGGCCCGGGGGCGTCACGATCTCGCACCGCGGGCCGGTGGCGCGGGCGAGTCGGTGGTCGAGGGTGGCCAGACGGCAGTCGAACTGCTCCGCGACGGCGACGTAGGACGCGTCGTAGGTCGTGACGTTCGCGCGCAACTCCCATGCGCGGTCGGCGACAGCTGCGAAGGATACATAGGTCGTCACGGCCAGTCGGTGCAGCCTACCGAGGGCCTGTCTCGCGGTGACTTCGTCGATCTCGCCTCGGACGAGAGTCCTTCGGATGATGTTCGCCGCTTCGAAGGGCATGAGTTGCGGGGCCACGATGGGACCGTCCTCGAGCATCGACAGCGCCCAGTCGCCGTCGTCCCCGAGGTCGATGAATGCCGCGACGACCACGGACGAATCCAGGACCTGCGTCATCGACGGTCAGCGTCTCGATCAGCGAGAATCGACTCTGTCGTGACTGTGGAACGCATGTGGCGCTTGCTCGCACGGATCTCCGCGACCAGCTCGGCGATGTCGGGCGTACTGGCGGTTTCGTCCGCGAGCCGCAGCATGTACTCCTGGAGGGACTGCCCCCTGCGCGCCGCTCGTGCGGCCAGCTCGTTCCGGGTCTCCTCCGGGACGTTGCGGATGGTGATGGTGGTCATGCCGTGATTCTACTGCCGGTGCATGCAAAATGCATGCACGATTCCCGGCCTGATCGACGGGCTGATCGCGGTGGGTGATGATGATCGCGTGGACGACGAGATCGAGGAGACCCGCCGGCGGGTGCAGCGCCGCACTCTGATGGTCGTCATGGCCGGACAGGTGCTCGGCGGGGCGGGACTGGCCGCGGGGATCACCGTCGGCGCGCTGCTCGCGCAGGAGATGCTCGGTTCGGAGGCCCTGACGGGCCTGCCCATCGCGATGTTCACCTTCGGTTCGGCGTTCACGGCGTACCTGGTGGGCCGGATCAGCCAGCGCGCCGGGCGGCGGGTCGGGCTCGCGGCGGGCTTCGCCGCCGGCGCGGTCGGCGCGTCCGGGGTCGTCCTCGCCGCGGCGATCGGCAGCGTCCCGCTGCTCTTCGCGTCGTTCCTGGTCTACGGCGCCGGCACGGCGACGAATCTGCAGGCCCGCTACGCCGGGACCGATCTCGCGACCCCGGCCACGCGGGCGACCGCGGTCAGCCTGGCGCTCGTGTCGACCACCGTCGGCGCCGTCGCCGGGCCGAATCTGGTCACGCCGCTCGGGGAGCTCGCGCGCTCGCTGGGGCTTCCCGCGCTCGCGGGCCCGTTCCTGCTCGCCGCGGTCGCCTACGCGGCGGCGGGTGCGGTTCTGTTCCTCCTGTTGCGGGCTCTTCGAAGTTGAGCGGGCAACTTGCTTAGCAGTGGAATTGCTGGATGCTGGCCCGCTGGGTGCGGGTGCAGTGGAATCGTATCCGGCGGCGTGAGTTTTCGGTGTTCCGGAAGCCGCAGGCGACGCGTTTGACCTGCTTGACCAGGCGGTTGAGCCCTTCGGTCCGGGCGTTGGTGATGCCGGTGTCGATGAACGCCAAGATGGCCGGCCACCACGCCTCGATCGTCGTTGCGAGGCGGGTGAGCTCGGGCAGGTCGGCGTCGGCGCACCAGGTGTAGAACGCGTAGAGCCGGGCCCGGACCTCGTGCGTGTCGGCGTTGTCGCGGGCAGCGGCGAGCAGGTGTCGCAGCTGTTCCTTCGCGATGTAGGCGGTGAGGATCTGGCCGGTGGTGTCGTGGTCGATCAGATCGTTCCACATCCGCGCGAAGGACTTGTCCGACAAACGTTCCCGGCTGGTGAGTAGTCTGCGTCGGT
>NZ_LSRF01000005.1:0-37066 GCF_001575195.1 Tsukamurella pseudospumae
GGGACGATCATGCACTCCGACCGCGGATCGCAATATACCTCTTGGGTTTTCGGTGACAGGCTCCGTTCGGCGGGGCTGCTCGGGTCGATGGGGCGTGTCGCGTCCAGTGTGGACAACACGATGATGGAATCGTTCTGGTCGACCATGCAACGCGAGCTACTCGACACCCGTGAGTGGGACACCGAAGAGCAGCTCGCCTCGGCGATCTTCGACTGGATCGAAGCCTGGTACAACCCCCGTCGCCGGCACTCCGGAATCGGCTACCTCGCCCCCGTTGAGTACGAGAACGACTACCACCACGCCCAGACCGCCTCATCGGTAGCCTGAACCTGTCACACCAACTGTCCGGGAAACCGGGTCAAGCTCCGATGGCCATGTGTGGAGTTCGCATGCGATTACTTCCTGTGTGGTCGAGCGGTTGCGCGAATCGCTACGGGTCGATCAATCGTGCTCGAAGGTGTGCATATCCAGGTGCTCGTGCGAGACGGTCTTGCCGTCCGGGGCGTCGATCTCGAGGGTTCCCCAGCGCACCACGTAGGTGAACTTCTCGTGTGTGGCGATATAGGTGTCGCCTCCGTCGAGACGGACGTCGTCGATCCAGAGCCAGTTCTGCGTGCGGAGACCTTGGCCGATGTACTGCAGGTCAGTGCCGTTGCGGCAGATCACAACTTTGGAGAGAGCGGACTCGGCGACCACCGCTGCTACCCCCCTGTCGCAACTGGGCCCGCCATCTGTGAACCCCTTGGGGCCGTACGGGGATGCTGCGGCGGCTCCGGATCCGAGCGTGCTGCCCAGCAAAGATGCAGCGACGACGGCGAGTGAACTTGTCAGTGCGAAACGCGATTTCATGTGGATTCGTTTCTTCATGATCTTTGCGACGCGTCGGCTTCATCTGCGGATAACACTCGTCACGGCGTCTGGTCGAGACGAGGCGATGGCGCAGTATCTCTTGAGGTGGGTACGGTGCGGAGTCTCGAGCTGAGTGCGGTGATACTCAATCGAGCTCGTCGAGCGCGTCGAGGACCAGTGCCGCGGTGATCCCACTGCTGTACTGCTGTTGGCCGGTGATGAGATTGCCATCGCGAATGGCGAAGGGCTCGTTCACATCGAGGTGGCGGAACTCGGTGTTCGGGTTCTTGGCGGCTTCGGACTCGATGGTGTAGTCGTTGAGAATCATGCCGAAGGCCTCGTTCACGGCGTTCTCCTCGCCGTCGGTGAATCCTGTCCAGCGCTTGCCGTCCGCGAGGAGTTCGCCGTTGGAGAGGCGGGCCCACAGTAGGATCGATGATCCGTGGCAGATCAGCGTGGTGACCTTGCCCGCCTCATAGAAGTCGGCGATCAGCTTGTGCAGTGCAGGATTGTCCTTGAAAGTCAGCAAGGGCCCGCCGCCACCTGCCACCCACACGGCGTCGTAGTCCGCGACCGAGACGGATCCGAGGGGGATCGTCGCGTCCAGGAGCGCGCCGAACTTCTCGTGCGTGACGAAGCCGAGGCTGATCAGGTCGTCCACGTACTGGCCGCCTGGCGTTCGTGGGTCGCTGTGCGTGTCGTACATGACCTTGCCCCCGTCGGGGGATGCGAGGTCCACAGTGTGTCCGGCTTCGATGAATGTCAGGAATGCGCGCGTCATCTCTTCGGCGAAGAATCCCACGGGGAACCCGCGGAGTTCCGCGGTGTTCGACACGATGGACAGGATCCGGCGAGGCTTATGCGTTTGAGCAGAGCGGGTTTCGAACCGATCGATGTCGACGGGCATTGTGCTTCTCCTTTGGTTGAGGTTGATCTGAATCTACCTTCACTGCGGCAAAGCATCGAGATGCTGATGGCATGGTTCGGAAGGTTCTGTGGGCTCACAGCCATTGGTTGTCAATGGCTCTTGCTAATGATCGTGGGGGTGGACTCCTGGTCAGCCGATTTGGCAGACCCAACTGCTGGTGTCGTCCGAGTAGACGTACGTTCCGGCGACTCCCATTCCGGTGGTGCAGGGCTTGCCCCCCGGGTCGTCATCGCGAACCTTCGGAGAAGTGGTGGGCCCCGTCCCGTTCTCCGACGGGTTGTCGCCTCCGCCGTGATTCGGATTGGTGCAGACAGTGCCTTGGTCGGGGCCTGTGCAGGGCACATCGATTGTCCCGCCACTATTGGGTGCCTGGGGCGTAGCGGGCACAGTCCTGGTCACCGTGTGTGTCGGCCCGGAGGGCACGGTCGTTGTCGGGCCGACGTTCCCGCTGTTACCCGATGTCGGCTCGCTGGGCCGGGTGGGGACGGCTTCCTGGGAGTGCGGCGTGGCGACGGAAGTCGGTGCAGCAGCCGACGAGCTCGGGACGGGCTTCGAGTCCTCCGAGCAACCGGCGCTGAGTAGTGCGAGCGCGGCGACGCTCACGATGATCGCAACGGTGTGCTTGCGCACCATGGTGTTCCCTTCATGTCCGGTTTGCTGTGCTCTCGTCGGGCACTGCTTCTCGTCGGACTCACGCACCGGTTCCGGCGGGTGCTGCTCGCGAGCTGCTCCGCCACGTTGCCGATCGCGCTTGTGATCGTGTGCCACCACTTGTCCTGACAGTTGGCGTCACGACGTGACCGCGCGCTACGCGCTGTGCGCGATGTGGCGGAATGATCAGGAAGCTGTCTCATCGTTCACCGTTGTCGGGCGGGGCAATAAGGCTATCGGCCGAGGAGATGGTCGGAGATCAGTTTGAGCTGGATCTCGGATGTCCCTTCGAAGATCTTGGTCAGACGTGCATCGCGCCAGTACCGTTCGGCGGCGTATTCGCTTGTGTAGCCGGCGCCGCCGTGGATCTGGAGTCCTTCGCTGGTCACCTTCTCCGACATTTCACTCGCGGAGTACTTGACCATCGAAGCTTCGAGGTCGGCGCGGCCACCTGCGTCGATCGTGGTGCAGACGTGGTACATCATCTGGCGATTCGTCTCGATCTGTGTGGCCATGTCTGCGAGCTTGAAACGGATCGCCTGGAGGTCGCTGATCGGCCGGCCGAACTGTTGCCGGTTGAGCGCGTACTCGGTGGCATCCTCGAGGGCCCCGCGGGCGAGCCCAATGCTGCGCGCTGCTGTGTGTGCGCGCGCGGTCTCGAGCTTGTGCATCGCCGCATAGAAGCCGCGCCCCTCCTCACCGATGAGGGCGTGCGCCGGGAGACGGAAGCGATCGAAGGAGAGCTCCCAGGTCTTCCAACCGCGGTAGCCGACCTTGCGGATCGGTGTGCCGCTGATGCCCTCAGGGAAGCTGCCACGCTCCTTGTCGATTAAGAAGACGCTGATCCCGCGGTGCCGCTTCGTCGGGTCCGGATCGGTGGAGGTACGCGCGAAGAGCATAATGAAGTCGGCCTGGTCGGCGTAGGTGCACCACATCTTGCTGCCGGTGATCACCCAGTCATCGCCGTCGCGCCGGGCGCGGCAGCTGATGTTCGCGACATCAGATCCGGCCTCGTTCTCGGACAGGGCGAAGGCGCAGAGGTATTCACCGCGGGCCATCCGGGGCAGGATGTCTCGCTGCTGCTCTTCAGTGAACCCCGGTAGCAGAGAGTTGCCACGAGCCATGAGGCTGCCGACGCTCATCCAGGCGCGCGAGAGCTCCTCGGCGATCATGCAGTACTCGAAAGCACCCAGTCCGAGTCCGCCGTATTCCTCTGGGATGAGGATTCCGAAGAAGCCGATGTCGGCCATCTTCTGGCGCAGTTCGTCCGGGATCAGGCCGTTGACCGGATCCAACCCGTTCGCCACAGGGAGGACCTCCTCCATGGCGAACTGCCGTGCGAGCTGCTGCAGCTCACGGCGCTCTTCGGTCATCATAGGGCGCTCGCCTCGGCGAGAATCGGCGCTACGTACTCCTTGAACTTGATCGGGTCCTCCGACATGGGGAAGTGGCCCATGCCGGTCATCTCGACGAAGTGACAGCCGGGGACCTTGTCGGCCAGCTCGCGGCCGGCGGACGGGGGCGCGGACCAGTCGTATTCGCCGCTGAGGACCCACATGCCGACCTTGGTGGTGTCGATCAGGGGCGCGGAATCGGTGAGGTCGTGTCCGATCATGTAGTACGCGAGGTCGCCCTTGAAGACGGGCGGCGCGCCCTGGCTGTAGACCCAGACGGTTTCCCGGACGTACTTCTCGGGGCTGGTGGGTGAGCAGAGGGTCTGCATCAGTGCCGGCTTGGTGTCGTTGCTGATCTGGGGGTGGTAGAGCCACGGGAGGATGCGCTCCATGCCGTGCGAGTGCAGCGCCGCTTCGATGCCGACGACCGCACGGTAGTTGTCCGGACAGGCGAGGGCGAGGTCTGCTGCGAGGTGACCACCCATTGAGCAGCCCATGAAGATGGGGCGGTCCAGGTCGAGCTGCTCGGCGAGCTGGTTGTGGAACTCGATGAAGAACTCCTTGGACAGCGAGTACTCGGTCTTCCACCACTCGATGCCTTCGGGCGGCAGCGATCGGCCGTGGTACGGAGCGTCAGCGGCGATCAGGCGGTACTTGGAGGTGAAGTCGGGGTCCTCGAGGAGGTGGCGCCACTGTCGGCTGTCACAGCCTGCGGTGTGTTGGAGGACGACGGGGATCCCCGTGCCGGCCTCCTCGAAGTAGATCCGGTAGTCGACGCCCTGGACGGTGAGCGTGACATAGCGACCGACAGCGGTCGAGAGCTGGGCGGTCATGCGGAGACCTCCTGGTTGGCGAGCGCGCGGATGACGTCCAGCGAGCGCCGGATAGCGGGGTAGTAGGCCATGATCTGCTGCATGTCGCCTTCGATTGCGAAGCCGTGGTAGAGCATCGCGGCGTAGTAGTCCTGGAAGAACGCGGCGGGCACCGGCGCGAGTAGCTGCGCCCAGTGCTCGGAGGTCCCGGAGAGCTGGAAGTCCCAGGCGTCGAAGGGGGTTGCGGCCGTGTCGACATCGGTGACGATTCCATCGATGATGCGGACGAGCCAATTGCGCCCATCTGCACCGATGCGGACGGTGCTGTTCCAGTGCCGGGCCTGGAGGCTGAATTCGGGATCGTCGTTGAGTGCCGTGCGCAATTCGACTGGATCGAGGGTGAGGGGTGTTGTGGCGGTCATACCTACTCCTACTGTGCCGACAGTCAGCACGTCGTGCTGTGTAACGGTACATTGAAGTGTGTGTTGGATCACGCCGGTTTGTCAAGCGGCAGGGGCGGGCGTCGCAAAGGGCCCAGGCGGTTGCCTGGGCCCTTTTGGCTGGTGATGGGGTGTGAAAGGTGTCAGATGGCGTAGTCGTTGGTGATCGCCTGTGCGGTTTCGCGCACCATTGCTCCCCACTCGGGCACTCTTGATTCCTCGAATCGCGAGTCGGGCATGCTGATCGAGACCGTCGCGATTGGCTGCCCTTCCGCGTTGACCACAGCGGAGCCGATCGCTCGCACGCCGGCCCGGTTCTCGGCTAGGTTGATCGCGTAGCCGTTGGCGCGCGCTTGGTGGACCTGTTGAGCTATCGCCGCTGGGTCTGTGATCGTGTTCGGTGTTGTGTGGTCGAGTGGTGTAGCGAGGAACTGCGTGAACTCGGATTCGGGTAGTGCGGCGAGCCAGGCCTTTCCGGCCGCGCTGTTGTGAAATCCCGTACCTGCACCGATCGGATTGAACGTCCGCACGGGGTGTACCGAGTCGACCCGCTCGATGAGCACAAGTTGCTGGGTGCCGTCCGGAAGACAGAAGTGGATCGTTTCCCCTGTCACCCTGCCGAGCTCGGTGATGTGGGGCAGTGCAACGTCGCGAATTCCTCGTGAAGGAACACCGTGGCGGGCGATCGACAGCAGGCGCGGGGTCAGTTGCCAACGTGTGATGGGCTCCGACGAGGTCTCTGCCCATCCTTCGAGTTCGAGCGTCCGGAGTAAGCGCTGAACCGTTGACTTCGGTAGCTGCAGCGTGCGCGAGAGCTCGCCGACTCCGACTGACGGCGTTGACGATGCGATCGCCTCGACCACTCTCAAGCCGCGAATGAGGCTCTGTGTGCCGCCCAGTGAGCCATTCTGCTCGTTGTCGGCGGTCGTGTTCTCACTGTTGGGGGGCATTGTGGGCTGTTCTCCGGTGATCTAGCTGGCTGGCCTCGGTTGGCGGAGGTCGTTCCAGCATACGGCACGGCAAGACGGTCAGCTGCTTGATGCGCGCGTACTCGACGGTCTACGACCTTGACACGCTGTGACAGCGGTTACATACTGAGCGTTCCAATGAGTAGCACGACGTTCCGAGCAACGGAACGAAGGGGAGAAGATGTCGAAGATCGATCTGACTGCCTGGCCTCTTCGAGAGAGGGGAACCTACTTCGAAGATCATGTGATCGGGCGCTCCTTCGACCACCACTGGGGTCGGACGATTCACGCGAGCGACAACATCGAGTTCAGCACACAGATGCTGGCTTTCAACCCGGAGTACTTCAACAGGGAGGTGGCACTCGAGCGTGGGCATCGCGACGAGGTGGTCAACCCGCTGCTCGTCTTCGGTGTGGTGTTCGGTCTCAGCGTCGAGGACCTGAGCGAAGCGGGTGGGCCCTTCCTCGGTGGTACCGACGTGACGTACCACCGCTCGGTCTACCCAGGTGAAACTCTCTACGCGCGAAGCACCGTCGTCGACGCCCGAACTTCGACTTCCCGGCCTGACACCGGAATCGTCACCTGGCATACCGAGGGCAGAACCGCGGACGGCGAGGTGGTCATCGACTTCCACCGCACGAACCTGGTACGCCGCCGGCCCGCCGAACAGAACCTCGCGCCCGAGTTCGAGGGCTACGCCGAGGATTTCATCCCCGGCGCCAAGTTCCGCCACGCGCGCACTCGCACTGTCACTGACCTCGACCTCAACGGCTTCACCCTGCTGGTGATGAACAGCGCTGTGGGCCACTTCAGCGACGGCGCGATGGCGGACAGCGAGTTTGGCGAGCGGATCAACTTCGGCGGCATGTCGCTATCGCTCACCATCGGCCTCGCGACGCAGGACACTAGCGGCCAGGCCATTCGCGAGGTCGGCATGACCGATATCAAGTTCCCCGCCCCAGTCAAGCGCGGTGACACCATCGGCGCCGCCACAGAGGTGCTCGATGTCGCCGCCGACGGCGTGGTCACCTTCCGGCACATCGGCGTCAATCAGCGCGGCGATCTGGTCGTCCAGGTCACGCGCCGCGTGCAACTCAAGCACCGTCCCTGATCTCCGCGCTCGGCCAACCGGGTCGAAACCAGTTTCAGCACTTCACACCCAACGGAATTGAGAAACAGATGACCAGCACTCGCCCCCTTCGTCCCCGTCGCTCTTGCATGGCCGTCCCTGGGAGCAGCGAGAAGATGATCACGAAGGCGCAGACCCTGCCCGCCGACCAGATCTTCCTCGACCTCGAGGACTCGGTCGCCCCCGTCGCCAAGCCCGCCGCACGCGCCACCATCGTCGAAGCCCTCAACCACGGCGACTGGTCGGGCAAGACCCGCGTCGTGCGCGTCAATGACGCTGATACCGAGTGGGCCCACGAGGATGTCCTCACCATCGTCCGTGGCGCCGGCCGCAATCTCGACTGCATCATGCTCCCGAAGGTCGAGAAGGTCGCGCACATCAACTGGCTCGACATCCTCCTCTCGCAGCTCGAGCGCGAGCTCGGGATCGAGGAGGGCACCATCGGCATCGAAGCGCAGATCGAAGGCCCCGCAGGCCTGAGCGAGATCGATGCGATCGCCGCGGCCACCGCACGCACCGAGACCCTCATCTTCGGCCCGGGTGACTTCATGGCCGCCATGAAGATGCCGGCGCTGACAATCGGCGCCCCCGGCGCCACCGGCTTCGACCCGTTCGACACCGTCCTCATGACGATCGCGATGACCGCCCGCAAGTACGGCCTCCAGGCAATCGACGGCCCCTACGCCATCATCAAGGACACCGAGGGTTACCGCGCCGCCGCCGAGCGCGCCGCCGCGTACGGCTACGACGGCAAGTGGGTCCTGCACCCAGCCCAGCTGGAGACCGCCAACGAGGTCTTCGCCCCGGCCCAGGCAGACTACGACAAGGCCGAGCTGATCCTCGAGGCATACGCGCACTACACCTCCGCCGACGGCGGCGGCCGCGGCGCCGTCATGCTCGGCGACGAAATGATCGACGAGGCCAGCCGCAAGCTCGCGTTGGTGACCGCCGAGCGCGGCCGCACGCTCAACATGGCGCGGACCACGAAGTTCGTCCCCGAGCCCTGATCGCTCATCCGAACGACCGGAACACTCCATAGGAGCCAATCATGGTGCTACAGCTTGAACATTGGATCTCGGGACGCAGCACGCCCCCGTCCGGCGGCGAGTACTTGACGGTGGACAGCCCGCTCGACGGGCAACCCACCACGAAGGTCGCGGCGGGTAACGCCGCCGACGCGGAAGCCGCCGTCGCCGCCGCCGTCGCTGCCCAGTCCGCGTGGCGTCGTCAGAAGCCGATCGAGCGGGGGCGGCTGCTCCTGCGCCTCGCGCAGGCGATCCTCGACGACCAGGTCGAGCTCGTGAACCGCGAGCGCTCCGAAACCGGCAAGCCCACCTGGCAAGCTCCTATGGAGATTCAGGGCGCCGCGGGCTACTTCGAGTTCTACGGCGGGCTGGTGAACCTGTTCGAGGGCGAGACGATCGACCTCGGCCCGGACCATCACTGCTTCACCCGCCGCGAGCCCTTCGGTGTGGTCGGCGTCATCACCCCGTGGAACGCGCCGCTCAACCAGGCGGCCCGAGGCGTGGCCCCTGCGCTCGCGGCCGGCAACACCGTCGTGCTCAAGCCGTCCGAGTTCACCTCGAGCTCGGCGATCCGCCTTGCCGAACTGGCCACCCAAGTGGGCTTCCCGGACGGTGTCTTCAACGTGATCACCGGCACCGGCCTCGACATTGGCGCGCCGATGCTCAAGAACGCGGCCGTGCGCAAGGTGGCCTTCACCGGTTCGGTGCGCGCGGGCCGCGAGATCGGCCACATCGCCGCCGATCGGATTATCCCGCTGACCCTCGAACTCGGCGGCAAGTCCGCGAACGTGGTCTTCGCCGACGCCGACCTCGACAAGGCGGTTGCAGGCTCGCTCAACGCCTTCGCCCTCAACACCGGGCAGGTCTGCTCCGCCGGGACGCGTTTGCTCGTCGAGCGCTCCATCCACGACGAACTCGTGCAGCGCCTTGTCCTCGCGTGCCGCGAGCTGACCGAAAGCGGACGGCTCGGCCCCGTCACGACCGCAGCCCAGTACGACAAAGTCATGGAGTACTTCGACGTTGCCAAGGACGACGGTGCTGTCGCGGCCATCGGTGGCGAACCCGTCTCCTCCGGCAGCGGCGGGTACTACGTCGCACCGACCATCTACACCGGCGTCGACAACTCCATGCGAATCGCACAGGAGGAGGTCTTCGGACCTGTTCTCGCCGTCATCCCGTTCGACACGGAGGAGGAGGCCATCGCCATCGCCAACGACTCCGACTACGGCCTCGCGTCCGGCGTGTGGACGCAGAACGTCTCCCGTGCGCTGCGCATGGCCGACCAGCTCGATGCCGGCCAGGTGTACGTGAACACCTGGATGGCCGCCGCCATCGAAACGCCCTTCGGCGGCAACAAGAACAGCGGCTACGGCCGCGAAAAGGGCATCGAAGCTCTCCGCCACTACACGGAGACCAAGTGCGTGGTGGTGCAGCTATGAGTGGGCCGCTGGCCGGAGTGAAAGTGCTCGACATGACGCACGCGCTCGCAGGGCCGTACTGCACGATGTTGCTCGCCGACCTGGGGGCGGACGTCCTCAAGGTCGAGTCACCGTCGGGCGATCTGTCCCGCACGTCGGGCCCGTACCTGCCAGACGACGAGGCCAAGGACTTCGGCGGCTACTTCCAGAGCGTCAACCGAGGTAAGCGCAGCATCGTGCTCAACCTCAAGGACCCCGCCGATATCGCCGTGTTCACGAAGCTGGTGGTCGAGTCCGATGTGCTGGTGGAGAACTTCACGCCAGGCGTCATGGACAGGCTGGGCTTGTCGTACGAGACGCTGGCGGAGATCAACCCGAAGCTGGTATATGCAGCGTTGCGAGGGTTCGGTGACGCGCGCAGCGGCACCAGCCCGTACCAGGAGTGGCCAGCCTTCGACATCGTTGTACAAGCGATGGCGGGCCTCATGGGGATCACCGGCCTGCCCGATGGCACACCGATCAAGGTCGGGCCGGGAGTGGGCGACATCTTCCCCGGCACGCTGCTCTCCCTCGGTGTGGTCTCCGCGCTGTACGAGACGCGCGGCAGCGGAGTCGGCCAGTTCGTCGACGTAGCGATGTACGACGCTGTGCTCTCCCTCTGCGAGCGCATCGTCTACCAGTACTCCTACGACGGCACGATCCCACGCCCCGAAGGGAACCGCCATCCACTCCTGAGCCCCTTCGACATCGTGCCGGCAGTTGATGGTTGGGTCGCGATCGCGGCCCCGAACAACAACCGGTGGAAGCTCCTGTGCGAGTTGATCGGTCGCGACGACTTGGCAGCCGACCCAGGGTTGCAGACCAATGAGTCCCGGGTCGCCCGCCGCGAAGAAGTCTTCGGTGCGCTCGCGGAGTGGACGTCCACGCGGACCACCGACGAGATCCTGGACGTACTCGGTGGCAAGGTGCCAGTCGGTGCTGTCCGCGATGCGAAGGAGATCCTCGAAGATCCGCACGTCGAAGCGCGCGGCATGGCCGTGCGACTGGAACACCCGGGTAGCAGCAAGGTGGTCACCGTCGCCGGCCAACCGATCAAGTTCTCACGCACGCCGGCGGTGCCGACCAAGCGAGCCCCCCTGCTCAACGAGCACGGTCCGCAGATCCGGGAGCACCTGGCCGAATGATCACAGGCTGGCGCCGATCGCCTCGAGCGAGTCCAGTTCTGTAGTCGCACCACGAAATAGACAGGCGCCGAACCGAAAGATCGGTTCGGCGCCTGGTCGAGAAGGACGCGAGCGCGCGTTCGACCCCCACGTCACAGTCCTGCTCTGCAGCCGTAGTTGTGCGCAGCGCCCACCAAGGAGACAGTCATGCGTCGTACCGTCTACACCGCCGATCACGAGGCCTTCCGCGAGACCCTTCGCTCCTTCATCGACGCGGAGGTCGTTCCCCACTTCGAGGAGTGGTACGCCAACGGGATCGTGCCGAAGGACTTCTACCTCAAGCTCGGCGAGCTGGGCGTCTTCGGTATCGAGGTGCCCGAGGAGTTCGGCGGCGCCGGCGAGAACTCCTTCAAGTACTCCGCCATCCTCCAGGAGGAGACCGCCCGGGCCGGCGTCACGTTCGGCGGCTCCAGCGTGCATGTGGACCTGTGCCTGCCCTACCTGATGAAGTACTGCACCGACGAGCAGAAGAAGCGCTGGCTCCCCGGTTTCGTCGACGGCACGAACATGTTCGCCATCGCCATGACCGAGCCCGGCACCGGCTCCGACCTCGCGGGCATGAAGACGACGGCCAAGCTGTCCGAGGACGGCACCCACTACGTGCTCAACGGCTCCAAGACCTTCATCACCGGCGGCGTCAACGCCGACCGCGTGATCGTCTGCGCGCGCACCGCGCCGGCGACCCCCGAGGACCGGCGCCACGGCATCTCCCTGTTCGTCGTGGATACCTCGCTCGGGGGCTACGCGGTCGGCCGCAAGCTCGACAAGATCGGCCTGCGCACCTCCGACACCGCCGAGCTCTCGTTCACCGACGTCAAGGTCCCCGTCGAGGACCTGCTCGGCGAGGAGAACAAGGGCTTCGGCTACCTCGGCCAGAACCTCCCGCAGGAGCGCCTGACCATCGCGGTCGGGTCCTACGCGCAAGCGGCGGCCGCGATTCGGTTCGCGCAGGCATATACGCAGGACCGCAACATCTTCGGCAAGCCGGTCGCCTCGTTCCAGAACACCAAGTTCGAGCTCGCTGCGTGCAAGGCCAAGCTCGACGCCATGGAGTCCAATGTGGACCGCGGACTCGAGCTGCACGACGCCGGCGAGCTCACTGCTGCCGATGCCGCTTCGCTCAAGCTGTTCTGCACGGAGGCCGCCTCCGACGTGATCGACCGCTGTCTGCAGCTGCACGGCGGCTACGGCTACATCAATGAGTACCCCATCGCCCGGCTGTACGCCGACAACCGCGTCAACCGCATCTACGGCGGCACGTCCGAGGTCCTCAAGAGCATCATCGCCAAGAACATGGGGCTCTGACGGTCCGAATCGGTCTGTGGTCTGGCCGTGGAGCGTGGCGAGACGACGCCTTCGAGTCAAGCGCGCTGAGCGGGCGTTGTGCGGTGGGACCGTGACCGCGCCGGCTCGATGACCTCGCCTGGCGTTGTCACGTGGACGGCCCGTCGAGGGTGAGCACCCGGGCCAGGTCGGAGACCGAGCGATCGGTGAGCAGCCCCTCGATCTCCGCGAGAATTTCCCGGGCTCGGGATTGCCCCAACCCGGCCGACGCGAGAGTTGTGAGCTTGTGGCGAGCCACCTGCCGCCGGTGCAGTGCGGTCATCGGGCGGGCCGAGTCGTGTTCGGCCTGAAAGACCTGTCCATCGTCGAGCGTTACCTGCACTCGTGCCCACTGTGGTGGCACGTCGTCATCGAAATGCAGGCGTACCTTCCGGCTCACTTCACCCAGCTCCGGCGCCCGGACTGCCTCGTTCGTGAAGTCCGCAACGTGGCAGTGCCCGCGGACAACTGCGAGTGCGGTTGTGAACGCCAGGCTGAACTTCCCCTCGAGCGCAGTCATCGGGACGGGAATTGCGCACACTGTACGCATGACCTCGGAGACGGTGACATCGATAGCGGTGATCCGATCGATCGGAAGATGCTCGCGGAGGGACAGAACTGCATCGATCGGTGCGTGAGTTCCGAAACAGGAAGCATGCTCCTTCACCGCGACTTCGTTCAGATACCAATGCGATTCGAACGGCTCCGTCGCGATCGAGTGGTCGACGGCATGCCCATGACTCGCGGCGAACCCACGGTCATCGAGAACGGGGATAGGCATTGGCGAAAGTCCAGCACAGGCCAGTCGCGCGGCGACAACGCCGTTCCGAGCGGCGTTCCCGACCTGGATCGACTTTCCAGCGGTGCCGAAGGCAGCTCGAAGCCCCGCCGCACTCGTGGCTGCGAGTCCCAACGCGTCGGCCATCGCCACCGCTGAAGCGCCGGAGACATGAGCGGCCGCAGCAGCCGCACCGAAAACACCGATCGTCGCTGTCGGGTGGAATCCCGCTTCGTAGTGAGAGGGGCCGAGTGCGGCACCGATCCGCGCTTGAACCTCAAATCCCGCAACGTACGCCGCGACCAATCGCCGTCCCGATACCGGTCCTGGCTGCCCCTGGGCAGAGGCGAGTACGGCCGCGGTGAGGGAGGCGGACGGGTGTATGCGCGCCGCGGGAAGCCAATCGTCGAAGTCGAGGACATGCGCGGCGATCCCGTTGACCAGCGCGGAGTCCGGTGGGTTCGCGGTCGTGGCTGTGCCGATCATCACGGCGCTTCCCGTGGATCCCGATGCTGCCGCAACAGCTCGGGCGACAGGATCGCCGGCTCCCGCGAGGGTTACGGCGACCGTGTCGACGATGCAGTCGATCGCTGCCTGCTGAACATCGTGCGGAACCTGTTCCAGACGCAGGTCGGCCGCTGCTCCTGCGAGCTGAACATCAATAGACTTGTCCGACAGTGTCATTGCGAAAACCTCGTGGATTCATACCGGGGACTTGACGCCCGCGCTCCGATGCGATGTGATTGGCGCCACACCACTAAACGGTACAGCGTGCCGAGTAGTGAAACAAGAGGAGAAACAGTGAACATCGAAACCCACCTCGGTCCTGAGCTGATCAGCGGCAGACTCAACCGGATACCCGCCATGACCCGAACTCACCGGAGATGGCTCGCTGTGCTCGCCGCGCTGCTCGTGGTGGACATGGCAGACCTCAACACCTTCGCCTACGCGGCACCCGGAATCCGGAAGGACTGGGGTCTCTCGGTAGGAAACATCGGAACCATCACCGCTGCTTCGTTCCTCGGAATGTTCGTCGGATCGGTGATCGGCGGCCGCGTCGCAGACCGGGTCGGCCGGAAGCGGGCGATCATGGGCGCGACGGCGATCTTCTCCGTGTTCTCCCTGCTGTCGGCATTCTCCTTCGGACCTACAGATCTCGCGATCTATCGCGTGCTGACCGGAGTCGGGCTCGCCGCTCTCACCGTGATCGTGCTGACCTACGTCTCCGAGATGTTCCCGCAGACCTATCGGGGCAGGGCGCAGACGTGGATCGTCGTCATCAGCCTGATCGGCATTCCGATCATGGCCTGGGCGGCGCGATCGATCGTTCCGCTGGGGCCCGGCATGTGGCGATGGATCTTCGTCCTCGGTTCGGCGGGAATCCCGCTGATTCTCGTCGTCGCCCGCTACCTCCCCGAGTCTGCTCGCTGGCTTGCGGAGAACGGCGATATCACGACTGCCGATGCGATCGTCACAGGTCTCGAGCGTGAGGCGAAAGATAAGCTCGGCGGCGAGCTGCCGGCCCCCGAGGCGCTGCCGATCGTGGTTACCGGACACGTTCGCGACCTCTTCCGCGGCGCATACCGACGGCGCACCGTCGTGCTCGCGGCAGCCATGGCGCTGGCCTTGTCGGGCTTTTACGGTTACAACTCCTGGGTCCCCACTCTGCTCACCGAGCACGGATTCACCACGAAGGAGAGTCTGACCTACACGTCCGTCATGTCGCTCGCCACCGTTCCGGGGGCGATGCTCACGGTGTTGTTCATCGATCGCATCGAGCGACGTACAGCCGTGTTCCTCGTTTACTCAGCAGTTGCGGTCCTTATGCTCGTCTTCGGGTTCACCGGGAGCAATCTGATCCTCGTTGCCAGCGGCACGCTCGTGACCATGCTCCTGCAGAGCGCGACGCCGATCATGTACACGTACCTCCCTGAGATCTTTCCCACGGGCCTGCGTGGTCTCGGCGCCGGCCTGTGCAACGGAATCGGCCGTCTCGCGGTATTCGGAACCAGCTTCCTCATCGCGGCGATCTTGTCGAGCTTCGGCTTCACGGCCGTGTTCCTGTATCTGGCCGGCGCGGTGTTCTGCGCGGGTCTGGTGATGCAGTTGTTCGGAGAACGAACCCTCGGTAGAACGCTTAGTGACATCAATTCCACCGTCAGCACGTCAGGCCGGCAGTAGCACCACGACTGAACAGAGGGATTCATGACAGTCCAGAGTTGGATGGACCGGGTACGCCTGACCGTCGAGGACTCGGTCGCCAGGATCACACTGGTCCGTGGAGCGGGAAACGGGCTCGACTCGGATATGGCTACCGCGTTCGCGGCCGCAGCGGTAGCCGCGGTAGAGGACTCGTCTGTGCGGGTCGTGGTGCTCGACGCAGAGGGAAAGGCGTTCTGTGTCGGAGGGGATCTGCACGCCTTCGCCGACTCGGATGACCGCGGCACCTTGGTGGCCGAGATCGCGGGAGGGATGCACTGCGGCATTCTGACACTGGTCAGGTCGTCGATCCCGGTGGTATCGGTCGTGCACGGCACGATCGCCGGCGGCGGCATCGGCGTGGCGTTGTGCGCGGACATTGTGCTGATGGCCTCGGATGCCGTGCTGAAGTCCGCGTACACCGCGGCGGGCCTCAGTCCCGATTGTGGAGCGACGTGGTTCTTGACTGCTCGCGCCGGCGCCGCGATCGCCCTCGACCTCACACTGACCAACCGCTCGATGTCGGGCGCCGATGCCGCACGGTGCGGTCTCGTCAGCCGGGCTGTTCCCGCGGAGCAGCTCGCAGCGGAGGCGGACGCCGTGATCGACGTGTTGCGCCACGGATCGCCGGCCGGACTGGGTCGGACCAAGCGTCTGATCACAGGAGCGGACGTCGACGCCCTCGCTCGGCGTCTCGACGACGAGGCGAAGAACATTGCGGCAGCGATCGTGGAGCCGGACGGGGCCGAGGGGATCGCAGCATTCCTCGAGAAGCGGCGACCGCGATTCCCCTCCTCAGCGTCGTGACGATCGCCGTGGCGACGGGCAAGAGAGCACGTGCTCAGGACGACGTTGCAGGAGCACATGCCGAGACAGCGTTTTGGTGGTACCGACTAGTGGCACGACGTGCTGTCTAAAGAAACGACCTGTCGCCGTGCCCGGGGGGAGACCAACTCCGCAAGAGGCCCGTCGACGGCGACTAGCCACAACCACATGAATGGAGCAAGTCAGATGTCGGATACCACCGGAAAGCGCAAGGCCCTGATCATCCTCTCGTCGGCGCGTGAACTGCCGCTGAGCGCGCCGGCCTCGGTGCCGTCGATTCCGATCGGGTTCTTCCACGTCGAGCTCGGCCAGATCCTCGCCGAGTTCCAGGACGACTTCGATTACACTCTCGCCACCCCCAACGGTGAGAAGCCATAGATCGACACCAACGGCTGGTCGCTGCCGCGGCACGCCACCAGCCAGATGACCTGGGTGTACGGCAACGCCGTCGCCGACTTCGCCGACCCCGAGTTCACCGTCGAGGGTTACCGGGCCAAGCACCCCGACCTCGTCGCGCGCCGCGAGCGCGAGCTGGAGCTCATGGAGCGCCACCTGGGCCGCCTGCCCGTCACGGCGCCGCTGCCCAACACGGACGTCGAGAACCTCGCCTACCGCGAGGAGGTGCTCCCCAAGATCGCCGGGTGGGAGGACAAGAAGTACTTCTCTCTCGCCGAGCTGATTGCCAAGCACCGTGCCGCGGACGACGATTTCAGTTTCGCCGACTTCGACTTCATCCATGCTCCCGGTGGGCACGCGCCGATGGTCGACTTCCACAACAACCCGCAGCTGGGTGAGGTCCTGTACCTCGCCCGGGAGAACGATGTCTACATCTCGCTGATCTGCCATGCCCCGATCGGCTTGACCTCGACCAACTACCGCGTCGACGAGAAGGGTGAGTCGTACGAGGTCGAGGACGATCCGTTCCTCGCGTCCGAGGCGACCACCGTCGGCCGTAGCGGCGAGACCGGCATGCTCGACTACGGGTACGTCAACATCCCGGCGAGGTCACTTGTCTGGAGTACTTCGTCGACGAGGGACTGCGCGAGGCCGGCTTCACCGTGCCCACCGCGAGTGTTCCGACCTCCCTGATGCTGCTGCCGAACCCCGAGCTGGGGCTCGTCACCGGCAATGGCCCGCAGACCGTCGACATCCAGGCCGAGGACATTCGCGGGC
Organism: Tsukamurella pseudospumae; assembly: GCF_001575195.1. Classification (NCBI taxonomy): domain Bacteria; kingdom Bacillati; phylum Actinomycetota; class Actinomycetes; order Mycobacteriales; family Tsukamurellaceae; genus Tsukamurella; species Tsukamurella pseudospumae. The sequence goes on from NZ_LSRF01000005.1 coordinate 17,136, forward strand.
GGGTCGGTCGCAAGTAGCGCGAGCGAGCAGACGGGCGGCGAGATCCGCTCGATAGTTCTTAGCAATCAGGTGATTTCATGTCCAAGGGTTTGGTTCATCACGGGTACGTCGCGGGGGTTCGGAAGGAGCTTCGCAGAGGCCGCGCTGTCGCGCGGCGACAAGGTGGCCGCGACGGCCCCGCAACCTCGATTCGCTCAGTGATCTGGTCGATAGGTTCGGCGATGCGGTTCTGCCGCTTCAGCTCGACGTCACCGACCGGGAAGCGGCCTTCGCCGCAGTCAAGTCGGCGCGCGAGCATTCGGCCGGCTCGATGTCGTCGTCAACAACGCAGGGTGCGGGCTATTCGGCACCGTCGAAGAGCTGAGTGAGACCGAGATCAGGGATCAGGTCGAGACCAACCTCTTCGGTGTGCTGTGGATTACGCAGGCTGCGCTGCCGATCATGCGCGCTCAGCATAGCGGGCACATCGTCCAGGTCTCCACGATCGGTGGCCTGGTCACGTTCCCGACTCGGTATCAAGGTCACGCTCGTCGAGCCTGCACTGTTCGCCACTGACTGGGCCGGCAGCTCCGCGGTGCAGTCGTCCCCGATCGACCCGTATGACGGCGTGCTCGCAGTGTTCGCTGAGGCGTCGGCGAACACGGTCCCGGGAAACCCCGCAGCCGGAGGCGGTGCCCTGCTCAAGATCGTTGACGCCGAGAACCCGCCACCGCGCGTCTTCTTCGGCTCCGACCGCTGCAGATTGTGCCGGCCGCGTATGCGGACCGGATCAACACGTGGCAGAAGTGGGCCGAGGTGTCGGCAGAAGCGCAGGGCTGACGCGCCCAGCGAACTAATGAAGGGGGCGTCGCCATCGGGATCACGATGGCGGCGCCCCTTGTTGTTGCTCCCGCGGGACCCGGGCTCCCTCACCGAACCCGGCTCTCGCGCGAGAACGCGCGTACCGTCAGGCTTCGAGGCCCGACGAGTCGAAGATGTACCCGCCGGTTCCGTCGGAGACGATGCGCCCCATCGACGGCTGCGCGAAGTGATTGCCCAACACGATCGTCGGGGTGTCAGCGAGCTCGGCGAGGATCCGCCGACGTGTCGCGGTGCTCTGGTCGCCGTCGACGTCGCTGAGCGCGGCCCATTCGGGATGCGCGACCTGGCCAGGGTGGTGGAAGGCATCGCCGGTGAGGAAGAGGTGGTCGTCGCCGGAGCGGATACTGACGCTCGTGTGCGCCGGGGTGTGTCCCGGGGTTGAGACCAGGGTGACGCCGGGTGCGATCTCGCCGTACTCGTCGATCAGGTCGATCTGGCCGGCCTCTTGCACTGGGCGCACCGACTGCTCGAATGTGCTGATCTGCGTCTCCTGGAACAACGCCAGCACGTGGTCGAGCTCGGGCGCGTCCGCCGCGGGGTGAACCACCGTCTGCTTGCTCTCGTTCGCCCAGTGTCGGAACTCGACGCCCATGAAGAGATACCGGGCGTTCGGAAACGTCGGCTTCCAACCGTGCTCCGTCAGCTGGGTGGCCCATCCGACGTGGTCGAGGTGCAGGTGGGTGGACACGACGATGTCGATATCCTCAGGTTGGACGCCCGCGCCGGCGAGGCGGTCGAGGAATCCGGTGGTGTTGTGGTTCCACTCGGGAACCACGGAGATGTCCTTGTCGTCGCCTACAGCGGGATCGATCAGGACGACTGTGTCTCCGGTGCGTACGAGGAACGACTGAACGACTCCTTGGGGGTTGCCCTCGGCGTCGATGAACGGTGGCGCCAGCCACGGAATCTGCTTGAGGGCTGCGGCCTGGGCATCCGGTACGACGACGGCGACGGCGTCCAGAGGCTGCTCGTAGATGGGGTCGACGGTGATGGATCCAACAGTGATGGTCATGGAGTCTTCCTCGTGTTCAGGAGTTGTCGTTACGCGCCGGCGGCCTCGGCGCTGCGGGGGTCGTGCTGGCCGTCGAGTAGCATCGCCGCGCCCTTCTCAGCGATGAGGTAGGTCGGGGCGTTCGTGTTGCCGGAGGTGATGGTGGGCATGATCGACGCATCGATCACGCGCAGGCCGCGGACACCGCGCACGCGCAGCTGCGCGTCGACGACGGCGTCGTCACCGGTGCCCATGCGGCACGTTCCCACCGGGTGGTACACGGTGGACACCGTGCGCCGGAGGTAGTCGGTCATCTGCTCGCGGGTGGCGACGTCGGGGCCGGGCTCGAGCTCCGTGTCGATGTGCCCGGCGAGAGCCGGCTGCGCCGCGATCGAGCGGACCTTGGCGATACCCGCAGACAGGAGGTCGATGTCGCGCTCGTCGGTGAGGTAGCCGGGGTCGATCAGGGGGCGCACCGTCGGATCGGTGGAGACGATGCGCGTGACGCCCCGGCTGAACGGGCGCGCTGCGATGGACGAGATCATCATGCCCGGGTAGGGGTCGATGCCGAGCACGCCCTCCTTGGAGATGCCGAACGAGTACGGGCGCATCGCCAGCTGGACGTCGGGGTTCGTCTGGTCAGGGTCGGCGGCGAAGAAGATGAGCGACTGCGACGAGGTGCTGCTCAGGGCGCCGGTGCCGTGCTCGCGCCACTCCTCGAGGGCCACGGCGAGCCGGGCCGCGTCGCCCAGCGTCTCGTTGATGCTGTCGTCGTCGTTGCGCAGCTTGAACTTGACGTGTCCAAAAAGGTGATCCTGCAGGTTCTTCCCGACGCCGGGTACGTCGGCCACCACGGGGATGCCGAGTGATCCGAGGTGCTCCGCGTCGCCGATCCCCGACAACTGCAGGATCGTCGCGCTGCCGATCGCGCCGGCGGAGAGCACGACCTCCTTGGCCGCGCGGATCTCGCGCTTGGCTCCGTCCTCGATCACCTCGACGCCCACCGCGATGCCGTCCTCGATGATCACGCGGGAGACGGTGACGTTCGTCAGCACGTTGAGTGAGTCGCGGTCGCGGATGGGATCGATGAAGGCAACCGCCGACGACTGGCGGCGGCCGTTGTAGATGTTGCCCATCACCACCGCGACGCCCACCTGATCACCGCTGTTCTGGTTCTTGTTGAGGGGGAACCCGGCCTCCTGGGCCGCCTCGATGTAGGCGCCCGTGGTGGGGTGCATTGTGGTCAGCGAGGTCAGCTTGAGCTCACCGTCGGTGCCGAAGTACGTGGGATCGCCGTCGACGTACGCGGTCTGCTTGCGGAAGTACGGAAGCACCTCGTCCCAGGTCCAGCTGGAATCGCCGGCGGCCTCGGCCCAACCGTTGTAGTCCTCACGCTGGCCGCGAACGTACATCATGCCGTTCACGGAACTCGAGCCGCCCATGATCCGGCCCTGCACCAGGGGGATCGAGCGGCCGGCGATCTCCTCGGCGGGCTTCGTGCGGTCGGGCCACACGGCCTCGGGGTCGCCGACGAGACGCTGCATCCCCAAGGGGATCTCCACCCACTGGTTGTCATCGGGACCGCCGGCCTCGATCAGCAGGACCCGGTGCTTCTCGCTGAGCCGGTTGGCGACAAGGCAGCCAGCTGAGCCCGCTCCGGCAACGATGTAGTCGTACATACTCGAAACTTCCTCTCACGGTGAATCTGTTCTGGGGCATGAAAGCTAAGGGCCGCGTGGCCGTCCGCTGTCAACGAAAGCCGGGCCAAGGCGAGCTAGCCGAAGGTCAGCACTGGCTTGATCACGTCGCCCGCCCTCATGGCAGCGACGGCATCGCCGATCCGGTTGATCGGGAATTCCGTGACCAGGCGGTCAACGGGGAACCGGCCGTCGGCGACGTAGGAGATGAGCTCGGGGATGAACTCCTGGGGAAGCGAATCGCCCTCCAACACCCCCTGCAGGGTGATCCCGCGCAGCAGCACATCCGTCAGGTCGATCTCGACGGGATTCGGACCCCAGCCCTGGCTCATGCCGATCGTTGCGCACGCGCCACGCACCGCGAGACTCTCGAGCGCACTGGTGAGGACGGCCTGGTGGCCGACGCAGTCCACGGCGTAGTCAACGCCGTCGGCCACGATCTCGCGGATCGCGGCGGCCACGCCGGGCCCGGAGTCGAGGGTGTGCGTCGCGCCCAGCTCGAGCGCCAGCTCCCGGCGCCCGGGGAGCGGGTCGATGGCGATAATGGTGCGTGCCTGGGCGATCCGGGCAGCGAGGAGCGCGCTCGCCCCGACGGTGCCGACCCCGAACACCGCCACGGTGCTGGCCGAGCGTACCCGCAGCGCCCGCAGCACGGTGCCCGCGCCGGTCTGGAAACCGCAACCCATCGCCGCGGCGGTGGCGAAGGCCACCGAGTCGCCGATCGGTACGCAGTTGCGCTCGTAGGTGACGGTGTACTCGCTGAACGACGACTGGCCGAAGAAGAACGATTGCACGGGCGTGCCGTCGGCGTCGGCGACCGATGTGCTGCGGTCCGGGCGGCCGCCGGACAGGTTCAGCGGTGCCAGTTGTACGCAGTAGCTCGGCTCTCCCGCGTCGCAGTATCGGCAGCGCCCGCAGCTGGCGAAACTGAGCGCCACGCGATCCCCGACCCGCACGCGGCGCACGTCGGCGCCGACGGCCTCGACGACGCCGGCGCCCTCGTGGCCGAGCACCGACGGCAACTGCTCGTCGGCGGCGGTGGCCGCGGTGGTCAGGTCGGTGTGGCAGATGCCGGCCGCGTGGACGCGCACCAACACCTCGTCCGGCCGCAGTTCGTCATCGATCCGCACCCGCTCGACCGTGAACGTCGTCCCGGCCTCGCGGACGACGGCGGCGACCGACTCCCTCACAGGTCGCCCCCGAACAGCAGCCCGTAGGGGCTCGTTTCCTCACGCCGCCCGAGCGCGTAGGTGACCTGCTTGGTCTCGGTGTACTCATCGAGCGCATCCGGGCCGAGCTCGCGACCCAGGCCGCTCTGCTTCATGCCACCGAACGGGTACCGGCTGTCGAGCACATGGAAGTCGTTGATCCACACCATGCCGGCATCGATCCGCTCCGCGACGCTCACCGCCCGGTCGGTGTTGCTGCTCCACACGCCCGCGGACAGGCCGTAGATCGTGTCGTTGGCGATGGCCACGGCCTCGTCGACCGTGTCGTACTTGATCACCGCCACCACCGGCCCGAAGATCTCCTCCCGGGCGATACACATGTCGTTGGTGACATCGGTGAAAATCGTCGGCTCGACCCAGTAACCCTTGTCGAAGCCCTCGGGCGAGCTTCCGCCGCAGGCCAGCGTCGCGCCCTCAGCCCGGCCCGATTCGACGTACCCGAGGATGCGGTCGCGCTGCGCCCGGGAGAACACCGGACCGAGGTCGGTGTCATCGGAATCGGGAAGTCCGATGCGCAGATCAGCGATCCGCGCGATCATCCGCTCGACGAAGTCATCGTGCAGCGCGGCAGGCAGCAAGAGCCGCGTGCCTGATTCGCAGCCCTGGCCCGAGAAGGTCAGGAAGGCGAACAAGCAGCCATCGACGACCCGATTCAGGTCGGCCTCGGCGATGTCGTCGAGCACGATGTTCGGGCCTTTGCCGCCGAGCTCGAGGGTGACCCGTTTGACCGTCTCCGATGCCCGCGACATGATCTCGCGGCCCACCGCGGTCGAGCCAGTGAAGGCGATCTTGCGCACGTCCGGGTGCTCGGCCAGGCGGACCCCGACCTCCTCGCCATCGCCAGTCACGACGTTGAAGACGCCCGCGGGCAGACCCGCGCGATCGAGCTCGGCTGCGAGCTCAAGCACCATCAGCGGCGCGTGCTCGTCGGGCTTGATGACCACGCTGTTGCCCGCAGCGAGCGCAGGACCGATCTTGTTGACGGCCAACTGCAGAGGCACGTTCCACGGCACGATCGCGGCGACGACCCCCACCGGCTCGTGCCGCACCATGCCGCCGGTGCCCATTCCCGCCAGTGCCGGCGCAGGTCTAACCCACTGGTGCGTGCGTGCGAGCTCGGCGAAGTAGCGGAGTTCCTGGGCGGGAAGCCCCACATGAACCCATCGCGCGATCCGGACCGGCGCGCCGTTCTCCTTCGACTGGAGTTTCGCGAGTTCCTCGTTCCTTGCATCGATCCGCGCTGCGACCCGGTCGAGCACCTCTGCGCGTTCGGCGGGAGTCTTCTCGCGCCAAACTCCTGACTCGAAGCTGGCCCTGGCTGCGGCAACAGCATCGTCGGCGTGCCCCGCGTTGCCCTTCGCGACGGTGGCAACCAGCTCCTCCGTCGCCGGGCTACGGATCTCGAATCGCTCATCGGAGTCGACGGCTACGCCGCCGATCCACATCGGATGGTGCAGGACGCCGGCCGACGTGGTCGTGTCCTGGGCTGCTGTGGTCACTTGGCAGTTGCCTTTCTGAGCCATAACTACTCTCCGGACCGCATAACGGCATGACATGCCAGTCAGCGGTACGACGAAGTGTGTCGCGTGCCACGTTTGATGTCAAGGTCTGATGATCGTGAGGTGCGAGGAGGAGGCCTGAAACCAAATCCGGACAGGGGGAGGTCCCTCCGGTTACCGCGTACCCGGCAGGGCCCGCTTCGAGCCGTAGGGCGTAGCGACGTTCGTGGGACTATCTCGCTGGAAGACGCAGCGGCCCTCGCGTTCGACGAGTTCACTTGCACGGATGCACGACGTAGAGGGATGCAGCTCGGCGCTCCAAGCAGCGGCGACCAATCAACAGCGCCGAGCTGACATCCCTGCGTTCGCGCCGGTGTCCCCGGCATCTCCCGATGAGGGCGAACATCCCCCGAATGACAGTCTGCGCAGCTTGGGCTCGCTGCTCGACGGATTGGGACTGAGGCGCGAGGCCGGTGGACTTGGACGTGGGGATAGCCCATTGGGCGGCCAGTGAGCGAGGCCCATGTCGGTGCGCACAGGGATCAGCGGTCCCTGGACGCGGCGGTCCGGACCAGCCGCGTCACATTGGCCTGGCAGGGTGTCGCCCGCAGCGGCTGCCGGGGGTCGGTGTGGGGCCGCCGCAGAACGTGCACCTGTTCTCGGATTCCTCTTCCGCCCAATCGATACGCGCGTATGCCGCGTCGGCGACTGAGTCGGGCGTGTGGTCTGGCAGGATGATGTAGAGGCGGAGCCCTTGGCGCTTTTCCTTGATCGTGGTGACTGTGTAGTGCGGTTCGAGTTCAACGAGGTCCTGATGAAGCTGCATGACGAGCGCGCACCAACCGGAGGGAATTCGAACTCGTGGGCGCCCGGGGAGGGTGTCGGCGAGTTCATCGGTGGCGGGTTGTGCCGCCGAGATCTGCGTGATGGGTGCCGACCGCACCACGTGACGGCGCTGCCAAGGGTCTGAACGCAAAGAGCATTGGAGTACGAACTGATCACCTACGCGGGGCCACTCAATGACCTCGGTGATCAAGTAGTGGGTCGGGTGGTCGTCGAAACCGTGGTGGGTGTCCGGCCACGGCAGGGGCCGGCGTTCGTGTGTTCGCGCGTCCAGATCGAGGATGTGGATTGAGTTCTCGGTGTCGATCTTCCAGCGGCCCGTGCTTGAAGGGACGAGTTCGTTCATGTGCTGAGCCCCTCTCGGTGGAGACAACGTGCGATCTGCGAGGATCCTCAGATCCTCATGTGTTCGCCTGAGCGTGGCAGACCGGGCGGGATTGGTCGACATGCGGGGATCGAGTCGGGCTACGCGAGTCGGGCTACGCTTCTGGATCGATTCGGCGGCCGATCGCGTCGGAGAGAAGTTCGAGCTCGTTCATCACGTCCACTGCTGCCCACACGCGGTCGCGCTTGGATTCGGAGATCACTTCGAGGATCCCGGCGTCGGTGAGCTTGTTCAGGGCACGGTAGGTGGCTGTGTCCGACGAGCCGGTGATCTCTTGCGCCGTATCCGCGTTGAGTACTGGGCGCGCGAGCAGTGCGTCGATGATCGACTCCTCGGAGGAACCGGATCGTGGGTTCGCGAGAGTCCTCCAGAATGCGGGCATCTGCTCGAGCTGGTCGGCGGATTCGTCGGCTGCGTCGCAGGCGAGCGTCGCAGCGTCTGCTACGTAGGTGACGAACGCTGCAGCATTGCCTCGGCGGTACGCGCCGAGTGTGGCGAAGTAGGTGTCGGTGTCGGAGAGCATCACGGAGGCGAGCGGGACGGTGATCTTTCGGGTGAGGCCGCGCCGTCGAAGGATTGCGCTGATCAGAGCTCGGCCGATGCGCCCGTTGCCGTCGGTGTGGGGGTGGATGCTCTCGAACTGTGCGTGAGCGATCGCCGCCTGTGCGACGACGGGTAGGTCGGTTCGCTCGACGAAGGTGATCAGGTCATCGATGAGGCCGAGCACCAGCTCCGGAGGTGGTGGCACGAACAGTGCGCCGCGCGGTGTGTAGTCGGATCCGCCGATCCAGTTCTGGACCGTGCGGAAGGTTCCGGCGGTGCGTGCCTCGGCGACGTTGCCTTCCATCAGCTGGCGGTGAGCGCTGAGCAGGTCGGCGGCCGTGATCGTTCCGGCGTCCGCTGCAGCGATCATCGTTGTGAGTGCCTGCACGGCTGCGAGCTGTGACCGCGCCTCGCTACCTGCTTTGACGCCGGCGATGGCGCGCCCGAACTGTCGCCAGCCGGCGTTGACGTGCTCGATCTTGGAGGAGGCCACGGATTCGCTCCGCAGGAGGAAGTCACCGAGCGGAGCGAGCGCCACTCCTCGGCCGACATCGAGCCGCGTAATCGCAATGGTCGCGTTTTCGCAGGCCAGCAATACGGCGGAGTCTGCCGCGAAGGTCTCAGCGGCGATGAGCGGAGGTATCGCGGTGGTGACCTGCGTGAACAGGCGATCCTCACGATTGCCTGCGCGGTTCGCTGAGACCCATGGGCGAACCTCGAAGCTGTGTGCCGGCCACATGGGCGCCCTCCTCTCGTGTGTCTTCAGTTAGGCAAGGTTGACTACGGCCAACTGTGTCGAATGTTAGCACGATGAAGCTGGATTAATGCAGGTCAGGGTCGCAAACTGGGCCGCGCGCGGCGGACGGCGGGACCGTGAGGGCGGTTCTAAGGTTGACGTGACCGAGTCGTGGCGAACTTTGAGGAGGCCAAGTGGGGCTACGGGGTTTCTTGCTCCCAGATGTGGTCACCTCGATGGTTTGCGTCGAGTTTGACGACACGCCCTAGGCTCGCACGCGACTTATGTGATGCCTATCACAAGATCTGTTGTGGGGCCGATTGCGAATCATCCCATCGGCACTCATGCCGCCTGGCCTGCCGACATGAAACTTGTGTGACTGCAGTTGTTACCACCCATGACAAGGATTTCTGAAAAGTCGATCTTCGCGGTCAGAAGTGCTGTGATTGGCAGGTCAGTTTAGGTGCGGAGCTCGAAGTACTGTTTGTTCCGCGCGCCCGGGGAGATCCGGGAGCACCCGGGAGAAGGTTTGTATGGCTATCCAGCGCGAGAAGGCCAAGCGTGTCCGGGTGGAACTGCAGCTGGACCCCGATGTCGCTGAGCGGCTTCGGTCGATTGCTGCAGATGAGCAACGGAATGTCTCGGTCGTGGCGCAGCGGCTACTAGTGGCGGCCATCGATGCCGATGAGCGGGAGAAGGAGTGATCAGCAGGAAGAGATAGTGCGGTAGAGAAGTGCGCCATAGGCGCTGATATGCCGGAAGCCCCGGGCTGGTACCCCAGGGCCTCCGGAGCGGACTGGATCCGCAGATGATCACATTTTCGATCCTCATAAGGAGGACCATGTCTATTTCAACGTACCCAGGTACGGCTGTCAAGCGCTGCGCGCGGTGTGTCGGGTGGGTGATGCCCTGATGGTTCGCTACAAGGCGCACCGCGCGCAGCTGGCGCTGCCCGGTATTGCACCGGAGCCGGACGACCTGCCCGATTCGGTAGTCGGACCGCGCACCATCGGTCGATTCACCGGAGACCCGCGGGGATGGGTGCCCGCCGGACAGGAGGAGAGGTTCGAGCGGCTGTCGAAGGCGACGAGCACGGTGGGGAACCCGGATCTCCGGGAGTCGGCAGCGAGGATTGGCGCTGCCCTGGTGTGTCGGCTCAAGGAGGGGACTGAGGCGAACGATATGTCGCATGTCCAGCACGTCATCAGGTTCATCGCTGGGTATGTCGAGCCGCCTCTGCCGATCGACGTCCAGTCAGTGTTCCGTCGGTCAGTGGTGGACGGATATATCAATCACCTGATCGCAACGGGACGCGAGCGGGGCGCCCGGCAGAACCAGTATCTCTACTACGCAGTCGGCCGGCTGGTCCATCCCCGTGAGTACCCGTTGTCAAGGGCGGCGAGCAAGAAGCCGAAACGCCGTACTGCGGCACCGGCGAGCGACACGTTGATCGCGGACTGGTATCGCACCGCCGCATCCCTGTCGGGCGAACAACAGCGGCGCGCGTACGTGAGCCTGGATCTGGCCCTTGGTGCGGGGGTTCGTCAGGGTGAGCTGTCGCGAGTTCGGGGCACGTCGATTTCGTCGACGACCTACTTCGGCCGTGAGCATGCTGTGGTGACCCTTCCCAACCGTGCGGGCGGAGTGCGCCATGTACCTGTGGTTGACGTCGCGCGTTCGGAACGAATCTTGCAGCGTGCCAAAGAGGTGGGTGACGCAAGCATGATGACTCCCGGCATCGGTCCCACGGACCGCAACTTCGGCAATCGTCTCAACGAGTACCTTCGCAGGCACGGGCACACGTCGATCGACTTGCTCGCTGCACGGGAGCGATGGATACACGACCTCGCGAAGACGGTCCCAGCGTGCCTCATGGTCCAACTCGCCGACGTGAGCACGTTCGCATCGATCAAGGACCACCGGCCGTCGTTTCCGATCTACGGTGTCCGCGCCACGTTGGTCGCTCTCGATGGGCGGGGGGTGCCAGCGTGATCAGCACCTTCCGTCCTACGCTCACGGTGTCGGAGTCGCTGTTCGCCGAGGCGGTCGGAGTGATCGATCGATCCGGCGCTGACCGGCTGATCGATGAGATCCATCAGCAGTCGGTTGGGCCCGGAGGTCGACGAGCTGCTGGGGTCCGGTACACGATTCGAGCGGTGTTGGTATCGGCACTGCTATGCGTGATGCTCAAACGTCCTCCCACGGTTGCCGGCATTCTCCAATTGATCAGTGACTTCACCCCGAAGCAGCTGGCTGAAGTCGGCATGGACGGGCAGGATCTCGATCCTGTTCGGACCAGTTCGCGTGCCGAGTACGCCCGGCTCCATGCATTCCTCGCCAGGAGGCTGGCGCCGATCGACCCCGACCCGGACTTGCCAGCACGGCGCATCACCAACGAAGAGCATCAGCAGATCGTCCGTAGGCGGAGTCGCGAACAGAAACAGGCATCGCACCACGCGGCCGAGCTGCTCTCGAAGGTGGCCAACAGCCTGGTGGCTGGCTCAGTCCTGGACCGCGCACCCGAGGGATGCGCAGGCGATCTCGTCGTGGACGAGTCGATCTTCGACCTCGCCACGAACATGACAGGCCTGGGCGTCGCGAGCGATAAGCGGCGTGGTGCCACCCCTTTCGCCAAGCCGTATGGGCGTGACCGCAGTAACAAGGTCCGCACCGACGGTCAGAAGGCTGCTCTCACGAAGAGCGGAGTAGGTATTGGCCTCACAGCGCTCACGCGGATCGGTGAACCCAACCGTATGCACGGCGTAGCTCCCGTCATCATCGGCATCGACGTACACCCCCCGACATCCGGGGACGCTGGCGCGGTCCTCCGGGCGCTGGCACATGCGAAGGCGAACGGACTGACTGCGCGCAAGGACGGCACCCGAACGCGCTGGCCCTATCTCACCGTCGACATGGGATACAACTCCAAGCGAGGCTTCGCCGACTCGATGGTGCGCGAACAGTACGCATACGTGGGGCGGTACCCAAAGCACTGGATCATGATTCATGACAGCCTGCCCGCCACTGAAGGCGGCCGGAAACCCGGGCCAATCATGGTCGCAGGGGACTTTTACTGCCCTGCGATAACCGACATTTCAGAGAAGGTCACGGTGCCGCCAGGGCGAGAGATGTTGGCGTCGAAGCCGCCCGGATTCGCAGACCACGACCGCCGCCTGCAACGGACTCTTCCGCTTCTCATGGGAAGGAACTCGCGGCCAGTTCACGGTGTGATGCAGCGGGGCCAGCCGTCCGACATTCGCCCGAAAGCGCCCGAGCTCGTCAAGACGCAGCTCGTTTGCCCGGCGGCGTTCGGCCGCGTTCGTTGTCCGCTCCGACCGGAGTCGATGGATATCCACGGAGATGTTCCCACGCTCGAACCAACGTGGACAGCGGACCAGTACTCGTGCTGCGACAGCCCAGCAATAACCGTCGGGCTGTCTCCGGATCAGCTCAGGATGGCCCAGTTCGGGCTAACACCAGGTTCGTGGGAACACATGGTCTACTTCGAGGCCGCTCGAGCGCTCACCGAGCAAAGGTTCAGCATCCTCAAGTCGAGATCGGTAACCGGACTCTCAGACCTGACGTCGGGGCCGCGACGACAACCGATGATCGCGATCACACTCGCACTCGCAGTCGTAGTGGCCAACCTCTCGGCGCAGCGAAGCCACGCTGAGAGACGGCCGCGCGGCGAGTCCATCAACCGCCGGATGCGACAACTCCAGGCAGACCTCGGATACCCACCGACCAGAACACCACCGCGCACGTAGATAGTTACCTGAGTGGCCGGCCCAACTAAGTTGGGCCGGCCACTCGTCGTATGACCGTAGACAAAGTAATCGTGGGAAATCTGCCCCCCACCAGAAGGCAAGGAGCCGGCTCGCCCGCTCCCGCGCGAAGGGCCAACCGCACCACCGCGACCGCGGTTCGAACTCGCGGCCCCCAAGATGCCCCACAGCTCCCGCTATAGGTACTCCAGGTCGGAGTCCGGCGGCGAAGTAATCGTTGGAATTTCGGCACTTAATCGTTGGAATTCCATCTCGGAATGTGCGATTCACCTGCATTCGAGAACCGCTCACAATGTGCAGTTCTACGAACTGCAGCACCCGGGGTCACGAACTCGAAAGAGCTTGTGACCTTGGGTTTTTCGTCTCCGAGGAGCTGTGCGCTACGAGCGCCGCCGCGCGGAGGCCTCGATGAGGTAGATCTGCTCGGTGGGAGGATCGGCGAGGGGAAGCCAGCTCACGCCTTCTCCGTGCATCTCGTCCGCGGGCCGTAGCGCGACCAGGTCGGGGTGCCGGCGGAGGGCGTCGTCGTGCAGGCCGGCACCGCCGGGATCCATGACCACGAGCGCCGGCTGCCAGCCGTGCCGGCCGCACCATCGTTCGATGCTCTCGGCGTAGAGCGGGGCGCGACGTTCGTCGAACCAGCACAGTCGATGGCCGGCGAGATCGCGCGCGGTCACGGCAGTCCGACTCGCCAAGGGACTGTTCGACCCGACGAGCACGCCGAGTGGGACCTCGTCGAGGAGGCTGACGCGCAGTCCCGCGTCGTCGTCTCCGTGATCGGCCACGGGGCCGCGCACCGCCGCGGCATGCACGTCACCGTGGCGGAGCGCGGCGAACGACTTCGCCGTATCCAGTTGGACGAATTCGACGTCCGCGCCGAACTTGCTGAGCAGCGTCGTGAGGACCGTGGATCGGGTACCCCGTGGCACGCCCAGCTGTATGTGGGGCCGTGGTGTACCGAGCCGCCCGAGGGCACGGATCGTCTCGTCGGCGATGTCGGCGAGTTCGAGGCCCGCCGGGGTGGGGATCACACCGGTGTGTGAGCGCCGGAGCAGTGATGTGCCCACATGCTTCTCGAGGCGACTGAGCTGTTGGCTCAGGCTCGGCTGGCTGATCCCGATCCGAGCGGCCGCTGCCCGTATCGTGCCTTCTTCAACGACCGCGAGGTAGTAGCGAAGGTGCAGTACGGAGATCTGGTCCAGGCGAGCGCTTGCCATAGGCCCCAGCCTATGCCCGGCTAGGTGATCCGGGACTTCCCAGCGGTTCGCCGCCGCGATTGGATCGCACCATGGTGATTGTCATTCTCGAGTACCTCGTGCCCCTGGACCGGATCGAGGCGGCGTTGGACGACCATCGCGAATGGCTCGGTCGTCACTACGATGCGGGCGACTTCGTGGCATCGGGTCCGCGTACGCCGCGCACCGGCGGAGTCATCATCGCCGAGTGTTCCGCGGAGAAGGCGCTCGAGGCAGTGGCATCCGATCCGTTCGCGCTGCAGGGGCTCGCGAAGCACCAGGTTCTCGAGTTCGTGCCGTCGCGGGTCAGTCCCGAGAACTGGGCACACGTCTGAGCAGGTCGCGCATGAGGCGGTCCGTGGCGACCGGGCGGCGATCGCCCGCGTGCTCGCGGCTGTTCGGCCCGTCGTCCTGCGGTATTGCCGCGCGCGGATCGGTCGTGGGGTGTGGAGCGTTCCTTCGCCCGACGTGCTGGCGCAGGAGATCTGCACGACCGTCGTTCAGCTGGTGCCCCACTTTCCGAGCATCGTGCGCTGGAGGCGCTGCGGGGTGTCAGTCCCGCGCAGCGAGATGACTCTCGGTGGAACTGATCGCGGACCGGAGGAAGGCACGCATCGACGCGGCGCGGGCGGCGGCGAGATCGGCAGCGTGGTACATCCCGGGCTCGACGAGGAGCTCCACCGGCACGCGCGCGGCTTCCAGTCGCCGGGCGTAGTCGACGTCCTCGTCATGGAACAGATCGAGCTCGCCGACGCCGATCCACGCGGGCGGCAGCCCGGAGAGGTCGGCCCGGCGGGCGGGCGCGGCGTAGGCGGGGACTTCGCGTTCCGCGTGCCCGGCGCCGAGGTAGGCGTCCCAGGCGAAGGCATTGGAGCGTCGGGTCCACACCAGTGCGCCGCGGTGATCGGCGGGGCGCGTCGTGGTGCGATCGTCGAGCATCGGATAGACCAGGAGCTGGAAGGCCACGGGCAGGGCCTCGTCGACGGCGCGCTGCACGACGCCGGCGGTGAGTCCGCCGCCGGCGCTGGCGCCCCCGACGCCGATCCGCGCCGGGTCGATACCGCGTTCCGGGGCCACGCGATGCAGCCACCGCAGCGCGGCGTAGCAGTCGTCGTGCCCCGCGGGGAACGGATGCTCGGGCGCCAGCCGGTACCGCGCGCTCACGACGACCGCGCCCGTGTCCCGCGCGATCCGGATGCACCTGCGGTGGTCGATTTCGGGAGAGCCGATGATGGTGCCGCCCCCGTGGATCCACAGCAGGGCAGCGCCGTTCGGCACCGCCGGCGTGTACACGTAGACGTCCTGCCCGCCGGGGACGTCCTCGCGGCGGACGTCGACGCCGCCTTCCGCGCCGAGCGCGACAGGGGGCGCCGGCAGCAAACGCGCGACCCGCAGCGGGATCGGCCCCATCGACGGCAGCAGCGCCGCGGCGGGATTGCTGAGTTCGGGAGCCACACCGCGGAGTCGGCGCATCCGCGCGGCGACGGTGGCGCTCACGCCGAGCACGGGGATCAGGATCCAGCGGGCCTTCATCGGAGCTCTCCCTCAGCCGAGTGCGGTGTGCGCACACTCAAACACGGGTCGGTACCGGGCACAAGCCCCGTCGCTCACGGGACCAGGATCGCCCGCCCCGCCACTCGCCCGGCCTCGAGATCGTCGAAGGCCTGCTGGAACTGCTCCAGGGAGTAGGTCACCGTCTCGATGGAGATCCGCCCGCGCTGTGCCAGGGCGATGACATCGACGAGGTCCTGTCGGGTGCCGCCGTACGAGCGCTGCACGTTGACGCCCCAGGGCAGGGATTCGCCTTCCACGCCGGCGTTCACGGGCAGCGAGCCGCCGCCCAGTCCGATCAGCCGGATCGCGCCCTCGGCGGCGACGACCCGTCGGGCGAGGTCGACGGTGGGCTGTACACCCACGAGATCGAGCACCACGTCGGCGTCCACACCGTCGGTCTCGGTGAGGATCCGCTCGACCGCATGCTCGTTGCTGTCGAGGACCAGGTCGGCGCCGTGCTCGGCGGCGGAGGCCCGTTTGGCGGGATCGGTGTCGAGCGCGATGACGCGCGCCGCGCTGACCGCGGCCAGGATCTGCAGGGCGACGTGGCCGAGTCCCCCGAGGCCGATGACCACGACGGTCGCCGCCGGCGTCAGCCGATCGAGCACGGTGTTGATGGCGTGCATCGGGGTGACCCCCGCATCGGTCAACGGAGCGGCGGTCGCGGGGTCCAGTGCGCCGATCGGCACCGCATGCCGCGCGGGCACGATGATGTACTCGGCCATGGAACCGTCGGGCCCGAGACCGGGGGTGAGCGGCAGGCCGGTCCGCGTCCCGGCGACCGTGCACGCGTTGTCGCGCCCCTCGATGCAGGCGCGGCAGGAGCCGCAACTCCAGATCACGCTGACGACAACGGCATCGCCCTCCGTAAGGCCGGTGACATCGTCGCCCAGCGCATCGATCCACCCTCCGCCCTCATGCCCGACGGTGCCGCCGAACACCGGCCAGGCATCGCCCAGGTGCAGGACGTGGAGGTCCGAGTGGCACAGGCCCGCCCCGGCCACCCGGACGCGGACCTGCCCCGGTCCGGGTTCGGGCGTGGCGACTTCCTCCAGTCCGAGAGTGCCGGGGCCGGTGAGCTTGACTGCGCGCACGGTGTCGTTCCTCGCTGTGGTCGGGAGCTGTCACCTGGAACGGTAGGACGCTGTGACCGGCAGCACATCGGCCCCGGCGGACGAACTGTGTGGCGGGGGTTGTCGCCCAGCGACAATCGATGTCAGCGCACACGCGCCCGGACTTCGTGGGTGACGCCCCGAACCAGCTCGCTAGGCTGCCTAGTACGAGTGATTGTCACTGTGAGCTGTTTGTCTCGTCGATAGCGCCGCGCGGTGTCTGCTCAGTTTGCGGTTGCTCCCAGATTGTGATGAGCCTGAGCGCATTACGCGCTTCCTCGGTTGTCGGGTAGAGAGTCAGAAGGCGCTGCCCGATCTGGCGCACATCGTCGACCTGGCCGCAAGGAAGCTCGAAGGTGTCGAAGGACAGGGTGACCTCGCCGACTGTCGGATGCCTGAAGGACTTCGAACCATGGGTGCGCAGATCGACATCGCCCGAGTTCCAGTGTGTCTGGAAGTTCGTGCTCGCGAGCATCAGCTCGCCGATGAGGTGAGCGAGCTCTTGGTCGTTGGGATGCTGGGCCGCTGCGAGTCGAAGTTGTCCAGCTGTTGCGCGACAGACATCCTCCCAATGGAGAAGCCGCTGGCGACTCTCGGGGAACAGGAAATCGAACCTTGCGATGTTGCGGTCGCGTTCGGGAACAGTGGCGACGTCGAAGCACAGAGCGCTGAATAGGCTGTTCCAGGCGAGGATGTCCATTCGGTGGTTGTAGATGACGCCGACGATGTCGGGCATCGAATCGAGCAGGGCTTGCAACTCAGGGCGGACCGAGCGCCCAGGGGGCGGGAATCGAGTATTGGATGTCAGCCCAAGAATGTATCGGGTCTGCGGGTCAGTCAGCTTCAGCGCGCGAGCGATAGCGTGCAGAACCTCGGGCGACGGGTTCCGGGCCTTACCTTGTTCGAGACGCATGTAGTACTCGATGCTCAGGCCGGCTCGGGTAGCCACTTCCTCGCGCCTGAGTCCCTTGACTCGCCGGCGCGGCTCTACTGGCAGCCCTACGTCAGCCGGGCTGAGCTCGGCGCGGCGGGCCGCAAGAAACTCGCCCAGTTCTGTTCTGCTCACTGCTCGACAGTAGGTCGATGTGATCGGCTTAGCCAGGCACTGCGGTACCCAGGCTATGAGGGCCTGGTGGCGCGCATACCGAACAGCGACGCTCAGTGATGTGCGAAGAACCTGGGCAATGAGCGGGTCGCCGCACTCGTACACCTCGATACACCCAAGACGAAAGGTAGCCCTCGCATGTGCCATGAAACTGACAGTCGCCCACCAAAGTTGGAGAATCCCAGCGACGTCGCTCGCAGGGGCGAGATCGTCTTGACGACCGCGGGAGGCGTGTACTTCTCGGCGCTGGAAGCGATTCCCGTCGAACGAACTGGTGCGAACATCGTCATTCTGCCAGACATTCGTGGGACCCATCCCTACTACGCCGCCCTGGCCGAGCGGTTCGCCCAGGTAGGGCACGCGGCCATCGTGATCGACTACTACGGTCGCACGGCTGGCCCTGGCACCCGCGGTAGTGACTTCGTGTGGAAGCCGCATTTCGAGCAGGTGAACCAGGACGACGTCGCGGACGACGTCGCCGCCGCCATCGATCACCTTGACAGCGAGGAGCCCGGACCCACGTTTGTCGTGGGCTTCTGCTTCGGGGGCGGACAGGCGTGGCGTCTCGCGGCGAGCGATCTCGCACTGTCGGGCGTCGTCGGATTCTACGGCCTTCCCGGGCCGGCGAGAGCAGTCGTCGACGAGATCCGGCTACCGATGCTCCTGCTTCTCGCAGGCGAAGATGTCGCGACCACCACGGAACAGTTCGCAGACCTCACCGCCGCACTCGATGCGGCGGGCGTCGACTTCGAAGAACACACCTACGACGGTGCGCCGCACTCGTTCTTCGACAGCAAGTACGAGCAGTGGCGCGACGCGTGCGAGGACGCATGGACGCGCACGATGAGCTTCCTCGAGCGACACAGCCATGTACGAGCAAGCGCATGATCGCTCAGCGTCGCGGTGCGTCCGAGCGGTATGAGCGCGGAGCGCAGACACTAGCCTCGATCTTTCATGAGGTGGTCGACCTCCTCCTGATCGGTTTCGGATTGGTGGTTTCGGGCCGGTTTCCGGCCTGTGGGCGGAGGTGATCGCCCCGGTGTTGCGTCGGGTGGCGTCGGGTTCCACTGCCCCGTTGGGTGTTTCGTGATCGGATGGTCAGGGACGTTGTGTCGGTCATGTGGGTGCTCGCATCCGGTTCAGGCGCTGTAGGCCGGCGATCAGCAGGCGGGTGTCGGGGGCTGTCGCGGCGAGGTGTAGGCGGGTTCGGCGGGCGTGCCGGGCGAGGGATCCGGCGATGCAGAAGAGTCGGTGACGTAGACGTTTGGGTTCCCACCGGCGGGCATCATGGCTGGTCAGGGCGAGCATTTGGGTCCAGGCGATGAGGTCGGCAGCCAGTGCGGCGATCGCGGTCCAGATCTGGTTCTTCGCGAACTGGTGCAGCGGGAGGTTCCGCAGGCCGGTGTCCTTGAGATTGCGGATGCGGTCCTCGCAGCGGGCGCGACGCCGGTGCCGCAGCTCGAGGCGTTCGACCGGGCCGCGGCTGTTGGTGACGAACGCGGTCAGCCGCAGGCCGTCGCGGTCGGTGAACGTCAGTTGCGCTCCGGGGTGGGGGCGTTCGGCGCGGACGATCAGCCGCATCCCCGCAGGCCACGTGGTCAGGTCGACCATGTGTGTGAGCTCGGCGATCCAGGCCCCGTCGAGGAGTTCACCGCTGTCGTTGTCGATCGCGGGGATCCACCCGTCGTCCGGAACGAGGTCGACGGCGGCTGCGAGCTTGTCCGTGAGACTGAAGCCGATGGAGTAGGCCAGGTGCCGGCGTGCCAGATAGTCGAGGAACTCGTGGGTGCCGCCACCACCATCGGCACGGATCAGGACTTTGCGGCCGACCCGGTACCGACCGGCGCCGGTCACCGCATCGGGCAGCTGGGCGAGCGCCTGTTGGACGACGGTGATGTGGTCGGCGGCGGTGTTCGAGCCGGCGTTCCCCGGCCGCAGCAGAACCGCCACCGGTTCCCCGGTCCCGTCCTGGCCGTGATCAACGAACGCCAGCAGAGGGTGAAACCCGAAACCACGCTTGAAGTTCGGCGCCGCTTGCTCCTTCTCCGAATGCGCTGCCACGAGGGAGGCGTCGAGGTCGACCGCCAGTGGATTCTCCGCGCAGATCGCATGATCGGGGCTGTCCTCGCCGGCGAGTTCCCACGCCCGGGCCCGGGCCTGCGCGGACGCTCCTGCGATCGCCGCCAACGCCACGTCGACGTCGTCGGCGAGCGCGGTGATCAGCCGAGAGACCGTCGGATCCGAGGCCACCTGCCCCATCACCTGCGGTTGGTTGCGGAGCTGATCCACATCAGCCAGGCAGTCCCCACCCGCCGCGATCGACACCGCCAGATCAAGCACCGTCTTCCCCGGATCA
>NZ_LSRF01000006.1:0-52550 GCF_001575195.1 Tsukamurella pseudospumae
GACGCCGCAGCGATCGCCGCCAACGCCGCGTCGACATCGCCTGCTAAGGCGGTGATCAGCCGCGACACCGTCGGATCGGAGGCGACCTGGCCCATCACCTGTGGTTGGGTGCGGAGCTGATCGAGGTCGGCCAGGCAGTCCCCGCCCGCCGCGATCGACACCGCCAGATCAAGCACCGTCTTCCCCGGATCGTGGATCGCGTTCGGCTTGCGCCACGGCATCAACGCACTGGTCAGAGCCGCGGTCAGACCGACCGTCTCGGCGGTACGAAGCAACAGCACTGTCCCGGCATGCGAGACGAGGTTCGTTCCGGCCGCGTCGACCGACACCTTCGGGTAGCAGGACGTAGACTGACTCACCAGAAAGGTGCTCCTTCGAGACTGGAAATAGGTTGGTGTGGTAACCCCTATTCTTCCAGCTCAGAGCACCTTTCTTCATGTCCGACACGACCTCACCCGCGAAAGGCCGAGGCTAGTCGTTGCCGCAATCGTAGCGGGAGCCACATCACGGTGGCTGGCACTTCTGACTGGCCGCTTCCGGCTGAGCGTAGACAGGTTCGCCCCGAATCGACGCGCGGCCCCAGCGCGGCCCCAGCCCCTTGCAGCGCCCCCGAACACGACAAAGACCCCGGCCGGAAACCTACTCCGACCAGGGCCTTTCCATCTGAGCGGGCGACGGGAATCGAACCCGCGTAGCTAGTTTGGAAGACTAGGGCTCTACCATTGAGCTACGCCCGCGTACGTCTCACGACGCTCGCAACATGCTACGGCATGGCCTCGCACGGGTGGAAATCACCTGCGGCGAACTGTTCGGCGGGCACCGAACCGTTCCGGCACCAGGCTGGTGTCATGCATCCCGATCGGCGGCGCACCGTCGCACTCCTGGCCCTGTCCCTGGCGTTCGGCCTGATCCAGTTCGACGCCACCGTCGTCAACGTCGTCCTGGGCTCGATGACCCGCGATCTGGGCGGCGGCCTGGGCCTCGCGCAGTGGGCGGTCGACGGCTACACCATCCCGTTCGCGGCGCTGATGCTCCTCGCCGGCCCCGCGGCCGACCGATTCGGACGCAAGCAGGTCTGCGTCCTCGGATTCGCACTGTTCGCGCTCGCCACGGCGGGCTGCGCACTGGCCCCCGGCTGGGCGGCACTGATCGGCTTCCGCGTCGTGCAGGGCGTGGCGGCGGCGATGATCCTGCCCAGCTCGCTGGCGATGATCGGCGAGCTCTACCCCGGTGCGGCGGAACGGGCACGGGCGCTGGGGATCTGGGGCGGGATCGCCAGCGCCGGATTCGCGGCGGGTCCGCCGATCGGCGGCCTCCTGGCCGCGAGCGCGGGGTGGCGCGCGGTGTTCTGGGTGGGCGCGCCGATCGCGATCCTCGCGGGGCTGGCCGTGTGGGCGACGGTGCCCGACTCGCCCCGGCACGCCCGCCCCCTGGACGTGCGGGGCGCGACCGTCGGCGCGGCGGCGCTGGCTCTCGGCACGGCCGCCCTCATCGAGCTCGGTCAGGGGCGCGCTGCGCTCGCGGGCGCCCTGGCGGCCGCCGCCGTGCTCGCGACCAGCGCCTTCGTCGCCTCCCAGCGCGTCGCGCGGCATCCCATGGTTCCCCGCGGGCTGCTCGCGCGCGGACCGTTCCGAGGCGCGGCGATCACGGGGCTGGTCTTCAACTTCGCGCTGTACGGGGCGCTGCTCGTCGTCGGGTTGGCCCTGCAGCAGGTGCACGGCCTGACGGTGCTCGAGACCGGGGCGGCGATCCTGCCGATGACGGTGGTCGTGGCACTCGGATCCACCGCGAGTGGATTCGTCACCGCGCGTACCGGTCCCCGGCCGCCGATGGTCGCGGGCTTCGCCTGCGCGGCGACGGGCGCGCTGGTGGTCGCCGTCGGCGCGTCCCACCCGAGCGCGATCGTCACGGGGATGAGCCTGATCGGGCTCGCGTCGCTCGCCATGCCCGCGATGACCTCCGTCGCGCTGGACGCCGCGCCGCCCGAACACGCCGGGCTCGCCGGGGCGGTGCTCAACTGTGCGCGCCAGGCGGGCGGGGCGCTCGGCGTCGCCGGATTCGGGGCGCTCTACAACGCCACCGGCCGCACCTCCACCGCGCTCGCGGTGACCTTCGGCGCCGTCGCGGTCATACTCGTGGTGGGGGTGGTCACCAGCATCGGCGCCACCGCCCCCGGAGAGCAGGAGGTGCGCAGCGATGCCGGGTGATGCGGATCTGGCGGGGATCGGCGAGTTGTTCGCCGACCGCACCCGCAGCCGGATCCTCTTGTCCCTCTTGGGCGGTAGGGAGCTCGCCGCCG
This sequence comes from Tsukamurella pseudospumae, assembly GCF_001575195.1. Classification (NCBI taxonomy): domain Bacteria; kingdom Bacillati; phylum Actinomycetota; class Actinomycetes; order Mycobacteriales; family Tsukamurellaceae; genus Tsukamurella; species Tsukamurella pseudospumae. The sequence continues at coordinate 2,300 of NZ_LSRF01000006.1, forward strand.
GCGTCCTCGCCGACGAGGCCGGAGTGTCGCGCCCCACCGCGAGCGGCCACCTCCGACGCCTCGTCGACGGGGGCCTGCTCGCGGTCCGGTCCGCGGGGCGCCACCGCTGGTACCGGATCGCGGGGCCGGAGGTCGCCGACCTCGTCGAGCGGTTGGCCGCGTTCGCCCCGCCGCAGCCGGTCAGCTCGCTCAAGGCGACCACCCGCGCGGAGCGCCTTCGCACGGCCCGCACCTGCTACGACCACTTCGCAGGCCGCCTCGGCGTCGCGATCATGGGCTCGCTGCTCGACCACGGACATCTGACGGGCGGCGACGGCCTGTTCCGCGACGACGGTGCCGACCGCCCCGCCTCGGCGGGCCGGGAGTTGGACTACCGCCTCACCGACGACGGGCTCGCCTTCCTCGACGACCTCGGCGTCGTGCTGCCCGACGGTGCCGCCCGCCCGCTGGTCCGGTACTGCATCGACTGGACCGAGACCCGGCACCACCTCGCGGGCGGCGCAGGCCGGGCGCTCAGCGACCGGTTCTTCACCGCGGGCTGGGCCGAACGCCTACCGCTGTACCGCGCCGTGCGGGTGACCCCCGCCGGGGAGCGGGTCCTGGCACGTCGATTCGGCGTCGACTGGCCCACCTGAGCCCATCCACCCGGATCACCGGGCTCACCGGGCTCACCGGGCTCACCGCACCAACGTGGCCGCCATCGCGATCGTCACCACCACCAGCAACCCGACGTACCACCGCGCGTGCGCAACATCGGACAGGCGCGGTGTGCGACGCCGCACCAGGACGATCACGGGGAGCGATCCCAGCATGAGGGCGCCCGCCGCTCGGAGATCGACGGCGCCCAGGAAACCGAATCCCGCACCGGCGGGCCGGCCGCCGGACCACAGCAGGAACACGGTGGTCGCAGGCAGCGCCACCGCGAGGGTCAGCGGATTCGCCAGCGCCGCCGCCACGTCCATGCGATGCCCGTTGCGCCGCATCATCGGCACGGTCAGGACGCTGCCGCCCACGCCCAGCACGGCCGCGACGGCGCCGATCGGGAGGCCGGCGGCCGACGGGATGGGAGGAGCATCGTCACCGTCCGGCCGCACGAAACCCGGCCGGACGGTGACGGACACGATCGTGACGACGAGGTAGGCGACGAAGCCCACTGCGATCGCGCCGCCGGGGACGTGCCGCGCCACGACCGCCCCGGCCGCTCCGCCGACGGCGAGGAGGCCGAGCAGGCGCCCGCTCCCCCGCAGCTCGGACAGCACCGCACGCCGGGTGGAGGCCGTCGCCACCGCGGCTGCGACCACCATCAGTACCGACGAGGTCGCGACGGCAGCGCGTGGGGCGTCGCCTCCCAGGTACGCGTCCGCCCACGTCAGCACCGGTACTGCGACGAACCCTCCCCCGAAACCGAACATCGCGGTCGTCACGCCCGACACCGCGCCCACCAGGACCAGGATCACTGCACTCACTCATCGATTCCACCGGACTCCGACGCTGCCGACAATCGATCGTGAGCTGGATATCTTCGAATCCCAGTAGCATCACGGGCATGCGGAACGTTCCGGTCATCGATCTCGAGGACCTCCCGCGGGACGTGCTCCCCGTCGGCACCGACTACCCCGACGGCTACGAACAGGCGCGGCACAGCCACCGTCGAGCGCAGTTCCTGTACGCCGCGACGGGCGTCATGGAGGTCGACACGGCGGACGGGGCGTGGACGGTGCCGACCGACCGCGCCGTCCTCATCCCGCCCGGCGAGCCGCACGCCGTCCGCTACGCGGGCGTGAGCACGCGCAGCCTCTACATCGAACCGGCCGCCGCTCCGTGGTGGCCGGCGCGTTGCACGGTCGTCGAGGTGACGGGACTGCTCCGGGAGCTCCTGCTGACCGCCGTCGACTTCCCCGCCGACTACGACGAGGCGGGACGCGCCGGAGCCGTCGCCGCGTTGCTGCTGCACGAGATCGCCGCCCTGGCACCGCTTCCGCTCCACGTTCCCCTTCCCGCCGATCCGGAACTGCGCGCGCTGTGCCGCGAGTACCTCGTCGAGCCCGAGGTCGCCGTCGACAACGCCACGTGGGCACGGCGGTGCGGGCGGAGCGAGCGCGCCTTCACCACGCGGTTCCGCGCGGCGACGGGGACCAGCCCCGCGGCGTGGCGCAGGCGTGCCCGGCTGCTCGCCGCCGTAGCGCTCCTGCGCACCTTCAGCGTCACGGCGACCGCGGGACGCCTGGGGTATTCGACCCCCGCGGCGTTCACCGCCGCGTTCACGGCCGAGTTCGGGATGCCTCCCTCGCGCGCACGATGGTCCGCCTAGGGTCGGATCATGACCGAACCCCTCCTGATCGAGCGCGACGGCCCCGTCGTCACCTGGACCCTGAACGACCCCGCGGCGCGCAACCCGGTGTCCGACGACGCGATGATCGAGGCGATCGAGCGCGCCGTCGACGCGGTCAACCACGACGACGAGGTCCGTGTCGCGATCCTCACCGGCGCGGGGTCGGCGTTCAGCTCCGGCGGCAACGTGAAGCACATGCGCGACAAGGAGGGCATGTTCGGCGGCACCGCGGCCCAGCAGCGGCAGGGCTACCGGCACGGCATCCAGCGGATTCCGCGGGCGCTGTACCACTGCGAGGTCCCGACGGTGGCCGCGGTGAACGGTCCCGCGATCGGCGCGGGCTGCGACCTCGCGATGATGTGCGACCTGCGAGTGGCCTCCACACGGGCGCTCTTCGCGGAGAGCTTCGTCAAAGTGGGGCTGATCCCCGGCGACGGCGGGGCGTGGCTGCTCCCCCGCATCGTCGGCATGGCGCGCGCCACAGAGATGGCACTCACGGGCGACGCGGTCGACGCCGAGACGGCGCTGGCATGGGGCATGGTGTCGAGCGTCGTCGAGCCCGACGACCTGCTCGCCGCTGCGCGCACCCTCGCGGACCGCGTCGCGGCGAACCCGCCGCAGGCCCTGCGGATGACGAAGCGCCTTCTCCGCGAGGGGCAGCACCAGAGCCTCGACGCGCTGCTCGAGCTGTCCGCGGCGATGCAGACCATCGCGCATGCGACCGCGGACCATCACGAGGCGGTCGCCGCCATGCTGGACAAGCGCCCGCCCCGCTTCACCGGGGCGTAGCCGCCCCCGCCCGCGCCCCGCCGTCCGACCGGCCGGGCAACGCGGGCGCCATCACCCACAGCACGCGCGCCCCCTCGGGTCCCGCGGCGAAGGCGTGCGGGCGTCCGGGGTCGAAGGTCATCGCGTCCCCGACGGCCAGCTCGACGCCCGGCTCCGGGGGCAAGGTGAGGTGCAGCAGCCCGCGCTGCACCAGTACGAAGGACACCTCGGCGGGTAGCGCGTAGGACTCGTCGCCGCTGCCGCCGCCGGGCTCGATGTCGCTGAGCAGCACCTGAACCCGCTGTTCGGCGGACGGCGTGAGCAGATACTCGGACAGGCCGGTGCCGCCGAAACTCACCTGCGGATAGGCGTCGGCCCGGACGACCGAGCCCGCCCCGCCACCGTCGAACAGCGATCCGACGGGGACCTCCAGGACCTCGCACAGCCGGACGAGGACGGCCATCGACGGTGCCGCGAGCCCCCGCTCCACCTTCGACAGGTATCCCTTGGTGACGCCGACCCGCTCCGCGATGTCGGCGAGCGTCAGCCGGCGGGAACGACGGGCCGCCTTGAGCGCCCCGCCCACCTGATCCGACACGGGCGGAAGGGCATCCGCCCCCGGAGCAATCGCATCCAACGCCTGTTTCCTCCCAGGAAACTCGAGTTGACAAGTCGGTCGATGTCCCACACTATGTGATCCGGCCCACAATTGCAGCCCCTGCGAGAGGATCCATCCGTGTCCGACGAAACCCAGCGCCCGTCGCAGCCCCGCGGACCGGTGGACGCGAGTCTCATTCCGCGCTACTGCGGCCCCGCGACCTTCGCCCGCCTGCCCCGACTCGACGAGGTGGACTCCGCCGCCGTCGCCGTGCTCGGCATCCCCTTCGACTCCGGCGTCAGCTACCGCCCCGGCGCACGCTTCGGCCCTGGCCACATCCGGGCGTCGTCGAAGCTGCTGCGGCCCTACAACCCCGCACTCGACGTCTCCCCGTTCGCCGTGCATCAGGTGGCCGACGCCGGCGACCTCGCGGTGAACCCGTTCGACATCCAGGAGGCGCTCGGCACCGTCGAGGCCGAGATCGCGCGCCTGCGCTCCGCGGGCTCCAAGGTCCTCACCCTGGGTGGCGACCACACGCTGGCCCTGCCGATCCTGCGGGCCGTCTCGGCCGACCGCGGCCCTGTCGCGGTGCTGCACTTCGACGCCCACCTCGACACCTGGGACACCTACTTCGGCGCGCCGTACACGCACGGCACCCCGTTCCGCCGGACGAGCGAGGAGGGCCTGATCGACCTCGAGCGCTCGATGCACATCGGCATCCGCGGCCCGCTCTACGGCGAGCAGGACCTCACCGCCGACGGCGTGCTCGGCTTCCAGGTGGTCCGCTCGGACGACTACGAGAACGAGGGACTGCAGACGGTCATCGACCGCATGCGCCGTCGCCTCGCCGGGCCCGACGGTGCCGGCGGCCCCGTCTACGTCTCCGTCGACATCGACGTCCTCGACCCCGCGCACGCGCCCGGCACCGGCACGCCCGAGGCGGGCGGCATGACGAGCCGCGAGCTGCTGAACACGATCCGCGCGCTCGTCGGCACCGATGTGGTGGGCGCGGACGTCGTCGAGGTGGCCCCGCCGTACGACCACGCCGAGCTGACCGGCGTCGCCGCCGCGCACGTCGCGTACGAGCTGCTGTCGGTCCTCGCGGTGAACGCCCGGTGAACCCGTTCACGGCGGGCCTCATCGCCCGCAAGCCGGTCGACCGGATCCTGGCCGACAGCGCCGCCGAACACGAGGGACCGCAGCTCAAGCGGTCGATGGGCCTGGGCCACCTGACCGCGCTGTCCATCGGCGCCTCGCTCGGCACCGGCATCTTCGTCATCCTCGGCGAGGCGACGCCGAAGGCCGGGCCGGCGGTCATCGTCGCGTTCGTCCTGGCCGCCGTGACGGCGCTGTTCTCGGCGCTGTCCTACGCCGAGATGGCCGGAACCATCCCCGTGTCCGGCAGCTCCTACTCCTACGCGTACGCCACGATCGGCGAGCTCTTCGCGTGGGTCTGCGGCTGGTGCCTGCTGCTCGAGTACGGCGTCTCCGTCGCGGCGGTCGCCGTCGGCTGGGGCCAGTACATCAACGAGCTGCTGCGCACCCTCTTCGACGTCGAGCTGCCCGCCGCGATCGCCGCCCCGCCCGGCGACGGCGGCATCGTCAACATCCCCAGCATGGTGATCGTGGCGCTCGCGTGCCTCGTGCTGGTGGGCGGCGCCACGGAGAGCGCCCGGCTCAACACGGCCATGGTGGTCCTCAAGCTCTGCGTGCTGGTGTTCTTCTGCGCCATCGCCTTCACCGCCTTCAAGGCGGGCAACCTCAGCCCGTTCATGCCCTTCGGCGTCAACGGCATGACCGCCGCGGCGGCGATGGTGTTCTTCTCCTACATCGGCTTCGACGCCGCGTCGACCGCCGGTAACGAGGCCAAGAACCCCACCCGTGACCTGCCGCGCGCGATCATCCTGTCGCTCGGCATCATCACGGTGCTCTACTGCCTCGTGGCCCTCGCGGCGATCGGCGCGATGCCCTGGCAGGAGTTCGGCGGGTCCGAGGCTTCACTGGCGAAGATCCTCACCGGGGTCACCGGTCAGACCTGGCCATCCGTGATCCTGTCGATCGGCGCCGTGATCGCCATCGCCAGCGTGGTGCTCGCGGTGATGTACGGCCAGACCCGCATCCTCTACACGATGGGCAGCGACGGCCTGGTGCCGAAGGTCTTCGCGAAGGTCAACCCGCGCACCTTCGTGCCCGTGCGCAACATCCTCATCGTCGGTGCGCTCGTCGCCACGCTCGCCGGGTTCGTCCCCCTGGGCGAGCTCGCCAACGCCACATCGATCGGCTCGCTCTTCGCCTTCGCGCTGGTCAACGTGGGCGTGATCGTCCTGCGCCGCACCCGCCCCGATCTCCCCCGGGCGTTCCGGACGCCGCTCTTCCCGGTCGTCCCGGTCCTCGGCATCGGCTTCTGCGTCTACCTCATGCTGCAGCTGGAGACCCCGACGTGGATCGCCTTCGGCATCTGGTCGGCGGTCGGCCTCGCGGTCTACTTCGGCTACGGCTACCGCCACTCGCGCCTGCGGGGCGGGGTCGCGCTCGCGAAGGAGGCGTCATGACGGTCGTCGTCGGGATGTACCAGGGGCCGGAGGGCCTCGGGCCCGAGCCGGACGTCGGGCGCAACCTGGCCGCGATCGACGATGCGGCAGCCCGCGCCGCCGCCGGCGGCGCGCAGATGCTGGTGACGCCCGAGCTGTCGGTGACCGGCTACGACATCGGCCCGGCCGCAACCGAACTCGCTCGTCCGCGCGGCGGCGAGTACCACGCGGCGGTCGGCGCGGTCGCCCGCCGCCACGGCATCGCCATCGTGGCGGGGTATCCCGAGCGCGAGGGCGATCGGGTCTTCAACGCCACCACCGTGATCGCTCCCGACGGTGCGGAGCTCGCGCACTACCGCAAGACGCACCTCTTCGGGGACCTCGACCGCGCGGTCTTCGCACCCGGCGACGAGCTGCCCGTGCAGTTCGACCTCGGCGGCCTGCGCTGCGGGCTCCTCATCTGCTACGACGTGGAGTTCCCCGAGGCCGTCCGCGCCCACGCGGAGGCCGGCACCGACCTGCTCCTGATCCCGACGGGCCTGATGGAACCGTTCGGCCGGATCGCGGAACGTCTCGTGCCGGTGCGGGCCTTCGAGAGCCAGTTGTACATCGCGTACACCAACCACTGCGGCCGCGAGAGAACGCTCGAGTACTGCGGGCTGAGCACCGCTGCCGGACCCGACGGCGAGGTCGTGGCCCGCGCCGGACGCGACGAGGAACTCCTGACCTTCACCGCCGACGCCGAGGGGCTGCGCGAGGCCCGCATTGCGAACACCTACCTGCGCGACCGGCGCGCCGACCTGTACTAGCCCCCGAGAAGGAGCGCACATGACCCAGCCCGCCATGCCCGCCCACGGCCCGTCCGCATCCGAGGCACCCCTGACGATGTTCGGGCCCGACTTCCCCTTCGCCTACGACGACTGGGTGACCCACCCGGACGGCCTGGGCAGTGTCCCGGACGAGGCGCTCGGGACCGAGGTCGCCGTGATCGGTGCCGGCCTCGCCGGGCTCACCGCCGCCTACGAGCTGGCCCGGATCGGCCTGAAACCCGTGGTGTACGAGGCGGACCGGATCGGCGGGCGGATGCGCAGCGAGCGGTTCTCCGGCTACGACGACGATCTCGTCGCCGAGATGGGCGCGATGCGCTTCCCGCCCTCGTCCACCACGCTGCAGCACTACCTGGACCTCGCGGGGCTGCGGACGCAGGCCTTCCCGAACCCGCTCGCGGACGCGACGCCCAGCACCGTCATCGACCTCAAGGGTGAGAGCCACTACGCGCGCACCGCCGCCGACCTGCCGCCCGAGTTCGCCGAGGTGGCGAAGGCCTGGGACGCGACGCTCGCCGACTACGCCGACGCCGCCGAACTGCAGGACGCGATCCGCGCCCGGGACGTGCCGCGGATCCGGGCCGTGTGGTCGCGCCTCGTCGAGGAACTCGACGACCAGACCTTCTACGGCTTCCTCACCGCCTCCGAGCACTTCCGCTCCTTCGCGCACCGGGAACTGTTCGGGCAGGTCGGATTCGGCACCGGCGGCTGGGACACCGACTATCCCAACTCGATGCTGGAGATCCTCCGGGTCACCTGCACCGCCGCGGACGACCACCACCGCGGCATCGTCGGGGGCTCGGACCGGCTCCCGAAGCACCTCTGGGAGAACACCTTCGACGGTGCCCGGTCGGTCAAGGATCTCAACGGGGGCGCGCACCGCCCCGCGGTGACCGAGATCCGCCGGACCGCAGGCCCCGGCGGTGCGCCGCGCTACACCCTGGTCGACGCGGGCGGCGAGACCCGCACCTTCCCCGCGGCGATCTTCACCGGCCAGGCGTGGATGCTGCTCAACACCATCGACTGCGACGACGACCTGTTGCCCATCGACCACTGGACCGCGGTGGAGCGCACCCACTACATGGGCAGCTCCAAGGTGTTCGCGCTGGTCGACCGCCCGTTCTGGCTCGACGTCGACCCGGCCACCGGCCGGGACACGATGTCGATGACCCTGACCGACCGGATGAGCCGCGGCACCTACCTGCTCGACCACGGTCCGGACCGGCCCGGCGTGATCTGCCTGAGCTACACCTGGTCCGACGACTCGCTCAAGGTGCTCCCGCTGGACGTGAACGCGCGGATGGACCTCATGCTCAAATCTCTCGGCGAGATCTACCCGGGCGTGGACATCCGCAGCCACATCATCGCCACGCCGAAGACCGTGTCCTGGGAGACGGAGCGCTACTTCATGGGCGCGTTCAAGGCGAACCTGCCGGGGCACTACCGGTACCAGGAGCGCCTCTACACGCACTTCATGCAGGAGCGGCTCGATCCGCGGCACCGCGGCTTCTTCCTGGCGGGCGACGACATCTCGTGGACCGCGGGGTGGGCCGAGGGCGCGCTCCAGACGGCGCTCAACGCCGTCTGGGGCGTCGTGCACCACCTCGGCGGCGGCACGCGACCGACCAATCCCGGACCGGGCGACGTCTTCGCGGACATCGCACCGATCCGGCTCGGCGACGAGCGCGGCACGCGCGCCTGAGCGGCGCTGTGCTCAGTCCCGGGACAGTGCGGTCACCAGGCCGCCGCGCCCCGGGATCATGGTGACGTTGCGGTGCCTCGGCTGCTCGGCCGGGGCGTCCGTCATCGCGAGATCGACGCGCTGGAGGATCTGCGTGACCACCACCCGCAGCTCCGCCATCGCCAGGCCCGCCCCGAGGCAGCGGCGGGAGCCGCCGCCGAAGGGCATGAGCTTCTGCGGCGAGGGCTTGACGCCCAGGAAGCGCTCGGGATCGAAGGCGTAGGGCCGCGGGTACAGCTCCTCGCGGTGGTGCAGCAGCAGGATCGAGATCAGTGCCACCACACCGCGGTCCACGACGTAGTCGCCGAACCGCCAGTCCGACAGCAGCTCCCGTGCCACGATCGGCACCACCGGGCGGCTGCGCATCGACTCGTTGATCAACGCCTCGAGGTAGGCCTCCTCGTCGTCCTCGCGGGCGGCGAGGACCGCTCGCCGGTACACCTCGGGGTTGCGGGTGAGGCGCTCGAAGGTCCACGCCACGGAGTTCGAGGTGGTCTCGTGCCCGGCGAGCACCAGGGTGAGCAGCTCGTCGCGGATCTCACTGTCGGCCAGCGGCGCACCGTCGTCGCCGCGCGCGGCCATGAGCACCGTGAGGATGTCGGAGCGGCCCGCGCCGTCCGGCCCGTCGGCGCCCTCCCGGCGCCGCTCCGCGATCACGGCGTAGATCGCCCGGTCGAGCGGACGGAGCACCAGCTTCAACACGCCCCGCGGCTCAGGGCTACGCGCATTGACCAGCTGCACCACGGTCGCGAGCGGGTGGGTCGAGAGGTGCAACAGCCGGATCATCGAGGAGCGGACCGCGCGCTCCGCCCGCGTGGCGCCGGATTCGTCGTCGATGCCGAACACCGCCGACATGATCACGTCGAGGGTGATCTGCTGCCCGATGTCGGCGAGCGCCACCCGCTCCCCTGGCTGCCACTGGTCGATGCGGTGGGCCGTGGCGGCGTCGATGCGCTGCTGGTACGCCGCCACCGCGCGCCCGTGGAACTGCGGCAGCAGGAGCCCGCGCTGCTGCTTGTGCCGCGGGCCGACCGAGGTGAGCACCGAGTCCGGCCCCACGATCGGCCGCAACGGCGAGAACCGGGTGGCCGACGGCGCACCGTCGGGCCGCGACATCAGCGACGCGATGTGGGTGGGGTTGGACAGCATGACGATCCGCCCCGGACCGCCGGCGAACTCGGACCGGAACACGTCCCCGTACCGCTCCGACGCGCCGAAGATCACGTCCCCCTCGCGCAGGGTGTAGGTCAGAGACGCCCGCACCCGGCCCATCGGCAACGACGGGGCCGCACTCAGCCCGGCGCCGTCGTCCACCGGACCTGCATCGTCCGAGTTCCTGCCCGAGATCCCCGGCCGCGCGGGATCACGGAGATGCCAGGCGGGTTCGGGGATGGACAGGGTGCGCGCGACGGTGCCGCCCAGCCCGCTGCCGAATCCGGATCGGGCGGCGCGTGTGATCGTGGTCATATCGTCCTCCTTCATCGATTGTGCACGCCCGTGCTCTCCCGCGGGCGGCGGCCGGTTCTCAGGGGACGACGGTGCCCAGCGGCCCGGTCCGGTGGTCGCGCTCGGCGACCGCGCGGTGAACGTCGCGCGCGCCGAAGTCGAGACCGTCGCGGTCGTGGGTGAGGACCGCGATCGCGAGGACGAACGCGGCGATGACTCCAACGGTGATCATGTCCTGCTCCTTCTCCCGTGCCCGGTGGGTGTCCCGGGTCCGTCTTCGACGCTATCGCCGGCGTCGACGCAGGTCAGCGTGCTCAAGTCGGATTCGCGCCCCCGCCCGGGGGTGGAGCCGGGGATCCGCCCCCGGGCGGATGAACCGGGCTGGTCGCGCGGCTACGATGCAAGCCATGCGCGCTCTGCGGTGGCTCGAGGCGCGGTACCGGCGTGTACTCGCGCAGCTGGGCTACGAGTACCCGCCGTACTACATGACCATCACCGAGGCGGCGATGGTGCTGCTGACGATCGGAGCGGTGGCGCCCCGAGTGCTCGCCGGACCGCAGGTCGCGCAGTGGGTGTGGCTCGCAGCCGCGATCGCCCTGTCGCTGGTGCACCTCAGCGCCAGCCTCGTGAGTGCTCGATCCGTGTCGATCACCGCGCACACCGCGGCCACCCTGGGCGTGGCGATGCTGTTCTGGTGCGTGCCCACGACCTTCGACGTGGTGCCGCTCATGCTGGTCCTCGGCATCACCCAGGTCGCGGCGGTCTGCACGCCGCGAGTGGCGGCGACCCACCTGGCCGTGTACCTCGCCGTCGTCATCGGCGCCGGCCTGCTCGGCGCGAACCACCAGGCCTGGCTCATCGTGCTGACGGTCTGCTTCGGTGCCGCGGTCGGCCAGCTGCTGCAGAACCAGCTCCTCCTGCTGCGCGCCGAGCGCCGGGCGCAGGCGGCACGCACGGCGCTCGATCGTGCGGCCATCGCCGCCGAGGTCCACGACGTGGTGGCGCACTCGCTCGCCGTCGTGCTGCTCAACGTGACCGCCGCCCGTCGCGCGCTCGAGTCCGACGACGACCGGGCCGAGGCCGTCGAGGCCCTCCGCGACGCGGAGACCCAGGGCCGCACCGCGATGAAGGACATCCGCAACACCATCGAGCTGCTGCGCACCGACGGACCCGGATCCGCGCAGCCCGGCCTGGCCGACATCCCCGAGCTGGTCGCGTCCTTCGAGCGCGCCGGACTCGCGGTGACCCTCGACCAGCGGACCTCGTCGACGGCGCTCGCCGGCACCTCCGGTCTCGCCGCCTTCCGGGTGGTCCAGGAGTCCCTGGCCAACGCCGTCAAGCACGCACCGGGCGCGCAGGTCGCGGTCACCGTCGAGGCCCGGGAGCGGCGAGGCCTGGCCGTCCGGGTCGCGTGCCCCGTGCCCGACGGTGCCCGCCGCGCCCCGGGTGGGACGGGCCTCGACGGCATGCGGGCGCGCGTCGAGAGCGCGGGCGGCACCCTCACGACCGGTCCCGTCGACGGGACCTGGCTGGTGGACGCGCGATTCCCGGCGGCCCGCCCGAGTCCGACCGTCCGTCAGGAGACCCCGTCATGACCGTGACCGACCCGCCGATCCGGCTGCTGCTGGTGGACGATCAGGACCTGGTGCGCCTCGGGCTCCACCGGATCCTGCGCCGCCGCGACGGATTCGAGGTCGTGGCCGAATGCTCCGACGGCGACGAGGTGGCGCGTGCAGTCACCGACTCCGCGCCGGACGTGGTGCTGATGGACTTGCGGATGAAGCGGATGAGCGGCATGGAGGCCACCCGACGCGTCACCGGGAACAACGGCGCCCCACCGGTTCTCGTCCTCACCACGTTCCGCGACGACGACCTGCTGTCGGAGGCGCTGCGCGCCGGCGCATCCGGCTTCGTGCTCAAGGACTCACCGGCCGAGGAGCTGATCCGGGCCGTGCGGCTCGTCGCTGCGGGCGAGGCCGTCCTCGACCCGGCGGTGACCGGCCGCGTGCTCGAGACCTACCGCGCGGCACCGGTCGCGACCGCGGCACCGTCGGGCCCGGCGATCACCCGGCTGACGTCCCGGGAGATCGACGTGCTCGCCCTCGTCGGGCGCGGGATGTCGAACGACGACATCGCCGCCGAGCTGGTGATCTCCATCGTGACCGTGAAGAGCCACATCGGATCGATCTTCACCAAACTCGACGTCCGCAACCGCGCCGAGGCGATTGTTTTCGCGTTCGATCACGGCATCGTCCGGCCGGGCGGCTGACGGTCCGGAGGGGCGGGGCCAGGTCTTCGCCCCCGACCACGGCATCGTCCGGCCGGGCGGCTGACCGCCCGGCCCGCTACTGCCGCTCGACGAAGACGGGCTTCTCCTTGTTCATCGCCGCGGTGCGGGCGATGGTGTGGTTGCGGCCGCGCAGGAGGCCCAGCTGGAGTGCCTGCTCGACGGGGAAGGACAGGCGCGAGCCGCTGTACCAGGTGTTCTCGAACAGGGCCTTCGAGGCGGCCACCGCATCGGGCGAGCGCTCCTTGAGCTTCTCCACCAACTCGAGGGCGTCCTTCATCGGATCGGCGGAGACACCGGTCACCAGGCCCCAGTCCAGGGCCTGCTTGGCGGTGAACATCTCGCCGGTCATCGTCAGGCGCTTCGCGACGTCGATGGTCGTGAGCTGGGCGATCGACGCGGAGATCGACATGTCGGGGATCAGGCCCCACTTCGCCTCGAGGATCGAGAAGTCGGCCTCGGTGGAGGCGTAGCGGAAGTCAGCGCCGAGTGCGATCTGCAGACCGCCGCCGTAGCAGTGTCCGTTGACCACGGCGATCACGGGCGCGGGCACACTGCGCCAGGCCCAGCCGGCGGCCTGGAAGCTGTTCGCGGCCGAGATCCGCTTCGGGACGAAGTTCATGAACAGGCGGCGCTGTTCCTTGCCCGCCGAGGCGAAGTCGAGGCCGGAGCTGAACGAACTGCCCTCGCCCGAGAGGATCACGGCGCGCAGCGAGTGGTCGTTCTTCGCGCGGTCCGCGGCCCGCGCCAGATCGTCGAGCATGTCCAGCGTGAGGCCGTTGTGCTTCTCCGGACGGTTGATTCGCACATAGGCGACCTCGTCGCGCACCTCGTAGTCGATGTTCGACATTCGCTTCTCCTCGATTCCGCTCGCCGTTGGCCGTCAGACCAACCCTAGCCGCCGCGTTGCTCCCGATACTGGAAGGCACGGCTGAAGTACCATGACGGCCATGGCGGTCACGTTGCACATCACGGGGGAACCCGAGTCGGACGCGGTGCTCTCCGAGCACCCGTTCGCGCTGCTCGCGGGCATGCTCCTCGATCAGCAGTTCCCCATGGAGCGGGCGTTCGCGGGTCCCTGGAAGGTCCTCGAGCGATTCGGGAGCATCGATCCCCGCGACATCGCGGTCGCGGATCCGGTGCGATTCGAGGAACTGTGCACCACCCCGCCCGCGATCCACCGCTACGGGCGCGCCATGGCGGCCCGACTGCAGGCGCTCGCGCGGATCGTCGTCGACGAGTACGACGGACACGCCGAGCGCATCTGGACCGAGGCCTCGTCCGGCGCCGATCTGGTCAAGCGGATCGAAGCGCTCCCCGGGTTCGGCGCCCAGAAGGCGAAGATCTTCGCGGCACTCGTCGGCAAGCAGCTCGGCGTGAAGCCCCGCGGGTGGGCGACGGCGGTCGGCGACTACGGCAAGGCCGGGTTCCGCTCCGTCGCGGACGTGGTCGACGGCGAGTCGCTGCAGAAGGTCCGCGCCCACAAGAAGGAGATGAAGGCGGCCGCGAAGAAGGAGGGCGCATGACGGGTCCCGGCCCGCACGGCGGGTACCACCCGCAGGAACCCGGCCAGGCGTACTCTCAGGCCCTTCCGCTGCCCGCGCCTCCGCGCGGCCCCGCCGCCCCCGGCCCCGTCCCCGGCGGCCCGCCGCCGCAGCCTCCCCGGAAGCCCTCGTCGGGCCGCAATCTCATCGTCGGCATCGTGGCCGTCGCGGCGGTGGTCGCGCTCATCGCGGCGATCGTGACGGCGGCACTGCTCAACGACTCCAAGGGGGGCAACGACCCCGGCAAGGGCGCGACGTCGGCGACGATCGACGCGACCGGTCAGGTGTTCCGGATCAACGACTGCCTCTACGACGTGCCCGAGAACCCCAAGGTCGGCAACTGCGACGACGGCGGGTCCCCGTACAAGGTCACCCAGGTGATGCCCGTGGGCGAGGCGTGCAAGAAGGAGCAGACCTCGATCGCCAAGGGGCGCGCCTACTGCCTGACCCCGAACCTCAACGTGAACTACTGCTACTCCGCCCCGGTCCCGGGAACCTGGATCAAGGCGGCCGCGCAGTGCGGCGCGCCCGGCACCATCACCGTGATCTCCGTGGTGGGCGGCCTCAAGGACTCCGCCCGCTGCACCGGCGAGTGGGACCGCAGCTACTTCTTCGACGACCCCGTCTACACCATCTGCGCCAAGTCCTACACCTGAGTCTCGGGCGAGCTCTCGGCCGAGGCCTCGGGCGCCGGCAGCACCGTCGGACCTGCGGACGGCGCGTCGATGATGCGGGCGGGGCGCGGCTGCCGCGGCTGCGCAGCCCGGGCCATCTCGTTCGCGGTGCGGAGCGCGAACTTCGGCAGGCTCGACAGCAGGTCCGTCACCGGCTCGGCGACGGTGTTGGCCGCACCCACCACGGTCTCGATGTCGCTGATCCGCTGATTCATCGCGGACACCGTGGGGGTGAGCCGGTTGAGCGCGTCGGTCATCGCGGCGAGTTGCGCGACGACACCGTCCTCCGCGGTCAGCACGTCGACGATGCCGCCGTCCCGGGTGGCACGGTCCAGCGGACCGTCGGGCCGGATGATCCGATCGACGGATCCCCCCTCGTTGAACAGGTCCGCCACCCGATCGGCCGCGCCGCCGGGACCCACCACCCGGTGGATGGCACCCTCGTCGCCGAGCAGATCGGAGACGCGGTGCACGATCGACGGCACGCGCTGCGCGGCGGTGATCAGGTTCTCGTGGCGGGTGCCGTCACCCGAACCGGGATCGAGCCGGTCCGCGGCCATCCCGACGACGTCGCGCGCCACCGCGACGGAGGTCTCCGCCGCGGCGAGGCCGAGACCCGCGGCGGCCAGCCCGACACGTGCCGGGGCGAGCAGTACTTTCGGAAACTCCATGGTTCCAGCGTAGCGCCGATCCGCGATCGCGGAATCAGGAGATTCCCTGAGGTCAGACGCCGGGTGTGGGGCTCACCACGTAGGTCACGTCACCGTCGTTCGCGGAGATCCCGACGGTGAAGCCGTGGCCCCGGTACACCGCCCCGACCCGGCCGGCGTCCAGCGGGACGCCCGGCGCGACCGGCGCGAGCCCCGCGGCGAGCAGGGCGCGGGCGGCGGCCACCGTGTCGCGTCCGTCGACGGTGACGCGCCACATCGGGTGGCCCACGTCGATCGTCTCCGCCTTGCTGACCGTGCCGACGATCGGCACCTGCGCGACGGGGTATCCGGCGGGCAACGGCGTCACGGCGCGCGGCGGCGCGCCGCAGCCGCCCGCTCCCATCGCGACCGCGGCAACGACAAGGGCGGCGCCGATCACGGCGCCGCCCCTTCTCGTCTCGAGCACGGAGATCAGATCGAGATCCGGCCCTCGGCCAGCGCTCGGATGATCTGCTTCTCGCGGCGGGCGCGGGCGACCCGCGATCCCACGACGACGAGCACCAGCACGACGGCACCGGCTGCCGCGGCGAGTACCGGCGGCTTGGTCACGGTGGCGATCACCGATTGCTGGGCCTGCTCGGCGAGCTTGCGGGGATCCGCGCGCTCCCCCAGCTGATCCAGCGTCGCCGCCAGCTGCTCCCGGGCGCGCTCGATATCGCGCTCGATGCTCTCGGTGTCACGTGCCACTTCGCTCTACCTCCGGGTCAGCCGGCCTGCAAATACTTCTCCGACTCTAGACCAGCGGTCGCGGCCGCGGCCCGCTGCGGGGCCTGGGCGGCGCGATCCGGCTCCGCGGGGAGGGCGAAGGTGGCCTGGACCTGCAGCCACTGCGCGAGGATCTGGCAGCCCGTGAGCTCGTAGTCCTCGTGCCGGAGCCGGGCGAGCGGCTCGTTCGCGTAGGCGGTGTGCCGGTCGCCGCGCAGGTTGTAGTCCCGCCCGCGGTAGTTCACCCGCGGCAGGTAGCCCAGGATCTCCCGACCGGCGGTGCGCAGCCGGTCCACGTCGCGCCGCCACTGCCGCGACCCGAACGCGGTGCGGGTGGCGTTCTGGAAGCGGTGCCCCAGGTACTCCCCGGCCGCGCGCGGCGCCCAGGTCGCCAGGTCGCGGAGCGTCAGATAGGCGGTCGCGTCGGCGATGTCACGCACGAAGGAGTCGACGCTGGCATTGCAGATGACATCCTGCGGGTGCGAGATCCACAGCAGTGGCAACCCGTCCGGCACCGCAGGTCCGTCGCCCACGACGCCCGATCCGCACAGCGCTGGGTCGCTGCCGTGCGGCCGCTCCGGGTCGGAGATCAGGCCGGCGGCGAGCACGTGCGGCGCGAGCACGGGACCGTCCGCCATCGCGCCCAGGACCCGTCGGACCACGGTGCATCCCTGCGAGTACCCGATGAGGACCACCGGCCCGTCGATCTCGGCCATCGCCACGAGAAGGCGTTCGACGCCGATCGCGACGGACTCCGCGAACGAGACGCCGTCGCGCGCCGGGACCGGGCCGTACGACGCCGGGTAGCCCACCCACCGGTCGGTGAACCGATCGTCGAGTTCCGCCACCACATGGCTGAGCATGCCGGTGACATCGGTGCGCGGATCGTCGATCCACGACTCGCCCGTACCGCCGACGGCGAGCACGGTGATCCGGGCCCGGCCGGCGTCCGCCGGTCGTCGGGCCGCCCTGCTGTGGACGGTCAGCGTGTTCATGCCCGCGACTCAACCCGCTGCGTGTGTGAACGAGCTGAAATCCATGTTAAGAAAGCGGTTCTGTGTCTGAGCTAACAGCGCGGTCAACTCTGACAGGTGGGACACCAGTAGAGGTTTCGCGCCTCCATCACCTCGGTGCGAACGGGCGTGCCGCACACCCGGCAGGGCTCGCCGGTGCGCCGGTAGACATAGGTCCGGGGCCGGTCCTCGGCGTACGACGGTGCGCCGTGGTCGTGTTCGGGACGCACTACGTGCATGCGCCCGCGCTCGACGCCGATCGGCATGAGCGCGACCAGGTCCGCCCAGATGCCGTCGAACTCCTCACCGGACACGTCCCGCCCCTCGCGGTGCGGGTCGATCCCGGCCCGGAACAGCACCTCCGCCCGGTAGACGTTGCCGACGCCCGCCAGCACCTTCTGGTCCATGAGCAGCGCGCCGATCGGTCGTCGCGAGCGCTCGATGCGCCGTCGTGCGTCGTCCGGGTCGGAGTCGGGTCGCAGCGGGTCGGGCCCGAGACGGGCCAGGACACCGTCGACCTGCTCCTCCGTGACGAGCTCGCAGGCGGTGGGGCCGCGCAGGTCCGTGCCGCCGCGCGGTCCGACGATGCGGTACCTCACCTGCCCCACGGGCGCGGGCGCGGCACCGTCGACCAGGCCGAAGTCCGTGAACGCGCCGTACAGGCCCAGGTGCACGTGCACGATCGCGCCGCCCTCGTAGCGGTGCCACAGGTGCTTGCCCCAGGAATCCGCGCGCTCGAAGACCCTGCCGTCGAGGCGCTGCGCCTCCGGTGCGAACCGCCCTTGGGGGCTGGAGACGCGGACGCCCTCGCCCCCGAACAGTGCGTCGTGGGCGAGGGCGAGCCGGTGGAGTGTGTGCCCCTCGGGCAATTACGCCTCCGGCGAGGCGGGCACCTCGGGCGCGACGCCCGTGCGCTCGTACTCCGAGAGGATGTCGATGCGGCGCTGGTGGCGCGGCTCGTCGGACCACTCGGCGGCGAGGAACGCGTCGACGATGGCGAGCGCCTCCTCCTTGCTGTGCATGCGGCCGCCGAGACCGATGAGCTGCGCGTTGTTGTGCTGCCGCGCCAGCTGCGCGGTCTCGACACTCCACGCCAGGGCGCAGCGAGCGCCGGGCACCTTGTTGGCGGCGATCTGCTCGCCGTTGCCGCTGCCGCCGAGCACGATGCCGAGGCTGCCCGGGTCGGCGACGACGCGCTTGGCGGCGTCGATGCAGAAGGCCGGGTAGTCGTCGAGGGCGTCGTAGGTGTGGGCGCCGCAGTCGACGACCTCGTGGCCGCCCGCCGTCAGGTGCTCGATGATCTGGGACTTCAGTTCGAATCCGGCGTGATCGCCGCCGAGGTAAACGCGCATGGCTACAAGTCTTGCACGCGCCGCGCGAGCATCGATGAGCGGCACAGCCTACATTCGATGGCATGGATGACAGCACCGAGCAGACACCGGGGCAGGAGCCGAAGGACGACTCCGCCCCCACCGAGTCCGCCCGCAGCGGCGCCTTCAGCTCCGAGCCGAACGAATCGACGATGCCCAGCACGGGCTTCTTCCCCGTCGTGCAGCCGGAGGACGTAGCACCGGGCGCGGACGCCGCAGCGTCCGTCTCCCCCTCGGACGCTGCGACCTCCGCGATCCCCGCCGCCGATTTCCCCACCGAGCGACACCGGACCGGCAGCCATCACGCGCTGCCCGAGCTGGGCGCGCACGACCCGGCGGTCACCGCCGGGCTCGGCGCGGCACCGTCGTATCCGGGAACCGGCGAGATCCCGCAGTTCCCGGCCGGCGCTCCCTTCGGCGCCGGGCCGCAGTTCCCGGGCGGACCGGCCGGACCCGTCGGTCCGGTGACGCCCGTGTACCAGCCGCCCGCCTACGCGGGCGCGCCCCGGCGGCACCCCTGGGAGATCCCGCTGCTGGTGATCGTGATCCTGGTGACCCTGCTCATCTACGGCGGCTCGATCCTGCTGGCGATGCTCGGCGCCATCAACGAGTACACGCTGCTCGCGCTGCTGGTCCCGATCGTCCTGTGGCTCGGGCGAGGCATCAACTGGGCCTCACCCCGGGTCCAGGGCATCCAGATGACGCCCACGCAGTTCCCCGAGGGCTATCGGATGGTGCGCGAGGCCGCGGCCCGGTACGGCATGCGCGAGGTGCCCGATGCGTTCGTCGTCCTCGGCAACGGACAGATCAACGCCTTCGCGTCCGGCCACGGGTTCCGCAGGTTCGTCGTGGTCTACAGCGACCTGTTCGAGATCGGCGGCGAGGCCCGCGATCCCGAGGCGCTGGCCTACATCATCGGTCACGAGGTGGGCCACATCGCCGCCGGCCACGTGTCCTACTGGCGCCAGGTCGGCTCGTTCGCGATGAGTTACCTGCCCGTCATCGGGACCGCGCTGTCGCGCTCGCAGGAATACACCGCCGACAACTACGGCTACTTCAACGAGCCCGCCGGGATCCCCGGCGGCATGGGCGTGCTCGGCGCCGGCAAGTACCTCGGCAAGCAGGTCGACTTCGACCAGCTCGCCGACCGCGCGTCCACCGACAAGGGCTTCTTCACCTGGGTGGTGAACCTCCTGTCATCCCATCCGGTGCTCACCTGGCGCGCCGCGGCGCTCCGCAACCGGACGCGCGCGGGCTCGCTGTGGTTCGCACCGTCCCAGCCGCTCCGCGGCATCGGCGGCGGCGCCGTCGTGCCCGCCGGGCCGGTACCCGTGTACAACCGCCAGGAGACGCTGGCCCCCGCGCCGGGCGCGGCCCCGCAGGCTCCTGCCGCGCACGGCTTCGCTCACCACGCCCCGTCGGCCGGGTACCCGCCGGCACAGCCCGCTCAGCCGGGGCAGCCCAGTCAGCAGGCGTACCCCGGCCAGCAGCCTCAGCAGGGCGGGCAACCCCCGCAGTATCCGGAGGGCGGCTACTTCGCCCAGCGCCACCAGCTCTCGAAGGACGAGTCCGGGGCGCAGGCGGAACCGGGCTCCGATGACCGGCCCGGGAACCCGGGTACGCCGCCGAACGGCCCCGCCGGCTCCTGATCCCTCCACAGCGAAGAACCCCGCCGATCGATCGGCGGGGTTCTTCGCTGTGCGGAGCTCAGTCGAACTCGGGCTCCTCGGTGCGCGTGCGCTTGAGCTCGTAGAAATGCGGGTACGCGGACAGCAGAACCGCGCCGTCCCACACCTTCCCGGCGGTCTCACCGCGCGGGATGCGCGAGAGCACCGGCCCGAAGAAGGCGACGCCGTTGATGTGGATCGTGGGGGTGCCCACGTCGTCGCCGACCTTGTCCATGCCGGCGTGGTGGCTCCTGCGCAGCTCCTCGTCGACATCGGTGCTGTTCGCGGCAGCCGCGAGGTCCGACTCGAGGCCGACCTCGGCGAGCGACTCCGCGATCACGACCGGCAGGTCCTTGTTCTGCTGGTTGTGGATCCGGGTGCCCATCGCGGTGTAGAGCTGGGGCAGCACCTCGTCGCCGTGCCGTTGGGCGGCGGCGATGAGCACGCGCACCGGGCCCCACGCCGTCTTCATCAGCTCCTGGTAGATCTCGGGCAGGTTGTCGCGGCCCTCGTTGAGCACCGCCAGGCTCATCACGTGGAAACTCACGTCGATGTCGCGGACCTTGTCGACCTCGAGGATCCAGCGCGAGGTGATCCAGCACCACGGGCACAGCGGGTCGAACCAGAAGTCGACGCGGTCCTTCGTCGGGGCGGTCTCGGTCACAGGGTCTCCTTGCGTTCGCGGTGGTCGACGGTGCCGCCGGGCACGGCGCGGACGTTCCCGGCCCGACGGTGTCGATTCTTCCCCTCGTCGCAACGCCGCGCACGCGCATGTGCTTCCCCGTCACACACTCGCGGGGCGCGGGTGGCATTGTGGAATCGGTCCCATCGAAGCGCGCAGTAGCCGAGCATGCACCCGAGCACGAAGGAGCGTCGCCCTTGTCCGCCCCCAATCTCACCCGGATCCAGGCCGCCGAACGCGCGGGAGTCGTCACCGTCTCCCGCTACGCGATCGACCTGGATCTCACCGACGGCGCGAACGCGCCCGGCGACAAGACCTTCGGCTCGACCACGACGATCACGTTCTCGGCGACGCCTGGCGCGGAGACCTTCATCGACCTCATCGCCACCGGCCTCACGGCGACCCTCAACGGGCGCCCGGTCGACACGTCCGGCTACACCGAGGAGGGCGGCCTGGCCCTGCACGGCCTCGCCGCGGAGAACGAGCTCGTGATCTCCGGGCGGTTCTTCTACTCCAACACCGGCGAGGGCCTGCACCGCTTCGTCGACCCGACCGACGCCGCGGTGTACCTGTACTCGCAGTTCGAGACCGCCGACGCCAAGCGCATGTTCGCGTGCTTCGACCAGCCCGACCTCAAGGCCGTCTTCGACGTGAGCGTGACGGCACCGTCGGCCTGGACGGTGGTGACGGGCGGCGCGGAGGCGACCAGGGAGCCGCTGCCGACCGGCGCGCACCGCTGGACCTTCGTCACGACCGAGCCGATGTCGACCTACCTCGTGGCGCTCATCGCCGGCCCGTACGCGGTGTGGACCGACGCCTACACCGATGAGCACGGCACCATCGACCTGCGCCTGTTCTGCCGCGCGAGCCTCGCCGAGCACATGGACGCCGATCGGCTGTTCGTCGAGACCAAGCAGGGTTTCGGCTTCTACCACAAGAACTTCGGGATCCCCTACGCCTTCGGCAAGTACGACCAGCTGTTCGTGCCGGAGTTCAACGCGGGCGCCATGGAGAACGCCGGCGCGGTCACCTTCCTCGAGGACTACGTCTTCCGGTCGAAGGTCACCCGCTACCTCTACGAGCGGCGCTGCGAGACGGTGCTGCACGAGATGGCGCACATGTGGTTCGGCGACCTGGTCACCATGCGGTGGTGGGACGACCTGTGGCTCAACGAGTCCTTCGCGACCTTCGCCTCCGTGCTCAGCCAGGCCGAGGCCACCGAGTACACCTCGGCGTGGACCACCTTCGCCAATGTCGAGAAGTCGTGGGCCTACCGGCAGGACCAGCTGCCGTCGACGCACCCCGTCGCCGCCGACATCCCGGACCTGCAGGCCGTGGAGGTCAACTTCGACGGCATCACCTACGCCAAGGGTGCGTCGGTGCTCAAGCAGCTCGTCGCGTACGTGGGCCTCGAGCCCTTCCTCGCCGGCCTGCGCGCCTACTTCGCCGAGCACAAGTTCGGCAACGCCACCTTCGACGACCTGCTCCGGGCGTTGGAGGCCTCCTCCGGGCGCGACCTGTCGGACTGGGGCGCGCAGTGGCTCAAGACCACCGGCATCAACATCCTGCGCCCCGACTTCGAGGTCGACGACGCCGGGAACTTCACCCGGTTCACCATCGTCCAGGAGGGCGCACAGCCCGGCGCGGGCGAGCTGCGCACGCACCGCCTCGCGGTGGGCGTCTACGCGGATCAGGATGGGAAACTGGTGCGCACCGAGCGCGTCGAGCTGGACGTCGCCGGCGAGCGCACGGACGTGCCGGAGCTCGTGGGCGTGCACCGCGGCGAGCTGGTGCTCCTCAACGACGACGACCTCACCTACTGCTCGGTGCGGCTGGACCCGGTCTCGCTGGACACGGTCACCGGCCGCATCGCCGATATCGCGGAGTCGCTGCCCCGCACCCTCGGCTGGTCCGCGGCGTGGGAGATGACCCGACAGGCCGAGATGCGGGCGCGCGACTTCGTCGAGCTCGTGCTCGGCGGCATCGGTGCCGAGACCGAGGTGGGCGTGGTGCAGCGCGTCGTGCTGCAGGCGCAGACCGCGGTCGAGTCGTACGCGGATCCGACCTGGGCCGACGCGGAGGGCCGCGAGCGGCTCGCCGCCGGACTGCTGGAGCTCGCCCGGGACGCTGAGGCGGGCTCGGACTTCCAGCTGGCCTTCGTCAACGCGCTCGCGGCGTCCGCCCTGGGTCGCGCCGAGATCGATGCCCTCCGTGCGCTGTACGACGAGGCCGAGCCCGCCACCGTCGGGCTCGCCGGCCTGACGGTCGATACCGATCTGCGGTGGCGGCTGCTCACCGCGCTGGCCCGCGCCGGCGTCGTCGGGGTGGACGAGATCGACGCGGAGGTCCTCCGCGATCCCACCGCCGCGGGCGAGCGCTCGGCCGCGGCCGCGCTCGCCGCGCGCCCGGACATCCGGGTCAAGGAGGAGGCCTGGGAGAAGGTCTTCGGCGACGACTCGCTGTCGAACACGCTGACCCGCGCCATCACCGCGGGCATCGGCGGCCCCGGTCAGGGCGAGCTGCTCGCGCCCTTCACGCCGCGCTACTTCGCGTCGATCGACGAGGTGTGGGGCCGCCGCTCCTCCGAGGTCGCGCAGACCGTCGTCGTGGGCCTGTACCCGTCGTGGGACATCTCCGACGGTGCCGTGGCCGCCGCCGACGCGTGGCTCGCGGGAGAGCACCCGCCGGCGCTGCGCCGCCTGGTACTCGAGGGCCGCGCGGGCATCGTCCGCTCGCTGGCGGCCCGCGCCTTCGACCGGTCCTGACCCATCGAACGCCGCGGCCCCGGGATCGAAGGATCCCGGGGCCGCGGTCGCCCGTGGCTCAGCTGATGAACGGGTGCCCGCTCACGGTCCTGCCGGGGTCGTCCTGGATCACGTCCCAGTGCTCGACGATCTTGCCGCCCGCGACGCGGAAGATGTCGGCGACCGCCTGCGCCTTGCCGTCGTAGACGGACTTCGCGTAGACGACCACGTAGTCGCCGTCGGCGACCACGCGCACGATCGAGGTGCTGTACTTCGGGTCCTTCACGACGGGACCGAGAACCTTGACGAAGGCCTCGCGCCCGTCGGCCACCTCGGGATTGTGTTGGATGTAGTTCTCACCGATGTAGCGCTGGGCGGCTCCCGCGATGTCGCGGTGCACGAAACCCTCGGTGTAGAAGGCGGTCACGACCTCCTTGGGGGTCGACGGTGCCGCACTCGCCTGGGCCGCGACGCCGAGCACCAGTGCACCGACGGTGAACAGCGCCGCGACGGCGTTGCGGATCGTCCGGTTGAGGTTCATCCCGTATCCAATCATTGAAACTTCAATACTTTTATTCGATCAGAACACGATCGAACGCGACGCACAACGTGATGCCCATCGCCGTACGCTGCACACATGGACGCGCGCCACACTCCCGACACCGCCGAAGCACTGATGCGTTCCCGCTTCGCCGCGTTCCGCGACGGCGACGTGGAATGGCTCCTCGCGTCGTGGCATCCGAGCACCCGCCCGGCGGATCTCGAGCTCGACGAGGACGTGCGCTGGCGCGGACTCCAGATCGTCGACACCGTCGACGGCGCCGCCGGCGACGGGACGGGCGTCGTGGAGTTCCGAGCCACCTACCTCGCCGCCGGGGAGCTCGGCGTGCTCCACGAGCGGTCGCGCTTCGTCCGGGAGGACGACGCATGGTTCTACGTCGACGGCGACCTCTTCACCTGATCCACTCCCCGATACCACCCCATATCGGCGCATACCGTCCGCCGTTCCGGACCCCGCGCCTCATGATTAGAAAATCTTGTTAGCGTGGAGAAATGGACAGGACGCGAACGGAATCGGGCGAACTGCACATAGCGGGCTGGGGCACCGAGAGTGTTCGATCCTCTCGCCGCCGTACGCTGGCGCGGCTCTTCCGGCGCAAGCCGCCGCTCACCGAGGAGTCGATCACGGTCGTCGACCAGCCGATGCTCAAGCGGGCGATCACCGCCGCCGCACTGGGCAACATGATGGAGTGGTTCGACTTCGGCGTGTACGCCTACCTCGCCACGACGCTCGGCAAGGTGTTCTTCGAGAGCCTTTCGCACACCGGTCAGCTGCTCGCGACCTTCGGCACCTTCGCCGCCGCGTTCTTCGTCCGCCCGCTGGGCGGAATCGTCTTCGGACTGATGGGCGACCGCGTCGGCCGGCAGAAGGTCCTCGCGGCCACCATGATCATGATGTCGATCGGCACCTTCGCCGTGGGCGTCATTCCGTCGTACGCCGCGATCGGGATGTGGGCGCCGATCCTCTTGCTGTGCGCCCGGCTCGTGCAGGGCTTCTCCACGGGCGGCGAGTACGGCGGCGCGACCACCTTCATCGCCGAGTACTCCCCGGACAAGCGCCGCGGCTTCCTCGGCAGTTGGCTCGACTTCGGCACGTTCATCGGCTATTCGTGCGCATCGCTGCTGGTCACGGTCCTCAACGCAGCGCTCTCCGAGGCGGACATGCTGTCGTGGGGGTGGCGCATCCCCTTCTTCATCGCGGGCCCGATGGGCCTGATCGGCCTGTACCTGCGCCTCAAGCTCGAGGACACCCCCGCTTTCCAGGCCCAGTTGGACGCCCACGAGGACGCACTGAAGGCGGTGCAGACGCCCCAGCACGAGCTGCGCATGATCATCACGAAGCTCTGGCGCCCACTGCTCGTGTGCATGGGCCTGGTGATCCTCTACAACGTGACCAACTACATGATCACCGCCTACCTACCTACCTATCTCACCGAGGTGGCGCACCGCACCCAGCTGACCGCGGACATGCTGGTGCTGCTCGCGATGCTCGTCGTGGTCGCGCTGATCCTGATCGTGGGACACCTGAGCGACATCGTGGGCCGCAGGGCCGTCTTCGCGACCGCGGCGGTCGCGCAGATCGTCGTCGCGGTGCCCGCGTTCTGGCTCTTCAGTCACGGCTCGCTCTGGGGCCCGGTGGTGGCCTGCATCGTGTTCGGCGCCGTTCTGGCCTGCTTCGCGGCGCCCACCGCCTCGACGCTGCCCGCCCTGTTCCCCACCGCCGTCCGGTACGGCGCTCTGGGACTCGGCTTCAACGTGGCCGTCTCGGCGTTCGGCGGCACGACCCCACTCATCACGTCCGCGCTGGTCGACGCTACGAAGAACGACCTGGTACCGGGCTTCTACCTGATCGTCAGCGGCATCGTCGGCCTGATCGCCGTCATCGCGATGCGCGAGACCGCCACCCAGCCCCTGCTCGGCTCCGCGCCGCAGGTGGACACCCCGGAGGAGGCGACGGAGCTGTACGAGGAGGCCCGGGACCTGGCGGCGGCCGAGCACTGACCTCGGTCCGGAGACGAAGGAACGGCCCACCGGATCGGATCCGGTGGGCCGTTCGTTCGTGCTGACTACTACGCCGTGGGTGGCTTCACGGCCGAGGCCATGACGCGCAGCGCGGCGATGAGGCCGTCGATGAGATCCCCGGCCTGGAAGGGCGGGATCGCGGCGGTCACGCCGAGCTGAGCGACCTTGTCGCCCAGGCGGTCGGCGACGCCGCTACCGGTGAGCACGACGATGTCGCGCGTGTTCGGCGAGACGGCGATGAGCGCGGCGTACTCCGGCTCGGGAGCCTGACGGAGCACCGCCTCGGCACCGGCGTGCGCATCGTCACCCAGGTCGCCGATGTACACCGAGAAACGGGCGTTCGCGTCGCGGGTCGCGCGGATCAGCGCCTCGTCGAGGCCGATCAGCTCCTCGCGCGAGAAGGGCGGGTTGACCGGGCTGTCGCTCGCCTGACGGGCCGCCGAGATGCGCCCGCTGGAGGTGATGGCCGTCCCGATGGGCAGGTCGCCCTGCGGAACGGCGACGGTCTGCGTGTGATCACCACTTGCCACGAGCGGCACCCCCGATCAGGTTCTCGTTGTCATGGTCGTCGTGGTGCCCGCCGTGCGGCCCCACCTGCGCCTCGTCGACCGCGCTGAACAGCATGGGCTCGCGGGTCCACGGCTCGCCGAGCTTGTACTCGTCCGGCTGCTGGTACTTCTCGTTGCGGCCGGTGGCCATCGAGATGACACACAGGACGACGATGACGATCGTGGCGATCACCGTGATCCCGCCGATGATGTTGAGCAAGCTCACTGTGGGCCCCTTTCCTGTCTGTGCGAACGCCCCACGGCGCTGGTCGGTCTGCAGAACAACTTAGCCTATGCCGCATCGAGGTCGAGATACCGACTCCACATCGGGTCGACCTCCTTGAGGGTCGACAGCAACCGCCAGTGCCGGCCCTGCGGCGCCCGCGGTTCCGTGCGGAGCTTCCAGCCGATTTCGGACAGCAGCCGGTCGGCCTTGCGGTGGTTGCAGGGGGCGCAGCAGGCCACACAGTTCTCCCACCCGTGGGCACCGCCCCGGGAGCGCGGCTGAACGTGGTCGATGGTGTCGGCCTTACCCCCGCAGTAGCCGCAGCGGAACCGGTCGCGATGCATGAGCGCGGCCCGGGTCATCGGTACCTGCGCCCGGTACGGCACGCGGACGTACGTGCGCAGCCGGATCACCGAGGGCACAGACAGCGAACGGTCCGCTGAATGCACCAGCGGACCGTTCGGATCGTCGTGGACCACATCGGCCCTATCCCTGAGCATGAGGACTATCGCCCTCCGCATCGAGA
Source organism: Tsukamurella pseudospumae (assembly GCF_001575195.1). Classification (NCBI taxonomy): domain Bacteria; kingdom Bacillati; phylum Actinomycetota; class Actinomycetes; order Mycobacteriales; family Tsukamurellaceae; genus Tsukamurella; species Tsukamurella pseudospumae. Next base: position 29,822 of record NZ_LSRF01000006.1, read on the forward strand.
TCGCGGTCAATGGCTCGTAGGTGGCGTTGAGGAGCAGCACCCGCCGCTTGCCCCACACCGACCCGCTGGGCGGGGTGTCGCCGGCGAGCGCGACCATCGCGGGGGCACCCGCGGCGTGCGTCCGCTTCATCGACTCTCCTCACCCTAGCGCCGACCCGCCGGGTTCGGCCGGGTCGTCCGCCTCTAGTAGTGCACCACGGACGACCGGTATCCGCACGGTGATTTCCGCGCATTTCCCGCGGCGAGTCGGCGCACAACCGGTGAACGCGAGGTGACCTACCCGACCACCACCCGGTTCCTGCCCAGGCCCTTGGCCCGGTACAGCCGACGGTCCGCCTCGCCGAGCAGCTGCGCGGCCGTGGACGTCGCGATCGAGCCGGACGCCCCACCGCAGCTGACCGAGACCGGGCGGGCACCGTCGTGGGTGAGTCCGAGGGCGAGCACGTCCGCGCGGACCTGCTCGAGGAGTGCCGGGAGGTCGACGGGGCCCTCGATGACGAGTCCGAATTCGTCGCCGCCCAACCGCGCCGCCGTGCTCCGCACCGCCGAGCCCGCTCGGGCCAGCACTCCGGCGACGGACTGCAGCGCGGCGTCCCCGGCCCCGTGCCCCCGCGCATCGTTGTACCCCTTGAAGTCATCGACGTCGATGACCGCGACGTGCACCGCGTCCCCACCCCGCGACGTCCGCCAGGCCTCGTCGAGCGCGCTGCCGAACCCCCGACGATTGGCGATCCCCGTGAGGTCGTCGAGCTCGACCAATCGGCCCAGTTTGAGGACCTCGCGGGCGGCCGCGCGACGGGCGATCACCTGCGGACTGATGTCGGTGAGCATGCTGACGATGCGCAGCGGACGCCCGTCGGGCCCGCGTTCGGTGACCCGGCCCTGCCCGAGGCCCCACAACCACTCACCCGACCGGGTCTTCAGACGGTGCTCGAAGGAGAAGCTCGGGGTCTCGCCACGCAGGTGGCGCCACACGGCGGCCAACGCGGGCGTCAGGTCCTCGGAGTGCACCCGGCGCTCCCATTCGACGGGACTCGAACCTATCTCGTCCTCGTGGCCCGCGTAGCCGAGCACCGCCTTCCAGCGGGCCGACAGGAACACCTCGCCCGACGTGAGGTCCCACTCGGCGACCCCGTCCCCCGCGACGTCGACGACGAACTGCCAGCGCGCCCGCGCGTTCTCCAGTTCGGCCGCCGCGCGCCGCGATTCGGTGACGTCCCGGGAGATCCCGATGAGACCGATGACGGCTCCGTCGGCGCCCCGGTAGGGAGCCTTGAGGGACATGAAGGTGCGCACCCGACCCTCGACGACGGGTGTCTCCTCGACCTCGCGCGCCGTCCCGCTGCTCATGATGGCGCGATCGGTGGCCATGAGTCGCGCCGCGAACGCCGGCCCGAAGAAGTCGGTGTCGTCGCGCCCCAGGACCTCCTCGACCGGCGCGCCCTTGACCTTCGCCGCCGCCGCGTTGAGGAACACGTACCGGCCCTCGAGGTCCTTGACGAACACCAGGTCCGGAGCCGCGTCCGCGATGGCCTGCAGCATCCGGAGGGTGGCGAGACCGCGGTCCTCGGCGGACCGCGTCGACTCGTCGATCATCGCGCGCAACCGCTCGATCTCCCCGTCACCGTCCACGGATCGAACAATAGCGGCGGGCCCCGGCCACCGTCGTCGCGCCGCGCTGCCGGTCCGGAGCGGCTGCCCCGCCCGTGCGAGACTGGAGAGGTGAGCACGCCCGACCAGCAGAGCTTCTACGACGCCGTCGGCGGCGCGGACACCTTCCAGGAGCTGATCCACCGCTTCTACCAGGAGGTCGCTCGCGACGAGCTGCTGCGACCCCTGTACCCCGAGGAGGACCTCGGCCCCGCCGAGGTCCGCCTGCGGATGTTCTTCGAGCAGTACTGGGGCGGCCCGCGCACCTACTCCGAGCAGCGCGGCCACCCGCGGCTCCGGATGCGGCACGTGCCGTACCGGATCACCGAGATCGAGCGCGACGCGTGGCTGCGGTGCATGGACACGGCGATCGCCTCGATCGACGACGTGCGGATGAGCCCCGATCGCAAGCAGCAGCTCAGGAACTACTGTGAGATGGCCGCACAGATGCTCGTGAACACCCCCATGGGCGGATGACTTGAGGAGTGAGATGACGCCACCCGTCCGCACGCCCCGCTACACCGACGCCCCGTGGTGGAAGGACGCGATCTTCTACCAGGTGTACCCCCGGTCCTTCTCCGACTCCAACGGTGACGGCGTGGGGGACCTGCGCGGCGTGATCGACCGGTTGGGCTACCTCGAGCTGCTCGGCGTCGACGCGCTGTGGCTCTCGCCGGTGATGCGCTCCCCCATGGCCGACCACGGCTACGACGTCTCGGATCCGCGCGACATCGACCCGCTGTTCGGGACCATCGAGGACATGGACGAGCTGATCCGGACCGCGCACGCGCACCGGATCCGCGTGACCATGGACCTGGTGCCGAACCACACCTCCGATCAGCACCCGTGGTTCCGCGCCGCGCTGGCGGCGGGCCCGGGCAGCGCGGAGCGCGAGCGCTACGTCTTCCGCGAGGGCCGCGGGCCGAACGGTGACGAGCCGCCGAACAACTGGCCCAGCATCTTCGGCGGCCCGGCCTGGCATCGCGTGACCGAGCCCGACGGGACGCCGGGCCAGTGGTACCTGCACATCTTCGCCCCCGAGCAGCCGGATCTGAACTGGCACAGCGAGGAGGTCTTCCAGGATCTGGCACAGACCCTGCGGTTCTGGCTGAACCGCGGGGTGGACGGTTTCCGGATCGACGTCGCGCACGGGATGGCCAAGCCGGCGGGGCTGCCGGACATGGACCTGGTGAACAACCAGATCATGGACAACGACGAGAACGACCTGCGGTTCAACGATCCCGGGGTGCATGCGATCCACCGGCGCATCCGCGCCGTGATGGACGAGTTCCCGGGACGCGTCACCGTCGGCGAGATCTGGGTGAAGGACAACGACCGCTTCGCCGAGTACATCCGGCCCGACGAGCTGCACCTGGGCTTCAACTTCCGCCTGGCGGAAGCGGAGTGGGACGCGCGGGAGATCCGCGCGGCGATCGACAACTCGCTCATCGCGGTCGAGTCGGTGAACGGCATCCCCACGTGGACGCTGTCCAACCACGACGTTCCCCGCGAGGTCACGCGGTACGGCGGCGGCGATCTGGGCGTGGCGCGGGCGCGGGCGATGATCCTCGTGGAGCTGGCGCTGCCCGGAACGGCGTTCCTCTACAACGGCTCCGAGTTGGGCCTACCCAATGTCGAGCTGCCCGACGAGGCGCTGCAGGACCCCACGTGGGAGCGCTCCGGGCACGCCGAGCGCGGCCGCGACGGCTGCCGCGTCCCCCTGCCCTGGCAGGGAACCCTTCCGCCGTACGGCTTCTCGACGGAGCCGGACACCTGGCTGCCGATGCCGGACGACTGGAAGGACCTCACGGCGGAGGCCGAGCTCGAGGACCTCGACTCGACGCTCACGCTCTACCGCACCGCGATCGAGCTGCGGCGCATGCGGCCGGAGTTCCGTGGCGACGCGATCGAGTGGTACGGCGCTCCCCGCCCGGGTGTGCTGGCGTTCCGCCGGGTCGACGGCCGCCTGACCTGCGTGCTCAACGCGTCGGACGACCCCGTCGAACTGCCCGGGGGCGAGGTCGTCCTCGCCAGCGCACCGCTGGTCGACGGTCTGCTGCCCCCGAACGCCGCCTGCTGGCTCGCGTAGCGCGCTGTCGGCGGACGCGGCTGCGCCTGATCCGCCCTCCCGGCTTCCCGGCTTCCGCCGAGACCGATCAGGCGCCGATGCGCTCGCGCGCCGACGTACCGCGCCGCCCGACGGGCTGCACGCCGACCGCCGCGCCGAGCCCGACCGGCTTCGCGAGGTCGCCGTAGATCGACTCGTGTCCGCCGGCGGGCACGCGGTAGGTCTCGTGCCAGATCCCCGCACGCGAGCGCCCGTCCTGGTGGGTCATCGCGTAGAACTTCAACCACGCGGGGCGGTGCCGGAAGTCGGTCGACCGGGCGTATCGCTCCAGGTCCTCGAAGCTGCGCCAGTACTGGACCGCCATCGGCCCGGTCGTCGTGAACGCGTTGTAGCCGCCGAGGAACCCGATCGCGCCGCCGCGCCGGCGATCACGCTTGAGCTCTCGCTGCATGCCGAACATCGAGCGGGTGAGGAAGACCGCCTGCCCGAGATTCCACGTAGGACGCGGCTGCATCCCGATCAGGAAGACGATCACATCACCGTCATGGGCGTCGGTCTTGATGTCGTGCTTCACGGTGCGCCTCCCGAGGCAGCATTGGATAGTGACACTCTCCATATTGGAGAGTGAAGCTATCCCGTGTCAAGATCGAATCATGCGATTGTCCGAGTTATCCGCCGAGACCGGCGTCAGCACCGCGTCGCTGAAGTTCTATCTCCGGGAGTCGCTGCTCGAGCCCGGCGTGCCGCGCACGCGCACCCAGGCCGACTACGGCCCCGCGCACGTCGAACGGGTGCGCCTCATCCGCGCCCTCGTCGAATCGGGCGGCCTGTCCCTCGCCCAGGTCCGGCGCGTCATCGACGCTCTGGACAGCCCGACGGTGCCGCGCCACGAGCTGCTCGGGGTCGCGCAGGACGCGCTCGCGGACGGCACCGCCTACGACGAGGATCCCGACTGGACCGCTACCGCCGTCGCCTTCGTCGAGCACCGCGACTGGCGGATCCGCGACGGCGATGTCCTGCTCCCCCAACTCGGATCGCAGCTCAAGGCGCTCGCCGAGACCTGCGACGTGGGCAGCACCAGCACCCTCGACCGCTGGGCGGACGCCGCGGAGGGCATCGCCGCCGGCGACCTCGACACACTGACGGACGACGACGAGCAGGCGCTGCGCACCGCGATCGTGGGCACGGTCCTCTCCGACCGAGTGCTGCAGACCCTGCGCCGCCTGGCGCAGCAGAACCTCACCGCGACGCTCCTCGAGCGCGCCACCGAGGCCGAGCGTCAGACCAACAGGCCGGGCCCGGATTCCCTTCGCTGATACAGCGATCCGTACCGCGCGTCCACCCGCACCCACGTCGCCGACGCCGACACCCGGACGGGCTCGTCGGCACCGTCGGCGGCGAAGCCCATCGCCTCCAGCGCGAACGCCGTGCGCAGCGCGATCGGCACGGTGGTCTCCCCCGAGCTCACGCTGACCACCTCCGAGTCCAGCAGCGACGCCGGCGGCCCGGCGGGACCGCCCGCCTCCCGTCCCACCTCGACGCCGCGCGCCGCGACGTCCCGCAACGCGCGCGCAGGTACCTCGTCGACGGTGACGAAACCCGTTGCGGGTGGGAGCGCGCCGCGCCAGGCCGAATCGAGGGCGAAGCCCACGTCGACGTACCCGCCCGCGTGCTGCCGGTCGCCCGCGGGATCCTCTCGCAGGGAATCGAGGACGGTCGTGGCGCTGCACACGAGTGACTCCGGCGCGACAGTACCGGTGAGCACCCGGACCACGAGGACGCCGAAGCCCGTTCGGCCCCAGACCTCGACGTGGTCGTCGTCGCGCCGCCGGACCCGGACGACGGCCGAGTCGTCGGTGCGCAGCAGCCGGGTGACGAACGCCGCGAGGTTCGCCCGCGGCCGCGCCCCGGGCACCGTCAGCCTCCGGTCGCTCACCGGGAGAACGACTTCAGGTAGTCGCGCTGCTCTCCGGACAGGCGGCGCACCCGCTGCTCCGCCACGTCGAAGGCGGCCAGGCGCACGTGCGCCACCACGGCCGGCGCGGTGTCGAGCAGGGCGCCCGCGGGCCGGACCTCGTGGTGCACCACGAAGTCGGCCGCCCGCACGGCGGACGTCCACACCGTCACCTGCAGCGGCGAATCCTGGTGCCGCAGTTGCCCGCGGTACTCGACCTCCAGCTTGGCCAGCAGCAGTCCCTCGAGCAGGTCGCGGGTGGGCGCGTCCGGCGCGAAGAGCAGCGGGATCCGCGCCTCCTCCAGCAGCGTCACCATGCGCGCGTTGTTGATGTGCTGGTAGACGTCCATATCGGACCAGCGGACGTCGACGGGCACCGTCAGGACGGAGGCACCGTCGGCGGAGACGGTGCGCAGGCCCGTGACGCCCGCTGCGGTGAAGCTGTAGTCGGTCACGCCCTCAACGCTAGCCGACCACCGCTACCCCACGTGGCGCAGGAGCGAGCGCAGGGCCCGGGTCGCGACGGACAGCCGCGACTCGTCGTTCGCCGCCGCAGCCGCACCGTCCACCGGATCGAGGATCTCGGCGAGCAGCGCACCCACCCGCTCGAGACGCTGCGCGTGATGCGAGGCCCAGTCGCCGATCTTCTGCGTGGCGGGCTCGTCGGGATCGGTGAAGTTGAGCACCTCGACGGTGAGCGCCCGCAGCGCGCCGTACAGGTCGTCGCGCAGCGCGAGGCGGGCCATCTCGCTCCACCGGTCACCGCGCGGCAGCTCCGCGACCGCGCCCAACATCTTGTCGATCCGGAGGTGCTGCATGAGCGCGAAGTACAGGCGCCCGACCTCGTCGTCCTCACGCTCGGTGATGTCCGCGATGTCGACCACGTCCAGCAGGCTGAACCGGTACAGCGCCCGGCTCACCGCATACGCCAGGTCGTCGGGCACACCGGCCTCCCTGGCGTGATCCGCTGCCTTGCAGGCGTACGCGTCGTACTCGATGTCCCAGTCCGGCATCGCGGCCGTCATCGCCGCGATCCGGTCGGCGTAGCGGTTGACCTCCGCACCGATCGCGATCGGCTGGGGCCGGTTGGTGAGCATCCAGCGGGCGGCGCGGTCGAGCACGCGGCGGCTCTCGGAGAGCAGCGCGGCCGATTCCGCCGCCGAGGTCGGCAACGCCTTGACGGCCGCCCAGGTCGCGGGCAGATCGAAGACCCGACTGACCGCCACGAAGGCGCGTACGGCGTCCGAGGCGGCGGCGCCGGTCTCCTCCTGCAGGCGGTAGACGAAGCTGACGCCGGCGTTGTCGACGAGCTCGTTGACCGCCTGGGTCGCGACGATCTCACGGCGCAGCGGGTGCGAGAACACGGCATCGCCCGCACGGTCGCGCAGGTGATCCGGGAAGTACGCCGGGAAGCCCGCCGCCAGCGCGTCGTTGTCGGGCAGGTCGCTCGCGATGACATCGTCCTTGACGGCGAGCTTGACGTGCGCCATCAGGTTGCACAGCTCCGGCGAGCTCAGGCCCAGCCCGGCGGCCTGCAGCCGGTCGGTCTCCTTGCGGGTCGGCAGCGCCTCGAGACGCAGGTCGACGCCGCGGTTACGACTGAGGTCCGCGAGGATCCGGGCGTGCACGTCGACCATCTTCGGCGCGAGCGAGCGCTCCACCGACAGCGCGGTGTTCTGGGAGACGTTGTCCGCCAGCACCAGCCGGGAGACGTCGTCGGTCATGGACACCAGCAGGTCGTGCCGCTCGGCCTCCCCGATCGCGCCGGCCGCGATCTGCCGGTCCAGCAGGATCTTGATGTTGACCTCGTGGTCGGAGCAGTCCACGCCGGCCGAGTTGTCCATCGCGTCGGTGTTGATCCGGCCGCCGCTGCGATCGAACTCGATGCGGCCGAGCGGCGTCACGCCCAGGTTTCCCCCCTCGCCGACGACCTTGGCGCGCAGCTGGTTCCCGTCGACGCGGATCGCGTCGTTGGCACGGTCGCCCACCGCCAGGTCGGTCTCCGTCGACGCCTTGATGTACGTACCGATCCCGCCGTTCCACAGCAGGTCGACCGGGGCCAGCAGCACCGCGCGCATCAGTTCCGGCGGGGTCAGCTCGGTCACGTCGTCGGCCAGGCCCAGCGCCGTCCGGACCTGCGGGCTGATGGGCACCGACTTCGTATCGCGGCTGAACACGCCGCCGCCCTCGCTGATCGTGCTGGTGTCGTAGTCCTTCCACGACGACCGCGGCAGGTCGAACAGGCGCTGCCGCTCCGCGAAGCCCACGGCGGCATCGGGATTCGGGTCGAGGAAGATGTCGCGGTGGTCGAAAGCGGCGACCAGCCGGATGTGCTCGGAGAGCAGCATGCCGTTGCCGAAGACATCGCCGCTCATGTCACCCACACCGACCGCGGTGAAGTCCTCGCTCTGGGTGTCGACGCCCATCTCGCGGAAATGCATCTTCACCGACTCCCACGCGCCGCGCGCGGTGATGCCCATGCCCTTGTGGTCGTAGCCCTCGGAGCCGCCGGACGCGAAGGCGTCACCGAGCCAGAAGTCGTATCCGGCGGCGACGTCGTTGGCGATGTCGGAGAAGGACGCGGTGCCCTTGTCCGCGGCCACGACGAGATAGGTGTCGTCGGCGTCCCGGCGGACCACGCGCTCGGGCGGGAGCACGGCACCGTCGGGGCCGAGGTTGTCGGTCACGTCCAGCAGGCCCGAGATGAACATGCGGTAGCAGGCGACGCCCTCGGCGCGCTGCGCGTCCCGGTCGACGGTGGCGTCGCCGGTGATCTCCGGCGGCTGCTTGACGACGAAGCCGCCCTTGGCGCCGACCGGCACGATGACGGCGTTCTTGACCGCCTGCGCCTTGACCAGGCCGAGGACCTCGGTGCGGAAGTCCTCCCGGCGGTCCGACCAGCGCAGGCCGCCGCGGGCGACCATGCCGAACCGCAGGTGCACGCCCTCCACACGCGGCGAGTACACGAAGATCTCGAACCGCGGGCGCGGCTTCGGCGCCTCGGGGACGCGGCCGGGTTCCAGCTTGATGGAGATCACGGGCTTGTCGGCGTAGAAGTTGGTGCGCACGGTGGCCTGCACGACGTGCAGGTAGGCCCGCAGGATCCGGTCCGCGTCCAGGCTCGTGATGGCCTCGAGCGTCGCGACGACATCGGTCTCCGCCTGGGCGGCCGCATCCGCGTCCGCGGCGATCGGGTCGAAGGTGGCCGTCCACAGCCTGTCCAGAGCGAGCGCAGCGTCCCGATGCTCCAGGAGCACCTGCGCCATGTGTCCCGGACTGTAGGGAAAACCGCACTGGCGCAGGTACTGTCCGATAGCTCGTAGCAGCGCGACGCGCCGCCAGTCCAGCCCGACGGAGAGGATCAGCTCGTTGAACCGGTCCACCTCGGCATCGCCCCGCCACGCCGCCGCGGCGCCATCGCTCGCCAGCCCGCGCAGTACGGCGTACCGCCCCGGCAGGTCCGACTCCGCCACCCCGGTCGCGGCGGCCGCGGTCAGCGCAGCGGGCACTCGCAGGCCGAAGTCGTAGACCGAGCACAGCACACCGTCGGGCCTGCGGATCTTGTAGGGGCGCTCATCGAGGACGTCCACGCCGAGCGACTGCAGCATCGGCAACGCCTGCGAGAGCGTCACCCGGCCGCCGTTGACGTACATCGCGAACCGCAGGCCGGCCTCGTCACCGTGACGCGGGTCGTAGAACACCAGGTCCTGCCCATCGGGCGCGAGGCCCGCGATGCGGGTGACGTCGGCGAGCGCCTGCTCCGGCGCGGCATCCTCCTTGTAGTTCGGGGAGATACCCGGCAGGTACTCGCGCACGAGGGCGGCGTCGGCGCCGGCGGCAGTCGCGGCGGCCAGGACGTCCTCGTCCCACGTGCGGCTGACATCGCCGAGCCGGGCCCGGATGCGGGCCTCGTCGGCGGCCTGGAAGACGGGAACCGCGCCCTCCGCCCGCGGGAGCAGCACGAACTGGATCCGAGCGATCGCGGACTCGGTGACGCGCGCGGTGAACCGATCGACCCGCATCCCGGTCTCGTCCTCGAGCACGTCAATGAGCACGCCGCGGGCCCGCGAGGTGTAGCGGTCGCGGGGCAGGTAGACCAGGGCCCGCGCGAACCGCGCCAGCTTGTCGGTCCGGAGGAACAGTGCGAGGTCCTCGTCGCCGAGGTCGCGCAGGGCGCCGAAGACACGGGCCAGCTCGTCCTCGTCCGCCACCACGAGCCGCAGGCGCGGATAGGTCTGGATGAACTCCATCAGGCGCTGATTGGCCGGATCCGACCGGTCCACCCCGATCCGCGCGAGCACGCGCTCGATCTTCGCCCCGACCATGGGAATGCCGAACACGTTGTGGTGCAAGCCCAGAACCGTCATCGCCATGGCGAACAGCTCGGTCGGCCCACCGTCCGACGGGCTCGCGGCGAGCAGGAAGGGAGAGCCCGCGGCGTCGCCGAGCGGCTGCGCGAGCTCGACGACCCCGATGCCGCCCGCCTCCGGCGCCGGCATCGCGTCGATGACCGCGCGGAGCTTGTCGTCGGGATCCGAGAGCACCCCCGTGCCGGCGTCGCCCGTCCACGTTCCGAGGATGCGCGCGTTCTCCTCGGAGAGCCAGGTCAGGAAGTCCGACGGTGACCGTCCGGGGGGCTGGTTGCCCACGCTCGCTGCAGCTCGGGTGAAGTCGGACGGATCGTGCGCGGACTGCTCCACGGGTGTACTCCTCCTGCGATGAGTCGCGGCAGCGGGCACGCCAAATGCGAGGTCAGCACACGGCGCCGTTGCCAAGGTGTGACGGAGCCGGTGGGCTCCGCGCACCACACTACGACCGAGCAGGGGGTTACGGGCGAGTAATGAACGACGACGCCCCCGGCGCGGGCCGGGGGCGTCGTTGTTCGTGCGGAGCGGGTCCGCGCGCGGGAATCAGTCGCGCGTGAGCTTGCGGTGCGTCACGGCGTGCGGACGGGCGGCATCGGCGCCGAGGCGCTCGACCTTGTTCGCCTCGTACGCCTCGAAGTTGCCCTCGAACCAGAACCACTGCCCCTCGTCGACGTTGCCCTCCCACGCCAGGATGTGGGTGCAGGTGCGGTCGAGGAACCACCGGTCGTGAGAGATCACCACGGCGCAGCCGGGGAACTGCTCCAGCGCGTTCTCCAGGCTCGACAGGGTCTCGACGTCCAGGTCGTTGGTCGGCTCGTCGAGGAGGATCAGGTTGCCGCCCTCCTTGAGGGTCAGCGCCAGGTTCAGGCGGTTGCGCTCACCACCCGAGAGGACCTCCGAGGGCTTCTGCTGGTCCGGGCCCTTGAAACCGAAGGCGCTCACGTAGGCGCGGGCCGGCATCTCGTTCTGGCCGACGGTGATGTAATCGAGCCCGTCGGAGACCACCTGGAAGACGGTCTTCTTGGGGTCGATGTTGGCGCGGTTCTGGTCGACGTAGCTGAGCTTGACGGTCTCGCCGACCTTCACGTCGCCCGAGTCCGGGGACTCGAGACCGACGATGGTCTTGAACAGCGTGGTCTTACCGACGCCGTTCGGACCGATCACGCCCACGATGCCGTTGCGCGGCAGTGTGAACGACAGGTCCTTGATGAGCACGCGGCCGTCGAAGCCCTTGTCGAGGTTCTTCACCTCGACGACCACGTTGCCCAGGCGGGGCGGCGTGGGGATCTGGATCTCCTCGAAGTCGAGCTTGCGGTGCTTCTCGGCTTCGGCCGCCATCTCGTCGTAGCGCTCGAGACGGGCCTTGTTCTTGGTCTGCCGGGCCTTCGCGCCCGAGCGGACCCACGCGAGCTCCTCCTTGAGGCGCTTCTGCAGCTTCTGATCCTTCTTGCCCTGCACCTCGAGGCGTTCGGCCTTCTTCTCGAGGTATGCCGAGTAGTTGCCCTCGTAGCCGTGCAGCTTGCCGCGGTCGACCTCGCAGATCCACTGCGCGACGTGGTCGAGGAAGTACCGGTCGTGGGTCACGGCCAGCACGGCGCCGGCGTAGCTCGCGAGGTGCTGCTCGAGCCACAGCACCGACTCGGCGTCGAGGTGGTTGGTGGGCTCGTCGAGGAGCAGCAGATCGGGCTTGCTCAGCAGCAGCTTGCACAGAGCCACGCGGCGCTTCTCACCACCGGAGAGGTTCTCCACGGACGAGTCGCCCGGCGGGCAGCGCAGCGCGTCCATGGCCTGCTCGATCTGCGAGTCCACATCCCAGGCGTCGACGGCGTCCAGCTGCTCCTGCAGCTTGCCCATCTCCTCCATCAGCTCGTCGCTGTAGTCGGTGGCCATGAGCTCGGCGACCTCGTTGTAGCGGCGCAGGTTGACCATGGTCTGGCCGAGGCCGTCCTCGACGTTCTCCTTGACGGTCTTGGTCTCGTCCAGCTTGGGCTCCTGCATCAGGATGCCGACGGTGGCCTCCGGGTCCAGGAAGGCCTCGCCGTTCGACGGCTGGTCCAGGCCCGCCATGATCTTGAGGATCGACGACTTGCCCGCACCGTTCGGACCGACGACGCCGATCTTCGCGCCCGGGTAGAACGACATCGTCACGTCGTCGAGAATGACCTTGTCGCCGTGCGCCTTACGCACCTTCTTCATCGTGTAAATGAAACGCTCTGACATTTTTACCCAATCTACCTGCAATAATGCAAGTTTCGCTCGCTGCCCCTTGTCCGTGCGCACAAGTGTTCTGACAGAACGTGCACAAGTCATCCCAGATTCTACGTTCGAGCGCGGATACAGTGGCCACGGACTGCTGACCAGCCACGGCGCCACCCCACAGCTCTACTGTCCACCGTCATCCGACAACTCTTCAATCCTCACACCAACCGCGGCTACACCCCGTGACGCCACAGCACAAACAAGGGTTGCTATCAAACCAAATAGTGCCGCTTCCCTGCCGATCCCATATTCAGGACTATCGATCGCCCCGGCCAGCCAACCGATGGGAAATAGGTAACCCGCAATAACGAGCACCGCAAACGAGAAGAAGAAGGAGACTAGCAAAACCAGGAGCTCGTCAAATAATAATCCCACCGCGCCGATCGAAGCACCAATACCAGCGATGCAACCAACCACAGTCAAGCGAGTGTTGCCAAAAATAGGATAGCGATCGTCACCGCTTACGATCCAGGCGTCCACGGCAGCGTTGTATGCGAAATACAGCAAAGCTAGCAACGACACCAGCATAAGCAATCCCGAACCGAATTGCACGATCCGGACAGATCTATCATTGCCTACCAGACGAACCAATCGAGGTATCACGACAAGCCTAATTGTTCACATAAGGATCTACCGACACGATGCACCACTTTCCGCTATCCCGCGCGAATCTGGCTGATCCGTCATGTCCAACCGTATCACTGGGACTTACGAACGGCCGATTGGGCGAAGTGTGGTAGAACCTGGCTTCAATAGGGTACGGAATCTTCCATCCAGGCTTCGCGGTGATCAGAAAGCGCTCCCAACGCGCCACCTCGTAATATTCCGGTCCCGAGTACTTACCAATCTCTCGATCAGGATCTGTATTTTCGAGCATGTGAGATTCCACAACCGATGAAGGGCAAACTAGCGCGAGAACATCTCTCCACGTCTTCCCCTTCCGATTCAAAGAGTAGAATTTCTCGACCAGCTTCTTGAGGTCTTCCTGCACTCCCGCCTCGACGTTCCCACTCTGACGCTCCCTGTCAACCGCATTAAAAACATCGACACACCGCTTCTCGAAACCCGTTTCACCACCATCATGAAATGCAGTTCCCGGCTGTACGTTATCCCAAGAAAGCCCACAACTAATCCCCGATACAGACGAATCACTCCCCTGCGCGCCTACTGTTGTCTCACTACTGCCGCTCGTCGAAGCCGAGCTGCTTGACGTGGACGGACCTGCATCATCACTCTCCAGAAGGTCGGGGAATGACACGGTCGTTGTAGTAGTTGCCGCCTCTGATTCCAATTCAGATAACGTAGCCGGCCCATCAGAATCGAAGGCGCATCCGCCTGCAACGGCGATTAAGACCAGCACCAAACCAGTTCTGAACAAGAATTTTACCCGGACGACAGATGCGCCATTACCATTCAGCATGGTATCGATGCTATCACATATTCCCGAACTCGCCACGCGGAGACAACGCAAGGCGTAGCCAGTCGCAGCCTAACAGTTTCGCCGCTTAACGACCATCACGATGGTGTCTCGTTCCTCGACACTTCTCACACACCAGTACCCAAGACAGCGTGCGAGCCACCGATCTCGCTCAACCCATGTTGAACATCAACAGGTCGCGTTCAGGTCGCCCAAAGATGGACGATATCGGCCGTATTCGAAATCTCAACATATGTTGATCGCCAAAATCACGAGATGCTCGGCCAACCCGGTTCAAGCTCCATACGGAACGATCCCGAGTTCGCGGATAGGACTCTGTGGTCCGGAATCAAAATTGTTGATTCACAAGCTCTCACTCAGATCTCAATCCGCATCATCCGCATCCAAGGATTCAAATCCTTGATGCCAGCACCGCCAGGTCAGGAGGTGTGGCCAGGTGTACTCTTAGCAGGCTCAATTCGAGACATCCCGTTCTGCGCGTGCTTCCATCATGTCATTCACGATGTCCGCTACCTGACTAGCGGGGCGCGTACCCAGTTTGATCAGCCGCATGTCGCCTAGATCAGATTCCTTAACCACTGTTCCAGAATCGCGAAGAAATTGAACATCATTCGCCGAAATGTCACCTGCGATCGTCTCCGTCTTTGATCTTTCAATTCCACCTAACGTCCACATCGATCTACCTCGACGAATCTGACTATCGGGAGCTCTCATGTTTTGAAACTGAGACTTGACCTTGCTCCCGTGCTTCTCGCCGTACTTTGTGCAATACCTCGCCCAGCTATTCATAGCGGCGTACCTGCTGCCATCCGGACCCAAGCGGACAGCCTCACCAGTCCATGCAATCTTATTGCCTCGCGACGAGAACTTGCCATAGCTCGAAACCAGAGCGTTAATCCATAAGCGCTTCACCACGTCGGCCTTGTAGCATGACTTACCGCGGAAGTCTATTCTGACGTCAGCATCAGGGATATACAACCAACCAGACCAGTGCTCGATATTTGCAGTCAATTTGCTATGCGTAAATTCAACCGTGGTATCCAAGGTAAGTCCTTTGAGGCCGGCTACTCCTCGTATCGCGCGGGCGAATCTTCGACGGATAGCCCTCGAATCTTTGTAGCCCAAATTGTCTACGACCGACTTCGGCGGCATCGCTAAGACAATCGGAAACAGGCTGCCGTGCGCTAGATCGTAGTCGACCGCGAGAAGACGGTCTAGAGTCGACCTCCTGTTGTCTCGAACCCCAGGAGTGTTGGCCGCCCCTGCAGGTCGTCCACCAATCGAGGACGCATCATGGTCATAGTCAACCACATAGGTCTTAATCTGGTCGTTCAGAGCGCGAGCTCTCAATATATTTCTACGCATCGCCCCATCTCCTAGAATCTTGCCACGTTTCCTTTGTTGGCGCTAACTGCGCAGCATTCCGCCGGAACTGTTGGCCACCACTAAGTACATTAGCATGAATCTAATTCAAATACTGCTAGTCATCAGATAGCTTACAACTCGAAGGTGAATCTCTCCTGTGATAGTCACTGCAATGGTCGTGACGACCGCATAGAACAGTAAGGCGAATCCAGCTGAGATGGTGCACTCTAGAGGATTTCGAGTGCAATCGGATTACCAAGCGAATGCACCCATTGACATGCACTGATTCCTGCCGAGGAACTCTAAGACGGACGATGCCTGGCATACAATTTATGTACCCGGTAATAGTATTAAGAACAGACAATAGTCTGATTGATCTGCGGATCTTTACCCCCAAGTCGCCTAACCCAACTCGCGCCTTCCTAACTCTTCATCAACATCCCGATGCTTTTGTCCTGACATGCCCGGGATCGTTGCGCGTCAACAATGAACTGGCTGCACGCAACATCCAGGCGGCGACACCTTGTATAAGTTGTGTAAATCGAACTCCTCGGTTAGGCTTGGCTTGTGAGCGTGAATCGGATAGTCCTACCAAGTGGCAACACTCGATGGCGCGGATCTGTGTACGATAAGTCAACGGGCAGGTCTCGAACCAAGAATTTCTCACGGCAGGACGACGCCCTGACTTGGGAGCGCACCGAATACGCGAAGATGTCTGGCGGAATAATGTCCCCTTCAGTTAGTCCTACCGAAGTAGTGATGGCCCGGAACATCCAGGAGAAGGACCTGGTCGCGAAGTTATCCACCATGACACACGAGACGACCATCTCGCCGTTGGGCAATCGACTCATCGCTAAATCTAATACGAACCTGGGGACGTTCCTCGACTCCTGGGTACTCGAATCCAGTAATTCCAACACTCGCAAGCTCCGTCAGAACTTGCGTGACAACTGCGAGCCGATCGCGGGCACGCTACTGATCAACTTCACTCACAATGACATTGTCTTGTGGGCGAATGGCCTACGATCTGGCGTCACTAAGAGTGGGAATAGCCTCGCTGAATCCACAATCAGAACCCACATGCGAATGCTAAAGGGTGCGTTCAACACCGCCGTGGAACGGGATCTTCTTCCCAAAGAGCTGCATCCAATGGCTGGGATGAAGCAAAAACGGTCCAATGGACGTGCAATCTCTCCGAGCGAGATCCCTACGAGCGAAGAGGTGCGCGCCTTTAAGAATGCAATGAGAGCTTCAGACGACGCGCGCTTCGCGCACAACTATGATCTCGAACTAATGGTTACTATCGCAGCAACCGCAGGACTTCGAATCAGCGAGATTGCGGGTCTGCGTATAACATCAATCGACCGGTCCGCCGGGCGGATTATGGTAATGGAACAAGCGGACGGAACCAATCCGTGGTCGTGGGCGCCTCCGAAGAACGGAACTTCACGCGAAGTGCCCTTACCGAACGAGGTCGTCGAGAAATGCCTCGAGCACGCGCGAGTCAATAATCGAGGACCGCGTGATCCGCTATTTCAAACAACGAACGGGGCAATGTGGTCACCGTCGCATGCCAACCAGGCGCGACGCAGACGGCGGGTACCGTTCGCCTGGCATAGCCTACGTCACTACTACGCCTCTACGCTTATCCACAATGGCATAGACGTACCTACTGTCTCTTCCTTGCTGGGGCATTCCACAACCCAGATCACATTGGATGTCTATACCCATATCCTGCCTGGTGCGATGACCCGGGCTCGAGAGGCGATTACAACTGCGGCGTCCATTAATGGCCTTGTTTAGAATCCCGGTGCTGTGCCCTGATTGACTTCCTCACGGCCTCAACCGCCCGCATACGGCAAAGGAGAGACTCGCCTGATTTCGGCGATCAGGCGGACAGCTGGGCCGTTGCTTCGTGTTGCGCCCCTCGACCATCGATAGTCGCGCGCCTACCTGGCTTGACACTCTGTCGAGAGTTGATTATCATAAGTTCGGAGTGGTGTATCTTTACTTGTCCGGTGGGTGCTTCCACCCGGAATGCCAGCTTGAGCGAGATCCGCTGCGATCCTGTTGGTGCGGTTCGCAAACAACTGCGCACCGCAGAGAAGGAGCAGGAACAGATGACGAAGATGACAGAGATCGGTCGGATCGCTCGCGGAGCGCTCATCGCGACGGTGGCCGCGGGCGGTGTGGCACTCGCAGGCGGCGGGCCGGCCAATGCGTTTACTGCGCAGGACCAGGCGTTTCTGACCGTGCTGCGCGCTCAGGGCATCGTCGCGAAGGATGGAGGTGCGACCGCGGTTCGCATCGGAAAGGCGGTTTGCGCGGATCGACGCGACGGAGTCTCGTTGCAGGTCATCGTGAACAAGCTCAACAGGCAAGCAGGCCTCACGCCGTACAACGCCTCGTACTTCGCAGGGGCCGCAACGCGCGTCTACTGCCCGTGGTATCTCTGATGTGTCCACAATGGAACTGATTCGCTCGGACAGCGTTCGGCCGACCGAATCGGGTACTCACGTGATCTGGCGATGGGGGCAGTGGTGGGTTTGTCGGACTACACGGTGATCAGGCCGCTCGGACGTGGTGCGATGGGTGAGGTCTTCCTGGTGCGGCATCCACGTCTGCCCCGGATGGAAGCGCTCAAGCTGTTGATGCCGGCGCTCGCACGAGACGAGGTATACCGGGCTCGATTCCATCGAGAAGCGGCGATGCTCGCTACAGTGTCGCACCCCAATATCGTGACCGTGTTCGACTCAGGTACTGCGTCCGACAGACTATGGATGACTTCTGAGTTCATCGATGGCCCGGACGTACTCAGCCTCATTCGCAGAAATGGCGCTCTGGATCCGTGTCAGGTCATCGATATCGTGAGGCCAATCGCTGAGGCACTGGAGTTCGTGTGGTCGAGGTACGGGCTGGTGCATAGAGACATCAAACCTGCCAATATTCTCACGCTGCTCGACGGCGACCGCCCGGCGGTCGTGAAACTCGCGGACTTTGGTGTCGCGACGATGACGGAACTGACCAGTGGCTTGACCGAGACGCGAGGCATGGTCGGCACGCTTGCGTATCTGGCTCCGGAGGTGATTCACGGCGACGGTGCAGATCCGCGCTCGGACCAGTACTCGATGGCATGTTCGGCGTTCGAAATGCTCACAGGGAGTCTACCCTATCGCGTCGCCGCTCCTGCGGCGCTGATGATCGATCACCTTCACACGCCTCCGCCGTCAGCCTCCGCGCGCAGACCCGGTCTGTCTGAAGCCGTCGATGCCGTCCTCGCCAAAGGAATGGCCAAGAGTCCGAACATGCGGTACCGGTCCACGGCAGACTTCGCCTCCGCACTTGCATCCGCTCTGAGTGGCGGGGGTGTGCCTCACCGGCATACTGAGTGGACTTCGCGTCGTTACGGGCTGCGATGGCGCGCCGTTGCGGCCATGTGTGTTGTCGCGCTCCTATTGACGACAGCCGTGGTCCTGGTCGGCCCGCTGGGCTGGGGGTCACAGCGCGTGGCTGGCCAAGCAACAGTGGGCGAGCCAGCGCTTGATACTGGCAACTTCGGCACCGCGCCGCGCACTGTGGTCGCGCGGACCGAATCTGACGCCTGGCAACAAGAGTCACTCAACATGACGGACGCCGTCGTAGCCCCGTGGGAGGTTGATTCGGACTTTCAGTACCGGTTCGACACGACCACGGACGGCCAGAACTACCAGGAGGTCAGCGGGCCGGTCGTGTCAACCGCCAAGTTTGGATATCAGACGACCGCACGGTTGTTCAACCAAGAGCAGGCGAGCGCACTCAGGGCGATCAAGATGACTGCAGGGTACGTCGCAGTGTCGGTGGATGCCATGGGAGACGCTGCCAACAGAGTCCTGCGGGTGGGCATGCTCCGCTTTCGCACTGCGGAAGCGGCCGATCTGGCCTTGCGCGCGGTGGGGGCGAAACCAAGCACAGACGCATCGTTGAAGGGCGCCGGCAACACCGTGACGATCCTGGACGAACTGCTCTCGGTGGACAGCCCAGATGGCTCTGGGAAAAAGGTGCCTGTACGCACCCTAACTGCTGCAATCAAGGTCGGCGATCTGCTCGTGGTGGCAGGTGCGTCGGGAGCGGACAGCGGTGGCGCGGCGAAGATTGTCGCAAAAGCGCTGACGATGCAGGAGAAGCGATCGGCTGAGTACAGGCCGACGCCCGTTCCGACGTCCTCGCCCGAGATCCCTCGTGTTCCGATGGACCGCGATGGGGTTATGAGCGCTACGCTGCCCAACAAGGTGGACACTAATTCGGACCAGGGTTTTTCACCCGGCATCTCAGCGGGCGACGGATACGTCTCCGCTCGGGGTTGGGCATTGAATCAAGGAAGCTACTTGACTAAGCAGACCCTGGACGAGTACGGAGTCGACCTCGTCGGGTCCACCCAGAATGGCAACAGTGTCATCTTCCGCGCCAAAGATGCGACCCAGGCCGGGCGGATGTTCGCGGGATTCGTCTCGGACCGCACCGCGGGTGGGGTCAGGAACTTCGGCGTACCAGGACTAAATCGAGTGACCGCCTCGTGCACCGAAACCCCCGAGGCACGATCTGATGGCTCCGTTCGGCAGTACTACGTGTGCCGCGTACACAGGGGGCGGTACATGGCGGGTCTGGGCAGCTTTCAGAAGACTGATGCGCTTCAGGGCATCGCAGCACAGTACAAGCTCCTCGGGTCATTGCCGTGACGACCGCAATTCCAGGACAATGAAGGCAGTGCCGCATCTTGATGACCTCGTCGGGAGCGTCGTCCCGCTCTCGCGTGACCGGGTGACCTCAATCGGTCGCGATGCCGATCTCTCGTTCCCCGGCAACAACTTTCTGCACCGGCGTCTCATCGACATCTACTGGCGCGATGACGGCTGGTGGATCGAGAACGTGGGAGCCTGGATCCCCGTCCGATATTGCGCTGCGGCTGAGGCACTCAGCTCCATACTCGACGTGGGCCAGGCGATGCGGCTCAGCAGCCGCGTGACGCATCTCGTGTTTCGCGCAGGCGGCACGGAGTACGAGGTGGTTGTGAGGATCCCAGACCACCGCGAGCATCGACGAACCGAATCGGTTGGGCTTTCCCCCGGCACGAGCACCTTGGGCCCCGGATCTCTGACCTTGGAGCAGCTCGCGATGCTTGTCGCGTTCTGCGAACCGCTCTTGCTCGCCCCCGGCGTGGGCATAGACCGAATCCGCTCGATGCGCGCCGTCGAGGACCGGCTGGGCTGGAGTTCGGCAAAACTTCGTCGCAAGCTGGACAATCTGTGCGGGAAGCTCGCGACAGCGGGGGTAGCGGGACTCGTCTCGGAAACTGGGGTACCCGCGACGAACCGTCGGATCGCACTCCTAGAGTGGGCGCTGGCGACGCGCATCATCTCGACAGACTCCGTACGGCTATTGGACTTGTCCACTGTGAACGGGCCTCTGCACCCGAGACGCGATGGCGAAGATCAGTGAGCCTGGCTGCACGACAGGACGGACCGGAAGGTGGAAGTGTGAATCTCGAGCCTGGTACTCAGTTCGCTGGATACCGCGTCGTTGACGAAGTTGGGCGAGGAGGTATGGGACAGGTGTTCCTCGTCGAGAACGACCGCCTGCAGCGCCTCGAAGCGATGAAGTTAATGGCCGTCGGGTCCACCGACGCGCAGTTCCTCAGACGCTTCGCGACCGAGGCGCGGACGGCTGCAGGTTTGGATCACCCGGGGATCATCACGGTTTACGACTACGGGGTCACGCGTGGCGTTCCCTGGTACACCATGCGCTACATACCCGATGCAGTGTCCCTCGACGGGAGCGTTGTAGAACCACGCGACGTGATGAACGTGCTTGGTGAGCTGAGTGAGGCGATCGACTACGCCCACTCCATGGGCGTCGTTCACCGCGACATCAAGCCGGCCAACATCGCCGTGAGCACCGCTACGGATGGGTCAATCGCACGAGTCACGCTATTGGACTTCGGAATCTCCCGCGTGCTGGATGAGACCCGGATGACTTCCGCAGACGCCGTCGTTGGTTCAGCGGCGTATCTCGCTCCGGAATTGGTGCAGGGTGGCCAGCCGAGCGCGGCATCAGACCAGTACGCCTTGGCGTGCACGGTCTACCAGTATCTGTCCGGCGCCCCATTGTTTCGCGCGGACTCCGTCGCCGCATTGTTGTACGCGCAGGCACACGCTGATCCACGACCACTCACAGGTGCCGCTGGACCACTCGATACTGTCGTCCGGCGGGCTCTGTCAAAGGACCCTACCCATAGGTACGAGACATGTACGGCGTTCTCGGACGCCTTTGCGGGCGCCGTCCTTGCATCGCAGGCGCCCACTGAGTTCAACTACGCCCAGGTCGCTCGCGGAGCGATAACACCCGAAGGGGCGGCGGGTACTGGTGCCCCTTCGGCTGCGGCGGATGGGCAACTGGAGCCAGCCAAGCAGCCAGCTGCAGTGGGCAGCAGCGCGATTCAAGACGCGTGGAGGTCCGGTAGCAACATCATCGGTGGCATCGGCCGTTCGGCATCACGAAATGTGGAGCGAGACTTACGCGATTTTCGATCGCGCGCGGTTCGGGTACCTGAGCGATTGTGGTGGCGCTTCACTCTCCTCCTTGTTGCCACTTGCTTGAGTATGTGGGGCCTAGTCGCCGCCGTGTTGTTCGGCGCGGACGCATACGGGCAAGCAGTCGAAGCCGGCCGGCGATGGTGGCTCGATACGGAGGTAGTCCTCCAAGGCATCGCCGCATTGGTCGGAGTTATTGTCTTAGCCTTCTTCGCCACACGGTTCCTCCGTGCGGCACGAGAGGTGCGCTCCAACTGGAAACGGGACTAGTCGACGCCACCAATTACCCGGTTCAGCGACAACAAGTCACGGCAGCAGCCGCAGAGAGTCGCGAGACACGATTCTACTGGCCAAGGCCCACTCACAGAGGACGACCCTGCGGTTGCTCGCAGAGGGGCCTGGGGCCAGTCCGGGAACTCCCGCGGTGGTCAGCTTGACACACAAATTATCGATCTTCCGCTCGAGCTTCTTCACCGACCAGTCTAGGCGGCACGCAGCGTCCTTCGTCGAGACGATCTGAGCCATGCCGGTACCCGGCTGGCGGAGGATAGGTTCACACAGCGCAACCAAGAGTTGCAATTGCTCGATCGTGAGCGAGCCTGGCCCGAGCGTCTCGATACCGACGGGCAGCGGTGGTGATCAGGCTCATCGAAAGTCCCCAGTGATGCTCATTGAAATTCCTCACCTGGGTGCGGTCGGATTATAGCGGTCGGCGGCTGGGTGCGATTGCTGTGCGGTGGGTTTCGTTGCGGGCGTGGTGGTCTCGTAGTCGGTAGCTGTCGCCGTCGAGTTTGAGGACGACGGAGCGGTGTAGGAGCCTGTCGAGCATGGCCGCGGCGACGGTGGTGTCGCCGAGGACTTCGCCCCATTCGGAGACCGATCGGTTGGTGGTGATGACGATCGATGTTTTCAGATACCGTTGCGCGACAACCTGAAACAACGCTGATGCGGCTTCGGCGGGCAAGGGGAGGTAGCCGAGTTCGTCGATGACGAGCAGCGTCGGGCCAGCGAAGAACCGCATGGTCGTCGACCAGCGGCCTTCGATCGCCGCTTTGTGGCAGC
>NZ_LSRF01000007.1:0-158636 GCF_001575195.1 Tsukamurella pseudospumae
CGTTTGTCGGACAAGTCCTTCGCGCGGATGTGGAACGATCTGATCGACCACGACACCACCGGCCAGATCCTCACCGCCTACATCGCGAAGGAACAGCTGCGACACCTGCTCGCCGCTGCCCGCGACAACGCCGACACGCACGAGGTCCGGGCCCGGCTCTACGCGTTCTACACCTGGTGCGCCGACGCCGACCTGCCCGAGCTCACCCGCCTCGCAACGACGATCGAGGCGTGGTGGCCGGCCATCTTGGCGTTCATCGACACCGGCATCACCAACGCCCGGACCGAAGGGCTCAACCGCCTGGTCAAGCAGGTCAAACGCGTCGCCTGCGGCTTCCGGAACACCGAAAACTCACGCCGCCGGATACGATTCCACTGCACCCGCACCCAGCGGGCCAGCATCCAGCAATTCCACTGCTAAGCAAGTTGCCCGCTCAACTTCGAAGAGCCTCGAAACAGAGGCACACTACAAGTACGAGAGCCGACCCACCCTGGCTCTACCAACCGGGCCGGAATGAAACCCAGGGCACTTCAGGCACTGCCCGAATGAAGGGAGGAGAAGGGATCCTGCTCCAGGTCGTTCATTCAGCCCTGGGTTCTAGTAGTGACCCTATGGTGGAGGCTAGGGTTTCTGGGTTCACGACATCTGTCACAGGTGATACGTCGCTGATGAGTCGGGACATACGTCGCACCCCTGCCGCGGAGGCGAGAGTGACCGTGCATGTCCCGTGCACGCGTCGCAGTGATGAAGGTCGTCTCCCACCAGCTCTCGGTCACCGACACTGCCCGCCAGTACGGCTACTCACGCCGCCAGCTCCACCGCCTGCTCGCCCGCTACCGCACCGACGGCCTCAATGCCGTCGAACCGCGCTCCCGGCGACCGAGCTACACCAGAAGCGGTACACGAGAAGATCATCGACCTATGAGCTTCCGCCACGCCGGCAGGATGCGTCACCTCGGCATCGGAATCGAACATGCCGGCAAACGCGGCATCGCCGTAGCCGACGACCACACCATCACCGTCATCCACCTCGACACCGGCGAAGTCATCGCATCAAACAACATCCAGCCCGACAAGACCTACTGGCGCAACACGCAGAAAGCCCCCGGCCGATGGCCGGGGGCTTCCTCGTGACCCATGTCGCGACTCATCATACTGTGGAGGCTAGGGGATTCGAACCCCTGACCCTCGCCTTGCAAAGGCGATGCTCTACCAACTGAGCTAAGCCCCCGTATTCGGTTGTGCACCCAACAATTGGCGCCGTCCTACCGCCAAGCTACGACCTTGTGGTGGACATGTCCACCACAAGGTCCCTGCTGGTCAAACCCCTCACCGGACCTGTCAGCTAGAGATAAGATTCGAACTCCTGACATCCGCCTTGCAAAGGCGGCGCTCTACCAACTGAGCTAAGGCCCCGGGACGGGGTGTGGTGGGCCTAGGAGGACTTGAACCTCCGACCTCTTCGTTATCAGCGAAGCGCTCTAACCGCCTGAGCTATAGGCCCGTGAACCGAGGTGGAACATTACCAGCGCACCTCGGGTTCTACAAAACAGCTGGTCAGTCCCTATCTGCGAGGGTCACCTCGATGCCGCCCACGAGGTCGGCGCAGAGGTTGTAGATGAACGCGCCCACGGTGGCGAGCGCGGTCAGCAGGATCACGTTCGCGAGGCCGACGAGGCCCGCGTAGGTGAACACGTCACCGGCGGTCAGGAGGCTCGCACCGGCCTGCTCGTTGGTCAGCGTCTGGAAGCTGTCGTTGATCTTGCTCCACACGCCCATGCCGCTGAGCACGATGTACAGCGCGCCGACCGCGATCATCCACACGAAGAACATCACCACCGAGATCACGCCGGTGACCTTGAACGTGGTCCACGGGTCGATGCTGCGCAGCTGCATCCCGGCCCGCACGGGACCGTTCGCGGCCTGCGTCTTCACGCCCGCGGCGCGGGCGGGAGTGCCGCCCACGGTGTGCAGGTTCGACGGTGCCGCCTCCTCCGGAGCCGCGGGAGCGGCCTCGCCGGCCGGGGTCGCGGCCGGAGCGGTGGCCGCGGGTGCGGCCTTCGCTAGGGGCGCCGTCGGTGCGACCTGATGGATCTTGTCGAGATCCGGCAGATCCTTGGGCAGCTCGTCACGTTCGACACCCTCGGTGGGCGCGTCGATGACGCGCCCGACATCGGTGTCGCGTCGCGGGATCCGGACGGGCTGGCGACCCGCCTCCGGCCCGGTCTCCGGCGGTCGGCCGCCGGGACCGGTTCCAGGGGTACTCACATGGGCTCCTTCGAAGTCGCGGCGACTACGCGTCGCCGTCCGCCTGCTCGGGCTCGTCGCTCTCGTCGGCATTGCGGGCGATGGCCAAAAGACTAGTGCCTTCGGCCAGGTTCATCAGCCGGACACCCTTCGTCTGGCGGCCCGCCTTCCGGACCTGCCGCGCGGCGGTGCGGATCACACCGCCGCCCGTCGTGATGGCGTACAGCTCGGTCTCGTCGTCGACGATGAGCGCACCCACCAGGTCGCCGCGCTTCGGGTCGAACTGGATCGTCAGCACGCCCTTACCGCCACGCCCCTGGACAGGGTAGTCGTCCATGGCCGTGCGCTTGGCGTAACCGCCCGAGGTCGCGACCAGGAGGTAGGTGTCCTCCTGAACCACGTTGAGCGCCAGGAGCTGATCGTCGCCGTTGAACCGCATCCCCTGCACACCGGAGGTTGCCCGGCCCATGGGCCGCAACGCCTCGTCGGTGGCGTGGAACCGGATGGACTGCGCGTTCTTGCTCACCAGGAGCAGGTCCTCGTCGGCCGAGGCCAGAACGGCCCCGACGAGCTCGTCCTCGTCACGCAGGTTGATGGCGACGATGCCGCCGCTGCGGTTCGAATCGAAGTCCTCGAGCTTGGACTTCTTGACCAGGCCGTTCTTGGTGGCGAGCACCAGGTACGGCGCATCCTGGTAGCCCTTGATCTGGATAACCTGGGCGATCCGCTCTTCCGGCTGGAAGGCCAGCAGGTTCGCGACGTGCTGGCCGCGCGCGGTGCGGCTCTGCTCGGGCAGCTCGTAGGCCTTCGCGCGGTACACGCGACCCTTGGTGGTGAAGAACAGGATCCAATCGTGGGTGGAACACACGAAGAAGTGCGCCACGATGTCGTCCTGCTTGAGGTCGGCGCCCTTGACGCCCTTACCGCCGCGCTTCTGGCTGCGGTAGAGGTCGGTCTTGGTGCGCTTGGCGTAGCCGGTCTCCGTGATGGTGACGACGACGTCCTCGCGGGCGATGAGGTCCTCGTCGGTGACGTCACCGTCGGCCGCGATGATCTTGGTGCGCCGGTCGTCGCCGAACTTCTCGACGATCTCGGCGAGCTCGTCGCGGACGATGGCGCGCTGCCGCTCCGGCTTCTCGAGGATGTCCTTGAGGTCCGCGATCTCGAGCTCGATCTCGGCCAACTGGTCGATGATCTTCTGCCGCTCGAGGGCCGCGAGACGGCGCAGCTGCATGTCGAGGATGGCGTTGGCCTGCAGCTCGTCGACGTCGAGGAGCTGGATCAGGCCGGCGCGCGCGATCTCGGTGGTCTCGGACCGCCGGATGAGGGCGATGACCTCGTCGAGCGCGTCGAGCGCCTTGACGAGGCCGCGCAGGATGTGGGCCCGCTCCTCCGCCTTGCGCAGCCGGAACCGGGTGCGCCGCACGATGACGTCCAACTGGTGCGTCACGTAGTAGCGGATCATCTGGTCCAGGCGCAGGGTGCGCGGCACCCCGTCGACGATGGACAGCATGTTCGCACCGAAGCTGGTCTGCAGCTGGCTGTGCTTGTAGAGGTTGTTGAGCACCACCTTGGCGACGGCATCGCGCTTGAGCCGCACCACGATCCGCATGCCCACACGGTCGGAGGACTGGTCCTCGATCTTGCTGATCCCGGCGATCTTGCCGTCGCGCACCTGCTCGGCGATCGACAGCACGAGGTTGTCGGGGTTCACCTGGTAGGGCAGCTCGGTGATGATGAGTTCCGTTGCGCCCTTGGAGTCCTCCTCCACGGCCACCACGCCGCGCATGCGGATGGAGCCGCGGCCGGTGGAGTAGGCGTCCTTGATGCCCTGGCTCCCGACGATGAGGCCGTGCGTCGGGAAGTCGGGGCCCTTGATCCGCTCCATGCACGCCTCGAGCGTCGCCTCGGAGTCGGCGTCGTAGTTCTCGAGGCACCAGAAGATCGCCTCGGCGAGCTCGCGCAGGTTGTGCGGCGGGATGTTGGTCGCCATGCCCACGGCGATGCCGCCGGAGCCGTTCATCAGCAGGTTCGGCACCCGCGCCGGGAGCACCGTCGGCTCCTGCGTCTTACCGTCGTAGTTCGGCGTGAAATCGACGGTCTCCTCGTCGATGTCGCGCAGCATCTCCATCGCCAGCGGGGTGAGCCTGGCCTCGGTGTATCGCATCGCCGCGGCAGGGTCGTTGCCCGGCGAGCCGAAGTTGCCCTGCCCGTCGATGAGCGGGTAGCGCAGCGACCAGGGCTGGGCGAGGCGCACGAGCGCGTCGTAGATCGCGGTGTCGCCGTGCGGATGGTAGTTGCCCATGGTCTCGGCGACCGGCTTCGCCGACTTGACGTAGCCGCGGTCCGGCCGATAGCCGGCGTCGTACGACGCGTACAGGATTCGGCGTTGCACCGGCTTCATGCCGTCGCGGACCTCGGGCAGCGCGCGGCCCACGATCACGCTCATCGCGTAGTCGATGTAACTGCGCTGCATCTCCTGCTGGATGTCGACCGGTTCGATCCGGTCGTGCCCGCCGGTCTCGGTGGGCGGGGTGGTGTCAGTCATGGAAATCCTTCAACTTCAGGCGGTTCGACGGTGCGCGGTAGTCGCCCGGAGGGCGATCGTCCGGCTACACGTCGAGGAACCGCACGTCCTTGGCGTTGCGCGCGATGAACGAGCGGCGGGCCACCACGTCCTCACCCATGAGGATCGAGAACAGTTCGTCGGCGGCGGCGGCATCGTCGAGCGTGATCTGCTTGAGCACGCGCACCTCCGGGTCCATCGTGGTCTCCCACAGCTCCTTGGCGTTCATCTCGCCGAGGCCCTTGTAGCGCTGGATGCCGTCGTCCTTGTTGATCTTCTTACCGGCCTTGAGGCCCTCGGCCAGCAGCGCATCTCGCTCGAGGTCGCTGTACGCGAACTCCGGCTCGGCGCCCTTCTGCCACTTGAGCTTGTAGAGCGGAGGCTGTGCGAGGAAGACATGACCGTGCTCGACGAGCGGTCGCATGAAGCGGAACAGCAGCGTGAGCAGGAGCGTCGCGATGTGCTGGCCGTCGACGTCGGCGTCGGCCATGAGAACGATCTTGTTGTACCGCAGTTTGGCGATGTCGAACTCGTCGTGGATACCGGTGCCGAAGGCGGTGATGATCGACTGGACCTCGGTGTTCTTGAGCACCTTGTCGATCCGCGCCTTCTCGACGTTGATGATCTTGCCGCGGATGGGCAGGATCGCCTGGTACATCGAGTCGCGGCCGCTCTTCGCGGAGCCGCCGGCGGAGTCGCCCTCCACGATGTAGACCTCGCACTTGGCCGGATCGTTGCTGCGGCAGTCCGCGAGCTTGCCCGGGAGGCCGCCGATGTCGGTGGCGCTCTTGCGACGCACCAGCTCTCGTGCCTTGCGGGCCGCGAGGCGGGCCTGTGCGGAGGCGGCCGCCTTCTGCACGATGGTCTTCGCGTCGGCCGGGTTCGAGTCGAACCAGAACTGCAGCTGCTCGCGACACACCTTCTGGACGAAGCCCTTGACCTCGGAGTTGCCGAGCTTGGTCTTGGTCTGGCCCTCGAACTGCGGCTCGGCCACCTTCACGGAGATGACGGCCGCGAGGCCCTCACGGATGTCGTCGCCCGAGAGCTCGCCGTCCTTCTCCTTGACCAGCTTCTTGTCCTTGGCGTAGGCCTTGACGACACCGGTCAGCGCGGTGCGGAAGCCCTCCTCGTGGGTGCCGCCCTCGTGCGTGTTGATGGTGTTGGCGAAGGTGTGCACGGACTCGGAGTAGCCGGAGTTCCACTGCATCGCGATCTCGATCTCGTGGCCCTTCTCCTTGCCCTCGAAGGAGATGATCGAGCCGTGGATCGGCGACTTCGACGTACGCGCGTTGATGTGCTTGACGTAGTCGACCAGGCCGTCGGGGTAGTGGAAGATGCGCTCGCGCTTCTTCGGCGCGACCTCGGCCAGCGCGGCCGCGACGTCGTCCTCATGCGCGGACGGCGCGGCCTCAGTGGTGTCCTCATCGGGGACCTCCACGGCGACCGGGCGCTCGTCGGTGAGCGTGATGGTCAGGCCCTTGTTGAGGAAGGCCATCTCCTGTAGGCGGCGCGAGACCGTCTCGAAGTCGTAGTGGGTGGTCTCGGTGAACACCTTCGGGTCGGCCCAGAATCGCACCGTGGTGCCGGTGCGGGTGGTGGGCTCGCCCTTGATCAGGTCCTCGGCGACGGAATCGCGCTTCTTCTCGTCCCAGTGGAAGTTGTTCTGCCAGTGGTAGCCGTCCACATCGATCTCGACCTCCACGCGGCTCGAGAGCGCGTTGACCACCGAGATGCCGACACCGTGCAGACCGCCGGAGACGGCGTAGGCGTCCGAGTCGAACTTGCCGCCGGCGTGCAGTGAGGTGAGCACCAGCTGCACGGTCGGCATGCCCTTGGCGTGCATCGCGACGGGGATGCCACGGCCGTCGTCGATGACCTCGACGCCGCCGTCGGCGAGCAGCTTCACGTCGACCCGGGTCGCGTGACCCGCCATCGCCTCGTCGACCGAGTTGTCGACGACCTCCCAGATCATGTGGTGCAGGCCGCGGGGTCCCGTGGTGCCGATGTACATGCCGGGGCGCTTGCGCACCGCCTCGAGGCCCTCGAGCTGCTTGATGGAATCTGCGCCGTACGAGCCCGCGGGCTTTCCAGCGTTGTTGTCAGCCGCCACGATGTGTTGGCGCTCCTTCGTCGGAACCACCGGGGCGAACGGCCCTGAACTTCCTCGGCCGCGGGCACCGCGATGGTGATCGGACAGCGACCCGAGGAGACGGGGCGCTCTTGCCCTTCCAGTCTACTCCTCTTCACGACGATGAACGCGCGTGGCGCGCCCTAATCGCCTCCCAGACGAATCCGACCTCGTTTCGGCGCGATCACCCCGGATTGCAATCGGATGCGTTCACGGCGACGCTGGGCCGTGAACCCGCAACCGCCCGCCTACCCGTACGTGTCGCGTGGACCACGCCCGGGGACGTGCAGCGGTCCCTTGCGCCAACTCGGCGCACTGGGGCCCGTGATGTTCAGCGAGGTCACCACACCCTGACCGACGGCGGCGTTGATCTTGGCCAGCAGCTGGGACTGCATGAGCCGCAGCTGTGTCGCCCATGCGGTCGACTCCGCCCGGACGTAGAGAACCTTGTCCCGGAGGTTCACGGGCTGTGCGTGCGCGGCCACGTCGGCACCCACGACGGCGTCCCAGCAACCGAGAACCGTTCCCTCGCTAACCTTCTTGTCCCAACCCCGCGCCTTGGCGATACCCCCGATGAGGGCACCGAAGGCCTGCGGGTCACGGTTGTCCGGCGACGGCCCGCTCCACCGCTTGGATCCACGGCGCAGCCGGCGCACCCCGCCGGTCATCGGCTCGGAACGGCCCTGGCCGACGGACTTGCCGGCCGCCTTCGCGGCTGCGCGCGCCTCTTCCAGCGCGCGCCGTGCGATGTCGGAGCCGTGCAGCTCCGCGTCACCGTTCGACCCGGTCATGCCGCCTCCCCGCACTCGCGAACTCGTGCCCCTCAGGCTACTCGCCGCCACTGACGGGTTCGGCGACGAAGAGGTCCGGAGCATCGAGTTCGTCCAGCAGTCCCCGGCAGCGTGCCTCGTCCCACTCACCCGGGTCCGACGGTGCCGCGGCCCCGTCGACGAGCAGTGCGTATCCGGTGCCCGGGCTACCCGTCCCCGCCCCGGCATGTCCGCCGACCACGTAGCCGCGCATCAGCGCGAGCCCGATCGCCGCGAGTTCCCCGTAGCCGACGGTGCTCGTGAACCCGAAGAGGCCGAACAGTCGCTGATAGTTCTCCGCGAGGCGCGCGCGGACCGTCCGTTCCGCGCGGTCGACGGCCGCCACCACGCGGTCCCGCTGCGGCCCCGCCGGCAACGAGGGCACCGCCATGGCGAGGGTCAGGTAGAGCCGCCACCGTCGGTCCTCGTCCCGATCGGCGAGGAGATCGTCGTCCGCGGATGCGCTCACCGCCCGCAGGAGTGCGGCCCGGCGCCCCGCCTCCATACGCAAAGTCGACGGATCGTCCCCGACGGCGCGCCGCACCACCCCGGTGGCCCGGGCGCCGCGGGTGGAGGCGGTCGGTAGCGCGTGCTCGGCGAGTGCGGCGAGGACGTCCGCGAGGAAGTCCTCACGCTGCGGCCAGCACCGATAGGCCGCAGTGCGGGAGACGTCCGCGTCGCGCACCACATCCTCGAGGCGGACGTGCTCGAGGCCGTTCCCTCCACGCTCGACGAAGACGCGATCGACGGCGGCGTCGAGGACCCGGCGACGGGTCTCCTCGAGAGCGAGGCGCGGCCTCCGGCTCGGGGTTGTCCCGGATTTTGGTACTCGGGGTTCCAAGTTCGCGCTCACCGACATATGGTACTCGGTGTACCAAGTTGGTACGCCAAGTACCAAAGGAGAGGGACATGATCCAGAACACGGACATTCGGGCCCCGTACGCACCGTCGGCCCGGACGAACGGCACCGTCGTCGCGTACGGGCTGGGCGCACTCGTGACCGCCGGCGCGCTCGTGTACGCGGTCGTCGATCAGCTCGCGGTCGGGGGCCTCGACGGCCACCTGCACCGCCTCTACGATCCGGTGGGGAAGTACGGCGAGGCCGCGCCGCTCTACGGCTACCTGTACGCGGTCGGCGTGATCGGCCTGCTCTGCTGGTGGGCGAACCTTCGGCGAGCCGTGCGCGGCGCGCGCGGAACCCGCCGCCTCGGCGTGATCACCCTCGTCGTCGCGCTGCTGCCCGTCGCGGCTCCCCTCGTCCTGCAGGAGTACGGGCAGCCGGTGATCCCCGTGCAGCTCATCGCCGGGTATCTCGTCGCCTGGCTCCTCGGGCTCGTCGGCGTCGTTCTCGCCGGCCGCGCAACGACGCCGGGGGCGTGATCGGAGAACGGTCAGTGGCGCTGCCGGAGCGCGGCGTCCACCGCCGGATCACGCAATCCGGACAGGAACTGCAGCGTGTGCGGGGGTGTCGACGGGTTCGCCGCGACGGCGACGCGCAGGGCGGGCAGGTTGTGCGCGATCTCGTCCAGATGCTGCTGCGGTGTAGCAGGATTCGCGGCCGCGACCTCCGCGGGCGGCAGGGCGCCGGCGGCGTTGGGCGGAAACGGCGCCGGGCCCGGGCCCATCGCGGGCCGAGGCCCGGTGCCCGCCGACACCCTCGCCATGACGTCGTTGAACAGGCCCGACACGTAGGCACCGCCGACGAGCACCACCACCGCACACAGCAGGATCAGCAGCCCCGGCAGCACGGTGTACGCGCTGTTGAACGCGATGACGGCCAGCACCAGCAGCACCGCCGCCACCGCCGGCCCGGCGACCTTGTTCACGAACACTCGTCCCGCACCGACCGCGAGACCTCCGAGCAACCGCTCCACCATCAGTACGCCCCTGAGCATTCCGCCGCGATCGGCGCCGCGTTCCGGTAGTAGGCCGACACCGAGAACGTACCGGTCATCTTGTCCAGTGCCTTCCCCGCGTCCTGCACCTCGCTCTTCGGGTAGTGCGAGGCGGCGGAGGCGAGCCCGTCGAGATCGACGACGTACGTGCTGTCGTCGCTCACCTTCGCAGAGGCCTTCGAGTAGGCCGAGCACAGATCGGACGTCGAGGTCTCCGCCCAGAAGGTCAACGAACCGATGAACACGACCAGCGCCACGAGCGCCGCCCCGCCCACGATCGGCGCCACGACCTCACGGTTCGGGCCCGACGGTGCCGGGCCCGGCCCCGGCGGAACGCCCGGTCCAGGATTCATCGCCATCGCGGCACTCCCCTTCGAAAGATCCTCGCTACGAAGGAGAACGGTAGTCAGGGCGGGCCGTCGCCGTCCATCGTCCGATCGGATGACACGGTCTGCGGGGCGGCCCCCGCCAGACGGGAGACGCGGGAGTCCGCCGGCCCCTCGACCGACACCTCGAAGGTCCGGGCCCGCAGTTCCGCGGGGAGGTCCTCGGGGACGGCCGCGGTGACGATCACCTGCTCGGTGTCCGCGGCGACCGCGGCGAGCGCGGTCCGGCGTTTGGCGTCGAGTTCGGCGAAGACGTCGTCGAGCAGCAGCACCGGTTCACTGCCGCCGGCGCGCAACAACTCCAGGGATGCGAGCCGTAGAGCCAGTGCGTACGACCAGGATTCGCCGTGCGAGGCGAAGCCCTTCGCCGGCTCGTTCCCCAACCGGAGGTCGAGGTCGTCCCGGTGCGGGCCGACCAGGCCCACGCCCCGGTCGATCTCCCGCTGGCGCGCGGCGGCCAGGCCCTCGAGCACGACCCGCTCCAGCTCGGCGACGGACGCGGAGGCGGGGTCACCGTCGAACTCCTCGAACAGCGAGCTCGTGTACGCGACGGTCGCGGCGCGGGAGTGCGGCGCGAGTGCCGCGTACGCGACGGTGAGGTGCGGCGCCAGGGAGGCCACCACCTCGAGCCGCGCGGCCAGGACCTCCGCGCCGAACCGCGCGAGCTGCGCGTCCCAGACGTCGAGCGTGGAGAGCATGGACTCCGCGTCCGCTCCCCCGCGCCGTGCGGCGGCGTAGGCGGTCTTCAGCAAGGCGTTGCGCTGCTTGAGAACCCGTTCGTAGTCCGCCTTCTCCGCGGCGATCCGGGGCGTTCGCAGGATCGCGAGATCGTCGAGGAAGCGGCGCCGGCCCCCCGGCTCCCCGCGCACGAGCGCCAGGTCCTCGGGGGCGAACAGCACCGACTGCAGGATGCCCAGAAGGTCGCGGGGCCGGCGGCACGGCGCAGTGTTGATGCGCGCCTTGTTCGCCCGGCCGGCCACGATGTCGATCTCCGCAGTGAGCTCCCGGCCCGCGTTGTGCACCGTCGCCGACACGGACGCACTCTCCGCGCCGACCCGGATCAGGGGCTGGTCGGTGGCGACGCGGTGCGAGCCGAGCGTCGCGAGGTAGTTCAACGCCTCGACGAGGTTGGTCTTCCCGAATCCGTTGCGGCCCACGAACACGCTGACGCCCGGTTCCAGGTCGACGGAGACGTCGTCCCAGGACCGGAAGTCGTGCAGATGCAGCCGGCGGACGTACAACGAGCGATCGGCCCCGCTAGTCCGCGCGGCGCACGGCGTGCCCGCCGAACTGGTTGCGCAGCGCGGAGACCGCCTTCATCGTGTCCGAATCGTCCTCGCGGGACTGGAACCGGGCGAACAGCGCGGCCGCGATCACCGGCGCCGGCACCGAGTGCCGGATGGCCTCCTCGACCGTCCACCGCCCCTCGCCGGAATCCTCGGTGTAGCCGGTGATCTCGTTCAGGCCGGGATCCTCCTCGAGCGCCTTCACGAGCAGATCGAGCAGCCAGGACCGCACGACGGTGCCCTTGCTCCACGCGCGCAGCGTGCCGGCCACGTTCTCGATCAGCGGCTCCGCCTGGAGCAGGTCGTAGCCCTCGCCGTAGGCCTGCATCAGGCCGTACTCGATGCCATTGTGGATCATCTTGGCGTAGTGCCCGGCGCCGACGGGGCCGCTGTGCGCGAAGCCGTCCTCGCGCTCGCCCGCGGGGCGCAGGGCGTCGAAGATCGGCATCGCCCGCTCGACATCGGCGTCCGAGCCGCCGACCATCAGGCCGTAGCCGTTCTCCAGGCCCCACACGCCGCCGGAGACGCCGCAGTCGAGGTAGCCGATCCCCTTGGTCTCGAGCAGTTCCGCGTTGACCTGGTCGTCGGTGTACCGCGAGTTACCGCCGTCGATCACCACGTCACCCGGCTCGAGGATGTCGGCGAGTTTGCGCACCGTGTCGCGCGTCGGCTCGCCGGCCGGGACCATGACCCACACGGTGCGGGGCGCCGTGAGGGCCCCGGCCAGGGCTTCGAGCGAGGGCACGTCGGTGACCTCCGGCCGCGGGTCGTACCCGACGACCTCGTGGCCGGCGTTGCGGATCCGCTGGCGCATGTTCGCGCCCATCTTGCCCAGACCGATCAGACCCAACTGCATGCTCACGGCACCTCTCCTCGCTGACGGACGATGTGACTCAGCCGGGCAGACGCACCGGCATCAGCAGGTACGTGTACGCGCTCTGCGGCGCCGGGAAGGCGCCCGAGTCGTCCGGCTCGTAGCCATTGTCCACCGCGGGCCGCAGCACCGCAGGCCGACTGGGAGTCGTGAACCCGAAGGTCACCGATTCGGTGTGGATGGCCGCCAGGCCGTCCTGGAGGTACCCGGGGTTGAACGCGATCGTCAGTGCCTCGCCCTGGAAGTCGGCGGGCAACTCCTCCTCGGCCCGGCCGGCGTCGTCGCCGCCGGCGGAGAGGCGCAGCGCACCGTCGGAGAACTCCATCCGCACCTGTGCGCCCCGGTCCGCGACCAGGGCGACGCGCTTGATGGCCTCGAGCAGCGGCGCGATCTCCATCGTCGCGAGCGCGGTGTGCGAGGCAGGCAGCAGCTGCCGGAACTTCGGGAAGTCGGCATCCAGCAGGCGGGTGGTGGTCCGACGGTCCGCGCCGACCACGCCGAGCAGGCCGTCGGCGCCCACGGCCGAGCCCGCGCCGAGTGCGATGCCGACCTCGGGGTCGACGGCGAAGGTCTTAGCGGCCTCCGACAGGGTCTTCGCGGGGACCAGGACCGCGGCCTTGACGTCGCTCGACGCCGGCCGCCAGTCGAACTCGCGCACGGCGAGACGGAACCGGTCCGTGGCGGCGAGAACGACCTTCTCGCCCTCGATCTCGACGCGGATGCCGGTGAGCATCGGCAGCGTGTCGTCCTTGCCGGCGGCGATGGCGACCTGCGCGATGGCCTCGGCGAAGGTTCCGCGCTCGATGCCACCGGTCTGCTGCGGCAGCTCGGGAAGCTGCGGGTAGTCCTCGACGGGCATCGTGGGCAGCGAGAACTTCGCGCTGCCGCAGGTGATCGCGACGCGAGTGGTGTCGAGTTGCACGTCGACCGGCTTGTTGGGCAGCGCCTTGGTGATGTCCGCGAGCAGGCGGCCGGAGACCAGGGCCTGGCCCTCATCCGCGACCTCGGCGGCGACGCGGACCTGCGCCGAGACCTCGTAGTCGAATCCCGAGACCGTCAGACCGTCGTCACCTGCGGTGAGCAGCACGCCGCCGAGCACCGGCACCGGAGGGCGCGAGGGCAGGCTGCGCGCCACCCACGCGACGGATTCGGCGAACTCCTCGTGCGGGACGCGAAACTTCATGCCGACGGGGCCTTTCGGTGGGGGGCGTTCGGGTACGGCGTGGCGGGCACGACCGTGAGGTCTTCGATGCTATAGGAGCGGGCCTGATCCGGTGGCGTTCAGGTGTCCGCCGGCCCGAACTACACGTCCGAGCGCGTGAAGCGTGCCGGACGTTCACACAGCCTCTTTTCAAAAGAAGTATCTAGAGAAGAAATATGTCATCGTCATAGGCCCTGTGGAGGATGTGGAAACTCCGTGTCGCCCCAGTTCTCCGTGCGTGTCGGGGTGTTGACGACGCGCCGCAGGGATTGTGGAACTACATCCGTGTGATTGTTGACGGAGCCTGCCTGTGGAAACCTGTGGATGAACTCTCCCCAGGTCACTCCTGGGATTTCGTCGATTCATCCACAGGCTGTGGGAAATACTCATCGGTAACTCACAGCCCGTCCCGGGCCGCCGTGCGCGTACGGTGTGACCATGGGATATCCGGATCCACAGCACCCGGGACAGCACCCCGGCGACCAGAACTACCCCGCGACGCCCTCGGCGCCCCGTCCGACCCGCGAGTACGAGCGGAGCGACTACGGAACCGACGCGACCGGCGAGCCCCAGGGGCCGCCGCCGCTCCCTCAGGGCCCCGCGGAGCAGCCCGGTCCCGGACCGGTGGGGCCGCAGGGCCCCGGATACGGTGCCGGCTACGGGGCGGGGCAGGAACCGCCGACGCAGGCCTACGACGGTGGCTACCAGCTCGGCTACGCGCCCGGGGGCCCCGGTGCGCAGTACGGGGGCGGTGTTCCCCCGGCGGGGCCTCCCGCGGGCCCCGGCGGCCCCGGTGGCGGCTCGGGGGGCGGTGACGGTTCCGGAGGCGGCAACAAGAAGCTGCTGTGGATCGCCGTCGCGGCTGTGGTCCTCGTGCTCGTGCTCGCGGTCATCGTCGTGCTCGTCGCGACGGGTGGCACCAAGAGCACCTCGACATCGTCGACCGGCACGACGCAGACCACGACCGCACCCACCACGACGCGCAGCGGGATCGCGCTCCCGACGGGCCTCCCGTCGGGCATCTCGATTCCGCCGATCTACGGCGGCTCGACGACCGGCGCCAACGCGAAGAAGTGGGTGGTGGAGGTCACGGGCAGCGGCTCCGCCCAGGTGATCGCCGTGGGCATCCCGGACACGAACACCCTGGGCTCGCAGACGCTTCCGTGGACGAAGTCGTTCACGGCCGACACCTTCCTGGTGACGGTCACGGTGTTCAGCCCGAAGCCCGACATGGCGTGCAAGATCACCCGCGACGGTGCGGTGGTCGCGGAGGAGAAGGCCTCGTCCGGGCCGCTCATCTGCACCGCGACCGGCTCGTAGGAGTACTACGAGAGAACCGCCCGGGCGCAGGGAGTGCATCCCCTACGCCCGGGCGGTCCTGTGCGAGAACGTTATTGGCTGCGCCGCTTGATCCGGGTGGTGAGCTCCTGCACCTGGTCGTACACGCGGCGCCGCTCGGGCATCTCCTTGCGGATCTTCCGCTCCGCGTACATGACCGTGGTGTGGTCGCGGTCGAAGATCTGCCCGATCTTCGGCAGCGACAGTTCGGTCAGTTCGCGGCACAGGTACATCGCGATCTGGCGCGCGTGGGTCACGGCGCGGGCGCGCTCGGTGCCCTTGAGGTCGGCCACGGAGATCTCGAAGTACTCCGCGACCACCGAAAGGATGGTGCTGGAGGAGATCTCGAGCGTCGTCGTGTCCGGCACCAGGTCGCGCAGCACCATCTCGGCCAGCTCGTAGGTCACATCGGTCTGCGTGAGCGAGGCGAAGGCCGTCACACGGATCAGCGCGCCCTCGAGCTCGCGGATGTTGCGATCGATGCGAGTAGCGATGAGCTCCAACACGTCCGGCGGAACGTGGATCCGTTCCATCTGCGCCTTCTTGAGCAGGATGGCCATGCGGATCTCGAGCTCGGGCGGCTGCACATCGGTGATCAGGCCCCACTCGAATCGCGTGCGTAGCCGATCTTCCAGTGTTGCAAGCTGTTTCGGCGGCCGGTCGGAGGAGACCACGATCTGCTTGTTCGCGTTGTGCAGTGTGTTGAACGTGTGGAAGAACTCCTCCTGGATACCCAGTTTCCCCTCGAGGAACTGGATGTCGTCCACGAGGAGGATGTCCACGTCGCGGTACCGTTGCTTGAACTGGACCTGACGGTCGTCCTTGAGCGAATTGATGAAGTCGTTCGTGAACTCCTCCGTGGACACGTACTTCACGCGCATCCCCGGGAACAGTCGCCGTGCGTAGTGGCCGGCGGCGTGCAGCAGGTGGGTCTTGCCGAGGCCGGACTCACCCCAGATGAAGAGCGGGTTGTAGGCGCGCGCCGGCGCCTCCGCCACGGCGAACGCGGCGGCGTGCGCGAAGCGGTTGGACGCGCCGATCACGAAGGTCTCGAAGGTGTACTTCTGATTGAGGCTGGAGCCCGACGAGCCGGACGGACCCGTGCCGTTGCCGCTCGGGGCCGGCCCCGTCGTGGGCGGCGGCAACTGGACGGACGGCGACGGAGCGCCCGGCATGCCGGACGAGATCTCGGTGACCGGCACGGCCAGATCCGCGGTACTCGGGCCCGACGGTGCCTCCGCCGGAGAGCCCACCGCGGGCGCCACGACCGGAGGTGTGGCGTCGGGCGAGATGCGCACGCCGAGCTCGACGTCCTGCCCGAGCCGGGTGGTGAGCGCGGCGACGAGCGGCTCGCGCAGGCTGCGCTCGATCGCGTCCTTCATGAGCTGCGAGGGCACCGCCACGAGCGCGAAGCCCTCGGTCAGGGTCAGCGGCTGGACGAGCTTGAGCCAGGCCTTCTCCTGCTTCGTGAGGGTGCGATCGGTGTTGTCTCCGCAGAGCTCGTCGACCACGGCGGTCCACGTCTCGATCAGCGGATCAACGGTCATCTGGTCCTCCGCACCGGTTCGAAAGCTTTCGTGCTCCGGCTTCCGACCGGCGTTCTCGTTACACGTCCAATATCGAGCTGTGCATATCGGAACCCCGCCCGACCTGCGCAAGAAACTGTACTCCACAGGTTCATCCACAGGTGTGGACGAGTGTGAGTACAGGTGTTGCCGGCAGCCTACTTCGGCCGAGAAGAGATCGAGGTGCCTGCGGATCGCGACAACCCGGGAAGCTCTGCTTAGGGCGCGGCCCCGAGCCCGCTACACGCCCGGTGCCGTACGCCCCGGAGCTGCCGTGCTCGGTCGCCACGGGGTGCCGTGGCCGTGCTCAGCAATCGCATTCGGCGAAGTTAACAGAGTGGAGCGCGGTCCTCAACACCGAGCACATTCCCGCAGGACGATGTGGGATGTCGGAGTCCCCCGGCGTGTCGGTCGAGACCGTCTGTGAGCTGCGTCACGGAGGTGAACGTGTTCCGGTTTGACCTTGTCAGTGGGGATAAGTAGGCTTGACCGGTCTGTGCGCACAACCGATCCGTCGGAAGGGTTCGACCTCAGGTCGAGCTTCATGTGCCGCCGAAGAGTTTCCGTCCACTACAGGCGGCGCGCGTGCGTCGCCTACTTATGCAAGGAGTGTCACCGTGGCCAAGGGCAAGCGGACGTTCCAGCCGAACAACCGTCGCCGCGCGCGGGTGCACGGCTTCCGTCTTCGTATGCGTACCCGTGCCGGGCGCGCCATCGTCTCTGCGCGTCGGACCAAGGGCCGCGCGAAGCTGACGGCCTGATTCCGACTTTCGCGTAGCGCCACCGTGTCCGGTCACCGGGTGCGGTGGCGTTCGTGCAGAGGCGAGAAGAGAAGGCAGACCGACACGTGTTACCCGCCCGTCACCGGATGAGCTCGTCGCGCGATTTCGCCGCGGCGGTCAAGGGTGGCAGGCGCGTCGGCCGCCGATCGATCGTGGTGCACGTGGCGAATGCGACGAACGCGAGCCCGGTCCCCGCTTCCGAGGGGGGACCGGGCCTCGTCGCGTCCGCAGGAGACGTCGTGACGCCGGCCCCGCGTGTGGGTCTCGTCGTGTCGAAGGCAGTGGGAGACGCGGTGACCAGGCACGCCGTGGCCCGGAAGTTGCGCGCCGCTGCGGCTTCCGTCACGGGCGAGCTGAACGACGGCGCCCTCGTCGTGATCCGGGCGCTGCGTGCGTCGGTGGACGATGATGCGAATGAGCTGGCGGCACAACTGCGGTCGGGCCTGACGAAGCTGGGTGCGCTGTGAGCGGCGCACGCCCGGCCGGCGTCGGCACGCGACTGCGGGCCGCGCCCCGTCGAGCCCTGATCTCTCTGGTTCAGCTGTACCGGACCTGGATCTCCCCCGTCCGCCCCCCGACCTGCCGTTTCGTACCCACCTGCAGCGAGTATGCGGTGGAGGCGCTTTCGGCGCACGGCGCGGTCAAGGGCGTGTACCTCAGTACCATTCGGCTGCTCAAATGCGGGCCGTGGCACCGCGGCGGATGGGACCCCGTCCCGGAGTAGCCACTCCCCCACCGGCGCCCGGCGCCGTCCGCGCGGATCACCGCGCCCGAGAACCTCTTCCGCAAAGAACAGCTAGGAGCTCAGAGAACCGTGGCTTTCAATCCAGTCTCGCTGGACTACGTGTACTACCCGGTATCGGGCATCATGTGGGTCTGGCACAAGGTGTTCTCCTTCGTGCCCGGCCTCGGCCCGGACAGCGGCGTCACGTGGGCCCTGTCGGTGGTCTTCCTCGTGCTCACGCTGCGCGCCATCCTGTACAAGCCCTTCGTCCGGCAGATCAAGACGACCAGGCAGATGCAGGAGTTCCAACCGCAGATGCAGGCGCTGCGGAAGAAGTACGGCAAGGACCGGCAGAAGCTGGCCCTGGAGATGCAGAAGCTGCAGAAGGAGCACGGCTTCAACCCGCTGCTCGGCTGCCTGCCGGCCCTGCTCCAGGTACCGGTCTTCATCGGCCTGTTCCACGTTCTGCGCTCGTTCAACCGGATGCACGAGGGCGGGAGCCCCACGTCCTTCCTCGGCGGCCCGCAGATGTCGGCCGAGGAGACCCGGAACACCGCCAACTACTTCTTCTCAGCACACGACGTCTCGAGCTTCCTCGACGCCCGCCTGTTCGGCGTGCCGCTGTCGTCGTACGTGCAGCAGAACCCGAAGGAGTGGGTGGCGTTCATGAACCCGCCCGTGCCGTACCACGAGGGCATGGACTTCGGCTTCACCAAGTGGAACATCCTGATCTTCGCGCTGCCGCTCATGATCATCGCTGCGCTGGCCACCCACTTCAACGCACGCGCCTCGATCTCGCGCCAGCCCGTGGCGTCGCTGGAGAACCCGCAGACGGCGATCATGAACCGCCTCATGCTGTGGATCTTCCCGCTCGGCGTGCTCGTCGGTGGCTTCTTCCTGCCCGTCGCGATCCTCATGTACTGGGTCACGCAGAACATCTGGACCTACTTCCAGCAGCACATCGTGTTCGGCCGCCTGGACAAGGAGGACGAGGAGAAGAAGCGTCTCGCCCAGGAGAAGCGCGCCGAGAACGCCCCGAAGCCCGGCGCGAAGCCCAAGCGTGGTGGCGCCGTCGCCCTCACCAAGTCCGCCGCGGACGCCGACGCCGATGACGCCGGCGACGATGCGGACGAGAGTGCGGCACCGTCGAAGCCCTCCCCCGGTGCGAAGCCCGCAGCGGGCGCGAAGCCTGCGGCCGGCGCCAAGCCCGCCGCGCAGCATCCTTCCGCGAACGCGCGGCAGCAGCAGCGCAACCAGCAGCAGCGCAGCAACAACCGCAAGAAGCGCAAGCGCTGATCGCGCCCCACGAACCCCTAACGAACGATTCCCAAGGAGTACCCATGGCTGTCGACGTGACCGTCGAGGAGGAGCAGACCGCGACCGAGGCGCCTGCCGAGGCCGAGGCCGAAAGCCCCGCCGAGGCGGCGGCCGAGAGCGCTGCGGAGGAGGACGACGAGCTGGTCGAAGAGGGCGAGATCGCCGCGGACTACCTCGAGTCGCTGCTCGACATTCTCGATTTCGACGGCGACATCGACCTCGATGTCGAGGGCGGCCGCGCGATCGTGGCGATCGACGGCGGTGAGGATCTCGCGAAGCTGGTGGGCCAGCGCGGCGAGGTGCTGGACGCGCTGCAGGAGCTGACGCGCCTCGCGGTACAGCAGTCCACCGGTGACCGCAGCCGCCTCATGCTCGACGTGGCGGGCTGGCGCGCCGGTCGCCGGACCCGGCTCTCGAGCCTGGGTGCCGAGGTCGCGAAGCGCGTCGTCGAGTCGGGCGAGAAGGAGTCGCTGAAGCCGATGACGCCGTTCGAGCGCAAGATCGTCCACGACGCCGTCGCCAAGGTCGACGGTGTGCGATCCGAGAGCGAGGGCGCGGAGCCCAACCGCCGCGTCGTGGTGCTTCCGACCGCATAGACTGCGAAGTAGGTGAACGATGGGTCCCGGGCCGTGCGCCTGGGGCCCATCGTTGTTTGTGAGAGTGGCCGGTCCGGGCATGAGGTCCGCGGCTTCCGATGAGTGATGTGTGACAGGAGTGGTTTCACGTGGAACGGAGCGACGAGGTGACGGAGAGCTCCGTCGGCGGTGAGGCGACTGTGGAGGCGCTGCCCCCGACTCCCCCGATCGCGGGTGAGGTGTTCGGCGACCGGCTCGCGCTCGCGGAGGAGTACGCCCGCGTGCTCGCGACGGACGGCGTTGTGCGCGGCCTGATAGGTCCCCGTGAGGTGCCGCGGCTGTGGGAGCGGCACGTGTTGAACTGCGCTGTGCTTGGTGAGCTGCTGGAGTCGGGTGAGACGCTCGTGGACATCGGGAGCGGCGCGGGCTTGCCGGGTGTGCCGGTCGCGATCGCGCGCCCGGATGTCGAGGTGATCCTCGTCGAGCCGCTGCTGCGTCGCGCGGTCTTCCTCGAAGAGTTCTGCGGTCCGCGGTTGCCCAATGTCCGGGTGGTGCGCGGGCGTGCCGAGGAGCGTTCGGTGATCGAAGCCGTCGGTGGCGCCGACGCCGTCACCTCCCGCGCCGTGTCCGGCTTCCCGAAGTTGGCGCCGTGGTCCGCTCCCCTGCTCCGGGACGGCGGCCGACTGCTCGCGCTCAAGGGCTCGCGTGCCGCGGAGGAGATCGAGGAGCATGGCGCGATCCTCACCAAGGCGGGTCTCCGCGACCCCGAGGTCGTGTTGTGCGGTGTCGGGATCGTCGATCCGGCGACGACGGTCGTCCGCGCCGTTCGCCGCGCACCCGTGTCCAAGAAGCGGGCTCGCGCGCGACGGTGACGGAAATTCGGGCATTTCCGGCCCGATTCTCCCGTAGGTAACCACCCACGGGTCGTTTCGACACGTGACAGTTCGCTCGTTTCGGTGGTGGCGCCGAGCGTCCCCATGGCGATCTTCAGGTACTGCCGTACCGGAATTGGCGCGATTTTCGCGCCGGGATCCGACGGTGCCGACCTTGCTGACCTTGCCGACCGAGAGGCTGAGGGGTTGAGGACCCCGCCGACACCGCCCCGTTGGTTGGAGCGGTCAGGAGACCGCACCGCGGACGCCGGCGCGTCGGGACCCGACTCCCCTGCGGCACGGCGTTGATCGCGAGCGGAGGCGGGAGATCGCCTCCGGTCGCTCGCAATGCTCGCCCTCCTCCGGTCGCTCGCAGTGCCCGCACCGAGCAGGCGATCGATCCGACCGGCGGACCGCATTGAGAGCGATCCGCGAGAGCGCGGCACGCGCCATGCCGATCCGGCGCGACGCCTCGGGTACGCCTCCCCACCGTCCGTTCA
This sequence comes from Tsukamurella pseudospumae, assembly GCF_001575195.1. Classification (NCBI taxonomy): domain Bacteria; kingdom Bacillati; phylum Actinomycetota; class Actinomycetes; order Mycobacteriales; family Tsukamurellaceae; genus Tsukamurella; species Tsukamurella pseudospumae. The sequence continues at coordinate 21,066 of NZ_LSRF01000007.1, forward strand.
GGCGAGAAGCCGAAGAGGCGCTTCTCCCGGAGAATGGTGTCGGTCGCGCTTTCCGGACGGGGCTCCCGATGCTGTCTACCGCGCCCGAGCGAGGACTGCTGTCGAGCGCGGGCCGACCCGTTCCTGACCCTGAGGCGACTGTGTGACCGCGGGCGAGTCGCCGAGGCCGGGCCGTGACGACTGCACCGTGCGAGTGTGCTCCGTGCCGACATGATGCGGATGGGCGGGAAGTCGCAGGGCAGAAGGAGGGTGGCGCGCGGTATTCCGAGTCGGTCCTGAAGTCGTGCCCGCTCCGGGTGCGGCGGGAAGATCGTGACGCCCAGTGAGTAGCCGCTCGGCGGGGCGTCACTGCTGTCAGGCTCCGTGAGATCCACGAGCGAACCGGTCGACGCGATGGGCGTCAGGTCCGGTGAAGCTGGTCTTGTGTGCTGCGACCCGCGACCCGCGATCCGATTGGTGGCCGGGGCGAGGCCCGGATTCGGCGCACCACCGGTACGCCGCGGGAGCACGGGACCTCGCTCCTCCCCTCCCCCACAGCGGGATGCCGCTCCGCGTTTCACGTGAAACCCATGAGCGGTAGCCGGCCCACGAGAACCTGGACGAGCTTCCGGGGCAAGCATGCGCGATGCTCCGAACGTCGGGCGGGAGATGGAAGTCGACGCGGATCTGTCGGAGGCGAGGCGCCCGAGGCCGACGGACGGTTCCGACGATGATCGGCGCACGCGGTGTTCCCGGCCGCGGCGAGGGCCGCCACGGGCGGGGAGGGATGTGCGCGGAGTGGTGCGCCGGAAGCCGGCGCGGTTCATTCGGCGCGACAGGCGGCGTGCATCCGTGATCGGCGGACATGACTCTGTGCGGCGGGCCGCGATGCCCGGTGCGTCGATGAGTGGATGACGGGCTGCCACTGCGGGCGTGTGCACACGCCTGGAGTCGTCGGACGGTCTCCGCAGCGGGACGGTCGGGGGACTCCGAACGGATGGCTCGGATGCGTCGCGGCGATCGGATCGCGGGGTTGGTGGTCGTTCGCCGACCGGTCGAGACATCGTCGGAGCCGGCGCCGAAGCGAATGGCGCAGTTCGTGGCGCGACAGGCAACCACAACAGGGACGCGAGAGGAACGCTGTGACGGGGGATCACATCCGTGATCGTCGACAGGCCCCGCTGGAGGTGGCGGGATGACAGATCGTCGATGTTTCACGGGAAACATGACGGACGGCGCTCCCCCGTATCGAGGCCGTGAGCACGCGACAGGAAGCCGCGCCCTCAATCGCGCGCGAGTACGGGATCTCGGAGCTCCTCGCACGGGTCTACGAGGAGGGGAGATTCTCAGGGTCCAGGGGAAGGAGAGCCTGTCGCCTGCCGGTCGCTCTCGTTACGCGCGAACGTGCCCGGCGAACGGGCAGTCGGTCGCGCGAGGCTGCGTAGGTCGTTGCCGACAGCGGCTGCGCTGAGCCCCGAGATCTACTCGCTCGAGAGGAGGGGGATCGTTCCGAGCCACGTCGAGGAGACACCGCGGCAGCCGGCGCCGCGAACCAGAGGATCGTGCCGCGTTGACGGAGAGACATCCCGCGACGAGCTGGTCGGCGGATGCGCGTTCGGGTACGGCGCCTCCGTCCCCCGGGGATCATCCCTCCGTGACCGTGACCGTGACCGTGACCGTGACCGTGACCGTGACCGTGACCGTGACCGTGACCGTGACCGTGACCGTGACCGTGACCGTGACCGTGATCGTGACCGTGATCGTGACGGCTGTGTTTCACGGGAAACATGATCTGCTGCCGATGGGACGTACCTGGCGGGCTGTTCGGTGCGTCGAGCCACACGCCGGCGGCGCAGCAGCGGGCGAGTGTTCGCGAGCCGTACAGCGGAAGGCGACCCGTATGGATGAGAGTCCGATCGTGTGTCGATCTGGCGTCGGGGTGCCACGACGGTGAGGTCGCCGGCGCGGCTGACCGGGCGGCAGCGGAGATCGCTGTCCCTCCATCGGCGACGTTATGCGCGCCTGCATCCTGCACTCGTCCCACGGCGACCGGTGACCGCCGGACCCGTGACCGGTGTACTGCGGACGGCGCCGTGTGTCGGCTGCGGCTCGTCACAGCCGACCCGGGGTGGCGCCGGCGGCGGGCTCAGCTGCGACTGCGTAGGCATCGGCCCGTCGGTCCGGGAAGGCGGCTCGCACTGAATGCTCGCCGAGTGGGTATACGAGCGGGCGTGAGTCATCGGTCGACGACGAGGCGCCGCTGCCGACCGCGCTGCGCCGCGCCGGCGCGCACCGTCGCAGAGACTGCGGCACGTCCGGACGGGACGACGCCGTCGGATGGGAAGAGTGACGATAGGGCCGGTCACGACGAGTGCACCGTCGGGGGCGGGAGCCCGAGGCCGTTCCCTGGGGCCGCGACCACCGGTGGTGTCGGGTCGTTGTGGCGGAAGATCGAGCGGAGGAGTCGGACGCCCGGCTGACGCAGTCGGAGGGAGAAACTAGGATGGGGGCAACAGCTGAGGAGAGTACGTGACTGATCACGAATCCGGCTTCAACGTTTCACGTGGAACCACTGAAGACGACACCCCCATCGCCGCCGCCGCGCAGCGCGCCAGTCAGGTCCTGACACCGGGGGCGGCGGGCACGTTGCCCAAGCCTCGCGCGCGGCGCGTCCTGACCATCGCCAACCAGAAGGGCGGCGTCGGCAAGACGACGACCGCGGTGAACCTCGCGGCGGCACTCGCGCTCCAGGGCCTCAAGGTGCTCGTCATCGATCTGGACCCGCAGGGGAACGCGAGTACGGCGCTGGGCGTCGACCATCGATCGGGCGTCCCGTCGACGTACGAGCTCCTCCTCGGAGAGACGACGCTGGAGGAGGCGATGGCGCAGAGCCCGCACTCCCCCAACCTGTTCTGCGTGCCCGCGACGATCGACCTCGCCGGCGCGGAGATCGAACTAGTCAGCATGGTCGCCCGCGAGACGCGACTGAAGAATTCGCTCAACAGTCCCGCCGCCGCTGACATCGACTACGTGTTCATCGACTGCCCGCCGTCGCTGGGACTGCTCACGGTCAACGCGCTCGTCGCGGGCCGCGAAGTGCTCATCCCGATCCAGTGCGAGTACTACGCGCTCGAGGGCGTCGGTCAGCTGCTCCGCAACATCGAGCTGGTGCAGGCGCACCTCAACCCGGACCTCCACGTGTCCACGGTGCTCCTCACGATGTACGACGCGCGGACCAAGCTCGCGGACCAGGTCGCGGCCGAGGTGCGTAACCACTTCGGCGATCGTGTCCTCGGCGCGACGATCCCGCGCAGCGTCAAGGTCTCCGAGGCACCGGGCTACGGGACGACGGTGCTCGACTACGACCCGGGTTCGCGGGGCGCGATGAGTTATCTCGACGCCGGCCGCGAACTCGCCTTCCGCGGCGCCGAGAAGGTGGTGTGATCATGGCCGGCCAGAAGAAGGGCGGCCTCGGCCGCGGGCTCGCCGCGCTCATCCCCACCGGACCCGACGAGGGGCCGCGCCTCGGCAACGCCGCGGCGGATGTCATCATCGGAGCCCGGCCCGCCACCCCGGCCGCGCCGAAGGCTCCGGCCGACAAACCGGCGGGATCCGCCCGGTCCCGGGCGCCCCGCCCCGAGGCCGAGCCGGCACCGTCGGACCTCGCGGAGGCGGGCGCGGTCTACCGGGAGCTGGCACCCACGTCGATCCAGCCGAACCCGCAGCAGCCGCGGTCGGTCTTCGACGAGGAGGCCCTCGCCGAGCTCGTCCACTCGATCCGCGAGTTCGGGCTCATGCAGCCGATCGTGGTGCGCCCGCTGCCCGCGCCGCGCGGCGACGTCCGGTACGAGCTCGTCATGGGCGAGCGGCGCTGGCGCGCGAGCCAGGAGGCCGGCCTCGCCGCGATCCCCGCGATCGTCCGGGAGACGGCCGACGGTGACATGCTCCGGGACGCCCTCCTGGAGAACATCCATCGCGTCCAGCTGAACCCCCTCGAAGAGGCCGCGGCGTACGCCCAGCTGCTCGAGGAGTTCGGCGTCACCCACGACGAACTGGCCGCACGCCTGGGGCGCTCGCGACCGGTCGTGACGAACACGATCCGGCTGCTGCGGCTGCCCGTCGCCGTGCAGCGCCGCGTCGCGGCGGGCGTGCTGTCGGCGGGCCACGCGCGGGCACTGCTCTCCCTCGAGGCCGGCTCCGAGGCGCAGGAGGTCCTGGCGGCCAGGATCGTCGCCGAGGGGATGTCGGTGCGTGCCACGGAGGAGGCCGTCACCCTGGCGAACCGCGGGGACGGTACCGTCGCCCCCGCCCCCCAGCGACGGCAGCCGGCGGACACCGGCCTGCGGGATCTCGCGGACCGTATCGCCGATCGCCTCGACACCAAGGTCACCGTCTCGATGGGCAAGCGCAAGGGCAAGATCGTGGTCGAGGTCGGCTCCGCCGACGACCTCGAGCGCATCGTCGCCCTCCTCGCTCAGGGGTAGTCCGCCATGGCCCTCACGATCGTGCCGCTGACACTGGCCGGCTTCGACGACCTCCCCCGCCACGTCCGGCGGTGCGTCTACTGGGAGGTCGCGCCCGACGGCGCCACCCTCACGGACACCGAGTTCGACAAGGAGGCCTGGCTGTCGATGCTCATGCTCCAGTGGGGATCCTGCGGGCAGGTGGCGATCGACCACGCCGTCGACGGCTCTGCGCGGGTCGTGGGGGTCGCCTTCTACGCCCCGCCCAGCAGCGTGCCCCGTGCGACCCACTTCCCCACCGCGCCGGTCAGCCCCGACGCGGTGCTCCTGACCTGGGTCGGCGCGGAGCCCGGCATGGAACCACGGGTCAAAGAGGAGTTGGTGAGCGCCGTCTGCACCGATCTGGTCCGACGCGGCGTGCGCGCCGTGGAGGCCTTCGCGCTGCTCACTCCCGTCGGCATGTTGACCGAAGATGTTGTGGCACAACTTGATTGCGGACCGTGTGGGTGCAAGGAGCTACCGCTGAGCGACGCGGACTTCCTCGAGGGCATGGGCTTCGAGACGGTCGCGCCGCACCACCGCTTCCCGCGGCTGCGCCTCGAGCTCTCCGAGGGCCTGGGCTGGAAGGCGGGCGTCGAGCACGCCCTGGAACAGCTGCTCGCCGCCTCCGCCGCCGAGGCGGCGCTCAGGACCGCGCTGGAGGACACCGGAGATGCCGCTGCACCCGTGGGAGGGTCGACGGTCCCTAGGCCCGCACGGGCCTCCTGAGGCCCGATTCCGCGGTGCCGCAGGTCCGACGGTGCGCCGCCCCCGGCGCGTGCCGGGCGGGGCGACGGCGGACCGTCAGGCCCGGTTCTCGGCGTTCTCCTCGAGCTCGAGCAGCTCCGCGAACGTGTAGGTGCCGGTGGGGCGATCGTTCTCCCCCAGCAGGTACAGACGCTTGACCGCGACGAGGATCGCCTCGGCGATGGTGTCGCGCATCTGCGGGGAGGCGAGGACGGCCGCGTCGCCCGCGTTGGTGGTGTAGCCGATGTCGATCTGGACAGTGGGCATCCGGGTCAGCCGCACGATGTCCCAGGTGCGGCCGTGGTAGTGGCAGTCGCTGAGCGGGGTGCGGGCGACGATCTCGCGCTGGATGAACCCGGCCAGGTTGCGGCCGATGTTCGAGCTCGCGCCGTGCGTGTTGCCGAAATGGAACGACGCCACCCCGTGCGCGCGGTCGTTGCGGTAGTGCGCCGTGCGCAGCGCGATCATCATGTCGGCGTCGAAGGTGTTGGCGGTGTAGGCGCGGGTGCTGTCGTCGGCGTCCATGCCGCGCGGTCGCGAGAGGTAGGTCTCCATGCCGGCGGCGGCCATGCGGCCCTCCAGCCGGGAGGCGAGATCCCAGAGCATCTCCTCCTCGGTCACCGGGCGCCCGTCGGGGCCGATCACGGCCAGGCCGCGGTCCGGCCCGCCCAGGCCCGGATCGATGACGATGCGCTTTCCGGACAGCCGCGGCCCGGAGCTGCGCACGTGCTCCTCCTCCTTGATGGCGTGCGGCGAACCGCCCGTCACGCGGGAGCCGAGGAAGGTCAGCGAGCGCAGCGTGGCCGGCCCGCAGATCCCGTCGGAGACGAGGCCGAACTCGCGCTGGTACGCCGACAGGCCCAGATGCGTCTGGGGACCGAACAGGCCGTCGATCATGCCCGCGTAGAAGCCGAGGTTCTGCAGGCGGGCCTGCAGCGCCGCGACGTCGTCGCCCGACGGCGGGGCGGACGCGATGTAGCTCAGCGTGCGAGCGCCGAGCTGGTACGTGGACTCCCGCAGCGCGCGGTAGGTGGCAGGGCCGACGACGCCGTCGACCAGGAGGCCGCGCTGCTGCTGGAAGGCCCGCGTGGCGCGGTCCAGTCGGCGGTCGAACACGGCCTCGGGCGCCGTCCAGCCCCCGACCACGAGCTCGGTGGGTGCCACGTAGTCCCGGAGGAAACCCTGATCGGCGAGGATGCCGCGAATCTCCGCCACGGCGCCACCGTGATCACCGAGGCTGATGCGTGGCATGGAGGACCCTTCGGTAGCTTCCTGTGGGCGGGTGGCCGACAGGGCGGGAAATCGAGTACACGATACGGCCTCGGGGCCCGTCCACCCAACGCGGCGGCGCGTCACACCAGGCCGTCGAGCTCCTTGAGGATCGCGGACTTGCTCTTGGCGCCGACCAGCTTGCCGGTGGGCTCACCGTTCTGGAACAGGAGCAACGTGGGAATGCTCAGCACCTGGTAGTCGCGCGGTGCGCCCGGGTTCTGATCGACGTCGATCTTGGCGAAGGTCACCTTGTCGCCGTGCTCGGCCGCCAGTTGCTCCAGCACCGGGGCGACGACCCGGCACGGCCCGCACCAGGTGGCCCAGAAGTCGACGAGCACGGGCTTGTCGGACTCGAGTACCTGCTGCTGGAAGGTGTCGTCGGTGACGGTGACGATGTCGGCCATGGTTTCTCCTGGGGGAAGGGGTGAGTGGGGGGTGACTACTGCGCGACCGCGGCCTCGCGGTGGTGCGCGAGCCAGCGCTCGGCGTCGATCGCCGCGGAACAGCCGCTGCCGGCCGCCGTGATGGCCTGGCGGTAGGTGTGGTCGACCAGGTCGCCGGCGGCGAACACGCCGGGCACGCCGGTGGCCGTGGTGCGGCCCTCGACCTGTACGTAGCCCTCATCGTCGACGGTGACCTGGCCCGCCACCAGTTCGGACCGCGGATCGTGACCGATCGCCACGAACAGGCCGGTCACCTCGAGCGTGTCGACGGCGCCGGTCACGGTGTTCTCGACGAGCAGCGACTCGACCGACTTCTCGCCCTGCACCGCGTTGACCTTGGTGTCGGTCAGGAAACGGATCTTCTCGTTGGCCTTGGCCCGGTCGAGCATGATCTTCGACGCGCGGAAGGTCTCACTGCGGTGGATCAGCGTGACCGACTTGGCGAACTTGGTGAGGAAGATCGCTTCCTCCATCGCCGAATCCCCGCCGCCGACCACGGCGATGTCCTGCTCGCGGAAGAAGAAGCCGTCGCACGTGGCGCAGGCGCTGACGCCGCGGCCCAGCAGGGCCTCCTCGCCGGGGATGCCGAGGTAGCGTGCCGCGGCACCCATCGCCAGGATCACGGCGCGGGCGCGGTAGGTGCCCTCGGACGTGACGACCACCTTGATCTCACCGTCGAGTTGCGCGGACTCCACGTCCTCCATGCGCAGGTCGGCGCCGAACCGGATGGCCTGCTCGCGCATCTCGTCCATGAGGGTGGGGCCCATGATGCCGTTCTGGAAGCCGGGGTAGTTCTCCACCTCGGTGGTGGTCATGAGGGCCCCGCCGAAGTTGGTGCCCTCGAACAGGATGGTGTTCAGCTCGGCGCGGCCGGCGTAGACGCCCGCCGTGTATCCGGCCGGACCCGATCCGATGATGATCACGTCCGCGATATCGGTGCCTGCTGCAGTCATCTACCTACCCAACCTCGAAGAAAGCGCCCGGATCACCCGAGCCGACATGTGTTGCCAACGGCGCCGGGCCCGGAGATGTTCCCGCTCGCCTTTCCCCCAGGTTACGGCGTGGCGGCCCGCGCGGCCGCGCCGGCGGGCAGCACTCGGTCGACCAGGACGGCCGACGACTCGCCCTGCGCGCACGACGGCGTCACCGCCAGCACGCGCAGGTCCCCGAGGTCGCCGCCCGGTAGTAGCAGGACGGTGGTGCGCTCACCCCGCAGATCGATCCGGCCGGCGCCGACCAGCGTGCGCCGGGCGAGCGGTACCGACGCGGCGTCGAGGCACCGGGCGAGGGCGGCACCGTCGGCGAACGGTCCCCTGTCGCCCCCCGGCGACGCGGCCGCGAGGAGCACCCCGGGTTCGGGGATGGCACCGTCGGGCTCTGCGACGGTTCCGAGAGCGACCGCGCCGGCCAGGATCCCGACGGCGGCAGCGGCGGCTCCGAGTGCGTACCGCAGCCGCCGCCGTGGCAGGACGGGGGCGGGAGCCGAGCGGATCGCGGCTTCGATGGCGCGGTCCCCGAGGGGTGACTGACCGCTGTAGATCCCCGGGGCCGACCATTGGGCGTAGGTGCGGTCACGGTACTCGGCCAGGGCCGCGTCGACCCGAGCCTCTTCCGTGCGGCCGAGCCGATGGGCGTCTCCCGCCGGCTGCGATCCGGCCTTCTCCATGGAGCCTCCTCCCCTGAACGTCCCCCATGAATTAGACGCACCAGCGCGGTGATCGGTTCCATCGTCGCAATATCCGTTGTGCGTCCGCCGTTCGATCGAGTCCGCGCGATCGGGTGGGCTCGGTCAGCGGAGCAGGCGCTCGAGACGTGCCCGTGCGCGTGCCCGCCGGCTCTTGACGGTGCCCGGCGCCACCCCGAGCAGTTCCGACGCCTGGTTCACCGACAGACCGTGCATGTCGACAGCGATGACGGCCGCCCGTTGGTCCTCGGGGAGCATCCGCAGCGCGGCCTCGACGCTCAGCCGACGATCCAGGTCCTCCGCGCAGCGGCCCTCGTCGGAGGCGACCTCACTGAGGTCGTCGGGCATCGGCAGCGACACGCGCAGCTGGTTGCGGCGGGCCCGGTCCAGGCAGGCGTTGACGACGATGCGGTGCAGCCAGCTCGCGACCTTGCAGTCGCCGCGGAAGGTCGGCGAGAGCTGGTAGGCACGCAACATGGCTTCCTGCAGGCAGTCCTCGGCGTCCGCGTAATCCCTGATGGTTCGTAGTGCCGTGGCCCGGAGTTGCCGGCTGTGCCGGTGGAAGAGCTCCGCGAAGGCGTCGCCGTCACCGTGCGCCGCATCGGACAGCAGACGCTCGTCCGACGGCCGGTCGCGACTGCGGCGCGTGCGCGGCCGGTGCCGGGCTGCGCCGATCGTCTCGGCCGACGGATCCCCCGGTCCGGTCGAACGCGAGATGGTGTTCCCCCACTCGGTCATGCAGGGATCGTAGAGAGTCCCTACGGTGATTCGCATACCTTTCAGAAGTATTTGACCTCCGATAGATGTAGGAGCTAGACATTCGCGATAGCACACGGGATCGCGATTCGGAGTGAGCGGCGTTACACTCGTCCATAGGCCAGGTGGCGCACCCGTCGCTGTGGATTCTCCATTCACTGCGCGAGCTATCAGGAGGCCTCTCATGGTCGAACCGTCCCGTCTTCCGTCCGACGCCGTGGCCACGCCGGCCGTCGACACCCAGCCCGTGACGAACCGCGAACACGATCCCGTCGTCGACGCCACCGTCGCCCGGGCGCAGCGCTGGTTACGTGCGAGTCGCGGCGACCGCCCCGCCGAGGTGGGCCGGCGAGAGGCGGCCGCGACCGCGAGCCTCGCTGCGCTGCTGCATGATCCGAGCGGTGTCGAGTTCACGATGGGCTTCGTCGACCGGGTCGCACGCCCCGAGGACGACCGGGTCGCGGCAAAGGCGTTGCGCCGCCTCGTCTCCCCCGCCGCCGGCGGCGCCCCGGGCTCGAGATTCATGAGCCCGCTCGACGCGGCGATGCTCCGAGCGGGCACCGTCGCCGCGGGGATCGCGCCGTCGATCGCGATGCCCGTCGCACGGTTGCGACTGCGCCAATTGGTGGGGCACTTGGTGTTCGACGCCGACGGCGAGAAGTTGCAGCGTCGCCTGCGGCGAGCCCGCGAGGTGGGCGTCCGACTCAACCTGAACCTGCTCGGCGAGGCGGTCCTCGGCCAGGGCGAGGCCGACAACCGGCTCTCCCGCACGCATGAGCTGCTCGCGAACCCTTCGGTCGATTACGTCTCGATCAAGGTCTCCTCCGTGGTGGCCCAGCTGATCCCGTGGGACCTCGAGGGCAACCGCGAGCGGATCGTCGAGCGACTGCGCCCGCTGTACCGGACCGCCCGCGACGGTGGGAAGTTCGTGAACCTGGACATGGAGGAGTACAAGGACCTGCACCTGACGATCGAGGTGTTCACCGCACTCCTCGACGAGCCCGAATTCCGGTCGCTGACCGCCGGAATCGTGCTGCAGGCCTACCTCCCCGACGCTCCGGCCGCCCTCGCACGGCTCACCGAGTTCGCCCGCCGCCGCGTCGCCGCGGGCGGAGCACCGATCAAGGTCCGCCTGGTCAAGGGCGCGAACCTGGCGATGGAGCGGGTGGACGCGGAGGTCCACGACTGGCCGCTCGCGACGTACGGCAGCAAGGCCGACGTGGACGCCGACTACCTGCGGATGGTCGACACCGCGCTGCGCGCCGAGAACGCCGACGCGATCCGCATCGGCGTCGCCTCGCAGAACCTGTTCTCCGTGGCCTACGCGGTGGAGCTCGCCGAGCGGCGGGACGTGCAGCGCCAGTTGGACATCGAGATGCTCCAGGGCATGGCGCCGATGGAGGCCGCAGCCGTTCGCGCCGACGTGGGCTCGCTCATCCTGTACACCCCCGTGGTGCACTCCGGCGACTTCGACGTCGCCGTGTCGTACCTCGTGCGCCGTCTCGAGGAGAACTCCTCCAGCGACAACTTCCTGTACTCGATGTTCAGCCCCGACCCCGGCGCGATCGACCTGGAGGAGAGACGATTCCGCACCGCCGTGGCCCGGCGCGACGAGGTCCAGGACGGCCCCAACCGGGTACAGGACCGCGGGAACGACCCCGTCGTGCCGCGCGACGGTGCCTTCGTCGGCGAGCCGGACACGGACCCTTCGACGCCGGGTAACCGGGCGTGGGCACGCGCGGCCCTCGCGAGCCCGGTCACCGTCGAAACCCCTGCGCGGGTGACGATTCCCACGGAGGTCGACGATGCGGTGGACCGGGCCCTCGGCGCGCAGCGACGGTGGGCGGAGCTGCCCGCCGCGGAGCGCGCTGCGCTCCTGCACCGGGTGGCCGACGAGCTGGCCCGGCGCCGCGGCGAGCTGCTGAGCGTGATGTCCTACGAGGCGGGCAAGACCGTCTCCGAAGCGGATCCCGAACTGTCCGAGGCGATCGACTTCGCGCGCTACTACGCGCAGAGCGCGGTGGATCTCGACTCCACCACGGCCGGTGAAGCCGTCTTCACGCCGCACCGGCTGGTCGTGGTGACGCCGCCGTGGAACTTCCCCGTCGCGATCCCCCTGGGCGGCGTGCTGGCCGCGCTCGCCGCGGGCGCCGCCGTGATCATCAAGCCGGCCCCGCAGGTGCTGCGGTGCGGGACCGCGGCGATCGCCGCGCTGCACGCCGCCGGTGTCCCCGACGACCTGGTGCAGTTGGTGAACGCCGACGAGTCCGACGCCGGGCACCGCCTGGTGACCCACCCCGACGTCGACGCGGTCGTGCTCACCGGTGCCAGCGAGACCGCGGCCCTGTTCCGCGGCTGGCGGCAGGACCTGGACCTGCTCGCCGAGACCTCCGGCAAGAACGCGATGATCATCACCCCCGCGGCCGACCCCGACCTCGCGGTGAACGACCTGGTGCGCAGCGCCTTCGGGCACGCCGGCCAGAAGTGCTCCGCCGCGTCGCTCGGGATCCTGGTGGGCAGCGTCGGCAGCTCGCAGCGCGTTCTGGGCCAGCTGCAGGACGCCGTCCGCACCCTCGTGGTCGGCGAGGGGCACGACCTGGGCACCACCGTCGGCCCGCTGATCGAACCCGCCGCCGGGAAACTGCTGCGCGGGCTCACGCGGCCCGGGCCGGGCGAGAACTGGCGCGTCGAGCCCCGCAAGCTCGACGACGAGGGCCGGTTCTGGTCGCCCGGCGTGCTCGACGGGGTCGCCGAGGGCAGCTGGTTCCACACCACGGAGCTGTTCGGGCCCGTCCTGGGCATCATGCGGGCCGCGACGCTCGACGACGCCCTGCGGATGCAGAACTCCACCGGCTTCGGGCTCACCGCCGGCCTGCACAGCCTGGATCCGGAGGAGATCGACCACTGGCGGGAGAAAGTGGAGGCGGGCAACCTCTACATCAACCGCCACATGACCGGCGCCATCGTCCAGCGGCAGTCCTTCGGCGGGTGGAAGCGCTCCTCCATCGGCCCGGGGGCCAAGGCGGGCGGCCCCAACTACGTGGCGCAGTTCGGCGCCTGGGCCGACGCCGCGCCGGCGACGGGGCCCGACGGCACCGTCGACCTGCCGGAGGTCGCGCCCACCGTCTTCAGCGAGCGGATCATCGCCGCGGCCACGGATCTGTCCGATGCCGACGTGCGGTGGCTGCACGCCGCCGCCGCGTCCGACCAGCGGGCCTGGGACACAGATTTCGGGGTCGAGCACGATCCGACCGGCCTGGCGAGCGAGGCCAACGTGTTCCGCTACCGCCCGCTCCCCCATCTGGAGGTGCGCGTGGGCGCCGGCGCCCGCCCGCGGGACCTGGTACGGCTGCAGCTGGCCGCCGCCCGCACCGGCACGCGGCTGGACGTGACCGTCGGCCCCGACGCGCCGGCGATGCCCTTCGCGGCGCCCGAGCACACCGCGCAGGACTACGCCGACGGCCTCGCGGGGCGCGCAGAACCCGTGCGGATCCGGGTGCTCGGCGAGGCCGAGCCGGCGGTGGCCGCCGCGGCCGCCCGGCACGGCCACAGCGTGCTGCGCGGGCCGGTGCTGCTCTCCGGCCGGCGGGAGATGCTCACCGTGCTGCGCGAGCAGGCGGTGAGCACCACCCGGCACCGGTACGGGCACATCTCCGGCGGGGCCGCGGTCCACTAGGCCGGAACGCGGGCCCGCCTCGCGTTACTCGGCGGGCCCGCCGGCGGTGTCCCAGACACCGGAGCTGCCGCGCCGGTGGCTGCCCACCAGATGATCGTCGACGATGCCCACCGCCTGCATCAGGGCGTACATCGTGGTCGGTCCCACGAACCGGAAACCGCGGCGGCGCAGCTCCTTCGACAGCGCTACGGACTCCGGTGAGGTGGCGGCGACCTCCGCCATCGTGCGGGGCTCCGGGGTGCGCTCCGGCTGGAAGGACCACACCAGCGCGACGAGGCCGCCGTCGTCCCGCAGCGCGACGGTGGCCCGGGCGTTGCCGATGGTGGCCTCGATCTTCTGCCGGTTCCGGATGATTCCCGCGTCCGCCATCAGCCGCTCGACGTCCGTCTCGTCGAACGCCGCCACCGCGTCGGGATCGAAGTCCGCGAAGCCCGCGCGGAACGCCGGGCGTTTGCGCAGCACCGTCGCCCAGGACAGCCCCGCCTGGAAGCCCTCGAGCGCGATCCGCTCGTACAGCCCGCGCTCGTCCCGGACGGGCATGCCCCATTCGGTGTCGTAGTACTCGCGCAACAGGCCGTCGGCCGCCCAGGCCGGACGCGCCAACCCGTCGTCACCGATCAGTACGCCGTCCTCCGGTGGACCCTGTGGTTCCGTCATCTCGTTCCCCCCCGATCGAGTGCGCCCGGCGGGCGCCGTACGAGGAACGGTAGAACACCCCACTGACGAGTTCCGGACAAGCGCAGTCCAAGCCCCCGTTCAGCGGCGTGGACGAGTATGCGGTCATGTCCGATCCCGTCGATCCGCTCCGCGTCCTGCGTGCGCGGTGGTGCCTGCTCGCCGCGGCGCAGCCCGTCCTCGCCGCCGCGGGTGCGCCCCTGCCCTTCCGGGTGACGGTGAGCGCCGGAGATCGCGGCGTCGCCCGCTACGACGCGTCGTCGACCGCCGGCGCGACTCTCACCTGGTTCGGCCCCGACCGCGCGGTGCTCTCGTGCGGGGATCTCGGGTGGCGCGTCCCCGGCGCGCCCGGGCCCGAGGACCGGGTGGCGGGCGCACCGTCGTGGCTGGAGCACGTCAGCGCGCTGGATCACCGGGTGAGCGCGCAGCACTACGGCTGGCTGGCCGTCTGGGACGGCGGGGCCTGGGCGGCGGACGCGGCCCCCGAGCCGGGTGCGCCGTTGCCACCCGTCCAGGGCACGGCGGCGACGGTGCTCGCGCTCGGCGCCCGCCTCGAGCAGACCGACGCGCTGTTCCATCTCGTGCGGATGTGCGAGTACGAGTGGCTCGACGCCGCGGCGTGGTGGGCGGCGTGCGGCGGCCTCGCGTCCGAGCGGGTGATCGAGGAGTCGTGGTCGCAGCTCGTCGGCTACGGGATCACCCAGCGGACGGGCGGCGGACCGGTGTTCGACGGAGTGCCCGGGCGGACGCCGTCGGAAGCGAAAGAAGTTGCGGCGGAACATGCCCGGGAGCGCGGGCTGCAGATCCCCGACGATGTGCGGGTGGAGGCCGCGATGCGGACGAGGGACGGCTGGCAGGTGCGCTTCCTCGACTATCGGGATGCGGAATCCGCGCGGCCGCTTGTGATCTCGGTGCCGGACAAGGGCGCGGCGTGGATCGAGGGCGCGGTGTCGGCGGGGCTCAGGAGCCCTGGAACTCGACCTGATTGATCGTGGTGTACCACTCGGTACCGGACTCCTTGGTGAGTCCGGTGATCCACACCAGGACGTAGCGCGAGCGTGGCGCCACCGAGCTCACGTGGAAATCGTTGGCGCCCTTGTGAAGAGTGCCGGACCAGACCAGGGAGGTCTCCTCCAGGTTCTTCACCGAGTCCTTGGTGGCGGTGCGCACCTCGACGGTGCTGCCCTGGCTGGGCGAGGTGATCGTGCCGCGGGTCAGCGACACGGCCTTGTCGAGAGTGACGAGGAAGCCGACACCCTTCTTGAGATTGCCGAACGCGGGACCGGCCTTGTAGGTATCGGTCTTCCAGGCCGGGGTCTTCCCCGTGAGCACGTTGCTCAGGTTGGTCGCGGGGTCCTTGGAGGTGGCGAGATCGACCAGCGAGACGGCGGTGCCCTTCACCGGCGCGCCGACGCCGGGTGCCGGTGCGGGCGCCGCGCTCTGCACCGCGGTCGCGCTCGAGGTGTACAGCGAGCCGACTCCGGACTGCGTGTCCTTGCCGCCGATGAAATTGCTGATGAGCAGTGTGAGCGCGATGATCACGAGGAGCGCCACGGCGCACGCGGCGATGACCAGCAATGGCACGTTCTTCTTGCCGCCCCCGACTCGGCTCAGGAGCGACTGCTTGGACTGGATCCGCTTGGCGGGCGTGGGACGGTCGTCGAGAGAGGGCACTGCGCGCGGCGCCTCCCGGGGTGCCTCCCGCGGCGCCTCCTCGCGCACCGGCGCGAGCAGGTCGGTCTTCACGTCGACCACGGAGGCCTGGTCCAGCAGCTGCTGCACGGTGGCCGCGGTGCGGATGCCCTGGCCGCCCTCGAGCGTGCGGGTGGCGACCGCCGAGATCTCGAACGGGATGTCGCCCTTGGCGTCCCGCGGCTCCACCGGGCTGCCGTTCGCGTCCGCGTCGGCCTGCCGGATCCCGGCGACGGTACCGGTGCCGGTGGTCACGGTGCGGCCCGTGGCGTCGTCGAGCGGCCAGCGCTCGAGCAGCAGCGCGTAGAGCACGGCGCCCAGACCGCGCACGTCGGACTCCTTCGACGCATCGGCCAGCGTGCCGGGGAACGCGAGGAAGGCGTGCCCGTCCTGGGAGATGCGCACGCGGTCGGGATGGTCGATCGACAGAGCCGCGCCGGCGCGGTGCGCGCCCTCGGCGGCCCCGGCGAGCGCACGGACGGCCTTCGCCGCGCCGATCGCCGACGGGTGCGTGCCGGCCACGTCCGCCAGCGAGCTGCTGGGGATCCACTCGGCCACCACGATGCCGCCCGAGCTGCCGCGCACCACGTCGAGCACTCGGGCCAGGCCGTTCGAGTGGACGCGACCCAGGCGCAGGGTGCGCGAGAGGATCGACTGCGGGCCCTCGCCGCGCAGGCTGATCTGGGCGCCGCGCTCGGGTGCCGGTGCGCGCTGCTCCGAGTCGACGAAGGTCAGTGCCACGTCACGGTCGAGGTTGATGTCGCGCGCCTGCCAGAACTGCAGGCCGCGGATACCGCCGTAGTGCTCGATGAGCCGGTACCGGCCGCCCGCCACGACGGCGCCCGGGATGAGCTCCGGGCCGCGGGGTGCGTCGTCGGCCTCGTCGAGCGGGGCCGGCACGCCGGGCTGCACGGACGGCAGTCGCATCTGACCGGTGCCCGGTGCCTCGTGCCCGGAAGTACCTGCGGAGTCGTCCTCGGTCACTGCGAATGCTCCTCTTCTGCGGTACCTGAGGCCCGTGGTCGGTTGTTCGGCGCTCGCCCGCGAGCGTCGGGGAACATGGCTTTGACCAGCATACGGGAGGCCGATGTCGTCGGCGATCCGCGGCAGCTGGGCGGTGATCTCCTCGCGGCGCAGGCTCGCGTAGGCCTCGAGTTCGTCGAGCCGCATCTCCCGGGTGTCGGGGGCGCGGGCGGCCTCGCGCTCCGGTTCCGACGGTGCGCTCGGCCGCAGGGCCGGGACGAACCGGCCCGCGATGCGCCGCAGGGGTGCCAGGATCGCCAGCACGTCCGGCACTCGCCAGAGGGCGAGCAGCGCATAGATCAACGTCATGGAGAGTACGCCTGCGATTGCAAGGTACACGAAAGCGCCCGCCGGTCCGCTCCGGTCGATCGCCTTGAGCACGCCGAGCTGCATGACCGCGTAGATCGTGACCACGACCAGCACGGAGACCGTGGTGGTCTGGAGCAGCGTGCGGGTGACGTTCGTCAGGTGCAGCGGGCCCAGTGTCCGGCGCAGGAGGTACCAGCCCATGATCGCGCCCGCCGTGTACGCCAGGCCGCGGGCGGTACCGACCAACTCGACGATCCGGTGCTCGTCGTCCACGAGGACCGGCACCAGGTACGACAGCCCGATCTGCGTAGCGACGATGACGATGACGATGCCGGTCGGGACCCAGGCGCGCTCCTGGGCGTAGAAGACCCGCAGGTGGATGAGCACCATCGCGTACGGGATCAGGACGAACGCCGAGAACGAGATCGCCGTGCCCAGGAAATTCGCATCGTCCTGGCTGAACTGCCCGACGTTGAACAGTGCGCGCCCGATGGACGGGCCGAACACCGTCAGGAAGGCCACGATCGGGATGAGGGCGACCATGGTGATCCGGGTGGCGACGGACAGGTCGTCGAGGACGGCGTTGCGGTTGCCCGCAGCGGCGTTGCGGGAGAGCCGCGGCATCACGGCGGTCAGGAGCGCCACGCCGATCACGCCGTAGGGCAGCTGCAGCACCATCCACGCGTACTGGTTGATCGCGGGCCCGCCGTCGGAGGCGTGCGACAGGATCGGCGTGACCGCGTACCAGCCGGCCAGTGAGATGAAGACATAGGCGACGATCGCGATGCCCATCGACCCGAAGTGCTTGAGCCGGTCGTCGATGCCCCAGCGCAGCCGCAGCTTGATCCCGGAGCGGCGCATCGCGGGGATCTGGATCAGCGCCTGCAGCACCACGCCCAAGGTGCTGCCGATACCCAGCACCAGCAGCTTCGGCTGGCCCATCGCGGTCGGATTCAGCGTCAGCTCGCCCGGCATCAGATAGAAGGCCACCAGCGTGGCGATCTGCACCGTGTTGCAGGCGACGGGGGCCCAGGCGCCGGGTTTGAACTGATCGCGCGTGTTGAGCATCGCGGTGAACAGGGCCGAGAGGCCGAAGAAGACGAGTTGCGGCAGGAACATGATCACGAGGGCCTGGGTAAGGCCCTCGTCGACCTTGGATCCGCCGACCAGGAGTCCGACCAGCACCGGGGACAGCGCCAACGACACGATCAGCGCGATGCCCAGAATGGTCAGGGAGAGGGTGAACAGCCGCTCGAAGAAGGCCTGGCCCCGGTCCCTGTCCTCCATCTCCGCGCGCACGAGCACCGGGATCACCAGCGCGGTGAGCACCTGGCCGAGCACCAGCTCGGAGACCTGCTGCGGCATCTGGTTGGCGATGCTGAACGCCGAGGCGACGGCCGGCCCCAGGATCGCCGCGAGAAGGATCGTGCGCAGGAAACCGGTCACCCGAGAGGTGAGCGTCGCGACGGCGACCGAGCCCGTGGACCGCAGCAGGCTCGCGGTGCCGCCACCGTCGCCCTTCCCGCCGGCGGCGGACGGGCTGCTCGGCGGGATGTGCCGGGGCTCGGCGCGGCTCATGTGTCCTTCGGTTCGGGGTGCTCGTGCGGATGCTGATTCGACGAGGTCGGTCGATGTGCAGCGTAGCTGTTCGCGATGAGCTTCTCGTGCTCGTCCGCGGTGGGGCGGTCCTCATCGGCGGGGTCCGGACGACCGCGGAACCGGCGCCACAGGCGCCGCCCGGCCAGCAGGACCAGCAGGATCCCGGCCGCGCAGGTGATCCAGAACAACGACTTGCCGTACGCATTGGAGTGCACCGAGATGGAGATCGGACTGCCCACCGGCATGTCGCTGCTCGTGCGCAGCGACATCTGCACGGAGATCTGTCGCGAGTAGTCGACGGTGGTCGGGAGTTCGATCTGCCGGGTCCCGCGGGCGGGCAGCTCCTGCACCTCCGACGCGTCGATGGTGACGCCCTCGGGCGCGGACCAGTGGATCACCGTGCGGATCGGCAGCGGCAGGTCGTTCCGCGCGACGATGAGCAGCGGCGACTTGTCGGAGGCCAGTGTGTACGCCCCGCCCGGGCTCACGAACCGCACCGAGCTCAGCTGCGCGGCCATGGAGGCGCGCGCGGCCGTCAACCGGATGGAGGCGTCACCGTCGACCGCGGGCCGCGACGGGGCCCACCGGAGCGCACGCACGGCGTCCTCGCGCAGTGGCGAGGTGTACACGAGTGGGGTGAGCGGTGTCTTGGGCAGCGGGAGGAGGGCCGCGCCGAGCTGATCGACCTGACGCACGTGGGCGGCGGCCGCGCCGACGATCGAGTCCGGGACCCGGGACGCGGCGGTCCCGGCCGGCTGCCGCAGCTGCCACGGATCGGCGCTGCGGGCCGGGTCGCGTCCGGCGGACTGCGCCGAGGCGACCACGTCGCGGAAGGTCCGCGGTCCCGCGAGACCGGCCTCGAACTGCGTCGACAGCGCGTCGAGCACCGCGCGGGCGTCGGCGGGGCCCGCGGCCCAGACCTGGGGCGGCATGATCAGGGCGGAACGGCCGGTGACCCGGGCGACCGGATCTTCGGTGGTGTTCGCCGCCCATCCGTTCGGCGGTGCGTAGCGCTGCGTCGGGTCCAGGGCCGCAGCCGCGAGGGCCCCCACCGCGGCCTGTCGCCGCATCGTCGCCGACTCCTCGGCCAGGGTGAAGGTCGACGCGGTCGGCACGGTCCCCGTCGGACCCGGCGCGACGCCGCGCTCGGCACCGTCGGGCAGCCCGCCCATCGCCGCCAGCGCGGCGGAGACGTTCGGGTCGAAGACGGCCGCGCCGATGCCCTGCCCCACCGCCACGATGCCCGACGGTGTCCCCCGGTTCCGGGCGGGAGCGCCCACCGCGGTCGCGGCGAGCACGGTGGCCGAGACGTCCGAGGCCCGGAGTTGCCGCGCACCGTCGGACAGGAGCAGGCCGGAGGTCGGGATCGCGACGCCCCGGACGGACTGCACACCGAGGATGGAGTCGATGACGTCCGAGGGCGTGTCCAGGGCCGCGCGCTGCAGCGAGGGCTCGGCGGAGCGGCCCAGCGCCTCGAGGTCGACCTGGCCGAAGGGCAGCGCCACCACGCAGGAATCGGCCGCGACGCGCTTGAGCCGGTCGAGCCATGCGCTCGCCCGGTCGCTGCCGGTGCCGGCCGTGGTCGGTCCGCGCGGGTCCGCGGGATTGCGGGAGACGCGGTACGGGCCGGTCATGGCCTGCACGGTCACCAGCAGGTCGGGGTCGATCGCGAGGCACGCGGCGGCGCGCAGTGCGGTGTGCCGCGGGTCGGGGCCGCGGGTGGCCTCCTCGTACGCGGTGAGCAGGCCGTCGAGCCGGCCGCCCGGCGCGAGGGAACCGGCGAGCGCGTCGTCGACGAGGCGCACCGCGGAGTCGCCGCCGCCGGGGATGCCGCCCGCGAGCTTCGGGTTGTCGGCCAGCGGCCACAGGAGCGTGACCTGTGAGGGCGAGGTCGTCACGGGCCGCTCGACGGTGCCCGGCGTGTCGGTGCCGCCGTCGGGCAGGGCGTACACGGGCAGTAGCGTCCGAGAGTCGTCGAGCCGGGCGACGCCGCCGTACGCGGGCTTGCCGTTGAGATTGAGCAGGATCGGGTACACGCCCGGCCGGTCGATGCCGAGCGTCGGGCCGCGCGTCGTGGTGGTCGGGCGCACCGGGATGCTCACGCTGAAGCTGGTCTTCTCCCCCGGCTTGAGCACCTTCGACACGGGTTCGAAGCGGCCCAGCGTGTCGTAGGCGTTGTTGTCGGCGACCAGGTCGGAGCGCACCTGCGCCGAGGTCGAGACCGCGGGCGCGCGCTGGACCCGCAGGTCGAGGTCGCTCACGTCCCGGTCGCCGAAGTTGGTGACGCTGCCGCGCACCACGACCTCGTTCGGGGAGCTCTCGGTGACCCGCGAGGTGATCTCGTCGACGGTGATCCGCACGAACTGCGCGTCCGGGAGACCGGCCCCGCTGAGGGCGGGCGTACCGGTCAGGGCGACCAGGAGCGTCAGCACGCACAGGAGGCGGGCCGACCGGATCACGTCTGACCGCTCCCGCCGCTCCCGCCACTGCGCCGGCCCCGCGAGCGCCGCCCGCCGCGCCGCCGACGCGGCTTCGGCGGGTCGTTGCGGACCGCGTTGCGTTCGGCCGCCGCCTTCTCATAGGCCGACGGTTCGCTGCGGGGCTCGGCGGCGACGCGGGCCGCGAGCTCCGACGGATCGGCCGTGAGGTCCTCGATCACGGTGCGCGCCGTGGCGACGAGCTTGCGCTCGTCGGAGTAGGTGAGCCGGGTCGCGAGCTCGGCGAGCGGCACCCACGCCACCTCCGAGACCTCGTAGTCCTCGGCCGAGAGGTCGCCGCTCTGCCAGGACAGCAGGAAGTGGTGCACCGTCTTGTGCACGCGGCGCCCCTCGACGGCGAACCAGTAGTCGATCTTCCCGATCGACGCGAGGACGGAGCCGGTCAGTCCCGTCTCCTCCGCGATCTCCCGGATCGCGGTGAGCTCGGCGGTCTCGCCCGTCTCGATGTGGCCCTTGGGCAGCGACCACAGGGTGCGGCCGCGGCGGTCCACGCGCCCGATGAGTGCGGCCCGGAGCTCGTCGTCACCGTCGAACCCCGCGACCACGAGGCCGCCGGCGGAGGTCTCGCGGACCGTGCGGATGCGCGGGTCGGGGCGGCCCCGTCCCGGTGCCGGACGCTTCGACGTGGGCGTCGGTCCACCCTGCTTGCGGGTGGGCTTGGCCGGCCGTACCTGGTCCGACGGTGCCGCGTCCGGCTCCGGTGCGACCTTCTGGTCGGCGACGGCCGCCAACTGCGCCCGGCCCCGCCCACGGCCACCGCGCCGCCGTCTCCGCCGGGGCCGGGGGGCGGCCCCTCCCGCGGAGTCGCCGACGGAGCCCTGGCGCTGGGGGCGCCCGGGGCTGTCGGCGGATTCGGCGGAGGTCACCCCCCGATGCTACTGGCCGGTCGGTCCCGGATACGCCACCGTCGCGTTTTCGACCGGCAGTAGACTGGCGTGTCGTGACCGAGACCCCTGAGCAGGCGCGCGCGGAGCGGCGTACCCGACTGTTGGCGGCCGCGCACATCTCGCTGCGCGAATTGTCCGACGTGCTGGTGCCGCTGGGCACCCGGTTCGCCGACGCGGGTCACGAGCTGTACCTCGTGGGCGGCTCGGTCCGCGACGCGCTGCTGGGCCGGCTGACCAGCGATCTCGACTTCACCACGGACGCCCGCCCGGAGCAGGTCCAGGACCTGCTGCGCGGCTGGGCCGACGCGATGTGGGACACCGGGATCGAGTTCGGCACCGTCAGCGCCGCCTTCCACGACCAGCAGATCGAGATCACCACCTACCGCGCCGAGGCCTACGACCGGGTGACCCGCAACCCCGTGGTCCGGTTCGGCGAGAACCTGCACGACGATCTGGTGCGCCGGGACTTCACGATCAACGCGATGGCCGTGCGCGTCGGCCGCGGCGGCGCCGAGGACTTCCACGACCCGCTGAACGGCCTCGACGCGCTGCTCGCGGGCCTGATCGACACGCCGGCCACCCCGGAGGAGTCCTTCTCCGACGATCCCCTGCGGATGCTCCGCGCGGCGCGGTTCGTCTCCCAGCTGGGGTTCGCCGTCGCGCCGCGCGTGCTGGCCGCGATGACCGACATGGCGCCGGAGATCGACCGGATCACCGCCGAGCGGGTCCGGGCGGAGCTGGACAAGCTGATCCTGGGCGAACACCCCGTCGACGGCATCGTGCTGCTGGTGGACGCCGGGCTCGCGCAGCGCGTGATCCCCGAGATCCCCGGCATGAAGCTGGCGATCGACGAGCACCACCAGCACAAGGACGTCTTCTGGCACTCGATGACGGTGCTGCAGCAGGCCATCGACCTCGAGGAGTCGGATCCCGACCTGATCCTGCGCTGGGCCGCCCTGCTGCACGACATCGGCAAGCCCGACACCCGCCGCCACGAGCCGAACGGCGGTGTCTCGTTCCACCACCACGAGGTGGTCGGCGCCAAGATGGTGCGCAAGCGGATGCGGGCGCTGGCCTATCCCAAGGCCGTCACCGAGGACGTCGCGCAGCTCGTGTTCCTGCACCTGCGCTTCCACGGTTACGGCGACGGGCAGTGGACCGACTCGGCGGTGCGGCGCTACGTCACCGACGCCGGCCCGCTGCTCCCCCGCCTGCACAAGCTGGTCCGCGCCGACTGCACCACTCGCAACAAGCGGCGCGCCGCGCGGCTGCAGGCCACCTACGACGGGCTCGAGCGTCGCATCGAGGACCTCGCCGCGCGGGAGGACCTCGCGCGGGTGCGGCCGGACCTCGACGGCAACGCGATCATGGAGTTGCTCGGCCTGTCGCCCGGCCCGGAGGTCGGCGCGGCGTGGAAGTTCCTCAAGGAGCTGCGTCTCGACCGCGGCCCGCTCGACCGCGACGAGGCCGAGGCCGAGCTGACGAAGTGGTGGGCGGAGCGGCAGGGCCCCTAGCGGGGTTCCGTGTACGGCGTGCGCGGTCCGGGGATCGCGGCGATCCGCTTGTCGAGGTCGCTCGGGAGCTTGCCGAGCGCCGCCCAGCCGCGCGGTTCGGGGTTCTCGACGCTGGCCTCGAGGACCGTGCCGTCGGCGGCGCGCACGGTGGCCGCGACGATCCAGCCGTCGTAGATCACGGCCTTCCGGTCGTAGTTCGGGCGGTTGCGGAGCACGTGCTCGGCGATGGCACGCAGGTCGGCGACGTCCGCGGGCTTGCCGCGCAGCTCGACGAGGCCGCCCTCCGAGGACACCGCCTTGGTGATGATGCGTCCGTCGGCGTACACGGTGGTCCGCGGCGGCGTCTGCCTGGCGAGGGTGAGGAAGACGTGGGTGCGAACGTCGACGACCACGGTGTTCCCGGGCGTCTGCGCCGGCGTGGGAGCGGCCGTGGCCGGACCGGCTACCGACACGGCGAGTCCGATCACGAGCGCGGCGGTCCCGAGTGTGTACCTCATGGCGTCAGCGTAGCCCGGATCGCACGACATCGAATATCGAATCGTTGTTGATACACGATGGAGTCGGACGCGCTACCGAGCGAGCGGGGTGGCCCCGTCGACGGTGCCGTCCCCGTCGGTGTCGAACAGCAGGACGTCCGGCGCACCGTCGTTGTCCGTGTCGACCACGGCCTGCCGGGGCGGTTGCCCGGCCTCGGCGGGGACCGGCGTGACCGGTGGATTCGTCTCCTGCTCACCGACGCGCCCCACGCCCGGGATCGGGCAGGTCGACGGTGCCCGCGGCGCCGTCCCGATGGTGCCGGTCCCCGCGGGTGGTGCCGGCGCCGCAGATGTCGTCGGTGCCTCGGCGGGAGCCGGCTGCGACCACGTGCCGGATCCGTCGTCGCGGTAGCGGGTCTCGCGGACGCCGTCGTCATCGAGGTCGAGCGCGGCGACATCGGCCCGGCCGTCCCCGTCGAGGTCGATCATCGCGTCGTCGACGCGACCGTCGCCGTCGAAGTCGAGCCGGACCGCGCCCTGCGTGCCGGGTGAGGTCCAGCGGGTGGCGTTCCCGTCACCGTCGCCGAACCAGTACTCGATCGAAAAGTCCCCCATATCAATTGGACGCGCGAGCGGCCTCGGCGGTTCCCGTGCGGCGGTAGAGCAGGACCACGACGATCACGGCGACGGCGTAGAGGACCGCACCGGCGGCGGCGAGCGGCCGGGAGGCACCGTCGAACGGGACGACGGCGGCGGCGAACGCGACCGCGCCCACGAAGGTCACGTTGAAGAGGGCGTCCTGGAAGGCGAAGACCTGCCCGCGGCGCTCGTCGGGAACGTCGAGCTGCATGGCCGCGTCGCCGGACAGTTTGACGACCTGACCCGCGAGCCCGAGCACGGCGGCGGCGAGCACCAGGACGACGAAGTTCAGCGACAGCACCGTCAGCTGGGTGAGGCACGCGGCGATCAGCGCCCCGACCACGGTGTTCCGCCGGCCCCACCGGGCCACGGAGAAGGGGGTCAGCACCGCGGCGACGAACATGCCCACCGCCGTGGCGCCGGCGACGGACCCGAAGCCGGCCAGCCCCAGTGTGCCGTCGGCGAAGCGGTGCCGGGTCAGGAGGAGCAGCATCAGGGTGTTGAAGCCGAACACCACGCGGTGCGCGCCGATGCCGCTGAGGGCCGCCGTCACCGACGGTGCCCGCCAGGCCGCTCGGGCGCCGTGGGCGAGGCCGGCGGCGACGTCTCGGAGGGCGGTCGGCGACCGCTCGGCGGCGGGGATGTCGTGATCGGGCCCGAGGACGCCCCGGGGGAACCGAGTGGAGAGGATCGCCCCGAGCACGGTGACCAGTGCCGCGCAGGCGAGGACTCCGCCGCTCCCGGCGTCGTCGGACCCGAACAGGGCGCGCAGGCCGACTGCCGTGCTCGCGCCGAGGGCGGTGGCGCCCGCGCCCAGGGTGGTGGTCACGGAGTTCATGGCGACGAGCTGCGGTCGGTCGACGACGTGCGGCAGTGCCGCCGAGAGGCCGGACGCCACGAACCGCCCGGCGCCGCCCACTGCGAGCGCGACGATGAAGATGGCGGTCTCCCCCGCCCCGGACGCCAGCACCGCCGCGCACGCGACGATGAGCAGCGCCCGCACGAGGTTCGCGACGATGAACACGCGCCGCCGGTCCCAGCGGTCGAGGAGTGCGCCGGCGAACGGTCCGATGGCGGAGTACGGCAGCAGCAGAACGGCGAGGCCGGCCGCGATGTCGGCGGGCGAGGCGTTGCGCTGCGGATTGAAGACGATGGCGGTACCGAGCGCGGCTTGGAACAGGCCCTCCGCGTACTGGCTCAGGAGGCGCACGCCGAGGAGTCGCAGCAGGTCGGGCAGGTCGCGGAAGGTCCGCCACGCTGGTTTCGGCGCGGCCGCTGGGGCGTCCGGGCCGCTGGTGGTCACGGACTACAGCCTATCGAGGTGGAGCCTTCCCCGTCGGCGGACCCCGTCGCTCGTCCGCGTGCCATGATGGGGGTGTGGGTCCCGATCGTTCGAATGAATCCGCTCCCCGGGACGCGTCCTCCGGTGAACCGGCCGGCGCGGGTTTCGACGTGTCGTCCGGCACGCTCCTGGTGGCCTCGCCGGAGCTGATCGAGCCCACCTTCTCCCGCACCGTGGTGTACCTCATCGAGCACAACGAGTCGGGCAGCCTGGGCGTGGTCCTCAACCGCCCGAGCGAGTCCGCGGTGCACGGCGTCCTTCCCCAGTGGCACGACCTCGCGGCCAAGCCGAAGGCCGTCTTCGTCGGTGGTCCCGTCAATCAGTCGGCGGCCCTGTGCCTGGGTGTGGCGAAGGCGGGCGTCGACGTCAGCGGTATCCGCGGCCTGCAGCCGGTGTCCGGCCGCGTCGTGCTGGTGGATCTGGACTCGGACGTCGAGATGATGGACGAGCTGCTCGACGGTGTGCGCGTGTTCGCCGGCTACAGCGGCTGGGGCATGGGTCAGCTCGACGACGAGCTCGAGCGCGACGACTGGATCCCCTGCGGTTCGCTGCACACCGACGTGCTGGTGCCCGCGCGGGTTGATCTGTGGGGCAAGGTCCTGCGCCGCCAGGGCTTCCCCACCTCGCTGCTGGCGACGCATCCGGTGGACATCTCCGTCAACTAGAAGACTTAGGCTAGTCTTACCTTCCTGACACTCAGGAGGGTTCATGAAGCGGAGCACCACGGCGTTCGTCGCAGCGGTATCGGTGGTCGGGTTCGTCACGGCGGCGTGCGGCGGTGCGGGCTCCGACGGTGCCGCCCCCGCAGCCAAGACCGTCACGATCACGCAGGTCCAGGGCGTGACGGAGTTTCCGGTCGGGCCGACGCGCATCGTCGCCGCCGGCTACTCGATCGACAACCTGCTCGCGCTCGGCATCAAGCCCGCGGCGGTGATCGAGGGGCAGGTCCCGCTCCCGGCGCCCTGGCACGGGAACAGGCTCGACGGTGTCCCGATCATCAAGATGCCCGACAAGCGGACCGTCCCGGTCGAGGAGGTCGCGAAGTACCGCCCCGATCTGTTCGTCGGCGACAACCAGGTCGTGTCCACCAACTACGACCGGCTCGCGCCCGTCTCGAAGGTGCTCGGCGGTATCGACAAGGACGGTTCCAAGGCGGCGTGGGACGTCCAGCTCGAGGCGCTCGGACAGATCCTCGGGAAGCAGACGGAGGCGTCGAAGGTGATCGCCGACGACAAGGCGAACATCGCCGCTGTGCGCCAGCGGAACCCCGGGCTCGACGGCAGGACCGCCGTCGTCGCGCAGTACATCGCCGCGTCCAGCAACTTCAACCTCGTCGCCCAGGCGAACGACCCGACGAACAGGTTCTTCGCGGAGCTCGGCATGAGCCTGCCGAAGGGCATCCGTGAGAACCCGGCGTTCTCGGCGAACACCACGATCCAGGGCGGCCGGGCACCGGTGTCGCTGGAGCAGCTGCCCACGATCAGTGCGAACTTCATGGCGATCTACCCCAACGGCGCGGGCGAGGCCGACCTGCAGCGCCTCCCCGGGTACGCGGGCCTTCCCCAGGTGGTGAACGGCACCACGCTCGTCTCCGACCTGCACACCATCGTGTCCATGAACCAGCCGACCTCCTTGAGCCGTGCCTGGATCCTGCAGAAGATCGAGCCGATGCTGGCGAAGGTCGCGACCCAGCCGGTGGTCGCCTGATGAAACGGCTCGCCGGAGTCGTCGCCGCCCTGGCCCTGCTCGCCGGTTGCGGTTCCAGCCCGACGGGGCCCGCGGCACCGTCGGCCTCCACGGTCTCGATCGCCCAGGCCAACGGGACGCTGGAGTACCCGGTCGGCGCGAAACGGATCGTGGCGCAGGGGTACTCGATCGACAATGTGCTGGCCCTGGGGATCAAGCCGGTCGCGATCGTGCAGCTCACGCAGCCGCTGCCCGCGGCGTGGCAGCGGGAGCTGCTCAAGGACGTGCCGGTGATCAAGGCGTCGGGCGCCTCGAGCCTGCCCGCGGAGGAGATCGCGAAGTACAAGCCGGACCTGTTCGTGGGCGACCACCGCATCGTGAAGGGCGCGAACTTCACCGCGGTGAGCGGTGTGACGAGGGTGCTGGGCGGTATCGCCGCTACGGGCGAGGACTCGGGCTGGGACGCCCAGCTCCTCGCCCTGGGGAAGATCCTCGGCAAGGAGGCCGAGGCGAAACGGGTGATCGCCGCCGATCACGACGCCGTCACGGATTTCGCACGACGGTATCCGGGGCTGAAGGGGAAGACGGGCTTCGTCGCCCAGTACGCGGCCGCGGCGTCGAGCTTCAACGTGATAGCCAGTCCCGAGGACCCGACGAACACCTTCTTCGCGGAGCTCGGCCTGACGGTGCCGAAGGCGATCCGCGAGGAGCCGCGCTTCGTCAACCCGGCGACGCGCGGGATGGTCTCGCTGGAGCTCCTCCCCCGCGTGGGCGCGAACTTCATGGCGATCTACCCGAACGGGGCGACGGGCGAGGACCTTCTGCGGCTCCCGGGCTACTCGGCGTTACCGCAGGTGCAACGGGGTACCGCGGTAGTGGCCGACCTCGACCTCACATACTCCGTCTACCAGCCCACGTCCCTGAGCCGGGCCTGGTTCCTGCGGACGATGGAACCGACGCTCGCGAAGGTCGCGGAGCAACCGGTCGTGGAGTGAAGGTCAGGCGGGGGCGGGCTCGAGCTCGCGTCCGTACCGGGCGGCCATCCACGCGCACATCATCAGCTGGATCTGATGGAAGATCATCAGCGGCAGCACCAGTAGCCCCACGGGTTGCCCGGCGAACAGCACAGCGGCCATCGGCAGACCCGTGGCCATGGACTTCTTGGTGCCGCAGAACTGGATGGCGATCATGTCGGCGCGGTCGAAGCCGAGCTTCTCCGCGGTGGCGCGCGTCATCCACAGCATGACCAGCACCAGCGCCACGGACAGCACGATCAGCTGCACGACGCCCACCCAGGAGACCTGGCTCCAGATGTGCTCGCGCATGCCCGCCGAGAACGCGGAGTAGACCACCAGCACGATCGAGCCGCGATCGACGTACTTCAGCGCCGCCGCGTACTTCGTCACGAACCCGCCCACCCAGGGCCGCAGCAGCTGGCCGAGCAGGAAGGGCAGCAACAGCTGCAGGCACAGGTCGATGATCGAGCTGCTGTGGAAGATCACCTCGCCCGTGGTGGCCATGAGGGCCAGCACGAGCAGCGGCGTCACGAACACGCCGAGCAGATTCGACACCGACGCGCTGACGATCGCGCCGGGCACGTTGCCCCCCGCGATCGAGGTGAACGCGATGGACGACTGCACTGTCGACGGCAGCAGCGTCAGGAACAGGAAGCCCGCGTACAGCTCCGGTCGCAGGAGCACGTCCGGCGCGAACCGCAGCAGCACGCCGATGATCGGGAACACCACGAAGGTGAAGCTCAGGATCACCACGTGCAGCCGCCAGTGCCCCAGGCCGGCGATCGCCTCCCGCGGGTGGATCCGCGCGCCGTAGAGGAAGAACAGGATCGCGATGGCCACGGTCACCGCGTCGTCGACGACCGGCTCCGCGCGACCCGTCGCCGGGAACAGCGCCGCGACGCCCACGGCGGTGAAGATCGCCAGGATGAAGCCGTCGATCGACAGCTTGTCGAGGAGCTTCTTCATCGCGCTACGCGGGTCGTGCCTCGTGGTCGCACATGCCCTTGAGGGCACACGCGCCGCAGCCTCCGGTCACGCCGCAATCCTCGGACGGGTCGTCCGACGGTGCCTCGTCGGCACTGCAGCACGTGGCCTCGGGCATCTGCAGGCGCGCCTGGATCGACGCTGCGCGGGCGCCCTGGAGCGCGCCGAATCCGGCGAGGAAGAGGCCCGCGACGACGGCCACCGCAACAGCGATGAACGACCAGGGGGCGTCCATCGCCACGCCGATCAGGGCGCCGGCGCCGAAGATGACGCCCGCCGCGACGAGGCCCGGTCCGGCGACGCGGTTGGCGGTGCGCCACAGCAGTGGGTCGGAGAGGGTCTGTTCGGTGCGGACCCCGACGATGCCGTTCTCCGGGAGGCGGCCGGCGAGCCCGGCGCCGCCCACGATGACGGCCGCCAGCGCGGCCAGAGCGAGGATCACAACCAGCACGAACACCCCTCCAGTCTAGAGACCTGCGCAAATCGGCCGAGGAGCGGTGCACGGATCCCTTCCGTGGATACCGCCGGTCGCGCACGGGCCCGCGCAGCGGTGGCGAGTCCGGGCTGTTTACGCTGGTGGGGTGACGCAGAACGGTGAACAGACTCCCTCGGCCGGCCCCGCCCATCGGTACACGGCCGAGGTCGCGGGCGCGATCGAGCAGCGGTGGCGCGATGAGTGGCGCGAGGGTGGCGTGTTCAACGCCCCGAACCCCGTCGGGCCGTTGCGGGGCGACGACGCCCTCCCCGCCGAGAAGCTGTTCCTGCTCGACATGTTCCCGTACCCGTCGGGCGCGGGCCTGCACGTGGGCCATCCCCTGGGCTTCATCGCGACGGACGTCTACGGCCGGTACCACCGGATGAACGGCGCCAACGTGCTGCACACGATGGGCTTCGACGCGTTCGGCCTGCCCGCCGAGCAGTACGCCGTGCAGACCGGCACGCACCCGCGGGTGACCACCGAGAAGAACATCGAGCGCTACCTGGAGCAGATCGCCACGCTGGGCCTGGCCCACGACGAGCGTCGCCGCGTCTCGACGACCGACCCGGAGTTCTACCACTGGACCCAGTGGATCTTCCTGCAGATCTACAACTCCTGGTACGACGCCGGCCAGGACCGCGCGCGGCCGATCGCGGAACTGGAGGCGGAGTTCGCCTCCGGTGCCCGCGCCGTGCCCGACGGCCGCGAGTGGTCGGGCCTGACGGTGCCCGAGCGCGCCGCCGTCCTGGACGATCATCGCCTGGTCTACGAGAGCAATTCGCTGGTGAACTGGTGCCCCGGCCTGGGCACGGTGCTGGCCAACGAGGAGGTCACCGCCGACGGCCGCAGTGAGCGCGGTAACTTCCCCGTCTACCGCAAGCAGTTGCGGCAGTGGATGATGCGGATCACGGCCTACTCGGATCGGCTGATCGACGACCTGGCCGTGCTGGACTGGCCCGAGAAGGTGAAGTCCATGCAGCGCAACTGGATCGGCCGCAGCCGTGGTGCGCGCGTCGCCTTCACCGCCGCCGGCGAGCGGATCGAGGTCTTCACCACCCGCCCGGACACCCTGTTCGGCGCCACCTACATGGTGCTCTCCCCCGAGCACCCGCTGGTCGACGTGCTGACCGCCGCGGCGTGGCCCTCGGACGTCGACGACCGCTGGACGGGGGGCGCCGTCTCCCCCGCCGAGGCCGTCGCCGCCTACCGCGCGTCGATCGCCGCCAAGTCCGACCTGGAGCGCCAGGAGGGCAAGGAGAAGACGGGCGTCTTCCTCGGCACCACGGCCGTCAATCCCGTGAACGGCGAGCAGGTTCCGGTGTTCATCGGTGACTACGTGCTCATGGGCTACGGCACCGGCGCGATCATGGCCGTCCCCGGCCACGACGTACGCGATCACGAGTTCGCCACGAAGTTCGGCCTGCCCATCGTCGAGGTGGTCGGCAGCGAGGCCGGCGTCGCCGACGAGGCGTACACCGGCGAGGGCCCGGCTGTGAACTCCGCCAACGCCGAGCTGGACATCAACGGTCTTCCGATCGCGGAGGCCAAGGCCGCCGTGATCGCCTTCCTGGAGAAGACGGGCGCCGGTGCGGGCACGGTGCAGTACAAGCTGCGCGACTGGCTGTTCGCGCGCCAGCGGTACTGGGGCGAGCCCTTCCCCATCGTCTTCGATGCCGACGGTGCGCCGCACGCCCTCCCGGAATCGGAACTGGCGGTCCTGCTTCCGGAGGTGAAGGACTACGCGCCCGTGGCCTTCGATCCCGAGGACTCCGATTCGCAGCCCTCTCCCCCGCTGGCGAAGGCCACGGATTGGCTGCACGTCGAGCTGGACCTGGGTGACGGGCTCAAGGACTACACCCGCGACGCCAATGTCATGCCGCAGTGGGCGGGCAGCTCGTGGTACCAACTGCGGTACGTGGATCCGACGAACACGGAGACCTTCTGCGCCAAGGAGAACGAGGCGTACTGGATGGGCCCGCGGCCCGAGCTGAACGGCCCGCAGGATCCCGGCGGCGTGGACCTGTACGTGGGCGGCGTGGAGCACGCTGTGCTGCACCTGCTGTACGCCCGGTTCTGGCACAAGGTGCTCTTCGACCTGGGCTACGTCACCTCGCGTGAGCCCTATCGGAAGTTGTTCAACCAGGGCATGATCCAGGCCTTCGCCTACACGGACTCCCGCGGTGTCTACGTCCAGGCCGACGAGGTCGTCGAGCGTGACGGCACGTACTTCCTGGGCGATCAAGAGGTGAACCGCGAGTACGGCAAGATGGGCAAGTCCCTGAAGAACTCCGTGGCACCGGACGAGATCGCTCGCGACTACGGCGCCGACACCCTGCGCGTGTACGAGATGTCCATGGGGCCACTGGATCAGGACCGCGCATGGGCCACCAAGGATGTCGTCGGTGCGCAGCGCTTCCTGCAGCGCGCGTGGCGCGCAGTGATCGACGAGGAGACCGGTGCCGTCCGGGTCACCGACGAGACGCCGTCCGACGATTCGATGCGCGTGCTGCACAAGACGATCGCCGGGGTTCGCGATGACTATGCGGAGATGCGCGACAACACCGCCATCGCGAAGCTGATCGAGCTGACGAACCACCTCACGAAGGCCTACCCGGGCGGCGCCCCGCGTGCCCTGGCCGAGCCGCTCGCCCTGATGCTGGCCCCGGTCGCCCCGCACATCGCGGAGGAACTGTGGAACCGCCTGGGTCATACCGAGTCACTCGCGCACGGCCCGTTCCCCCGTGCCGAGGATCAGTGGTTGGTGCAGGACACCGTCGAGATCCCGGTGCAGGTGAAGGGCAAGGTCCGCGCCCGGATCACCGTCGGCGCCGACGCCTCCGACGCCGCCCTCGAGGCCGCCGCCCTGGCGGAGCCCAAGGTCGCCGAGTTGCTCGACGGTGCCCCGCGCAAGGTGATCGTGGTCTCCGGCAAACTCGTCAACATCGTTCCGTAGGAGGGTGCTGCGCCGTGATCGGATCCGTGGCCGACCTGGCGACCGAGGAACGGCGCAGCATGCTCGCGCTCATCGAGACCCTCACGGTGGACCAGTGGCGTACCCAGAGCCTCTGCGGCGACTGGACGGTGCGCGAGGTCGTGGCGCACCACATCGGCTACGATCTGCACTCCACCCCGGAGCTGCTCTCCCGCATGGTGATCGGCCGCGCTGACCCGAGCCCGCGGTCGAATCGGCGACGGGTGGCGGAGCTGTCCGAGATGCCGACAGCGGACTTGATCGACGCGTACCGGTCTCACCTCCGCCCACGGGGGATCGCCGCGGGCTTCGGCAGCCGGATCTGCCTCACGGACTGCATGATCCATCAGCAGGACATCCGCCGGCCGCTGGGCCTGCCGAGGTCCGTGCCGGTCGACCGGATCCGGCCTGCCCTGAACTTCGCCACCTACGCCCCGCCCCTGCGCGGCGCGATCCGCGGCAGGGGAGTGCGCCTCGTCGCCGAGGACATCGGCTGGTCCTTCGGCCGTGGACCGGAGGTGCGGGGGAGCGCCGAGGCGATCCTGCTCGCGATGGGCGGGCGCACCGTCGTCCTGGACGAACTGCGGGGACCCGGCCGGGATCGCCTGGCGCGCAACCTCGGCGCGCTCGACTGACAGTCGGCCGGGCCTCGCTCGGCCGGCGCGTAAGCCGGCTGCGTCAGGCCGCGGCGTAGCTGTCCATCGGCCATGGCGGAGCCTCGTGCCGATGATTCGCGGCGTCGTCCTCGGCGAGCAGGTTCTCCAGGATCGGGGGGCCGTGCGGCCCGTCGAGGATCGCCGCGATGTCGTCGTGGATGGAGCCGACGAACTCCTCGTGCTGGGCGCGTAGATCCTGGGCACGCCAGGCATCGGCGAACTGCTGCTGACGTTCTCGGTGGTGCTGCTGGGCGAGTCGGTACAGCTCGGCCGGATGGTGCTGGTGGTTGACGCGGTACTCGCCGGTGGGGTCGGCGGTGCGCCGCCAGCCGGTGCGGCCGGCGTTCTCGCCGTCGGGGATGGTGATCGTTTCGAAGCCTCGGCGCGCATCGTCGTGGCTGGGGACGACCTTGCCGTGGTGTTTGTCGCAGGCGAGGGTGAGGACGTCGATGTCGGTGCGCCCTCCGTCGGCCCACTCGGTGATGTGGTGCACTTGGCAGCGGGTGGCGGGGGCATCGCACCGGGGTGCGCTGCAGCCCTTCTCGGATCCGTACAGTGCGATCCGCTGGTCCGCGGAGGCGAGGCGCTTCTCCCGGCCGAGGTACAGCGGCCGGCCGGCCACGTCCAGCAGCAGCACGTACCGGGGGTTGGCGCCCATCATCCGTAGCGCGTCTTCGACGGGCAGGCGACCACCCGTTGCGGTGGTCGCGATCCCGGTCTCGGATTCGAGTTCGTCGATCCCCAGCGTGATGATCGGCACGCACGGGAGGCCGCGGTGCTGTCCGAGCAGGCCCGAGCAGATCGCGGCCCGCAATGCCGCGACGAGGGTGTCGTGGTTGCGTTGTGCGGCCGTGCGCCGGTCCCGTTTCGCCGCGGCGGCGACGGCATCCGCGTCGTCGATGTCGACAGGTGCCTCCTCGTCCTCCGGGTTGTTCACGCCGGGCCGGGCCAGCTTCTCGAGCACGACGTCCATCAGCGCCCGCGCCTCCGGGGACAGCACCCCGGCGAGCCCGGACATCAGATCGTCGCCCTGCCGCCCGATCGACAGTTCGCGGTTGCGGGCGACGTCCTCGGCGGACGGTTCGGTCCCGTCGGATCGAGGAGCTCGCAGGCCCGGTTGCCGAGCTTGGTGATGTCGTCGGGGGTGCAGCCGCCGACGGCGGCGGTGACCAGCATGTCCTCCAGATCGTGCAGCGCGGGGTCGGCGAGTTTGCGGGAGCACTTGTCGAGGGCTTTCTCGACGGCGACGGCGTGCCGCTCGGAGAGCAGCCCGTCGCGTTGCGCCCCCGCGAGCACGGCCAGCCGGGGTTCCGGTGCGTATCCGCGCTCCTGCCGCGGCGCGCGCGACCGGGCGCCGCGGATGCGGTCCTGGGCTTCACCGCCGGCGAGGTGGAGCTGATCGATCAGCATCTCCTTCGCGCCCGTGTACCCGAGCTGCCCGGGCAGGCCCTGCTCGATGCCCACCTCGGTGAGCCAGTACTGGGAGCTGGGCACCTTCCGTGCGGCGCATTCGAGCCGACGCAGCCCATCGAGCACCTCCTGCGAGGAGAGCATGACGGGGTTGGATGCCGCGAGACGCTCCGCGGCCTGTTCGAAGGAGGCGAGCGCGGCGAGATACTCAGTGGCGGTCGTATTCTCGATCACTAGTACCCCCTCTCGCTACAGCAAGTCTACGCCGAGATTCGAGTGAACGCCATATATACGAACACATATCCGATGTCGGGTGCATGCTCTAGCCTGGGAACTCCACGAGAGGGGAGCGCAGGATGCGCCTGATCGACGACGCCGAACGTCGTGCCCGAATGGCTCGCAATCATGCCCTCGCGCAACCGGTGTCGACGGTGGCGGAGGCGGTCCGGGCGGTGGTCGCGCTGCATGCCACCGAGCCCGCCACGCCCTACCTGTCGCTGCGGGCACGCCTGGAAGGCTTCGCGATCGGCGATCTCGAGCGCGAGCTGTACGCCGAGCGGAGCCTCGTCAAGCAACTAGCCATGCGCCGGACCATGTTCGTGTTCCCGCGTGAGGCACTCCCCGCCGCGTTGGGCGGACCGTCGGCGCGGGTGGCCGCACAGGAGCATGCCAAGGTGCGCAAGGACGTCGAGGCTGGCGGGATCGCCGCCGACGGTGCCGCCTGGCTCGCGGAGGCCCGTGCGGCGGTCCTCGCCGCCCTACGCGGCCGCGAACTCAGCGCGCAGGAACTCCGCGAGACCGTGCCGGAACTGACCGGGCAGATCACCCGGTTCGAGGGCAAGAAGTACGGCGGCGATCAGCATCTCGCGCCGCGTGTGCTCACCTGGCTCGGCGCGACGGGCGATCTCGCACGCGCTCGCAACGCCAGCCACTGGCGGGTGAACCGGAATCTCTGGGCGCGCGCCGACGATTGGCTCGGTGCGGCGGTGGAGCCCGCCGACTCAGCCGCGGGCCACGCCGAACTGGTACGGCAGTACCTGCGCGCCTTCGGACCCGTCACCGAGACCGATGTGGTGTGGTGGTTCGGCTCCACCAAGTCGGTGATCCGGCGCGCGATCGCCGACATCGGAGCCGTGCCAGTGGAACTCGAGCGCGGAGCCACGGGCTGGGTGCTGCCGGAGGACGAGGACCCGGTCGAGCCCGTCGAGCCCTGGGGAGCGCTGCTGCCGGCTCTCGACCCCACGTCCATGGGTTGGAAGGAACGCGACTTCTATCTGGATCCGGGCTTCGCCCAGGCGATCTACGACCGAGCGGGCAATGCCGGCACCACGGCGTGGTGGGACGGACGGATCATCGGGGCGTACATCCAGGACGACGAGGGCACCGTCGACCTGGTGCTCCCGGCGGGGACGCCCCGGGCCGCACGCACGGCACTGACTGCGGAGGCCGAACGCCTGACCGCATGGCTGGCCGGCGAGCGGGTGAACTCGCTGTACAAGTCGCCGATCACGTTGCCGGGCTTCGGTTCCTGATCAGCGCACCACGGCGATCGCAAGGCCGTCCCAGCCTTTGACGCCCACGGTCTGCAGCGCGGTGGCGTCGAGCCGCGGGTCGGAGCCGAGCCGTTCGAGGGCGCCGCGCGTCCCGTCCGCGTCCGGGCCCTCCTCGCTGATCCGACGGATCACGTTGTCCACCACGATGACCGTGCCCGGGATGCTGAGGCGCAGTGCCCAGTCGAGGTAGGCGCGGTTGTTCGCCTTGTCGGCGTCGATGAACACCAGCCCGAACGGCCCCTCGACGAAGGGCAGCGCGTCGAGGGCGGCGCCGACCCGGATCTCCACCCGCTCGCCGAGCCCGGCGGCGTCGAGGCTCGCACGCGCGACGGATGCGTGTTCGGGGGAGTACTCCAGGGTGACGACGGTGCCCTCGGGCCCGACCGCGCGGGCCAGCCACGCGGTGCTGTAGCCGCCCAGGGTGCCGATCTCGAGGACGCGCTCGGTGCGGGCGATGGACGCCAACAGGTAGAGGAATTTGCCCTGCGTGGGGGACACCGCGATGTCCGGCAGCCCGCCTGCGGCCTGCGCATCGCGGATCGGCGCGAAGGCGGCGGCATCCGGTGCCACCGTCCGTTCGAGGTAGTCGTCCGTCTGGGCCCACAGCTCGGCACTCACCCTCCCGATCCTACGCCCGAGCGGGCCCGGCGGTGGGCCTCAGCGGGGACGGAGCACGATCTCGGTCGGGTGCGCATCGCCCGGGGTGGCGACGGCATGGGCGACGGCGGCGGCCACCGTCTCGGGGCGCAGCAGCCCCTCGGTCGAGTACTCGCGTCCCTCCGCGGCGAAGATGTCCTGCTGCATCTCGGTGTCGATGCGGCCCGGGAACACGCCGGTCACGCGGAGCCCAGGCTCCTCGGCCCGCAGTGCCTCCGCGAACGCGGTCAGCCCGAACTTGCTCGCTGCGTACGCACCCCAGCCGGGGTTGGCCCGCTTGCCCGCGCCGGAGTTGATGAGCACGACGTGGCCGCCCGAAGCGCGCAGCGCGGGCAGCAGGGCCTTGGTCAGCTCGACGACCGAGAGGACATTGACCTCGAACATGTCCCGCCAGTCGGCGGCCGGCGTGTCCTCGATGCGCCCGATCCTGCCGAGCCCGGCGTTGTGCACCAGGACGTCGAGCCGGTCGATGGGCGCGGCGAGCGCTGCGACGGCGGCGTGGTCGGTCAGGTCAGCGGGAAAGGCGGCGGCACCGTCGAACTCGGCGACGAGGGCGTCGAGCGCGGGGGAGGAGCGGCCCCCCAGCAGCAGGCGGTGCGTCGGGGCCAGCTCCCGCGCGATCGCGAGGCCGAGGCCGCGCGAGGCACCGGTGACGAGGGCGAGGGGACGGGCTTCGTCGGTCATCGCCTCACCGTAGACGAACCGGCTCACACGCGAGAACCCCGGCCGAATCCTGGGGATTCGCCGGGGTTCTCGCAGTGGTGACGATCAGAATTCGGCGTCTCCAACCAGGGCGGCCTCGGCGGGCACGGTGCGCGAGTCGACCTTGGATCCGCGGACCTGGGTGAGGATCACCGCCGCCACGACGCAGGCGCCGGCGCCGATGTAGAAGGGCGCGGCCGGGCTGCCGAACCAGTTCGCGAAGTGCGCGACGAAGGTCGCGGCGAGTGCGCCGCCGGCCCAGCGGAGGAAGTTGTAGCCGGCGCTGGCGACGGGTCGCGGCGCATCCGCGATGGACATCGCGGTGCCGGTGAACAGGGTGTTCAGCACGCCCGACGGGATGCCGGAGAGCACGACGACGGTGACCACGACGGGCACGTTCTCGTGGCCCACGGCCGCGATCACCAGCAGCACGCCGTAGACCAGCACGGCCGCAATGGATCCGGTGCGCTCGCCCAGGGAGGCGGCCACCTTGGGGGCGAGCCACACGCCGCTCACGGCCACCAGCAGGCCCCAGCCGACGAACACGGCGCCCACGAAGTACGCGCTGCGGTGCAGCACGAACGGCGACCAGGCGAGGATGGTGAAGAAGGCGGCGGTGTAGAAGGCCGAGCCCAGGCCGGTGAGGAACAGGCCGCGCTGGCGCAGGGCCTTGAGCGGCGCCAGGGGCGAGACGGTGCCCTCGCGCTGCCGCTTCTCCTTCGCCTCGGCGGCGTCGGAGCGCAGCATCGTCGTGCACAGCACCGCGCCGATCAGCATGAGGATCGCGGTGCCGGCGAACGGTCCGCGCCACGAGTACCCGCCGAGGACTGCCCCCAGCAGCGGGCCGACGGCCAGGCCCACGCCCAGCGCGGCCTCGTAGAGCAGGATGGCGCCCTGCTGGCCGCCGGTGGCGGCCGCGACGATCACGGCGAGGGCGGTGGCGATGAACAGGGCGTTGCCGAGGCCCCAGACGGCGCGCCAGGCCACCAGCACGCCGATGGAGTCCGCGAGGGCGCAGGCCGCCGCGGCGACGACGATGAGCAGCAGGCCGGCGATCACGGTGCGCTTGGCGCCGAACATCGAGGTGAACCAGCCGATGAAGAGCATCGCCACGACCTGCACGCCGAGGTAGGACGAGAACAGCAGCGTCGTCTGGCTGGGCGTCGCGTGCAGCGATTCAGCGATGGACACCAGGATCGGATCGACGAGGCCGATCCCCATGAACGCGATGACCGCGGCGAACGCCGTGACCCACACCGCCTTGGGCTGATGGGAAAGCGTGTCGCGCAGGCTGGGGTGCCCGTGATCGGTCTCAGTACGTTCGGCGGTGGTCGTCATCGCAGCTCCTTTCAATACTACGAAACTCTAACTATTTATCCGCACGAAGCACAAGCCGGTGTGACCGATTCCTCAGGACTCCTCAGTATCCCCGGGTCAGATCGCGTCCCGGTAGAGCTCCATGAGCCGGTTGAGCGCGGGCACGGCAGCGTCGAGGCTGCGCCGCTCGGCGTCGGTGAGCTCGCTGAGGTGGCCCGCGAGCATCGTGTTGCGAGCCGCGATCAGCTCGGACGTCAGCCGGGTGCCGTGCTCGGAGAGCTGGACCACCACGGCCCGCCCGTCGTCCGGGTCGGGGTTGCGCTCCGCCAGACCGAGCCGCTCCAGACCGTCGACGGCGCTCGTCGCCGAGGGCAGACGGATCCGCAGGTACCGTGCCAGTTCGCCCATCCGCACGGGCCCGAGCCGGAGCAGGCTCTGCAGCGCGGCCTGCTGCGCCGGTGTCAGGTCGGGCCCCGGGGTGTTGCGGCGCACCAGGAAGTGCAGCTGCAGCAGTGGGGGCCGCAGCCGCGCGGCGAGGTCGACGAGTGCGTCCTCGGCGGGCGGCGTCGTCGGAGCGTCAGTGGCATCGGACGCGGGAGTCATGATGTCGATATTAGGCACATATGCGACGGTGCCGGTCCCCCCGAGGGCGGGACCGGCACCGTCGGGCCGGAGAACCGGTGGTGCGCAGCGGAACTAGGAGCCGATGTTCCCGGACTTCTTCCACACCGCGACCACCGACGGGCGGGGCTGCGAGGAGCCGCCGTCGGGCCAGTGCGAGGTGGGCTTGTCGGCGGTCGCGTCGTCGGTCTCGCCCGGGTGCTGCACGGCGACCAGCACCCGGTTGTCACGGACGACGGGGCCGCAGGTCTC
The DNA here is from genome assembly GCF_001575195.1 of Tsukamurella pseudospumae. Classification (NCBI taxonomy): domain Bacteria; kingdom Bacillati; phylum Actinomycetota; class Actinomycetes; order Mycobacteriales; family Tsukamurellaceae; genus Tsukamurella; species Tsukamurella pseudospumae. The sequence goes on from NZ_LSRF01000007.1 coordinate 61,082, forward strand.
CGCGCCGAAGGGCACCGTGAGGAACTGCTTGGTCAGGCCGCGATCCTCACCCTCCAGGACGACGCCGAACAGGCCGTCGTTGCTGTCGAAGGTGGCGTTGGTGCCGTCCGTCGAGATCCACAGGTTGCCGTGCGAGTCGAAGGTGACGTTGTCGGGGCAGCTGATCCGCGAGACCTTGGTCTTGTCGAAGCCGCCGTAGTAGGTATCGGCCGCGGCGGGATCGCCGCACACCAGCAGCAGGTCCCAGGAGAACGTGGTGCCCGTGTGGTCGTCGGTGATCTCGAGCAGCTGGCCGCTCTTGTTCTTCACGCGCGGGTTCGGCGTGTCGATGCCGGCCTTACCCTCGGTGCCGCGGTCGCTGTTGTTGGTCAGCGCGCAGTAGATCTTGCCGGTCTTGGGGTTCGGCTCGATGTCCTCGGGGCGGTCCATCTTGGTGGCGCCCACCTTGTCACCCGCGACGCGGGTCCACAGCGCGACGTTCTCCGCCGGCATGCCGTCGACGTGCGACTCGGCGGTGCCGTCGGCCTTGGTGGTGAGCAACGGGATCCACTTCCCGGTGCCCTGGTAGCCGCCGTCGGGGACCTTGCCGTTCTCGACCTTCTGGCCCTCGAACTTCGCCACGTACAGTGTGCCCTCGTCGAGGATGCGCATGTTCGCCTCCATGGCGGCGGCACCCTTGCCCGGCTGGATCTTCCGCGAGCTGACGAACTTGTAGATGTACTCGAACTTCGAGTCGTCGCCGCAGTAGGTGACCACGTCGCCGGCGGGCGTGAGAAAGATGTTGCCGCCCTCGCGCTTCATCCGGCCCAGCGCGGAGTGCTTGATCGGGGTCGACGTCGGATCGTGCGGGTTCACCTCGACCAGGTAACCGAACCGGTTGATCTCGTTGGGCTCCTTGGCCAGATCGAACCGGTCCTCGTACTTCATCCAGTGGTGGGCGTCCTCGTCCTTGCCCACGCCGTACCGCTTCCAGCCCTCCTTGAGGCCGTCGAGCGGCGGCTTGTCGGTGCCGGAGAAGTAGTTGGTGTAGTTCTCCTCGCCCGAGATCATCGTGCCCCACGGCGTGATACCGCCGGAGCAGTTGGCGATCGTGCCCAGCACGCGGGTACCGGTCGGGTCGGCGGCAGTCCGCGTGAAGAAGGTGCCGGCTGCGGGACCGCGCAGTTCGAACTCCGTCGACGCGGTGATGCGGCGGTTGTACTCGCCCAGAACGGGAGTCAGCTTGCCCGAACCGGGCTCTCCCTTGACCTCGACCACGGTGATGCCGTGCGCGGCCATCTCGACCCGCACCTGGTTCTCGGTGGGGTCACCCTCCTTGTAGCCCTTGAACATCGCGGTGCCGGTCGTGTACTCCTGGTTGCACACCATGAGGAACGTGTCAGGCTTGCCCTCCACCGCAATGAGATCGGTGAAGTCGTTGTTGAAGCCGAACTGCTGCGCCTGCGCCTCGGGCGTCTGGTTGTCGAAGTCGAACTGCGGCGCGCCGGGCACGACCGGATCGCCCCAGCGGATCACGACGGCCTGCTCGTAGCCCTCGGGCACCGTCACCGCGTCGGCCTTGTTCGGGGCGATGGCCGGGAAGTTCAGGCCGGGCGCGCTCACATTCGCCGACGGTGCGCCGTTGCCCGCCGCCGCGCTCGACGACGCGCCCGCGCCCGTGGAGCTCGAGTCGCCGCACGCCGCGAGGACGGTGACCGCGCCCGCGCCGATCGCGGCGACACCGGCGCCGCGGAGCACGGTGCGCCGGGTGATGTCGCCGAAGTACTCGCCCTCCGACTGGTTGTCATGCTCGCGGAAGCACTGGTTGCCGCACTTGTACTTACAGGTCGTGTGCGAGCGCGCGGACTTACCGTCGTGATCGGTGAGCAGGCGCAGGTTGGGCAGGCGCATGGGTTCTCCCTGGGGCTGAGCTGGGCGAATCGGGCTGGGCTGTTGCTGATCGTCGCCAATGTAGAAGCGACACGTGATCAGTTGGCAAAGCCCAGGTAAACGCCGAGGAGGGAGTTGAACGGGGACGTCGAGCGAGGTGTCCCGTGGCGACGAGTCCGCCCGATCAGCGCACCCGGAGATGCCGCTCCGCGAAGGCGTCGAGGGCGTCCTCGGTGCCGGCATAGGGTTCGCCGTCGCGGGGCCAGTGCAGGATCACGTCGGTGAAGCCGAGTTCGGCGGAGCGGCCGACGGCATCGTCAGCGGCGTCGGGGGAGCTCAGAGAGTAGGTCCCGCCGGAATCGATCGACAGGTAGCGGTCGATGCTTCCGGGAGCGCGCCCGGCACCGTCGAGGGCGTCGTCGAGTCGCTGCGACAGCTCCGCGACGCGGGACCACCAGGCGTCACCTCCGTCACCGTCGGGCCCGGTGGTGACCCAACCCTGCCCCTGCTCGGCCACGAGCCGCAGGCCCTTCGGGCCGTTCGCCGCGAGCACGAAGGGCATGCGCGGGGACTGCGCGGGCGTCCCGACCATGCGCGCGCCGACGGCGCGGTAGTGCGGACCGTCGAAGGAGACCGGTCCGTGCTGCTCGAACCGGAGTAGTACGTCGAGGTCGCGGGTGAACTCGACGAACCGCTCGTGTCGTTCGCGCGGGGTGAGCTCGGGCTGCCCGAGCACGAAGGCGTCGAACCCCGTCCCGCCGGAGCCGATCCCCAGCAGGAGGCGACCGCCGGAGATCTCGTCGACGCCCGCGAGGTCCTTCGCGAAGGGCACGGGGTGCCGGAAGTTCGGGGAGGTCACGAAGGTGCCCAGCCGGATCCGGTCCGTGGCGGTGGCCGCGGCGGTGAGCAGCGGCACCGTCGCGCCCCATGGCTGGTCCGCGAGGGTGCGCCAGGACAGATGGTCGTAGGTCCAGGCGTGGTCGAAGCCCAGCTCCTCCGCCTTCCGCCAGCGGCGGCGGGCCTCGGGCCAGGGGTACTGGGGCAGGATCACGACTCCGAATCGCACGCATCCACCCTACGACTCGTGACCACGCCGCACGACCTGGCGCGTTCCCGTCGTACGATCGCGTGCTTGGACCTAGGGTTTTCACGTTCGGCCGAACAGGCCACCGTCCTTTTGAAGGGATAGCACCATGTCCACTCCGCTCACCGCCGAGCCGCGATCCGGCATGCGGGAGTTCACGGCCCGCGCCGTCGTCCTCGGCGGCCTCATCACGCTCGTGTTCACCGCGGCGAACGCCTACCTGGGATTGAAGGTCGGCCTGACCTTCGCCACGTCGATCCCCGCCGCCGTGATCTCGATGGCGCTGCTGCGCTACTTCGCGAATCACTCCATCGTGGAGAACAACATCGTCCAGACGATCGCGTCGGCGGCGGGCACGCTGTCGGCGATCGTCTTCATCCTCCCTGGCCTCGTCATGATCGGCTGGTGGAACGGCTTCCCGTACTGGATCACGATGCTCGTGTGCTTCGTGGGCGGTGTGCTCGGCGTCATGTAGTCGATCCCGCTGCGCCGCGCGCTGGTCACCGGCTCCGACCTGCCCTTCCCCGAGGGTGTCGCGGCCGCCGAGGTGCTCAAGGTGGGCGACACCGCCGAGGGTGCCACTGAGAACAAGCGCGGCCTGCGGCTGATCCTGCTCGGCTCCGTGGCCGCCGCCGGCTACGCGTTGCTCGCGAAGATGAAGGTCGTGGCGGAGGGCCTGTCGACCACGCTCAAGATCGGCAGCGGCGGCACCCTGTTCGTGCCGGGCCTGTCCTTCGCGCTGATCGGCGTCGGCCACCTCGTGGGGTTGACCGTCGGCATCGCGATGATCGTCGGCCTCGTCATCTCGTACTTCGTGCTGCTGCCCATCTGGACCGCCGGCGACCTCCCCGACACCGGGAGCATCACCAAGGTGATCTCCACGGCGTTCAGCCAGGAGGTCCGCCTCATCGGCGCCGGAGCCATCGCCATCGCCGCCGTCTGGACGCTCATCAAGATCCTCGGCCCGGTACTGCGCGGCATCGCCGATTCCATCGCCAGCTCGCGCAAGCGACGCGAGGGCCAGCTCGTGGACATCACCGAGCGCGACATGCCCTTCCCGTACGTCGCGGCCGTCGTGCTCGTCTCGCTGGTGCCGATCGGCGTGCTGCTGTGGTGGTTCACCGGCACCCCCAAGGCCGATTCCGGAAGCAATCCGCTCGACGGCCAGTCCGGCGGGATCATCCTGCTGAGCATCCTGTTCATCCTGGTGCTGGGCCTCGTCGTGGCCTCGGTCTGCGGCTACATGGCGGGCCTGATCGGCGCGTCCAACAGCCCGGTGTCCGGCGTCGGCATCCTCGTAGTGCTGGCCGCGGCGCTGCTGATCCGCGTCGTCTGGGGACCGTCCGCGGGCGACACTGCGACGGCGCTCGTGGCGTACACGCTGTTCACCGCGGCGATCATCTTCAGCATCGCCACCATCTCCAACGACAACCTGCAGGACCTCAAGACCGGCCAGCTGGTCGGCGCGACGCCGTGGAAGCAGCAGGTCGCGCTGGTCATCGGCGTGGCTTTCGGCTCCGCGATCATCCCGCCCGTTCTGGATCTGTTGCAGAGCGGCTTCGGTTTCGTCGGTGCGCCCGGCGCCGGGGAGAACGCGCTCGCAGCGCCGCAGGCGTCGCTGCTCGCGAAACTGTCCGATGGTGTCTTCGGCGGCGACCTCGACTGGGGCCTCATCGGGCTCGGCGCCCTCATCGGCGCCGGCGTGATCCTCATCGACGAACTGATGGGCCGCTTCTCGAAGTTCCGGCTCCCGCCGCTGGCCGTGGGCATGGGCATGTACCTGCCGATGAGCGTGACCCTGATGATCCCGGTCGGCGCCGTGCTCGGCTTCTTCTACAACCGCTGGGCCGACCGGTCCAAGGACGGGGCCGAGGGCCGCAAGCGGCTCGGCACACTGCTCGCCACCGGCCTCATCGTCGGCGAGTCGCTGTTCGGCGTGGTCTACGCCGGCATCGTCGTCGCGACCAACAAGGACGAGCCGCTCGCACTGCCCTTCATCAAGGAGGGCTGGCTGCACGGGGGAGAGGTGCTGGGCGTGATCGTGTTCGCCGCGATCTGCGCGGTGCTGTACCTGCGCACCAAGAAGCTGGCCGCGAGCGCCTGACCCGGCCGCGTCCCATGGAGGATCGACCCCGTCATGCGGGGTCGATCCTCCACGGCGTCACGCCAGGAACCGCGTCAGCTGCGGGACCGCGTCGCGCGGTGTCTTGGCGTTGATGCACTCACCGATCGCCTGCAGCTTCCACTCGCCGCCCTGACGTCCGATGGTGCACATGACGATCCCGGTGTAGGGCATGCCGCCCGCGAGCGCGAACCGTGCCAGCTCGACACCGGTCGTGGAGTCCACCAGCCGGCAGTACGCGTTGTCCACCTGATCGAACTTCTGCCCCTGGTACGAGGTCACGATGAACACCAGGGACGTGACCGCCGCGTTCACCGTCGGCAGGTCGACGTTGATCACCTCGTCGTCGCCGTCGCCGGCGCCGGTCAGGTTGTCGCCCTGGTGCTGGACCGAGCCGTCCTTGGAGCGCAGGTCGCCGAAGTAGACGGTGTCGACCTTCTGCTGTCCGGAGAACATCACCACGGAGGCGTCGAGGTCGATGTCCTTGCTCTTCGCCCCGAACAGCCCCTGCTTGCGCACCGGGTCCCACCCGAGCCCCATCGCGATCTGCGTGAGCTGCACGCCGCCGTCCTTGCGCAGCACCACTTTCTGGCCCTTGGTCAGGTCCACGCGACGGTTCTTCGTGAGGCTGACCTCCCCGCTGCCGGACGGCGGCTGTTGTCCGGCCAGCTGCGCGGTGGGGGTGAAGGGCTGCTGCGGGGGAGCCTGCGGCGCAGGGGTCTGCGGGGCCGGGCCGTTGAAGTAGTCGACCGGCGCGCTGCCCGCCGGGGCCGACGGTGCCGCACCGCTCGCGAAGTAGTCGATCGGCGTGCTCGACGGGGCCGGGGGCGTGTTCTGTGCCGGAGCCGGCGGAACCGGGTTCGACGGTGCCGCGGGCTGCGGCGGCGCGGGAGGCGGTGTCGCAGCGGGGGCCTGGGCGGCGGGCGCGTCGTCGACGCTGACGCCGTGGTCGCGCACCATGTCCGCGAAGCCGCCGGCATAGCCCTGCCCCACGGCGCGGACCTTCCAGTCGGCGCCGCGCCGGTACACCTCGACCGCGATCACCACCGACTCGCTGCTGAGGCCGTCGACGGCGTACTCGTACAGGGGGTTTCCGGCACCGTCGGCGATCCGCGCGACGGGAGCACCGAACCGCCCGAACGAGGACGACGCGTCGTCGAGGGTGATCGCGACACGGACCTGCGTGATGTCGGCCGGCAGCTGGGAGCCGTCGATCCGGAGAGCGCCGCCTCCGAGGCTCACGCCGGGCCCGTTCGGCTGATTGAAGAACACGAAATCGGCGTCGGAGCGCACCTTCCCGCTCTCGGTGACCAGCAGGGCGGACACGTCCGCGGGGGCCGGCAGCTCGACGGTGACGGTGACCGGCCCGGCGGGCAGTGGCCCGTTCTGGCCCTTGGACAGTGCGGTCATCGGATCTCCTTGATCGGATCGGGTACGGGTACAGCGGTTCCGGTGCCGCTCGCGGCGGCGAGCCAGTCGACGATCTCCGTGCCGGCGCCGACGCCGGCTGATTCGGTGAGTATCAGATGGGGTAGGGAGAAGCCGAGCTCCTCGAGCTCCCCGTGCCGGGGCCGGATCGCGGCGTCGGCGTCCTGGAGCAGATCCGCGTCCAGGGCCCCGTCGCCCGCGGCCAGCCAGCGCGCTCCGGACTCGAGAGCGCCGGACTCGACCAGGCGCCGTCGAACCTCCTGGGCGGCACGGGACTTCGTCACCGGCGCGGGGATCGTGTAGAACTTGCGGCCCTGCTGCGAGACCGTCCACCCGCGGGGTTCGCAGTACGCCCGCCACGCGGCCACGGCCTCGGCCGGGATCCGCACGTCGGAGACCACGTAGGCGAACAGGCCCGGAACGAGCCGCAGCCGCGCGCCCCACGCGGGTTCCAGCCGACTCTCGAGTTCGGCGGCGATCGCGTCGAGGTCCGCCGGAAGTGCGGCGAGCAGGCCGCCGACATGGTCCTGCCACAGCGGGTCCGGAGCACCGTCGACGAGGATCTCGCCGCCGTTGGAGCAGATGGCGTACCGGGACGGTGTGCCCGGCAGCCGCACCCGGAGGTACTGCTCGGGCGTGCGGGTCGTCGTGGGGACCAGGGGAGTCGCGGCGGCGAGCACGGCCAGGCCCGCGTGCGCCGCCGCCGACATGTACGACAGGGGTGCGTCGCGGTAGATCTCGACGCACACCGGATCGACGGTGTCGAAGGCCGGACCGGCGGCGGCCCGGGAGTAGATCAGCGTGCGGTCGAGATCGCTGGTGACGAAGGCGATCACGAGTCCTCCTTGATCAGGCCGATGCACGCGTACGCCAGATCCGGCACGATCTCCACCGGTACGCCGCGCTCGGCGGCCAGGCGCCGGATGTGCCGGTGATCGGGATCGTCCGGATCGCGCAGCAGCACGCGCCACGGAACCCGGCGCAGCAACACCCGAGTGGTCTCCCCGATCCCGGGCTTGACCAGGTTCGCGGACGAGACGCCGTGCTCCTCACGGACCCGGTCCACCGTCGCCCACCCGGACCAGTCGGGTTCGCGCGCACCGGGATCGGCGGCGAGCCGGGCGGCGACCGCGCGGGCGGCGGGAGCGGCACCGTCGAAGGCGGCGGCGACGGCGTCGAGGAGCAGCCCGGAGACGTCGTAGGGCGTGAGTTCGGCGTAGAACTTGGCCCCGTGGAACTCGTCCGGCCCGATCAGGTCGGCGTTCAGGACGGTGCGCGAGACCAGCCCGGACACCGTCGAATTCAGGCACGCGGAGGCGATGAGGAAGTCGTCGCGGGTGCCGAAGGTGCGCACGCAGTGGCCGGGGTCGGCGAGCACCGCGAGATCCGGGTTCAGGCGGACACCGGTGGCGGCGGCGTACTCATCGAGCGCCTCCGCGAGCTCGCGGGTGATCGCGCCCTTCCCGGTCCAGCCGTCGACGAACACGATGGAGGCCGGGTCGTGGTGCGCCACCAGGTGATCGAGCGCCACGTGGTCGATGCCGCGGCCGCGCACGATGGACACGGCGTAGTGCGGCAGGTCGTACCCGTGGAAGTGCTGCGCCCATCGGCGCATGAGGATCCCGATCGGCGTGCCCGCGCGCGCGAGCGAGACCAGGACGAGCTCGCGCCCGCGCTCGGCGAGGAGCAGCTCCGTCACGGTGCCGACGGCTTCCGCGAGCCGGGGCGCCGAGCCGGCGAGCGCCGCGTCGAACAGGGCCCGGTACTCGGCGCTCGGCTGGTATTCGACGGGCAGCGATTCGGCGTAGTGGGCCTCGCCCGACTGGATGCGCCGCTCGCGCTCGACGATATCGGCCTCCAGCGCCACGTGGGAGAGATCCTTGAGGAGCCAGGTCACCTCGTCCGGTGCGTACGAACCGAACCCGGGTCCGCGCAGCGGCGGGGTGATCGCGGTCATCGCGCTGCCGCTTCGGCACGGGCCGCGCCGAGCTCGGCCTGGTCGGAGGCGGGAACGACGGCGACCAGGACGTCGTGCCCGGCCGCGGCGAGCACGTCGAGGAGACCACCCGGTGCGCGCAGCCGGTCGGTGTCGGCGGGCGAGTCGGCGATGAACACGATCCGCGCCTCCTCGCGGGCCCACTGCGCGTTGTACAGGTACCGACGTGGCGCCTCGGGATCCGGTTCGGGGGAGAGGAATTCGAAGCCCCTCCGCAGCGGATACCCGTCCTCGTCGCGCACGAGTGCCGGGGAGCGGGTGGTGGTCTGGAACCGCACCGGGTGACCGTCGGCGGCCAGTGACTCGGCGACGCACAGCGGGAGGTACATCAGCTCCTCGTGGCCGATCACGATCACGGGCCGCTCGTCGAGGAGGGGCGCGAGCACCGCGGCGACCTCCGCCGCGGCGTCCCGTAACCGTGACTGGTCGGCCGCGAGCACGCCGTGCCGGCCACCGTCGGGCACGTCCGACGGCCACGGCGCAGGGAGGACCTCGACGGTGCCCCGCTGCGCGGCGACGGGGTTGAAGGGCGTGGCGGGGAGCTCGGCCACGCGCTCCGACAGCCCGTCCGGCAGGTCGACGGTGCCCCGCGCCAGCGCGACGAAGACGATGTCGAGTCCGGAATCGGCTGCTGCTCGTGCGTTCTCGGCGGCGTGTGCGGGCGAGCGGACGTCCACCAGTGAGGCCACCACGTACCGGCTGTGCGGTGCGAGCGCGTGCAGCGCGCGGATCGAGTCCAGCGCCGTCGCACCGGTCGAGATCTCGTCGTCGACGAGGACCAGCACATCGGCGGCGGACAGGAGGTCCGGTGAGGTCGGCTGCAGCAGGTGCGACGTGGCGTGGGAATGCCCCTCGGTGAACTCGCCGTGGATCGTCGCACCCGTGCGGCGGGTGGACTGCAGGTACACGGCGGCGTCCAGGCGTGCTGCCACGCAGTGGCCCAGGCCCGTTGCGGTCTCGGCGAACCCGAAGACGACGCAGGGGTCACCGTCGAGTTCCTGCGCGACCCGGTCGGCCAGCCGATCCGCCGCCGCGCGGACCGCGCTCGGTTCGGCGGGTACGTGCTTGCCGAGCACCGTCGAGACGAGCAGATGGGCGCGGCGCGGGTTGCGGCGCAGCCCCGGCACGACGAGCTCCGCGAGTGCGGGCTCGCCGTTCACGTGCATCCCGAGGCTCCGGCACAGAGCGGGTGACGCCGTCATCGTTCCTCCACGAGCGCGGTCAGCAGGTCGACGAAGCCGACCTCGGCGCGGGTCACGCCGAACAGGTCCGCGCGGATCAGAGTCTGTCGGGCCCAATTGCGGTGCGGCTTCATCTCGTTCATCTTGTTCCGGTAGCTCGAAGCGCCCACGCCGCCGGATTCGCCGTGCATGATGTCGAGCGCGTCCTGATGCTCCTCGTGCGTCACGGCCGAGAGCGCGTGTACAGCCGCGACGTGCGACGGGTGGATGACCGTCTTGCCGTGCAGGCCGTTCGCCCGGTCCAGCGCGGTCTCCCGGAGCAGCCCGTCGAGGTCGCGCCCCACGAGCAGCTTCTCGCGGAACCGGGCGGCGTGGTTGCGCTCGAAGGGCGTGGCCCGCAGCAGCGGGCGGAACATGCGCTCGTGATCGGCGAAGTACTCCCACACCGGACCCGTGACCACGAAGCCGGTGCCGTCTGAGCGCGCGAGCCGGTTCACGATCGCCGAGATGGTCTCGGCCACGACGTGCACGTCGTAGATCGTCAGATCGCGGTCGCGCCGGATGCCGAACAGGGCCGACATGTCGGTGGCGCCGATCCGCACGGCGAGGACCCGCTCGCGCTCCTCGGCGAGCAGTTCGCTGATGCCGCCGAGCTGCTCGTCGCGGCACTCGCGGTAGACGATCGACGGGGTCTCCAGCACCGGCATGGCGTAGAGGTGCGTGTCCCTGGCCGCGAGCACCGCGAGGGCGTCGCGTCCCGCGGCCGCCGTGAACTTGGGTAGGACCACCCCGGTGAGGGCCCGCGCACCGTCGCCCACCGCGTCCAGGAGGGAGGCCGTCTCAGCGGTGCTGCGCGGGCGGAGGAACAGCAGCGGCAGTGGCCCCGAGCCGTCGGCGAGTTCGGACAGCGCCGCCGCGGTGGCCCGGATCGCGTGCTGGACCTCGTCGTCGGCGACGGCGTCCTCGAGGTCGATCACCATGGACAACACCCCGTCGGACCACCGCCGTCGGATGGTGCCGGCGAGGTCCGGCCTCGTCGCGGGCACGTACAGCGTGGCGCCGAGGCCGAACGCGAGCTCCTCCCGGGGAGCAGCGCGGTCGAAGGGTTGCGGCGGCAGGTGGAACAGGCGCTGCCGGACCTCGTCCGGGAGCTGGTGGAAATGGCGCAGCTCGGTGCTCACGTCCGCCCCCGCATGCGGTTCACCGCGTCGGCGATCACGCGGTCGATGTCGGCGAGGGTCTGCAGGTACTGCCAGTAGTCGGGGTGCACGCGCTCCAGGTCGGCGATCGCCCGCTCGATCCGGGCGTGCTGCGCGTCCAGTACGCTGCCCCAGCGATGGACCTGCTGCTTCTGGACGGTGAGCAGCTGGGCATCGCGGAGGGCGAAGCGTGTGCGCTCCGCGCGCGCCGCGGGATCGGCCTTCACCCCGCGCAGCGTGCGGAGTCGCTCGCCGACCGCGTTCACCGCCGCGTCGGCGGCGTCGAGGTGATCGCGGGCGACCGAGACGTTCTCGAGGGCCAGGTCGGGGGTGCCGGCACGGAGACCGCTCGACGCCGCCGACAGCGCGGTCTCGGCGGCGGCGGACTCCCGCTCCGCGACCTTGTCGTTGTCGACGAGATCGGCCGAGCAGGCCGCGCTGAACTCGCGCAGCAGCGCCGAACGGATGTCGCCGATGTCCGCGGCCCGGTTGCGCACCGCCTGGAGGCGCGTTCCCGTCGATGCGAGTGCGTGTTGTGCGTCGTCGCCGATTCGCGGGGCGGCGCCGACCGCGGCGGTGAGCTCCGCGGCCTTCTCGAGCACGCCCTGCGCGGCGGCGTCGCGGGCGGGGAGGTCCGGCGCACCGTCGAGCGCCTGGACGGCGAGCACGAGGGCGTCGGTGGCCCGGATGACGGGCCGGAGGCCCAGGTAGGGAGCCGTGGTGGGGGCGGCGAGGAGGTCGGTGGCGCGCTCGGCTGCGACCCGCGCGGCCTGTTCCTGGGCCGCGGAGCTGGCCCGGGCGCCGCGCGCGGAGGCGAGGGTGCGCTCGTGGTCGCTGTGGAAGCGATCGAGGACGGAGACGAGGTCGGACAGCTCCCGTGCGGTGGCGGCCTGATCCTGCGGGGTGGGCGGGCGCGTGCCGGACTGGCTGCCGCTGGCCCACAGGTACCGCTCGGTGGCCCCGCCGAAGCGGTCGCGGATGGCGGGCCACTGCTGTACCGCCGAGGCGCCGGGATTCTGTGCGGAGAGGGTGCGCACGTCCTCGTCGAGCGAACTGAAACGACGGTCCGCGTCGAGGTAGGCACTTGTCAGGCCCGTGTCGACGCCGCCGGCGCCCGCGGCGTTCGATGGAGAGCGATCGGGCTCTCCACCGAACAGCCGACGGAACGCACTACCTGCCATGGTGAATCCGGCTCAGGCGTCGATCTGCTGCGGGGCAGACACCGGGGCGTCGCCCTCGGCACCGTCGCCCTCGCGACGGTTGCGGACGATGCTCGAGCCGAGCGCGGCCAGGATGAGGACCACGCCGATGAGGCCGGTGACCACCTCGGGCACCTCGGTGTGGATCGAGAACAGCAGGATGCCGGCGAGCGCGCCGATGGCCCAGTGCGCGCCGTGCTCGAGGTACACGTACTCGGACAGCGTGCCCTTCTCCACCAGGTACACCGTGAGCGAGCGGACGAACATCGCGCCGATGAAGCCGAGGCCCAGGGCGATGATGATCGGATCCGCGGTGATCGCGAACGCACCGATGACACCGTCGAACGAGAACGACGCGTCGAGCACCTCGAGGTAGAGGAACAGGAAGAAGGCGGCCTTGCCGGTGACCTTCGCCAGCTCCGAGGGGCCGGACCGGGCGCGTTCCGCCTCCTCCTCCATCTCCTCGACGTGGAAGAACTCGCCGAGGCCGTTGACCACGAGGTACGTCACCGTGCCGAGGATGCCAGCGATGAACACGGTCTTCGACTCGTCGACGGTGTGCGCGGCGAGCGTGCCCGTGACGACCAGGGCGACCAGGGCGACGACGATCGGGAAGCGGTCCAGCTCGCCGATCTTCTGCAGCGGGCGCTCGACCCAGCTGAGCCAGGTGAGTTCGCGCTCACCGTCGAAGATGAAGTCGAGGAACAGCATCAGCAGGAACATGCCGCCGAAGGCCGCGATCTGCGGGTGCGCCGCGGTGATCAGGGTCTCGTAGCTCGCGCTGCCGTCCGCGAAGTACTTGGCACCGTCGGCGGGCGGGTTGAGCGCGAGGTCCATCGCCTTGACCGGGTCGAGGCCGGCGGTGATCCAGACGATCGCGAGCGGGAAGACCAGGCGCATGCCGAAGACGGCGATGAGCACGCCGACCGTCAGGAACATGCGCTGCCAGAAGTGGCTCATCCGCTGCAGCACGGTGGCGTTGATCACCGCGTTGTCGAAGGAGAGGCTGACCTCGAGGATGCCCAGGATCAGGGTCAGGACGAGGGCCTGCGGCCCGCCGTAGAAGAACGCCACCACCAGCGCGATGACGGTGATGAAGAAGGAGAGTCCGAAGATGCGGAACACATCGGCCTTTCGAAGAAGGGATGCGGGAGCGCGAGACCCGGCGGGCGGTGGTCCGCTCGCCGGGTCTGCGCGCTCTGCGTGAGCTCGGTGCTAGACGTTGACGCCGTAGTCGCGCGCGATACCCGCGAGACCGGACGCGTAGCCCTGCCCGACGGCACGGAACTTCCACTCCGCGCCGTTGCGGTAGAGCTCGCCGAAGACCATCGCGGTCTCCGTCGAGGCGTCCTCGGAGAGGTCGTAGCGGGCGATCTCCTGGCCGTTGGCCTGGTTCACGACGCGGATGAAGGCGTTGCGGACCTGCCCGAAGGACTGGCCGCGATTGTCCGCGTCGTAGATCGACACGGGGAACACGACGCCCTCGACGTTCGGCGGGATCGCGGCGAGGTTCACCTTGATGACCTCGTCGTCACCGTCGCCCTCGCCGGTCAGGTTGTCACCCGTGTGCTCGATGGAACCGTCCGGCGTGCGGAGGTTGTTGAAGAAGACGAAGTTCTCGGGCGACGCGACCTTCCGGTTCGCGTCGATGCCGATGGCGCTGGCATCGAGATCGAAATCGGTGCCCGTGGTGGTGCGCAGATCCCAACCGAGGCCGACCGAGACGGCGGTGAGGCCCGGGGCCTCCTTGGTGAGCGAGACGTTGCCGCCCTTGACCAGACTGACACCCATAGAACGTGTTCCTCCCGTTAGCACGACGGCGCCAGTCCGCCCCCGCGTGTGATTCGAACTATACCGACGAAACGGATATCGAACGGCGGTGAATTCGAGGCTGAACTCAGATGTTCACGCCGAAGTCGCGCGCGATGCCCGCGAGACCCGACGCGTAGCCCTGGCCGATGGCGCGGAACTTCCACTCCGTGCCGTGCCGGTAGAGCTCGCCGAAGACCATGGCGGTCTCGGTGGAGGCGTCCTCGGAGAGATCGTAGCGAGCGATCTCCTGGCCGCCCGCCTGGTTGATCACCCGGATGTAGGCGTTGCGGACCTGGCCGAAGGACTGGCCGCGGTTGTCCGCCTCGTGGATCGAGACCGGGAAGACGATCGCGTCGATCTGCGGCGGCACGGCCGCGAGATTGACGTTGATGGTCTCGTCGTCACCGTCACCGTCGCCGGTGAGGTTGTCACCCGTGTGCTCGATCGAGCCGTCCGGCGAGCGCAGGTTGTTGTAGAAGACGAAGTGCTGATCGTTGAGCACGCGCTTGGCGGTGTCGACCGCCAGGGCGCTCGCGTCGAGGTCGAAATCGGCGCCGGTCGTGCTCCGCGCGTCCCAGCCCAGCCCGACGGCGACCGCCGTCAGCCCGGGGGCCTCCTTGCTGAGCGAGACGTTTCCACCCTTGCTGAGGCTGACTCCCATGTGATTCCTCCCGAGAAGCTGTAGGCGCCGGAGCACCGTCGCCTGATGACGTGGTCGCGAAATTCACAGTACGCGAATTCGGCCCGTGACCGCCGGGTTCGTGCCGCAGTCATCCGGACGAACGACATGTCAGTCTGATCCGTGCGTTCCGTGCCGATTCGCCGGATTCTTGCAACAATCGTCAGTGTGACTTCACTCGCACGCGGTCAGAACACGGCCCTGTCCCAGACCACACTCGCGGTGGCGATCGCCGGCGTCGCGCCCGGGTCGGTGGATCTGTTCGCCATCCAGGTCGGCGACGACGGTCGGGTCCGCAGCGACGCCGACCTGGTGTTCTTCAACAGCCCGACCTCGCCCGAGGGCGCCGTGCGCCTGACCGGTCCGGACGCGTTGACCCTGGACCTCACCGCGATCCCACCCGCCATCAGCACCGTCCGGCTGGCCGTCGCGCTCGACGACAAGGTCCCCGGGTCGCTGGCGTCCGTGCCGGGCCTCAGTGCGCGCGTCGGCGCAGACGACTGCCCGGCGGGCGGTCTGACGACCGAACGGGCCGCGGTGCTCGCCGAGGTCTACCGCCGGAACGGTGCGTGGAAGCTGCGCAATGTCAGCGCAGGGTGGGATCGGGGTCTGGTCTCGCTGCTCACCGAGCACGGTGTCACCGTCGACGGTCCGCCGCCCGCCGCGAGCACTCCGCCCCCGGCGCCCTCCTACCCTCCGGCGCAGCCGGCCTACCAGCCCCCGCCCGCGGCACCGTCGTACCCACCTGCGCAACAGGCCTATCCGCCCGCGCAGCCGGCCTACCCCCCGGCGCAGCCGGCCTACCAGCCCCCGCCCGCGGCACCGTCGTACCCGCCCGCGCAGCAGGCCTACCCGCCCGCGCAGCCCGCCTATCAGCAGCCTCCGGCGCCCGCCGGTCCGCCGGTCAACCTGTCCAAGATCACGCTCACCAAGTCCGCGCCGACGGTGTCCCTGGCCAAGTCCTCCGAGCGGCCCACCGGCCACATGCGGGTCAACCTGAACTGGACGCAGGGGAAGAAGGGACTGTTCGGCGGCGGCAACGCGGTCGACCTCGACCTCGCGTGCTTCTACGAACTGCGCAACGGCGACCGGGGCGGCGTGCAGGCGCTCGGCAACGCCTTCGGCAGCCTCGACCGCGCGCCGTACATCCAGCTCGACAGCGACGACCGATCCGGCCAGTCGCAGGGCGGCGAGAACCTGTACATCAACCTCGCGCACCTCGACGACTTCGTGCGGATCCTGATCTTCGCCTACATCTACGAGGGCACTCCGAACTGGGCGTCGGCCAACGGCGTCGTCACGCTCTTCCCGCCCGGTGGCCCCGAAGTGGAAGTGCGGCTGGACAATCCGGATCGGCGTGCGATCTCCTGCGCGATCGCGCAGCTGCACGTGGTGAACGGGGAGCTCACCGTCACGCGCGAGGTGCAGTACATCCACGGGTCGCAGCGCGCCGTCGCCGAGGCCTACCACTGGGGCCTCAACTTCACGCCCGGCAGGAAGTGACGGAGGGGTCATGCAGCTCGTTTCGAAGACGAAGCGGGTCGTCGAGGCGCACCTGAACAACAGCTCGATCCGAGCGATCAGCGGCTCGATGATCGCGTACGAGGGTCAGGTGACCTTCAAATCCGCCGGATTCGGTGGGGGCGACGGAGTGCTCGCGGGCCTCAAGCAACGCGCCACCGGCGAGGGGCTGTCGCTGATGGAGTGCACCGGCACCGGTGTCGTGTACCTCGCGCAGGACGCGGCCACGGTCACCGTCGTCGACCTGACGGGGGAGACGCTGCAGGTCGAGTCGCAACAGCTGCTCGCGCTCACACCGCAACTGTCGACCAACGTGACCTTCGCGGGGGTGCGGGGCGGAATGTCCGGGCAGGGCCTGTTCACGACGACGGTGACCGGGCACGGCCAGGTCGCGCTGCTCTCGCTCGGTGGGCCGCTCATCCACCTGGAGGTCTCGCCGCAGTACCCGCTCGTCGTCGACCCGGACGCCTTCGTCTGCGCCCGAGGGCAGCTGTCGCAGTCCTTCGTCACCGACGTGTCCTGGCGCTCCGCCCTGGGACAGGGTGGCGGCGAGGCCTTCTCGCTGCGCTGGGACGGCTCCGGCGTGGTCTCGATCCAGCCCGCGGAGAGGTAGGCGCAGGTGTTCACCAAGGTCAACGGCAAGGTCGTCTCGATCGACCTCACGCGGTCCGGGCCGGTCATCGCGCGGCGCGGCGCGATGCTCTTCTACACCGGTCAGGTCTTCTTCCAGCCCCACCAGATCCCCGGCATGGGCGGCGGATCCATGATGGGCGGCCTCGCCGGCATGGCCGGGCGGATGATGCAGGGCGAGCACGAGGCGACGATGGTCGCGCAGGGCAACGGCACCGTGCACTACGGCTTCCGCGGACTCGAGGTCGAGGTCGTCGAGATGCCGCAGGGCGGCGAGCTGCGGGTCGAGGCCTCGCGGCTGCTCGCCCACACGCAGGGCCTGCAGGCCTCGATCGTGTCGACGGCGGCCTCGGGTGGGGGCGGCGGAGGCGGCCTGATGGGTGCGCTGCGTTCCGCGGCCGGCGGTGTGGCCACGGGCCAGGGCATGTTCACCACGCAGCTCAGCGGCGTCGGCGCCGCGGTGATCCTCGGCCACGGCGGCTTCATCACCCTGCAGGTCGCGCCGAACCGCCCGGTCACCGTCGACCCCCAGGCGTTCGCCGCGGCGCTCGGCCCGGTGCAGACGAACCTCCGGTCCACCGTGAGCCTGCGGAACATGGGCCGCACCGGCGGTGAGGCCTTCCAACTCGACTGCACCGGACAAGGTGTGGTGTACGTCCAAGCATCGGAGCACCGGTTGTGAGCGAGCTCGACACGGTCTGGAACCCGCACACCCTGCCCGCGGGCGGCGACAACGTGCCGGGCAACCAGTACTCCTACTGCATCGACCTGATCAAGCCGTGGTTCCTGTCCAAGGGCGCGATGATCGCCCACTACGGGCAGATGAGTTTCACCTCGCTGCAGCACGGCCTGCAGGGGCAGCTGCTGCAGATGGTCGCGCACCAGTTCTCCGCGCCGCTGTACCTGGGCGACTACGTGGTGGCCGAGGGGCACGGCAAGCTCATCATCGGTGACCGGGGCAACGACATCAACGCCTACGACCTCGACGACAACGGCAACCTCACGATCCGCGCGGCGAATCTGCTCGCCTTCGAGCCGAATCTCGCACTGCAGCAGTCGATCGTGCCCGGGTTCGTGACACTGATCGGCACGGGCCGGTTCCTGGCCTCGTCGAACGGCCCGGTCATGTTCGTCGAGCCGCCGATGCGCGTGGACCCGGAGGCGCTCGTGGGGTGGGCCGATTGCCCCTCGCCGAGTCACCACTACGACCAGGCCTGGGTGACGAGCTTCGTCGCGGCCGCCGGGCGCGCGCTCGGCGTGAGCTCGGGCGAGGAGCGCCAGTTCGACTTCACCGGCTCCGGAACGGTTCTCGTGCAGTCGAGCGAGAAGGTGCTCGACGACGTGCACCTCGTCCGCAACATCACCGGTCAACTGCCGGGGATCTCCGTCTCCGGCCTGCAGCAGATCAACGCCACGATCCAGCAGCAGATGGGACAGCAGCAGTGATCCGGCGCGCCACCGCATCGGATGCGGAGAACGTGTCGGAATCCGCCCGCGCTGCCGGTAGTCGGCAGGTTTCGGCGCTACCGGCAGCGTCGTACGGATGACCACCAGAGGTCAAAAGCCGCCGAAGTCGCCGCCACCGCCGAAGTCGCCGAAACCACTGTCGCCGCCGAAGCCGCCGTCCGAACCGGAGTCCCACCCGCCGTCGGTGCCCGAGTCGAGAGCACCGTCGACCCCGGGATCGGCGAGGACGGTCGGGCCGACCCCGGCCATCCCGGCGAACATCGAACTGAACAGCAGGTAGCTGCCCACGCCCCAGGCGCCGGCGACGAGGGCGGGCTTCCACCAGGGCTCGCTGTACCAGCCGGCGGGCACGGGGCGACCGGCCACGACGCCGCCGGGGTAGTAGTTCGGGGTGCGGTCCGACGGTGCCGGGGACGCGTCGAGCGTGCGGCCCTCGACCTCGACGGACCGGTCCTCGGAGACCGAGCCGGCGGAGCGCTGACCGTCGAGCTCGGGGATCGGCGGGCCGGGATCCATGTCCATGGCCACCCGCGCGGCCCGTGCGTAGTAGAGGCCCTCGAGCGCGGTCTGCTTCGCGAGCCGGGCCTGCGCGGGCGTGTTCGCACCGCCGACCTGGGCGCCGGCGGCGGTGTACCGCTCGCCCGCGTCGGCGAGGGCCTGGCGCGCCGCGTCGTTCGACCCGACGAGGTTGTTGACCTGCCCGGCGAGGCGGTCGATGGCGGCCCGGGCGTCGGCCTGCGCGTCCGACAGTGCGGTCGTCCGGGCACCGCGATTGCGCACGACGTTCGCGATGATGAGGGCGACCGCCACGATCACGACGATGATGAGCAGGGTCTTCATGTCGTCGACGGTACCGAGACCGGACGTCGCGCGGCTTACAGCGATCTGAAGATTCGGACTTTTCGCCGGCGGAGAAGGACGGAGGACCCGCCACCCACGCGGGTGACGGGTCCTCCGGTCCGGGCGTGCGCCCGCCGATCGCGCGGACTACTCCGCGCCGATGATGAACTCCTCGAGCTGCTTGCGCGCGATGTCGTCGGCGATCTGCTCCGGCGGGGACTTCATGAGGTACGCCGAGGCGGGGATCACGGGGCCGCCGATGCCGCGGTCCTTGGCGATCTTCGCGGCGCGCACGGCGTCGATGATGATGCCGGCCGAGTTGGGCGAGTCCCAGACCTCGAGCTTGTACTCCAGGTTCAGCGGCACGTCGCCGAAGGCGCGGCCCTCGAGGCGGACGTACGCCCACTTGCGGTCGTCGAGCCACTCGACGTAGTCCGACGGGCCGATGTGCACGTTCTTGTCGTGCACCTTGCCGGCCAGCGGGCCGTTGAGGTTGCTCGTGACGGCCTGCGTCTTGGAGACCTTCTTCGACTCGAGGCGGTCGCGCTCGAGCATGTTCTTGAAGTCCATGTTGCCGCCGACGTTGAGCTGGTACGTGCGGTCCAGCGTGACGCCGCGGTCCTCGAACAGCTTCGCCATCACGCGGTGCGTGATGGTGGCGCCGACCTGGCTCTTGATGTCGTCACCGACGATCGGGACGCCCGCGTCGCGGAACTTCGCGGCCCAGACCGGGTCGGAGGCGATGAACACGGGGAGCGCGTTGACGAAGGCCACGCCGGCGTCGATGGCGCACTGAGCGTAGAACTTGTCGGCCTCCTCCGAGCCCACGGGCAGGTACGAGACCAGCACGTCGACCTCGTTGTCCTTGAGCTGCTGGACCACGTCGACACCCTCGCCCGGCGCCTCCTCGATGGTCAGGCGGTAGTACTTGCCCAGGCCGTCGAGGGTGTGGCCGCGCTGCACGACGACGCCGGTGGGCGGCACGTCGGCGATCTTGATGGTGTTGTTCTCCGAGGCGTTGATGGCCTCCGAGAGGTCGAAACCGACCTTCTTGCCGTCCACGTCGAACGCGGCGACGAACTCGACGTCGCGCACGTGGTACGGGCCGAACTTCACGTGCATGAGGCCCGGCACAGTGGCGTCGTCGGCCACGTCCTTGTAGTAGTGCACGCCCTGCACGAGCGAGCTTGCGCAGTTGCCCACGCCGACGATCGCAACGCGAACCTTGTTGTCAGTCACCGTTGTTCCCTTCATTCGGTGTCAGTGAAGCGGCGCCGGGAGCGATGCGCGCGGGCCGATCTTCTTGGTCGGAGCGGGACTCGGCGGCGATCAACTCGTTGAGCCACCGCACCTCACGCTCCGTCGTTTCCAGTCCCAGCTCGTGCAACTGCCGCGTGTACGTCTCGCTCGTGCCCCCGGCCGCGAGGGCCCGACGGAGCTCCTCCCGCCGTTCCTCGACCTGCCGGCGGCGACCCTCGAGGATGCGCAGCCGGGCCTGGGCGGGGGTGGCGGTGAAGAAGGCGAGATGCACGCCGAACCCGTCGTCCGTGAAGTTCTGCGGTCCGGTGTCGGCGACGAGGGCGGAGAACCGCTCCTTGCCCGCCGGGGTCAGACCGTAGACACGGCGCGCTCGGCGCTTCCGGGCGGTTGCGGTGGGGCCGGGCGCCTCTTCTTCGGCGATGTAACCGGCGTCCTGCGCGCGGCGCAGGGCGGGGTACAGCGATCCGTAGGAGAACGCGCGGAACGGACCCAGCAGTTCCGTCAGCCGCTTGCGGATCTCGTAGCCGTGCATCGGGGATTCGTGCAGCAGACCGAGTACTGCGAGTTCGAGCACTGCCGCCTCCTCTCCGGGCACGACGCCGAGCCCGTGCGGGCGACGCGAGTGGATCTATCTCATCAATCGATCGGCAGTTGTATCGCGCCGATATATACGACGATACCCCAGCGATGAACGCGCGATGAACGGCAGGCGGCGCCGCGCTCGATGGGAGCGCTCGGACCGGGGAGGATCGGCATGGGCGGAATGCCCTTGTCGCGGCAGTGCGGACCCGAGCCACGTACATTGGATCCGTGCGGACGCAGAGGCAAACGGTGGACTACGCGCTGCAGCGGCGATCGCTGCTCGCGTCGGTCAACGCCGGGCGCACCGCGGTGAAATCCGTGTGCGATGCCGATACCTACCTCCTGCGTGCGGCCAAGTTCCACGGCCGTACGTCCGAGGTGCTGTGCCCGATCTGCCGCAAGGAGCAGCTGACTCTCGTGTCGTGGGTGTTCGGTGATTCGCTCGGCCCGGCGTCGGGTTCGGCACGGACGGACGCGGAGCTCAGCGACCTCGAATCCACGTCAGTGGAGTTCTCCGTGCATGTCGTGGAGGTCTGTAGGTCGTGCAACTGGAATCATCTGGTGCAGTCGTACGTCGCGGGGCTGCCCCCGCGGCCGAAGCGGAAGCGTCGCGCGGCGCCCGGGTAGCGGGATCCGACGGCCGGTCGGTACGACGGGGGTAGCGCGGGGGCGCACGAAGAGAACGAAGAGACGAGCGGAGAACCAGCGGTGACGAACCCGGGTGGCAACGACGAGCGGAACGGGGCGGCCGGAAGGCCGTCGCGGTCCGGAGGGGCGGTCCCTCCGCGGCCCGCGCCGAAGCCGCCGGTCCCGCCGCAGGCGGCGCCGACCACGCAGTTCCCGCTGGTACAGCCCAGCGGCCAGACTCCCGCGCAGTCCGCCGGCCCGAATCCCGGCCGTCCCGCCCCGGGCCCGAACGCCCCGGCACCGTCGGGCTCCGGCGCGCGCCCGGCACCGTCGGGCGCGAACGTGCCGCCGTCGGGCACCGCCCGCTCCGCCTACCAGCCCCTGTCCGGCCGCCCGGTCGACGAGTCCGAGCTGGCCGCGGAGGCGGATCGCGGCGGACCGTCGCGCCCGGAGGAGCCGGAACAGCCCGTCGTGATCCGCAAGAGCGCCCCTGTCGCGCCCCCACCCGCCGACGGTGGCGGTGATGGCCCCGGGGGCGACGGTCCGGGGGGTGACGGCCCCGGTGGGGGCGACGGGGACGGGCCGGACGAGCCCGAGGACGACGATCATGACGACTCCGACAAGAAGGGCCTGCGAGCACTCGTGAGCGGATCACTCTTCCGACGCGTCGTGACCGGCGGTGTGGCCGCGGTCGCGCTGATCCTGGTGGTGGCGCTGCTGGCCTTCCTCATCGGCTACTGGCGCACCGACGTGCCGCAGCCCGGGGAGATCCAGACCGAGCAGGTCGCCACGATCACGATGAAGGACGGCACCACGCCGATCGCGCGGGTCGTCCCGGCCGGTGGCAACCGCGAGATCCTGCCCGCGCAGGACATCCCGGACGTGATGAAGAACGCCATCATGGCGGCGGAGGACCGCGACTTCGCGACGAATCCGGGCTTCTCACTCAAGGGCTTCGCGCGCGCCGTGTGGCTGCGCGTACCGGGCGTCGCGAGCGACGGCCAGGACGCGGGCGGCGGTTCCACGATCACGCAGCAGTACGTGAAGAACGCGCTGGTCGGGGATGAGTCCTCGCTGACGCGCAAGTGGAAAGAGCTCATCCTCTCGACCAAGATGTCCAACTCCTGGTCGAAGGACGACATCATGGCCGCGTACCTGAACACCATCTACTTCGGTCGGGGGGCGTACGGGATCCAGGCCGCGGCGAAGGCCTACTTCAACGTCAACGCGAAGGACCTCAAAGCCGAGCAGGCGGCTCTGCTGGCGGGCGTCGTCCGCGGGCCGTCGCTGTACGAGCCGACCACGCACCTGGCGGACGCCACGGGCCGGTGGAACTACGTGCTCGACGGCATGGTCGACATGAAGACGCTCGATCCGACGCAGCGGGCCAAGATGCAGTTCCCGAAGGTGACGGCGCTGAGCAAGAGCAGCGGTGACGATCTGTCGGCCGGCCCGAACGGCCTGATCAAGACCCAGGTGCTGCGCGAGCTCAAGGACGCGGGCATCGACGAGTCGACCCTCAATACGCAGGGCCTGAAGATCACCACCACGATCGACCCGCAGGCGCAGTCCGCGGCGGTGAAGGCCGCCAAGAACATGGCCGAGAACCAGCCGAAGGACCTGCGCACCGCGATCGTCTCGGTCGACCCGAAGACGGGCGGCGTGCTCGCCTACTACGGCGGCGACGACGGCAACGGCTACGACCGCGTGCAGGCCGGCCTGCAGACCGGATCCTCGTTCAAGGTGTTCGCGCTGGTCGCCGGGCTGGAGCAGGGCATCGGCCTGTCGAAGGTCTACTCCTCGTCGCCGTTCAAGGCCCAGGGAGTCACGGTCACCAACTCGGACGGCGAGTCCTGCGGCAGCTGCAACCTGGCGACGGCGATGAAGATGTCGCTGAACACGGTCTTCTACCGGCTCATGATGGATCTCAACGGACAGGCTCAGGCCGTCGCGGACGCGGCGCACAAGGCCGGCGTCGCGGAGAGCTTCGGCGACATCAAGAAGACGCTGCAGCAGACCGACGGCAGCGGCGTCGAGGGCGGCGTCGTGCTGGGTCAGTACCAGAGCCGGCCGATCGACATGGCTTCCGCGTACGCCACCCTGGCCGCCGAGGGCATCTACCGCAAGCCGCACCTCATCTCGAAGGTCGTGACCGCCGACGGCCGGACCCTGTTGGACCGGCAGACCGATCCCGGCGAGCGTCGCTTCAGCAAGGACGTCGCGAACAACGTGACCGCGGCGCTGCAGCCGATCGCGTCCTACTCCAACGGCCACGGGCTGGCAGGCGGTCGCGCCTCGGCCGCGAAGACCGGCACCGCGCAGTACCAGGACACGGGGCAGAACAAGGACGCGTGGATGGTCGGCTACACGCCGTCGATCTCGACGGCGGTCTGGGTCGGCAACGACAAGGGCGGCCCGATCACCAACTCGTACGGCGGCATCATCTACGGCTCGGGCGTCCCGTCGGACGTCTGGAAGCAGACGATGGACGGCGCGCTCTCCGACTCGGACTACGAGTCCTTCCCGACGCCGGGATACATCGGCGGTTCCGCGGGCGTGCCGGTGGAGACCCGGGTGCGCACGAGCTCCGCGGGCTCCGCCTCCGCGTCGGCCTCGGCCGAGCCGAGCGCGAGCCGCACGGTGCCCGGCCTGCCCGGCGTCCCGATGCCGACGTTCCCGTGGGATCCGACGACCACGCAGCCGGGCAACGGCTACCCGACCTATCCCGGTCAACCCACCACACGTCCGCGCCCCGGTGGCGGAACGGGCAACGGCAACGGCGGCCAGACGGTGCCGCCGCGGGTGACGAACCCGGTGCCGTGACGGAAGCCCCGGACGAGTCCGGCACGGGTGTCGGCACGGACGTGGACGTCGACCGTCTCCACGTCAGCCCGGGCCGCTTCGATCCGGCGACGGCGGTCGAGCCGGACCGGGACGTCCCGAGCCGCACCGATGCGGTGGCGCGGGACTTCTCGACGGCCCTCGGCGGCCCGGTCGGCGCGCACGCGCAGCTGGGCTTCCAGCGGTTCTTCACGCCGCTGCGCCTGATCCTGCTGGTAGCGGTGCTGTTCCTGGCGCTGGGTTGGACCACGAAGGCGGGCTGCCTGCAGCAGAAGAACGACGGCGGGCAGCTGGTGCTCGACTGGTCGGGGAACCGGCCGTACGCCGCGATGTGCTACTCGGACACGGTGCCGCTGTACGGGGCGGAGCGTCTGAACGAGGGCCTCATGCCCTACAAGACGCAGTTCTTCGACACCGATCCCACGGGCGCCCGGCAGGAGCGCTACATGGAGTACCCGGTGCTCACCGGGATGTACCAGTACGCGTCGATGCGGATCGCCAAGACCTGGGCGGCGCTGCACGACGAGTGGGGCGTGCCCGCGGCCATCGAGGTCGTGCTGTTCTTCACGGTCGCCGCGGTCGGGCTCGCGATGTTCTGGCTGATCGCGGTGTGGGCGACGACCCGATTAGCGGGCGGTGCCGCCGGCCCCGGGCGGCTGGCGGCGCGCCGGCCCTGGGACGCGATGCTGATGGCGGCGTCGCCGCTGGTAGCCGTGCACGTCTTCACCAATTTCGACGCCATCGCCGTCGCGGCGATGGCGGTCGGAATGTTGCTCTGGGCCAAGCGGATGCCGGCCTGGGCGGGCATCGTGATCGGCCTCGGCACCGCGGCGAAGCTGTACCCGGCGTTCCTCCTGATCGTGCTGTTCTTCCTGTGCCTGAGGGCGGGCCGGCTCCGGCCGTGGCTCACCGCGTCGCTCACCGCGGCCGCCGCGTGGCTCGCCGTCAACCTGCCGGTGCTGGCCCTGTGGCCGCAGGGCTGGTGGGAGTTCTTCCACCGGAACTCGATCCGCGCGGTCGACATGGACTCGATCTACGCGGTCATCAGCTCGTTCACCGGCGGTTGGGTGTTCGGCGGCGCGGGTCCACGGGGCGGCGCCTCCGCGCTCGCCAACGCGATCACCCTCGTGCTCTTCCTCGCGGTGATCGCCGGCGTGGGCTACCTGGCGCTGAAGGCGCCGCGGCGGCCCCGGGTCGCGCAGCTGGCGTTCCTCCTGGTCGCGGGCTTCCTCCTGGTCAACAAGGTGTGGAGCCCGCAGTACTCGTTGTGGCTGGTGCCGCTGGCGGTGCTCGCGATCCCGCACACCCGGATCCTGCTGGCCTGGATGACGATCGACGCGCTGGTCTGGGTGCCGCGCATGATGTACTTCCTCGGCATCCAGAACAAGGGCCTGCCGGAGCAGGCCTTCACGGCCACCGTCCTCCTGCGGGACCTGGCCGTGATCGGCCTCTGCGTGCTGGTGGTGCGGCAGATCTACCGGCCCGACGAGGACCTGGTCCGGTCGACCTTCCCGGGGCCGTACTCGCCCCCGTTGGACGACCCCGCGGGCGGCGTGCTCGACGGTGCGCCGGACGCGTCCTGGCTGCGCAACCGCAGCGAGGCGCGGGGCAGGTACCAGAGGAAGAGCAGCAGCAGCGCGGCCCGGCCCCAGACGCCGATCCACACGCCCCACTGAACCCACCAGGTGATGGGCGAGTTCGCCGCGTGCTCGGAGAAGTAGTTCCACACCGTGAGCTCGAGGCTCAGGTCGCACAGCAGGTAGGCCGCGACGAGTCGCCAGTCGACCTTGAGCAGCACGAAGAAGGGCAGCAGCCACAGCACGTACTGGGGTGAGTGCACTTTGTGGAAGAGCATGAACGCGGCGAGGATCGCACCGCTGACGCCGACCCACGGGTAGACGCCGGTGCGACGGTAGCGCAGCCATCCGACGACCAGCAGCGCGACGATGGATACCGCGATCAGCAGCGGTGAGAGCGCGCCGACGAGATCGTCGTAGGCCTTCGGATCGTCGTAGGCCTTGAGCACTCCCCAGTACCAGATGGAGTTGGTCGACAGGTCCGCCGTGCGCAGCTCCTGGAACTTCAGCGAGGCGCGCCAGCCGTCGAAGCCGAAGACCATGAAGGGCACGTTGATCGCGACGGCCACCACCACTGCCGTCGCCGCGGTGGCTGCGGCGCCCACCCAGTCGAGCAGTCGCCAGTCGATCCGGGCGCGCGGTCCGGGACCGTCGGGCAGGGCGACGGTGCCGCCCCTCCCGTGGGTGAGCACGTAGAGCACGAGCGGCGCCACGAACAGGCCCGGATAGATCTTCAGGTCGAAGCCCACGGCGAGGACCGCGGACGTGGCGATCGCCGGGATGCGGATCGAGCCCCCGGTCCGGTCGGCCCAGGCCATGATGCCGAAGGCGAGCGTCGCGGCCGCCACCACTGGAAGCTCCATGTTGTGGAAGGCGTACAGCGCGAGCGGAGGGGCGACCGCCCACAGCGCGGCCGTGCGGCCCGAGACCTTCGCGAGTACCCACGCGGTGAGCAGGCCGAAGGGCGCGAGCAGCAGCGCCATGTGCAGCAGGAACTCGGCGTCGTTGTGCGCACCGATCGCACCCACCCAGAACAACAGCCCGCTGAGCACGGGGTACTCGATCGCGCCGCCCTGCAGCTTGCCGTCGGCGTCGATCCACCCGTTCAGGTACGGGAAGACGTGGTTGTTCACCTCGCGCCCGCTCCAGAGGAACTGCAGGTCGGAATAGCAGATCCGGCCGGGCGTGTTGGCGAAGCCCTCGGAGCGGCCGAACTGGTCGAAGGGTGCGCCGGTGCACTGAGCCTTGATCTGGTAGCCGATGACGAGCGCTGCAACGGTGAGACCGAGCACGGTCCACGCCACCCGGTCGGGGCGGAATCTGGGCCGGGACATGCGCTCCACCCTATCGGTCGAGGTCGCGCGCCCGGGCTTCGCGGTCGTCCGGGTGCGCGTGACGCCTCGTCATCCGGCGAGCAACTGCACGGGGTTCGCGTTCCACACGCCGTGGATCACCAGGAGCGGCCACATGACTCGGTAGCGCAGCCACAGGAAGCCCAGGAACAGTCCGCTCACGCCCTGGTTGGCGAGCACGTTCACCGCGTCGCCGGCCAGGTTCCCGGACCCCTGGATCGCGATGTGCCAGGCCGCCCACACGATGGCCGAGATCGCGACCGCCGGCCACGGGCCGAGCGCGGCGCGCCATCGGGTGAGCAACCACCGGCGGTAGAACACCTCCTCGAGCAGCGCGTTCATCGCGAAGCCCCCGAGCAACAGGACAGCGCTGTCCGCGACCGGCACGCCGGCGAGGAAGGAATCGCGCTCCTCCGCCAGCGACAGGTACACGGCCAGGTACGCGATCACGGCCGGCGCCGGGCTCCACCGTGCCTCTACGGTCGGATCAGGCCAGGCCGCCCCGCGTCGCCGCGCGACCGCGAAGACGACGACCGGCACAGCGAGGAGTAGGCCGAGCTTGAGCACGGTGTAGTTCGGTTCGGCCGGGCCGAGCACGATGAGGGCGCTCGCGAAGGCGACCCCGCAGGTCAGGAGTGCCCAGGCCTGCGGCAGCGGGTTCGACGGTGTCGCTGGGTCCCGGGCATCCACGGGGAAAGCGAGCGCGGCGAGCAGCCCGGCGACGGCCGGTGCCCAGGGCTGCCACCACGAAATGGTGTCCATCGAGTCGGCGGTGTACCGCAGGCCCCGGCCCGTCACCGCGAGAACGAGCGTCGACCCGACGATGGCGCCCACGCCGACCACCGCCGCCGTCGGACCCGCCCACGCCCTCACGCTCACCACGGTAGTGCCCTTTCGCGAACCTTGTTAACGATCACGCAGCGTCGGTCGATCAACCAGTGAGCCGCATCCTGCGGCAGGGGAGGAACGGACATGGGGACGACGATGAAGGTCGCGGGCGCGGTGCTGTTCGCGACGGTGGCCGTGGCGGGGTGCGGGGACGGGTCACGGTCGGCCGGGCCGACGGTGACGGTGACCGCCGCGCCGAGCGCGAACCCGGGCGGCTCGTCCGCGGGGACGCAGCAACCCGAGACGCCGACCCGGACGGCGACCGCCGCCCCGACGGCCGCGAATCGCACCGTGACGGCCCTGCCCACTGCGGGGCAAGCGGTGCGGGTGCTCACCGAGTCCGGCAAGACCACCTGCAACATCCGCGCTGAACTCGTCGAGTGCCAGTCCGTCGAGTTCGGCAAGACCTACCGGGCCAAGACCGGGGAGCCCGCCACCGGGTTCGTGTACCGCGACGGGGCTCTCGGTTGGTACTACGGGAACATGGCGGTCACCGCGCCGGCCACCACCATCCGTTACGGCAGCACCTACAGCGCCTACGGGTGGACCGTCGAGGCGAGCGCGGGGAAGACCGTGTTCTCCCGCGACGGACACGGCGTCAGCGTCGACGTGACCAACACGACCACCTTCTGACGGTCCCCGCCGGTCCGGCCCGATGGGCCGGGCCACGAGCACAGAGGCCCCGGCACTCGCCGGGTCCACGACGAACATCTCTCGAGGAGAATCATGAAGCGCATCATCTGCGTCGCGGCCGCTGTCGCGGGCGCGGCACTCGTCGTCCCCGCGACCGCCCAAGCGGCGCCCGTTCCGGTTCAGCAGAGCCCGGCGACCACGATGGTCTCCAGCGGTCTTGCGGTCGCGATGCTGTGGCGCGCGAACGTCGCGGTCCAGACCCGCAGCGCGGGCGTCGTGTCGATCTCGGCCCCGGCGGACGGGCGGATCTGCATGTCGAACGGCTACGCCACGCTCATCCGCGTCGACTACGTCAACCGCACCACCGGCGCCCGGGGCGGCGTCACCGTCAAGCCCTGCCAGAACTTCGCCAACCCGACACCGGCGGCGGTCGACGCCCGCACCGGCGCCGGGAACGTGACCTTCACGACCACCTTCGTCGGTGCGCCGATGGCGGTGCCGGGCAAGGGATCGTTCACCGTGCGCTGATCCCCGAGCGATGGGGCGGTGCGGTCAGCGCCCGTAGACGTGGCGCAGCATCAGCCGCACCGCCTTCATGTCGCGGGCCTTGCGGTCGAAGGTGAGCAGGTTCATCGGAGCCGTGAACTTCTGTGCCGCGACGGCTTGCGGTCTGCTGAACTCGCGGAGCCCGTCCGCGCCGTGGATCCGGCCGAAGCCGGAGTCGCCGAGCCCGCCGAAGGGTAGGGCGGGCACGGAGGCGAAGGAGAGGAACGAGTTCACGGCCACCGAACCGGTGCGGAGCAGGCGCGCCAGCTCCCGACCCCGGGAGACGTTGCGCGTCATGATCGCCGCGGACAGCCCGTAGGTGCTGTTGTTGGCCCTCTCGATGCCCTCCTCGATGGTCGCGACCCGGTTCACCACCACGGTGGGGCCGAAGGTCTCGTCGGTGACCGCGGTTGAGTCCTCCGGGACGTCCACGAGCACGACGGGCTGAACCGTGGTCTCGCCCACGGACTCCCGGCCCCCGACCAGCGCCCGCCCACCGTGGGCGAGTGCGTCGTCGATGTGGCCGGCGATGATCGGCAGCTGCCGGGCCATCGTCGCCGGACCGTAGTCGGCACCGTCGTCGTCCCCGCCGCGGAGGGCGCGGGTCCGCGCGACGAGCTTGTCGACGAACTCGTCGTACCGGTCGGACACCACGTACACCCGCTCGACGCCGGCGCAGGTCTGCCCGGCGTTGCCGAAGGCGCCGAACGCGGCCGCGTCCACCGCGGCGTCGACGTCCGCGTCGGAGTCGACGAGGAAGGCGTCCTTGCCGCCGCCCTCGATCGTGACGGGCGTGAGGGACTCCGCGCAGGTCGCCATGACCGTACGGGCGGTGCGGGCGGAGCCGGTGAAGGCCAGTTTGTCGACACCCGAGCGGCACAGCGCGGCACCGGTTTCCCCGCCGCCGTGGATCACCTGCAGCACGGGCTGTCCCGGGCACGCGGCGTTCCAGGTGTCGGCGAGGAACTGGCCCACAGCGGGCGTGAGCTCGCTGGGCTTGAAGACGACGGCGTTGCCCGCGGCCAGTGCGTACGAGACCGAGCCCATCGGGGTGAAGACGGGGTAGTTCCACGGGCCGATGCAGCCGACGACGCCGAAGGGCCGGTACTCGACGGTGGCGGCCAGGTTCGCGCCGAGCAGGCCCGACGGGACCTTGCGCCGGCCGAGCACCTTCTCGGCGTTCTTGGCGGCCCAGTCGATGTGCACGACGGCGAGCATCACCTCGAGCAGCGCGTCGTCGGTCGGCTTGCCGGTCTCGGCGGAGATCACCGCGGCGAGCTCCTCCGCCCGCCGCGACAGCTCCGCGCGGAAGCGCAGCAGCCAGCTCCGCCGGGCTTTCGGCGCGAGGTCTCCCCACCAGGCCGCCGCCTCGCGGGCGGCATCGACCGCCTCGATCACGGTCGCGGCGTCGGCCACGGGGAAGCGGGCCACCTCGGCCCCGGTGCGGGGGTCGGTGGAGATCAGGTCACCGGTCTGCAGGTTCGACGGTGCGGTCATGCGGTCCTCCGGAAGTTCTCGGGTATCTGAGCCATATGTTAGAGACTGTTCTCTCATCTGTGCTAGCTTTCGGGCATGTTCTCAACGCGCTTCACCGAGCAGTTCGGCGTCCGGTACCCGATCGTCCAGGGCGGCATGATGTGGGTGGGGCGCGCCGGCCTCGCCGCCGCGGTGTCCGAGGCCGGCGGGCTCGGCATCATCACGGCTCTCACGCAACCCACGCCGCAGGCGCTCCGTGAGGAGATCGCGCGGGCGCGGGACCTGACGTCGAATCCGTTCGGTGTGAACCTCACCGTGCTGCCGACGATCGACCCGCCGCCCTACGAGGAGTTCCTGCGCGCGGCGGTCGAGTCGGGGGTGAAGATCATCGAGACCGCTGGGTCGAACCCCGCGAAGTTCCTGCCGTACCTGAAGGACCACGGCGTCAAGGTGATCCACAAGTGCACCAGCGTCCGGCACGCGCTCAAGGCACAGGCCATCGGGGTGGACGCGGTGTCGATCGACGGCTTCGAGTGCGCCGGCCACCCGGGTGAGGACGACATCCCGGGCCTCGTACTGATCCCCGCCGCCGCGGACGCGCTGGACATTCCGATCCTCGCGTCGGGCGGCATCGCGGACGCCCGCGGCCTCGTCGCCGCGATCGCGCTGGGCGCGGACGGCATCAACATGGGCAGCCGCTTCCTCTGCACGGTGGAGTCCCCGATCGCCCCCGAGGTGAAGCAGCAGATCGTCGAGAACTCCGAACTGGACACGAAGCTGATCTTCCGCACGCTGGGCAACACCGCCCGCGTGGCGAAGAACTCGGTCTCCGTCGAGGTGGTCGAGACCGAAGCGCAGGGCTGCGAGTTCGAAGACATCCGGCACCTCGTGGCGGGCGCCCGCGGTCGCAAGGTCTTCGAGGACGGCGACGTCGAGGCCGGTATTTGGAGCGTCGGCCTGTGCCAGGGCCTGATCCGCGACGTCCCGACGGTGGCGTCGCTCATCGAGCGGATGATCACCGAGGGCGCGTCCATCGTCGAACGGCGCCTCGCGCCGCTGGCGCGAGTGGAAGAGTCGGTGGCATGAGCGAGGACTTCCTGCGCGCCGTCGACGCCGGCGTCCTGACCGTCACCATCGCCCGTCCGCAGCGGATGAACGCCTTCGGCGTTCGCGCGGCGTGGGACCTCGCCGGCTTCATCGCCGAGGCGGACGCGGACCCAGGGATCCGTGTCGTGATCATCACCGGCGAGGGCAAGGCGTTCTGTACGGGCGCCGACCTGGCGGGGGAGGCGGCGGCGCCGCAGGAGGCGCTCGACGCGGTGAACGCGTACGTCCGCGCGATCGTCGCGGCGTCGATCCCGGTGATAGCCAAGGTGAACGGTCCGTGCGCGGGAATGGCGGTGGGCCTGGCATTGGCCGCCGACCTGACCTTCGTCGCCGACACCGCCTACTTCCTGTTGCCCTTCGTCGGCATCGGTCTGTTGCCCGACGCGGGCACCACGGCCCTGGTCCCCGCCGCCATCGGCCGTACCCGGGCGATGGGCATGGCCCTGCTCGGCGAACGCGTCTACGGGCCGGAGGCCCTCGCCGCCGGGATGGTCACGGCGGTCCGCCCGGCCGAGGAGCTCGACGGTGCCGTCGCCGCCGCGGCCGCGAAGCTCGCGTCCGGACCGCGGGAGGCGATCGCCGCCACCAAGCGCGCCATGAACGCCTCCACCCTCGCGGGCCTCGACGGTGCCCTCCGCCGCGAGACAGACGAGCAGGTCGTTCTGCTGCAGACCGACGATCACCAGGAGGGCGTCGCCGCCATGCTCGGCAAACGCCCGGCCCGCTTCGCGGGTTGAACGTCGGCCGCGAAGCTGCTCGCTCCGGTGAACCGCGGCAGATGCCAACTATCCTTGGATTGAACCAAGAATAGTTGGCATACAGTGGATGCATGCAGCTGAGCCGTCCGTTCGCCACGATCACGCCCACCCTGGATGGGGACGTCCTTGCCGTGCTGGCATCAACAGATGTCGCGTTCACCGTTCCGCAGATGCTCCGAATCGTCTCCCGCGGCTCGGACGAGGGCTTGCGGAACGCCCTGTCCAGGCTGGTCGGGACAGGAGTCGTCCACCAGGAGAAGGTCGGCCGGACCAGTACCTACCGGCTGAATCGCGCGCACCTCGCAGCGGAACCGATCATCGCGCTCGCCAAACTCAGCGAGACGCTGCATGAACGGCTGCGGGCGATGACCGCCAGTTGGGCGGAGACCCCACTGTTCGCCACGATCTTCGGATCGGCCGCAACCGGGCGAATGCGCGAGAACAGCGACATCGATCTGCTCCTCGTCCGTGCCGACGACGCCGACGACGAGGTGTGGGACACCCAGATGACGGACCTGGTGACTGCGGTGTCCGGATGGACGGGCAACGACGCTCGGCCGGTCGACTACACGGAGTCGGAATTGCGCGATGCAGCCGCATCGAGGGAGCCATTGCTGCAGGATGTCGTCAGGGACGGACTGACCTTCGCTGGGGACCGAGGGTGGTTCGTGTCACTGGTACGGAGGGCAGCTAGTGGCGGGCAAACGGAGCTGTAATGCGGTCGTCATCACCGGTCGGCTGGCGAAGGCGGTGGAATTCAACGAGGCGGCGGAGTTCCTCGAAGACGAGAAGCGCAACGCTGCAGGGGATCTGTTCGTCGACGCCGGCATCGCCGCAGCAGATGTCATCTGCTGCGTGCGACTCGGAGAACACTCGAACTCCACGAACCACAGCGAGGCGATCGCGCTCCTCGCCAAGGCGGACGCCGGAATAGCGAAACACCTGACGACCCTGCTCGGGCTGAAGAACAAGGTGGCGTACGACCACCACACCCTCTCGTCTCGCGAGTGCCTCAAGATGAAACGCGCTGCCGCGCACCTCGTTGAGCGCGCCAAACTGGTGGCTGCGGCCGCGGGAACGGCGTGACGAGGCACGTTCCGGTGCTCGCGGACGACACAATGTTGCTGTTCCTAAAACAGTAATGCTACATTGCGCACATCGGTGTTCGGGGTGCTGAACGGAGCGGTGTGAGATGAGTGATCAGTACGTGGTCGACAGGGATCCGCAGGACCTGACGATTCCCTTGCGCGGCGCGACCTTCGGCGAGGCGGTGAAGCGCTTCTTCCGGAGCTACTTCCGGTACTCGGGGCGGGCTTCGAAGAGTGAGTTCTGGTGGCCGGCCCTGGCGAATCTTCTCGCCATCCTGGTTGCGGTCGGGGTGATCGTGACCGGCGGCGTGCTCGGCGAGGAGGGTGCCGGTAGCCCTGTCATGGCGATCGGCGGGATGCTGATCGTCGCGATCATGATCGTCTACGGTATTGGTGGAATCTCGTTGAGCGTCCGCAGACTTCACGACATCGACCAGTCGGGCTGGTGGTATCTGCTCATCGTCGTTGCCGCCGCCGTACCCGTCGTGAACATCGCTGCAACCATCGCCGCGCTCGCGATCGGCCTGATCGAAGCGAAGCCCGGCGGGGTCCGCTACGACGCGCCGCGTGCGCAGCGGGACCGTCTCTTCTCCTGACCGGACGGCAGGCTTCGCTCAAAGCGCCACGCCGATTCCCCACGGGCGTCGGCCCACCCGGACCCGAGGCGCACCGTCGAACCGGGAAACGAGAGGTCCGGTACCACCCGCAGGCGGTACCGGACCTCTCGATGATGGTGCGGCTCAGTGAGTCCTACTCGTAGGTCTCGCCGGCCTCGGCCTTGGCGACCAGGGAGGCGGGCGGGGTGAACTGCTCGCCGTACTTGGTCAGCTCCTGCGCGCGGGCGACGAAGGCCTTGGGGCCCACGGTTCCGTCCGCGCCCTCGTAGCCGTTGATGAACTGCAGCACGCCGCCGGTCCAGGCGGGGAAGCCGATGCCGAAGATCGAGCCGATGTTGGCGTCGGCGACGGAGTCCATGACGCCCTCGTCGAAGCAGCGCACCGTCTCCAGCGACTCGGCGAAGAGCATCCGGTCGATCATGTCCTGCAGCGGGATGTCCTGCCCGGCGGGCAGGAGGTCCTTCAGGCCCGGCCACAGACCGGTGCGCTTGCCGTCCACGTAGTCGTAGAAGCCGGCGCCGTCCTTGCGGCCGGTGCGGCCCGCGTCGACCATCGCGTCGACGACGGCGTCGCTGCCGTGCGCGGGCAGCGGATTGCCGGCGGCCTCGGCGGCGGCGCGGGTCTCCTTGCGGATCTTCTGCGGCAGCGTGAGCGTCAGCTCGTCCATGAGCTGCAGCGGTGCCGCCGGGTAGCCGGCCTGCTGGCCCGCCTGCTCGATGAGCACCGGGTTCACGCC
This sequence comes from Tsukamurella pseudospumae, assembly GCF_001575195.1. NCBI lineage: Bacteria > Bacillati > Actinomycetota > Actinomycetes > Mycobacteriales > Tsukamurellaceae > Tsukamurella > Tsukamurella pseudospumae. The sequence continues at coordinate 96,197 of NZ_LSRF01000007.1, forward strand.
CTCACCGACGGCCGCGATGGCCTCGTTGACGAAGGTGCCGATGACCCGCGAGGTGAAGAAGCCGCGCGAGTCGTTGACCACGATCGGGGTCTTCTTGATCTGCAGCGTGTAGTCGATGACCTTGGCCAGCACCGCATCCGAGGTCTTGGCGCCGCGGATGATCTCGACCAGCGGCATCTTGTCGACGGGGGAGAAGAAGTGGATGCCGATGAAGTCCTCGGAGCGCTTGACGCCCTCGGCGAGGATGGTGATCGGCAGCGTCGAGGTGTTCGAGCCGAGGATGGCGTCGGGCTCGACGATGTCCTCGATCTCCTGGAACACCTTGTGCTTGACCTCGACCGACTCGAACGCCGCCTCGATGACCAGGTCCACGCCGGCGAAATCGGCGGCGTCGACGGTGGGCGTGATCCGGGCGAGCAGCTCCGCCGACTTCTCGGCGGTGGTGCGGCCCTTGGCCAGAGCCTTCTCCTCGAGCTTCTCGGAGTAGGCCTTGCCCTTCTGCGCGGCTTCCAGCGAGATGTCCTTGATGACGACCTCGATGCCGGCCTTCGCGGAGACGTACGCGATCGCGGCGCCCATCATGCCGGCGCCGATGACGCCGACCTTCTTGGCGGTGTACTTGTCGTAGCCCTCGGGCCGCGAGCCGCCGCCGTTGATGTGCTGCAGGTCGAAGAAGAACGCCTTGATCATGTTCTTGCTGACCTGGCCCGTGGCCAGCGAGACGAAGTAGCGGCCCTCGATCACCGAAGCGGTGTCGAAGTCCACCATCGCGCCCTCGACCGCGGCGGCCATGATGGCGCGTGGCGCGGGCATCGGGGCGCCCTTGAGCTGCTTGCGCAGGTTCGAGGGGAAGGCGGGCAGGTTCGCGGCGATCGCGGGGGACGACGGTGAGCCACCGGGGATCTTGTAGCCCTTGACGTCCCAGGGCTGCACGCCGCCCTCGGGGTTGGCCTTGATCCACGCCTTCGCGGCCGGGATCAGCTCCTCGACGGTGCCCACGACCTCGTGGACCAGGCCCACCTCCTTGGCCTTGGCGGGCTTCATGCGCGGGCCCTGCAGCAGGACGCCCATCAGCGCGCCCTGCAGGCCGAGCAGCCGGACGGTGCGCGTGACGCCGCCGCCGCCGGGGAGCAGGCCGAGGGTGACCTCGGGCAGGCCGATCTGCGAGCCGCGCGCGTCGGCGGCGATGCGATGGTGGGTCGCCAGAGCGATCTCCAGGCCGCCGCCGAGGGCGGCACCGTTGATCGCGGAGACGACGGGCTTGCCGAAGGTCTCGAGGCGGCGCAGCGCGGCCTTCATCGACTCGACGTTGTCGAAGACCTGCTGCGCGTCGGCCTTGGTGGCCTGGCGGATCAGGCCCAGGTTGCCGCCGGCGAAGAAGGTCTTCTTCGCGGAGGTGAGCACGACGCCCGTGATGGAGTCCTTCTCGGCCTCCAGGCGGTCGATGGTCGCGGCCATCGACTCGCGGTACAGGTCGTTCATGGTGTTCGCGGAGCTGGTGGGGTCGTCCATCGTCAGGGTGACGATGCCGTCGGCGTCCTGCTCCCAGCGGATCATGTTCTCAGCCATGTGATTGTTTGTCTCCGTAGTCTTTCCGGCCGGTCAGAGGCGCTCGATGATGGTGGCGATGCCCATGCCACCGCCGACGCAGAGGGTGATCAGGCCGTACCGGCCGCCGGAGCGCTCGAGGTTGTCGAGCACCGTCGAGACCAGCATCGCGCCCGTCGCGCCGAGCGGGTGGCCGAGCGCGATGGCGCCGCCGAGCGGGTTCACCTGTTCACGCTCGAGCTTCATGTCCTTCATCCACCGCAGCACGACGGACGCGAAGGCCTCGTTGAGCTCCCAGTGGTCGATCTGCTCCTTCGACAGGCCCGCCTTCGCGAGGACCTTCTCGGTGGCCGGGGTGGGGCCGGTGAGCATGATGGTCGGCTCCGAGCCGGTGACGGCGGTGGCGACGATGCGGCCGCGCGGGGTCAGGCCGGCCTTCTTGCCACCGGCCTCGTTGCCGATCAGCAGGAGGGCGGCACCGTCGACGATGCCGGAGCTGTTGCCGCCCGTGTGGACGTGGTTGATCTTCTCCACGGTGTAGTACTTCTGCAGCGCGACGGCGTCGAAGCCGCCCATCGCGCCGATGCCGTCGAAGGCCGGCTTGAGCTTGGCCAGGCTCTCGGCGGTGGTGCCGGGGCGGCGGTGCTCGTCGTTGTCCAGCACCGTCAGGCCGTTGATGTCCTTGACGGGCACGACGGACTTGGCGAACCAGCCGTTGTCCCACGCGGCCGCGGCGTTGGCCTGCGACTGCGCGGCGTAGGTGTCCACGTCCTCGCGGGTGTAGCCGTCGATCGACGCGATGAGGTCGGCGCCGATGCCCTGCGGCACGAAGTAGGTGTCGTAGTTGGTCGTGACGTCCTGGTGCATCGCGCCGCCGTCGGAGCCCAGGGGCACGCGCGACATCGACTCGACGCCGCCCGCGAGCACCAGGTCGTCACCGAGACCGGCGGCGACCTTCTGCGCCGCCATGTTGGTGGCCTCGAGGCCCGAGGCGCAGAACCGGTTGATCTGCACGCCGGCCACGGTCTCGGGCAGGCCCGCGACGGTGGCGGCGGTGCGGGCGATGTCGCCGCCCTGCTCACCCACGGGGGAGACCACGCCGAGCACGATGTCGTCGATCGCGGACGGATCCATCGTGGGGTAGCGGTCCTTGAGCTCGTCGATCAGGCCGACGACCAGGTCCAGGGGCTTGGTGGCGTGCAGCGCGCCGCCGCGCTGCTTACCGCGCGGAGTGCGGATGGCCTCGTAGATGAATGCTTCGGGCACGGTGTTCCTTCCATGGGTGACTGTCGTCGGGTAGGTCACAAGTGAATCACTATTCTTTAACTTTGTGCGATTCGGCTCCCCGTCGAACATGTTCTAGAACACAATCCCATACATGACCGCTCTTGAGAACATCGCCTGGTTCCCGCGCACGGAGGAGCCCCGCAGCTCACAGCGCAACACCTGGAACAACCAGGTCCGCAATCACGCCGTCATGCGCGGCGATCAGGTGGCCCTGAAGTACCTGGACAACACCCTCACGTGGGCCCGGCTCGCAGACCGGGTGAGCGCGGTCGCGGGCGCGCTGTCCGAACGCGGCGTCTCGTTCGGCGACCGCGTGCTCGTGCTCGGTCTCAACCGGCTGGAGTACATCGAGGCCGTCCTCGCCGTGACGGCCCTCGGCGGCATCGCCGTCCCCGTCAACTTCCGGATGGCGCCGCCCGAGGTGGCCTACCTGGCGCAGGACACGGGCTGCAGCGCCATCGTCTACGAGGCGCCGTTCGACCCGCTCGTCGCGGCCGCGTCCGCCGCGGGCGCCGAGTTCGGCCTGCGCATCCGGTTCGACGGTGCCGACGAGGCCGCGGGCGCCCTGGCCTACGAGGACCTCGTTGCGGAGGGGCGCACGGCCCCCGTCGTCGACGTGCCGGAGGACTCCCCGGCCCTGATCATGTACACCTCGGGTACGACGGGCCGCCCCAAGGGAGCGGTGCTCACCCACGTGAACATGACGGCGCAGGGCTTCAACAACCTCATCGCGCCCGGCACGGTGGACACCGAGGCCGTGGGCGCCGTCGCGGTGCCGCTGTTCCACATCGCGGGGTTCGGCGTGCTGGCCACCGCCTTCATCGCCGGGACCACGTCGGTGATCTTCCCGCTGGGCGCGTTCGATCCCGCGCACACGCTGGACGTCCTCGAGCGCGAGGGCATCACGACGATGTTCATGGTGCCGGTGCAGTGGCAGCTCGCGGTGGCGGAGCAACAGGCCCGCCCGCGCGACTTGAAGCTCAAGTACGTCTGGTGGGGCGCCGCGCCCGCCAGCGAGACACTGCTGCGCGCCCTGGTCGACACCTTCCCCGACGCCACCATCTGCGCCGTCTTCGGTCAGACCGAGATGTCCCCGGTGACCTGCGCCCTCTCCGGAGAGGACACGCTGCGCAAGCTCGGCTCCGTCGGAAAGGTGGTGCGCACCGTCGCCGCTCGCGTCGTCGATCCCGAGGGCAAGGACGTGCCGCGCGGCGAGGTCGGGGAGATCGTCTACCGCGGACCCAACATGATGGCCGGATACTGGAACAACGTCGACGCCACGCGAGCCGCCTTCGACGGTGGCTGGTTCCACTCGGGCGACCTGGTGCGGATGGACGACGAGGGCTTCGTCTACATCACCGACCGCGCGAAGGACATGATCATCTCGGGCGGCGAGAACATCTACTCGGTGGAGGTCGAGAACGCCGTCGCGGCCCACCCGGCCGTGGTCGAGGTGGCCATCATCGGCCGGCCCGACGAGAAGTGGGGCGAGGCCGTCGTGGCCGTGGTCAGCGTGCGCGACGGCGAGGAGCTGTCGGTGGAGTCGCTCTCGGAGTTCCTCAACGACCACATCGCCCGCTACAAGCACCCGCGTGACCTGGTGGTGGTCCCCGAGCTGCCTCGCAACCCCGCCGGCAAGATCACCAAGCCCGCCCTGCGCCAGCAGTTCGGCTGACGCGTCCGCGTCCTGTGTGCGATCGACCCCGCTCAGCGGGGTCGATCGCACACACGGCGGCGCTGAACCATCCGGTGGCGGATGCCGCCTGCACGCCTGACCTACGCTCGATCGTGTGAAAGTGCAGCTGACGGACCTGGCGCGGGTGGCCCCACCGCCCTCCGGCTCGCCGCAGGTGATCCGCGACTGGGCGACGATTGAAGCGCGTCTCGGACGGCTTCCGGCCGACTACAAGCTGTTCATCGACGTGTACGGTGCGGGACGCTTCTGGGGTGGCGAACTCGGTATCGCGCCTCCGGAATGGATAGCGTCGACCCGCGACGAATCGCCACGCGGGACGATCGGATTCCTCCGCAGCGAGGCGGCGCACCGCTCCGACGACGTGGACGTCGTGGGACACGGCTCCCTCGACGAGATCTACGGAACGCCGACGGACGAGTACCTCGTCTTCGGAGTCTCAGGGTGCGGCCAGACGCTGCTGTGGCGGACGAGCGGTGAGAACCCCGACCGATGGCCCGTCATCGCGACCAACGGCTCGGGAATCGACTACGACGGTGACGGCATGCTCAGCTACCTTATGGGACTGTTGGGCGGGACCGCCCCTACCGCGGCATTCGACGAGGAGTGGCTCGTTGACGTCATGGAACTGCATCCGGATGAGCCCTACGTGAGGGTCGAGCGCTAGCGGCTGGTGCCGGTCGTGCGATGCAATCCACCGCACGACCGGGTCAGATGAGGGGGCGGCGGAGCTTCGCGCGCAGTCGCATGTCCGCGAGGAGCAGGCGGTAGGGCAGGCGCCGCAGCGCGAGCGGGACGAGCCGGTTCACGCCCGCGAGAATGCGCCAGAACAGGTCGAAGCGGCGCTGATCGGCGGCGGTCCACTCGATCTCCATCGCCTCGCGGAACCGCGGCGCGAGGAAGCCGGCCGTCTGGAATCGGGAGAAGCCCTTGAGCGGGCCGGGAACCGCGCCGACGAAGGTGAGGTCGACGAGCTGACGCAGGTAGTCGCGCGTCTCGGTGGTGGGCCGGATCTTCTGCTCGCACAGCTCGATCCACAGCGCATCGAAATCCTCGGGGGTGGCGGGCCACATGTCCGGGTGCACCTGCAGTGTGGTGCCGAGCGGCGCGGAGTCGCGGTAGAACAGGGCGCGCTGCTCGCGGCTCATCCGCCCGCGCAGCAGCTGGTGGGTGTCCTCGAATCCCACGTACAGGCACATCGCCACCCACAGCTGCAGGTTGCGGTCCATGCCGTTGTACTTGACCGGGCTCTCCGAGGTGGGCTGCACCTGCCGGTGGGCGCCGTCGACGGCCTTGCGGTACCGGACCCGGTCACCCGCGTTCCCGAGGATGGCGACGGCGAGATAGGTGAAGGTGGTGCGGCTGCGTTTGATCGGATGCTTGTACAGCGCACCGGATTCCACTCGTGACTCCATCACGCCGTAGGCCACGGGAGGGTTGAGCAGCTGCATCACCACGTTCGCGGGGCCCGCTGCGGCGGAGGGCGCATCCATGGAGTCGGCCAGGACGGTCAGTACGTCCGCGCGTCGTTCGGGGACCGCCAGGGCGATCCGGTGTCCGGTCGCGACGGGGTCGACGGTGCGCCCGACCTCCGTCGGGACGTTCGCCGGGGCGAGGGGTGCAGTGGTGGTCATGCCGGGTTCCTCCGGAAGTTCCGTACCGAAACGGTGTGTGAACATTCATTTACTTAGTAGGCTCGACGGTACACCGCGGGCGAGCGTTCGTCACCGAGTAGGCTCGATGCGGAGCAAGGAGGAGTGGCAGGTGACGCAGGCGAAACGGAAGCGCCCCAAGGACCGGCGCGAACAGATCGCGCGGGTCGCTGCGGAGGATTTCTCCCGGCGGGGCTATCACGGCGTCGGCATCGAGCAGATCGCCGCGTCGCTCGACATCAGCGGCCCCGCGGTCTACCGCCACTTCCCCAACAAGTACGCCCTGCTCGAGCACGCGATCACCTCCGCCTCGGACGCGTTGACCACGGCCGTCGCGGATGCGGCGGAGAAGACTGCCGCTGAGCCGCCCGAGGTGCGGGTCGAGGCGATCCTCGACGCCGCGCTGGGCGTCTCCTTCGAGCGGCGCAACACGGGTGGCCTGTTCCGCTGGGAGCAGCGGCTTCTGGAGCGCGACGATCGTGCGCGGATCCGCCACCAGCTGACCGGAATGGTCGAGACCTTCGCGGATGCGGCGGAGGCGGGTCTCCCCGGCGCGGCGCGCCGCGACGTCGAGCTGCGGTGCGTGGGCGCGATCAGCGTGACGGGCAGCGTGACCGCGCACCGCACGGTCCTCGCCCAGAAGCGCGCGGAGGCGGTGCTCGCCGCCGCCGGGCGCGCCGTGTTGGCGCTGCCGGATCCGCCGGCGCCGTACCGGCTCGCGCCGCCGCCGGAGCCGGAGCCCGATGCGGGTCGGCAGGGGCAGGTGCTCGACGAGGCGATCGGCCAGATCTTCGAGCACGGCTTCCACAACGTGAGCATGGGGCAGATCGGCCGGGCCGCCGGCATCGTGCCGTCCGGAATGTACCGCTACTTCCCGAACAAGGCGGGAATCCTGGTCAGCGCGCTCGAGCGTGCCGCCGACGCGACGGCGCACGTGATCGACGAGGTGTCCGCGGCGAATCCCGAACCGCCGGAACGGCTCGCTGCTCTGGCCGAGGCGTACGTGCAGTTGTCCTTCCGCACCTCGCGACTGATGACGGTGTACTTCCGGGAGATCGGCAACGTCCCGGACGCGGATCGCAGCCGCCTCGCGAGCCTGCAACGCGCGAACATCGCCGCCTTCGCCGACGCGGTGGTCGCCGTCCGCCCGGAGCTGAGCGCGGCCGAGGCCACCTTCCTCGTGCACGCGGCCTTCGCCGTGGTCTTCGACGTGGGGCGTACCCGCCGCTTCGACCAGGACCCCGCCTTCCAGGCCGAGGTGTACGCGATGGTCTGCGCGGTGCTCTTCGAGGTGTGATCGTGGCGCGCAGCACCCGTGTCGATCAGTCGATCCTGTTGACGTACTTGGACACCGGCGCGTTCCGCGCGACGCTACCGCGGGCCGTGGGGCTGCAGGTCCTGCACCCGGCCATCGCCGCATCGTTCGACGATCACGTGCACACCAGTGTCTGGGGGCACAAGACCCGGAGTGTGGAGGCGCTCATCCGATTGGCGTACGACCCGGGGCATGCGATGTGGACCATCCGATACGCGCACGAGCACGTCAAAGGCATCGACGCGAACGGCGATCGGTACCACGCCCTGGATCCCGAGCTGTTCCACTTCCAGCACGCGACCTACGTCGATGCGCTGTTCACCGCGATCGGGGTCTACGGGCCGGGTCTGCGCGACGACCAGCGGGATCAGTTGTACGCGGAGTGCTGTCAGTGGTACGCGGGGTACGGCATCTCGACTCGCCCGGTCCCCGAGACGTGGGAGTCGTTCGTCGCGTACTTCTCCGAGGCCTGCGCAGGGCTCGCCGTCACCGCCGCGGGCGAACGGTTCGGTCGTGAGGTCCTGCGGCCCCCACGGTGGTCCATAGGCCACGTCCCGCGGTTCGCAGCCCGGGCAGTCCAGCACTCGCGGGCCAAGGAGCTTCTCGGCGTCCATCTTTCGTCCACCGAACGCGCCGCGTGGCAGCTCTACACGGCGGCCCGCCGGGCCCACTGAGCGGCGCTCCCGGCGGGCCGCGCAGTCAGATGATCGGCTTGCCCGCGCTGATCCGGTGCCGCAGGTCCATCATCAGCGAGTAGCTGCCGCCGAATCGCAGGAACCGTGGGATGAACCGGTTGACGAAACCCACGAAGACGAAGAGGTTCTCGAACCGGCGCTGGTCCGCGGCGGACCATCGCACCCCCATCTGCTCGCGGAAGTACGGCGCGAGGAAACCGATCGTGAGGAACCGCAGGAGCGAGCCGAACACCAGTCGCATCGGGAGGTTGATCATGCGCAGATGCAACAGGTCGTCGACGTAGGCGGCGACGGGCTCGTCCAGGCGGGTCTCGGCGCACGCGCGGACCCAGTAGTCGTCGAAATCGCCTCGGGTGGCCGGCCACATGTCGCGCGGCACCTGCAGCGAGGTCGCGAGGACGGCGGCCGACTGGTAGAAGCTCTCCGCGTGCTCCTCGGACAGCCTGCCGTGCAACAGCTGGTAGGAGTCCTCGAAGCCGATGAACAGGCACGCGGCCACCCACATCTGCAGATTCCGGTCGAAGGCGTTGTACTTCACCGCCGCGCCCGGCGCCGAATGCACCTGGCGGTGAGCGACGTTCACCGCCTCCCGGAAGGCGTCGATCTCCTTCTCGTTCCCCAGGATCGCGACGGCCAGGTACTGCGTGGTGGTGCGTGCCCGCTTCCAGGGACGCTTCATGAGCGCCCCGCTGTCGACCTTCGACTCCACGACCCCGTGTCCCACACCGGGGTTCATCATCTGCATGGCGACATTGGCGGCTGCTCCGGCGAACGACCAGAAGTCGAGCGCGTCGGTCACGGCGAGGCGGCGCTTGGTGTACCGGCGGTGGACGCCGGTGACGGGGATGCGGGTCTGCTCGACGGTGAGGACCATCGCGGGCTCCTAGCGGGTCGGGGGGAGGGTGGCGAGGTAGTCGTCGAGCAGCACGAGCCCCGTTGCCACGAGCCCGATTCCGACGATCACCAGAGCGATGAGGAACAGCCACGCGGCCAGCCGGACCACGGCCGGCACCTGCTGGCGACCGCCGAGGATCTTCACGTACTGGACCACCACGTCGATGATCCACACCAGCGCCATCACTGCATCGTCACATTCGTGAACAGGAGGACGGGCCAGCAGACGATCGCCCCGAGGAAGGAGACGATCCGGTCCAGGCCACTGAGGTTCCCCAGATGGTCCATGTGCGTGAGCGACCACACCAGGCCGATCAACCCGTACGGGATGCCGATCAGGATGAGGAAACCGATGAACTCGGAGACCTTCATCTCGTAGTCGAGGAAGCGTTGCAACATCTCTCGCCCTTCGGGGTCAGTTGGGGGTGCCCGACGGTGCCGGCGCCGCGGGAACGGACGGGGAGGCCGACGGTGCCGCCGAGCTCGACGGCGAGGCGCCGCCGATTCCGCTGAGCACGGCCGACGGGTTGGCGGGGTCGCCGGCTTCGGTGATCACCCAGGATCGGTTCCGGTCCAGCGTGACGGAGTAGGTGCTCGTCGTGACGGTGCCCTGCGGTGCCTGCACGTTCTGCGAGGACACGTCGACGGCGACCTTCACCTGGTAGATGCCGTTCACCTCGGACGTGGTCTTCGCGAACGAGGCCTTGCCGGTGGACGTCAGGCGCAGGGGCGTGAGCACCTCGCGCATGAGATCGACGATCGCGTCGAACTTCTTCGACAGCTCGGGCGTGGTCCCCGCCTTCACACCGTTGAGCCACGGCGTGAGGTCGCGGTAGTCCATGGTCGCCGCCTTGACCGCGTAGTCGGAGGCGATCTGCTCGGCGCGGGCCCGGTCGGCGGTGGCCTCCCGCTCGGAGCCCAGGGTGCGGGTCTGCAGGACCAGCAGGACCGATACGACGATCAGCGCGATGACGAGCACCGTCGCGAGCACGGTCTTGACGGTGCCGGCCGGGCCCCGTCGGCCCTGGGGGCCCGGAACGTCCGTGCGGGACGCGGCCGGGATGCTCTTCCCGTCCGCCGTCGCAGCGCGGGACGGGCGGCGGCCCTTGGTGAGGACGGTCCGCTTCTCGTCGGTCTCGATATCGGGTTCGTCCCGAACGTCGTCGTGCTCCTGCGGCATGTCTACCTCTCGGTGGGGTCCGGTCACGGGCGGGGGATGGTCAGGGTGACGCGCGCGGCGCCGTCGGTACCGGCGACCTGCAGTGCGTTCGACAGCAGGGTGCTGAGGTCGATCTGGGGGACGGTGCGGTTGAGGGCGGAGAAGATGGAGATGAACGGCCCGCCGGTCGTGGCCAGCGCCGGTAGGAGCTCGTCCAGGTACGGCTTGAGGCGCTTGAAGAACGGATCGATGGTGTTCAGGAAGGGGTCCGGCGCGTCGAGCGTCATCACCATCTTCTGCACGGCCTCGACGGCGCTGCGCACCACGCCGGTGGTGTTGTCGAACTCGACGCCGAGGCGCCGTATCGCGTCGGGCGTCCAGCCGAGATCGGCGGAGTAGATCTGGGTGTCGGAGAACATCTTCCGGATGGCGGGCATGCGGGTCAGCACCGTCGAGCTGAGCAGTTGGCCCGCTCTGCTGAGCGTCGCCAACTGGTCGTCGCGTCCGGAGGTGGCCTGCCAGGCGGTCTGCACGATCTTGCCGAGGGCGCCCGTGTCCGCGGTGCGGTTCAGCGCGGCGAGGGCCTGGAAGACCTCGCTCACCGATCGGGACTGCGAGACCGCGGTTGCGGCAACGACGCTCCCCGAGGAGAACACGGCACCACCCGAGGAACGGGGCGCGATCTCGACGTAGGGCTCGCTCAAAGCGCTGAGCTGCTCGATCGACAGCGCGGAGTCCACGGGGATCCGGTACTCCGACGGGTAGCGCAGGCCGATCCGGACGCCCTCCGTCGACGGCTCGACGGACGTGACGTCGCCGATCCGTACGCCGCGCAGGAGGATGGGCGAACCGGTGGTCAGCTGGCCGGTGTGCGCGAGTTTGAGCGACAGCGTCGTGTACTGCACGCCGGGCCGGATTCCCATGTAGCCGTACAGCAGGATGAAGAGACCGACCACGAGCACCGCCGTGAACGTGATCGCGTTCGCCACCAGTTCCTTCCTCATCGGACGGCTCCGATCATCCGCATCGCCCGGACGGCCTGCTCGGCCTTCTCCGCGGTGGGGACGGCCGACCCGTCGGACACCCTCGCCACGTTGATCTTGGGGCCGTGCTCCACCCACGGGATGATGGTGTCGCGAAACAGGTTCCGGAGGTTGATCAGGTTGTCGGGCCGAGTCCCGCCGACGGGTCGGTCCAGCAGGAGCAGCGGCCCGACCACCTGGGTGAACAGCGCGGCGAGGTCGCGGACGCCGGGGACCAGCGGGGCGGTGTTCCGCATGAGGGGCGCGAGCGATGCGAACACCTCGACGACGCGGGCGGTCTCGGCGATCGTGGCCCACCGGGTGAGCCCGGTCGGGGACAGGTATTCGCTCAACCGCTGGTGCTCGGCGGCGACGGTGCCCGTGACGCCGACCACGGACCGCAGCGCCGCGTCGAGGGAGCGGGTGTCGTCGGCCCACGCCCGCACCGTCGTGGCGAGGTTGTCGGTGATCTTGCGCGTGCGCGCCGGGTCGTCCGGGAAGGCACCGTCGATCCGCTGAACGGTGTTGCCCAGCTGGGCGACTCCGCCGCTCCCGAGGAAGCCGGACAGGCTCGTCATGAGGTCCTCGATGTGATCCGGAGGCCGGCTCTGCGCCAGCGGGATGAGCCCACCCGCGCGCAGTGTCTGCGCCTTCGAGGTGGGGGACGACGCGAGGGCGATGTACACGTCGCCGAGCAGCGTGTCCTGGCGGAGTTCGGCGGTGCTGTCGGCGGGGATCGTCGCGGGCTGCGTGATCGTCAGGGTCGCGACGGCGCGGTCGCCGTCGAGGCGGACGGACTTCATCGTCCCGATGGATCGGCCGTTGAATCGCACCTGCGCCTGGTCGGGGAGGTTGAGGGCGTTCGAGAACTCCACCCGCAGGGGCCATCCCGACGACCAGGTGGACGGGGTGGGCAGGGTCGCGGGACTCGCGCGGAGCACGCCGACTGCACCGAGGCCGAGTACGACGAGGAGCAGCAGGGCGCGGATGATTCTGCGCCGCAGGGTCGGTCGGTTCATCGCGCGGCTCCCGTCCCACGGAGGATGGCGGAGATCAGGTCGACCTCGATGTGCCCGGGATCGATGACCCGGCACTGCCCCGGCGCCAGCTGGTTGATGTTCGCGCACGTCAGATCGGGATTGCGGGCGACCATCTTCGTCGACGGCGGCGTGTAGACCACCTTCAGGCCGAGGGTGCGCTGGTCGAAGGACACGTTGAAGGCGTCGATCAGCGGCGGCAGGAAGCCCAGGAGATCGCCCCAGTTCTTCACGCCGGCGCTCACCAGACGCGATGCGGGGATCACCGTGTCGAGGATCGGCCACAGGTTGTGGCCGTAGTGGGAGATCAGATCGCGCAGCATCTTCCCGAGCGGGATCAGGGCGACGGCCAGCGTCTCGGTGGTGCGGGCGGTCGGCACGATGACGTCGGCGAGGCCGTCGGGCGTCGTGAGCAGGAGCTGCTTGAGCGGTGCCCAGTTGGAGGTCATGCCGTGCGTGAGCGAGGAGAGGGCGTCGATCGTCTGCCCGACATCGCCGATGCCGGGCCCCGGATCGTCGAGCAGTGCTGCGAGGCTGCCGATGACACCGTTGACATCGGGGCCGGTGCCGTCCGTGGCGGCGGCGAGGGATTTGATCGAGTCCTCCACCTGCTTGGCCTGTTCGGGGCCGCCGCCGGTGGTGAGCTTCGTGGCGGCGTCACCGAGCGAGCTCAGGCTGTGGCTCAGGGACTGCGGCGTCTTCGTCTTCGTCAGGCACGAACCGGAGCGCAGTGCCGGTCCCTTGCCGGCACCGTCGACCAGCGCGAGCTGGCGCGAGGCGATGAGGGAGGCGGAGACGGTGACCGCGCCGGCGTCGCCGGTGAGCGCCTGATCGTCATCGATGTCGAACTCGACGCGCGCGGCGGCGTTCTCGGGTCGGATCGCGGTGACCTTGCCGATCGGGACGCCGAGCCGGGTGACGGGGTTGCCGACGTAGAGCCCGATCGCGTCGGGCATGAGAGCGCAGTAGCGGGCCTGCGCCTTGCCCGGCGTGCTCGCGACGTACAGCGCGCCGGCGATCAGCGAGCCGATCGTGCCGATCGCGATCGCGGTGACGAGCCATTTCGAACCCAGGATCCTGGCGAGCATCAGCAGGGAGCTCCTTCCAGTGGGATGCAGTACTGGGACGAGATCGTGGGCACGGATCCGTCGAGGACGATCGTCCCGTCGGGTTTGACCGACGACTGCAGGCGGCGCAGCAGGTTCATCGCGTCGTCGATCATCGTCTGGTACTTGGCGAGCAACCCGCCGATCTGGCCGGACATGAGGTTGAACTGCGCCTCCATGGACGCGAGGTCGTTCTGGTAGAAGTTCGCCGGGGGGATGATCCGCTTGAGGACGGAGTCGAAGGCGCTCATGAAGCGCTTGTACCCGGCCACGTTGAGGCGCGCCGTCGAGAAGTAGATGTTCATGTCGCGCATCACCTGGGTGAGCGCGTCACCGTTGCGGTTGATCGCGGTGCTGTACTCGGAGAGGGTCTGGACGAAGCCGCCGACCTCCTCCTTCTGCGTCGAGATGCTCTTCACGACGCCGTCGAGCGTCGAGAGCAGTTCCTTCATCTGCCCGGGCCGCCCGCTCGTCGCGCGCTGGATCTGTGCGAGGGACTCGCGCAGCGGCGCGGGGTCGATCGCCCGGATCTTCGGCTCGGCCTGCTGGAAGGTCTCGACGAGGCTGTACGGGATCGTGACGCGCCCGGCCGGAATCACCGACGAGCCCAGGGACTTCGTGCCGATCGAGTCGATGTCGACGAAGTACCCGCCGACGCCCGTCAGCATCTTCACGGCGATCCGGGACTGATCGCCGATGTGCACCTTGTTCTTGATCCGCAGCCCGACGGAGACGTGATCGCCCGCCAGCTCGACGCGCGCGACGGAGCCGACCGAGACACCGGCGACGCGGACGTCGTCGCCCGAGCGGACCATCCCGGCCTCGGGGAAGTCCGCGGAGTAGGTGGTGGTGCCGACGGGGCGGACCGCCAGGACCGAGCTGGCGATCATCACCACCAGCGTGAGCCCGACCCCGAGCGCACCGAAGAAGAGTTGGCGCGCACGCGAACTGGGTAGCGCCCATGCCTCCTCGAGGCCGGACGCGAGGTTCAGGGCCACTCGGTAGCCGTCGCGGAGCAGGGTCATGGGGAGGTTCAGCGCCGACACAGTGTCACCTTCGATCCGCGGAGGAAGACCTGAAGGCCCGCAGGTAGTTGTGCTTCGCCGCGGCTGCAGCCCGTATCGCCGCCGGCTGCGGGAATCCGTTGCTGCGTCAGGTTCGCGAACAGGCCGGGCAGGAGCGCCGCGAGGTCGACGAGGCTCTGCAGGCGCGGGAGTTCGGGCCGCGCCAGCTCGATGAGGGACGTGCTGGCCGGCTGCAGGCCGGCGCCGCGCAGCAGGGCGTCGGCGGCGGTCATGAGCTCTGCACCCTGATCGGAGAGGATCGTGGTGGACGGTGCGGCGTTCCGCATCACCTCGCCGATGCCCTGTAGGTAGCCGATCACCGTCGGCAGGGCGGTGGACTTGCCGCCGAGGCTGTCGTTGATCGTCTTGAGGTTGCGCACCAGCGTCTGCAGCAGCGCCGAGCGGTCGTTCGTGAAGCGACTCAGCGTCTGCAGCGCGTCGAGCAGCGGACCGAGCCCGGAACCGTCGCCCTCCACGACGGCGGCGATCGACTGCGCGAGGTGGTTGATCTGCTCCGGCTGCATCGCGGCCAGCACGGGTTGGAGCCCGTTGAAGATCGTGGTGACGTCGAAGGAGGGCACCGTCCGGCCCGTGCCGATCGTGGATTTCGGGGCGATCGCCGCGGCCCTCGCGTCACTGGGCGAGAGATCGAGATACCGGAGCCCCGTGAGGTTCTGGAAGCGGATCGAGAGCGTCGTGGCCGTCGTGAGGCGCTGGGCCCGGTCGACGGTGAACGCGACCCGCGCGAGCGTGCCGCGGGCCGTGTCCTCCTGGTCGAGCGCGACCTCCTCGACCTTGCCCACCTGCACGCCGAGCAGCCGGACGTCGTCGCCGGGGCGCAGCCCCGACGCGTTGGTGAACAGTGCCGTGTACGGGGATTGGGCCGCCTGCGCGGGCCGGGTGAGGGCGCGCACGGTGAACGCCGCACCGACGGCCACGAGGACGACGAAGATCAGCAGCAGGGTTCCGGGGTTCTTGGCGGTGCGCATGTCAGCGGCCCCTCGTCGTGGTCGGCGCGGCTGCGGTGGACGACGGTGCCGGGGTCCCGCCCGCGGGCCGGGCGGTGGTCGGCGCCGTCGACGGGGGCGTGGCCGGCGCGGGCGCGCCCGGCGGGGTCACCGAGAACGACGGTGCCGGGGGCAGCAGCGAGGAGATGGCCGGGAACTGCTGGAAGGTGACGTCCAGGTTGAGGACGGGGCCGGATCCGTTGTCCGGCATCGACCTCCGGATCCGCTCGATGAGTTCCTCGATCTGCCGGCCGTTGCGCGCTGCGTCGGGAAAGCTCGTGGTGGCCCGGGTGGCGAGCTCGCGGATCGGCACGAGGACCTCGGTGAGGGCCGCGACGTTCGGTGCGCTGAGCAGCGCGGCGAGGGCCGGTGCGAAGTCGTAGGCGAAGGCCTGGATGGTGTCGTGCTGCCGCTTCGGGTAGCCGGGGGTGTCCGGCCCGGTCCACTCCCACAGGGTGCGCAGGCCCGGGAGCATGCGTTTCATCGACGTGTCGAGGGAGCCGAGGGTCGCGGCGATCGTCGGCAGGGTCTGCGCGGTGGGGATCCGCTGGGTGTCGGCGTTGGCCTCGGCGATGGCGCCGATCGCGCCGAGGAAGGGTAGGAACTGCCGGGTCGTGGTGTCCGCCTGGGCGATCAGCTGCGCCATGTGCGGGCGGAAGCTCTCGCGCTCCATCGTGCTCAGGGAACGGAGCAGGGATGCCATCGTCCCGTCGTCGGGGGTGCCGAGGGGCTCCCACGACGCGCCCCGCGCCAGGACCCGTCCGCCACGGCCCGGGGTGAGCGCGACGACGGTGAGGCCGAAGGTGTTCCCGGGGGCGAACGCGACTTTCACCGCGTCCGTCACCAGGTCGTCGGCTGCGCCGTTGAGCCGCAGACCCACGCCGAGCCGGCCCGACCCGTGGTCGGTGATGTCGGTGACCTCACCGATCCGCAGCCCGTCCATCTCGACGGCGGTGCCGGGCCCGACGCCGGGCGCCACATCGCGGACCACGAGCGTGAGCGTCTTCGGCGGCGTGGAGACGACCGACCGGACCAGCCAGAAGCCTGTCACCAGGAGCACTGTCGCCAGGATCGCCGCGATGCCGCGGCGCAGCAGCACTGGCCCGGGCGTCATCATCCCCGTGACCGGGGAGACCAGGTTCGTCGTCACGCCGTCACCCCTTGAACACCAGGTCGCTGTTGATGCCCCAGATCGCGAGGGTCATCAGCATGTCGAGGACGACGATGGCGACCATCGACGCCCGTACCGCGCGGCCGGACGCCACGCCCACGCCCTCGGGGCCGCCCGAGGCGAAGAAGCCCTGGTAGCAGTGGATGAGGATGACGGCGCAGATGAACACCACCACCTTGGCGATCGACGCGACGAGGTCCGCGGGGGAGAGGAACTGCTCGAAGTAGTGCTCGTACGTGCCGGCGGCGTCGCCCTGCGCGAGTGTGACGATGGTGCTCGAGGCGAAGAAGCTCACGATGATCGCGATGAGGAACACGGGCACGATCGCCACGATCCCCGCGATCATGCGGGTGCTCACGACGAACGAGATCGACCGCAGGCCGAGTGCCTCGAGGGCGTCGATCTCCTCGGTGATCCGCATGGCGCCGATCTCCGCCGTCATCCGGCAGCCCGCTTGGACGGCGAAGCCCGCGGCCGCGAGGATCGGT
Source organism: Tsukamurella pseudospumae (assembly GCF_001575195.1). Classification (NCBI taxonomy): domain Bacteria; kingdom Bacillati; phylum Actinomycetota; class Actinomycetes; order Mycobacteriales; family Tsukamurellaceae; genus Tsukamurella; species Tsukamurella pseudospumae. The sequence goes on from NZ_LSRF01000007.1 coordinate 113,335, forward strand.
GCGAACTCGCGGGTGTTGGCGAGGGCGGCGATCACGCCGGTGAGCGGGCCCATGCCGAGCAGGTCGAGGGTCGAGAAGGCCTGCACGGCGACGGTGCCGCCGACGGCGAGGCCCAGGACCACCATCATCAGCGACGTGCCGCCGCCCACGATGACGGCGCCGCGACCCCAGGTGAGGTCGGTGACGGTGCGGATCGTCTGCTTCGGGTAGCTGCGGATCGCGTGCGGGATCAGCGCGATCGACGACACCGTGAAGGAGAGCATGTGGCCCAGGCGTGCGATCAGGACGCGCAGGGCGTCGTAGACCGTGCCGAGGGTCCGGAAGCCCTTCGGGCGGTAGCGGGCGATGGTCATGAGTCAGCCCACCCTCGTGTGGGACGTAGAGGGCAGCGCAGGGCGCGTGTGAAGGCTCATCATCAGCCCACCCGCATGGGGAAGTAGCTCGTGTAGATCTGCGTCAGCGCGAAGTTGAGGACGATGATGCCGACGGTGGACACGACCACCGTGGTGTTCACCGAGTCGGCGACGCCGCGCGCCCCGCCTTTCGCCTCGAGACCGTGCTGGCAGCCGAGCACCGCGATGATCAGCCCGAAGATCGCGGCTTTGAGCAGGGAGAAGCCGAAGTCGCGGGTGGTGGCGTAGGCGCCGAAGCTGAGCCAGTAGCTCCCGGACGTGACGTTCTGCCCGAACACCGCGAGGTAGTACGCGGCGCCGATGCCGACGACGGTGATGAACACGCAGAGCAGGGGCGCGACGAGGGCGGCGGCGACCATCCGGGGGACGACGAGCCGGCGTACCGGGTCGATGCCCATGACGCGCATCGCGTCGACCTCCTCGCGGATGGTGCGCGATCCCAGGTCGGCGGCGATCGCCGACGCGCCGGCGCCGCCGAGGAGCAGACCGGCGGCGAGCGGCGCGGCCTGCTGGATCACGGTCAGGCCGCTCGCGGCGCCCATCAGGGAACCCGCACCGATCTGGTTGACGATGCTGCCGACCTGGATCGTCACGATGACGCCGAAGGGGACGGCCATGAGGAAGGCGGGCACGGCGGTGACGCTGACCAGGAACCAGGCCTGGACCACGACCTCGCGAACCGGCACCTTGGCCCGGAGCACGTCGGCCACCATCGACACCGTCGCGTTGAGCACGAGTTCGACGGTCCGCCCGAGCGTGCGGACGGGCCCGAGCGCGTTCGCGTCGAGGTTCGCGCGCAGGGCCGCGATGGCTCCGGGCCGGGCGACCGGAGCGTCCTGGGGTGCCTGTTTCGGCATGGGCGCCTCCTTCCGCGTCATATGTTAAGGAACATTCTCTATCTGCGGGCGGTTTCGCGCACATATTCACGAACGCTGTGTCAGGGCGCTGATTTCGCAGGTGGCGACGGGTTGGGGTAGCCTGGTGCGGTTGCCGTCACGGCAACACTCCTGCCGTGGAGAGTCCACGGCCGCATAGTCCATAGGAGGAGGCGAAAAGCCCATGCGTAATTACGAACTGATGGTGATCCTGGATCCGAGCCTGGATGAGCGCACCGTCGCGCCCTCGCTGGAGACCTTCCTGAACGTGGTCCGCAAGGACGGCGGATCGATCGGGAACGTCGACATCTGGGGCAAGCGCCGTCTTGCTTACGAGATCTCCAAGAACGCCGAGGGCATCTACGCGGTGATCGATCTGACCGCCGAGCCCGCCACCGTGAACGAGCTCGATCGTCAGCTCAAGCTGAACGAGTCGGTGCTTCGCACTAAGGTGCTGCGGCAGAACTAGCCGTACTACAAGCAGGGAGAAACACCATGGCAGGCGAGACGGTCATCACGGTCATCGGAAACCTGACGGCGGACCCGGAGCTGCGCTTCACCCCGTCGGGTGCAGCGGTGGCCAACTTCACCGTCGCGTCCACGCCCAGGACCTTCGACCGGAATTCCAATGAGTGGAAGGACGGCGAGGCACTGTTCATGCGCTGCAACATCTGGCGCGAGGCGGCGGAGAACGTCGCCGAGTCGCTCACGAAGGGCACTCGCGTCATCGTCTCGGGCCGGCTCAAGCAGCGGTCCTACGACGATCGTGAGGGCAACAAGCGCACGGTGGTGGAACTCGAGGTCGACGAGATCGGCCCCTCCCTCAAGTACGCGACGGCGAAGCCGACGCGCACGCAGCGCGGCGGTGGCGGCGGCGGTTTCGGTGGCGGCGGTCAGGGCGGCGGTGGCGGTTACAGCCAGCAGCCGGCCCAGCAGGCCCCGCGCCAGAACCAGCCCGCAGACGATCCGTGGGGCAGTGCCCCCGCGGCCGGGAGCAGCTTCGGCGGCGGCAACGACGATCCGCCGTTCTGATCCCGGGATCGAACACTGTGAAGGCATCCCCGGTCCGCCGGGAGCCGAAGTAGACCTCATCAAGGAGTACCAACACCATGGCCGGTAAGGGCAATGGCCGGAAGGTGCGCGTCGAGAAGGCCGTCAAGGCCAAGGCGTGCACGTTCTGCAAGGAGAAGAACACCAAGATCGACTACAAGGACACCACGCTGCTGCGTCGGTTCCTGTCGGAGCGGGGCAAGATCCGCAGCCGTCGCGTGACGGGCAACTGCGTCCAGCACCAGCGCGACATCGCGATCGCCGTCAAGAACGCGCGTGAGGTGGCCCTGCTGCCGTTCACGTCGACGACCCGCTAAGGAGGGATGAAGAAATGAAGCTCATCCTCACCGCCGACGTCGACAACCTGGGCGCCCCCGGCGACACCGTCGAGGTCAAGGACGGCTACGGCCGTAACTACCTGCTGCCCCGCGGCCTGGCCATCGTCGCCACCCGTGGTGCCGAGAAGCAGGTCGAGGGCATCCGCCGCAGCCAGGAGGCCAAGCGCGTGCGCGGCCTCGATCACGCCAACGAGCTCAAGCAGGCCATCGAGGGCCTCGCCGCCGTCTCGCTGACCGTGAAGACCGCGGAGTCGGGCAAGCTGTTCGGCTCGGTCACCGCCGCCGACGTCGCCGCCGCGCTCAAGGCCGCGGGCGGCCCCGTCGTCGACAAGCGCAGCATCGAGCTGCCCGAGGGCCACATCAAGTCCACGGGTTCGTTCCCCGTGGTCGTCGCCCTGCATCCCGACGTCCGCGCGAAGTTCGCGCTCACCGTCGCGGCGCAGTAGCTCCACGAACGAAGAACCCCACCGCCCTCGGGCAGTGGGGTTCTTCCGCGTCTACGGGGCGATCAGACGGTGATCGTGCCCACGCACGGCGTGCTGGTCTGCGTGCCGATCCAGTCCGAGCCCGCGCCCGCCTTGATCACCAGGTTGAAGGTGACGGAGCCCTTGCCTGTCGTCACGGGCGTCTTGTTGAGCGTGGGAGACGCGCCGACGCCGCTCACCTTGGCGGTGCCGAATTTTCCGGTCGAGGTGTTGTTCCAGGACAGCGAGCCGTTCGACGCGAACTGGCTGAGGACGAAGTCGCGATAGCCCGCGCTGCCCGTCGCGGAGACCAGGATCTGCCCGGGACCGCCGACGGTGACTGTGACCTTCCAGGTGAGCTGGTCGCCCCCGAGGGTGAACATCGGGTTCGCGCTCGAGCAGGTGGCCGTCACCGAGGCGGGCTTCGGCTTCGGTGCGGGCGCGGGAGCGGCCGTGGCGGGTCCGATGGCGAACGTGGCGGCAGCCGCGAGCGCGACCGCGACGCCGGCTGTGCGCGTCGAGATCGTGGAGGTGTTCATCGGTGCGTCCTTCCGCAGTCGTGAATGCTCGGACAAGAGTACGCGTCGCGGGTGACCCGGAGAAGGTGCGTGCGAGCCCGGTGGCGTGTTCGTGCAGGTAGGGGACACGGAGGGTGACCGGCGGGTAACAACGAGGGGTGGTTTTGCCGGCCCGTCGATGGCGGGTGCACTGACGACACGCCCGAATGTGAGTTCAGTGCGACACGCGGAGAAACTTCGATCCACAGGGTGGGGAAGCGTGTGGACCAGACCTGACCTGCAGTGACTCGATCCGTCGCCACGGATTTCCACAGGTTTTCCCCATCGGTCCACACCGATGTCCCCACCCTGACCGCGCGCCGTACACAGGAAGTGCACAGATTCGTCCACAGACGAAGTTTGCGACGGTGAGCGGAGGGCTTAGCGTTCACGTGCATCGGTCGCGCGCCTGCACGGGAGTCCCCGGAACCTGTCGGTGGTCCGCGCTAGACCTGTAGTGAGCGTTGGTGAGTTCCTGCGCCGCCCCATGGCGGAACGCGGGTTCGAGGAGAGGTGGGTGCGCGGTGTCGGTCACGGACGAGCAGGAGTTCACCCCGGGGCCGGCCAAGCGCTCGGAGCCCACTCCCGACGGTCCGCCGCCCGAGGACTTCGGCCGCCAGCCTCCGCAGGACATCGCCGCCGAGCAGTCGGTGCTCGGCGCGATGATGCTGTCCAAGGACGCCATCGCCGACGTGCTCGAGGTGCTCAGCCCGGGTGACTTCTACCGTCCCGCGCACCAGTCGGTGTACGACGCGATCCTGGACCTCTACGGCGCCGGCGAGCCCGCTGATGCGGTCACCGTCTCCGCCACGCTCGACCGCAAGGGCGAACTCAAGCGCGTCGGCGGCGCCCCGTACCTGCACACCCTGATCTCCACGGTGCCCACCGCCGCCAACGCGGGGTACTATGCCGAGATCGTCGCTGAGAAGGCCATCCTGCGGCGGCTCGTCGAGGCCGGGACCAGGATCGTCCAGTACGGCTACTCGGGGTCCGACGGTGCTGATGTCGCCGAGGTGGTCGATCGCGCGCAGGCCGCCGTCTACGACGTGACGGAGCGCAAGGCCTCCGAGGACTACGTGATCCTCGAGGAGCTGCTGCAGCCCACGATGGACGAGATCGACGCGATCGCCTCGCGCGGTGGCGTCAGCATGGGCGTGCCCACGGGGTTCACCGACTTCGACGCGCTGACCAACGGCCTGCACGCGGGGCAGATGATCATCGTGGCCGGGCGTCCCGGCGCTGGTAAGTCGACCATGGCCCTGGATGTTCTGCGCTCCTGCACCGTCGAGCACCACATGCCCGGCGTGCTGTTCAGCCTCGAGATGAGCAAGACCGAGGTCGTCATGCGCCTACTCTCCGCGGAGGCGCGGATCAAGCTCGCCGACATGCGCTCGGGCAAGATGTCCGACGACGACTGGACCCGCCTGGCGCGCCGTATGTCGGAGATCTCCGAGGCGCCGCTGTTCGTGGACGATTCGCCGAACCTCACGATGATGGAGATCCGGGCCAAGGCCCGCCGCCTCAAGCAGCGGCACGACCTCAAGCTCATCGTCATCGACTACCTGCAGCTGATGACCTCGGGCAAGAAGGTCGAGTCCCGCCAGCAGGAGGTCTCCGAGTTCTCCCGGCAGCTCAAGCTGCTCGCGAAGGAGCTCGAGGTCCCGCTCATCGCCGTCGCACAGCTCAACCGTGGTCCCGAGCAGCGCACCGATAAGAAGCCCCAGGTGGCCGACCTCCGCGAGTCCGGCTCGCTCGAGCAGGACGCCGACATGGTGGTCCTCGTGCACCGGCCCGACGCCTACGAGCGCGACGACCCCCGCGCCGGTGAGGCCGATTTCATCCTCGGCAAGCACCGCGCCGGCCCCACCGCCACCATCACCGTGGCCCACCAGCTGCACTACTCCCGCTTCGTGGACATGGCCAAGGGCTGACCCGCCGCCTGTAGGGTCCCAGATTCCGTGGCGGAATCCCAAGCTACGTGGCGGACAGTTGGCGGATCCGCCAACTGTTTGGGACACGCCGGGGCACGTCCCCGCATCTGAGGGCGGAAGTGGCACCGTCAAGACCATGTCGCCCGGCAGCTCCGCGGGGACCGCGGTGGAAGTATCGTTCCGCCGCGGTGAGGACCTCTGTGAGCGGACCGTGGAGTGGAAGTCGGCCGCAATGGAGGACCTTCGCGAGGCAGCGCCGTGGCGCACATTTCGCTGGTATCGAGGGCAGAAACACTACTCGGGGTGGTACTGGTCGAGCACTACCCGCGATCTGGTGATCTATGAGTCCCGCCTGGAGCTCGCTAACCTGATGCTCGCAGACTTCGACGATCGGGTTCGGGGCATCGTGGCCCAGCCTTTCCTTCTCGCGACTGAGGTCGATGGTGTCCTGCGGAGGCACGTTCCGGACTTCCTACTCGATACTGATTCCGGCCCGGTCGTCGTTGACGTAAAGCCTGCTCGACGGCTTGATAATGATGATGTTGCAAGGGTTTTGAACTTGACTCGGGATGTCGTCGAGGCCAAGGGGTGGCGATACGAGGTCGCCACCGAGCCGCCGCCGCGGAGGGCCGCGAATGTCAGATTCCTCGCTGGCTATCGGCGCGAGAGTGCAATCGTGCCTGACCATTGCGAGGCGGTTCAGGCGGTCGCTCAGGTGGGATTGACGATTGGTGCTCTCATCGATCGGATGCCAGATCGTCCTGACGCGAGCGTGCGAGCGGCGGTGCTGCACTTGATATGGCGGCGTCGGCTGCACGTCGACATTGACGCCGCAATCACTAGTCGCACTCAGATTTCGAGGGTCTTGTGAGTGGCGTTGAGCGGGTTGAGGTTGGCGGACGGTACATGTACGACGGCGAGGCGTTCGAGATCGTGGAGCTCGCCACGGCTAAGGGCGTCGTCGATGTGCTGGGGAAAAGCGCTGCAGGGCAGTACATGCGAGTTGGCCTCGCGGAGTTGCTGTCTTCGGTCCGGGGTCGGGTCCTCCCGACCGGCCCTGGCGTTTCGAGCACTGATGCAACCGAGCCTGCAGGCGTCATCTTCGGTGAGTTGTCCGCGGCAGAGCTTCAGAAGGTGACGGAACGCGCGGGGCACGTACGCGAGATTCTTACCGGGTACAGATCTGGCAGCGCGGAGACTGCGAGCAAGGGGGAGCCCAGGCCGGAGTTTTCCGGCGACCGCCCGCTCACTGACCGCTACGCAGCGAAGGCGCGCGAACTGGGCGTCGGCTTGCGATCTGTGGAGCGGTGGGTGTCCAAGTTCCGCACTGAAGGGCCCGCAGGCCTGGTAGACGCGCGACGTACGAGAGAGGCGGAGCCCTTCCCGTCTGTCGATCGGCGGTGGTTAGACACAGCTGTCGAAGTCATGGTTGAGCACGCCACCGAGTCGAAACCTTCCCGCACGATGGTGATGGCACGCGCGGAGGCACGGGTCTTGGCGCGATTCGGAGAAGGGGTCGTCGCCATCCCGTCTCGGACAAATGCTTTCCGCGTTCTCGAGTATCTGGAACAGCGCTATCCCACATTTCGACTGTCTGCCAAGCGAAATCGCGACATCGCTGAGCGGCCAGAAGGCGTGTACGGCAAGCTCCGTCCAACTCGGCCTGGCGAGTACATGCTGATGGACACAACCAGGCTCGATGTCTTCGGGCTTGATCCTCTGACGCTGCGATGGGTGCAGGTCGAACTGACCGTCGCGATGGACTGGTACACCCGCTGCATCACCGGGTTGCGACTGACCCCGGTTTCCACGAAATCGGTTGATGTAGCGACCGTGATGTACGAGGTCTTCAACCCACGTCCGGCCGGCGCGGACTGGCCGGAATACGCGGTGTGGCCAGCTCACGGAGTACCGCGGTCGGTACTTGTGGATGTGACTGCGGAGCGGCCAGCGGATGCGGCCGCTGGACCAGCGATTGTCCCTGAGACGCTGGTGGTGGACCATGGCAAGGTCTACCTCTCGAACCACGTGATGAGCGTGTGCCAGCGCTTCGGGATTTCGGTGCAGCCAGCTCGGCTCCGAACCGGCCGCGACAAAGGGCCAGTTGAGCGGTTCTTTCGTACTATTCGTGAAGATCTCCTCCAGGCCTTGCCGGGGTACAAGGGACCTGATGTCCACGCCCGCGGCGAGGATCCTGAGGGCGGAGCGTTCTTCTACATCGACGAGCTCGACAGCATCATCCGAGAGTGGGTCGCGCAGGTCTACCACCACCGCCAGCATTCGAGCCTGCTCGACCCGCGAGTTCCGGGCTTACGTATGTCGCCCGCCGCGATGTTCGAGCACGGTGTTGCTCGCGCCGGATACATTGAGGCGCCTCGCGATCCGGACCTGGCATTCGAGTTCCTCAAGCCGGTATGGCGGAAAATTCTTCACTACGGCGTCGAGATCGGCGGCCGCCGCTACAACGGAGACGGGCTCAACGGCTACCGCAACCTCGCGAGCCGGTTCACAGGTGAGGCCAAGGGACGATGGCCGATCCACTGCGATCCCGATGACATCACCAAGGTGTACTTCCGGCGCCCAGATGACCGGACCTGGCACACATTGGTGTGGGAGCACGCACCGTCGATCGCTATGCCGTTCAGCGAGGATGCACTGCTGTACGCCAGGAAGCTAGCGGCATCGAAGTACCGATTTCCCAACGACCGCCTCGCGGTAGCTGACCTGTTGGAGCGGTGGAACATCGGCTTGGGCTCGACCCGAGTGGAGCGTCGTATTGCATTGAGAATGTCACGCGAGGGCGAACTGTCGCAGCGAGCGCAGGGCGAAGCGCGTGTGGATCGACTGCCGTCGGTCGCCCGCGTGCTCGCGTCCGACCAGGACGAATCTGATGTGCCAGTGGATGACACCGCGATTGATCGCGATCTCGACTACGCCGGCGAGGAAGGTGACGACGATCGTTTCGACCAGGAAGACATCGATGACTTCTACTCTGATGCGCTGGAGGACGTATGACCGGAACCGCCGCGACGCTCGACAATCTGACCCTCGCGCGAAAGGAGGGGTGGCAGAAGTTCGTCAACACCCCCGCTCGCGTCCCACCGGAGGCGTTCAACCGCGAGGAACTCGACGCCCTGACCGACAAGGAGCGCACCGACTACGACCGTGAGCGCCGCGAGTGGCACGCGAACCTGGGGCCGCTCAAGACTCGGCAGTTGGTCGATGTGCACGAAAATCTGTGGGATGTAGTTGATTCCAATGCCCAGGACGGGGACAAACCGAAAGGCGCGGTCGCGATTGACGCGGTCCCGGGGCTCGGAAAGACCACCGCAGTGTTGAGCTTCGCTCGCGCGTTCCACCGCCGTGAAGTGGCCGAGAACGGCACCATGACCGAGGAAGGTCATGAACGGTGGCCGGTGTGCCGAGTGGGACTGACCGGAAACACTGGACTGCGCGAGTTCAACCGGGCGATGCTCGCGTTCTATGCCCACCCAGGCGGCCGCCGCGGCAACGCCGCCGATTTCGCCCACCGTGCCCTGGACTGTGTGCTGGCGTGTGAGACGAAGATCCTCATCGTCGACGATCTGCACTTCCTGCGGTTGCAATCCACCTCCGGCGTCGAGGTCAGCAACCACTTCAAGTACATCGCCAACGAGTTTCCGCTGACGGTGATCTTCGCTGGCGTCGGTCTGGAGGCGCGGGGACTGTTCTCCGAGGGCAGTAGTGACCGAGACGCTCTTCTCGCGCAGACCGGGCGGCGTACAACGCGGCTGACAATGGATCCTTTCGGTGTCACCAATGATGCTGGGCGGCGAGCATGGCGTCAGACGCTCAAGGCGATCGAGCAGCGGGTGGTTCTGGCCGAAAAGTATCCGGGCATGATCGCCGACGATCTCTCTGACTACCTCTATGCCCGGTGTACCGGCCAGATCGGCTCACTGATGACCCTGATCAACCGGGGATGTCAGCGCGCGGTCCGGACTGGGTATGAGCGCCTCGACGAGGAACTGCTCGATCGGGTCAAGATCGACGAGGCATCTGAGAAGGCCCGCGAAGAACTGCGCCAGGCATTCGACAACGGCTGCCTGAGAACTCGCATCGGCAGGGCCGGATGACAGTGCCGCGTTCGCTTCCCCTCAGGGTGGCCCCGGTGCCAGGCGAAGCGATCGATTCCTGGCTCGAAGCGATCGCCTTCCGCGCCGACTCAGCGTGGGGAGACCTCCTCGAAGCAGTCGACCTACCTGCGCCTGCAGGTCTTGGGTACCCGCCCTGGACCATCGCACTCAGCGAGGCCGAAGCAGACAACCTGCGTGCCGCCACGGGCACCGACGCCGAACTTTCGATGATGACCCTCACCCGGTTCGACGGGACCGCGGTGCGCATCGACTCGGAGTCGCGGAAATTGCGCCGCGAAGTGGCATGGACCCGCCGCACCGGATCCCGCTTCTGCCCGCACTGCCTCCGAAGCAACGGCGGCCGATGGAAGCTCGAATGGCGACTCGGCTGGACGTTCGCCTGCACCGAGCATCGTTGCTTGCTGTCCGACGAATGCCCTCGCTGCCATAGAATCCCACGCCGTCGCCCGCTCCCCGGCCACTGCACCCCGATCCCCGGCCGATGCGCATCGCCGGCGCAGGAAGGAGGCATTGGACGGGAGGCCCGACGGTGCGGCGCCGATCTCATGGCTGCCAAGGTCGTCGACCTTCCCGATGCGCACCCCGCTCTTCGGGCACAGGCCCTCATCGATCGAATCATCGACGACAGAGTCGTGCGGTTCGGGGTCTACGCGCGCTTTCCACAGCCCGCGCCTTCTGTGCTCGCCGACATTCGCGCCATCGGCGGCCGAGTACTGTCCTACGCCACTGACGAAGAGCTCTTAGCGCGAGTGGGACCCGAACTGGCGGCTGAGTACCGGGCAGTCGATGAGCAAAGTGGTGCGCGATCCGGACAAGTCCGACAGAGCCGCACGAAGCCGGCTCTCGAAGCTCCAGCCAGAGCCGTCACCGCTGCGATCGGCGTCAGTGCCGCGATCGACGTTCTGCAATGCTCGGACATCGCCGCCGCAGCTGAGCACCTGCGATGGTTAGTAACCTCGGCACGGGAGACGGGCCTCAGTGTTCAACCGACGAACATCGGCTGGGGGACGCGGATCTCACCAATCTTGACCAGTGTCCAGCTCGCCGCGCTATCACCGACGCTCGACCCGTCCGACCAACTTCGCTACCGCACTCACTCCGAGCTTCCCACGTTGGTGACCAGTGGGCGCGCAGAGCTTCTAGCCCGTCACACTCCGACTCAATTTTGGGCCGGAATCAGTTTGCCCTTCACGGTCCCGGCGGCCAGGCGCACAATGATGCGCCTGGCATTGTCTGCGGCCGTACAGTTGGTGGGTACTCGGTTGAATCTGACAGCCGCTGGGCAGCAGGTCGGAGGTAACCTGGCTGGCCACGCCCTATCGCGATTCCTGCAGATTTTGGAGTCCGATCAGCACTGGAGCGATGTGTGCGCAGGACTGACACGCGTTGCCGATTACGTTGTTGAGCATGGCGTACCGATCGACTACCAGCGCCGCCGGGCACTCGATTGCACCGGCTTGCTTACGGACGATGAGTGGAGGCAGATCTGCCACCGCACTGGAACGCCATCACCGGGCGGCTCCGCCCGGGCGGCTGTTGCGCGGGCACTTCTTCGCGAGGAACTCACAGGCGTCCCCACGGTTGACGGGTCCGCAGACCTGCTCGCTAAGGTCGCCGCGTTTCCGCGCCAGCTCACACCCGACCTTCGGGACGAGCTGATCAACCACGCACGGGTGTTCTTGGACGCCGCGGGGATCGATGAGGAACCAGTTGTCTGGGAGCCGCCAATTGAGCTCCTCGCTGGCCTCGACCTCCCAGGCCCGCGACCAGGACTGATCGACCGTGATCGCCTCCGAAAGCTTATCCGAGAACGCGACCTTCCCATCGGCGCCGCCGCCCGCGACCTCGGCACCACTGGCGAGGCAGTTCGCCTCGACCTGCTCGTCAACCCCCTCCCAGTCGATACCGGCCGCCAGCCGTACGTCAGCGCTCGAACACAGCTGCCCCCGGCAACTCTGACCCAGCTCTACCATCACGAGCGCCTCACCCTGCGGCAGATTGCAAACCGAATTGGAGTCAGTCGTCAGGTGATCCGCCGACTTCTCACCGAATACGAGATCCCCACCATTCCGGCAACCGAACGCGCGACGATCATCGTCGACCGTGACTGGCTCTATCAGCAATATGTCACCAACAGGCGGACCCTCCCTGACCTAGCCCGAGAACTGGGTATGAGCACGGCGAACCTGGCTCGGTGGGCGAACAGACACGAGATTCCGATGAGACCCCGCGGCGGACCCAGTCACACCGCGGCCCTCGACGCCGCGGCCGCCGCGAAAACGGTACCGCCGATCTTGCGCACTGCTGTTGCGGCCCAGGGCGGGCGCGACCGACTGGAACGAGCGAAAGCAGCATCGCGATTCCCCACGCTGACCGAAGCTGCGCACGCGTTAGGAACCAGCCAGGCAACCCTCACGAACCAGTTTCTCCGGCTCGAACGCGAGACCGGCGGAGCTCTGTTCGACCGTGCCGAGCGCAATCGCCCAATGACCCTGACCGCGCACGGACGGAGGGTGATCGCCGCCATTCGAAAGCTGGACGGAACGGCTAGCGAGTCTCCCGGTGGGCAAAGCGGTGCACCAAATTCCTGAACCTGGCCTCTCAGGTGGCGAAGGCGGGGTTCGGAATGCCCTAGCCTCCACGCATGTCCTCGCGTCGGTAGGGCCAGGAGCGACGAAGCGCGATTCACGTCCCGGAACCTGTCGTGGTGAGGCTCTAGAATGGATACAGCCGGAGCCCGGCTCGTTTGCCGACGAACCGGGCTCTGCTGAACAACTGAATCACCGCTCCGAGGGTTCGTGCCCTCAATACCGTGACCGTTGCGAATGTCTTTGGATGACGCCTCCGATGGTAGACGGTGTGCGCGGGTTCGCCAAACACCGGAACGGTCGGTGTGGGCGAGCGATGCGGACCTCGGCGTGGTGGCTCATCCACAACGCCTTGAGGAGGCACCGTTGACCAACGACAGTCGCGACTTTGATCGCACTACCGATTCCACCAGCACTACTAGGGCTGGTGGGGCCCGGCCCATTCAGGTCGGACAGCACCGGCTCGAGGGCATGCCGACGGACCTGTTCGTTCAGGTCCCGACGACCTTGATCGACCCGACCCGCGCTCTGATCGCGTCGGAAGGTGTCGGCGCGGTCTACACCGTGCCGTGGCAGTCCCGGAACCACCGCACCGCGGTGGCGAGCACCGCGGCGGATCAGACCCGCAAGAAGTGCCCCGACGCAGCCCTGCTGCTCGACGCGAACCTCTACAGCGGCCGGCAGCGGAAGATGGCGACGGCGGAGCCGACCCGCGACTGGATCACCGTGCAACGTAGCGCGGGCCTGACGTGGGCATTGACCGATTCCGGCTATGTGGCCAAGGGCGACACCGCCGGGCTGCGGACCACCTTGAAGACGGCGGCCCGCTTCGGTGGACAGGTGATCGCGGCGCTGCCGATCGCGAGCTGGTGGCTCTCGCACGCCGCCGATTCGCTCCGGTCTGAGATCAACGCGCACGGCATCCCCGTGGCGTTGATGGTCGAGGACACCGACGACCCGTTCGACCGGACGAACGTCGTGACCGGGCTGGTGCACGTCCTCACGGCAGATGTCCCGGTGCTGCTACTGCGCAGTGACACGGCGGGATTGGGGGCGCTGGCGTACGGCGCCGCGGGCGCGGCGCTGGGTTCGTCGACGACGTACCGGCACATCTACCCCGACATCGGCGGGGGCGGCAGCAGCGGGTCGGTGTCGTTCATCCTCCCGGAGCTGCTGGCGTACACGTCGCTGACCGCGTTCGAGCGGCACTACCTCAAGGACGAGTCCCACGCCGCGTGGTGCTGCGACTGCGCACTCTGCGGTGGGCGGGACCTGACCTGGATCCGCACCGCCGACATCCCGAAGGCAGCAGCGTTCTCCCATTCGGTCTCCGCGGTCGCGATGCTCGGTCGCGGATTGGCCACCGCTATCGCCGCGCACAACGGCCCGCAGGCGTGGACGGCGATGTGCGAGGCCGCCCACGAGAGCAACATCGAGATCGAGCAGCTCACCGGCGGGGACTGGAAACGTAAACGAGCCCTGTCCGCGTGGATCGGCGCTACGCCGGAGCCGGCTGCGGCGTGATCGACACCCCTGTCGCGAGGGCGTGAGCGAAGAGCCGCTCCTCCCAGTACCGCACCGCGACGATCCGCGGCGGATCGGCGACCTTCGATCCCCGCACCAGCAGTTCCTCGCCGGCGTGAGAGGTATGCACGACACTCACGTCGGCGAGGTCCGCCGCCGTCAAGCTCAGCGCCGTGGGGCGCCGCTCGGTCAGCACCACGGTTTCCCCGAACCCGCGAAGTTCGCTGGCGACGTACAGGGCCCTCTTCCACTGCCCGGTGGCGACGAACCCGACGATGCTCAACGGTGCCGCTGGCGGCGCGCCAGCGCCTTCCGCCGGGCACATCTCCCACAGCTCGAGGACCTGCGCGTCGAGCATCGGTCCCGCCCCGGCCGACATCCGTTCGGCGATGCTCGGCGACCATCGGACCACCGGATACCCGCGAAGCCCCGACAGTTCGGTCCGTGGCAACACCGACACTGAGCGATCGAGGACGAGCTCCGCAGCTGCGACCACGGCCGGGTCGACCAGATCCGCCGGCGCGACGGCAGGGACGTCGAACAGGGGGAGCTGACCCGCCTCTGCGTGGATTGACCGGGTACGTCGCCGCGCCGTCACTGGTCTTCCTCTCCCACGGGCGCGGGCTCCGGCGCGATGACCCGCGACGCGGCGAACAGATGAATGCGGTCCTCCAGGGCCAGGAACGCCACGACGCTCCCAATGTCCAGACCGACCGAGTCGAGGACCGCCGCCGGCAGCGCGATCTGTCGCGACGTCCGCAGCCGCCGCGGACGATCCGGGTTACCTCGTACGGACGGCTTCGTCCCGCGCGGGCCGCGAGTGGGAATGATCTCGACGATCCTCTGGTCGGCGACGACACCGATCCGGACCCACGAAGGCTGCCGCACTCCGGACGCCTTCGCCACCTTCGCTGGGATGGTGATCCGGCGGAAGCTGTCGATCGTCCGGGGACCCGTGGGAAGCATACTGCTGATTTTAGCAGTCAAGGACCGAACAGTCACTGGTACTGCGGATTACAGCGCATGTTCCTCGTGCCGACCGCTGTCCCGCTAAGGCACGGAAGCGCCGTCGTCGAGGGCTTCGAGGACGGCGCGGAGGAACTCAGCCGCAGTGAGGGGGATGCCGCGTTCGCGGAGCTGTTGCTCTAGCTGCTGCTCGATGTGGTCCACGCGTGTCGATCCTGCCGCAGGCGATCGTGCTGGTGCTGTGCCGGGGAGCCTCGCGACGGTGTCGTGCAGCCACTACCTGCGCGCGAGAGGCGCGTTCGCGCTAGCAGCACGTGGCCAGGACGGCCCGGAGCGCTTCAAGGGAGTCAGGTTCGGCCCGGTAGAAGACGTTGATCCCGCGCCGCTCGGAGCTGACGAGGCCGGCCTTCTTGAGCTGGCTCAGGTGGTGACTGACGGTCGCCGACGACAGGCCCACCGTGTCGGCGAGGTCGCCGGTGCTGATTTCGCCTGGACGTGCGGCCATGAGGATCGAGATCAGCTGGATCCGGGCCGGGTCGGCGAGGGCCTTGAGGCGCAGGGCGAGCTCGAGTGCCGCGGCCTCGTCCATCACGCCGGCGGCCAGCGGAGCACAGCAGATCGGGGCGCTGATGTCGACGACGGGGAGCGTCTTGGGCATACGCTTCAATCTACCTACTCGTTGACATATGTCAAAGCGTGGTCTAGAACTGAACGAGCAACAGTTAGATGTATGTCGAAGCCTCGGAGGTTCTCATGTCCCGCGTCCAGCTCGCCCTCAATGTCGATGACCTCGATCAGTCGATCGCGTTCTACACCAAGCTGTTCGGCACGGGCCCGGCGAAGGTCAAGCCCGGTTACGCCAACTTCGCCGTCGCCGACCCGGCGCTCAAGCTGGTCCTGCTGGAGAACCCCGGCCAGGGCGGCAGCATCAACCATCTCGGCGTCGAGGTGGACTCCAGCGACAAGGTGCACGCTGAGATCGCCCGCCTCACCGAGGAGCAGCTGTTCACCGAGGAGGAGATCGGCGCCACCTGTTGCTTCGCCACCCAGGACAAGGTCTGGGTCACCGCCCCCGACGCCGAGCGTTGGGAGGTCTACACCGTCCTCGCTGACGCCGAGACCTTCGACGGCGGACACACTCCGGCGACGACAGCCGAGGACTCCGAAGCGACGCCGGCCGCGTGCTGCACCCCTGCGGCGGCGAACTGCTGCTAGTCCGCCCTCGATCGATGGCCGTCACCGCTTCGGGTGGCGGCCATCGACGCGGTTACCAGAGAGCGCTGGCGCGAAACGCAGTAGCGGGCCGCACTGCGCTGTACCGGCTGGTTCTCGCGGTCGGCGTCCCCCTGGGCGGAGGCTGCGCTGGAGGAGAGGCATCTGCGGTTAGGCGCAGTCGCGTGGGTGGAATCCCTCGATGCGGTCGATCGGGGTAAAGACAGGGCAACCGACTTGGTCGTTTCGGTTGAGGATCACGTTCGATGCCGCCATCACTTCGCAGGCTGCGAGCCCGCGGCTAGCGGCGAGCAGCATGGAAAGCCCGTAGAACGTTGCTGCCGCCGGCGGGGTGAGCGCGAAGAACGCGAAGAAGACCAGCGTGTTAGTGGCCATGGCCCACGCGCCTGTGACCCGCAGTGGTGCCGAATCACGACCCCGAAGTACAACCGCGAGGGTGATCGCGGCAGGGACCAGTGCGACCGCGATGATGAGGTCGATTGTGGAAGGTCCGATGATGATCCCGGCTCCCACGAAAGCGGCACCGATCACTGTCCGGGCGGCGGTGCCCCATCGGCCGATCTCTCTTGTCCTGCGTGCGAGGGGCGATTTCACTGTGTTGGTCATTGGGCGGTTCCTTCGTGCTGATCCGGCGAGCAGCATCCGGCCTGTCGGGCTGTGTCCGGGCTGATGAGCGCTTGTTCAGCGAGAGCTTTCCCGAGGGCGTGCGCGTGGGTGATGTCGAGGAGTTGGTTGCCGGGATTTTCGCGCGTCCACGTTTGGGCATCGTGTGGGGAGGCGAAGAAGTGCACTTGGTTGCAGAACGACGTTCGAAGCGAGCTGAGGTCATCGGGGTCGACGAGCGATAGCACTGCGGTGTCGGGTTCGATGCTGGTCACGGTGTCTGCCGTGACAGAGATTCTGATCGTTTGACCGCTCGCGGGTGAGGTCGACTCGATGGTGGCTGACTGGTTTAGGAGTGTGGGGAAGATCAGGGTGTCGAGTGCGCACCACGTGAACAGTTCGTGACCTGCGACGGTGAACCGATGCGGGGTCGGACGGAGGGTCAGTCCTTGCCCGACTATTTGGTCGCGATCGTCGTATTCGGTGTCGGAAACGGATTGGAGTCGTTCCCGTACATCGGGTTCCGACAGTCCGGCCGCAGCTGCTAAGTCCTCTACGCTGACGGGGTTTCCCTTGGAGAGGAGCCTGAGTAGGGGAACCAGGACTGCCGGATCGAGGCCGGACCCCTCGGGGGTGATGAGTCGATCGAGTGGATTGGTCATTGTCTGGGACTTCGCTTGCGGATCGGTGGAATCAGGAATTAGGAAGCGCAGCAGGAGAGCTGGGCGATGTCGGTGCTGAAGGATTGTGCGGCGATTTTGATGCCCTCGGCCATGGTCAGGTAGGGCGCCCATGTCCGGGCGACCTGCTCGACGGTCATCCTTGCTTCGAGGATGTAGACCCCAGCGGCGGCGATCTCGCCGGCACTATTCGCGACCGCCGAAATTCCGAGGACTCGATGACTATCGGAGTCTGCGATGAGCTTGATGAAGCCTCGGGTATCTCGGTCAACTTGGGCCCGGGGTACGTGAGTGAGCGGAAGAAGCGAGCTCGTGTACCGGATTCCGCTTGCGAGGGCCTGCGTCTCGGTCATACCGACGCTCCCGATTGCCGGACTGGTGAACATCACGCGCGGCAGGTGCGTGTAGTCCAACGACCGCGGGGTCTGTCCGAACATGTTGTCGGCGACCGTTGTGCCTTGCGCGGCTGCGACATAGACGAACTCGGGATGGCCGGTCACATCGCCCGCTGCCCACACACGCGGGTTTGATGTTCTGAGCTGATTCGACACGAGGATCGCGCCGCTGGTGCTCGTGTCGACTCCAACCGTCTCCAGATTCAAACCTCTAGTATTCGGGGTTCTGCCCGTCGCGACGAGCAGCTTCGCCGCACGGAAGTCGCCTTGTCCACCAGGGCTGGAGGCGGTCACGACGACCTCACCCGCCTCGGTGTCGACCGAGGTCGCGGTCGCGAGCTGCACTACCTCGATGTGCTCGTCAGCGAGCGCTTCCAGGAGAGCATCTGCGACGTCAGCATCTTCGGCCGAAGCGATCCTGGACCGCACCAAAACGGTTACCTTCGCCCCCAGTCGCGCGAAGAGTTGCGCCTGCTCGAGCGCGATGAACCCGCCGCCGATCACTAGGAGTGATTCCGGGACTGCGGTCAACTCCATCGCGGTCGTCGACGTCAGGTAGTCGACCAGATTGAGTCCGGGAATCGACGGAATCGACGGTTGGGCCCCTGTTGCCACCAAGTACCGTCGAGCAATTATCGTCTCGGTAGTCCCATCGGGAGCTGTGACCACCAGCGATGGCGCTGCCCGCGTTCCCGCGAACGCGGCCGCACCCTGGACGCGGCGCCAGCCGTACGAGTCCGCAACGGCAACGTACTTCTCTGACCGCATCGACTCTGCCAAGCGCCGTGTCCCCGCCGCCAGGGCGGCCATATCTACCGGCACGGCGGTCGCACCGACCCCCGGGAACCGGCCAGCATCAGAGACCGTGTGCTGTGCCTGCGCCGCGGCGATCAACGCCTTCGACGGCACGCAACCGGTATTCACACAGGTGCCGCCGAAAGTGCCTCGCTCGATCATCACCACGGACTTGCCCATGGCTGTTGCGCGGATCGCCGCCGCCATCGCTGCAGCACCCGAACCAACGATCGCAAGATCAAACTCTTCACTCATGTCACCATCATCAACCCTCCAGTACCCTTGAAGGTCAAGCCCAGAATCCGGACAGGGAGGACCCGATGCGGATCGGAGAACTCGCCCGCAAATCTGGCGCCACGCCATCGACGCTGCGGTACTACGAGGAAGCGGGGCTCCTCCCTGAACCGGGACGTACCGCCGGTGGATACCGCAACTACACCCCCGACGCCATCGGCATCGTGCAATTCATCAAGAGGGGGCAGGCGGCGGCACTCACTCTCGCGCAAGTCAAAAGAATCATCGACATACGCGGCACCGGCCAAGCCCCATGTGATCACGTACGCGACCAGCTAGACAGGTCGATCCACCACCTCGATCAACAGATCGCGGAACTGATCGCACTGCGCGACAACATCACCCACCTACGCCAAGCTGCCGAACACACCGATCCGAAGTCGTGCGCTAGCGAAGATATCTGTCGCTACCTATAACCCAGACACGCTTGTGTCCAACATCGATATCTGTCAATATTGATGTGTGTCGAATTCGATTCCGTTGACCGATGTGACCGTGCGGTGCTCACCGCTGGTCCGTGAGCCTCTGTCGGAGGGGCAGTCCGTCGACCTCGCGGCGGTGTTCAAGGCCCTGGCCGACCCGGTCCGGCTGCGCCTGTTCAGCCTGATCGCCAGCCACGAGGGAGGCGAGGCTTGCGTGTGTGACATCTCGCCGGCGGTGGACGTCTCGCAACCGACGATCTCGCACCACCTCAAGGTCCTCAAGACCGCAGGCCTGCTCGAGTCCGAGCGCCGCGCCTCGTGGGTGTACTACCGCGTCATCCCCGAAGTCCTGTCCTCGCTCGCCGGGATCCTCCAGTCCGGCGAACCCGCCACCTCGTTGGAGGTTCTCTCGTGACCAGCCCCGCCCCGACCACCGAGCAGCCGGTCGTCGGCAAGCTCTCCACCCTCGACCGGTTCCTACCGGTGTGGATCGGCGTCGCGATGGTCGCCGGACTGCTGCTCGGCCGGATGATCCCGGGCCTGAACACCGCGCTGGAGAAGATCCAGGTCGACGGCGTCTCCCTGCCGATCGCACTCGGGCTGCTGATCATGATGTACCCGGTGCTGGCGAAGGTCCGCTACGACCGCCTCGACACCGTCACCGGCGACCGCAAGCTCCTCCTGGGCTCGCTGCTGCTGAACTGGGTCCTCGGACCGGCGCTGATGTTCGCCCTCGCGTGGATCTTCCTGCCCGACCTGCCCGAATACCGGACCGGGCTGATCATCGTCGGCCTGGCCCGGTGCATCGCGATGGTGATCATCTGGAACGACCTTGCCTGCGGCGACCGGGAGGCCGCCGCGGTCCTCGTGGCGCTGAACTCGGTGTTCCAGGTGATCATGTTCGCCGTCCTCGGCTGGTTCTACCTCTCGATCCTGCCCGGCTGGCTCGGCCTCGAACAGACCACCATCAGCACCTCGCCGTGGCAGATCGCCAAGTCCGTGCTGATCTTCCTGGGCATCCCGCTGCTCGCCGGGTACCTCTCCCGCCGGATCGGGGAGAAGACCAAGGGCCGCGACTGGTACGAGGCGAAGTTCCTCCCGCGCATCGGACCGTGGGCGCTCTACGGGCTGCTGTTCACCATCGTCATCCTCTTCGCCCTGCAGGGCGAGCAGATCACCTCCCGCCCCTGGGACGTCGCCCGCATCGCCCTGCCGCTGCTGGCGTACTTCGCCGTGATGTGGGGTGGTGGGTACCTCCTCGGCGCCGCCATGGGCCTGGGCTACGAGCGCACCACCACCCTCGCGTTCACCGCCGCGGGCAACAACTTCGAGCTCGCCATCGCCGTCGCGATCGCCACCTACGGCGCCACCTCCGGGCAGGCCCTGGCCGGGGTGGTCGGACCGCTCATCGAGGTACCCGTCCTGGTGGCCCTGGTCTATGTCTCGCTGGCCCTGCGCAAGCGCTTCTCCCTCACCACATCGTCTACCGCCGCTAGCGCGGATCCGTCCAGGAGTGTGAACTGATGCCCGACAACGAAACCCGCACGCCGAGCGTGTTGTTCGTGTGCGTGAAGAACGGCGGCAAGTCCCAGATGGCCGCCGGACTGATGCGCAAGACCGCCGGCGATGCCGTCGAGGTCCACTCGGCCGGCACCAAGCCCGGAAGCGCGGTCAACGGCCTGTCCGCCGAATCCCTGGCCGAGATCGGCGTCGACATCACCGGTGAGACCCCCAAGCCCATCGACCCCGAGCTGCTCGCCCGGGTGGACCTGGTGGTCACGCTCGGCCGCGAAGCCGTCGTCGACACCCCGGACGGCGTCGCGCTGGTCAACTGGGACACCGACGAGCCGTCGGAGCGGGGCATCGACGGGATCGAACGGATGCGCCTCGTGCGCGACGACATCGCCGCCCGCGTCACCGCGCTGGCAGCCGAACTCACCACCCGGTAGCGCCCCAGCAGGCCGGGAAGCCCGAGAAGCGGGAGAAGTCGGATGAACGCCAACGCCTCTACCGAGTCGGCCGGAACACCAGAACTGCTGATGCCCCAGGCCCTGCTGGCGCGGACCGCGGAGCGGCTCGCCGCCCAGTACCGCGGGATCGTCTCCGAGCAGACAGTCGAACGGGTCGTCTTCGAGTCCTACACCGCACTGCGGCGCACCGCCCGCATCCACACCCACCTGGTGACCCTCGCCGGCCGGTTCGCCGCCGAGCGCCTCTCCGCCCTGGCGCAGTCGACGGGTGCGAGCACCAAAACCGTGCCCGAGGTGCTGTTCATCTGCGTCCACAACGCGGGCCGCTCGCAGATGGCCGCCGCGCTCCTGACGCACCACGCCGCCGGGGCGGTACACGTGCGCTCCGCCGGCTCGCTGCCGGCCGCGGTGATCAACCCGATCGTCGAGCAGGCCATGACCGAGGTCGGACTCGACCTGGCCGCCGAGTTCCCCAAGCCGCTCACCGACGACGTGGTCGCGGCCGCGGACGTCGTGATCTCCATGGGCTGCGGCGACGCCTGCCCGGTCTACCCGGGCAAGCGGTACCTGGACT
This sequence comes from Tsukamurella pseudospumae, assembly GCF_001575195.1. Lineage (NCBI taxonomy): Bacteria > Bacillati > Actinomycetota > Actinomycetes > Mycobacteriales > Tsukamurellaceae > Tsukamurella > Tsukamurella pseudospumae. The sequence goes on from NZ_LSRF01000007.1 coordinate 135,143, forward strand.
GGCAGGTCGCCGACCCCGACAACCACCCCATCGAGACCGTCCGCCTGATCCGCGACGACCTCGACCGCCGCGTCAAAGCCCTCCTCACCGAGCTCCATCCCGCCACCACCTGACCCAACCCGTGATCGACCTGCTCGACACTCCTGATCGCAGGCTGTCAGCACCGCTTGTGCCTGCCACACCTCATTCGCCTGTTCTTGGAAGGGAACCGACACCCCATGTCTGCACGCAAGATCATCGCCATTGGCGGATCGGACGCCGGGATCTCCGCCGCCCTGCGGGCCCGCGAACTCGACCCCACCAGCGAGGTCACCGTGGTCGTCGCCGACGCCTACCCGAACTTCTCCATCTGCGGCATCCCGTACTACGTCTCCGGCGAGGTCACCCACTGGAGCAACCTCGCCCACCGCACCGCCGCCGACCTCGCCGCCACCGGCATGACCGTGCACACCGACACCAGAGCGACCGCCATCGACGCGGACGGGCACCGCCTGACCGTCACCGGCCCCGACGGCGCCGCCCGGGACCTCGACTACGACACCCTCGTCATCGGCACCGGCGCCGTCTCCGTGCGGCCGCCGATCACCGGCCTCGACCACCTCGGCCCGGACGACGGCGTGCACCTGCTGCACTCGATGGGCGACACCTTCGCCGTGATGAACACCCTCACCACGAAGGATCCCAAGACCGCGATCATCATCGGCGCCGGCTACATCGGCCTCGAAATGGCCGAAGGTCTCACCGCCCGCGGCATCACCGTCACCCAGATCGAAGCCCTCCCCGAGGTGCTCCCCACCGTCGAACCCGAACTCGGCGCCCTCGTCCACGACGAACTGGTCCGCAACCGGGTCGACGTCCGCACCCACACCCTGGTCACCGCCGTCGACCGCACCGACACCGGCGCCCTGACCGTCACCACCAGCAGCGACGGCCAGACCGACCACCTCACCGCCGATCTCGTGCTCGTCGTCGTGGGCGTGCGCCCCGACACCACTCTCGCCGCCGCAGCCGGCGCGCATCTCGGCATCAAGAACACCATCGCCGTCGACGAGCAGATGCGCACCAACCTGCCCGACGTCTTCGCCGCCGGCGACGCCGTGCACACCCACCACCGCCAGCTCGGCATCACCTGGCTCCCACTCGGCACCACCGCGCACAAGCAGGGCCGCGTCGCCGGCGAGAACGCCCTCGGCGGCACCGCCCGCTACACCGGCTCCCTAGGCACCCAAGTCGTGAAGATCTTCGACCTCGTCGCCGCCCGCACCGGCCTCAAAGCCACCGAAGCCCTCGCCGCCGCCCGCGGCTGGGTACCGGTGTCGACGACCTCCACACCGGACGATCACAAGGCCTACTACCCGGGCGCCACCACCATCAGCATCCGGATCACCGGCGACCAGAACACCGGCGCACTGCTCGGCGCCCAGCTCATCGGGCACCGCACGGCCGAGATCTCCAAGCGCGTCGACACCTACGCCACCGCCCTGCACCACGGAATGACCGTCGACGCCCTCTCCGAGCTCGACCTGTCCTACACCCCGCCCCTCGGGTCCCCCTGGGACGCCGTGCAGGTCGCCGCCCAGAACTGGGTCCGCGAACACCAGCTGCACCACCAGCGCAGCGCCCTTAGCCTGAACAGGTGACCAGCACCGACCACGACACCCCCGGGCCCGCCGCATCGGCGGCGGCCCCGGCGATCGTCGCGATGCGGCCCGAGCACGGGCCACAGGTCCTCGCGATCTACCAAGCCGGCATGGACACCGGCAACGCCACCTTCGAAACCACCGCACCCAGCTGGACGGACTTCGACCAACGACACCTACCCGAGCACCGATTCGTCGCTCTCACCCCGACCGGGCAGGTCACCGGGTGGGTCGCCGCGGCGCCCGTCTCGGGGCGCTGCGTCTACGCCGGCGTCATCGAGCACAGCATCTACGTCCACCCCGACCACACCGGCCACGGTGTCGGGGCAACATTGCTGCAGGCCCTCATCGTCTCCGCCGACGCCGCCGGGGTGTGGACCATCCAGACCGGAATCTTCCCCGAGAACCACGCCAGCCTCGCCCTGCACCGGCGCGGCGGATTCCGCACCGTCGGCACCCGCGAACGCATCGGCCAACGCGACGGCCGCTGGCGCGACGTCGTCCTCATCGAACGACGCAGCTGACTGCCGCCTACACCTACCGGACTCAGCCGGCGTCACCGACTTCAGAACCGTCTGGTTCTTCATCCGCCAGCTCTGGGGCGCGGGTGATCGACACGATCACCGACGAGCGGCGGAACTGCTCGGTGTCGAAGGGACTCGCGGGATCGTCGAACCAGACCAGCGACTGATCACCGACACGCGGCCAGCGGGTCACCCTCGTGATCCGGTGCGCGATGCCGTCGTAGTCGAACGCCCCAGACGGGCTGGCGGGGCCGGGACGACGCGTGTACGTCAACGCATCCAGGTCCCACAGGTGCGTTGATCCCTGCGATGCCACCACCCACCGGCCGCGCATACCGTCCGCGAGCTCAACCACCGTCTCCGACGGTGGATCGTTGCCGTCGGGCGGCTGCTGGACATCCGGTTCATCCGTCATGGGACTCCTCGTATAGGGGTATAGGGGCAGGCTCACTGTCCCGAACGCTAGGCGGAGTTGATTTGGGGCGCCGCTGCCGGGTGCGCCCATGATTTTGGGCCTGGGGTTCGCGTGCCGTCCTTGGCGGATCTACTCGGCGGGCTCGAGGACGCGAGGATGGATCAGTTCGATCCGCGGGACGTGGATCTCGGCTCCACCGAGAACCCGCACACGGGGCCACTCGCCGTCGACCATCGTCAGGCCTGCCTGGGCGGGAGTGAGGCCGTCCTCGGTGGGGATCAGGCACGCCTCACCGGGTCCGGCCTTGCACCCGGGGCAACCGGTCTTGACCTCAATGATGATTCGCGACCTTTCGAGCTCGAGCTTCTCCTCGTCGGTGGCGTGACGCCAGCAGCCGAAGCCTTCTTGGTGGCCGACCCCGGCCTGGTACAGCGGCCGCATCTGACACGGTTTCCCGTTCGTCTTCGGCCGTAGGCACTTCTGCTTGAGGCTGCGGTCGAGGTCGTCCTTCTTCGCCTTGATCCGCTCGGCGTTGAGAGCCATCTGCGTCAGGTAGTCGGCTGTGTTGTCGCCGGCCGCCTCGTACAGGGCGAACACCTGCCGCGGGGACTGGGGGCCTGTCCAGCGCCGGCTGTCCGCCCCGTACACGGCGACCGGCAGCTTGCGTGCGACGATGCCGATCGCGACCTCGATGTAGCGAGCCAGATCGGTGTGCATGTTGCCCACCCGCTCTGGATAGATCGCGATGCCGTACTCGGTCTCGATCCGTGCGGCCTCGCGGTTGAAGCCGTTGACGGCGATCTCTACCTGCCGCAATGCCGTCATCAGCGGTGTGTGATCCAGCGGTGCAGGCTCGGGCTTGTGGCGCGGGGTGCGGTTGCGATCTGATCTTCGTGACATTGGTACTAGCGTGCCAGTAACAGCATCGGAGGTTGTGCGGTGGTGCCGGATCGTGACTCGAAGTGGGTGTGCGAACCGCGCGCGCGAATACCATTCGGCCACTACCTGATCCAAACTGTGAAGTTCAGTCAGTCGTGCTCGGGGAGGTCGTGGAGCTGGTGCTCGGCGGCGTTGAGCGCCTCGATGAGCAGGCGCCGCACGTGTCCGCCGCGAACTCGGTACAGCAGCCGGCGCCCGTCGCGCCGATGTGCGACCAGGCCGGCGAGCTGCAGCTTCGCCAAGTGCTGGGAGACTGCAGGTCTGGCCTGACCGACCTGCTCGGTCAGGGCGGTGACGTCCAGCTCTCCAGCGGCACTGAGCGCCCACAGGATCTTCATCCGGGCGGGCACGGACAGCATCTTCAGCGCAAGGGCTGCGGCGTCGATCTGCTCGTCGGGGGGTGTCCGGTCAATCTCCGATGTGACATCATGTGCGTACACAAGCACATGATATCTGATCGGTACCGCCCACCTCGGAGGTAGAACCCATGTCGCAGCAGCGCGCGCCACGACCTGGTCTTGGACCAACGCCGTCGCCGGGTTCGTCGGCGCGGTCGCTGTACGGGAACCGTGACTACCGGCACTTGTTCACTGCGCAGGTGGTGGCCCTGTTCGGGACGGGGATGACGACCGTCGCTCTCGGCCTGCTCGCCTACGACCTGGCGGGGCCGCGGGCCGCCGCCGTGCTCGGGACCGCGTTGACGATCAAGATGCTCGCCTACGTGCTGATCGCGCCACTGGCGACGGCGTATGTGGATCGGATGCCACGGCGGCTGCTGTTGGTGAGTCTGGATCTGATCCGGGCGTCGGTGGTGCTGGCGTTGCCGTGGGTTGATCAGGTGTGTCAGATCTACGTGCTGATCGCGGTGCTGCAGTCGGCCTCGGCGGCGTTCACCCCCACCTTTCAGGCCGTGATTCCCGACATCGTCGCCAATGACGCGCAGTACACGCTGGCGCTGTCCGCCTCGCAGCTGGCATCGACGATGGAGTCTCTCCTGAGTCCGATTCTCGCGGCGGTGGCGCTCGTGGTGATGAGCTTCCATTGGCTGTTCGGGTTCACCGTCGTCGGGCTCGTCCTCTCGGCGGTGCTGGTGGTCTCGACGTCGATCCCGGATGCGGTGAGCAGTGCCCGGGGTGGGGTGTTCGACCGCACTTTCGCGGGGGCGTGGATCTTTGCGGCGACCCCACGGTTGCGTGGGGTCTTGGGTTTGGATCTGGCGGTCGCGGGCGCCGGGGCGATCGTGATGGTCAGCACCGTGAACCTGGTGCGGGACAGGCTTGGTGGTTCGCAGGTGGGGGTGGCGTGGCTGCTCGCAGCGTCGGGGATCGGGACCATGGTCGTGGCGCTGGTGCTGCCGCGGCTGCTCGATCGGGTGCCGGAGCGTCCGGTCATGTTCACCGGTGGCGGTGTGCTGGTCGTTGCCGCCGCGGCGGCAACAGCGATGGTGCTGGTGCCTGGTGCGCTGCTGTGGCCGGCGGCGGTGGTGGTGTGGTCGGCGATTGGGGTCGGGATGGGCCTGGTCCTCACGCCGGTCGGGCAGGTACTGCGCCGCTCGTCGGTGCCCGCTGACCGGGCAGCGGTCTTCGCTGCGCAGTTCTCGCTCTCGCACCTGTGCTGGCTGATCACCTACCCGATCGCCGGATGGCTAGGCTCCACCGCCGGTTTCGGCTCAGCGTTCGCGGTCCTCGCCGGACTATCCGTAGTCGGACTGCTGGTCGCCGCGCGGGCATGGCCGCGACGCGACCCCGCCGAGCTCGAGCACCAGCACCTCGCTTCGGCGACCGCTTCAGAGCATCTCGTCGACGCCGTCGCCATGGGCGACGGCCTTTACCGGCACCGGCACCCGTTCGTGATCGACACCGAGCACGTCCGCTGGCCCGTCTGACGGGGACGCGAACGGACGAGCGGCTGCCGCCGGATACGAGCCCGGCAGTTGGCGATAGGGAGCCGCGGCGAAGGGTAAGGACGCTGCGTACCTCGAGGACCACTGTGTTTGAGACGGCAAGCCAGCCCCATCGAGCGGCTCAGTTTGCGACAGACCTCCCGGCGGCTAGGTGGTAGCGGCGGCGGTCGCCGGCCGATCGGCCAGGCCCATCCGGAGGTGCTCGCTGTGGTAGACCGCCTCGTCGAGGAGTTGAGCGACGTGGCTGTCGTAGAGGCTGTAGACGATGCTGCGGCCCTCCCGCACACCGGTTACCAGCCCGAGATTGCGGAGCAGCCGCAGCTGGTGCGATACCGCCGACTGCTCCATCGCCACGGCGGCCGCGAGATCACCGACCGCCATCGCCTGCCCCCGCAACTGCGAGAGAATCCGCAGGCGGCTGGGCGTGGCGAGCGCCTGCAGCGTCGTCGCGACCCGTTCGGCGGTCGCGGCATCGAGCGGACCCGGCACTGCGGCGGCTTCGTCGCCGATCCCATGTCCCATGACGGGATCATACCCTCCACCATTGATATGAAGAGATGTTCAGATATGCTGATGTTGTGTGGGTGTGCCGCACGAACCTGACTCGAGGAAGGGGGTCGGCGATGAACGCGGCGACTGTCCGATCCGGTGCTACGGATCGGAGCGCACAGGTGCTCGCTGTTGGGGCGCCTCGCACCCGACCGTTCGACCTCGCCGAAGTTCGTTGGGCTTCAGCGGCACTCGGGCTGTTCCTGCTCGGTCTGGCCGCGCAGCTCGCCGGCGCGCCGGCCTGGTCGTGGTGGGCGCTGTATCTGGCCTGTTACGCCGCCGGCGGGTGGGAGCCGGCGCTGGCTGGACTGCAGGCGTTGCGCGAGAAGACCCTCGACGTCGACCTGCTGATGGTGGTCGCCGCGATCGGCGCCGCCGCGATCGGACAGATCACCGACGGTGCGCTCCTGATCGTCATCTTCGCTACGTCCGGTGCACTCGAGGCGTGGGCGACGGCGCGAACCGAAGATTCCGTCCGCGGGCTGCTCGATCTCGCCCCCGACAGTGCCACCCTGCTCGACGCGGACGGAACTGAACGCACGATCGCGGCGGCAGACCTTGAGGTCGGCGATATGATCCGCGTCCGCCCCGGCGAGCGGATCGCCGCGGATGGCACCGTCATCGACGGGGCGAGCGAGGTCGACCAGGCCACGATCACCGGTGAACCGCTGCCCGTCGACAAGCACGTGGGAGACACTGTCTTCGCTGGCACCCTCAACGGCACCGGAGCGTTGACCATCCACGCGGATCGGCCCGCAGCGGATTCGGTCGTCGCCCGCATCGCCGCCATGGTCACGCAGGCCTCACAGACGAAGGCGCGCGCGCAGCTGTTCATCGAAAAGGTCGAGCAGCGCTACTCCATCGGCATGGTCATCTCCACGCTCGCGGTGTTCGCGATCCCGCTCCTGTTCGGCGCGGAACTGCGGTCCGCACTGCTACGGGCGATGACCTTCATGATCGTCGCCTCGCCCTGCGCGGTGGTCCTTGCGACGATGCCGCCGCTGCTCGCGGCGATCGCCAACGCCGGCCGCCGCGGCGTGCTGGTCAAGTCCGCGGTGGTGATGGAGAACCTGTCCACGATCGACACGGTCGCTTTCGACAAGACCGGCACCATCACCTCCGGTCGGCCTGCGCTCGCCGCCGCCGAACCCTTCGCCCCCGGCCCAGACCTCGACGCTGACGCGCTCGTGGGGATGGCTGCCGCCGTCGAGAAGCTCAGCGAATACCCGCTCGCCGCGGCGATCGTCGACGCAGCACGCGCGCGGGATCGAGGTGCGCACGGCCACCGACTTCGTCGCCGACCCCGGTAGCGGCGTCAGCGGCACCGTCGACGGACACCGAATCGCGGTACTGTCGCCGCACACCAGCGACACCGTGCTGCCACCCCACGCGGCTGGCCTGGTCGGAGAACTCGAAAGCCGCGGCGACACAGCGGTCGTCGTCACCAGGGATGGAACCCCCATCGGGGTGTTGGCGCTCACCGACACTCAACGAGCCGATGCCCGCGCCGCCGTCACTGCGCTGGGCAACGCCGGAATCGGCACCACACTCATTACGGGGGACAATCCGCGCGCCGCGCATCGGGTCGCGGACGGGGTCGGCATCACCGACGTCCGAGCCGGGTTGCTCCCGGACGGCAAGACCGCTGCCATCGACGAGCTGCGCACCGGCGGGCGGGCGGTGGCCATGGTCGGTGACGGCGTCAACGACGCCCCGGCACTGGCTACCGCGGACGTCGGAATCGCTATGGGCGGCGCCGGTTCGGATCTCGCCCTGCAGGCAGCGGACGTCGTCATCGTGCGCGAGGACCTCACCGCGGTTCCCGCCGTCATCGCCTTCGCTCAGCGTGCGCACCGCGTGGTGGTCGCCAACCTCACCATCGCCGCCAGCTTCATCGCGGTCCTGGTCGTCTGGGATCTGGTGGGTACGTTACCGCTGCCGCTCGGCGTGGCCGGTCACGAGGGCTCGACGATCATTGTCGGCCTCAACGGGCTGCGGCTACTGCGCCGCAACGCTTGGCCCGCGTAGCAGGGCGGGGTGGGACCGGGCTTGGTCGAGCGGGTGGCCGGCTGGCAGGCTCGCGGGCATGGCCGACGATCCCATCGCCGACGCACTGGCGAGTATCCGAGCTCGTTTCCTGCCCGGGGCGTACCCGATGCTCGAAATCAGGCCTGGCTGGTACCCGATCATCATCGACCTGGACCGGAAACTGAGCGCGATCGATCCGAGCTACCAGCTGGTGCAGGTCAAGGAGAAGTTCGGCGGCCTGCGCTATTACGTCGAATTCGAGCCCGACCGGACCCGGCCCGGGTTCGGTGACCTGATCCGCGCGGCCGAGCGGCGATCAGAGCGGACCTGCGAAGAATGCGGCGCCGAGGGCGCTCCCTCGCACCGCGGGAGCTGGGCCCGCACCCTGTGCGCCGCGGACGCCGCAGCGAGCGGCTTCGTCCCTGACACGCCGACCGTCTAAGGTTCGGCGACGTGGTTCACCGTTCGGTGTTGGCACTACGCCGTTCGAGCGGCACCGTCATTTCGTGACCGGCGAAGGTGAGCGTGATGCCGATGCCCTGAGCGCCGGCGGCCGTGAGGTGCCGATGGAGTTCATCGAGAACCTCAGCGGTGACGGCGGGACCGGCTATGGAGCTTGTCGCGGCCAACGCGCCGTCGAGCAACTGAACAGCCGCGCGGTACTGACGGTCGATCAAGGCCATCTCTGAGGTGATGGCGTCCACGCGTGTCCGGCGCTCCGGATCGGACAGGATCTGAGCCAGCCGGTCATTGCCTGAAACGAACTGCGCAGCCTCGTCGCTTGTCGCCATAGCGTCAGTATCCACCCACCGGACAGTGGTGACGGGGGCGGCCAGCTCGCGTCTATCAGGATTGGTTTCCTGCTTGAGATGAGGAGGCCGCGATATCCCGGCAAAGGTGCTGGAAGATCGTTGGCTGGACCGTCGCCTGGGCGTTACGCGGCTTGTGTGCAGGTGCACTGGCACTCGGTCAGGGTCCCGTCGGCAGCCGCAGCGTGACGCCATGCCTCATCGGGTAGGACCGCGCTATCTTCCTCCGCGGGGGCCGGTACCTGCGTGCCAGCGGGCACGACGCCGCGCCGCCATAGCAGCGGCGCGGCGATCGCACCGGCGCCGGCGATCAGCGCGAGTACCCCCCAGGCGGGTACGAGACCGAATCGCGTGGCCCCCCAACCCGCGATCGGGTAGGCGATGAGCCAAGCGAGGTGCGAGAGCGAGAACTGAGCCGCGAACACGGCAGCAACGTTCGCGGGCGCCACAGCAGCCCGCAGCACCTTTCCGGTCGGGGTGATCGCCAGCGCTGAGCCGGCACCACTGGCCAGCCAGATCACTGCGGTCACCGCCCAGCTCGGCCGGTCCACCGCAGCCATGGCAACCGCCGCGGTAGCCGCGGCGGTGAGCAGGCCGGCTCCGGTGAGCATCACGGCACGAGCGGTCACCCGGTCGAGCAGGCGAGGTACCGCCAGTGCCACAGCTAGGGTTCCACCGCCGGACGCCGCCATCATCCACGCGACATCGGACTCGGATCCGCTCAGTCGGTCACGGACGTAGTTGACCGTGTTCACCACGACAATCGAACCGGCCGCGGCGACGGCGAAGTTGACCGCGATGACTCCCCGCAAGCTGGCGGTACTTGTGAAGATCCGCAGGCCGGCGAAGATCCGGTCCGTTGGCCGCGCGGCACCCGAGGGTTTCGCGTTGGGCACCTTGGCTTGCAGTACCAGCACCGCGGATAGGACGAACCCGATCGCGGTACCGACGAAGAGCACATTGAACTCGATCACCAGCAACGCCAGCGCTGCCACGACCGGGCTGACCAGACTCTCCATCGTGTATGCAACTTGCGAGGCCGACAACGCGGTGGTGTACTCGCGCTCGTCGGTGATGATGTCGGGGATCACGGCTTGGAACGTAGGCGTGAACGCGGCCGACGCCGCCTGCAGTGATCCGATGAGCACGTAGATCTGCCAGACCTCAGTGACGAACGGCAACGCCAGCACGATCGCCGCACGGAACAGGTCCAGCGCAATCAGGAACGCGCGTCGCGGCAGCCGGTCGACGTACGCCGCCGCCACCGGTGCGATAACGACATAGAGAACCATCTTGATCGTCAGCGCCGTTCCCAGGACGACCGCTGCGGACGAGCCAGCGATGTCGTAGGCGAGCAGCCCGAGGGCGACCGTCGCTAGCCCGGTGCCGAGCAGCGCAACGATCTGCGCACTGAACAACAGGCGGAAATCGCGATGAGAAAAAGGCCCCACGATGGCTCCCAACTAGTTGGCGACGACGTCGATCGAACAGGGCCCGCAGCGCACGCCACCCCGGGCTCCGGAAAACCTAGTACTGCCTGAATCAGCGCTACTGATGGTGGTGCGCGCTCGCACCGCCAGTGACTGCACCGGTGGTGCCTCCGGTGGCAACGAGGGTGAAGTCCGCGGTCCGGACGGTGTCCTGATGTCGGAAATCCAGGAACAGCCGGTAGGTTCCCACGGAGGGAGCGACCGCGTGGAACCGGATCCGGGGACCTGCAGGCGTCTGCGGGTCCGACGGGCTCCCCTCGGGATGGATATGCAGGTAAGCGAGGTCACCGGCCCGCAACGCCACCAGGTGGCCGTACGCAGCAAGATAGGGCTGCAGATCGGTCACCGGGACGCCATTCCAGGTGACGACGGCCTGCAGCTCCCCGGCTTGGGCGGCAACGAGATCGCCCTCGAGCGTGACGGTGTAGTCGCCGCCGGTCCAGGCCCTTCTCAACTCAGGCAAGGGCCGAGGATGGAACCCGCCAGGCACGAACAGGTCGGCACCGAGCGTGAGCCCGTCCGGCGCGCCCTGCGGCACGAAATCGGCCAAGACCCGCCACACTCCCGGCGTGAGCGCCAGCTGCACAGTCCAGGACCCGGCACTGTCCATCGACGGATGGACGTGGTGAAAGACGCTGGTGTCGCGGCTCACAACGATCAAGTGCAACTGCTTGTCGTGACGTTCCTCGAAGGTGACTAGCGGCTCGCCGTCGGGCCCGAGGATCACAAAGCGAAGTTCCACGGTCCCGGCGTCGACGATCTGGATCGCCGGTTCGAAGCGATAGCCTCGAGCGGCGACCTGCAGCCCCTGTGGCACTTCGGGCCCAACGCCGTGACCGGCGTGTCCTGTGTGATCGGTATGCGAACCGTGCTCCATAACGTGCTCCTTCGCGGAAACGACAGCCACCGGGACGACACCCCGGGTGGACTCATGATCGGACGAGACGGGTGATCGCGGCAGTCGCTTCGTTCAGCTTGGTGTCGAGTTCCTGCTGGTCTGAGCGGGCGGCCTGGACGACGCAGTGCCGCATGTGGTCATCCAGCAACGCCAAGGCGAGCCCTTGCAGGGCGCTCGTCGCGGCACTGATCTGGGTCAGGATGTCGATGCAATACTGGTCCTCATCGATCATCCGCTCAATGCCACGCACCTGTCCCTCGATCCGCTTCGCCCGCATCAGATAGCGCGACTTATCGGTCAAATACCCGTGCTGCGCCGCACAGCACTCGGCCCGCTCGACCGCAACCGCGGGGATATCGGTGCTCACGCCGAGGCCGCCGTAACGTACTTGTGTGGGTCGGCGTCGAACCGAGGCCCGCACCCGGCGCAGCACAGGTAGTACCGCGTGCCCTCGAAGTCGCGGTAGAGGCCCTTGCTGACAGCGGCAGACTTGTCCACCACCGTGCCGGTCATGACGGGGCACTCCGCCGTGTCGGTACCGCCTGTGCCCGCCTGCCGGGCGCTGCGGGTCAGCTCGAGCGACTGCTCGCCGGGGCCGGTGTGCCCACAGCAAGACTGTCGGTGTGCATTGTCGGTCATCGTCGAACTCCTTCATCTCAGGCCCCCCGACCGTCTCACATTCACCTGAACGGGTACCCCAGCCGGGTACCCCGAATATATACCCCGGCGGGGTATTGACCGCAAGGGTTGCTCGGGATCGGCCGCGCGACCACCGCTCCGGCGCACTCGCCGCGACAGGAGGGCCTAGACATACCCGCCTGGGGTATGTTAAGCATGATTTGGAGATACCCACAGGGGGTATCTGAACTGGGTAGGAGAAGGCGATGACGACCAGCGAATACCAGGTGACAGGCATGACCTGCGGCCACTGCGAAATGTCCATCCGTGAGGAGGTCAGCCTTATCCCCGGTGTCGAGTCCATCGAGGTCAGCGCGCAGACGGGTCGGCTGCGTGTCACGGGAGCGCAGCAGGTGACCGACGAGCGGGTTCTCGCCGCGGTGGAAGAGGCTGGCTACTCGGCAGTGCGCAATCCATGAGTGCCATGCGCAGGCTGATCGTCTACGTGGTTGCGGTGACCGGTGTCTTCGCCAGCGCGTATGTGATCGGTGGGGTGGCAGTACCCGACTCGGCGGTCGCGCGGTGGGAGCACCGTGCCCCCGGTGGATCGCCCGCCGTGCCGGCGAGTGAACCGGGCGCCCCGCACGGTGGCGGCCACCAGCAGTGACGCAATGAAGCAGCGCGGGCCACAGGCCTGGCGATAGACCGCAAGTACGGATCGAGGAAAATGATGAGTGTGTCAGCGCCGTCGGGCGGCCGTAGTGTCGAGCTGGACATCGGCGGGATGACGTGCGCCTCGTGCGCGAACCGGATCGAGCGCAAACTCAACGGGCTCGATGGGGTCGAGGCCACGGTGAACTACGCCACGGAGAAGGCGAAGGTGCACGTCCCCGAGGGTTTCGATGCGCAGGCGCTGATCGACGAGGTGGCAAAGACCGGCTACTCGGCGACTCTCCCGCGGTCCTCGACGCCGGGGGCTGGAGGACCTGGTGCTGGGGTTGCCGGCGAGGACATGGACCCGGAGCTGACGTCCCTGAGGCAGCGGCTGATCGGCTCGGCTGTGCTGGCGGTGCCGGTAGTCGCGATGGCGATGGCACCGGCCCTACAGTTCACCTATTGGCAGTGGGCATCGCTCACGCTCGCTGCGCCAGTGATCGTCTGGGGTGCCTATCCGTTCCATCGGGCGGCGTGGATGAACCTCAAACACGGAACCGCCACCATGGACACCCTCATCTCGATGGGCACCCTAACAGCGTTCCTGTGGTCGCTGTACGCGTTGTTCCTCGGCACCGCCGGCACGCCCGGGATGACACACGGGTTCGAGTTCTCGATCGCTCCGTCGGACGGAGCAGGCAACATCTACCTCGAGGTCGGCGCAGGGGTCACGGTGTTCGTGCTCGCCGGCCGCTACTTCGAGAAGAGGTCCAAGCGGCAGGCCGGAGCAGCATTGCGCGCGCTCCTCGAGCTCGGCGTCAAGGACGTGGCAGTGCTGCGTGACGGCGCGGAGGTTCGGATCCCGGTCGCCGAGCTGGCCGTCGGCGACACCTTCGTGGTCCGACCGGGGGAGAAGGTCGCCACCGACGGGGTGGTCACGTCCGGATCCTCGGCCATCGATGCGTCGATGCTGACCGGCGAGTCCGTCCCGGTCGAGGTCTCCGTTGGGGACACGGTGACCGGAGCGACGGTCAATTCCGGAGGACGGCTTGAGGTGCGCGCCACCCGGGTCGGAGCGGATACGCAGCTCGCGCAGATGGCCAAGCTCGTCGAGGACGCGCAGACGGGGAAGGCCGAGGTGCAACGGCTCGCGGACCGGATCTCGGGTGTGTTCGTGCCGATCGTCATCGCGATCGCGTTCGCCACCCTCGGCGCGTGGCTCGGTGCTGGCTTCCCCGTCGCGGCCGCGTTCACTGCCGCGGTCGCCGTGCTCGTGATCGCCTGCCCGTGTGCACTCGGACTGGCCACGCCGACAGCGCTTCTCGTGGGAACGGGTCGTGGAGCCCAGATGGGTGTACTGATCAAGGGCCCGGAAGTGCTCGAGTCCACCCGCAAAGTCGACACCATCGTGCTCGACAAGACCGGAACGGTCACGACCGGCAAGATGACGCTGGCCGAGGTGATTGCAGAGGACGGCACCGACTCTGACGAACTGCTACGGCTAGCCGGCGCGCTGGAGAACGCCTCCGAGCATCCGATCGCCCAGGCCATTGCCGCCGCGGCTCGCGACAGTGGCGGAGAACTGCCCACACCGGAAGGTTTCGCCAACGTCGAAGGGCAAGGGGTGCAGGGCGTGGTCGACGGGCATGCCGTGATCGTGGGCCGCGAGAGTTTCCTGGCCGACTGGGCACTCGAACTCTCCCCTCGGACGGCGGCCGTGAAACGGGACGCCGAAGCGGACGGCAAGACCGTCGTGGCGGTCGGGTGGGACGGCCAGGCGACGGGCATCCTCGTTGTCGCTGACGCGGTCAAGCCGACCAGCGCCCAGGCGATCAGCGAACTGCGGGCCCTGGGACTGAAGCCGGTGCTGCTCACCGGTGACAACGCCGCCGTCGCACAACGAATCGCGGCCGAAGTCGGCATCGACGAGGTCATCTCCGAGGTGATGCCGCAGGACAAGGTGTCGGTGGTCAAGCGCCTGCAGGATCAGGGCAAGGTCGTCGCCATGGTCGGCGACGGCGTCAACGACGCACCCGCGCTGGCCCAGGCCGACCTGGGCCTGGCAATGGGAACTGGCACCGACGTCGCGATCGAAGCCTCCGACATCACCCTGGTACGCGGAGACCTGCGCAGCGCCGTTGACGCGATCAGGCTCTCTCGCAAAACGCTGAGCACGATCAAGACGAACCTGTTCTGGGCATTCGCCTACAACACCGCTGCGATACCGGTCGCTGCGGCGGGCATGCTCAACCCGATGCTGGCCGGCGCCGCGATGGCCTTCTCCAGCGTCTTCGTCGTCGGCAACAGCCTGCGGCTGCGTGGCTTCACCAGCGTCGCCAGCTAACGCCGCCCCGGCCCCAGCCCTCCACCGCGGAGGGTCGGGGCCCTGGGTAGCGGAACACCGCAGCACAGACGCTGGACAGCAGGTCACCGACGATCCCTTCCCGCCTCAACGGCCACGTCCGCCTCGCGGGCCGCGGCCTCGGGCCCACTCAGCGCGCCGGCTCGATAGAGCGCCCGCAGCGCGAGTGCCGCGCCGGAACCGACGATGATGAGCACGAGCCAGATCAGCGCCGGGAACCCGAGCCGGTTCCCCAATGACATGAGCGCCCCGGTGCCGAGGTTGCCGGCCAGGATCCCCACGCCGACCACCGTGTTGTAGAGCCCGTAGTGGGTAGCGACGAGTCGATTGCCGGAGAGGCTGACGACGGTGTCCATCTCGAAGGGGAAGACGGTCGCCGTGGCTATCGCCAGGCCCGCTGCCGCCAGCAACAGCGCCGCGATCGCGGCGGCCTGCCCGGCCAGCGCCGTGGTCGGCACGGCTACGAGCGGCACGAACGCAGCTGTCATCAGCGCCATCCCGATGCCAAGGCTACGGGTGGGCCCGAACCTGCTGCGGAACAGCGCGGTGATCCGCAGCTGCCCGGCCACGGCAATCACACCGGTGACCACGAACACGGCTGCGACCAGGTACGACGAGGCCTGCTCGCTGCCTGTGATCGACGCCGCGTGCAGTGGCAGCGCGAGATAGACCTGGAAGGAGAGCACGTACGAGCCGATCATCGCGCAGGAGAACAGGACGAACGGGCGGTTGCCGGCCACAATCCGCCAGTCAGCGAGGACCGACTGCCGTGGGCCGGCTAGGTCCGTGCGATCGCGTCGGTCGCGCGGCAGCGCGAGGATCTGTGCGATGGTCAGCACGCCGAACACTCCGGCGGCGACCGCCGATGTCGCCTGGAAGTCGAAGGCCATCAGTGCCACCCCGACCAGCGGGCCGATGAGGATGCCGCCCTGGTAGAAGATGTTGAAGATGGCGAATGCCTCGATCCGCCGGTCGCCGGCGTCGGCGGCGAGGTACGCGCGCACGGCTGGGTTGAACAACGCCCCGGCGAACCCAGTAGCTGCGGATGCGATGAGTAGTGCGGGTAGCGAGTCCACCGTCGCCAGCAAGGCGAATCCGATGGTCCGCAGTAGACACCCAGCGACGATAAGGGGCTTGAACCCCAGACGGTCGGCGAGGGTGCCGCCGATGAGGAACATGCCCTGCTGGGAGAAGTTGCGAATCCCCATGACGAGCCCGATGGCCCAGCCTGCGAGCCCGACGGGGCCTGCGAGGTACCCGGCGAGGTAGGGCATGAGCATGTAGAAGCCCAGGTTGATGGTGAACTGATTGACCATCAACACCTGGCTGGGCCGGTCGAACGTTCGGAACGTGGCGAGCGGCCCCCTCATACGATGGTCAGCGGGTTGCAGACAGCGGTGGTGCGGGACCAGCGGTGCACGACAGTGGAGGTCGGGTCGGAGATGGTGATCGGCGCCGACGGCGGCGCCACGGTCGGATTGATGTCGTTGGCGTTGCAGAACTCGTCGCTGTAGACCGTTCCGTAATAGCGCTGGGGGCCGTCGGGGAAGATCGCGGCGACGACCGTGTCAGGCGAGCGAGTGCCGGCGATCCATCCGGCCACTTGGGCGACGGCACCGACGCTCCAGCCGCCGGTGGCATAGTGCGTCGCGGCAAGAGTCCGGCACGCCCACACCGATTCCGCGGGCGCCACCCAGTGCACCTCGGAGAACGCCGAGTAGTCGACGTTCTCCGGGTATATGCTCGAGCCCAGGCCTCGCATGAGCCGCTTGCGCGCGGGCTGCCCGAAGATCGTCGACCCGACGGTGTCGACCCCGATGAGCTGTAGGTCTGGCAGGAACTGCCTCAGGGTGCGGCTGACCCCAGCTGAATGTCCACCGGTGCCGACCGAACAGACCAGTACGTCGATGTGCCCGAGTTGGGTCAATAGCTCGAGTGCCAGCGGCTGGTACGCGCTGACGTTATCCGGGTTGGTGTACTGATCCGGGCACCAGGCAGTCGGGTCCGAAGCCAGGTGCTCACAGACTCGGTCTCGGCGCGCTTGCTGCCAACCTCCGGTCGGATGAGGTTCGGTCACCAAGTCGACCTCGGCGCCGTACGCGGCGAGCATCTGGGTCAGGATCGGCTCCAGCCCAGGGTCGGTCACCAGCGTCACCGGATGACCGTGCACGATGCCCGCCAAAGCCAGCCCCAGCCCGAGAGTCCCGCTGGTCGACTCCACGATCCGTGCGCCCGGGGAGAGATCCCCCCGCGCCTTCGCGCGTTCGATCATATGTAGGGCCGGCCGGTCCTTCATTCCTCCGGGATTGAACCCCTCGAGTTTGGCCCAGAACCCGTGCCCGGCCGGCGCGAACGGTTCGGCGATCCGCATCACCGGAGTGTTGCCGACCAGGGCCGCCGGGCGCTCCGAGACAGGTCCGATGTCGACGAGTGACCGGGCGGGCAACGGCGGGTGCAGCAATGACAGTGGGGGGCGAGAATCAGGAACCGTGGTCACTTCGGTGCTCACGTGCTGGGGTCCTTTCGGAAGCGGAAAAGGGCGGCACAGGTGTGTGGCACGCCACCCGCCGCGACGGTCTTGCAGGACCAGGACGGTCAGCGTGAGTCGGCAGATGGCGTGCCCGTGGCCCGCCGGGTGAAGACGTGCCACCGGTGATCAGTCCGGTGAGGGGTATCTGATCGCCCTCGACTGTGCGTGCCCTAACCAGGCCGTTATGTGTGCTCAAGATCAAGATTTGCTCAAGAACCGCGCCCCGGGTCGATCCTGGGCATACGGTCAGGCCACGATGGGAGGCATGGATGCGATTGTTGCCGAGCCCAAGCCGACGGCGGTGACCGAACCGCGGCCGAAGCTGGGCCTGCGCGCGATGGTTGTCGAGGACGAGCCGGACCTCGCCGAGGTCATCGCCGACTACCTTCAGCGCAGTGGTTTCGATGTCGAGATCACCGGCGATGGAGCGGCCGCAGTCGCCGCCGCGCACCGAACTCCACCGGATGTCGTCGTCCTCGACCTCGGGCTGCCCTCGCTCGACGGTGTCGAAGTGTGCCGGCAACTGCGCACCTTCTCGGACGCCTACGTTGTCATGGTCACCGCCCGCGCCGACGAAGTCGACACCCTGGTCGGCCTGTCGGTCGGGGCGGACGACTACCTGACCAAACCGTTCAGCCCGCGGGAGCTGATCGCCCGAATCGAAGCAATGCTGCGCCGCCCCCGCGCCGGAACCGTCAACGGGCCCGCCGTGGCACAGGGCGCGGAGCGCCGCATCGGGGATCTGCTAATCGACCCGAGCGGTCGGGAGGTGAGCGTCGCCGGTAGACCCGCGGCTCTCACCCGCACCGAGTTCGACCTTCTCGACGTCCTCTCGCGCCGCCCGGGCATGGTGTTCAGCCGCGACCAACTGCTCGCCGAACTCTGGGGACCGACCTGGGTCGGCGATGCACACGTCGTCGACGTCCACATCGCCAGCCTGCGTCGCAAGCTCGGCGACACCACCACCGAACGGCGCTACATCCGCACCATCCGCGGCATCGGTTACCGAATGGGTGACGGCCGGTCGAAGCAATGAGCGCGCCCCGATCCGACGCACGGCGCACCCGTCGCCCACGTTCGGGGTTCACCACCAGGCTGTTCATCGCCCAGACCATCGTCATCGCCGCTGGCGCTGGGGCCTCCGCGCTGGTGGCGTGGACTGTCGCACCGCACCTGTTCCACACCCACATGGCCCACGCCGGCCTGCCGACCGCCTCACCCCAAGCCAAACACGTCGAGGAGGCGTTCGCCTCCTCACTGGTGGTATCCGTCTCGGTCGCCCTATTGAGCTCCATGGTCCTCGCACTCGTCGTCAGTTGGCTGATCACCCGCCGCGTCCGACGCTCCATCGGCGCCGTGGTGACCTCGACGGCGAACATCGCCGCCGGCAACCACGCGATTCGCGTCCCGCCCAGCCGCTTGGGCCGCGAATTCAGCGACCTGACCCGCAGCGTGAACCGACTCGCCGAGCAGATCGATACCACCGAAGAGATCCGCCAGCAGATGCTCTCCGACCTCGCCCATGAACTTCGGACGCCGATCACCACCATCACCGCCCAAATCGAAGCCGCCGAGGACGGCATCCGCACACCAGGCGTGCAAATGTACGGCGTCATCCGCAGCGCCACCGGTCGCCTCAAGCGACTCGCTGACGACATCGATGCTGTCTCCCGCGCCGGCGAACGACAACTACGCGTCGAAGCAGAGCCGACCGCGGTCAACGACATCACCACCGCCGCGGTCCGTGAGGCGCAACCCGGCTACGACGCTGTAGGTATCCACCTCGGCCTCGGGCCCACCACCACCGACCTCGTCGACGCCGACCGTGCCCGCATCGGCCAGACCCTCGCGAACCTGCTCAGCAACGCACGCCGACACACCCCACCGGGAGGCAGCGTCACGGTCAGTAGCCGCCGCCGCGACCACAACCTCATCGACATCATCGTCGAGGACACAGGCGAAGGCATCGCCAGCGAACACCTCCCACACATCTTCGACCGCTTCTACCGCACTGACACCTCTCGCAGCCGCGACGCCGGCGGCAGCGGTATCGGCCTGACTATCGCCCGCGCGCTCGCCGAGGCCCACGACGGATCCCTCACCGCCACCAGCCGCGGGCCCGGACAAGGCGCCCAGTTCACCCTGACCCTGCCGGTCTACAAACGCCGCAACACCAAGCGAGAACACCCACCACCGGAACCCGGTACAGCCTCGAGCCCACTACCCCGACCGCCCCTTCAACGAACCCCACAGAGAATCCCTGCCAGAAAGACGAACCGATGAACCCGAAACGACTGATCACCACCGCCGCCGTCACCGCCACTATTGCCCTCGCCGTCACCGCCTGCGGCGACGACATGTCCACGATGAACATGAACGACGACACCAGCACTACCCCCACCTCAACCCAACCGTCGATGCCCGCAGGCCACTCGATGAGCAGCTCCCCGACTTCATCGCCGACACCTCACACAAGCATGCCGGGTATGTCGGGTATGCCAGGGATGGGCGACGGCAGCCCGACAGTCAGCCCCGCTGCCCCCTAAGCAGGGCCGCCCCCGACTTCCTCGACGTCAAACCAAGGAACCAATTCATGACACCGGTGACCAGACGAACAGCCCTCTTCGGCGGTCTCGCCGCGCTCAGCGTCGGCGCGCTCGCCGCATGTGGCGACAAGACCGCCAGCACGCCGAGTGGTGCCTCTCGTGCGCTGCAAGGACCGCCACTACAGGCCACACCCCAGGCCGGACAGAAGGTCGTTGAGACGACCCTCACCGCGCGCGAGACCACCGTAGACCTCGGCGGTATCACCGCCCGTACCTGGGCCTACGACGACGCCCTCCCCGGCAAGGTCCTGCGCGCCAACGCCGGAGACTTCCTCCGCGTCACCCTCGACAACAAGCTTCCCGCCGACACCACCATCCACTGGCATGGCATCCGCCTGCGTAACGAAGCTGACGGCGTTCCCGGCGTCACCCAGGATGCTGTGCGCCCCGGGGGGCGATTCGTCTACGAGTTCACCGCCCCGGACGCCGGTACCCACTACTTCCATCCCCACGTCGGTGCCCAGCTCGACCGTGCCCTCTACGCTCCGATCATCATCGACGACCCCAATGAGCGAGGCGCCTTCGACGCGGAGTGGATCGTCGTCCTCGATGACTGGACCGACGGCATCGGCAAGAACCCTGACCAGATCCTTGCCGACTTCCAGGCCAAGACCGGACCTTTGCAGACCGGGATGGGCGGGATGGGTGGCATGGACCACTCCTCGATGCCTGGCATGGGAAGCTCTCCGCTGGGCGATGCTGGTGACGTGGTCTACCCGCACTACCTCATCAACGGCCGGATCCCTGCGGCGCCGACCGAGTTCCGCGCCAAGCCCGGACAACGCATCCGCCTGCGGATCATCAACGCCGGCTCCGACACCGTCTTCCGCGTTGCCCTCGGCGGTCACACGATGACCGTCACCCACACCGACGGACACAGGGTCAACGACATGCAGGCCCGCGCGCTCTTCGTCGCTATGGGGGAACGCTACGACGTGACCGTCACCGCAGGCGACGGCGCGTTTCCGCTAGTCGCCGCGGCTGAGGGCAAGAAGGGCCAGGCTCTGGCAGTCCTGCGCACAGGCTCTGGCGCCGCACCCGCCGCCGACATTCGCCCCGCGGAACTGGACGGCGCGGTCCTGCTCGGCGCCACCGAACTCGCCGCCGCGGACTCCGCGCGCCTTCCTGACGCCCAGCCCGACTCCACGATCAAGGTCGCGCTCAACGGCCAGATGGACCCGTACGCCTGGGGCATTAACGGCAAGAAGCACGGCGAAGACACGCCTCTGCGCGTCAGCAAGGGCCAGCGACTGCGGATGCAGATCACCAACGAAACGATGATGCTTCACCCCATGCATATCCACGGCCACACCTGGGGCCTCCCCGGCAGTGGCGGACTGCGCAAGGACACGGTGCTCATCAAGCCCATGGGCTCGGTCGAGGTCGACCTCGACGCGGACAACCCCGGAACCTGGGCCCTGCACTGCCACAACATCTATCACATGGAGATGGGCATGATGACCACCCTCAAGTACACCTGACGCGACCGACGTCTCCGCGGCTGCCCCCGATGGCGAGTGCGACCGACCAGCCACCAACTACTATGCTACTTAGTAGTTGGTGGCTGGTTCGTTAGCCGCCGAGAAGGGGTGAGGATGCGACGACAGTCCACACGGGCATCGCTGGGCGATGATGACTGTCCCCCGAGCGGCAGCTCGAGTCTGCGCCGGTGCGCCGGTGTGATCGCGGTGCTTGTGGTCGCGATGCTGCTCGGCGGGTGCGTTCAGCTCAGCGACCGGGCACGTGATGGCGGGATCATCGCTCCGGATGGCAAGGCCAGGCACTTCTACCCGCCCGAGCGGCGCAGCGTCGTCGGTGAGCTGTCCGGACGTAGTGTCACTGATCCCGGGGCCACGCTGCGACTGTCGGACTACGCCGGAAAGGTCGTGGTGATCAACGTCTGGGGCTCCTGGTGCGCCCCCTGTCGTCTCGAGGCTCCTGCTCTGGAAAAGGTGTACACGGCGCGCAAGTCCAAGGGTGTGCAGTTTCTCGGTATCGACGTTCGTGAAACCGCCGGCGACGATGCGGCGCGGGACTTCATCCGCTCCCACGGGCTGACCTATCCGTCGATCTACGATCCCCCTGGCAAGACGCTGCTAGCGCTCGGTGAGCAGTATCCGACCACAGTAGTGCCGATGACCTTCGTCCTTGATCGGCAGCATCGCGTGGCCGCGGCATACCTGACGACGATCGACGAGAAGACCCTCACCGATGCCGTGGACCGCGTCGCCGGGGAGGGCTGATGGGACAAGCCTTTGCCGACGCCGCCGTGTCAGGTCCGCTGATCCTGGCGATCGGGGCATGCCTGCTCGCCGGGTTGGTGTCCTTCGCCTCGCCGTGCATCGTGCCCCTTGTTCCCGGCTACTTGTCGTACCTCGCGGGGCTGGTCGGCGCCGAGGCTCCAGCGACGTCGATCGCAGAGCTCGGCGGCAGCGGAAAGGCGGTAGACCGGTCCGGTCGGTGGAGAGTGCTCGGCGCAGCCGCGTTGTTCGTCGGCGGGTTCACAGCGGCCTTCCTCTTGATGACGATGTCGGTGTTTGGTCTGGCGGCGACGATTCGGCTCAATGCAGAGACGCTGATGCGGATAGGTGGGGGAATCACCATCATCATGGGCTTGGCGTTCATCGGATTGGTCCCGGCACTTGCCCGCGAGGTGCGTTTTGCGCCACGACCCTGGACCACGCTTGCCGGTGCCCCGCTGCTGGGCGGGGTGTTCGCGCTCGGCTGGACTCCCTGTATCGGTCCCACCCTGGCGGGGATCATGTCGATCATTGTGGGCACCAACGCTGCACCGGCACGCGGTGCCGCGCTGGTGGTGGCCTACTGCGTAGGCCTGGGCCTGCCGTTCATCGCACTCGCCGTCGGATCGACCGCCGCGGTGCGGGCCGTCGGATGGCTTCGCCGCAACAGCCGACGCATCCAGGTCGCCGGCGGCGTGCTCATGATCGTCGTCGGACTCGCCCTGGTCACCGGCTACTGGTCCGACTTCGTCGACATGGTCCGGCGGCTCTTCGTCTCCAACATCGTCATGCCGATCTGACAGGAATCGCCGTCGACACGCACCAACCAGTACGCTGACTGCGCTCGTTGATTCTCCCCAGTTCTGCTAACTGAATCTCCCCACTTGTGTGCACCCGCCAAGTAATGGGCGGGGCCTCCCCGTGATGCTGGTGGTCTCTGACCACGCACCAGCCCTTCGAGGGAGGCCCCGCTCGTTCATGCTCACACAAGGAGAGACCGTGGAAGCACATGCTCTGCGCAAGCAGGGGTGGACGATCTCAGCGATCGCCCGTCATCTGGGACGGGACCGTAAGACCGTCCGCAACTATCTCAACGGGGTCACCGAGCCGGGTGTCCGCCACCGGGACGAGGACCCGTTCGAGCCGTTCGCCGAGTACGTCACCAGCCGCTTGCTCGAGGACCCGCATCTGTGGGCGCAGACCCTGTTCGACGAACTCGTCGAGATGCGGTTCAAGCAGTCGTATTCGTCGCTGACCCGGCAGATCCGGGACCGTGGCCTGCGCCCGGT